>DIJC01000011.1:68941-92114 GCA_002421005.1 Enterobacteriaceae bacterium UBA5654 | reverse complement strand
GAGTCCCGTCCGTTCCGCCACCCTAATTAGGGGCGTAGTTCAATTGGTAGAGCACCGGTCTCCAAAACCGGGTGTTGGGAGTTCGAGTCTCTCCGCCCCTGCCAGAAAATTATCCTTTGCTTCGGCAAAGGATTTTTTTTGCCTGAAATTCAGTAAATTCCCTTTTCCCATCTGAACCCCTTCCCGCGTCCTTGCGGAAAAAGTCAGTTAGTTGATCGCCCCGGTTTCAAGGATCCCGCGTATTTGCGCCTGCTTATCACTGTTTTGCAGCCAGATGGCATACAGCGGACGCGTCAGCGTAGTACTGTCAGTAACCGCATGCAGGCCACCTTTCTCCTGCGCCCAGCTTACAGGCAGCCATGTGCAGCCATTTAGTGCACCGAGTTGCCGCCGGGCCAACTCCGCTGAACTGGTGGTAAGGACGGGAATATCATCGCTGGCAATCAGTCCCTGCTCATGCTGCTGGAAATCCGCCCCCCACTCCAGACGCAGATAATTAAGATCGGTCTTCAGGCGTGACGCCGAAGCGCAAAACAGTGCCAGCGTGAAATGGCCAAGCAACTGGCTGCTAAATTCATCCATCTTTGGCGCTTCGGTGGTGATCAGCAGATCCAGTTGCCGTTCGTGAAGTTGCTTGACCAGCGACTGCCGCTGGGCAATTCGAGCCTCAAATTGTAAACCGTCATGAGCCTGATAAAGACGGCTTAGCCAGTCCATCAACAGGCACTCCCATAACGAGGCGCTGGCCCCTATAGAAAACTCATTGTGGCGGGAGGTATTGGCGACTTCCTTACGGGCCGCCTGCCAGGTATTCATAAGCGTTTCGGCATAGGGCAGCAGTTTCTCACCCGCAGCCGTCAGGCGGATATTGTTACGATGGCGGGTAAAAAGATTCACTCCAAGCTGATTCTCAAGCTGACGAATACGAAAACTGACCGCAGACTGCGTCAGGTACAGCGCCTCAGCGGCACGACCAAAGTGGCGAGTTCTGCTCACTTCAAGAAAAGTTTTTAACAATTCCGTATCCACATCTTTCTCCGCAAAATTATTTGTCGTTATGATTTAAATGTTTTGTTTTACACTCTGTCAAGCGTAACTAATACTCCGCGCCATAAATAGCCCGGCCAGAAGAATTAGGAGCGTGTAGGATGGCGGAAAGCTTTACGACGACTAATCGATATTTCGACAACAAATATTACCCGCGTGGATTCTCTCGTCATGGTGATTTCACTATCAAAGAAGCACAACTGCTTGAGCGTCATGGTTATGCTTTTAACGAGCTGGATTTGGGTAAGCGTGAACCCGTAACTGAAGAAGAAATTCAATTCGTCGCGGTTTGCCGTGGTCAGCGCGAGCCGGTCACTGAAGCTGAACGTGTGTGGTCCAAGTACATGACGCGTATCAAGCGTCCCAAGCGTTTTCACACCCTGTCAGGCGGTAAGCCGCAGATGGAAGGTGCAGAAGACTACACCGAGTCAGACGATTAAAAATCAGGGGCGAAAGCCCCTTTTTTACGCCATCATCTTTTGCAGATGAATAAGCAGCCGGTCGATGGCCCGGTAGCCCAGCGCTTCCTGTAAATGACGACGCTCAAGTTGCTCACAGCGCTCAATATCTGCAATAGTACGAGCAACCTTAAGCAGGCGCTGCCAGGCGCGAATTGAAAGCCCAAGATGCGTCAATGTCTGCTCCAGCCACAGTGCATCCTCCGCGCTGAGCTGGCAATACTCTCGGATCTCACTTCCCTCAAGACGTGCATTAAGCTTGTTTTGCCTTGCAAACTGGCGTTCCTGAGCCTCCATGACATGTTGTCTGACGGTTTCACTACTCTCGCCTTGTTTAACCGGCTGGCTCAGTAGTCCGGGCGGTGGAAGAGGGATCTCCAGTGACAGATCAAAGCGATCGAGAAACGGGCCGGATAAGCGTCCCAAATAGCGCAGCGTCTGGTCAGGCGAGCAGCGGTTATGGTTGCCCTGATAATGACCGGTAGGGCTGGGATTCATCGCTGCTATTAACTGGAAGCGCGCAGGATAAGTAATTTTGGCTCTGGTACGCGAAATATGAATTTTTCCTGATTCTATTGGCTCGCGCAGAGCATCAAGCACGCGACGCTCAAACTCCGGCAGTTCATCAAGGAAAAGAATGCCGTTATGCGCCAGCGAGATCTCACCCGGCGCAGGAATGGCACCGCCTCCCACCATCGCCGTGAGCGACGCACTGTGATGCGGCGAGCGAAACGGCCTGCGCCGCCACTGTTTATGGATGCTACTGCCATTGACCAGGCTGAGGATTGCGGCACTCTCCAGCGCCTCCTGGTTGCTAAGCGGCGGTAAAATACCGTTCAGTCGACTGGCAAGCATCGTCTTGCCAGTGCCAGGTGGCCCGATAAACAATAAATTATGCCCTCCGGCAGCAGTGATCGCTAACGCCCGCTTGCCCTGCTCCTGACCAATCACATCACTTATATCCTCTGTTATAAGAGGCAATGAGCAATGCTCTGGCGGAGGAAGAGGAAGCGCCTGTTTTCCCTCAAGAAATGCGCAGACTTCCAGAAGATGAGTGGCAACAAAGCAGTCCTGACCGCCAATCAGCGCCACTTCTGCCGCATTTTCCTGTGCGACGATAATTTGCCGACCTGCTTTCAACGCTTCCATTGCCGCCGATATCGCGCCGGGAACTCCGCGTAACGCTCCTGTAAGCGCCAGTTCGCCTACCAGTTCGTACTGGTCCAGTCGGGAAGGTTTAAGCTGCTCAGAGGCCGTCAGAAGCGCAATAGCAATTGGTAAATCGTATCGCCCGCCCTCTTTCGGAAGATCTGCCGGTGCCAGGTTGATAGTGATCTTCTTAGCCGGAAAGGTATAACCGCTGTTGAGGATTGCGCTGCGCACCCGATCGCGCGCCTCCTTGACGGTGGTTTCCGGCAGCCCGACCATCGTCAGCCCTGGCAGACCGTTACTAATATGGACCTCGACGGTAATAAGCGGTGCCATAACGCCAAGCGCGGCACGGGTATAGACAATTGATAGTGACATAGCCCCTCCTGCGACTGAGGCTAATCCCGTTACCGGAAGCTGTTAACCGGCGAATTGCAGATTTACGCACTGGATTCCGCAGTTTTTTTATCTGCATGCAACGTTACATTTTTTTCTGAATCCAACTGGCAAAATTGCTCGCCGCTAAAAATCCAGCATAGTAACCTTAAGAAACTGAATTTTTTTCATTTCAATTTTTTCTTATAAAAAACAAAGATATTTTGCTAAAGCGTTAAGCTGATCGAAAATCATGCCATAAAAAAATGTTGTGTTTGCTCCACACTCTGTGATACCTCTTTAGGTATTCCTTCGAACAAGAAGCCAGAAAGTACAGAAAATGACAGCCCTTCTACGAGTGATTAGCCTGGTCGTGATTAGCGTGGTGGTGATTATTATCCCACCGTGCGGGGCTGCACTTGGACGAGGAAAGGCTTAAGAATCAAGCCTTAACGAACTAAGACCCCCGCACCGAAAGGTCCGGGGGTTTTTTTTGACCTTAAAAACAGAAATGAGGAGCAGACAATGACCAGTAGCATAAAATTCTGTTTCTCACGATCTACGGCGGGGAAGTAACTATGAATGGCGCACAATGGGTGGTACATGCGTTGCGGGCACAGGGAGTTCAGACCGTATTTGGTTATCCAGGTGGCGCAATTATGCCGGTTTACGATGCACTGTATGACGGCGGCCTTGAACATCTGTTGTGCCGTCACGAGCAGGGGGCGGCAATCGCGGCGATCGGCTATGCTCGTTCAACCGGTAAAACCGGCGTCTGTATCGCCACATCCGGGCCGGGTGCGACCAATCTGATCACCGGCCTCGCCGACGCGCTGTTAGATTCTGTTCCGGTCGTCGCGATCACCGGTCAGGTTTCTGCCCCGTTTATCGGTACGGATGCTTTTCAGGAAGTGGACGTCCTCGGTTTGTCGCTGGCCTGCACCAAACACAGCTTTCTGGTGCAGTCTCTGGAAGAACTGCCCCGCGTGATGGCGGAAGCATTCCAGGTGGCAAACTCAGGACGCCCTGGTCCGGTTCTGGTCGATATCCCGAAAGATATCCAGCTGGCCGTTGGCGAGCTGGAGCCGCATTTTTCCACCGTTGAAGGCGATGTCACCTTTCCTCGTGCAGAAGTAGAACAGGCCCGTCAGATGCTGACGCAGGCGCAAAAGCCAGTACTGTACGTGGGCGGCGGCGTGGGAATGGCCCAGGCGGTTCCGGCGCTGCGCGAGTTTACCGCCATGACGCAAATACCCGTGGTCTGCACCCTGAAAGGGCTGGGCGCGGTTGAGGCGGAGTATCCGTTTTATCTCGGTATGCTCGGTATGCATGGCACCAAAGCCGCAAACTTTGCGGTGCAGCAGTGCGACCTGCTGATCGCCGTCGGCGCACGTTTTGATGACCGCGTAACCGGCAAGCTGAACACCTTCGCCCCGCACGCCAAAGTCATCCATATGGATATCGACCCGGCAGAAATGAACAAACTGCGCCAGGTACACGTTGGTTTGCAGGGCGATCTCAATGCCCTGCTGCCTGCGTTGCAACAGCCATTAGCTATTGCTGACTGGTGCCACTACGCGACCGATCTGCGCCGTGAGCACGCCTGGCGCTACGATCATCCCGGTAACGCTATTTACGCGCCGCTGCTGTTAAAACAACTCTCCGATCGTAAACCGCAGGATTGCGTGGTAACGACCGATGTCGGTCAGCATCAGATGTGGTCGGCACAACACATGACGTACACCCGCCCGGAAAATTTCATCACCTCCAGCGGCTTGGGAACGATGGGTTTTGGCCTGCCCGCCGCGGTAGGCGCGCAGGTGGCGCGACCCGAAGATACGGTTATCTGTATCTCCGGTGACGGCTCCTTCATGATGAATGTACAGGAGCTGGGCACCGTAAAACGCAAGCAGTTGCCGCTGAAAATCGTGCTGCTGGACAATCAGCGTTTAGGGATGGTTCGACAATGGCAGCAACTGTTTTTTCAGGAACGTTACAGCGAAACCACCCTGACCGATAACCCCGATTTCCTCATGCTGGCCAGCGCCTTCGGCATCCCCGGCCAGCACATCACCCGTAAAGACCAGGTTGAAGCGGCACTCGACGCCATGCTGAACAGCGAGGGGCCATACCTGCTTCATGTCTCAATCGACGAGCTTGAGAACGTCTGGCCGCTGGTGCCACCCGGTGCCAGTAACTCACAAATGCTGGAGAAATTATCATGATGCAACATCAGGTCAATGTGTCGGCTCGCTTCAACCCGGAAACGTTAGAGCGTGTTTTACGCGTGGTGCGCCACCGTGGCTTTCAGATTTGCGCCATGAATATGGAAACCGCAACTGATACACAGAATATAAATATTGAATTGACCGTTGCCAGCCCCCGGCCCGTCGAATTACTGTTTAGCCAGTTGAGCAAACTGGTAGACGTCGCGCGAGTCGATATCCAGCAACGAACAACATCATCACAACAGATCCGCGCCTGAGCGCAAAAGGAAAGAAAATGACGACGAAAAAAGCTGATTACATTTGGTTCAATGGCGAGATGGTTCCGTGGGGTGAAGCGAAGGTGCACGTCATGTCCCATGCGTTGCACTACGGCACGTCCGTATTTGAAGGCATCCGCTGCTACGACTCGCACAAAGGGCCAGTAGTATTTCGCCATCGCGAACATATGCAGCGCCTGCGTGATTCAGCCAAAATCTATCGTTTCCCGGTCACGCAAAGCGTTGACGAGCTGATGGAAGCCTGCCGCACGGTGATCCGCAAAAACAATCTGACCAGCGCGTACATCCGTCCGCTGGTCTTTGTGGGTGACGTAGGCATGGGCGTAAACCCGCCGGACGGTTACAAAACTGACGTGATCATCGCTGCTTTCCCGTGGGGTGCCTACCTGGGCGCGGAAGCGCTGGAGCAGGGCATTGATGCAATGGTTTCTTCCTGGAACCGCGCTGCGCCGAACACTATTCCAACCGCAGCCAAAGCGGGCGGTAACTATCTCTCCTCGCTGCTGGTGGGAAGTGAAGCACGCCGTCATGGTTATCAGGAAGGCATCGCGCTGGACGTTAACGGCTACATTTCCGAAGGCGCGGGCGAAAACCTGTTCGAAGTGAAAGACGGCATTCTGTTCACGCCGCCGTTTACCTCTTCCGCACTGCCGGGCATCACCCGCGATGCGATTATCAAGCTGGCGAAAGATCTGGGTATCGAAGTGCGCGAGCAGGTACTGTCACGCGAATCGCTGTACCTGGCTGATGAAGTCTTTATGTCCGGTACTGCCGCAGAAATCACCCCGGTGCGCAGCGTTGACGGCATCCAGGTAGGCGAAGGTCGTTGCGGCCCGCTCACCAAACGTATTCAGCAAGCCTTCTTTGGCCTCTTTACCGGTGAAACCGAAGATAAATGGGGTTGGTTGGATCAGGTTAATCAATAAACATAAATTTGGGACGGCACGCACCGTCCCATTGATTCGTCAGACGGGAGTAAACAAAGCATGCCTAAGTATCGTTCAGCCACCACCACCCACGGCCGTAATATGGCCGGAGCCCGTGCGCTGTGGCGCGCCACCGGAATGACCGACGCCGATTTCGGTAAGCCGATTATCGCGGTCGTCAACTCCTTCACCCAGTTCGTGCCGGGACACGTTCACCTGCGCGATCTCGGCAAGCTGGTTGCTGAACAAATCGAGGCATCAGGCGGCGTGGCGAAAGAGTTCAACACCATTGCGGTAGATGACGGCATCGCGATGGGCCACGGAGGTATGCTTTATTCACTGCCATCGCGCGAACTGATCGCGGATTCCGTGGAATATATGGTCAATGCGCACTGTGCGGACGCGATGGTCTGCATCTCCAACTGCGACAAAATCACCCCAGGGATGTTAATGGCCTCTCTGCGCCTGAACATTCCGGTGATCTTCGTTTCCGGCGGCCCGATGGAAGCCGGAAAAACCAAACTCTCCGACCAGATCATCAAACTCGATCTGGTTGATGCCATGATCCAGGGCGCGGACCCGAAAGTCTCCGACGATCAAAGCGATCAGGTTGAACGTTCCGCCTGTCCGACCTGCGGTTCTTGTTCCGGCATGTTCACCGCCAACTCGATGAACTGCCTGACCGAAGCGCTGGGCCTGTCGCAGCCGGGCAACGGCTCGTTGCTGGCCACCCACGCTGACCGTAAACAGCTGTTCCTCAATGCCGGTAAGCGCATCGTGGAACTGACCAGGCGTTATTACGAGCAGGATGACGAAAGCGCTCTGCCGCGTAACATCGCCAGTAAAGCCGCATTTGAAAACGCGATGACGCTGGACATCGCGATGGGCGGCTCGACCAACACCGTGCTGCATCTGCTGGCATCAGCGCAGGAAGCTGAAATCGACTTCACCATGAGCGATATCGATAAGCTCTCCCGCAAGGTGCCGCAGCTGTGTAAAGTCGCGCCAAGCACACAGAAATACCATATGGAAGATGTGCATCGCGCGGGCGGCGTGATCGGTATTCTGGGCGAACTGGATCGCGCGGGGCTGCTGAACCGCGAGGTGAAAAATATTCTGGGCCTGACGCTGCCGCAAACCATCGAACGGTATGACGTGGTTGTGACCCAGGACGAAGCGGTGAAAAAAATGTACCGCGCCGGACCGGCAGGCATCCGTACCACGAAAGCCTTTTCGCAGGAGTGCCGCTGGGATTCACTCGACGACGACCGCGCCGAAGGCTGCATCCGCTCGCTGGAGCACGCCTACAGTCAGGACGGTGGTCTGGCGGTGCTGTACGGCAACTTTGCGGAAAACGGCTGCATCGTGAAAACGGCGGGCGTGGACGATAGCATTCTGAAATTCACCGGCCCGGCAAAAGTTTACGAAAGCCAGGACGACGCCGTAGAAGCGATCCTCGGCGGTAAAGTGGTTGCCGGTGACGTCGTGGTGATCCGCTATGAAGGGCCGAAAGGCGGGCCGGGAATGCAGGAAATGCTTTACCCGACCACCTTCCTGAAGTCTATGGGCCTCGGCAAAGCCTGTGCGTTAATCACCGACGGACGCTTCTCCGGCGGTACCTCCGGCCTTTCCATCGGCCACGTTTCCCCGGAAGCGGCCAGCGGCGGTAACATCGCGCTGATTGAAGACGGCGATATGATTGCCATCGACATCCCCAATCGCGGCATTCAGTTGCAGCTGAGCGATGCGGAAATTGCCGCGCGTCGCGAAACGCAGGAAGCGCGTGGCGATAAAGCCTGGACGCCGAAAGATCGCCAGCGTCAGGTCTCCTTCGCCCTGCGCGCTTATGCGAGCCTGGCGACCAGCGCCGATAAAGGCGCGGTGCGCGATAAATCGAAACTGGGGGGTTAACGATGGCGGATTCACAGCCTCTCTCCGCCGCTCCCGAAGGGGCGGAGTATCTCCGGGCGGTGCTGCGTGCGCCGGTGTACGAAGCGGTGCAGGTCACGCCGCTACAAAAAATGGAAAAACTCTCTTCGCGCCTCGACAACGTGATTCTGGTCAAGCGCGAGGATCGCCAGCCGGTGCACAGCTTCAAGCTGCGCGGAGCCTACGCGATGATGGCCGGGCTGACCGACGCGCAAAAAGCGTGCGGTGTGATCACCGCCTCGGCGGGCAATCACGCGCAGGGCGTGGCGTTTTCCTCCGCGCGTTTAGGGCTGAAAGCGCTGATTGTCATGCCGGTCGCCACTGCTGATATCAAAGTGGATGCGGTGCGCAGCTTTGGCGGCGAAGTGTTGCTCCACGGGGCGAACTTCGACGAGGCAAAAGCGAAAGCCATTGAGCTTTCACAACAGCAGGGCTTTACCTGGGTGCCGCCGTTCGATCACCCGATGGTCATCGCCGGACAGGGCACCGTCGCGCTGGAACTGCTGCAACAGGACGCCCATCTTGACCGCGTATTTGTGCCGGTGGGCGGCGGCGGACTGGCGGCGGGCGTGGCGGTGCTGATCAAACAACTGATGCCGCAAATCAAAGTCATCGCTGTCGAAGCCGAAGATTCCGCCTGCCTGAAAGCTGCGCTGGAAGCCGGACATCCGGTGGATCTGCCGCGCGTCGGGCTGTTCGCTGAAGGGGTGGCGGTGAAACGCATTGGTGATGAAACTTTCCGCCTGTGTCAGGAATATCTCGACGATATCATTACCGTCGATAGCGACGCGATTTGTGCGGCGATGAAAGATCTGTTCGAAGACGTGCGCGCGGTGGCGGAACCTTCCGGCGCGCTGGCGCTGGCGGGGATGAAAAAATACATCGCCCGGCACAATATTCGCGGCGAGCGCCTGGCGCACGTTCTCTCCGGGGCAAACGTCAACTTTCACGGCCTGCGCTACGTTTCTGAACGCTGCGAGCTGGGCGAACAGCGTGAAGCATTGCTGGCGGTGACCATCCCGGAAGAGAAGGGCAGCTTCCTGAAATTCTGCCAGCTGCTCGGCGGGCGTTCAGTCACCGAATTCAACTACCGCTTTGCTGATGCCAGCAACGCCTGCATTTTTGTCGGCGTGCGCTTAAGCCGTGGGCTGGACGAGCGCCGGGAGATCCTGCAACTGCTCAATGACGGCGGTTACAGCGTGGTCGATCTCTCCGACGACGAAATGGCGAAGCTGCACGTGCGCTATATGGTCGGTGGACGCCCGTCAAAACCACTTCAGGAGCGGCTGTTCAGCTTTGAATTCCCGGAATCGCCGGGCGCGCTGCTGAAATTCCTGCACACCCTCGGCACGCACTGGAATATTTCGCTGTTCCACTATCGCAGCCACGGCACTGATTATGGCCGCGTACTTGCCGCGTTCGAACTGGGCAATCACGAACCCGATTTCGAAACGCGACTGAAAGAGCTGGGCTACGAATGTCATGATGAAACGCATAATCCGGCGTTCAAATTCTTTCTGGCCTGGTAATCTGATCCCCCGTCTGTATCTGGCGGGGGATGGATAGTGATTACGACGTTGTACCCGGACTGAAGCGCTTATTAAAGGCGCTTGCCTGAAGAAGCATAAAAGAGGAAGTATTTTGTAAGGGTACAGACAATGACAAGAGAACAGAATAAACAGATGTCAGCTCGTTTTCACGGATTTGCCCAGGAAGGACTCGATTTCCTCCAGCAGGTGCGAATTGAAAACGATAAAACGTGGTTCGACGAGCATCGTTTTATTTACGATCGCAGCCTGCTAGCCCCGTTTCGCGCGCTGGTGGAAGCGCTGGCTCCCGTCATGCTTGAACTCGACCCGCTGCTGGAAACCCGCCCCGCAATTGGCAAAACCCTGTCGCGCATTCACCGCGACACGCGCTTCTCCCACGACAAAACCCGCTATCGCAGCCGCATGTGGCTGACCTTCAAACGGTCGGCAAAAAACTGGACCGACGCGCCGGTATACTTTTTTGAAATCAGCCCCGATACCCTGCGCTACGGCCTGGGTTACTACAGTGCCAGCAAAGCGACGATGGATCTGTTTCGCCACACCTTAAAGCAGCGGCCGACGCAGTTTCTGGAAGTGGCGGAATGCTGCCGGGCACCGTTTGAGCTGGTGGGCGAAAGCTATAAACGCCTGCTGGTGAAAGATCTCGATCCCGCTATCTCCACCTGGTATCACCGCAAAACCTTCGCCGTAATGGTGACGGATACCGGCGTAGAAAAGCTGTTTGATGCCGGTCTGGTAAATTTACTGGCAGACGGTTTCCGCCAGCTGGAGCCGCTGTACCAGTGGCTGATGAAAGTGGAAACCATGAAGCAGATTGATCCGGCGGATTTGTAATCGTTAATCGCTGTTGTTTTTTTGAGCAGTATTATGATCTGACATAATGACTCATGCCCGTATCCTCTCTATATTTACCGACGTTTGCCAGAGCCTGTAGACCTGCACAAAGTCACTTCTGATGCGCTGCTGACGCCGCCCGCTGGATTTTACGGACGTATTCTTTCAACGAACCGGAAAGTAATGCCCAGACTCATTTTTGTTGATAAAGAGCACGCTCTGGTACGACGAACCTCCACTGGTATTCGACTACCGAGCTGCTCAAAAACGGTGCGGTATCCGTCAATAAAAAAACCGGCCTCCGTACAGGAGGCCGTTTGCTGTGGGAAAACACCGGTTATTTCATCACCGTATCCCGCACGTACTTATCCAGCGCCTCCGACTCATAAAAGGTCATACACTGCGCCAGCACGTTATTGGCGTTTTTTGCGCTTTCAGGATGCAACGACATCGTTAGCTTGTCGAAATCCTTCGTCTCTTTATCGACAAACTTAAGAAAGTCCTCCCATACACCCGCGTTGCCTAAGGCATAGCTTTCGACCATAAATGAGGCATCGTGAGACGAGGCGGAAAACCCTTCTGCTGGCGTCCGGTCCTTATAATTAGCTTGCAGGCACTGCTTCAGCGCCAGATGTTTCACATCCTGAACGGTAACGCCTTTTGGCTTCGCCTGGGCGGTGACGCTGACCGCCATCACCAGGGATAACAGCAAAATCTTCACACGCATTGATCTCTCCTTAACCCTGAACAATTTTCCAGAACGCTTCAACCAACGGCTCGTGCAGCCGCTTTTTCTGTACGCAAACGCCCAGCTCGAACGGCGTTTTTTCATCACTGCGCTCCAGAATCATCACCCGGTTACGTACCGGTTCGGGGCTGTTTTCCAGCACTACTTCCGGGATCAGCGCCACGCCGCAGCCGAGCGCCACCATCGAAACCATGGCTTCATGCCCGCCGACGGTCGCATAAATGGACGGATTACTGATTTTGTGGCGGCGGAACCACAGTTCAATGCGGCGGCGCACCGGACCCTGATCGGCCATGATAAACGGCACCGTTGACCAGTCGGGCGTATCGGCAGACACCTGGCTACGCACAGGGCAGGGCAGCGCCGGGGCAATCAGCACCACCGCCAGATTTTCCAGAATAGCGAAGGCGACCGCGCCGGGCAACGTTTCCGGTTTTCCGGCAATGGCCAGATCCGCTTCGCCTGCCACCACTTTCTCCATCGCATCGGCAGCGTCGCCAGTGGTGAGTTTAATTTCTACAGAAGGATGCTCCGCGCGAAAGCGGTCGAGGATCGGCGGCAGATGGCTGTAGGCCGCCGTGACCGAGCAAAACAGGCGCAGCTCGCCAGAAAGTGACGGCCCTTTCTGGTCCATCATGTGGCGCAGTTGCTGATACTGCAACAGCGTTTGCTGAGCAAAGACGCGTAGCTCCTCGCCCGCGTCGGTCAGCGTGACGGTGCGATTGTCGCGTATAAATAACGGCTGACCGAGATCGTCTTCCAGCCGCTGGATTTGGCGGGAAAGTGTGGAGGGGCTGACGTGCATCGCCCGCGCGCTGCGGCCAAAATGACGGCTATCCGCCAGATGTAGAAAGGTTTTTAGATCGCGTAAATCCACAGGTCAGGCTCCCGTTCGCTATGTTGCATAAATTGCAACGTGACGTTGTGAATATATCAATTTTCGCAATAATTATCCTGTCATATAGTAAGTCCATACTCGCAAAAGCGACCAGAACAATAAGCAACACAACATCACGGGGTTCACCATGGCTAACTACTTTAATACACTGAATCTGCGCCAGCAGCTGGCGCAACTGGGCAAATGTCGCTTTATGGGCCGCGACGAATTTGCTGATGGCGCAAGCTACCTTCAGGGTAAGAAAGTGGTCATCGTCGGCTGCGGCGCGCAGGGCCTGAACCAGGGCCTGAACATGCGCGATTCCGGGCTGGATATTGCCTACGCGCTGCGTAAAGAAGCGATTGCCGAAAAACGCGCGTCATGGCGTAAAGCGACCGAAAACGGTTTTAAAGTCGGCACCTATGAAGAACTGATCCCGCAGGCCGATCTGGTGGTTAACCTGACGCCGGATAAACAGCACTCTGACGTGGTGCGCACCGTACAGCCGCTGATGAAAGACGGCGCGGCGCTGGGCTACTCGCATGGTTTTAACATCGTTGAAGTCGGCGAGCAGATCCGTAAAGACATCACCGTCGTAATGGTTGCGCCGAAGTGCCCCGGCACCGAAGTGCGTGAAGAGTATAAACGTGGTTTTGGTGTGCCGACGCTTGTCGCCGTGCACCCGGAAAACGATCCGAAAGGCGAAGGCATGGCGATTGCCAAGGCATGGGCGGCAGCGACCGGCGGCCATCGTGCTGGCGTGCTGGAATCCTCCTTCGTGGCGGAAGTGAAATCTGACCTGATGGGTGAACAAACCATCCTGTGCGGTATGTTACAGGCTGGCTCGCTGCTGTGCTTCGACAAGCTGGTGGAAGAGGGCACCGATCCGGCGTATGCGGAAAAACTGATCCAGTTCGGCTGGGAAACCATCACCGAAGCGCTGAAACAGGGCGGCATCACGCTGATGCTGGACCGTCTCTCTAACCCGGCGAAAGTGCGTGCTTACGCGCTGTCTGAACAACTGAAAGAGATCATGGCTCCGCTGTTCCAGAAACATATGGACGACATCATCTCCGGCGAGTTCTCCTCCGGCATGATGGCTGACTGGGCCAACGACGATAAAAAACTGCTGACCTGGCGTGAAGAAACCGGTAAAACCGCGTTTGAAACCGCGCCGCAGTATGAAGGAAAAATCAGCGAGCAGGAGTACTTCGACAAAGGCGTACTGATGATCGCGATGGTGAAAGCGGGCGTTGAACTGGCGTTTGAAACGATGGTGGATTCCGGCATCATCGAAGAGTCCGCCTATTACGAATCGCTGCACGAACTGCCGCTGATTGCTAACACCATCGCCCGTAAGCGTTTGTATGAAATGAACGTGGTTATCTCTGACACTGCCGAATACGGTAACTACCTGTTCTCTTACGCCTGCGTGCCGCTGCTGAAAGAGTTTATGACCACCCTGCAACCGGGCGATCTGGGCAAAGCGGCAGAAGGTGCGACGGTTGATAACGCGCAGCTGCGCGACGTTAACGAAGCCGTTCGCGGTCATGCGATTGAAAAAGTCGGTAAAAAGCTGCGTGGCTATATGACGGATATGAAGCGCATCGCCGTCGCGGGCTGATTCTCTTTTCTTTTAGCCGAAACCTGAACCTCCCTGGCGGGGGTTCAGGTTTTTTATTGCCTTTGATTTATAATTATCGTTTATTGTTGTTTTATGATCTTTATCACATGGAAACGCTATTAATATTTACTAAATGACAAAAGACAATAATATAGAGTGGTGTTTTGCGATTAACCAGCTTAAGCAATCTACAGGAGAGAGAAATGAGCTTAACAAAACAGTCACTGGCAAAAATGATCGACCAGACATTGTTAAAACCGTTTGCCAGCGAGCAGGACTTTAAGCTGCTGTGTGAAAAGAGCAAACAGTACGGATTTAAAATGGTGGCAATCAACCCAGCGGTAGTGAAGACCTGCCTGAAGTACCTGGAAGGCAGCGATGTCTTAGCCGGAGCGGCGATTGGCTTCCCGCTGGGACAGAACACCATCGAAACCAAAGCCTTTGAAACGGAAGACGCTATCGCCAACGGTTCTGGTGAAATTGATTACGTCATTAACATTGGCGAGCTGAAAAACAAGAATTACGCCTACATTAAGCAAGAAATGGAAACCATCGTCGGCATTTGCAAAAAACATCAGGTCACTTCAAAAGTGATCTTCGAAAACTGCTATCTGACCGCTGACGAGAAGGTCAAACTGTGTGAAATCGCGCTGGAGGTTCGTCCGGACTTCATTAAAACCTCCACCGGGTTCGGCACCGGGGGTGCGACGCTGGAAGATGTTAAGCTGATGAAAAGCATCGTCAAAGAGCAGATTAAAGTGAAAGCTTCCGGCGGTATTCGCGATCTTAACTTTGCTTTACAACTGATCGACGCTGGCGTTGAACGCATTGGCACCAGTTGTGGCGTGGAAATTGTGGATGCGTTGGCAGAATAACTTCTCCTGACGCTAAAGCCGCCCGTGATGACCACGAGCGGCTTTTTTATTAGTGCAGTTCGTCGTTTTCAACGAGGGTAGAAAGGAATTCAGATAACGCCGCGCTGGCTTCCTGTTCCTGCGGCCCTTCACACTGCAGCGTCACCGTGCTTCCACATACAATGCCGAGCTTCATCAGCGCCAGCATACTTCTGCCGTCTGCGCACTTTTCCTGATGGCTCAGCACGATCCGGCAGTCATATTTTTTCGCCATCTTCGCCAGCACCGCACACGGACGGCTGTGCAGCCCCATTGGGTTAATAATCGAAATTTCTTTACTTATCATGATGATGTCCGTTGATTCATGACTAAAAAAAGCAGGCCCGCACACGGCCTGCTTAGGGTGAGAATTACGCGGTGGCGTTCAGCGGCGCGGTGGTCGCGGCCTGCGCGAGGAATTTCTTCTTGCGGTAGAAGCCATAAATTACGCCGCCGACCAGACCGCCGCACACAATGGAGGCAATCCACAAAATGCCGTGCGTGACCAGTGGCAGGATGATCAGACCACCGTGAGGAGCCGGAACTGCGACCTTAAACCAGTAGGTGAGCGTCGCACCGATGGAGGCGCTGAACATCAGAATGGGGATCACGCGCAGCGGATCTTTCGCTGCAAACGGGATCGCCCCTTCAGCAATAAAGGTGGCGCTGAGAATGAAATTCACCAGCCCTGCCGCCTGCTCCTCTTTCTCGAAATATTTCTTAAACATGACGGTGGCAAAGGCAATAACCAGCGGCGGCACCATGCTGGCGGTCATCACGCCCGCCATAAACAGCGCATTGCCCTGCTCGGCAAGCAGCATAGTGCCGGTAACGTAGGCGGCTTTGTTAACCGGACCGCCCAGGTCGAAAGCGCTCATGCAGCCCACTACCACGCCCAGTACCAGTGGATTCGCATGTTCCAGACCTGCAACCCACGCCATCATGCCTTTGTTGATGGCCGCTATAGAATCGCCCATGTGTAGCATCAGCATTCCGATCGCCAGCACTCCGACCAGCGGCAGTAAAAAGATGGATTTGAAGCCTTCCAGCGAGCGAGGGAATGCGCGGGTGAGATGCAGAATCCACTTCATAAAGTAGCCCGCTGCGAAGCCTGCGATAATCCCGCCGAGGAAGCCCGCGCCGACGTTCGCCGCAATCAGGCCGCCCACGAAACCGGCAACAAAGCCTGGTCGGTTAGAAATGGAATAGGCAATAAAGGCGGTAAATACCGGCACCATCATTGAGAAGGCGAGCTTGCCAAGGTTAAACAGGCTGGCGGCGAAAACGTTGTACTGCGCGTTGGTCGGATCGAACGAGTAGATGCCCCAGAAAAAAGAGACGGCAATCAGCACGCCGCCCGCCACCACAAAAGGCAGCATGTTAGAGACGCCGTTCATCAGCGCTTTATAAAGCAGGCGGCCCAGACTTTCGCTGTCGTCTTTAGCGCCATCAGTTTTTGGCGTTCCGACCTCCGCGACCTCCGTGCTGCCTTCATGCTGATAAACGGTCTCATTGCCGCTTAAGGCTCTGGCGACCAGATCGCCCGCTTTTTTCACCCCGTGTCCTACCGAAGCCCGAACCAGCGGTTTGCCGTGGAATCGCGCCATCTCGACGGCTTTATCCGAGGCGATAATCACCGCATCGGCGCGCGCAATGTCCTCTGCCGTTAACGCATTTTCAATGCCTGCTGCGCCGTTGGTTTCAACGCGGATCGCCACTCCCGTCTGCTGCGCTGCCTTCTTTAGTGCCGCTTCCGCCATAAAGGTGTGGGCGATACCGGTGGGGCAGCCGGTCACCGCCACCAAAAATTTTTCCTTGTTCGACATATTGTTCGCTCCTGGATCACGCTAATCATGACCAGCAAAATCACGTTTGTAGGGCAATGTAATTTGCTGACCTCTTTTTTCGTTTATGATTATTTTATGTGCTTTTTGTTGTCAATTTCTTTTGTTTGTTGTTGTGATAACGATCCTGGTTTGCTGACGTTTGACAGGAAGCAACAATCCGGGCGTGAGCGCACGCCCGTTGCTATAAGGAAAAATGGCGGGTTAGTCGGTAAACTTGTGCATTATCGCAATGATTTCATTAACTTCCTTTGCCTGGGAAATTTGTTCTCTGAAGTCATCATCCATGATGGCGGTCGCCAGACGGGTTAAGATTTTGATGTGTTCATCCCCGGCGCTGGCGGCGGGAACGGCGATCATGAACAGGTATTCCGCATGGTCGTCTTCTTCTTCATCCCACAGGATGCGCTGCGTCAGATGGGCAAACGCCACCGCTGGTACAGCGACTGCCTGGCTTTTACCGTGCGGGATCGCGTAGTCATAGCCCACCGCAGTGGAAAACTCTTCCTCCCTTTTCGTTAGCGATAACATAAAGTTATCGAATCCTCCCGGCTGGAGTTTACCTGCGGCTTCCAGCCGTTTCGCCATTTGGGTTAGCGCGTCCTGCTTATCTTTTGCGTCCAGTTGCAGAATGATGGTTTCAGCAGAAAAAATTGACATCGTGTTGCCTCGCGGGTTGATAGTGTGGTCTGAATTATCAATCTCTGACTTATGTTATCGATATCACGTAATCGATTTATTAATCGATATCAAATGACAATAAACGATTGACACTGTTTTTTTCATGACTACACTCGCAATAACAGAAATTTCGATAATAAACGTCAATAAATGCCAGGAGGATGCATGGACAAGCAGGAAATAGGGATTGCCGTCATAGGCGCAGGCAGGGCCGGGATGATCCACGCCAGAAACTACGCCCGTGGGATCGCCGGAGCCAGACTGGTCGCCGTGGTTGATCCGGTTGGATCGGTGGCGCAGGCCGCCGCTGAAGAGTTGCATCTCAATACGTTCTACACCGACTACCGCGCCGCCATTGACGATCCTGACGTGGACGCCATCGTGGTGGTCACGCCGACCAAATACCACTGTGAGATTGTCTGCGCCGCCGCCCGCGCCGGAAAACACATTTTCTGCGAGAAGCCGATGGCGATGACGCCGGAAGAGTGTCAGCAGATGATTGATGTCACCCGGGAGCATGGCGTGCAGCTTCAGCTTGGCTTTATGCGCCGCTTCGACCGCAATTTTATGGAAGCAAAGGCAGCGATTGACGCTGGCGTGATTGGCGATGTGGTGCTGGTGAAAGCCTTGACCCACGGCCCCAGCATTCCGAAAGCATGGATGTACGACATCTCCATCAGCGGCGGTCCGCTGGCGGAAGTCTCCAGCCACGACATCGATGCCGTGCGCTGGTTCTCCGGTGCGGATTTTGCCGACGTGTATGCGCTGGCCGGAAACTACCGCTGCCCGGAGGCGAAAGAAAAACACCCTGATTACTACGATACCGTCACCTTAAGCGGGCGCATGACTAACGGCACGCAGTGCATCGTTGAAGGCGCGGTGTCGGTCGGCTACGGCTACGACTCGCGCGTCGAAATCCTCGGCACCGACGGCATTTTGTTTGTCGGCGATTTACAGGAAGGCTCCGCGCGCTACGCCAGCCGCGAGCATAAACAGCTCATCACTAAAACGGTGAATAGCTGGCAGACGCTGTTTCTCAAAGCCTATGAAGAAGAAGATACCGCCTTTATCACCTCCATTCGCAGCGGTTCACCGGTAAAAGCGTCCGGGAATGACGGACTGGAAGTCGTGAAAGTTGTCAACGCGGGCAATCTCTCCATTACTGAAAAACGTATTGTTAATCTGAATGAATAAGAAGGGGCGGTCGATGAAAGCGATTCAGTTATTTGCCAAAAACGAATTAAAGCTGGTTGAACTGCCAAAACCGCAGATCCAGCCCGATGAAATCCTGCTCGCCTGCAAAGCCGGGGCGATATGCGGCACCGATCTGCGTATGTTTGCCAACGGCCACCGCAACTCTCCCCACGCGCTGACGCTGGGACATGAGCTTGCTGGCGTCATTGAAGAAGTGGGTAGCGAGGTGAGTGGCGCATACGTGAAAGGTATGCGCGTAGCGGTTGCACCCAACTACGGCTGCGGCGTATGCGACAGCTGCGTGAGCGGTAATACGCAGACCTGCAAAGATTTTCAGGCGCTGGGTATTCAAAAAAATGGCGCTTTCGCTGAGTTCGTGGTGATCCCGGCGCGGGCGGTGCGGCAGGGGAATATCGTGGAACTTCCCGATCACGTCTCCTTTGAAGAAGGCGCGATGATTGAACCGTTCTCCTGCGTCTATAACGCCTTCGAGCGCTGCCATACCCAGGTCGGAGATACCGTACTGGTGATTGGCGCGGGGCCAATTGGTCTGATGCACGCCCTGCTGCATAAAGCGGCGGGCGCGGGAAAAGTGTTAATCAGCGATATCAACCCGGAACGGCTGGCGCTGGCGTGCGAGTTTGATCCGGAATTTATTCCGGTCAGCGGTACCGACAGCAAAGCGGAGGTTATGCGCATCACGCAAAATCGCGGCTGCGATGTGGTAATCACCGCCGCGTCGACGCCGGAAATCCAGACCCTTTCCTTCGAGCTGGCAGCGCTCAATGGCCGGGTGCTGTTTTTCGGCGGCCTGCCAGCGGGCAAAGAGATGGTGAGCCTGAACACCAATATCATTCACTATAAGCAGATCAGCGTCACCGGAATGAGCGGGCAGAATTTACGCCAGTATCGCGCCAGCCTGAATATGGTAGCGAACGGGCAAATTAATCTGAAAAAGATCTTGACGCATACTTTCTCGCTTGAACAATATCAGCAGGCTTTTACCTGTGCAAAATCGGGTAATGCGCTGAAGGCAGGCTTTGTTTTATAGTCCTGCGCTGGCTATCCATTTCGGGAAAGAAAATGAGCGACCATTCGGAAGATAAACTTTTTACGCAGGAACGGCAGCAGGCGATTCTGGCTTATGTAGAAACACATAAAAAAGCGACGGTTGCCGAACTGTGCCAGCTCTTTAAAGTGTCGACCGGGACGATTCGTAACGATCTTCGCGAGATGGAAAAGCAAAAACTGGTGACGCGCACTCACGGCGGCGTGCTGATCCGCAGTAAAACCGGCCTTGAAATGATGGCGACCGAAAAGGCCGTGCGCAACCATGATGCCAAAGTTGAGGTTGCCCGGCTGGCGCTGGAACAGATTGAAGACGGAGATACCCTGCTGCTGGATACCGGCTCCACGACGCTGGAGCTGGCGAAGCTGCTGGGCGAGCGCAAAGGGCTGTCGGTCATTACCAACGACTTGCAGATTGCCATCATTCTCGAAGAAATCCCCGGTGTGGTGAATCTCTTCATTATCGGTGGTGCGGTGCGGCAGAAGCTGCACTGTGTTATTCCGTTCAACCGCGACAGCGGCCTGTCGGAGCTGATTATCGATAAAGCCTTTATGGGAGCCAACGGCTTCACGCTGAAAAACGGTGCGACCACCCCGGACGTCCGCCAGGCGAATCTGAAAAAAGAGATGATTGCCTGCGCCTCTAACGTCATCCTGCTGGTGGATTCGCAGAAAGTTGGCCACGACACTTTCGCCAAATTTGCCGAAGTGGGCGATATCAGCATCCTGGTCACCGACCACATCAGCGAAGAAGACCGTGCCAGCATCGAGGCGCGAGGGGTGATGGTGCTTAGCGAATCCACCGGGAAAGCAGAAGGTTAAGCATCAGGCCCGGTGGCGTTAACCCCCGGGCCTGCGAATCAGTTGCGGTACAGCACTTTAATGATGTGGTAGCCGAACTGTGTGTGCAGCGGGCCGGTTGGCTCCAGCACCGGGCAGGAGAAAACCACTTTATCAAACGCCGGAACCATCTGGCCCTGACGGAACTCGCCTAAGTGACCGCCTTTCTTGCCTGACGGACAGGTAGAGTGTTTTTTCGCCAGCTTCTCGAAGTCGCCGCCGTTTTTAATCTGCTCCAGAAGATCTAAAGCCAGTTTCTCTTCTTTAACAAGGATATGCATTGCTGCCGCTGTTTTTGCCATGATCGTGCCTTGAGTGGTGTAGATAACGCTCGCTATACTACCACGCACTTTTTCCTCCCTCCCGACTTTCATTGAGTGATACCTATGCGTTTAAACCCCGGACAACAACAAGCCGTCGAATTTGTCACCGGACCCTGCCTGGTGCTGGCGGGTGCTGGCTCCGGCAAAACCCGCGTCATCACCAATAAAATCGCCCATCTGATCCGTGGCTGCGGCTATCAGGCGCGGCATATCGCGGCGGTGACGTTTACCAATAAAGCGGCGCGCGAGATGAAAGAGCGTGTGGCGCAGACGCTGGGACGCAAAGAGGCGCGCGGGCTGATGATCTCCACTTTCCATACGCTGGGGCTGGAGGTCATCAAGCGCGAGTACGCTGCGCTTGGGATGAAATCCAATTTCTCGTTGTTTGACGATACCGATCAGGTCGCGCTGCTTAAGGAACTCAGCGAAGGGCTGATTGAAGACGATAAGGTAGTGCTACAGCAGCTGATCTCGACGATCTCCAACTGGAAAAACGATCTGCTGACGCCCGCCCAGGCCGCTGCGCAGGCCATAGGCGAGCGGGATCGCCTCTTCGCCCACTGCTACGGGCTGTACGATGCGCACATGAAAGCCTGCAACGTGCTGGATTTCGACGACCTGATCCTGCTGCCGACGCTGCTGCTTCAGCGCAATGAAGAGGTCCGCGAGCGCTGGCAGAACAAAATCCGCTACCTGCTGGTGGATGAATACCAGGATACCAACACCAGCCAGTATGAACTGGTGAAGCTGCTGGTGGGCAACCGCGCACGCTTTACGGTGGTGGGCGACGACGACCAGTCGATCTATTCCTGGCGCGGCGCGCGTCCGCAGAACCTGGTGCTGCTAAGCCAGGATTTCCCGGCGCTTCAGGTGGTTAAGCTGGAGCAGAACTACCGCTCCTCCGGGCGCATTCTGAAGGCGGCCAACATTCTGATCGCCAATAACCCGCACGTTTTCGAAAAGCGTCTGTTTTCCGAACTGGGTTATGGGACGGAGCTGAAAGTCCTTAGCGCGAATAATGAAGAGCATGAAGCCGAGCGCGTGACCGGCGAGCTCATCGCCCATCACTTCGTCAATAAAACCGAATATAAAGACTACGCGATTTTATATCGCGGCAACCACCAGTCGCGGGTGTTTGAAAAATTCCTGATGCAAAACCGCATTCCGTACAAAATCTCTGGCGGCACCTCGTTTTTCTCGCGCCCGGAAATTAAGGATCTGCTGGCCTATCTGCGGGTGCTGACTAACCCCGACGACGATAGCGCATTCCTGCGGATCGTGAATACGCCGAAGCGCGAAATTGGCTCGGCCACGCTGAAAAAGCTGGGCGAGTGGGCGAACGGGCGCAATAAAAGTCTGTTCACCGCCAGTTTTGATATGGGGCTGACGCAGACCTTAAGCGGGCGCGGCTATGAATCACTCACCCGCTTCACTCATTGGCTGGGGGAAGTGCAGCGGCTGGCCGAGCGCGAGCCGGTCGCCGCCGTGCGCGATCTGATCCACGGGATTGATTACGAATCCTGGCTGTATGAAACGTCGCCCAGCCCGAAAGCGGCGGAGATGCGCATGAAAAACGTTAATCAGCTTTTTAGCTGGATGACGGAAATGCTGGAAGGCAGTGAAATTGACGATCCGATGACCCTCACCCAGGTAGTGACGCGCTTTACCCTGCGCGACATGATGGAGCGCGGCGAGAGCGAAGAAGATCTCGATCAGGTGCAGCTTATGACCCTGCACGCCTCAAAAGGTCTGGAGTTCCCGTATGTGTTTCTGGTCGGCATGGAAGAAGGGTTGTTGCCGCATCAGAGCAGCATTGACGAAGATAACGTGGATGAAGAGCGCCGTCTGGCCTATGTAGGCATTACCAGAGCGCAGAAGGAGCTGATCTTCACGCTGTGCAAAGAGCGCCGTCAGTACGGCGAACTGGTACGCCCGGAGCCGAGTCGTTTTTTACTGGAGCTACCGCAGGATGATTTGCTCTGGGAGCAGGAGCGCAAGGTGGTGACCGCAGAGGAGCGGATGCAGAAAGGGCAAAGCCATCTCGCCAGTCTTAAGGCGATGATGGCGGCGGCAAAAAAATAACCCGGACTCTCTGAAGCCGGGATGCCCGGCTGGGGGAAAACTTCTCCCTCTCCCTACCCCTCTCCCGCAGGGAGAGGGAACCGTCCGGGGTCGTGGTGGCGTCTGGTGTCGGTTTTTTCCGCGTACAACGAAGTTCAGCGTTAAGCCCGGTGCCGCTTTTCTCCCTCTCCCTGAGGGCTAACGGCTGGTGCGGGTACAGAGCCGCCCCTCTCCCGCAGGGAGAGG
>DIJC01000011.1:0-68698 GCA_002421005.1 Enterobacteriaceae bacterium UBA5654 | reverse complement strand
GAGGGGGAATTGCGGGTAGAGAGCCGTCCCTCTTCCTCATCCGCTATATCCATCCGAAAACGCATAAGGTGACGGAAAGTTGGGTTGCCATCAACGGGCTACAGACGCCCTGACGGCTCTTCTGATGACAGCACTTCCAGCGGCCAGTGGACATAGCTCTGCCACTGGCTTTCCTGCTCAATAAGCTCGGTTCCCAGCGGATGATGCGCCAGCCAGCCAGCGGGCAGCGTCAGCCGCAGTTTTTCACCGTCGGCTTCAAGCTGGATATCCGGCACCAAATCGTCGCGCCGACGGCTGGCAAATAAAATGGCCAGACGCAGCAGGCGACACAAATGCTCCGCTACACGCGGTGGTACGGCATTTTGCTGATGAAGTGAAGAGAGATCGATAGTGTTGGTCTGATTAAGTACCAGCGTCGCCAGCAGCTTTTTTTGTGCCGGGGTAAAGCCAGGGAGATCGAGATTTTTTACCAGATAGGCCGCGTGCTGGGGGGCGGATTTGAAATCGACGCTTAAACCAATTTCGTGCAACAAACAGGCATTTGCCAGCAGTTCACGGCTGATAAGCTCCAGATCCCACGTCTGCCCTAACTGATTTGCCAGCCGGGAGGCCAGTCGGGCCACCCGCTGTGCCTGTTCAATGTCGACCATAAACCGGCGCTGAATATTACGCATCGTGCGGCTGCGAATATCTTCGTCAACGGTCAGATGCAACATGCCGTACACCAGGCCTTCACGTAGCGCGCCACCCGCCAGGGTCATGCACTGAATATTCAGCTCGGTGAAAATAGCGATCAGGATCGCCAGACCGCTGGGGAAAACCAGCGCGCGCTCCAGCGTCAGCCCTTCAATTTCCAGTTCTTCAAGACGCCCGCACTGGATCGCGCGTTGTTTCAGCTGTTCCAGTTTGGCAAGGGTGATGCGCTCATCCATGCCCTGCGCCATCATGATTTCCTGAAGCGCCTGCACCGTGCCCGACGCGCCGACACAGACTTTCCAGCCGTGATAGCGCAGTTCGTCGGCTATCGGGCGCAGCACTTCACGCGCGGCTTTTTCCGCTTCGTCAAAATTGTCTTTACCGAGATTGCGACTGGAAAAATAGCGCTCAAGCCAGGTCACGCAGCCCATTGAGAGGCTAAACAGCGAAGTGGTTTGCGCGCCGGTGCCGGTAACCAATTCGGTACTGGCACCGCCGATATCGACCACCAGACGCTGATCGGCGCCGCCAGTGGTGTGCGCCACGCCCTGATAAATCAGACGTGCTTCTTCTTCGCCCTTAATGACCTGCACCGTGCAGCCGAGGATGTCCTGCGCTTTGGCGATAAATTCGCCCGCATTCACCGCAAGGCGTAATGTGGCGGTCGCCACCACGCGAATTTGCGGCTGGGGGATATCCTGAAGGCGCTCGGCAAACAGCCGCAGGCATTGCCAGCCGCGCTCCATGGCTTCCGGTGAGAGGACGTTACTGCCGCTCAGACCTGCCGCCAGCCGCACTTTGCGCTTAATCCGGGCGACGGTCTGGATACTGCCCGCCACCTCGCGCACGACCAGCATATGAAAACTATTCGATCCCAGATCGATGGCGGCATAAAGCGAAGCGGCAGAGGGCATTTTCGTTATCCTGGACGACGACGATTACGCGGTGCACCCGTACGGCGCGGGCCATTACCCGGACGCGGACGCGTCAGGCGCAGCGGTCTCGGCAGTTCAGTGAGCAAGGCATCCGGGTTGTATTTGCTGACCGGAATGGAATGCCCGATATACGTTTCAATCGCCGGGACGTTCAGCGCATATTCTTCGCAGGCCAGGCTGATCGAGTGACCGCTTGCCCCTGCGCGACCGGTACGGCCGATGCGGTGGACGTAATCTTCACAGTCGTCAGGCATGTCGTAGTTGAACACGTGCGTCACCGCAGGAATGTGCAGACCACGCGCCGCGACGTCAGTCGCTACCAGAATATCCAGATCGCCACGGGTGAATTCGTCGAGAATACGCAGGCGTTTTTTCTGCGCTACGTCGCCGGTCAGCAGACCTACGCGATGGCCGTCAGCGGCCAGATGACCCCAGATGTCTTCACAGCGGTGTTTGGTATTGGCGAAAATAATCGCCCGATCCGGCCACTCTTCTTCGATCAGCGTTTGCAGCAAACGCATTTTTTCTTCGTTGGACGGATAGAAAAGCTCTTCTTTAATACGGTGGCCGGTTTTCTGTTCCGGTTCGACCTCAACGTATTCGGCATTGTTCATTTGTTCAAACGCCAGTTCGCGTACGCGATAAGACAGGGTGGCGGAGAACAGCATGTTCAGGCGCTGGTTAGCCGCAGGCATACGGCGGAACAGCCAGCGAATGTCTTTAATAAAGCCCAGATCGTACATACGATCGGCTTCGTCCAGCACGACGACCTGAATGGCGTTCAGGTTGATATGGTTTTGTTTGGCGTAATCGATCAGACGACCGGTGGTGCCGATGAGAATATCGACGCCGCTTTCCAGCACTTTAAGCTGTTTGTCGTAGCCGTCGCCGCCGTATGCCAGCCCTAATTTCAGGCCGGTAGACTGCGCCAGCGGTTCGGCATCAGCATGGATCTGCACCGCTAATTCGCGGGTCGGGGCCATGATTAATGCACGCGGTTGGTTCACCTGGCGGTCTGCAATTGCCGGGTGAGAAAGAAGATAATGAAACGTTGACGTCAGAAACGCCATCGTTTTCCCGGTACCGGTTTGCGCCTGCCCTGCAACATCACGACCTGCCAGCGTTAGCGGGAGGGCCAGTGCCTGAATGGGCGTACAGTTATGAAAGCCTTTAGTTTCAAGGGCTTCAATCACCTTAGGGTGCAGGGCGAAGTCGGAAAACTTCTGTTCTGTTAAATGTGTTTTGCTCATAGTGTGGTAGAATATCAGCTTACTATTGCTTTACGAAAGCGTATCCGGTGAAATAAAGTCAACCTTTAGTTGGTTAATGCAACATCAACAGTTGTTGTTTAATGCTACACCAACATACCAGGCTTATTCCTGTGGAGTTAAATATGAGCGATAAAATTATTCACCTGACTGACGACAGTTTTGACACGGATGTACTCAAAGCAGAAGGGCTGGTTCTTGTTGATTTCTGGGCAGAGTGGTGCGGACCGTGTAAAATGATCGCCCCGATTCTGGATGAAATCGCTGATGAGTATCAGGGCAAACTGACGATTGCCAAGCTGAACATCGACCAGAACCCTGGTACTGCGCCGAAATACGGCATTCGCGGTATCCCGACCCTGCTGCTGTTCAAAAACGGTGAAGTGGCGGCGACCAAAGTGGGCGCACTGTCCAAAGGTCAACTGAAAGAGTTCCTCGACGCCAACCTGGCGTAAGGAATTTTTTTCGCGGCGTCCGTTATCCTTAAATTCACGGGATCTCTGGACGCCCGGCCAGAGTCGTGCTAAGTTAGTTTTGACTTCGTTTTAAGCATATCTTGTATTACCCGACGCTTCCGGTTGTTCTAGTCACTCATTCGAGAAGCGAACAGATTCCGGGCTTATCACTCAATTCGTCTTGTCGTTTCAGATCTGCGTACTCTCCTGTGACCAGACAGCGAACAGACATGAGTCGATGGCCGTTTAACAGGCATGGATGACCCTGCCATACCATTCACAACATTAAGTTCGAGATTTACCCCTAGTTTAAGAACCCACACCACTATGAATCTTACCGAATTAAAGAATACGCCGGTTTCTGAGCTGATTACTCTCGGCGAAAATATGGGACTGGAAAACCAGGCCCGCATGCGTAAGCAGGACATCATTTTTGCCATCCTGAAGCAGCATGCAAAGAGTGGCGAAGATATCTTTGGTGACGGTGTGCTGGAGATATTGCAGGACGGATTTGGTTTCCTCCGCTCCGCAGACAGCTCCTACCTCGCCGGTCCCGATGACATCTACGTTTCTCCCAGCCAAATCCGCCGTTTCAACCTCCGCACTGGTGATACCATTTCTGGTAAGATTCGCCCGCCGAAAGAAGGCGAACGCTACTTTGCGCTGTTGAAAGTCAATGAAGTTAACTACGATAAACCTGAAAACGCGCGTAATAAGATCCTCTTTGAGAACTTAACGCCGCTGCACGCAAACTCTCGTCTGCGTATGGAACGTGGTAACGGCTCTACCGAAGACTTAACCGCTCGCGTACTGGATCTGGCTTCGCCGATTGGTCGTGGTCAGCGTGGTCTGATTGTGGCACCGCCGAAAGCCGGTAAAACCATGCTGCTGCAAAACATCGCACAGAGCATTGCTTATAATCACCCTGACTGCGTGCTGATGGTGCTGCTGATTGACGAACGTCCTGAAGAAGTGACTGAGATGCAGCGTCTGGTGAAAGGTGAAGTGGTCGCGTCAACGTTTGACGAACCGGCTTCCCGTCACGTTCAGGTTGCGGAAATGGTGATCGAGAAGGCTAAGCGTCTGGTTGAGCACAAAAAAGACGTGATCATCCTGCTCGACTCCATCACGCGTCTGGCGCGTGCTTACAACACCGTAGTCCCGGCGTCCGGTAAAGTGTTGACCGGTGGTGTGGATGCCAACGCCCTGCATCGTCCGAAGCGTTTCTTCGGCGCAGCGCGTAACGTGGAAGAGGGCGGCAGCCTGACCATCATCGCCACCGCACTGGTGGATACCGGCTCTAAAATGGATGAAGTTATCTACGAAGAGTTTAAAGGCACCGGTAACATGGAACTGCATCTGGCGCGTAAAATCGCCGAGAAACGCGTCTTCCCGGCTATCGACTACAACCGCTCCGGTACGCGTAAAGAAGAGCTGCTCACCACTCAGGAAGAGCTGCAAAAAATGTGGATCCTGCGCAAAATCATCCATCCGATGGGTGAAATCGACGCGATGGAATTCCTCATTAATAAACTGGCAATGACCAAAACTAACGACGATTTCTTCGACATGATGAAACGTTCGTAATTCAGGAATTGTTAATAAACGCCACGCTTTTGCGTGGCGTTTTTGTTTGCCGTTGCCTACGCTTACTCCGATAAGACTAAAAAAGGGCAAGGAGCCTTCAGAAGTGGCTGTCTGGCTGAAATTTGTCAGATTTCCCTCAAGCCAGGTCAGAGTTTTCCTTCTGGATAGGTTGCTTCGTGGTTATACTTCTGAAACTAAATATTATTTGAGAGTGTGAATTGTGAATTTACTGGCTGCCTCGGCTGATTTGATCAGTATATTTCTGTTCACTACCTTATTTCTTTTTTTTGCGCGTAAGGTAGCTATAAGGGTCGGTTTAGTTGATAAACCCAACTTTCGCAAACGTCATCAGGGACTGATCCCCTTAGTGGGGGGTATTTCTGTCTATGCAGGCATTTGTTTTACCTTTGAAATTATTAATTACTATATACCTCATGCCTCGCTGTACCTGCTGTGTGCTGGTGTGCTGGTCTTCGTCGGTGCGCTGGATGACCGTTTTGACATCAGCGTAAAATTCCGCGCGACGGTACAGGCCATTGTCGGCATCGTAATGATAAGCGTCGCTAACCTGCACCTGAGCAGCCTGGGCTATATTTTTGGCCCGTGGGAACTGGTGCTTGGACCGTTTGGTTTTCTGCTCACGCTGTTTGCGGTCTGGGCGGCGATCAACGCCTTTAATATGGTGGATGGCATTGACGGGCTGCTTGGCGGGCTGTCGAGCGTGTCGTTTGGTGCCATCGGCCTGATCCTGTGGTTTGACGGACAAACCAGCCTCGCCATGTGGTGCTTTGCCATGATTGCCGCCATCCTCCCTTATATTTTATTAAACCTCGGCGCGCTAGGGCGGCGTTATAAAGTCTTTATGGGCGATGCAGGCAGTACGCTGATTGGTTTTACAGTGATCTGGATCCTGCTGGAAACCACCCAGGGTAAAACGCACCCGATTAGCCCGGTTACGGCGCTGTGGATCATCGCCATTCCCCTGATGGATATGGTGGCGATTATGTACCGCCGCCTGCGCAAAGGAATGAGTCCCTTCTCCCCGGACCGTCAGCACATCCATCACCTGATCATGCGTGCCGGTTTTACTTCTCGTCAGGCTTTTGTTCTTATTACACTTGCCGCTGCGTTACTGGCCGCGATTGGTGTCATTGCTGAAGCCACCCGCATTGTTCCTGAATGGGTCATGCTAATCTTATTTTTGCTGGCATTCTTCCTGTATGGCTACTGCATCAAGCGGGCCTGGAAGGTAGCGCGCTTTATTAAACGCATGAAACGCAGAACCCGGCGGCTCAGCGGTAGCAATCCAAAATTAACTAAATAATCTGAGGAAGTGATGACTCAACCATTACCAGGAGCACAGCCAGTGAGCGCTGAGAATGAACTGGATATTCGCGGTCTGTTTCGTACTTTGTGGGCAGGAAAGTTTTGGATAGTGGGAATGGCGCTGCTGTTTGCTCTGGTTGCTCTGCTCTACACCTTCTTTGCGCGTCAGGAGTGGGGGGCGACAGCCATCACCGACCGGCCGACCGTCAACATGCTGGGGGGCTTTTACTCCCAGCAGCAGTTCTTACGTAACCTCGATGCCCGCGCCAATCAGACCCCAACGGATCAGCCGTCGGTAATGGATGAAGCGTATAAAGAGTTTGTGGTACAGCTCGCCTCGTGGGATACGCGGCGGGATTTCTGGTCGCAAACTGACTATTACAAACAGCGCATGGTTGGTAACTCCAGGGCGGACGCGGCGCTGCTTGACGATCTGATCAACGACATTCAGTTTATGCCCGGCGATCCGCTGAAAAGCCTCAGCGACAGCGTGAAGCTCACCGCAGAAACCGCGCCGGATGCCAATAATTTGCTGCGCCAGTACGTAGCGTTCGCCAGCCAGCGTTCGGCGGGCCATCTTAATGACGAGCTGAAAGGCGCGTGGTCCGCCCGCACTATTCAGATGAAAGCGCAGGTAAAGCGTCAGGAAGAGGTGGCGAAGTCTATTTATAATCGTCGGGTACATAACATTCAGCAGGCGCTGAAAGTCGCCCAGGATCATAATATTTCCCGTAGCGAGACCGACGTTCCGGCAGAAGAGTTACCGGACTCCGAACTTTTCCTGCTGGGTCGTCCGATGTTGCAGGCCCGGCTGGAGAATTTGCAGGCCGTTGGCCCGGAATTCGATCTCGATTATGATCAAAATCGGGCGATGCTGACCACGCTCAACGTTGGTCCTGTGCTGGACCCGCGTTTTCAGACCTATCGTTATTTGCGTACGCCCGAAGAGCCTGTAAAACGTGATAGCCCTCGTCGTGCCTTCCTGATGATCATGTGGGGCATTGTGGGTGCGTTAATCGGTTCCGGGGTGGCACTTGTGCGCCGCCGTGTACGCTAAACGCAGCATTTGTGATGAAGGCCGCCGCGCCTTCATTATCTAATCGAAGAGAATTGATGTGAAAGTACTGACTGTATTTGGCACACGCCCGGAAGCCATCAAGATGGCACCGCTGGTACATGCGCTGGCAAAGGAGCCTTATTTTGAGGCGAAAGTATGCGTCACCGCGCAGCATCGGGAGATGCTCGATCAGGTGCTGCACCTCTTTTCTATCGTCCCGGATTACGATCTCAATATTATGAGTCCGGGGCAGGGATTAACTGAGATCACCTGCCGCATTTTGCAGGGGCTGCAACCGATTCTGGCATCCTTCAAGCCAGACGTGGTGCTGGTGCATGGCGACACCACTACCACCATTGCGACCAGCCTGGCGGCGTTTTATCAGCGCATTCCGGTCGGTCACGTTGAGGCGGGACTGCGCACCGGCGATCTTAACTCGCCATGGCCGGAAGAAGGGAACCGGATGCTGACCGGACGGCTGGCCACATGGCATTTTGCGCCCACGGAGAATTCGCGCCAGAATTTGCTGGACGAAAACACCCTTGATGAGCAGATTTTCGTGACCGGTAATACCGTCATTGATGCGCTGTTCTGGGTGCGCGACCGGGTGATGGCCGATGAAAAACTGCGCGGTGAACTGACCGCGCGTTATCCGTTCCTCAGCAACGGCAAGAAAATGATTCTGGTCACCGGGCATCGCCGTGAAAGTTTTGGTGAAGGCTTTGAGCAGATCTGCCAGGCGCTGGCAGACATTGCCGCGCAAAATCGCGATGTGCAAATCGTCTATCCGGTCCATCTGAACCCGAACGTCAGCGAGCCGGTTAACCGCATTCTTGGACACATTGATAACGTGATCCTGATTGAGCCGCAGGATTACCTGCCGTTCGTCTGGCTGATGAATCACGCCTGGCTGATCCTGACCGATTCCGGCGGCATCCAGGAAGAAGCGCCTTCGCTGGGTAAACCGGTGCTGGTGATGCGCGATACCACCGAACGCCCGGAGGCCGTCGAAGCCGGGACGGTGCGGCTGGTGGGAACCGACCGTGAGGATATCGTCGCGCAGGTGACGCGCCTGCTGTATGACGAAGAGGAATACCAGGCCATGAGCCGCGCCCACAACCCATACGGGGACGGCAAAGCTTGTGAACGTATTTTAGACGCACTGAAAAATAATCAGGTAACGCTATGAGTTTCTCTACCATTTCCGTTATTGGACTGGGCTACATCGGGCTGCCGACCGCCGCCGCCTTTGCGTCACGGCAAAAGCAGGTGGTGGGCGTGGACATCAATCAGCATGCCGTGGATACCATCAACCGTGGGCAGATCCACATCGTTGAGCCGGATCTGGACAGCGTGGTCAAAGCGGCGGTCGAAGGCGGTTACCTGCGCGCCAGCACCACGCCGGTGGAAGCCGACGCGTGGCTGATAGCGGTGCCGACGCCGTTTAAAGGCGATCATGAGCCGGATATGGTTTACGTTGAGGCGGCGGCAAAATCCATCGCCCCGGTGCTGAAAAAAGGTGCGCTGGTGATCCTCGAATCCACCTCTCCGGTCGGCGCGACCGAGCAGATGGCGGGATGGCTGGCGGAAATGCGCCCGGATCTGACCTTTCCGCAGCAGGCGGGCGAGCAGGCGGATGTCAATATCGCTTACTGCCCGGAGCGCGTGCTGCCTGGCCAGGTGATGGTCGAATTGATTAAAAATGACCGCGTGATTGGCGGCATGACGCCGGTGTGCTCCGCGCGCGCCAGCGAACTGTACAAAATCTTCCTTGAAGGTGAGTGCGTGGTGACAAACTCACGCACTGCCGAAATGTGCAAGCTGACTGAAAACAGCTTCCGCGACGTTAACATCGCATTTGCGAATGAATTATCGCTCATTTGCGCCGATCAGGGGATTAACGTCTGGGAACTGATCCGCCTGGCAAATCGCCACCCGCGCGTGAATATTCTCCAGCCTGGCCCCGGCGTCGGCGGCCACTGTATCGCCGTTGACCCGTGGTTTATCGTTGCGCAGAACCCGCAGCAGGCGCGGCTGATCCGCACTGCGCGTGAAGTGAACGATCACAAACCTCTCTGGGTGCTCGACCAGGTTAAAGCGGCGCTTGCCGATTGCCTGACCGCCAGCGGCAAGCGCGCCAGCGACATTAAAATCGCCTGTTTCGGACTGGCTTTTAAGCCCAATATCGACGACCTGCGCGAAAGCCCGGCGATGGCGATTGCCGCACAGATCGCCCGCTGGCACAGCGGCGAAACGCTGGTGGTGGAGCCTAATATTCATCAATTGCCGAAAAAGCTCGACGGTCACTGTACGCTGGTGGATGTTCAGCAGGCGCTGGACAGCGCGGATGTGCTGGTGATGCTGGTCGATCACAATGAATTTAAAGCCATCAGCGGCGACAGTCTGCGCCAGCAGTACATCGTCGATACCAAAGGCGTCTGGCATTGACCGTCCGTGCCCGCGTTGAGCCACTCGACTGGGAAAGCCAGTTTTTTGGCCTGCAAAGCGCCATCGTGCGTTTTGACGATGACGCGCCGGAACTGACCGCCGATGCGCTGGCAGGCCGGGCGCGGGTACAGGCAAAGATCCCCGCCGGACGCGCCGACTGGCTGGACGCACTTCAGCAACTCGGTTTTCGCCTGGTTGAAGGTGAAGTTGATTTATCGCTGGTGGTCCCGCCGGACGTCACCGTTCGCGCTGAGGTTGCGGGTGCCGATGATATCCCCGCGCTGCGCGCCCTTGCGGCACGGGACTTTGCGCTAAGCCGCTTTCGTGCGCCGTGGTATGCACCGCAGGACAGCGGACGTTTCTACGCACAGTGGATTGAAAACGCGGTGCGCGGCACTTTCGATCACCAGTGCCTGCTGTTACGGACGCCCGCTGGCGATATTCGCGGCTATGTCTCCCTGCGCCAGCTCGGGGAAACCGATGCGCGCATCGGCCTGCTGGCAGGGCGCGGCGCGGGCGCTGAGCTTATGCAGGCAGCGCTTGGCTGGGCGCAGGCGCGTCAGCTAAAAACATTGCGGGTGGCGACCCAGACGGGCAACACCGCCGCGCTTAAACGTTACATTCAAAGCGGTGCCAACGTAGAGAGTACCGCTTTCTGGCTATACAGGTGACAAGATGATCCCATTTAATGCGCCTCCCGTGGTGGGCACGGAAATTGAGTATATGCAGTCGGCGATGGGCAGCGGCAAGCTGTGCGGCGACGGCGGCTACACCCGCCGCTGTCAGCAGTGGATGGAGCAGCGTTTTGGCAGCGCCAAAGTGCTGCTGACTCCGTCCTGCACCGCCTCGCTGGAAATGGCGGCGCTGCTGCTGGATATCGCTCCCGGTGATGAAGTCATCATGCCAAGCTACACCTTTGTCTCCACCGCTAACGCCTTCGCGCTGCGCGGGGCAAAAATCATTTTTGTCGATATCCGCCCGGATACCATGAACATCGACGAAACGCTGATTGAAGCAGCCATCAGCGAAAAAACCCGCGCCATCGTGCCGGTGCATTACGCGGGTGTGGCCTGCGAGATGGACACCATCATGGCAATTGCCAAAAAACATGACCTGTTTGTGGTTGAAGATGCCGCGCAGGGCGTGATGTCTACTTACAAAGGCCGCGCGCTGGGCACCATCGGGCATATCGGCTGTTTCAGCTTCCATGAAACCAAAAACTACACGGCCGGTGGTGAAGGCGGCGCGACGCTGATTAACGATCGTAAGCTGATCGAGCGGGCGGAAATCATTCGTGAAAAAGGGACCAACCGCAGCCAGTTCTTCCGGGGTCAGGTCGATAAATACACCTGGCGTGACATTGGCTCCAGCTATCTGATGGCGGATCTTCAGGCCGCCTATTTGTGGGCGCAACTGGAAGCGGCGGACCGCATTAACCAGCAGCGGCTCGCGCTGTGGCAGACCTACCACGACGCGCTGGCTCCGCTGGCGAAGGCCGGGCGCATTGAACTGCCGTCCTGCCCGACAGAGTGCGTGCATAACGCCCACATGTTTTATATCAAACTGCGCGATATTGAAGATCGCAGCCGTCTGATTGCCTGGCTGAAGGAAGCGGAAATTCTCGCGGTGTTCCACTACATCCCGCTGCATGATTCTCCGGCGGGCGAACAGTTTGGCGAATTCTTCGGGGAAGATCGCTATACCACGCGCGAAAGTGAGCGTTTGCTTCGCCTGCCGCTGTTCTTTAACCTGGCTCCTGTTAATCAGCGCACGGTGATCAACTCGCTATTAAGTTATTTCGCCTGAGATGTCGCTGGCGAAGGCTTCAGTGTGGACTGCCGCGTCCACGCTGGTGAAAATCGGTGCGGGGCTGCTGGTGGTAAAGCTACTGGCGGTCACTTACGGCCCGGCAGGGGTGGGTCAGGCGGGTAACTTCCGCCAGCTGGTCACGGTTCTCGGCGTTCTCGCCGGAGCGGGAATATTTAACGGCGTGACGAAATTTGTCGCCCAGTCCCATGACGATCCGCCGCAGCTGCAAAAAGTGGTGGGTACCTCGTCGGCAATGGTGCTGGGGTTTTCCACGCTGCTGGCGCTGGTGTTTTTACTCGCCGCTGCGCCAATCAGCCAGGGATTATTCGGTCACACCCATTATCAGGGGCTGGTACGACTGGTCGCGCTGGTACAAATGGGGATTGCGTGGGCTAACCTGCTGCTGGCATTGATTAAAGGCTTTCGCGACGCGGCGGGCAATGCGCTGGCGCTGATTTCCGGCAGTATCATCGGAGTGGTGGCCTATTACGGCTGCTACCGGGTTGGCGGCTATGAAGGCGCGCTGCTGGGCCTGGCGCTAGTGCCTGCGCTGGTGGTGCTTCCGGCGGCGCTGGTATTAGGTAAGCGGCGGGCGATCCCGTTTCGCTACCTGAAACCGCAGTGGGATCGCTGGCTGGCGGGGCAGTTGGGCAAATTTACCCTGATGGCGCTGATCACCTCGGTAACGCTCCCGGTCGCCTACGTGATGATGCGAAACCTGCTGGCAGCGCACTATAGCTGGGATGACGTGGGGATCTGGCAGGGCGTGAGCAGTATTTCCGATGCTTACCTGCAATTTATCACCGCCTCGTTTAGCGTCTACCTGCTGCCTACGCTTTCTCGACTGACGGCAAAGCAGGAGATTAGCCGCGAAATTGTCCGCTCGCTGAAGTTTGTCCTGCCTGCGGTTGCGGTCGCCAGCCTTACCGTCTGGCTGCTGCGCGATTTCGCGATATGGCTGCTGTTCTCGACCAAATTTACCGCCATGCGCGATCTCTTCGCCTGGCAACTGGTGGGTGATGTACTGAAAGTGGGCGCTTACGTTTATGGTTATCTGGTGATAGCCAAAGCCTCGCTGCGATTTTATATCCTGGCTGAAATCAGCCAGTTCGCGTTGCTGATGGCCTTTTCGCACTGGCTGATCCCGGCTCATGGCGCGCTGGGCGCGGCGCAGGCTTACATGGCGACTTATATCGTTTATTTCACGCTCTGTAGCGGTGTATTTTTACTTTGGCGTAAACGGGCATGACTGCACTGATACACGTACTGGGATCGGATATCCCGCATCATAATCAGACCGTTCTGCGGTTCTTTAACGATGAGCTTGCCGCCACCGGTGAGCACGCACGCCAGTTTATGGTCGTGGGTGATGAGAGCACCGGGACCGCGTTTCCGGCGCTGGCGTTAACCTTTTATCCGGGTAAAAAAGCGCTGGCGGAGGCGGTCATCGCCAGAGCAAAAGCCAACCGCGCGCAGTGCTTCTTCTTTCACGGTCAGTTTAATACCGGATTGTGGCTGGCGCTGCTAAGCGGCGGTATTAAACCGCAGCAGGTGAGCTGGCATATCTGGGGGGCCGATCTTTATGAAGTCTCCGGCGGGCTGAAATTTCGCCTGTTCTACCCTCTGCGCCGGATAGCGCAGGGGCGCGTGGGCTGCGTATTTGCCACCAGGGGCGACTTAAGCCACTTCGCCAGTCGTCATCCCAACGTGCGCGGTGAATTGCTCTACTTCCCGACGCGCATGGAGCCGTCGCTAAACGATATGGCGAGTGACATCCAGCGTGACGGCAAGCTGACGATTCTGGTCGGCAACTCCGGCGACCGCAGCAACGATCATATTGCCGCGTTAAAGGCGGTGCATCAGCAGTTTGGCGATACGGTCACGGTGATTGTGCCGATGGGGTATCCGCCGCACAACGACGCTTACATTAACGAAGTGCGTGAGGCGGGGCTGGCGCTGTTCAGCGCGGAAAATCTGCAAATCCTCAGCGATAAGCTCGAATTTAACGATTATCTTGCGCTGCTGAAACGCTGCGATCTGGGCTACTTTATTTTTGCCCGCCAGCAGGGTATTGGCACCCTGTGCCTGCTGATCCAGGCGGGCGTTCCCTGCGTGCTCAACCGGGAAAACCCGTTCTGGCAGGATATGACAGAGCAGCATATTCCGGTGTTGTTCACCACCGATACGCTGAATGAATCCGTGGTGCGCGAAGCACAGCGCCAGCTGGCGCTGGTGGATAAAAATAATATTGCCTTCTTCCGGCCTAACTATCTGGCACCCTGGCATCAGGCGCTGCGTATCGCAGCAGGAGAGCAAGCATGAGTCAGATGCAGTTCTGCGGCCTGTTGGTTGTCTGGCTACTCTCCACGTTGTTTATCGCGACGCTGACGTACCTGGAGTTTCGCCGCGTGCGCTTTAACTTTAACGTCTTCTTTTCACTGCTGTTTTTGCTGACGTTTTTCTTCGGCTTCCCGCTCACCTGTACCCTGGCGTTTCGTTTTGACGTGGCCGTGGCACCGCCTGATATCCTGCTTCAGGCGCTACTGGCGGCGGTCTGCTTTTATGCGGTTTACTACGTGACCTATAAAACACGGCTGCGGTCGGTGAATCGCGATACGCCCCGACCAGCCCTGTTCACCATGAACCGGGTAGAAACGCACCTGACGTGGCTGCTACTGGCAGGTATTGCGCTGCTGAGCGTCGGCGTTTTCTTCATGCACAACGGCTTTCTGCTGTTCCGCCTGCACTCCTACAGCCAGATTTTCTCCAGCGAAGTGTCGGGCGTGGCGCTGAAGCGCTTTTTCTACTTCTTTATCCCGGCCATGCTGGTGGTTTATTTCCTGCGTCAGGATAGCAAGGCGTGGCTGTTTTTCCTCGTCAGCACCGTCGCCTTCGGGATGCTGACCTATATGATCGTCGGCGGCACGCGCGCCAATATTATTATTGCCTTTGCCATCTTCCTGTTCATCGGCATTATTCGCGGCTGGATCTCACTGTGGATGCTGGCGGCGGCGGGCGCGTTTGGCATTGTTGGCATGTTCTGGCTGGCGCTGAAGCGCTATGGGCTGGATGTCAGCGGTGACGAAGCGTTTTATACCTTCCTGTATCTGACGCGCGATACCTTCTCCCCGTGGGAGAATCTGGCGCTGCTGCTGCAAAACTACGACAAAATCGAGTTTCAGGGGCTGGCACCGATCGTGCGCGATTTCTACGTGTTCATTCCCACCTGGCTGTGGCCGGATCGTCCGGGGATTGTGCTGAACACCGCCAACTACTTTACCTGGGAAGTGCTCAACAACCATTCCGGGCTGGCGATTTCTCCCACGCTGATTGGCTCGCTGGTGGTCATGGGCGGAGCCTGGTTTATTCCGCTGGGCGCAGTGACCGTCGGGCTTATCATCAAGTGGTTTGACTGGCTTTACATGCTGGGCAACCGGGAAACCAATCGCTATAAAGCGGCGATCCTGCACAGCTTCTGCTTTGGCGCTATCTTCAATATGATTGTGCTGGCGCGGGAAGGGCTGGATTCATTCGTTTCGCGCGTGGTCTTTTTCCTGGTCATCTTCGGCCTGTGCTTGCTGGCAGCTAAACTGTTGTACTGGCTGTTTGAAAGCGCGGGCCTGATCCAGCGACGTTTAAGACCGCTGACGCACCCTCAGGTCTGATAAGGATACTCATGACAACTATCACCTCCGCTCCGACTTACACCCTGCGTGGTCTGGAACTCATCGGCTGGCGTGATATGCAGCACGCGCTGGATTATCTCTATGCCGATGGCGAACTCAGGAAGGGAACGCTGGTCGCGATTAATGCGGAAAAAATGCTGGCAGTGGAAGACAATGCCGAGGTACGCGGGCTGATTGAGGCGGCGGAATTTAAATATGCCGACGGGATCAGTGTGGTGCGTTCGGTACGTAAAAAATACCCGCAGGCGCAGGTTTCCCGCGTCGCCGGGGCCGACTTGTGGGAAGCGCTGATGGCGCGCGCAGGGGCGGAAGGTACGCCGGTATTTTTACTGGGCGGCAAGCCGGAAGTGCTGGCACAAACCGAGGCAAAACTGCGTGCGCAGTGGAACGTCAATATCGTCGGCAGTCAGGATGGCTACTTCACCGCAGAGCAGCGGCCTGCGCTGTTTGAACGCATCCGCGACAGCGGGGCGAAAATCGTCACCGTGGCAATGGGATCGCCAAAACAGGAAATCCTGATGCGCGACTGCCGGTTGATCCACCCTGATGCGCTGTATATGGGCGTCGGCGGCACCTATGATGTTTTTACCGGTCACGTTAAGCGTGCGCCGAAAGTGTGGCAAAACCTGGGGCTGGAATGGCTGTATCGCCTGCTTTCCCAGCCGAGTCGTCTTTCCCGCCAGATCCGCCTGCTGCGATACCTTTCCTGGCATTATACCAACAAGATGTAACTATTCTCTGGTGAATGTGTTGCTGGTTAATTGTGCAATACATTCACTTCTTTTCATCCTTTGTTTGCCATTTTGCGAAAATTGTTAAACCATTCGTGCGCGTTTATTCGCATAAGAATAAGTTCTTACTCATAACTAGAACCGGCAACGCCCGGAAAATTGCAAGCACAGAGGATTTATGTCAGAAAAACAACCGGAGCTTCAGCGAGGACTTGAAGCCCGACATATCGAACTGATCGCCCTTGGGGGCACCATCGGCGTGGGCCTGTTTATGGGAGCGGCAAGCACCCTGAAGTGGGCCGGGCCATCCGTTCTGCTGGCCTATATTATTGCGGGCCTGTTCGTCTTCTTCATTATGCGATCGATGGGCGAAATGCTGTTCCTTGAACCGGTCACCGGATCATTCGCCGTCTACGCACACCGCTACATGAGTCCATTTTTTGGCTACCTTACCGCATGGTCGTACTGGTTTATGTGGATGGCGGTGGGCATCTCGGAGATCACCGCGATAGGGGTTTACGTCCAGTTCTGGTTCCCGGATATGGTGCAATGGATACCCGCGCTGATTGCCGTGGGGCTGGTGGCGCTGGCTAACCTGGCGGCGGTGCGTCTGTATGGCGAAATCGAATTCTGGTTCGCGATGATCAAAGTCACCACCATTATTGTCATGATCGTCGTCGGTCTGGGCGTTATCTTCTTTGGCTTCGGCAACGGCGGGCAGAGCATTGGATTTGGCAATCTGACCGAGCACGGCGGCTTCTTCGCAGGCGGCTGGAAAGGCTTTCTGACGGCGCTGTGTATCGTGGTGGCGTCCTACCAGGGCGTTGAGCTGATCGGCATTACCGCTGGCGAAGCGAAAAATCCGCAGGTCACGCTGCGCAGCGCAGTTGGCAAGGTGCTATGGCGGATCCTGATTTTCTACGTGGGTGCCATTTTCGTTATCGTTACCATTTTCCCGTGGAATGAAATCGGCTCTAACGGCAGCCCGTTCGTGCTTACCTTTGCAAAGATTGGTATTACCGCCGCAGCGGGCATTATCAACTTTGTGGTGCTGACGGCAGCGCTTTCCGGCTGTAACAGCGGGATGTACAGCTGCGGTCGTATGCTCTACGCGCTGGCGAAAAACCGCCAGTTGCCTGCGGCGATGGGGAAAGTTTCGCGCAGCGGCGTGCCGGTGGCGGGCGTGGCGGTCTCCATTGTGATCCTGCTTATCGGCTCGTGCCTGAACTACATTATTCCCAATCCGCAGCGCGTATTCGTTTATGTTTATAGCGCCAGCGTGCTGCCGGGGATGGTTCCGTGGTTTGTGATCCTGATTAGCCAGCTGCGTTTCCGCCGTGCGCATCAGGCGGCGATTGCCAGCCATCCGTTCCGTTCAGTGCTGTTTCCGTGGGCCAACTACTTAACAATGGCTTTTCTGATTTGCGTGCTGATTGGCATGGGCTTTAACGAAGACACGCGTATGTCGCTGTTTGTCGGGATTATTTTCATGGCTGCCGTGACGGTGATTTACAAGGTTTTCGGCCTTAATCGCTTTAGCGTGACGGAAAAAGTGAAGTAATAAGCAGCAAAGTGCGCAAAGCCTGACCAAACGCGCATTTTATTTAAAAAGGCACTGGACAGAGGGGTGGGAAGTCCGTATTATCCACCCCCGCAACGGCGCTAAGCGCCCGTAGCTCAGCTGGATAGAGCGCTGCCCTCCGGAGGCAGAGGTCTCAGGTTCGAATCCTGTCGGGCGCACCATTAACCCGGTGCTGGAGCTGCGGTGGTTTTAATACCGCGTAAAAAAAGATTTCAGTGGTGGCTATAGCTCAGTTGGTAGAGTCCCGGATTGTGATTCCGGTTGTCGTGGGTTCGAATCCCATTAGCCACCCCATTAATTTAAGCGTTTTGTGGAATGCGAAGGTGGCGGANNTCGGCGAGTAGCGCAGCTTGGTAGCGCAACTGGTTTGGGACCAGTGGGTCGGAGGTTCGAATCCTCTCTCGCCGACCAATTTTGAACCCCGCTTCGGCGGGGTTTTTTGTTTTCTGCGGCTGTCTGCCCGCGTCTGTGTAATCCTTCCCCGCGCAATAAATGCCGCAAAAATCTACCCCGCACTGCTCCACAATGAACAGCGTCAGTTTTTTATGAATAGCCGGTGTTATCGTCGGTAAAAGTGCGCACTCTGCTGGCGTTCCGCAGACTGGCCTGTGGCGTACAGAATAGTCCGTAAGTGGGCAACCCGGATGACACATCCCGCTGCGTTGTGTAATAATCTGACATGTAGATGCTCATTCCACCTCTTATGTTCGCCTTCTGGCCTCATAAACTCAGGAATGATGCAGAGCCGCTTATGGTGCTTATCGTCCACCTGCCAGATGTCGCTTCGGCCTCATCAAACATCATGGACATAACGTTGAGTGAAGCACCCATTTATGTTGTCAAACAGACCTGTTTTAACGCCTGCTCTGGTTTCAGAGCAGGCGTTTTTTTATGGCTGGGGATTATTTTGCAGGGTCAGCAGCAGACCGTCGCGACGCATGGCGGCCGCTTCTTCCGGTTTGTGCTGGCGATCGAGGGAATCAGCAAGCCAGGCGTAATCAAACGCATCCGGTCGCTGTTTTAACGCGGCGCGGAAAGCGATACTCGCTTCCTGCCACTCACCGTGCTTCATCAGCGACTGGCCGAGCGTACTCCACAGCAGCGGACGGTCGCCCGCCGTTTTGATCTGCTGACGGAGGATTTTTTCCAGTTGCTCAGGATTGTTCGTTTTCAGACGCGGGATGAGTAGCGTCAGGCGATCGTCGTACTGACGTTTCAGGCCGTCGATGACGATCTGCTGGGCGGTGTCATGATCGTTGCACTCAATCAGGTGATCCGCCATCGCCACCTGTAATGGGATCTGACGGCGCGTCTTACGGCTCTGATTTTTCCACCAGGCTTTCAGTCCGTCGCTGCCCTGATCGGCGCGCGCCTGATCCATCAGGCCAATCCACGCCTGCTCTTCCAGCGCGGCGCGATGCTCTTCATCACCCACGTCGGCTTTCGCCATCGACGGGATAATCTCCAGCAGCGAGCTCCAGGCGCCGGTACGGATATACGCCTGTTCAGCCAGGCGCAGCACTTCCGGGTGGCGCGGCGCGACCTCCAGTAAACGGTCAACGTCGCGGCGTGCCGCGTGATCCTCATTTCGCGCCAGATGCAGACGGGTACGGGTGATATCTACCGGGATCACATCGTTGCCTGCCAGTTCTTCCGCCCGCGCCAGATGCTGATTGGCCCGAGCTTCATCGCCGCGCTGTTGCGCCGCTTCCGCTGCCAGCAAATAGTTCACCACCGGCTGCTCGGCGTGATCGGCGTTTTTCGACATCAGTTTCTCAACCTGCTGATAATCGCCTTCCGCCAGTTTCAGCAACGCCTGTTCGGTCTGCTTACGGGCGCGACGACGTTTGCGTCCGGTAAACCAGCCACGGGTATGCGCCCCGGTGCGCATAATGCGGCGCAGCAGCCATTCCACGGCAAACAGCACCACCATCGCGACGACGAGGATAATCGCCAGGCCGGTGACGCTGGTTTCAATATTGTAGTTATCGGTCTGGATCAGCACGTAACCCTGATGCCCGGCCACCATCGGGCCAAGCACGATGCCCGCCAGCAGCAATGCGAAGAGCAACAATACTTTTAACATGATTACTCTCCTTGTGGCGCAGCGGCAGGCGCGGGTTCAGCATTGGCCGCAGGCTGGGCCAACAGATTACGCACGCGTGTCTGCATGAGCTTTTCCAGAATCGGCTGGCTTTGCAGCGTTTCCGGCACGTCCATCGTGATGCTTTGCTGGCTCAGCGCCTCCAGTTCATCAAGAAAACCTTTGGTGGTGGCATCATTAGTATCAAAGTAGGCGCGCACCCAGGTAGAGACGTTATCCAGCGCCTGCTTGTAGGTTTCATCCTGATGACGCGGCACCGCCTGAGCGGCAACCAGCAGACGGGAGCGAATGTTTTCGCGCAGGTAAATATCCTGATTCGGTGCCAACAGCGGCACGGCGGTTTCATCACGGCGGCGCACGGTGATGAAGTTGTCCATAAAGTTCTGCCAGCTTTTCTTCAGGTTAACGCGCCATTCGCTCAGGGAGCTGGAAAGCTCATCGCTGTCAGAGTCCATCGGCGAATCATCGTCGTTGTTGTCTGCCAGGCTCAGATTATCAATTTGGTTGGAGAGCTGATTCAGCTTGAGAATGATGCCGTCATAATCCACCTGTGAAACGGCGGACAGGCTGGCGACATCATCGGTGATGGCCCGGCGGGCGGTAATCAGACTCGGATCGTTCATGTCCGCCAGGCTGGCGTCAGCGCTTTTCAGCAGTGCAGCCGCCGTAGTGACGTCCTGATCGCTCCACAGCTTACGTCCGGCGAGCTTGACCAGGAAATCCGACTGCGCCAGCAGCCAGGTTTTGGCATCGCTACCGGAGATGGTCGCCACTTTCTGCTGAACTTCATCAAGTTCTTTCGTGAGCGCATCCTGCTGACGCTTCGATTCATCAAGCTGGGACGCCTGCTGTTTGATGATGCCTTCCAGCTCGGTTTTCTGCGACTCCTGGGCTTTTTGCAGCGCGGTTAACTGGCTGACCAGCGCATCGTTGCTTGCATTTTGCCTGGACGCCTGCTGTTTTCCCCAGCTATACAGGCCCACACCGGAAGCCAGCGCAATGGCAATCGCCACGACGCTCAGCACCAGCGGCGTATTGTTTTTGCCTTTCTTCTCAGCTTTTTCTGGCTGTGGCGTGATTTCCACGGCCTCCCTGGTTTCATCAACCACGGCAGAGGAGTTCTGTTGTTCCGTCATTATGGCTTCCCATTATGAGATTTATTGTAATGCGCGTAGCAGCGCATCGTTGTCAGCGTTATCAGCGACCTGAATATGTTGCCAGCCCAGCTCCCGGGCGAGGTGCGCCAGACGCTCGCTGACGACTATCAGCCGACAGCGGAGTAACCAGTGCTCGCGATACCATGGCGGAATGAGCGACCAAAGCTGTTGCAGCATTTCGCCGCTGGTGACGACCAGCGTCGTCACTCCGCGCGTCTGCCAGCGCATCGCTTCTTCCGCACCATCGTAATGTTTTGCACTACGTTGATAGCATTCACAAAACTCGACATCAACGCCGCGTGCGGTCAGAGTTTCCCCTAACAGTTCGCGCCCGCCGTTGCCGCGCAGGATCAGCGCCCGCTTACCTGCAACTTTCTGTAATTCAGGTAATTGTAGCAACACTTCGCTGATTTCCCGATCCTGCGGATAATGAATATCAAATCCGTTCACCGTATGCAGCGCCAGCGCGGTGGTGCGACCAATAGCAAAATAGTCCGGTAACGAAGGCCAGCCAGCGCCTTCCCGCTGAAGCTGCGCATGAGCAAATTCCACCGCGTGCCGGGAGAGGACAAAAAGCAAATCGCCCGCACCGAGCGCCGCCAGCCGGGAATGCAACTGCGCCAGCTCACGGCCTGGCGTAAATTCAATCAGCGGAAAACTCCACGCCACCTGCCCGAGCGCGCACAGTCGGCTCACTAACTCTTCGCCTTGCGGCGTGGGGCGGGTGACCAGGATGCTCATGCAGGTGATTCTCCCTGATAGACCGCGCGCAGAATGTCACGCGCGCCGTTATCGAGTAGTTCATCTGCCAGCGAAACGCCCATCTGTTCCGCTTCTTCCGGCTTGCCACGGCGTTCGCCGCGCACCACCTGCGAACCGTCCGGCGAGCCTACCAGCCCGCGCAGCCAGATTTCACCTTCGACGATTTCAGCATAGCTACCAATTGGCACCTGACAGCCGCCTTCAAGACGGGTATTCATCGCGCGTTCTGCTTTCACCCGGATCGCGGTTTCGACGTGATTCAGCGGCGCGAGCAGTTCCCGCGTGCGATCGTCATCCATCCGGCATTCAATGCCTACCGCGCCCTGACCAACTGCGGGCAGAGAAAGTTCAGGCGGCAGCGCCACCCGCACGCGCGACGCCAGCCCCAGCCGCTTCAGACCCGCGACGGCCAGAATAATGGCGTCATACTCGCCGTTGTCGAGCTTACTCAGGCGCGTACCCACATTACCGCGCAGGGAGCGAATCACCAGATCCGGGCGCTGTGCGGCAAGCTGGCACTGGCGACGTAAACTTGAGGTGCCTACCACGCTGCCGACCGGCAGGGCATCTACAGACTCGTAACGGTTAGAGACGAAGGCATCGCGCGGATCTTCGCGCTCGCAAATCGTCACCAGCCCCAGCCCCAGCGGGAATTCAACGGGAACGTCTTTCATTGAGTGAACGGCGATATCGGCGCGGTTATCCAGCAGTGCCTGCTCAAGTTCTTTAACGAACAGCCCTTTACCGCCGACTTTAGCCAGCGGCGTATCAAGGATTACGTCGCCTTTAGTGACCATCGGCACCAGCTCAACCGTCAGCCCTGGATGGCAGGCCATCAGGCGATCTTTGACATAATGTGCCTGCCATAGCGCCAGCGGGCTTTGGCGCGTGGCAATTCTTATAACATTGTCTAACATGCTTGTTACCGTCATTATCATCTGCTAACCATCCTAACACTGTTGTCTTCGGGATGTCAGTTTTCGCGGTCTGGCCGACGGTAAAGGTAGCGCGCAGAGCTGCGTTTATTGCCGTTAAACGGTGCTACACTTTGTATGTAGTGCATCTTTCTTTACGGTCAATGCGCAAGGTGTTAGATTGATCACGTTTTAAGCCATTTGTTCGTCCAGCTTCTACATTAAAGAAGGACGACAAGCTGGACGTTTACTGGAATTTCTGAAATCTCCTGTTGACGTTTCTGACAGCAGATTTCAAACATCAGGCGATATGTCTTGTACCTCTATATTGAGACTTTGAAACAGAGACTGGATGCCATAAACCAACTGCGTGTCGATCGCGCGCTGGCTGCTATGGGGCCCGCTTTCCAGCAGGTTTACAGTCTACTGCCGACATTGTTGCATTATCACCACCCGCTGATGCCGGGTTACCTCGACGGTAACGTTCCCCAGGGCATCTGCTTTTACACGCCTGATGAAACTCAACGCCACTACCTTGATGAACTCGAACTGCACCGTGGAATGCCGCCACAGGAGTCGCCGAAAGGTGAACTGCCGATTACCGGTATTTACTCCATGGGCAGCACTTCGTCGGTAGGGCAGAGCTGTTCCTCCGATCTCGACATCTGGGTCTGCCATCAGGCCTGGCTTGATAACGAAGAGCGTCAGCTTCTGCAACGCAAATGCAGCCTGCTTGAAAGCTGGGCCGCATCGCTGGGCGTAGAAGTCAGCTTCTTCCTGATCGACGAAAACCGCTTCCGCCACAATGAAAGCGGCAGTCTCGGCGGCGAAGACTGCGGCTCTACCCAGCATATACTGCTGCTTGATGAATTTTACCGCACCGCCGTGCGCCTCGCGGGCAAGCGTATTCTGTGGAATATGGTGCCGGGCGATGAAGAAGAGCATTACGACGACTACGTGATGACGCTCTACGCGCAGGGCGTATTAACGCCGAACGAATGGCTCGATCTCGGCGGCCTCAGCTCGCTTTCTGCCGAAGAGTATTTCGGCGCCAGTCTGTGGCAGCTCTATAAGAGCATCGACTCCCCGTATAAAGCAGTGTTGAAAACCCTGCTGCTGGAGGCGTATTCGTGGGAGTATCCCAGTACGCGCCTGCTGGCAAAAGATATCAAACAGCGCCTGCACGATGGCGAAATCGTCTCTTTCGGCCTCGATCCTTACTGCATGATGCTGGAGCGCGTGACGCACTATCTCACGGCCATTGAAGACACCACGCGCCTTGATCTGGTCCGTCGATGTTTCTACTTAAAAGTCTGTGAAAAACTCAGCCGCGAACGGGCGTGCGTCGGCTGGCGTCGTGAAGTGATCAGTCATTTAGTCAACGAGTGGGGATGGGACGAAGCGCGTCTCGCCATGCTCGATAACCGGGCAAACTGGAAAATCGATCAGGTGCGCGAAGCGCATAACGAACTGCTCGATGCCATGATGCAAAGCTACCGTAATCTTATCCGTTTCGCCCGCCGCAATAACCTTAGTGTTTCCGCCAGCCCGCAGGATATCGGTGTGCTGACGCGTAAACTGTACGCCGCTTTTGAAGCGCTGCCGGGTAAAGTCACTCTGGTGAACCCGCAGATTTCCCCGGATCTCTCTGAGCCGAACCTGACGTTCATCCATGTGCCGCCAGGCCGCGCCAACCGTACCGGCTGGTATCTGTATAATCGCGCGCCAAATATGGAATCGATCGTCAGCCATCAGCCGCTGGAATATAACCGCTATCTGAATAAGCTGATCGCCTGGGCATGGTTTAACGGCCTGCTGACCTCGCGCACCCGGCTATTCGTGAAAGGGAACGATGCGGTCGATCTGGCAAAACTTCAGGAAATGGTCGCCGACGTTTCGCACCATTTCCCGCTGCGCCTGCCTGCGCCGACGCCGAAAGCGCTCTACAGCCCATGTGAAATCCGCCATCTGGCGATTATCGTCAACCTTGAATACGATCCGACGGCGGCGTTCCGCAATCAGGTCGTGCATTTTGACTTCCGCAAGCTGGACGTGTTCAGCTTCGGCGAACAGCAAAATTGCCTGGTGGGCAGCGTCGATCTGCTGTATCGCAACTCATGGAATGAAGTGCGTACCCTGCACTTTAACGGTGAGCAAGCGATGATCGAAGCGTTAAAAACGATTCTCGGCAAAATGCACCAGGACGCTGCACCGCCGGACAGCGTTGATGTCTTCTGCTACAGCCAGCATCTGCGTGGATTAATCCGTACCCGCGTACAGCAACTGGTTTCCGAATGCGTCGAACTCCGCCTTTCCAGCACCCGTCAGGAAACCGGGCGTTTCAAAGCGCTGCGCGTTGCGGGTCAGACCTGGGGATTGTTCTTTGAACGCCTGAACGTTTCTGTGCAGAAGCTGGAAAACGCCATCGAATTTTACGGCGCGATCTCGCATAACAAGCTGCACGGCCTGTCGGTCCAGGTTGAAACCAATCAGGTTGAACTGCCTGCGGTGGTCGATGGTTTTGCCAGCGAAGGGATCATCCAGTTCTTCTTTGAGGGCACCAGTGACGACAACGGCTTCAATATTTACATCCTCGACGAGAGCAACCGCGCCGAGGTCTATCACCACTGTGAAGGCAGTAAAGAGGAGCTGGTGCGTGACGTCAGCCGTTTCTACTCCTCTTCGCACGACCGCTTTACCTACGGCTCCAGCTTTATCAACTTCAACCTGCCGCAGTTCTACCAGATCGTAAAAGTTGACGGGCGCGCGCAGGTGATCCCGTTCCGCAACCAGCCGCTGACCATTCCTCCGGCAAACCAGGATAACGGCACGCCGCTGTTGCAGCAGTATTTCTCCTGATGGACGCGCCGGATGAGATAGTTACCCCTCCATCCGGCAAAAAATATTAACGAAAGCTTACCGCTTCCCCTGCCTGCTGGGTCGCCGCCTGTTCCAGCAGATCCCAGAAGGTTTCCCCGCTGCGGTCGCATACCCACTCGTCGCCTTTCAGGTCAAAATGGTAGCCGCCCTGTTTGGTCGCCAGCCATACCTGATGCAGCGGCTCCTGACGGTTAATAATGATTTTGCTGCCGTTTTCAAAGGTAATGGTCAGCACGCCGCCGTTGATTTCACAGTCGATATCGCTGTCGCCATCCCAGTCGTCCAGGCGTTCTTCGATGATCATCCATAACTGGTCGGCGAGGCGATGAAATTCACTGTCGTTCATTAGAGTTTTCCGCTTGCAAGTGAGGCTGACAGTATAAAGGCAACCGCCAGTCTCTGAAACTCCGGTTAACGTCGGCCTGACATCGCAAAACGCTCAGTACAACGCATCCACCTACGTAATCTTGCCTTTGCAGCAGAACAGAGTCGCATTTCAGATTTTATAAAGATCCCCGCTAAACGCTTGCTTTTACCTCTTCTCCTGCGATGATAGACAGCAGAAAGCATGAACTTACAGGCAACTCTTAATGAAAAACGTTTACCGTTCGCTGGCCGTTCTTATCACGCTCTTCAGTCTGACGGGCTGTGGTCTGAAAGGGCCGCTCTATTTCCCACCGGCTGATGAAAAAGCGCCACCGCCGACGAAGAAGGTTGAGCCGCAAACGCAAAGCTCCACGCCAGATCGTAACGATCGCGCAACGGGTGACGGTCCTTCACAGGTTGACTACTGATCGTTTTGTTCTGTCCCCGCGCACATGGAGCAGATAATGCAGTTCTCAAAAATGCATGGCCTCGGCAATGATTTTATGGTCGTCGACGCGGTAACGCAGAATCTCTTTTTTTCACCAGAACTGATCCGCCGTCTGGCGGACAGGCATCTGGGGGTGGGTTTCGATCAGCTGTTAGTGGTCGAGCCGCCTTACGATCCCGATCTCGATTTTCACTACCGCATCTTTAATGCCGATGGCAGTGAAGTGGCGCAGTGCGGCAACGGCGCGCGCTGCTTCGCTCGCTTTGTGCGCCTGAAAGGGCTGACCAATAAACGCGATATCCGCGTCAGCACCGCGAAAGGGCGGATGGTGCTCAGCGTGACAGAAGACGAACTGGTGCGGGTCAATATGGGCGAGCCAAATTTTGAACCGTCGCAGGTGCCGTTTCGCGCTAACAAAGCGGAAAAAACCTATATTATGCGGGCGGCAGAGCAAACCATACTCTGCGGCGTGGTTTCGATGGGTAATCCACACTGTGTGATTCAGGTTGATGATGTCACCGTCGCCGCTGTGGAAACCCTGGGTCCCATTATGGAAAGCCACGAGCGCTTCCCGGAACGCGCCAATATTGGCTTTATGCAGGTCGTGAGTCGTGAACACATCCGCCTGCGCGTCTATGAGCGCGGTGCGGGCGAAACGCAGGCCTGCGGCAGCGGTGCCTGTGGCGCGGTTGCGGTGGGCATTCAACAGGGGTTACTGGCAGAAGAGGTCCGCGTGGAATTACCCGGCGGACGTCTTGATATCGCCTGGAAAGGTTCGGGCCATCCGCTATTTATGACCGGCCCGGCAACACACGTCTACGACGGATTTATTCACTTATGAAACAGGTTGGGGAAGAGCAACAGGATACGCTGGCCGTGCTGGACGACAGCATCGTGGTGGACTATCTGCTGCAAAATCCTGAATTTTTCATTCGCAATGCCCGCATCGTGGAGCAGATGCAGGTTCCGCATCCGGTGCGCGGTGCCGTCTCGCTGGTCGAATGGCATATGGTCCGGGCGCGGAATTACATCAACCAGATGGAAGATGACATGACGTTGCTGATGGAGCAGGCCAGCGCCAACGAAGGTCTGTTCCATCGTCTGCTGACGTTACAAAATCGTCTTGCGGCCGCCGACAGCCTGGAGGAGATGCTGAATCGCCTTCACCGCTGGGCGCGCGAGCTGGGGCTGGCAGGCGCAACGGTGCGGCTGTTCCCGGATCGCTGGCGCATTGGCGCGCCGTCGCGGTTTACGCACCTGGCGCTCAGTCGCCAGGGGTTTGAGTCGCTGCGCATTCAGCGGCTGGGGCAGGAGCATCATTATCTCGGCTCGCTGAACGGCCCGGAACTGCTTGTCATGCTGCCGGATGCCAAAGCGATCGGCTCGGTGGCGCTCTCATTGCTGGGGCGCGATGGCGATCTGGGCGTGCTAATCTTCAGCAGCCGCGATCCCCACCACTACGAGCCGGGTCAGGGAACACAGCTGCTTCAGGAGCTGGCGCTAATGCTGCCCGCGCTGCTGGAACGCTGGGTTGAGCGCGTATGAGCGATTCCCCGCTGTTCAGCGCGGTAGCGCGTTTTCTGCGCTATCTCGGCGTTGAGCGCCAGCTTAGTCCGGTTACGCTCCTTAATTATCAGCGGCAGCTTGCCGCAATTATCGCCCTCGGTGAAGCTGCCGGGCTACAAAGCTGGCCGCAGTGCGACGCGGCAATGGTGCGTAATATTGCCGTGCGTAGCCGCCGTAGCGGGCTTGGGCCGACCAGCCTGGCGCTGCGTCTTTCCGCGCTGCGCAGCTTTTTCGACTGGCTGATTAGCCAGGGCGAACTGAAGGCAAATCCGGCGAAAGGTATTGCAACCCCGAAGGTACCGCGCCATCTGCCGAAAAATATCGACGTCGACGATGTGAATCGCCTGCTGGATATCGATCTTAACGATCCGCTGGCGGTGCGCGATCGGGCGATGCTGGAAGTCATGTACGGCGCGGGTCTGCGTCTTTCTGAGCTGGTCGGGCTGGATTGTAAACATCTGGATCTTGATACCGGCGAAGTCTGGGTGATGGGTAAGGGCAGCAAAGAACGTCGCCTGCCCATCGGTCGCAATGCGGTGCAGTGGATTGAGCACTGGCTTGATTTGCGCGGTCTGTTTGGCGGCGATGACGACGCGCTGTTTTTATCGAAGCTCGGCAAGCGTATCTCGGCGCGCAACGTGCAAAAACGATTTGCCGAGTGGGGCATTAAACAGGGGCTGAACAGCCATGTGCATCCGCATAAACTGCGCCACTCTTTTGCCACCCACATGCTGGAGTCGAGCGGCGATCTGCGCGGGGTGCAGGAACTGCTGGGCCATGCCAATTTGTCGACCACCCAAATCTATACCCATCTTGATTTTCAACACCTTGCGTCCGTCTACGATGCGGCGCATCCACGCGCGAAACGGGGGAAATGATGCGATTTTACCGACCGCTGGGGACCCTCTCAGCCCTCACTTTTGACCTCGACGACACCCTCTACGATAACCGTCCGGTGATCCTGCGTACTGAGCAGGAAGCGCTCGCGTTCGTGCGCAGCTACCATCCGTCGCTGGTGGCGTTAGAAAACAGCGATTTTCAGCGTCTTCGCCAGGCGTTGCGTCAGGCAGAACCAGAGATTTATCATGATGTTACCGAATGGCGTCGGCGGGCCATCGAGCAGGCGATGCTGGATGCCGGACTGAGCGCTGAAGAAGCGGCGGAAGGTGCGCAGGCCGCAATGGTCAACTTTGCGACCTGGCGCAGCCGGATTGACGTGCCACAGGAAACCCACGACACGCTGGCGCGGCTTGCCGAAAAATGGCCGCTGGTGGCGATCACTAACGGTAATGCCCAACCGGAACTGTTCGGCCTGAACAACTATTTCCAGTTTGTTCTGCGCGCCGGGCCGGACGGTCGCTCGAAGCCGTTCAGCGATATGTACGATCTGGCGGCACAGCGTCTCAACGTGCCGCCGGGTGAAATCCTTCACGTCGGGGACGATTTAACCACTGACGTCGCCGGAGCGATCCGCTGTGGTATGCAGGCTTGCTGGATCAAGCCGGAAAACGCCGATCTGATGCGCACCACCGATAGCCGCCTGTTACCGCATATTGAAATTTCGCGGTTGGCATCCCTCTCCACGCTGATATAATCACCAGTAGTTCTGTATAAAATTCCAGGGTTTTGGCGGATTTTCCGCCTTTCTCACTTATCCGGCGGTGCCAATGGACGTTTCTTACCTTCTCGACAGCCTTAATGACAAACAGCGCGACGCCGTAGCCGCGACGCGCAGCAATATGCTGGTGCTGGCGGGAGCGGGAAGCGGCAAGACGCGCGTACTGGTGCATCGCATCGCCTGGCTGCTGAGCGTGGAAAACTGCTCGCCGTACTCGATTATGGCGGTGACGTTCACCAACAAAGCGGCGGCGGAGATGCGTCACCGTATCGGCCAGTTGATGGGCACTTCGCAGGGCGGGATGTGGGTCGGCACCTTCCATGGGCTGGCGCACCGTCTGCTGCGCGCGCATCATCTGGATGCCGGGCTACCGCAGGATTTTCAAATCCTCGACAGTGAAGATCAGCTCCGCCTGCTGAAGCGGCTGATTAAAGCGATGAACCTCGATGAAAAGCAGTGGCCGCCGCGTCAGGGCATGTGGTACATCAACGGTCAAAAAGACGAAGGGCTGCGCCCGCATCATATTCAAAGTTACGGCAATCCGGTGGAGCAGACCTGGCAGAAAATCTATCAGGCCTATCAGGAAGCCTGCGATCGTGCCGGGCTGGTGGATTTCGCCGAGCTGCTGCTGCGCGCCCACGAACTGTGGCTGAACAAGCCGCATATCCTGCAACATTATCGTGAGCGTTTTTCGAATATCCTGGTCGATGAATTTCAGGATACCAACAATATTCAGTATGCGTGGATCCGCCTGCTGGCGGGCGATACCGGCAAAGTGATGATCGTCGGTGACGATGACCAGTCGATCTACGGCTGGCGCGGGGCGCAGGTTGAAAATATCCAGCGCTTCCTGAACGATTTTCCCGGCGCGCAGACCATTCGCCTTGAGCAAAACTACCGTTCCACCAGCAATATCCTCAGTGCGGCGAACGCCCTGATTGAAAACAATAACGGGCGTCTGGGGAAAAAGCTGTGGACCGACGGCAGCGAAGGCGAGCCGATTTCCCTTTACTGCGCGTTTAATGAACTCGACGAAGCGCGCTTTGTGGTCAACCGCATCAAAACCTGGCAGGAGAGCGGCGGCGCGCTGGAGCACTGCGCTATTCTCTACCGCAGTAACGCCCAGTCGCGCGTGCTGGAAGAGGCGCTCTTGCAGGTCGGAATGCCGTATCGCATTTACGGCGGTATGCGATTCTTCGAACGCCAGGAAATCAAAGATGCGCTCTCCTATCTGCGCCTGATCGCTAACCGCAACGACGACGCGGCGTTTGAGCGCGTGGTTAATACCCCGACGCGCGGCATTGGCGATCGCACGCTGGACGTTATTCGTCAGGCTTCACGCGAACGTCAGCTTACGCTGTGGCAGGCCTGTCGTGAGCTGCTTGCGGAACGGGCGCTGGCCGGACGCGCCGCCAGCGCGCTACAGCGTTTTCTGGAGCTTATTGACGCGCTGGCGCAGGAAACGTCAGATATGCCGCTGCACGTCCAGACTGACCGGGTCATCAAAGACTCCGGCCTGCGGACGATGTATGAGCAGGAGAAGGGCGAGAAAGGCCAGACGCGTATCGAAAACTTAGAGGAACTGGTGACGGCAACGCGCCAGTTTAGCTACAACGACGAAGACGAAGATCTCATGCCGCTCCAGGCGTTTCTCTCCCACGCCGCGCTTGAAGCGGGCGAGGGGCAGGCCGATACCTGGCAGGACGCGGTACAGTTAATGACCCTGCATTCCGCCAAAGGGCTGGAGTTCCCGCAGGTGTTTATCGTCGGCGTGGAAGAGGGCATGTTCCCCAGCCAGATGTCGCTGGACGAAGGCGGGCGACTGGAAGAAGAACGCCGTCTGGCCTACGTCGGCGTTACCCGCGCGATGCAAAAACTGACCATAACCTACGCGGAAACCCGACGCCTGTACGGCAAAGAAGTATATCACCGCCCGTCGCGCTTTATCGGCGAGCTGCCGGAAGAGTGCGTTGAGGAAGTCCGCCTGCGCGCTACCATCAGCCGCCCGGTTAGCCATAAACAGCTTGGCACGCCCATCACGGAAAATGACACCGGTTACAAGCTGGGTCAGCGCGTGCGTCACGCTAAGTTTGGTGAAGGCACCATTGTCAATCTCGAAGGCAGCGGCGAGCACAGCCGCTTGCAGGTGGCATTCCAGGGGCAGGGGATCAAATGGCTGGTCGCGGCTTACGCGAAGCTGGAGACGGTGTAACTCAACGCCACCGGCTGTGGCGTTGATGGCAAATGCTTATTTCGCTGCACAATCGAATGAAGTGTAGGTTGGTTTTTCAAGCGGATTCAGGCTCGGCATCATTAGTGTCGAGCAACTGAATTTCCTGCCTTTCGCCGTCGTGGCGTCCAGTGTCACCGTGCTTCCGCCCAGGATATCGGGTTTCGATTGCTGAATATTACTGAGAGTGACTTCGTCCGTAGAGCCCAGCCCCAGCTTAGTGGCTGTTGCCTGCTGGAGCTTCATTGTGTCCGGCGCGCCTGCGGCGCACCCGGCCAGCAGCGCGACGCTAAGGGTTAATAGTGCGGCTTTGTACATGTGTCTTCCTTGTTTGCTGTTATTCAGGGAGATAAATACGCCGATGATCTGACCAGCGACCTCTTTAGTTTTGCGATTGTCCTGACATTTAGCAATAAAATAAATCGAAAAAAATACAATTAAATCAATAATATATACAGAATTCTGATTTGTTGATTTTGAAATATTTACTAAATGAATAAACGTTATAATGTGATGGACAAGAATACTCACATTGAGCAGTGATGGCTGGGGATGAAAAGCCAGAAACCCTGTGGGAAAATCAGCCAGTAAATTGCAGCCGCTTAGGGAGTTTTTGCTGGCATGTATGCGTCGGGAGAAGAGCTGCGGTACAGGTTGACGCCGTCGTGATAGCTGGCGTAACATGCGCGCACGATCACGCTAAGAGGACATTCGCCTTGGACACACCCAGTACATACTGGCTCATTATCCTGTCATCCAGGATCAACTCCTAAGGCTATCCCCTTTTGCTGATAGCCTTAGCGGTTGTCAGCGACTTTCTCTTTTTCCCGTCGCGCTGAGTCAGGCTGTTTAATGGTCTGAAACCCAATTGTTTCTGTGTGCCCACCGAACTGTCCGATAATTTTTGCATTGGGAGTCCCGGTCATGCTGAGCGCATTTCAACTGGAAAATAATCGTTTGATCCGCCTTGAGGCTGATGAAATCAATCACCTTGCCAGCTCGGTATGGGTTGATTTAGTCGAGCCGGACGATGAAGAACGACACCGTGTGCAAATGGATTTGGGTCAGAACCTGGCCACCCGCCCCGAACTGGAAGACATCGAGGCATCGGCTCGTTTTTTTGAAGATGAAGACGGCCTGCATATTCACTCTTTCTTCTTTTTCGAAGATGCGGAAGATCACGCCGGTAACTCTACCGTCGCGTTTACGATCCGCGAAGGCCGTCTGTTTACCCTGCGTGAACGCGAACTGCCCGCGTTTCGTTTATACCGTATGCGTGCGCGCAGTCAGTTGATGGTTGACGGCAACGCCTTTGAACTGTTGCTCGACCTGTTCGAAACCAAAATCGAACAGCTGGCGGATGAAATTGAAAACATCTACAGCGACCTGGAAAAACTAAGCCGGGTGATTATGGAAGGGCACCAGGGCGATGAGTACGACGAAGCGCTCTCGACGCTGGCGGAACTGGAAGATATCGGCTGGAAAGTTCGCCTGTGTCTGATGGATACCCAGCGCGCGTTGAACTTCCTGGTGCGTAAAGCGCGTTTACCGGGCGGGCAACTGGAGCAGGCGCGTGAGATCCTGCGCGATATCGAGTCCCTGCTGCCGCACAACGAATCCCTGTTCCAGAAGGTTAACTTCCTGATGCAGGCGGCGATGGGCTTTATCAATATTGAACAGAACCGCATCATCAAGATCTTCTCGGTGGTTTCAGTGGTGTTCCTGCCGCCGACGCTGGTGGCGTCCAGCTATGGGATGAACTTCGAGTTTATGCCGGAGCTAAAGTGGAGCTTTGGTTACCCCGGCGCAATTATCTTTATGATCCTCGCGGGGCTTGCGCCGTACCTGTACTTCAAGCGTAAGAACTGGCTGTAATAACCCTGACGGGTAACCTGAATCATCAGGCTACCCGTTATCTCTTTTTTATTTTCTCCGCCGCTGCGTATACAGCGCATCCATCACAAACACCGCCAGTGCCACCCAGATAAACGCAAACGTCACCATTTTATCCGCACCCGGGTGCTCGTCGTAGAACACTACCGCCAGCAGAAACATCAGCGTCGGGCCGATATACTGGAAAAAGCCGAGCGTGGAGAGGCGCAGGCGAGTCGCCGCGCCGGTAAAACACAGCAGTGGAATGGTCGTTACCACGCCTGCAGCGATCAGCAGCAGATTCAACGACCACGGGTTTTGCCCCATATGGCTGGTCGCGCTATTAGCGATCCCAAACAGCCAGATAGCCGCTACCGGCAGCAACCATAAGGTTTCGACCAGCATTCCGGTCTGAGCATCGACGGCGATTTTTTTACGCACCAGGCCGTAGAAGGCAAAACTGAACGCCAGCCCCAGCGCGATCACCGGCAGCGAACCGAAAGTCCAGAGCTGTACCAGCACGCCGCAGGCGGCAAGCGCCACCGCCAGCCACTGCATCCGGCGGAAACGCTCGCCGAGAAAAATCATCCCCAGCACGATATTCACCAGCGGATTAATAAAGTAGCCGAGGCTGGCTTCCAGCATGTGATGGTTATTTACTGCCCAGATAAACAGCAGCCAGTTACCGCCAATCAGTACCGCAGAGAGGGCGAGCAGGAGGATCTTTTTCGGCGTCGCCAGCAGTCTTTTGACCTGCGTCCACTGGCGGCTGACGCTGATAAGCGCCAGCATAAAAAAGAATGACCAGATAACGCGATGGGTCAGGATTTCATTGGCCGGAACGTAGTAAATCAGTTTGAAGTAGGCCGGGGCGATCCCCCAGATAAAATAGGCGGCGAGCGCGAGCAGCACACCCTGCCGCGTTTGTTTGGCATCGGTCATGAAGAAAACTCGTTACAAAAAAGTAACCGCAGTTTACCTGAATTTACCTGCTCAACCCACCATATACGTCGCCGTGGCGCTGGCGATGTAAACCTGTTCTTCGTTATGCAATTCGACGCGCGCGACGGCGACTTTATTACCCGCGCGCAGCAGGCTGCTGGTGGCGGTGAAGCGATTACCGCGCCCTGGCCGCAGGTAGTCGACGCGCAAATCAATCGTGCCCATGCGCGCCAGCCGCTGGCGTAGCTCGTCTTCGGTGATAGTATCGTGACGAGTCAGCGTGCTGCCGACGCAGACCAGCCCCGCCGCCACGTCCAGCGCCGAGGCAATCACGCCACCGTGTAAAATACTTTGCGCCCAGTTGCCCACCATCATCGGCTGATTATTGAAACTGAGTTGGGCAAACTCTTTCTCGTAGCGATCCAGCTCCAGCCCCAGCGCACGGTTGAAGGGCATGTGGTAGACAAAAATCTCCCCCACCAGGCGGAGGGTCTCTTCGGCGGTAAGCGTGGTGGACATATGGCCTTAATCTTTTTAATAGTTAATAAAATGTTGATTTTATGCTTTCATTTTGTTTATTGCCAGATCCGCACAGGTTTCATAGGCAGCTAAAAAATAAATCTGTAGAATGCATCCAAGATAATTACTTACATGATTTATGTTTTGTTCAGGAGAACACAGTTGATGCGTAAGTTGCTGGGTGGGTTGTTCGCGATAGCGGCACTGTTGCCCTTTTTTGCCTGCGCGCAGGAAGCCACGGTCAAAGAGGTACACGATGCGCCAGCGGTGCGGGGAAGTATCATTGCTAACCTTCTTCAGGAGCATGACAATCCTTTCACGCTTTATCCGTATGATTCTAATTACCTGCTCTATACCTGGACCAGCGATCTCAACAAAGAGGCGATCAACACCTATAACTGGTCGGATAATGCGCGTAAAGATGAGGTGAAATTTCAGCTAAGCCTGGCGTTTCCGTTCTGGCGCGGCATTCTGGGACCGAATTCGGTGCTGGGCGCGTCCTATACCCAGAAATCATGGTGGCAGCTTTCGAATAGCGGAGAATCTTCCCCATTCCGCGAAACCAACTACGAGCCACAGCTGTTCCTCGGCTTTGCGACCGATTACCGTTTAGGCGACTGGTCGCTGCGCGACATTGAGTTTGGCTATAACCATGATTCTAACGGGCGCTCCGATCCCACATCGCGTAGCTGGAACCGCGCCTATACCCGTCTGATGGCGCAGAACGGTAACTGGCTGGTAGAAGTGAAACCCTGGTACGTGCTGGGCAGCACCGACGATAACCCGGATATCACCAAATATATGGGTTACTACCAGCTTCGACTCGGCTACCAGGTGGGCGAAGCGATCCTGAGTGCCAAAGGACAGTACAACTGGAATACCGGCTACGGCGGCGCAGAACTGGGCGTCAGCTATCCGGTATCGAAGCACGTGCGTTTTTATACCCAGGTATATAGCGGCTATGGCGAATCGCTGATTGATTACAACTTCAATCAGACCCGCGTTGGCGTGGGCGTCATGCTGAACGATCTGTTTTAACTTTCCGACGCGGCCGTATTGACCCGGCTGGCACAGCGTTGATTTAAACGGTGGATTAGCATAAAACTGGAAGCAGGGCCTAAGGATTTACTCTCAGGCATTGCAGTTTCCTTCTCAGGCGCTGAAAATAGCGCCTGTTTTTATTTTGGGCGGTTGGAGTGAATGTGGCGCAGGCGGAAGTATTGAATCAGGAATCTCTGGCTAAACGGGTTTTGCGAGAAACCTTCGGTTATCAGCAGTTTCGCCCCGGCCAGGAAGAGATCATCAATACGGCGCTGGCAGGACGTGACAGTCTGGTCGTGATGCCTACCGGCGGCGGCAAATCCCTGTGCTATCAAATTCCGGCGCTGTTGCTGGATGGCCTGACGGTTGTCGTTTCACCGTTGATTTCGCTGATGAAAGATCAGGTTGACCAGCTACTGGCCAACGGCGTATCGGCGGCGTGCCTGAACTCCACGCAAACCCGCGAACAGCAGCAGCAGGTCATGGCAGGCTGTCGTAACGGTGAAATTCGCCTGCTCTATATCGCGCCTGAACGCCTGATGCTGGATAACTTCCTCGACCATCTCGCCCACTGGCATCCGGTGCTGCTGGCGGTCGATGAAGCGCACTGCATCTCACAATGGGGCCACGATTTCCGCCCGGAATACGCCACCCTCGGTCATTTACGCCAGCGCTTCCCGGCGCTGCCGTTTATGGCGCTGACCGCCACTGCCGATGACACCACCCGGCTGGATATCGTTCGCCTGCTGGGTCTGAACGATGCCCTTATCCAGATCAGCAGCTTTGACCGCCCGAACATCCGCTACATGCTGATGGAGAAGTTCAAACCTCTCGACCAGCTACTGCGTTATGCGCAGGAGCAGCGCGGCAAAAGCGGCATCATCTACTGTAACAGCCGGGCAAAAGTGGAAGACACTGCGGCCAGGCTCCAGGCGAGGGGTTTTAGCGCCGCGGCTTACCATGCCGGACTGGAAAACAGCGTGCGCGCCGAGGTGCAGGAAAAATTCCAGCGCGACGATCTGCAAATCGTGGTGGCGACGGTGGCGTTTGGGATGGGGATTAACAAGCCCAACGTGCGTTTTGTCGTCCATTTTGATATTCCGCGCAACATTGAGTCCTACTATCAGGAAACGGGTCGCGCGGGGCGTGATGGTCTGCCTGCGGAAGCGATGCTGTTTTACGATCCGGCGGATATGGGCTGGCTGCGTAAATGTCTGGAAGAAAAACCGGCCGGGCCGTTGCAGGATATCGAACGCCACAAGCTGAATGCGATGGGCGCGTTTGCCGAAGCGCAAACCTGTCGCCGTCTGGTGCTGCTCAACTATTTTGGCGAAGGGCGTCAGGCGTCGTGCGGTAACTGCGATATCTGCCTCGATCCGCCGAAACAGTACGACGGCTCTAACGACGCGCAGATCGCGCTGTCCACCATTGGCCGCGTTAACCAGCGCTTTGGTATGGGCTACGTGGTGGAAGTGATCCGTGGCGCGAATAACCAGCGCATCCGCGAGTTCGCCCATGACAAACTTAAGGTTTACGGCATGGGACGCGAAAAGAGCCAGGAGCACTGGGTAAGCGTGATCCGCCAGTTAATTCACCTTGGGCTGGTCACGCAGAACATCGCCCAGCACTCTGCTCTGCAACTGACCGACGCCGCACGTCCGGTGCTGCGTGGCGAAGCGCCGCTGCTCCTTGCGGTGCCGCGTATCGTGGCGCTGAAGCCGCGCGTCATGCAAAAATCCTTCGCCGGTAACTACGATCGCAAGCTGTTTGCCAAACTGCGCAAGCTGCGTAAGGCCATTGCTGATGAAGAGAATATCCCGCCGTATGTCGTATTTAACGACGCCACGCTGATTGAAATGGCGGAGCAAATGCCGCTCTCGCCGGGCGAAATGCTGAGCGTTAACGGTGTCGGGGTGCGCAAACTGGAACGCTTCGGCAAAGAGTTTATGGCGCTGATCCGCTCGCACGTTGACGGTGACGATGAGGAGTAGTCAGCCGGGCGAAAAAGTGCCAGGATGATCTCTCACCGAATTCTTTCCCCGCGAGTTAATTATGTTGATGCTATTTTTGACCGTGGCGCTGGTGCACTTCGTTGCCCTGATCAGCCCCGGACCGGACTTTTTCTTCGTTTCTCAAACCGCTGTCAGCCGTTCACGTAAAGAAGCCATGATGGGCGTACTCGGCATTACCTGCGGCGTTATGATCTGGGCGGGCGTCGCGCTGCTGGGCCTGAATCTGATCCTCGAAAAAATGGCCTGGCTGCACAACATTATTATGGTCGGCGGCGGGCTGTATCTGTGCTGGATGGGCTATCAGATGCTGCGCGGCGCGCTGAAAAAGCAGGATACCAACGCTCCCGCGCCGCAGGTTGAACTGGCGCAAAGCGGGCGCAGCTTCTTGAAAGGCTTACTGACTAATCTGGCGAATCCGAAAGCGATCATTTATTTCGGCTCCGTGTTCTCGCTGTTCGTTGGCGACAGCGTTGGCGCTGGCGCGCGCTGGGGTATTTTCGCGCTGATAATCATTGAAACGCTGGCGTGGTTTACCGTCGTTGCCAGCCTGTTTGCCCTGCCACAAATGCGTCGCGGCTATCAGCGCGTGGCGAAATGGATCGACGGTTTTGCCGGTGCGCTCTTTACCGGCTTTGGCATCCATCTGATTATTTCACGTTAAGCCAGCGTGCCGCCCGAGCGATCGGGCGGACCTTCAAGCGTGTCTTGCCGACGCCAGTAGCGCCCCCACCAGCATAAACAGCGAACCAAATACCTTATTCAATGCCTTCATCTGGCGCGGCCCCTTGATCCAGCGAGCGATCCGCTGCGCCAGAGTGGCGTAGCCAATCATCACAATCACATCCACCACGATAGTCGTCGTGCCGAGTATCACGTACTGCGCCACCTGTGGTTGATGCGGGCTGATAAACTGCGGGAACAGCGCGGCAAGAAAAACAATGCTCTTCGGATTGGTGAGATTGACGAAGACCGCGCGTTTAAACAGCCGTCCGCGCGACTGCGTTTGCGCCAGGGTATTGAGATCGAGCGCACCCGCCGCGCGCCATTGCTGAATGCCGAGCCAGATTAAGTAGGCTGCGCCCGCCCATTTCAGAATTTCAAATGCCAGCAGCGAACGCGAGAACAGCGTCCCCAGCCCGATACCGACCAGCACGATGTGGATCCCAAGCCCGGTTTGTAAACCGGTAATCGATGCCGCCGCGCCGCGATAGCCGTGGCTGATGGAGGTGGTCATCGTATTAATGGCCCCCGAGCCGGGCGAAAGGCTGAGGATAATGGACGTCAGCAGATAGGCGAACCACCATTCGAAGGTCATGAGAAATTCCCTGATTGTCTGTTTTTATGCCACAATACCCAGGTATTGTGGCGTTGTGCGATGCGTCACAAAAAAACGATATTACACGTCAGGCGGGGGTGGATGCCCGATGTTTCGGCAAAAAAAGGGCTGGGAAACAAGAGAAAATGCGTTTGCCGCTTTTTCTATGGGACCGCTGACGGATTTCTGGCGTCAGCGTGAAGAGGCGGAGTTCACGGGCGTGGATAACATCCCGGTGCGCTTTGTCCGTTTTCACTCCCCGGACAACGACCGGGTAATTGTCGTTTGCCCTGGTCGCATCGAAAGCTACGTAAAATATGCCGAACTGGCGTATGACCTGTTTCATACGGGATTTGATGTATTAATCATCGATCACCGGGGGCAGGGACGTTCCGGGCGCATATTGCCTGACGAACACCGTGGACACGTGGTGAACTTTAGCGACTACGTTGACGATCTGGCCGCGTTCTGGGATCAGCAAGTGCAGCCGGGGTCGTGGCGTAAACGCTATATTCTGGCGCACTCAATGGGCGGCACCATCTCCACGCTCTTTTTGCAGCGCAGGCCGGGAGTGTGCGATGCCATCGCACTGTGTGCGCCGATGTTCGGTATTATCATCCACCTGCCGGACTGGATGGTGCGGCAAATCCTCGACTGGGCTGAGGGCCATCAGCGTTTTCGGGAGAGCTACGCGCTGGGCACCGGGCGCTGGCACGCGTTGCCGTTCAGCGTCAACGTGCTGACCCACAGCCGTGAGCGTTACCGTCGCAACCTGCGCTTTTACGCCGATGAGCCGAAACTGCGCGTCGGTGGACCGACGCACCACTGGGTGCGGGAGGGAATTCTGGCCGGTGAGCAGGTGCTGGCAGGCGCGGGCGATGACGCCACGCCGATGTTATTGCTTCAGGCGGAAGAGGAGCGCGTCGTTGATAACCGCGTTCACGACCGTTTCTGTGAAATTCGCGCTGCGGCGGGGCATCCCTGTGAAGGGGGTAAACCGCTGGTTATTGAAGGCGCATACCACGAGATCCTTTTTGAAAAGGACGCCATGCGCTCAGTCGCGCTTAACGCCATCATCGACTTTTTCGATCGGCATAATTGATTATTGCTTTACTGACCAGAGGTTGAATTTTCTTATGTATCAGGTTGTTGCATCTGATTTAGATGGTACGCTACTCTCACCCGATCACTGTTTATCCCCCTACGCAAAAGAGACGCTAAAGCTGCTGACCGCGCGCGGCATTAATTTTGTCTTTGCGACCGGGCGTCACCATGTGGACGTCGGACAAATTCGCGACGGCCTCGAAATCAAGGCCTATATGATCACCTCCAACGGTGCGCGGGTACATGATACCGACGGTAATCTGGTGTTTACGCATAATCTGGATAGCGATATCGCCAGCGATCTTTTCGGCGTCGTTCACGGCAATCCAAACATCATCACCAACGTTTATCGCGACGACGAATGGTTTATGAACCGTCACCGTCCTGAAGAAATGCGTTTCTTTAAAGAAGCGGTCTTCCAGTATTCATTGTATGAGCCGGGCCTGCTTGACCCGCAGGGCATCAGCAAAGTGTTTTTCACCAGCATGAGCCACGAAGAGCTACTGCCGCTGGAGCAGGCAATTAACGCCCGCTGGGGCGACCGGGTGAACGTCAGTTTCTCTACGCTGACCTGCCTGGAAGTCATGGCGGGCGGCGTTTCGAAAGGCCACGCGCTGGAAGCGGTATCAAATGCGATGGGCTATGGTTTGTCGGATTGTATCGCCTTCGGCGACGGCATGAACGATGCGGAAATGCTCTCAATGGCGGGGAAAGGCTGCATTATGGCCAACGCCCACCAGCGGCTGAAGGATTTGTATCCTGAGCTGGAAGTGATTGGCACCAACGCCGACAACGCCGTGCCGAAGTATCTGCGTAAGCTCTTTCTTGAGTGATGTTTTATTAATCAGTTGTCAACCTGACTCTCCGCTACAATGAGTGCTCTTTAACTTCAGAGACATTCATTGTGGCGCTCCTTATCATTACCACGATCCTGTGGGCCTTCTCTTTCAGCCTGTTTGGTGAATATCTTGCCGGACATGTAGACAGCTATTTTGCCGTGCTGGTGCGCGTCGGGCTGGCGGCGCTGGTATTTCTGCCTTTCCTGCGCGTCCGTGGACACAGCGTAAAAACGATCGGTCTGTATATGCTGGTGGGCGCGATGCAACTGGGCATCATGTATATGCTGAGCTTCCGCGCCTATCTGTACCTGACGGTTTCCGAGCTGCTGCTGTTTACCGTACTGACGCCGCTGTACATCACGCTGATTTATGACCTGATGAGCAAGCGGCGTTTACGCTGGGGCTACGCTTTCAGCGCGCTACTGGCGGTCATTGGCGCGGGGATCATTCGTTATGACCAGGTGACGACCCATTTCTGGACCGGTTTACTGCTGGTACAGCTCTCCAATATTAGCTTTGCGCTCGGCATGGTAGGCTACAAACGCCTGATGGAAACCCGTCCAATGCCGCAGCACAATGCCTTTGCCTGGTTCTACATGGGCGCATTTATCGTAGCGGTGATCGCGTGGTTCATGCTGGGAAATGCGCAGAAAATGCCGGAAACCACGCTGCAATGGGGCATTCTGGTGTTCCTCGGCGTGGCGGCATCAGGGATTGGCTATTTCATGTGGAACTATGGTGCGACTCAAGTGGACGCGGGCACCCTGGGCATCATGAACAATATGCATGTGCCTGCGGGGCTGCTGGTTAACCTGGCGATCTGGCATCAGCAACCCCACTGGCCGAGCTTTATTACGGGTGCGGCTGTGATCCTGGCCTCGCTGTGGGTGCATCGCCGTTGGGTCGCTCCGCGCTCCGTACAAACGGCAGATGATCGCAGGCATGGTTGCGCGTCGAACGAATAAACGCTTCCACCACCGGCTGACGCTGTTCGCCGTCGCGCACGGCGGCGTACAGGCGGCTCCACAGCCCTTCGCCCAGGGTCTTCGTGACCACCAGCCCCTGGCGCTCAAAACTCTCCACCACCCAGTGCGGCAGGGCAGCGATGCCCATTTTTGCCGCGACCATCTGGATCAGCAGCAGAGTGTTATCCACGCTTTTCAGCGCCGGGTTAATGCCCGCTGGTTGCAGGAAGTGACGCCAGACATCAAGGCGGCTGCGCTGCACCGGATAAATCAATAACGTTTCGCTCGCCAGATCGTCTGGCGTAATGCGCGTTTTCGTCGCTAACGGATGGTCCGGGGCCAGTACCAGCCTGACCTCGTAATCAAACATTGGCGAATAGTGCAGACCGCTGCGCGGCAGGATATCCGAGGTCATCACCAGATCCAGCTCGCTTTGCTGAAGCGCTGGTTGCGGATCGAACGTCACGCCGGATTTGAAATCCATCTCCACCTGCGGCCATTTCGCACGGAAATTCTCAAGCGCCGGGGTCAGCCACTGAATACAGCTATGGCATTCAATCGCGATCCGTAGCGTGGTTTGCTGAGGTTCATTGCACGCCTGAAGCGCCCGGCTGATTTGCGGCAGGATTTGGTTTGCCAGTTGCAGCAGCACTTCTCCCTGCGGCGTAAAGCGCAACGGCTGGCTCTTACGCACAAATAAACGAAAGCCGAGGCGCTGTTCCAGATCGCTGAACTGGTGAGAAAGGGCGGATTGGGTCTGGTGCAACGTCGCTGCCGCAGCAGCGAGCGATCCGCAGTTCCGCAACGCTTGTAGCGTTTTCAGGTGTTTAATCTCGATCATGAAAGTCCTTCACTTCGGCATGAATAAATTGCGCTTGAGGATTATACAGTACATTCACATTATGGATGTGTAAACATCTGGATGGCTAAATCCTTTGTCTTTCGAATTCAGGACGCATTGGCTGCACTTCTCGCCCGCCTTCCCTGAATCCGAAATCCTGCGGATAACACATATGAGGCTTCAAAAATGACAATTATTAATCACACCCTCGGTTTCCCCCGCGTCGGTCTGCGTCGTGAACTGAAAAAAGCGCAGGAAAGTTACTGGGCTGGCAAGTCCAGCCGCGAAGAACTGCTGGCGGTGGGCCGTGAATTGCGGGCGCGTCACTGGGATCAGCAAAAGCAGGCGGGCATTGATTTGCTGCCGGTTGGCGATTTCGCCTGGTACGACCATGTTCTGACCACCAGCCTGCTGCTCGGCAACGTCCCGGCTCGTCATCAGAACAACGATGGATCGGTGGATATCGACACCCTGTTTCGCCTGGGTCGCGGACGTGCGCCGACCGGCGAACCGGCGGCAGCAGCGGAAATGACCAAATGGTTTAACACCAACTATCACTACATGGTGCCGGAATTCGTTAAAGGTCAGCAGTTCAAACTGACGTGGACTCAGCTTCTGGATGAAGTGGACGAAGCGCTGGCACTGGGTCACAACGTGAAGCCTGTGCTGCTGGGGCCGGTGACTTATCTGTGGCTTGGCAAAGTGAAGGGCGAGCAGTTTGACCGCCTCAGCCTGCTGAATGACATTCTGCCGGTGTATCAGCAAGTGCTGGCTGAACTGGCAAAACGCGGCATTGAGTGGGTGCAGATTGACGAACCCGCGCTGGTCCTGGAACTGCCGCAGGCGTGGCTGGACGCGTTCAAACCGGCCTGTGACGCGCTCACCGGCAACGTGAAGCTGCTGCTGACCACCTATTTTGAAGGCATCAGCGCGAATCTTGACACCATCACCGCGCTGCCGGTGCAGGGTCTGCACGTTGACCTGGTACACGGTAAAGATGATGTGGCGGAACTGCACCAGCGCCTGCCGTCCGACTGGCTACTCTCTGCGGGGCTGGTCAATGGTCGTAACGTCTGGCGTGCCGATCTGACGGAGAAATACGCGCAGATTAAAGACCTCGTGGGTCAACGCGATCTGTGGGTTGCCTCGTCCTGCTCCCTGCTGCACAGCCCCATCGACCTGAGCGTTGAAACGCGCCTTGATGCTGAAGTGAAAAGCTGGTTTGCCTTCGCCCTGCAAAAATGTGAGGAGCTGGCGCTGCTGCGCGACGCGCTGAACAGCGGTGATACCGCGAAGCTGGCGGAATGGAGCGCGCCGATTCAGGCTCGTCGTCACTCAACCCGCGTACACAATGCGGCAGTAGAAAAACGCCTGGCGAACATCACCGCGCAGGACAGCCAGCGTGCCAGCGCCTATGACGTTCGTGCGAAAGCCCAGCGTGCGCGCTTTAATCTTCCGGCATGGCCGACCACCACTATCGGTTCATTCCCGCAGACCACTGAAATTCGCGGTCTGCGCCTGGACTTTAAAAAAGGCAATCTGGACGCCAACAACTACCGCACCGGTATCGCTGAACATATCAAACAGGCGATTGTTGAGCAGGAGCATCTGGGGCTGGACGTGCTGGTCCACGGTGAAGCCGAGCGTAACGACATGGTCGAATACTTTGGCGAGCATCTCGATGGATTCATCTTTACCCAGAACGGCTGGGTCCAGAGTTACGGCTCCCGCTGCGTGAAGCCGCCGGTGGTGATTGGCGACGTTAGCCGCCCGGAACCGATTACCGTGGAGTGGGCGAAATACGCGCAGTCGCTGACCGACAAACCGGTCAAAGGGATGCTGACCGGTCCGGTAACGATCCTCTGCTGGTCCTTCCCGCGCGAAGATGTCAGCCGTGAAACCATCGCCAAACAGATCGCGCTGGCGCTGCGTGATGAAGTGGCGGATCTGGAAGCCGCTGGCATCGGTATTATTCAGATTGACGAACCGGCACTGCGTGAAGGACTGCCGCTCAAGCGCAGCGACTGGGATGCGTACCTGCAATGGGGCGTCGACGCCTTCCGCATTAATGCGGCGGTAGCGAAGGACGACACCCAAATCCACACCCACATGTGCTACTGCGAGTTTAACGACATCATGGATTCCATCGCGGCGCTGGATGCGGATGTGATCACCATCGAAACCTCGCGTTCTGATATGGAACTGCTGGAGTCGTTCGAAGAGTTCGAATACCCGAATGAAATCGGGCCGGGCGTTTACGATATTCACTCTCCGAACGTGCCGAGCGTGGAATGGATTGAAGCGCTGTTGCAGAAAGCGGCCCAGCGTATTCCGGCGGAGCGCCTGTGGGTAAACCCGGACTGCGGCCTGAAAACCCGTGGCTGGCCGGAAACCCGCGCGGCGCTGGCAAACATGGTGAAAGCGGCGCAAAACCTGCGCCAGGCGTAACAGATCCACCCTCCCCAGAAAAAGAAGAGACGACGGTCTCTTCTTTTTTTTGCCATTCCGATAACGCATTATCCGTATAATGAAAGCCCTTAACGATCGCGGTAAACGGGTGGAGTATGTTTATGGCTGTAACAGGTTGCCACGTTATGGCGAAGCCAACTGGCTCGGTATGTAATATTGATTGCGAGTACTGCTTCTACCTTGAAAAAGAGGCGCTTTACCCGGAGCGCAATAAAAACTGGCGCATGTCGGACGAGACGCTGGAACAGTATATTCGCCAGCATATTGACGCCCAACGTGGTAACGAGGTGACATTTGCCTGGCAGGGTGGCGAGCCGACGATGATCGGGCTGCCATTTTTTCGCCGCGTCGTGGAACTGTGCGAGAAGCACGCCAGCGGGAAAAAAATCAGCCATGCGCTGCAAACCAACGGCATTTTACTCAATGCGGAGTGGGCGCAGTTTTTCGCCGCGCATCATTTTTTGATCGGACTATCCGTGGATGGTCCGGCGCATCTGCATAATAAGCATCGGGTTTCCCGCTCGGGCAAAGGCACCCACGTGCAGGTGATGGCGGGAATGGCGCTGCTGAAAGAATACAACGTCGAATTTAATACCCTGACCGTGGTAGGCGCGCACAACGTCGGGCACGCGCGCGAAGTGTACGAATTCCTGCTGGCCGCAGGCTCCCGCTATATACAGTTTATCCCGCTGGTTGAGCGCATGAGCACCGAAGCCTCATCCGTGCTGAATCTGGTATTGCCCGGCGAGAGCGCGGCAAAACTGGCTCCGTGGACGGTGCCGTCCTGGCAATACGGCGAATTTCTGAATCAGATTTTTGACATCTGGGTACGGCGCGACGTGGGGCACGTCTACGTGCAAATGTTTGACGTTGCGCTGTCGGCCTGGTGCGGTCAACCGCCGGTGCTGTGCGTTTTTGCAGAAAACTGTGGACATGCCTTTGCGCTCGAATCAAACGGCGATCTCTACAACTGCGATCACTATGTGTACCCGGAGCATATGCTGGGAAATATTCATCAGCAGACCATTGGCGAGATGAATACCAGCCAGCAGGCGATAGCGTTCGGGCAGGCTAAAAGTGAGACGCTGACCGCTGACTGCCGCCGCTGCGACTACCGTTTCGTTTGTCACGGCGGCTGTCCTAAGCATCGTTTTGCCGTCTCGCCTTCAGGCCATCCCGGTCATAATTATCTGTGCGCGGGTTATGAGCACTTCTTCCGTCATATCACGCGTGAAATGAATATTATGAAGGACTTAGTCGACCACGGCTATCCGCCGCAGGCGATCACGCGCGTGCTGGCGCAGGGAAAAAGCGCCAGCGTGAGCAACGTCAACCGCAACGATCCCTGTCCGTGCGGCAGCGGGAAAAAATTTAAAAAATGCTGCGCCCTGAAAGGGTGACGCGCGGATTTCAGCTTCCTTTTTGCCCGGCGTGACGGGCGAACCAGTCCAGCATTCTTTGCCAGCCATCTTTCGCTGATTCCGCATGATAGCTGGGACGGTAATCGGCATTAAACGCGTGCCCGGCGTCGGGGTAGACAATAATCTCCGCCGTGGCATTAGCGGCACGCAATGCCTGACGCATGTTTTCGACGCTTTCCTGAGGAATACTGTTATCCTGCGCGCCATACAGCCCCAGCACCGGTGCGCTAAGGTCGGTTGCCACATCCACCGGATGTTTTGGCGAATTCAGGGTCTGGTCGCCAGTCAGTTTGCCGTACCAGGCCACTGCGGCTTTGAGCTGCGGATTATGCGCGGCATACAGCCAGGCGATCCTGCCGCCCCAGCAAAAACCGGTAATGGCGAGGCGATGCGCATCACCGCCATTACGCGCCGCCCAGTTGGCGACGTGATCCAAATCCGCCAGCACCTGCGCGTCCGGCACCTTTGCCACCAGCTCTTTTAACAGCGCCTGAACATCGTTCCAGTCATTCGGATCGCCCTGGCGAAAATACAGTTCCGGCGCTACCGCCAGATAACCTTCCAGCGCCAGCCGACGGCACAGATCGCGAATGTGCTCATGTACGCCAAAAATTTCCTGCACTACGATTACCACAGGCAGATCGCCCGTCGCCTGTTTGGGGCGGGCATGATAAGCAGGCATGTTTTCGCCCTGAGTGGCAATAGTGGTTTCACCGGCGGTAATGGCATCGTCAGGCGTATGAACGATAGTGGAAGCATGGGGTGCAGCCGCTGGGGCGAAACCCGGCTGATTGTCAGTAGTCATGGCATTCTCCGTACCCAATATTAGCGCAGTGTTAACTATAGACCCCGCGCTAACAATTCACCGCGTGGCAGGCGACCTTGTCGGAATGAATTTCAGCGTAATGCGCAATTTTGTGTGATGTGTGTCACCATTTCATGGAATTGAGATGCAATAACTTTTCTCGGGAGTGATGGGTGTCACGAAAAACACCCGGTCTCTTCTGTAAAGTACCTTTTTGCTTCTTCTGATAAACCGACCCACAGAGGAGTCTTTTATGTCTAAGTCCGATGTTTTTCATCTTGGCCTCACCAAAAACGATCTACAAGGGGCTACGCTGGCTATCGTCCCTGGCGATCCCGAGCGTGTGGAAAAGATCGCCGCGCTGATGGAAAAGCCGGTTAAGCTGGCATCTCACCGTGAATTCACCTCCTGGCGCGCCGAACTTGACGGCAAAGCGGTCATTGTGTGCTCAACCGGCATCGGCGGCCCCTCAACCTCTATCGCCGTTGAAGAACTGGCGCAGCTTGGCATTCGTACTTTCCTGCGCGTAGGCACCACTGGCGCGATCCAGCCTGACATCAACGTCGGCGACGTACTGGTGACCACCGCCTCGGTGCGCCTCGACGGTGCCAGCCTGCACTTCGCACCGATGGAATACCCGGCGGTTGCTGACTTCGCCTGTACCACCGCGCTGGTGGAAGCCGCAAAAGCGGTGGGCGCAACCACCCACATTGGTGTGACCGCGTCGTCTGACACCTTCTATCCGGGTCAGGAACGTTACGATACCCACTCTGGCCGCGTCGTCAGCCGCTTCAAAGGCTCAATGGAAGAGTGGCAGTCGATGGGCGTAATGAACTACGAAATGGAATCCGCGACGCTGCTGACCATGTGTTCCAGCCAGGGCCTGCGTGCCGGGATGGTGGCGGGCGTGATCGTCAACCGCACCCAGCAGGAAATTCCGAATGCGGAAACCATGAAGCAGACCGAAAGCCACGCGGTGAAAATCGTGGTCGAAGCCGCGCGTCGCCTGCTGTAATCCCTTCTTATTTTCCCCAGGGCCGACTCGTTCGGCCCTTTCTTTTTTGCGTAATGCCTCGCAGAAATTCCTTTTAAACTGGACGTTTATACAGCAAAGCCGTATTTTGCAGAGTGAATGAATCAGGTGGGGGAGTGAATGGACAGCGCAATTATCTTCAGCGTATTACTGATGCTGGCAGGGATCGGCGTCGGCTGGCTGGCGGCGAGTTACCGTGCCGCGCAGCAGCAGGCGGACATCCTGGCCCAACAGCGTGACGTATTTGGCGAGCTGAGCGCGGCAAAGCAACAGCTTGCGCAAAACGGCCACTGGCGCGACGAGTGCGAATTGCTGAACAACGAACTGCGCAGCCTGCGGGAGATTAACACCTCGCTGGAGGCGGATCTGCGTGAAGTTACCACCCGCCTTGAAGCCTCGCAGGACAAAACCCGGCAGATGATCAACAGCGAGCAGCGGCTAAGCGAACAGTTTGAAAACCTCGCCAACCGTATCTTCGAGCACAGCAACCGCCGCGTGGATGAACAAAACCGCCAGAGCCTGCACGGGCTTCTTACGCCGCTGCGCGAGCAGCTCGACGGTTTTCGCCGTCAGGTACAGGACAGCTTTGGTCAGGAGGCGCGCGAAAGACACACGCTGGCGCATGAAATCCGCAATCTTCAGCAGCTTAACGCGCAGATGGCGCAGGAAGCGCTCAACCTGACGCGCGCGCTGAAAGGCGATAATAAAGCGCAGGGAAACTGGGGCGAGGTGGTGCTGACCCGCGTGCTGGAAGCCTCCGGGCTGCGTGAAGGCTACGAATACGAAACCCAGGTCAGCATTGAAACCGAAGCGCGCTCGCGGATGCAGCCGGATGTGATTGTCCGCCTGCCGCAGGGCAAGGACGTGGTTGTCGATGCAAAAATGACGCTGGTCGCCTACGAGCGTTATTTTAATGCCGAAGATGACTATACCCGTGAAGCGGCGCTTCAGGAGCATATTGCCTCGGTGCGCAACCACATCCGCCTGTTGGGACGCAAAGATTATCAGCAATTGCCGGGGCTGCGCAGTCTCGACTACGTGCTGATGTTTATTCCCGTCGAGCCTGCTTTCCTGCTGGCGCTGGATCGACAGCCTGAGCTCATTACCGAGGCGTTAAAAAATAACATCATGCTGGTCAGCCCGACCACGCTGCTGGTGGCCCTGCGCACCATTGCGAATCTGTGGCGCTATGAGCATCAAAGCCGCAACGCGCAGCAGATCGCCGAACGTGCCAGCCGTCTTTATGACAAATTACGCCTGTTTGTCGATGATATGTCGTCGGTGGGGCAAAGTCTGGATAAAGCCCAGGATAACTACCGCCAGGCCATGAAAAAACTCACCTCCGGGCGCGGTAACGTGCTGGCGCAGGCAGAGGCGTTTCGCGGGCTGGGCGTGGAGATCAAGCGCGACATTAACCCGGATTTAGCCGAAAAAGCGACCACGCAGGATGAAGAATTTCGCCTTCGCTCTGGCGCAGAGCCTGATGATGAGCAAGCGACATCCGCAGAAAACATCGCCATTGATGCGCTAAACTCATTTTCTCGCGGTGGTTAGGCCGTAGGGTAAATGCCCTCAATCTGTTACACTTTACGAACAATTTCTTGATAAGCAGGCCCTAAGATGGATGAGAATTCGCAGGATACGACGCATTTTGGTTTTCAGACGGTCGCCAGAGAACAGAAAGCTGACATGGTGGCTCATGTATTCCATTCAGTCGCCGCAAAATATGACGTTATGAATGACCTGATGTCGTTTGGCATTCATCGTTTGTGGAAGCGTTATACCATTGACTGTAGCGGCGTGCGTCGCGGTCAAACGGTGCTGGATCTGGCCGGGGGAACGGGCGATCTGACCGCTAAATTCTCGCGCCTGGTCGGTGAAACCGGTCGCGTGGTGCTGGCGGACATCAACGACTCCATGCTGAAGATTGGCCGTGAAAAGTTGCGCAATCTGGGCGTGGTTGGCAACGTCGAATACGTACAGGCTAACGCCGAGGCGCTGCCTTTCCCGGATAACACGTTTGATTGCATCACCATCTCTTTTGGCCTGCGTAACGTCACCGATAAAGAAAAAGCGCTACGTTCGATGCACCGCGTGCTGAAGCCCGGCGGACGCCTGCTGGTGCTGGAATTTTCGAAGCCGATTATCGAACCGCTCAGCAAAGCCTACGATGCTTACTCGTTCCATGTCCTGCCGCGTATCGGTCAGATGGTGGCCAATGACGCGGAAAGCTACCGCTACCTGGCGGAATCTATCCGTATGCATCCCGATCAGGAAACCCTGAAAGCCATGATGGAAGATGCCGGGCTGGAGAACGTGAACTACTACAATCTGACGGCAGGGATCGTCGCGCTGCATCGTGGCTACAAGTTTTAACAGGAGAGCGTAATGCCTTTTAAACCCCTTATCACGGCGGGCGTAGAAAATGTCCTCAACGCGTTCCTGTGGCGTGAACGCGGCCTGAAGCCTGCCCGCCAGCGTTTACAGGGAAAAGTATTACGCGTTGTGCTGAAAGAGTTCTCCGCGCCGCTGGTGCTAAGCTTTAGCGAGCGTCAGGTTGATGTGCTGGGCGACTGGGAAGGCGAGGCTGACTGCACGGTTATCACTCGTCTGAGCGTGCTGCCAAAGCTGCGCGACCGCCAGCAGTTGACGGCGCTGATCCGCAGCGGTGAGCTTGAGGTAAACGGCGATCTCCAGGTCGTGCAGAATTTTGTCGCGCTAACCGATCTGGCAGAGTTCGATCCGGCTGAGCTACTGGCTCCGTGGACCGGTGATATCGCTGCCGAAGGGGTGAGCCGTTTCGTGCGCCGTGGCGCAACGTGGCTTAATCGGGGCGTGACGCGTCAGCAGCGCTACGTGGCTGACGCATTAACGGAAGAGTGGCGTCTGGCACCGGGTGCGCTGGAAGTGGCCTGGTTTGCCGAAGAAGTTGCCGCCGTAGAGCGGACCGCAGAAAACCTGACTAAACGGCTGGAAAAACTGGAGGCCAAATGACGCCAGGTGAAGTTCGCCGCCTGTATTTTATCATTCAGACTTTTTTGAGCTACGGGCTTGATGAGCTGATCCCAAGAATGCGCCTCACGCTGCCGCTGCGATTATGGCGACGCACGCTGTTCTGGATGCCAAACCGCCATAAAGATCGCCAACTGGGCGAGCGCCTGCGTCTGGCGTTGCAGGAGCTGGGGCCGGTCTGGATCAAGTTCGGTCAGATGCTCTCCACCCGTCGCGATCTTTTCCCGCCGCAAATTGCCGATCAACTGGCGCTGCTTCAGGATCGGGTCGCCCCGTTCGAAGGCAGACTGGCTAAACAGCAAATCGAAAAAGCGATGGGTGATAAGCCGGTCGAGACCTGGTTCGATGATTTTGACATTAACCCGCTGGCCTCCGCTTCTATTGCCCAGGTGCATACCGCAAAGCTGAAAGAGAACGGCAAAGAGGTGGTGATTAAAGTGATCCGCCCGGATATTTTGCCGGTCATTAAAGCGGACATGAAACTGATCCGCCGTCTGGCGCGCTGGGTGCCGCGACTGCTGCCCGACGGGCGTCGTCTGCGCCCGATGGAAGTAGTGCGAGAGTATGAAAAAACGCTGATTGACGAGCTGGATTTATTGCGCGAAGCGGCGAATGCCATCCAGCTAAGACGTAATTTCGAAAACAGCCCGATGCTGTACATACCGGAAGTGTATTCCGATTACTGTAGCCAGAATATGTTGGTGATGGAGCGCATTTACGGTATTCCCATCTCCGATATTGCCCAGCTTGAGCAGCATGGCACTAACCTGAAGCTACTGGCTGAGCGCGGCGTGCAGGTGTTTTTCACCCAGGTTTTCCGCGACAGCTTCTTTCACGCCGATATGCATCCTGGCAATATTTTTGTCAGCTATGAGCACCCGGAAGATCCGCAGTATATCGGCATCGACTGCGGTATTGTCGGTTCGCTGAACAAGGAAGATAAGCGCTATCTGGCGGAAAACTTCATTGCCTTCTTCAACCGCGACTACCGCAAAGTGGCGGAGCTGCACGTTGATTCCGGCTGGGTGCCGCCTGACACCAACGTTGAAGAGTTTGAGTTCGCCATCCGTACCGTTTGCGAGCCTATCTTTGAGAAGCCGCTGGCAGAAATTTCCTTTGGTCACGTGCTGCTAAATCTGTTTAACACCGCGCGTCGTTTTAATATGGAAGTGCAGCCACAGCTGGTATTGCTCCAGAAAACATTGCTTTACGTTGAAGGCGTGGGTCGCCAGCTCTATCCGCAGCTTGATTTATGGAAAACGGCGAAACCTTTCCTCGAAACATGGATCAAAGATCAGGTGGGCATTCCGTCTCTCATCAAAGCCTGCAAAGAGAAAGCGCCGTTCTGGATTGAGAAAATGCCGGAATTACCTGAACTGATCTACAACAGCCTGCGTCAACACAAACAACTGCAACATAGTGTTGATAGAATCGCCGTTGAGCTACAGGTCAACCACGTGCGCCAGGGGCAATCGCGGTATCTGTTCGGCATTGGCGCAACGCTGTTTTTAAGCGGTACGCTGCTGTTGATTAACCGTCCCGACTGGGAAATGATGCCCGCCTGGCTCATTGCGGGTGGTCTGGTAGTCTGGCTTATTGGCTGGCGCAAAACGCGCTGAATTTCGCATCGCGGTCTTCCTGACAGATACGTATAATGCGGACTTATTGTTTATTGACACTCGTCGTCTTTCGAGTTGATTACTGAGGATTATGTATGGGTGGTATCAGTATCTGGAACTTATTGATCATCGTCGTGATTGTGGTGTTGATCTTCGGGACTAAAAAATTTAGATCGCTGGGATCGGATTTAGGCACTTCAATCAAAGGCTTCAAAAAAGCCATGAGTGACGATGACGAAAAGCAGGATAAACCCTCAGCGGATGCAGATTTTACCGCGAAAAGCATCGCGGATAAGCAGGAAGAAGCGAAGAAAGAAGACGCTAAACGCCACGACAATGAGCAGGTGTAATTCGTGTTTGAAATTGGTTTTAGTGAATTACTGCTGGTTTTCGTTATTGGCCTGATTGTTCTTGGGCCAAAACGGTTACCGGTGGCCGTCAGAACGGTCGCGGGCTGGGTGCGCGCGCTGCGCTCTCTGGCCTCGACGGTGCAAAATGAGCTGGCCCAGGAACTGAAAGTGCAGGAATTCCAGGACAGCCTGAAGAAGGTTGAAAAGGCCAGCCTGGAGAACCTCTCGCCGGAACTGAAAGCCTCTATGGACGAACTGCGTGAAGCCGCAGAATCCATGAAACGCTCTTACAGCGCTCACGATCCTGAAAAGGAGAGTGACGAAGCCCATACCATTCACAATCCGCTGGTAAAGGGCAACGAGGCGCAGCACGAGGGCGTGACGCCTGCGACGGCTGAAAATCAGGCCAGCGCGCAGGAGCAGGCTCCGCAACCCGCTGAAGCAGAAGAACCGCAGCCGAACGCGACCATTAAGGCCGCTGAAAAAACGGTGGCCGCACCGGTTCCCTCCTCTTCCTCAAGTTCAAGTGATAAATCGTAAACATGGCCGTAGAAGATACTCAACCGCTGATCGCCCATTTGATTGAGCTGCGCAAGCGTCTGCTCAACAGCATTATTGCGGTGGTCGTTATTTTTCTGGCGCTGGTTTCCTTCGCCAATGATATCTATCAGGTGGTGTCGGCACCGTTGATCAGCCAGATGCCGAAAGGGGCGACGATGATCGCCACCGACGTGGCCTCGCCGTTCTTCACGCCGATCAAGCTGACCTTTATGGTGTCGGTCATTTTGTCCGCGCCGGTGATCCTCTATCAGGTATGGGCGTTTGTTGCGCCTGCGCTGTATAAACACGAGCGGCGGCTGGTAATGCCGCTGCTGGTATCGAGTACGCTACTGTTTTACATCGGGATGGCGTTCGCCTACTTCGTAGTGTTCCCGCTGGCGTTTGGCTTCCTGACGCATACCGCGCCGGAAGGGGTGCTGGTTTCAACGGACATTAGCAGCTACCTGAGCTTTGTGATGGCGCTGTTTATGGCCTTTGGCGTCGCGTTTGAAGTGCCGGTGGCGATTATTCTGATCTGCTGGATGGGCGTCACCACGCCGGAAGATTTACGCGGTAAACGTCCCTACATTCTGGTGGGCGCGTTTGTGGTCGGGATGCTGCTGACGCCGCCGGATGTTTTCTCACAAACCCTGTTGGCGATTCCGATGTACTGCCTGTTTGAAGTCGGGCTGTTCTTCTCGCGTTTTTACGTGGGTAAACGGCGTTTCCGCGATGAAGACACGGAAACGGAAAACGAAGAGTAATCAACCGCCCGCCAGGGCGGTTTGCTTTTGGAGAAAAGCATGTTTGATATTGGTGTGAATTTGACCAGTTCGCAGTTCGCGAAGGATTGTGATGAGGTGGTTGCACGAGCGCGGGCAGCAGGAGTGAACGGAATGCTGCTCACCGGGACGAATCAGCATGAAAGCGAACAGGCACAGCTCATGGCGCAGCGGCTGACCCACTGCTGGTCTACCGCAGGCGTGCATCCTCATGATGCCAGTCACTGGGATCAGGACGCGGCGGCGGCGATTTACGCGCTGGCGGCACAGCCGGAAGTGGTCGCCATTGGCGAATGCGGGCTGGATTTTAATCGCAATTATTCCACTGCGCAGGATCAGGAAGCGGCGTTTACCGCGCAGCTGGCGATAGCAGCGGAGCTTTCTCTGCCGGTCTTTCTGCACTGCCGGGATGCGCATTCGCGCTTTATGGCGCTGCTGGAACCCTGGCTGGACAAACTGCCCGGCGTGGTGGTGCACTGTTTTACCGGCACCCAGGAACAAATGCAGTACTGCGTGGATCGCGGGTTGTATATCGGTATTACCGGCTGGGTATGCGACGAGCGGCGCGGGCTGGAACTGCGCGAACTGCTGCCGCATATTCCGGCGCAGCGTCTGATGATTGAGACCGATGCGCCCTGGTTGTTGCCGCGCGATCTCACGCCAAAACCGGCATCACGGCGCAACGAACCCGCATTTTTGCCGCATATCCTGGCCCGCGTGGCGCACTGGCGTGGCGAAGAGTCGGCATGGCTTGAGCGCATCACCGACGATAACGTCAGGTCGCTGTTTGGCGTGCAGTTTTAGGTCTTCAGACTTTACGGAATTCGGTATTTTTGACGCTGTGCATGACCTGCTTATTCAGCAGATTGAGCAGCAGCATGGAACGCGCTTCGCCGTCAGGCTCGGTAAAAATGGCTTCGAAGCCTTCAAATGCACCTTCGGTGATCAGCACGCTGTCACCGGCGTAAGGGGTGCCTGGATCGGTGATCCCTTCTGGCTTAGCGACAGAAAGCTGGTGGATCACCGCAGGTGGTACGGTTGCCGCTTTCGCACCGAAGCGCACGAAGTGGCTGACGCCGCGCGTGGCGTTGATGGTGGTGGTGTGAATGATTTCCGGGTCAAACTCAACAAACATATAGTTGGGGAACAAAGGCTCACTGACCGGCGTGCGTTTGCCGCGCACTATTTTTTCCAGGGTGATCATGGGTGTCAGGCAATTGACCGCCTGCCGTTCGAGATGCTCCTGAGCACGCTGAAGTTGCCCGCGTTTGCAGTACAGTAAATACCAGGCTCGCATAATGCCTCTATTCCGCTTATCCGGGCGCAAGCATATCAAAACGATGCCGCTAAGTTAATTATAATCCCCACTGATTGATGATGGCGTCGGGTATTACGCTAATTTAACAAAAATACAGCATCGCCCCGTCTCAGGCCGTATAATAAACCGCTGACAAAGAGGCCATAGCCAACGCCATGAAATACCACGATCTTCGCGACTTTCTGACGCTGCTGGAACAGCAGGGTGAACTCAAACGTATAACGCTTCCGGTTGATCCGCATCTCGAAATCACCGAAATTGCTGACCGCACGCTGCGCGCGGGCGGCCCGGCGCTGCTTTTTGAAAACCCGAAAGGCTATTTAATGCCGGTGTTGTGTAATCTTTTTGGCACCCCTAAGCGTGTGGCGATGGGGATGGGCCAGCAAGACGTCACGGCGCTGCGTGAAGTCGGCAAGCTGCTGGCTTTCCTGAAAGAGCCGGAGCCGCCAAAAGGCTTTCGCGACCTCTTCGACAAGCTGCCGCAGTTTAAGCAGGTTCTGAATATGCCGACGAAGCGCCTGCGCGGTGCGCCCTGCCAGCAAAAAGTGACGCAGGGCGACGCGGTGGATTTGTCGCGTATTCCGATCATGACCTGCTGGCCTGAAGATGCCGCACCGCTGATTACCTGGGGTCTGACGGTCACGCGCGGGCCGCATAAAGAGCGGCAGAATTTAGGCATTTATCGCCAGCAGCTGATTGGCAAAAACAAGCTGATTATGCGCTGGCTATCGCATCGCGGCGGGGCGCTGGATTACCAGGAATGGTGCGCGGCGCACCCGGGCGAGCGTTTTCCGGTTTCCGTGGCGCTCGGCGCCGATCCCGCGACGATCCTCGGCGCGGTAACGCCGGTGCCGGATACCCTTTCCGAATATGCCTTTGCAGGATTGCTGCGCGGCACCAAAACGGAAGTGGTGAAGTGTATTTCGAACGATCTGGAAGTGCCTGCCAGCGCGGAAATCGTGCTGGAAGGGTATATTGAGCAAGGCGAACTGGCTCCCGAAGGGCCATACGGCGATCACACCGGCTACTATAACGAGGTCGATCACTTCCCGGTTTTTACCGTCACGCATATTACCCAGCGTGAGGATGCCATTTATCACTCGACTTATACCGGTCGACCGCCCGATGAGCCTGCGGTACTGGGCGTGGCGCTGAACGAAGTGTTTGTGCCGATCCTGCAAAAGCAGTTCCCGGAAATTGTCGATTTTTACCTGCCGCCGGAAGGCTGTTCGTATCGCCTGGCCGTGGTGACCATCAAAAAACAGTACGCCGGTCATGCGAAGCGCGTGATGATGGGCGTCTGGTCATTCCTGCGCCAGTTCATGTATACCAAGTTTGTGATCGTCTGTGACGATGATGTGAATGCTCGCGACTGGAACGATGTGATTTGGGCGATCACTACCCGCATGGACCCTGCGCGTGATACGGTATTGGTAGAAAATACGCCAATCGATTATCTGGATTTTGCCTCGCCGGTATCTGGTCTCGGCTCCAAAATGGGGCTGGATGCGACCAATAAATGGCCGGGTGAAACCCAGCGTGAATGGGGACGCCCCATCAAAAAAGATCCGGCCGTTACGGCACGTATCGATGCTATCTGGGATGAACTGGCTATCTTTAGTAAGACCCCGGATGGTGAATAAGAGTGGCATATCGCCATCCACCTGCAACCTGAAGTGTGACGAGTATAGACCCGACAGAGGGAAACCATGACAACCTTAAGCTGTAAAGTGACCTCGGTGGAAGCTATCACCGACACTGTGTATCGCGTCCGTCTGGTGCCGGAAACTGCGTTTTCTTTTCGCGCAGGCCAGTACCTGATGGTCGTTATGGATGAGCGTGACAAACGTCCCTTTTCCATGGCTTCTACCCCGTCTGAAAAAGAGTTTATCGAGTTGCATATCGGTGCCTCTGAACTGAATCTTTACGCGATGGCGGTGATGGATCGCATTCTTAAAGAGCACAAAATCGTTATCGATATTCCCCACGGCGAAGCCTGGCTGCGTGAAGAGAGCGATCGTCCGCTGGTGCTGATTGCCGGAGGAACGGGCTTCTCCTACGCGCGTTCTATTCTCCTGACCGCGCTGGCGCAAAATCCGAATCGCGATATCACTATTTACTGGGGCGGTCGTGAAGAGAAACATCTTTACGATTTGTCGGAACTGGAAGCGCTGTCTGTTACCCATCCGCATCTGCGTGTTGAAGCGGTGGTCGAGCAGCCGGAAGAGGGCTGGCAGGGCCGGACGGGTACGGTGTTGACCGCCGTATTACAGGATCACGGTTCGCTGGCGGAGCACGATATCTATATTGCCGGACGTTTTGAAATGGCGAAGATCGCGCGCGATCTGTTCTGTAATGAACGGGGCGCACGGGAAGATCGTCTGTTTGGCGACGCGTTCGCATTTATCTGATGTGCTGAACCGGGAGAGGTTATCGCTCCCGGTTTCCTGCTTTTTTAGTAAACTTCCTTTTTGATTAACCCGGCTCAATTAAACGTGCCTGCGTCACCTTTTCGAAATAATCCCCGTCGTTACGTTGTGTATAGTAAACAAACTCGCTAGCCTGCTCGCAGACATTTTGACCATGAGCGAGGGATTCATCATGAGACTGGGACTGGATATTGGCGGGACGAAAATCGAAGCAGTAGTGTTAGATGAGCAGGGAAAGGTGCGCTACCGCGAGCGCTACAGTACGCAAAAGCAGAGTTACCCGGCGTTTTTTCAGGCGGTAGTGGAGATTATCCACCAGGCGCAGGCCGCATTTAGCGAACCGCTGACCGTTGGCGTCGGCATCCCTGGCGCGGTCGATCCCACCAGCGGGCTTATTAAAAATTCCAATATTCTGGTACTCAATCAGCAGCCTTTTGCCAGCGATCTGGAACGACGTCTGGCGCTACCGGTGACCATCACCAATGACGCTAACTGTTTTACCCTGTCAGAAGCGATGGACGGCAGCGGAAAAGGTTATGGCGTGGTGTTCGGGGTGATCCTCGGCACCGGCTGCGGGGGCGGTTTGTGCGTCGACAGGCGTCTGATTACCGGGCCGAATGCCTGCACCGGCGAGTGGGGGCATAACGCGCTTCCCCGCTACAGCCTGGCGCGCGATGGCGCGGACGACGCCTGCTATTGCGGCGATCATAACTGTATCGAAAGCTTCATTTCTGGTAGCGGGCTTGAGCGTCAGTACCGTAACGAAGCGAATCAACCTGCCAGCGTCCCCGAAATTATTCAGCGTGTTGAAGCTGGCGATGCGGCGGCCGTGCGCGTGTGGGAGCGTTATTGCGATCAGCTGGCCCGCTCGTTAGCCAGCATTGTGAATATGATCGATCCCGATGCCATTGTGCTGGGCGGCGGGGTGTCGAACATCGATTTGCTGTATCACGGCCTGGCAGAGCGGGTCGCGAAATATGTGTTTGGACGCCACTGCCACACGCCGATTTTACGCGCCAGCCACGGTGACAGCAGCGGCGTGCGCGGCGCGGCGTGGCTCGGTCACGCTTCCCGCCCTGTAACGATGAGTGATGAATGACTAAGCCGGTACGGATAAGAGATATCGCCCAGGCTTGCGGGGTGTCGGTGGGCGCGGTTTCCCGCGCCCTTAAAGGCCAGCCAGGGCTGGGTGATGACACGCGGCAGCGTATTATTTCGATCGCGCAGGAGAAGGGGTATGATTTTTCCCGCCTGCGTAGCGACAAAATTAAACGCATTCTGTTTTTACTGCACCGGCAGCACAACATCAGCCGTGCGCTGCCGTTCTACTCGCAGCTCCTGTTGGGGATAGAAGACAGTTGTCGGGATAAAGGCATTGCACTGAGTTTTCTGGCGGTGGGGCCGGGCGATACGGTCAGCGAACAGGTGCGGCTGCATCAGCCCGATGCGCTGATCTGCGCCGGTTTTTTCGAGCCAGAACTGCTGGCGCTGTTGCAGCAGATGAATCTGCCGCTGGTGCTGGCCGATTTATGGGCACCGGGTTTACCGTGCGTTAATCCGGATAATACGCTGGGCGGTTATCTGGCGACGCGCCATCTTATTGCGCTGGGGCGACGCCGTATTGCTTTTCTCGCCAGCACGCTTTCCCACTACAGTATTCGCCAGCGCGAGAAAGGCTACCGGCAGGCACTGTACGAGGCGCAAATGCTGATGCCGCCGGAATATGAGGCCATCGCGCCGCCGTTGGTCGATACCGAGCGTTCGCTGCTGCGGGCAGTGAATGAACTGCTCGATCTGGCGGAGCCGCCGGATGCTATTTTCGCGTATAATGACGCCGCTGCGCTGGTGGTATTGCAGGTCTGTGCGGAGCGTGGGATCGACATTCCTGAGCAAATTGCGCTGGTCGGTTTTGATGATATAGATGCTGCGGCCTGGGCCACGCCTGCGCTGACGACCATTGCCGTTGACAAACAGCAGCTGGGTCGCGAAGCCGTCAGGCTGTTGCTGGACGAGGCGCAGGAAGAGAATCAACTCCTGGCTGTAAGCCTTATAAAGCGCGCCAGTACGGGAAGTTAAATACTATTCAGGGAGAAGAAGATGCGTGGTGGGGCATTATCGCTATTTTCAGTAATAAAAAACCCGCCCCTGACAGGCGGGAAAAACGGCAACTAAACCTGCTCCCCGTCATCATTCACGCTGCCTTCGCTTAATTGCCGCCGCGATGCAACGTGAAGTATTCAGGGGACGTTATCTTTGATTAAACGCGCTCAAATACGGTTGCGATCCCCTGACCCAATCCGATACACATCGTTGCCAGACCAAACTGCACGTCCTGGCGTTCCATCAGATTCAGCAGGGTGGTGCTGATACGCGCACCGGAACAGCCCAGCGGATGGCCTAACGCGATCGCCCCACCGTTGAGGTTGATCTTGTCGTCGATCTGCTCCATCAGCCCCAGATCTTTAATGCACGGCAGGATCTGCGCGGCGAACGCTTCGTTCATTTCAAACAACCCGATATCGCTGGTGCTTAACCCGGCTTTTTTCAGCGCCAGTTTTGAGGCTGGCACCGGGCCGTAACCCATAATGGAGGGGTCGCAGCCGACAACGGCCATTGAACGGATGCGGGCGCGCGGCGTCAGGCCCAGTTCGCGGGCGCGGCTCTCGCTCATCACCAGCATAGCGGCAGCGCCATCGGAGAGGGCGGAAGAGGTGCCTGCGGTGACGGTGCCGCTGACCGGATCGAATGCCGGGCGCAGGGCGGACAGCGCCTCGACCGTGGTTTCCGGGCGGATAACTTCGTCGTAGTTAAACTGCTTCAGCACGCCGTCGGCATCGTGACCGCCAGTGGGAATGATTTCGTTTTTGAACGCGCCCGACTGGGTAGCGGCCCAGGCGCGGGCATGAGAGCGAGCGGCAAAGGCATCCTGCATTTCACGGCTGATACCGTGCATCCGGGAGAGCATTTCCGCCGTCAGGCCCATCATTCCTGCGGCTTTAGCCACGTTGCGGCTTAAGCCCGGATGGAAATCGACCCCGTGGCTCATCGGCACATGGCCCATATGCTCCACGCCACCCACCAGACAAGCCTGCGCATCGCCGGTCATGATCATCCGCGCCGCGTCGTGCAACGCCTGCATGGACGAACCGCACAGACGGTTGACGGTGACTGCCGGGACCGAGTGCGGGATTTCCGCCAGCAGCGCGGCGTTACGGGCGATGTTAAAACCCTGCTCCAGCGTTTGCTGCACGCAGCCCCAGTAGATATCGTCAAGGGCCGCCGCATCCAGCGCCGGATTGCGTGCCAGCAGGCTACGCATTAAGTGTGCGGAGAGATCTTCCGCCCGCACATTGCGAAACGCGCCGCCTTTTGAACGGCCCATCGGGGTGCGAATTGCATCAACAATGACAACCTGTTCCATTGTGACTCCTTAAGCCGTTTTCAGCGTGCCAACCGGACGGGCAGGCTCGACGGGGGGATAATAGGGTTCGTTATGACGCGCTTTGTTGCGCAGACCTTCCGGCACGTCATATAGCGGGCCGAGGTGCTGATACTGCTGCGCCATATCGAGATATTTCGCGCTGCCTTGCGTATCCAGCCAGCGGAACGCGCCGCCGTGGAACGGCGGGAAGCCGAGGCCGTAGACCAGCGCCATATCCGCTTCTGCCGGGCTGGCGATGATGCCTTCTTCCAGGCAGCGCACCACTTCGTTGACCATCGGGATCATCATGCGGGCAATAATTTCGTCTTCGCTGAAATCGCGCTTCGGCTGGCTGACCTCTGCCAGCAGGCCGTTAACCGCATCGTCTTCTTCTTTCTTCGGCTTGCCTTTGCTGTCTTCTTTATAGCGCCAGAAACCGAGGCCGTTCTTCTGACCGAAACGGTTAGCGTCAAACAGCGCGTCAATCGCATCGCGGTAATCTTTCTGCATCCGCTGCGGGAAGCCTGCCGCCATCACCGCCTGGGCGTGGTGGGCGGTATCAATACCCACTACATCCAGCAGATACGCCGGGCCCATCGGCCAACCGAACTGTTTCTCCATCACTTTATCGACTTTGCGGAAGTCCGCGCCGTCGCGCAGCAGCTGGCTGAATCCGGCAAAGTAAGGGAACAGCACGCGGTTAACGAAGAAGCCGGGGCAGTCGTTGACCACAATCGGCGTCTTGCCCATTTTGCTCGCCCAGGCGACTACTTTGGCGAGGGTTTCGTCGGAAGTTTTTTCGCCGCGAATGATCTCAACCAGCGGCATCCGGTGGACCGGGTTAAAGAAGTGCATCCCGCAGAAGTTTTCCGGGCGTTTCAGGACGCTTGCCAGCTCGCTAATCGGAATGGTGGAGGTGTTCGAGGCCAGCACGGTATCCGGGCGGACTTTCTCTTCCGTCTCTGCCAGCACCGCTTTCTTCACTTTCGGGTTCTCAACCACCGCTTCGACCACCACGTCCACACGCTCAAAACCGGCGTAGTCGAGGGTAGGGTGAATGGTCGAAATCACGCCCGCCATCTTCAGCCCGTCGATCTTGCCGCGCTCAAGCTGTTTATTCAGCAGTTTGGCCGCTTCGGTCATGCCGAGGATCAGCGATTTGTCGTTGATATCTTTCATGACTACCGGCACGCCTTTCCAGGCCGACTGGTAGGCAATACCGCCGCCCATAATGCCCGCGCCAAGCACCGCAGCCTGCTTCGGTGTTTCAACGTCTTTGGTCAGCTTTTTCGCTTTTGCTTTTACGTACTGATCGTTAAGGAAAATGCCGACCAGCGCACGCGCTTCATTGGTGTGAGCCAGCGGGACAAAGCTTTTATTTTCCAGATCCAGCGCGTCTTCACGACCAAAGCGCGCGGCGGCTTCAATGGTTTTCACGGCGGTGAGCGGCGCGGGGTAGTGCTTACCGGCTGTCTGCATCACCATGCCTTTGGCGATGGTGAAACTCATCGTCGCTTCGATTTTGCTAAGATGCAGCGGCTCCAGTTTAGGCTGGCGCTTCGCTTTCCAGTCGAGATCGCCGTTAATGGCCTGACGCAGAACGGCGACAGCGCCTTCGCGCAGTTTCTCTGGCTTCACAACGCCGTCAACCAGACCGATTTTCAGCGCCTGATCTGCGCTGACATCTTTACCGGCGGCGATAATTTCCAGCGCGCTATCGGCACCCAGCAGGCGCGGCAGACGCACGGAGCCGCCAAAGCCCGGCATAATGCCCAGCTTCGTTTCCGGCAGGCCAATCCGCAAATCCGGCGTCGCCAGACGGTAATCGGTTGCCAGCACGCACTCGCAACCGCCGCCCAGCGCATAGCCGTTGACAGCGGAGATCGTCGGAACCGGCAGATCTTCGAGACGGTTAAAGACGCTATTGGCAAAATGCAGCCACTGGCTTAACTGCTCCTGCGGGACGAGGAACAGCGAGAGGAATTCGGTAATATCCGCGCCCACAATAAACGCGGCTTTATTTGAGCTAAGCAGCAGCCCTTTTAAATCGTGCTGTTTTTCCAGCACGTCCAGCGCCTGGCCGAGGCTGGCAACGGTTGCCGTGTCGAGTTTGTTCACCGAGCCGGGCGCATCGAACACCAGTTCGGCGATGCCATCTTCCAGCCAGTCAAGATATAGAGTGTCGCCTTTGTAAAGCATGTCAGTCTCCTGAATCCGCGAAGGATCTGGTCATACCAGATGATGCGGAGTGTGGATTTTATGTTAATAAAATGCAAATGAGACTTTAAATAATTGCAGGCGCGATCACGCTCATGCGAAATCGCCCTGCTTTTGTGAGGTATGCTAATATGCGGGGATCAGGGGCAATAATTTTAAGGATTATGAGATGGATTCACTGGCTGCACTTTATAAAAATCATATTGTTACGTTGCAGGAACGCACCCGCGACGTACTGGCACGTTTCAAGCTGGATGCGCTGCTGATCCACTCCGGCGAGCTGGTAAACGTCTTCCTCGACGATCACCCGTATCCGTTTAAGGTCAACCCGCAGTTTAAAGCCTGGGTTCCGGTGACGCAGGTGCCGAACTGCTGGCTGCTGGTGGATGGCGTGAATAAGCCGAAACTGTGGTTTTATCTGCCGGTTGATTACTGGCACAACGTTGAGCCGCTACCAACCTCTTTCTGGACGGAAGACGTTGAGGTGATTGCGCTGCCGAAAGCGGATGGCATTGGCAGCCAGTTGCCCGCCGCGCGCGGCAATATCGGCTACATTGGACCGGTGCCGGAGCGAGCATTACAGCTGGAGATCGCCGCCAGCAATATCAACCCGCAAGGGGTGATTGATTATCTGCATTATTATCGCGCCTTTAAAACTGATTATGAGCTGGCCTGTATGCGTGAAGCGCAGAAGACGGCGGTGAATGGTCATCGCGCGGCGGAAGAGGCGTTCCTCTCCGGGATGAGCGAGTTTGACATTAACGTCGCCTATCTGACCGCAACCGGTCATCGTGATATTGACGTGCCATACAGCAATATCGTGGCGCTGAATGAACACGCCTCGGTTCTTCATTACACGAAGCTCGATCACCACGCGCCTTCTGAAATGCGCAGCTTCCTGCTGGATGCGGGGGCGGAATACAACGGCTACGCGGCAGACCTTACCCGTACCTGGTCGGCGAAGAGTGATAACGACTACGCGCAGCTGTTGAAAGATGTTAACGATGAGCAGCTGGCGCTGATTGCCACGATGAAAGCGGGTACCAGCTACGTCGATTATCATGTTCAGTTCCATCAGCGTATTGCGAAGCTGCTGCGCAAGCATCAAATCCTCACCGACATGAGCGAAGAGGCGATGGTGGAAAACGATCTGACCGGGCCGTTTATGCCGCATGGGATCGGCCATCCGCTGGGTCTTCAGGTACATGACGTTGCCGGTTTTATGCAGGATGATACCGGCACGCATCTTGCCGCGCCGTCGAAATATCCGTATCTGCGCTGCACCCGCGTGCTCCAGCCGGGCATGGTGCTCACCATTGAGCCGGGTATTTACTTTATCGAATCGCTGCTGGCTCCGTGGCGCGAAGGGCAGTTCAGCAAGCACTTCAACTGGCAGAAAATCGAAGCCCTGAAACCGTTTGGCGGCATCCGCATTGAAGATAACGTGGTGATCCACGAAAACAGCGTTGAAAACATGACGCGGGATCTAAAGCTGGCGTGATGGAAAGCTGGTTAATCCCGGCGGCTTCGGTCTCTTTCGTTGAGGAGATCAAAAAAAGCCGCTTTATTACGCTGCTGGCGCATACCGACGGCGTGGAAGCGGCGAAAGCCTTTGTGCAGTCGGTCAGGGCGGAGCATCCCGATGCCCGTCACCATTGCGTTGCATGGGTGGCGGGCGCGCCGAATGACTCGCAGCAACTGGGTTTCTCGGATGACGGGGAACCGGCGGGAACGGCGGGCAAACCGATGCTTGCGCAGCTGATGGGTAGCGGCGTGGGAGAAATCACGGCGGTCGTCGTGCGTTACTACGGCGGCGTACTGCTGGGCACGGGTGGGCTGGTGAAGGCCTATGGCGGCGGCGTGAATCAGGCGCTGCGCCAGTTAACGACGCAGCGCAAGACGCCATTAACCGAATATACTTTGCAGTGTGAGTACGGTCAGTTAACCGGTATTGAAGCATTACTGACGCAGTTTGCCGGTAAGATCGTCGCCAGTGATTATCAGGCGTTCGTGCTATTACGGGTAGCGCTTCCTTATGCCAGAGTGGATGAATTTTCAGCAAGGCTCGCTGATTTTAGCCGTGGTTCATTGCAATTATTAGCAGTTGAAGAATAATCCCCACCTCATTTTAAAGATCAAAGGAAGCGGCAGAGATGCATTTTCGCGCCATTACCCGAATCGTTGGACTACTGGTTATCTTATTTTCGGGAACGATGATCCTGCCCGGACTGGTAGCGCTGATTTATCGCGATGGTGCGGGGCGGGCATTCACCCAGACGTTTTTTGTCGCGCTGACTATCGGCTCGCTGCTGTGGTGGCCCAACCGTCGGGAGAAGGGCGAGCTTAAATCGCGGGAAGGCTTCCTGATCGTCGTGCTCTTCTGGACGGTGCTGGGGAGCGTCGGTGCGCTGCCTTTTATCTTTTCCGAACGACCGAATCTGACCGTCACCGATGCTTTTTTTGAATCCTTTTCCGGCCTGACGACCACTGGCGCGACGACGCTGGTCGGGCTGGATTCGTTGCCGCACGGCATTCTTTTTTATCGCCAGATGCTCCAGTGGTTTGGCGGAATGGGGATCATCGTGCTGGCGGTGGCTATTCTGCCTATCCTCGGCGTCGGGGGGATGCAGCTCTACCGGGCAGAAATGCCGGGGCCGCTTAAAGATAACAAAATGCGCCCGCGCATTGCCGAAACGGCAAAGACGTTGTGGCTGATTTACGTTTTACTGACGATCGCCTGTGCGCTGGCGCTGTGGTTTGCGGGTATGCCTGCCTTTGACGCCATCGGGCATAGCTTTGCGACCATCGCTATCGGGGGCTTTTCTACCCACGATGCCAGCGTGGGCTTTTTCGACAGTCCTACCATCAATACTATCATTGCCATCTTTCTGCTGATCTCCGGCTGTAACTACGGCTTGCACTTCTCTTTGCTTAGCGGGCGTAACCTGAAGGTTTACTGGCGCGATCCCGAATTCCGTATGTTTATTGGCGTCCAGCTGACGCTGGTCGTGATCTGCACGCTGGTATTGTGGTTCCACGATGTTTACACCTCGGCGGTGACGACGCTTAATCAGGCGTTTTTCCAGGTGGTTTCGATGGCGACCACCGCAGGCTTTACGACCGATAGCATTGCACGCTGGCCGCTCTTCCTCCCGGTGCTGCTGCTGTGTTCGGCGTTTATTGGCGGCTGCGCCGGGTCAACCGGCGGTGGCCTGAAAGTCATTCGTATCCTGCTACTGTTTAAACAGGGGAACCGGGAACTCAAACGACTGGTGCATCCTAACGCGGTCTACAGCATTAAATTAGGTAGCCGCGCGCTGCCGGAACGTATTCTGGAAGCGGTATGGGGATTTTTCTCCGCCTATGCGCTGGTCTTTATCGTCAGTATGCTGGCGATTATTGCGACCGGCGTGGATGATTTCTCGGCATTTGCTTCCGTGGTGGCTACGCTTAATAACCTCGGACCGGGCCTCGGCGTGGTGGCGGATAACTTTGCCAGCATGAATCCGGTGGCAAAATGGATATTGATTGCCAATATGCTTTTTGGTCGACTTGAAGTCTTTACGCTGCTGGTGCTTTTTACCCCGACGTTCTGGCGCGACTAACTGGAGTATTCTTTGAAAACACTGATTCTGTTCTCGACGCGGGATGGGCAAACGCGTGAAATCGCGGCTTTCATCGCGTCAGAACTTAAAGAGCAGGGCATCTATACGGATTTAGTGAACCTTAATCGTACAGATGTCGTTGACTGGTCGCTTTACGATCGCGTGGTTATCGGCGCGTCTATCCGTTATGGACATTATCATCCGGCGCTGGAGCGCTTTGTGAAAAAGCATCTGCAGGCACTGGCGTCGCTGCCGGGCGCATTCTTTTCGGTGAACCTGGTGGCGCGTAAAGCAGAGAAGCGTACGCCGCAGACGAACAGCTACACCCGCAAGTTTCTTCTTAACTCGCCATGGCAACCGACGCTGTCCGCTGTTTTCGCAGGCGCGCTGCGTTATCCGCACTATCGCTGGTATGACCGTATTATGATCCAGCTGATTATGAAGATGACCGGTGGGGAAACGGATACCCGAAAAGAAGTGGTGTATACCGACTGGCAGCAAGTGGCGGGATTTGCACGTGAAATCGCGCAATTAACCGGCAATTCGTCGCTGAAGTAAACGATAAGTTTGAAAAACAGACGGTTGATAAGTTTTTTTAAATT
>DIJC01000024.1:320438-345043 GCA_002421005.1 Enterobacteriaceae bacterium UBA5654 | reverse complement strand
CCGGGGCTCGTACGCTCCCCCTCTCCCTAACCCTCTCCCTCAGGGGAGAGGGGACTGGCTGGCGTCGTCGTTGAGTCCGTCACCGGTTCTCCCCCTCTCCCGCCGCCGGAATAATACCCTTCGAGGACGGGGGTTAACCCTTACTGCACAGGCGGAATATCCGTCACTTCCTGGCGCACGTCTTCCTGCGCGGGAGTCGCCGCAGGCTCGGCAGGCGTCATGATTTCATCCCAGCTCGCCTGGAGTTCCTTCATGTCATACTCCGGCTCGCCTTTCGGCTGGAGCAGGATCAACGACATATCCTGAGAGAGCTGCTGGCGAAGATCCTGGTTCAGGCTCTCCAGCGTCAGGTCGTTGAGGAAATCCTGACGCAGCTTCTGGTACTGCTCCGGCGCGATATCCACCACCTGATTTTGCAGCGCGCGCATTCGCTGGCTAATCAAAATATCGGTATCGGTGCGGGCGTAGGTGGCAAACAGCTTTTGCAGCTCCAGCTTCTTCTGCGCTACCAGCGCGTTGAACTCTTCCTCCGTCAGCCCCTTCTCACGTAGCGCCGCCAGTTCACGAGCGACCGTCACCAGATTGGTGTTGAGCTTTTCATTCGGCGAATCAATGTTAATGCCGCACTGGGCGCGCAGATACAGCACCCGGCAGTCAAAGCCCATGCTGATATCTTTGGCGTTACTTTTGCTCAGATTCTGCTGAACGTGCCAGTAGAGCGCCTCACGCGCCAGATCCGCGCGCCAGTAGCGCAGCAGCGCACCGGATTCGCGGATCGGTAGCCAGGCGTTGTCCCACATAATCGACAGGCGATCCTGTTTTACGGTATCAGTCATAATGCTGACCGACTCCAGCGGCAGTGGGGAGAGTGTCGGCATCGGCGCGGGCGTTTCGCGTTTACCCTTCAGTTCGCCAAACGCTTTGTTGATTTGTTCGGAGACGCTGCGGCTGTCTACGTTGCCCACCACAATCAGTTTCATGGCATCCGGGGTGTACCATTTCTGGTAGAAGGCTTTAACTTGCTCCACATCCACCGGCTTTTTCAGCGGATCGGCCGGATCGTGCCCCAGCATGGTCGATCCTTTCAGACGATAACGCCACCAGCCTTCTTTGGTATCCATCGGCCAGGTCGCGACCAGCCGTTCGGTGGCCGACGGTGGGTTAATGGTCGCAGAAGTAATGCTGAGTCTGCCTGAACTGTCCGCCAGCCACGTCAGCGCCTCTTTCAGCAGGTCATTGCGGTTATTCGGCAGGCTCAGATTAAACAACGTGTGGTCGTAAGAGACGATGGCGGGCGGCAAAGGTCGATTAGGGTCGATGCCCTGCTGCCAGAGAGATTGCGCCTGGGTCGGCGGCAGGCTGCCGCTCTGGGAGAGCGCAATCCGGGGAATAAAATGGCTGAAGCCAATTTGCTGCGTGTTTTCAGTGAGCGAACCGGTGTTTATCAGCAGACGAATTTCGATGCGGTCGCTGGGGCGCTGTGGGGTGGATAAAACCTGCCACTGGAAACCATTCGCCAGCGTCCCCTGTTGCCAGGCCGGGTCGGGCTGGAGCGCTTCTGCCTGCACATAACCAGCCGTTGCAATAAACAGCAAACCACCGGCTAAGAGTCGAATTTTTGTGCCCTGCATGTGAACCCCTGATCAACGTTCCTGGTAATTAAAGACAAGACCATCCTGCAATGAGGATTATTTTGAGTATGGAAAAGCCATTTGTAAGACCACGCAAAGCGGAAAATGTCGCGTAGCCCGTGAAAAATATCTGCAAAATCATTCGGGCCGCGTCGCGATGGCAGAGCCAGCGAACGCGAGCCAGCTCCAATTATGCTCAGGAGGCCGTGGTCCATCAAGGGACTACGGCCATAAGGGGAGGAATTAAGAGGATATTTCGTGCGTTTTGCCGTCTGGCGCACGGTTATTGAGGGTATCGGTAAGCTGTTTCTGGTCGAGTTCTTTCACCCATTTCGCCACCACGATGGTTGCCACACCGTTGCCAATCAGGTTAGTCAGGGCGCGAGCTTCCGACATAAAGCGGTCAATGCCCAGAATCAGCGCCAGCCCGGCGACCGGTAAATGTCCCACCGCTGAGATAGTCGCCGCCAGCACGATAAACCCGCTGCCCGTCACCCCGGCCGCCCCTTTCGAGGACAGCAGCAGCACCACCAGCAGCGTGATTTGATGGAAAATATCCATATGGCTGTTGGTCGCCTGGGCGATGAACACGGCGGCCATGGTCAGGTAGATTGAAGTGCCGTCCAGGTTAAAGGAATAGCCGGTCGGGATCACCAGCCCGACAACCGATTTCCGGCAGCCCAGTTTTTCCATCTTATCTAACATGCGCGGCAGCGCCGATTCAGAGGAAGACGTTCCCAGCACGATCAGCAGTTCTTCACGAATGTAGCGGATAAATTTAAAGATGTTAAACCCGGTAGCGCGGGCGATGGAGCCGAGAACCAGCACCACAAACAGGATACAGGTGGCGTAGAAGCAGATAATAAGCTGTCCAAGCTGCACCAGCGTTCCGACGCCATATTTACCGATGGTAAAGGCCATCGCCCCGAACGCACCGATGGGCGCGAGGCGCATGATCATGTTGATGATGCCGAAAATGACCTGTGAGAAACTTTCAATCACGTTGAAAATCAGCTGCCCCTTGCTGCCCAGACGATGCAGGGCAAAGCCAAACAGTACCGCAAACATCAGCACCTGGAGGATGTTACCGCTGGCAAATGCGCCAATTACGCTTCCCGGAATGATGTCCATCAGGAAGGCGACAATGCCCTGGTCTTTCGCCTGCTCCGCATACACCGCGACGGCTTTGGCATCCAGCGTCGCCGGATCGACGTTCATTCCCGCCCCCGGCTGCACCACGTTAACAATAATCAAACCGATAATCAGCGCGATGGTACTGACGATCTCAAAGTACAGCAGCGCCACCGCGCCGGTACGCCCGACCGCCTTCATGCTTTCCATGCCCGCAATGCCTGTGACCACGGTACAGAAAATGACCGGCGCGATAATCATTTTAATCAGCTTAACGAAAGCATCGCCAAGCGGTTTCATTTGCGCACCCAGCTCCGGGTAGAAATGACCCAGCAGGATCCCGATGGCGATGGCGCTCAGAACCTGAAAATAGAGGCTTTTAAACAAAGAGGTTTTCATAGGATGTCCTTAAGATAAAACCACAGGCATTGTAGGGTTGGTTCCACCTGCGGTTTTAAAATAACACCCAAGAAACATTCCAGAAATGAACGCGGTTCAATTTTGAAACATTTTTGTTAAGAACTTTGAGCTGGCTCGCACAAGCGCAACAAATTTACTCATTTTCCTTAACGTGAAGCGCGCTGAACCAGGTCTCTTCAAATTCCTGCGGCGGCAGCGCGCAGGCGAATAAGAAACCCTGTACGAAATCGACGCCAGCCTCTTTCAGCCAGTCATACTGCGCCTGCTCTTCGACGCCTTCCGCCACAATGCGCAGATTAAGGCTGCGCGCCATCTGCACAATCGCCGACACCATGCTGACGTCCTCCGGGATGCCATCAACGAAGGTTTTGTCGATTTTCAGCATATCAACCGGCAGCGATTTCATATGCTGAAGCTGGCGCAGCCCGGCGTAACCCATGCCGAAATCATCCAGCGCGATGCGCACGCCAGCATTACGCAGCGGGCGCAGAATGGCGATCGCCGCCTGCGGATCGTCAATGCGGCGGCTTTCGGTAACTTCGAGGATCAGCGTGCCCGGCTCGATACGATAGCGGCTCAGTAGCTCAAGCATATCCGGCACCATATTGTGATGCATCAGTTGCAGCGCGGAGATATTGACCGATAACGGCAGCCGCAGCCCTTTTTTACGCCAGGCGGCGAGCTGGCGGCAGGACTCTTCCAGCACCCAGTAGCCGACCGTGACCATCAGGCCACAGGATTCGATGCTGTCGATAAGCCCGCCAGGAAGTTCCCAGTGACCGTCCGGCTGGCGCTGGCGCAGCAGCACTTCAGCGCTGTAAACCTCGCCGTTGCGGGTGTCAATTTGCGGCTGAAGCCAGATGGCAAACTGTTGATTATCCAGCGCGTTCAGGATATCGCTCTCTTCTGTGAGCCGCTGCTGCGCCTTTTCCATTTGTTCCGGGTCGAAAAACTCAATCTGGTTTTTGCCTTTCCGCCGCGCGGTAAAAGCGGCGGAGAAGGCGCGGCGGTAGAGCTGCTCGGCAGAGAGATCGCGATCGAACATCGCGATGCCGATGCTGGCGCTGGGGCGAAGCTGGATCCCCTGCACCGGCAGCCGCTCATTAAAGGAAGTAAGCACTTGCTGACCTAGCGTAATAGCGTGCCACGGCTCTTTCACGCCGTGGGCGATAATAGCGAAATCGTAAGCGCTGACCTGGGTCAGTACCATTTTCGGCGACAGCACCGATTTCAGCCGCTCCACCAGCGTCAGCAGCAGCATTTCGCGCTGGGTTTCCTGAAGAACGCCCGCCGTCTCCTGAAGCGTTTCACAGGCGATCACCATCAGGGCCGAGCCATTATTGCGCTCGATATTTTGATCGAGAAGCGCCAGCAGGAAGCTTTTATTCGGCAGGCCGGAAACCGGGAAACAGGTCGAGTGGTTATTTAACTCTTCGTAATGGCGTAGCAGCACGAGCTGGTTACGGTTATAGCTGCGTGCCAGCATCCCGATCTCATCGTCGTGGTGCAGGCGCGGCAGGCTGAGCTGATGTCCCGGCGTTTCCTGGAGCGAAATTTCATTAAGTTCCCGTGCCATCTGGCGCAGCGGGCGGACGATCAGACGGCTACAGCCCCAGGTGATGGCGACTGTCATCACCAGCACCAGAAGTAAGTAAGCAGTCACTAACGTCGAGATAGCGCTCATGACGAATTTATACATGCGCCATGAATCGGCCTGTAATACCAGATACGCCAGCGGCTGGGGATTGGCAGGGCGTTCCAGGGAATAAATAGGTAAAGAGATTTGTACCGGCAGTTCAAATATACGGGTGATAGTAACCGGCACCGGGCGCTCGTTGATAAAGCTCATTCGCAGCGCCTGGAACTGGTTGGGCAGCACCACATCCGCGCGGCTGACGATGCCAGCGGGTTGGATGCGGCGCAGAATAGTTTCCGCCTCCGGGATATCGCCTTTCAGGATGGTGGACGACAGCGGCTCACGAACGGAGCGGGCAATACTTTCCAGCTGGGACGCGGTGTCATAGCGGCTCTGCTGCACGAAGTGAAAGAGTAAAATAAAGCAAAAAATAAACAGAAAAAACATGGCCACGATCGAAATCATCGCCATTTGTTTAATCGTAAGAGAACGGCTGACGCGCAAAATGACTCTCCACTTGTACTTATTCAAAAGCATCAGGTCAGCAGATCGTCTGACCGGGGGCGATTATACCCGATACTATACCTAAATAATTCAGCTTGCAGAAAGGCGGCAAAAGAGAACGTCCGGGAACTTACCTGCGTAAGAAACGGCAATGCACGCGCGCAGCCTGCATGGGTATACCTGAAATATCATGGATATATGACAATATGAGAGAGAAAGAATGTAGCAATCCGTATTTGCTGACGAGGTATTAATCAGCAAATACGGAAAAAACAACGGTTTTACGACGGGCTTAATTCCCTTTTGCCGCTAACCAGACCAGCATTTTCAGACTCGCCGCGTAATAATCATCCTGGGCGGTGATTTGCGGCTCTGCGACGCTCTCTCCCATCGTCAGGTCGCGCACGGCCAGTAACCCTGCGTTCATGTTATACGGCGCGCGCTCGCCGTTGACCACGTTAATCCACGCTGGCGTTTGCTGGCGCGGGAACTGCTTCCACCACTGTCTCCAGGGCTGTAACAGCGGGCTTTGCGGGTTTTGCCAGTAAATGTAGAGCGGGATACGGATCGCATCGTAGCTCACGCGCGGCGGCCATTCTTGCGCCGGGCTGAGGCTCCCGTCTGCCGCCAGCGCCACCCAGTCGGTAGGCAGTTGCGCTTCGCCCCACGCCATCTTGCCGGTTAAGGTCTGCGCGTCGCGCAGTAATTCCTGCCAGACTTTCAGATAGCTGCGTTTGGCAAAATCCTGCCACGCCGGGAAAATAAAATAGGACGGATTAAGATTAATCCTAGTATTAAAATTGAAACCGTTTTGCCCCGGCAGCATGACCTTATAACCGGCGTAGTCAATCACCGTATACTTCACCAGCGCCTGGGTAATGGCATCCGACGCCGTGCCGTAATTATTGTCCTGCCATTTTTGCTGCGCTTTTAATAGCGCCCACGCAATTAATGCATCGCCGTCGGTCGCATCGTTAGTATCCGCAATCGGATTCGGCGCAACCGGGTTATAGCGCCAATAAAACAGCCCGGTTTCTTTATTTTTTAAATGGCTGTTAGTCCACTGCCATAATTTATCAAAGGTGGGCTTGTCGTTACTGGCAACCGCCATCAGCATCGCATAGCCCTGTCCTTCGGTGTGTGAGACGTTACCGTTGCCGGTATCCACAATCCGCCCGTCGGGCATCAGAAAACGCGCTTTATAGGCCGCCCAGGCCGTATCCGCCTGAGCAAGGGAGGTAAACAGCAGCGCGGTCATAGCAATCATGGCTGTAATCAGACGCAAAATGATATTTCACTTATTGGTTACGGGTTAAAGTAGCGGAATTGCACGTCGTCGATGGCGAAAAGCTGCTCCCGCTGAAACAGCAGATGCTCCTCACCGCCCTGACCCTGAAGCCAGCGGGCGTACAACCCTTCAAGTATTGCACAAAATGCATTACACCAGCGCACTTGTTGGTCTTCGTCACGGCTCACTGGCAGCGCCTGATGACGCACCACCAGCCCCATTTCACCGACGCTGACTTCGGCCACGCCCCAGTTAAATCGCGCCAGCAGATGATTGATATTGTTCTCCAGATCGCCCAACGTTTCTGCCGCCGGGAGCGGGAAGGTATCGGCCAGCGTTTCGCCCATCTGGCGCAGAAACGGCTGACTGTCCCGCTCGCCCGCGTTACGGATCATACCGTCGACCATAATCGTCAGCAGATCGAACCAGCCTGGCGGCGTTTGCTGATGCTGAAAATAAGCTTTTAGCGCTAAATTAGTGTTGTCGGTCGTCATTCGTTGTTCCCCAACATGTAGCGGAACCATAGCCCGGCCGTACTTTCGTTATAATCACCAAAGGTGTCATAGCCGACCTGTCCGCCAATGCTCATCTGCTTGTTCACTTTATAATCCGCCCCGGCTCGTACCGTATAGCCGATGCCGTTTTCGGACGTCGCTTTATAGCGTGCTTCTTTGGCGAAGCCGTTCGCCACCGCCGTTTCCAGTTGCTGCTGCCAGCCGGATTCCGTCGGGAAATAGTCACTGCTGTCCTGGGTATAGGATTGATAACCTACCGAGCCGCCAACGCGCATGGTCCAGCTATCAAACTTCTGCGTCAGATCCACCGGCAGCGAGACGCTGACGTAATTTTGCGGGCTGAAATAGCCCCCCTGACCGTAGGTAAACTGGCTCAGGTTTTTCGAGTAGTCCATAAAACTCATGCTCAGTCCGGTCTGGAGCGAGCTGTAATCATCATGGAACGGGCGCAGGTAAACGCCCGCGTTGGCGTTGACGCTGGTGTTGCTGGCGACGTTTTCGCCCAGATAGCTGTAGCCACCGCCGCCCACGTAGAAACCGGCGTCGCCGTCGTCATAGCTTAGCTGGAGGGTGCCGCCGTTTTTGGTCACCCGTCCCCAGCGTTTGCCGGAATATTGATCTTCAATGCCGACATACGACAGCAGGCTGTCGGTCAGCGCGCGGCGCTCCCCGGTGAGGATCAGCGTGAGATAGTTGGTCAGTTTTGGTGACCACTTCACGCCGCCGACGAGAGTGCTCAAATCCTGTCCCAGCGGCGTACTGCCGATATCCAGCCGGTACTGCTCGCCGCTTAAGGCCATGCTCAGCTCAACGCCGTTGGCTTTCTGCGAATCCGTCGACACATCGCCCGCCTCGTTGACGTCAGGCTTGCGGCTGGAGGCCGCCAGATAACTCGCCACCTGACCGGAGTCGTAGTTGCCGAGCCGCGCCAGATTTTCCATCCCGCTGGTGGTGGTCGGGTTCAGCGTAGCCGCGTCGATAGTACCCAGCGTGCTCAGCGCCTGCGCGCCGGGATTGCTGGCGAAATAGGCGGTGCGCTCAGCGCTGGTCATTGCGGCGATCGCCTGCTGCTCGCTGGCAGCGGTGGCGGCAATATTCGTGACCGCATTCGCCAGCGGATTCGAGCCGTAGCGCCGCCACGCATCGCCGGACGCGCTGCCCGCGTTGAGCGTGACCGGCGTCGCGGTAAATTCAAAGCGCGATTCGCCGAACGGCGAAGAGGACCAGGTGAGCGGGGCTTTCGCCTCGGTCAGCTTGCTGGTGCCGGACTCCCCGTCGCGGCTGCGCACTTCCACGCCGCCCTGTAGCCAGGTGCCGGTTTTTTCTTCCAGTTGCTCCATCATGGTATCGATTTGCCGCAGGGTACGGCTCTGCGCCGTTTCGATCGGCAGATCGGTCCGCTGATTGCCAGGCATTGCCATATCTGCATCGCTGGTCGCCACCGTCCCCACCTGCCACGGCAGCGTGCGCCCGTAGGTTGAGGCGGTACGCGCCTGCGGCTGAAGCCGGGAGGTGCCGACGAATGGATTGTCCGCTGCCAGCAGCCCGCCAACGTTCGGCGTGGCGGAACTGTTGCTGGTCTGGAGTCCCAGCACGCGACCGCGCGCGCTGCGCAAATACGTCAGCGCGCGCTGGTGATTCCCCTGCGATTCTTCTACCCGTGACAGCAGGATCAGGCGATCCGGCGTGTTGTCATTGCGTAAGCCGCGCGCCAGTTGTTCCGCCCGCTCGTTGTTGCCTTCGGAGAGCGCGACGTCAATGGCACCTGCACGCGCCGCCTGATCGGGAGTATCGCGGGTGATCAGATAATCGTAAACCACCCCCGCCTCTTTGTTCATTTTGCCGCTCTGATACAGCCGCGCCATCGCGAACATCAGATCGGTATTCTGCGGATCCTGTTGCAACGCGCGGATCAGTTTGTCATACGCGCCTGCGTAATTGCCCTGCTCGCGCAGCCGGTCCGCCTCGTTGACCACGTAGCCATTTTGCAGGCTGGCAAGCTGGGTCGGCGTGCTCTGCGCCTGAATGGCCGGGTTCGCCAGCAGCGCCTGCGCCTCGTTGCTCAGCCCGGCCTGGTTCAGCACCGTGATCTGATCGGCGTAATCCCCCGCGCCGCCATGCACGCCGGAACTGATATTGTTACGTACCAGCGCCACGGCGGTGGTGAGATCGCCGCTCTGCGCCAGCAGGCGCGCCAGCTTGCCGACGTCAGCCGGATCTTTCGGCGGCTGCGAAGACAGCGCCTTCAGGGTATTGGTCGCCGCCACGGAATTACCCTGCGCCAGGTAATTCTGCGCCGTGGCGATCTGCATGTTGTAATTGACCCGCTGACGCAAATCGCGCATCTGCGAATTCTGGCTCGAAGCCGGAATGCGCGAGAGCAGCGTTTGCGCCTGTTGCCACGCACCGTTTTCGCTGGAGAACAGCGCAGCCGCGTACAGCGCGTTAGCACTGGCCCCGGTCCGAAACGCCGGTGCCATTACCGCAGCAGCTTCATTTTCTCCGCCCGATTTTTGCAGCAGCCGGGCCAGATCTAGCCGCAGCCAGACGTCATCCGGGTAGCGCGTCACGCCCTGACGCAGCGTGGTAATGGCCTGCTGGACGTTACCGCTGGCGGCCTGCTGCTGCGCCTGACGACGGATGGTATCGCCCGGCACGCCGGTGACTGTACGCGGCTGAAGCCGGGACTGAAGAGTTTGCGGTAGCGTGCGCAGCACCGTTTGCGCTTCCGCCGTTTTGTTCTGATCGCGCAGGACATAGTAGAGGTTTTCCCGCGCCGCCGCGTTCTGCGGCTGCTCGTTCAGCACCGCGCGCAGGGTTTGTTCCGCCTGGACATAATCTTTGTTCTGGCGCAGGACGTCGGCGCGGAACAGCTTGCCCGCTGCGCCGCGCTCGCCGCTTTGCTGGGCCAGCGGTGCGGAAAGCGCCAGCGCCTGGCTGATATTGCCCTGCTTATACGCCTGCTGCGCCTGGGCCAGCCGTCCGTAAAATTCGGCGTCTTCCGCCTGATTTTTACGCTCTCCCGCCGCGTCCCCGCCCTGGCTGGCGGCGCGATTCAGGTATTGCGCCGCTGCCTGATAATCGCCGCTACGCTGGGCGATGTAGCCCATTCCGGCAAGCGCATCCGCGTCCGCCGGGTTGGTTTGCAGTACCTGCTCAAATTCCTGTTTTGCGGAAGCGGTGTCGCCGCTGTTCAGCGCGGTATAGCCCTCGCCTTTCGCAATTCCGCCGATGCGTTCGCGGTAGTATTTCTGGACGTCGGTATCCTGCGGGTGGCGCTGCAACCAGCTATCGTAGTAACGCTGATCGCCCTGCTGCACGCCCAGCCACAGCAGCGACTGACGTAGACCGCTGTCGGCTTCTTTGTTGCCGCTGGCGAGCGGCTCCAGCATATCCATCCCTTCTCGGCGGGTTTCTTCCCGCCAGGTCAGTGCCTTGCCGAGCGCCACGCGCACCGAGTTATCCTGCGGATGCTGCGCCACGTAGCTGCGCAGGTCGCTAATCGCCTGCGGATAAAGCGACTTATCGCTCGCCATCGTCAGATAGTATTCAGCGGCAATGCCCTGCGGCGGCGCATCGCCTTTAAACAGACTTTTCCACGTCGCCAGCGCGGCAGGAATATTGCCGCTGCGCGCCTGCTGACGGGCGAGGTTAAGCTGCCCCTGCGGTACAGTGGAGAGCTGACGGGCATTCGCCAGGTCTTCCAGCCCGGCATCATCAGGCGATACCTTTGCCAGCCGCTCGCGCCACTGCGCTGACGCCTGGGTATCGCCACGTTGCTGTGTCCACAGCGCCATCAGGTACAGCGCCTGGGTGTTATTGGCATCCACCATCAGCACTTTTTTTAGCGACTCCATCGCCAGCTCGTCGTGCGACTTTTCATGCCAGTATTTGGCCTGCTCGAACAGCGCGTTCAGCGCCGCATCGTTAGTCGCGGCTTGCGCATTGCCCAGCGCGCCCAGGGTCAGCGCGCCGGTCAGGCACAGCGTGGTAAAACGGCGGCCCGGATCATTCTTTTTCATTTTGGTCACCCTTTTCATCTACGCTCCCTGAATAAAGGCGCTTACGGGCGTGACGGCGGAACATGGCGGTCAGCGCGAGACCCAGAATCGACGCGGCAATCAGCCCGACGATTGCCAGCAGGGCTGAATACTGATTCGCATACCAGATCGCCATCATGTAGCCCGGCATTTGTCCGCTTGGGAACTGGCTGCTAACCCGAAAGCTGCGCACGCCGTTTTCATCGGTAATGATCGAGGTGTCGCCGCGAATACCGGCGTTAATGCGTGAAGACGAGAGGTCGTCATGCAGATGCGCCAGCTGATCGTCATTGCTGCCCACGGCGGCCACTACCAGCCGCTCCTGGTTCCACGGCGAGCGATAGCTGATAAAGCCGCGCCATGCGTCGTTGGAGGAGAAATACCGGTCGGCGTCGATGTTATCTGTTGACCAGTCGCCCAGCAGCCAGTGCTGCACTTTCTGCCACAGGGTCGGTGCCCGCACGCCGAGCGTATTGTCGCCCACGATATAAGGCGACTGGGTCAGCAGCCCCTGAATAAAAGCTTTTTGATCAAGGCCACCGACGGCCAGCACATCGCGCTGACGCAGATACTCCAGATTCGTCCCACCAGCGGGAACGCCCAGCACCACGCGGTTATTTGCCAGCGCCATCCCGGTCGCGTTGCCGGAGCGGGCCGCCAGGTTAAGCAGCGTCGCGACCTGAGTCTCCGACGGCGTTTCCGGCAGCAGCATCACCGTCTGCGAATAATCCGCCAGCCGGGTGAACGGGAAGGACGCGCCCACAAAGTAAGAGAGGTTTGGCAGCATTGAGAAATGTTGGGTGTGGGTCAGATCGATCCACGAATCCTCATTCAGTCGGCTCTTAATATTGTTATTCAACAGGACGTTACAGGGCGCGGTATCTTTCGGCACCACGTTAAAATAGAGCGAAAGCTGGTTGTCGCCGTAAATCAGATACGGCTCCAGCGGAATAGTGACTTTTTCCTGACGGGCATCGCCACCCGCTTTGCGCCACAGCGTTTCGAGAAAACCCTGCTTGTTCATTGGCAGGTTGCTCAGGAAAGTGTCGTTAAGGGTCACGCTCAGCCGCGATTTCTCTTCATCAATCCAGTTCTCGGAAGGAAAGCGATAGCCAATGTGCAGCGGGATGGTTTCACCGTCCCACAAATAGAGATCCGGCGCGGCGCGGAATGCGACCTGAAGCGGCGCGTGCCAGACACCGGAAACCGTGGTGCTCTGATCCTGACGGATCAGCTCTGTCAGTTTGATCGGGCGGGCGGTAGAAATCCAGCGCGGCGCATCGTAAGGCTTGCTGGTCGGGATGACTTGCGCCTCAACGTCGGTACGCGCCGTCTGTCCGGGGAAATTACCTTTCGCCAGACGCCAGGCCGCCGCGCGCAGGGCGGTGTCGTCTTTACCCACCACCAGCAGCAGCTTATAGACCGGGTTTATCGGGTTATCCACGATTTGCAGCAGCGGCACGTCACTTTGCGGCAGCGTCAGCCCGCCGACGATTTCACCCGGATGACCAATAATAATGCCGTGTTTTTCCGGCAGGCGATTGCTCAGCGCGGTAAACGAGATGCCGCGATAGTCCGCCTGCATCCCCATCCAGGAGGAGATCAGCGCCGCTGCGCTGACGGTATCCGGGGTCAGTTTTTCCGGGAAACTGAACGCCAGATTCACCTCGGTCATCTGCTGGCTGTCAAAAAAGGGTTTCGGGAAATGACTCAGATCGGAACCAATATCCAGTTGCTGCCCTTCAAAATCAAAACGTGAGGTTGGCAGGATGGCCACGCGGAACTTATCGTTAAGATCGCGCAGGCACTGCTGAGCATCGCCATCGTTGATTCGAAAGCTCAGATTGTTGCTGGACACCATCAGCGCGGCAGGCACGTCCAGCTCAAAATGAGAAATATTATTTTCCGCCGCGCTCAGCGGCACGGTGCCCAGCGGCTGCCCGTTGAGCTGAAGTTGCAGCGTAGCGTTGCGCGCCGCCATTTCCGGGGAGACTTCCACATCCAGCGACAGTTGCGCGCTGGTAATAACCTTATCGCTCGCCAGGGTGAAGTTGGTCCCGCCCTGTAGCTGACCACCGCTTAACACGATCCCCTGCGCGCTGCCCATTTGCGCGAAGCTCAGGCTATTCTGCGCCGACGGGGTGAACACGGGCGCGGCGGTGGTGGTGACGGGCGGCATCGCAGGCGGCGTATCCGGCTGCGGCGCGGCGGTCGGCTCCGCTGCGCTGGTGTCAGATTGCGGCGCGGCAGCAGGCTGTGCTGCGCTGGCGTCCGGCTGCGTAGCAGGTGAAGGCGTCGTGGCCGCCGGAGCAGGCGTGACTGCGGTAGCGGACAGCGGAAAATCCAGCGGTGGAGTATCGTCAGCGTTAGCCGCCGGGTCCTCGGCGTGCAGGACGGGCGCAAGCAGCGCCCCTGTCAGCAGTGCCAGCGTCGTTAAGCGCTTCATACGCGACTATCCTCCTTTGCTACCGCTGCGGTCGCCCGGGTACGCCGACGGCTGCGGCGCGATTTCCATGTCAGCCAGAACAGCTCAAAGACGCAGCGCAGGATGGTCACGAATGAACGGAACGGGTTGTCCTGCTGTCTTGGCGGGTTGATCCACGCGTCGGCACGCGACAGCACCACGCGCACCAGTTCGCGGCGGCGGGAGAGCGGAATGTCTTCATCAAACATCACGCGAATAAAGTGCTCATCCATTGCCACCAGCTTCGCCGGGATCGCGATTGCCCCGGATTCCAGAATCAGCTCGACTTCTTCAATTTCATCATAGGTGTGACGGTCGTCAACGATGGCCATCCGGCAGCCGCCCATGGATAAATCCGCCGTCTGGCTACGGGTAACGAAGCCGCTGGCGTAGTGGATCAGCACCGGAATGGTGACGTCGATACGGATCGTTTTTCGCGTCTGCCGCGTCTCGCGGGCCACGGCAATCGCCGCCAGCAGGAAGATCAGGCTGTAAACGCCCCAGCCGATGTTCAGCGCGATAACGCTGGGATCGGCAGTGAAAAAGTCGTGAGCGAAGGCGCGGACGATCCCGGCAATCACCGCCGTCGCCAGCAGGAATGCCACCACCAGATGCGGCCTGACCACGCTGAAGTCAAAATAACCCACGTCGAGCAGGCCGCCTTTATCGGTGACGTTGAATTTGCCGCGTTTGGGGAAAATCATCGTCACCAGCGTTGGCAGGATCAGGTGGAATGCCAGCACGATGTCATAAATTTCGCCCCAGAAGCTGTAGCGATAGCGTCCGTTCATCCGCGAACCTACGTAAATCGCCAGAAACAGGTGCGGCAGCGCGTAGGAGAGGATCAGACTGGCGGACGAGTGAATAATATTCAGGTTGAACAGCAAATAAGCCAGCGGCGCGGTGACGAACACCACGCGCGGCAGGGCGAACTGGTAATAGAGCATCGCGCTCAGGTAGCACAGCCGCTGCTGGAAAGTCAGCCCGCGCCCGAACAGCGGGTTATCCAGACGAAAAATCTGCGTCATGCCGCGCGCCCAGCGGGTACGCTGGATGACGTGCAGAACCAGACGTTCCGTAGCCAGTCCTGCCGCCAGCGGAATATCAATAAACGCCGATTTCCAGCCACGACGCTGCATTTTCAGCGCCGTATGCGCATCTTCCGTTACGGTTTCAACAGCAAAGCCGCCGATCTCTTCCAGCGCGCTGCGGCGGATCACCGCACAGGAGCCGCAGAAGAAAGTGGCGTTCCAGTTGTCGTTGCCCTGCTGGATCGGCCCGTAGAACAGCATCCCTTCGTTGGGAATATTACGGCCAACGGAGAGATTACGTTCAAAAGGATCGGGCGAGTAAAAGTAGTGCGGCGTCTGCACCAGCGCCAGCATCGGGTCTTTCAGGAAACCGCCGACCGTCGCCTGGAGGAAAATACGCGTCGCGACGTGGTCACAGTCAAATACGCAAATCAGCTCGCCCTGAGTGATTTTCATCGCGTGGTTGAGGTTGCCCGCCTTGGCGTGCGAGTGCTCTGCTCGGGTGATATAGCCCACACCCACATCCTGGGCAAATACGGCAAACTCGCGGCGGCTGCCGTCATCCAGCAGATAAATTTTTATTTTATCTCGCGGATAATCAATGCATTGTGCCGCCAGCACGGTATCGCGCACCACTTCCAGCGGTTCGTTATAGGTCGGAATATAGACATCGACCGTCGGCCATAGCGACATATCGTCCGGCAGCGGCACGATTTCGCGCTTTAACGGCCAGACGGTTTGCAGGTAGTTCAGCAGCAGCATGACCCAGATATAAACTTCCGCGATGAATAATCCCATCCCCAGAATGGCTTCTATCTCGGAATTAAAATGCAGCGTTTGCGTCAGGCGAAAATACATATAGCGGGTGGACATCAGTAATGACATCACCACCATAATGACGGATATACTTCGCCGCTTGCTGAAGCCCATTAAAAAAAGAATACCAATGCTGAGTAAGCCAAAGATATATTGTTTCTGGCTGTCCATTGGCGTCACGATCACCAACACAGCGACGGGCGCTAATGCCAGCACCAGCATATAAAACAGGAACTTTTTCATATGTCGTCCTGAGAAAATTAAAGCCCGGATTTGCGTGGCGCGTTATGAACCGTGCCATCGCCAACGTTTATCCCTAATTTGGCAACGATTTTTCTGGCAATTATTTCAATATCAAATGCCGCCGCTGACGATGGACTAAAGTCGAAAACCGACTTTTGCGAGGCGTTGGCTTCGCAGACGCTTTCATCACGGTGGATCACGCCCAGTAGCTGATCCCCCAGTCGTTCTTCCAGAAAGGCCGTAACGTCACGGCTGATCTGCCTGCGGGTATCGCTCTGATTGATCACAAAAAAATGCCCGAGACGATGATTCAGCTCACCCCCGGTCAGGCGGTGATTTTCGATATGCGGCAGCAGCGACATGGAGGCGGTATCCGCCAGCAGGCTTATCAGATGCATATCGGCAAATGGCGTGATGGCCTTTAATGCTGCCGAGGGGCCGGGCGGAAAATCGGCGACGATCACCAGCCCCGGATAGTTCAACAGCGTACCCAGACCGCGCGCCAGAAAATGCTCGTCGGTGGCGAGATTGTTTTCGAATATCAGCCGCTGCTCTTCGGTGACATCACCGTAAGGGAGGACAAAAATATTGCCGCCTGCGGTCAGCACATCCTGACCCCAGTCGTAGGACTCTGCGGATTTGGCAACGTAGCCGCGATCGTCGGACAGCGGAACGCCGAAATGCAGGCGCAGCGCGTTCTGCACATCGAAATCAATCGCCAGCACCTTGCTCCCGGAACGCGCCAGCGCATAGGTCAGGTTTGCCGCAAGAGTCGTTTTTCCCACGCCCCCTTTAGGTGAACACACACAGATCAACGGCATGAAGCAATCCTTTCTAACAGTGATTTGAGAGGCAACGTTTTCTCTTCATTCGTTTTCGCATCCGTTGCAGGCGGCTCAACCACTTTTGGCGCAAACAGACGGGAATAATTTACCGATTCCGGCGGTGGCGTGACCACGCGCGGACGAGCAACGGTGGCCTGCGGCTGTGGCTGTGGCACGACGGCAGGCGACGGTTCAGCGCTAGCGGCAGGCGGCGACGCAAACGTATCGGCGGCGGACACTACCGGCGATTTTTCAAGCGTCAATGGTGCTGGCGCAGCGGCCTGCGGCTGTGCAGGCCGCTGCGCCACGCTTTGCATCAGCGGCGAACGCTCATGCGGTGGCGGCGCTACCGGCGTGGGCAGGCTTTCAGGCGAACGAGGCTGGCTAAAAAGATTCGCTGCCACTGACTTCGGCACTGGCGATGAGACGTGTCCGCCCATCGCGAGGCCTGGCTCTTGCCGGGTCGGCGACAGCTGGTTAAGGATCGCCCAGTCTCCACGCTCGTCGGCGGACGATTGCGCAGAGAGATCCTTATAATTCACTAATTGCGAACGGGTTTTGTCCTTAAACCGCTGCAAATCATCATAATGATTCATCGCTAACACCATGACTTAAAAACATTAATTTTATCCTGCTTATCTTATGGCGAGTCCTTTCATCTACAGCATAGATTACTTTGCTGTTTTAGGAATACTTCGCAGGCTAAAAGCCTTACTAATAATATAATTAATTAGCGCAATCATTTTTAGATTTCAGCATCTTATCGGCTGCACTATTAACATAGTAGCCGGATTGCTGGCAAATTTCTCACTGAAAAACACGGGCTATGTCTAATAGCGACAGCGTAAGGTAAAATGATTTACGTAGCATCCTGCAAATTATCCCTTCTTCACCTTTCCCAATGCAGCACAAAGAAAAGCAAGGCTTATAAAATAAAGCCATTAAGTATTTACTTAGTCAGCTATTAATACTGGTCGCCAGCAAAAAGCATGGTCAGAGAGAGTAGAGACAAGTGAGAACGCTGTCTGTCTGGCAAACGGCTGGATTTGGGGGGCTGGCTCAGCCCTGATACCCCAGCAGCCGCAATCGGTGGCGATAGCAGCCCAGCAGCGGCAGCGCAAGTTAAATACGTTTCGTTGACATCCTCCCCGCCCTTAAGGACGGGGCTTTACAGCGCACTGGGTAAAGCCCCGTTCATCCTGGATCAGTTCACCCGCCGCCTGACCATAGAGTAAAACTTTTACTCGTCGGTACATAGTTTGACTCCCAGCGCCAGTTCATCGGTGACTTCACGCGAGGTTTCATAGCTCAAAAATGACACCCTTTCAACAGGATGAGGTTTTAGATGGTGCGCAGGGCATAAGTACAATGCTGGGATATTCCCTCTCCAGGGGGAGAGGGAATATCGGATGAGGCTTTATTTGTCACCCGCAACACAAGGGCGACGACGGGCTGTTCTCTCTCCTGAAGGAGAGATTTACGCTACCGGCTTTTCACCGTTGACGTCCTGGTCGACCGCAAAACAGGCCACCAGTTGGCCGCCGTACTCTTTTAGCTGCGGCTGCAACTGGGTGCAGGGGCCAAAGCGGCGGCGGCAGCGGGCGTTGAACGCGCAGCCCGGCGGCGGGTTTAGCGGGCTGGGCAGCTCGCCAGTCAGCTTGATGCGCTCGCGACGGTCGTCCGGGTTCAGACGCGGGGTGGCGGAGAGCAGCGCCTGGGTGTAAGGGTGCAGCGGGTTGGAGAAGATCTGATCTTTGGTGCCCTTCTCCACACAGCGACCGAGGTACATCACCATCACTTCATCGGCGATGTGTTCGACCACCGAAAGATCGTGGGAGATAAACACGTAAGACAGCCCTAAATCCTGCTGCAAATCCATCATCAGGTTCAGCACCTGCGCACGCACGGAGACGTCCAGCGCGGAGACCGGTTCGTCGGCGATCACCACGTCCGGGTCAAGCATCAGACCACGGGCAATGGCGATACGCTGACGCTGGCCGCCGGAAAACATGTGCGGATAGCGGTCATAGTGTTCCGTTTTCAGGCCCACTTTCGCCATCATCGCCAGCGCTTTTTCCCGCCGTTCCGCTTTGCTTAATTCGGAATTAATCAGCAACGGCTCTTCCAGAATCTGCCCCACTTTTTTACGCGGGTTCAGCGATCCATACGGGTTCTGAAACACAATCTGGATTTTCTGCCGACGCAGTTTCTGGGCATGGGGATCGTGTTTGAGCAGATCCTGCCCCTGGAAATAAAGCTCGCCGCCGGTCGGCGTTTCGATCATCGTCAGCAGACGTCCAAGCGTGGATTTACCACAGCCGGACTCTCCGACGACCGCCAGCGTTTTACCGCGCTCCAGGCTGAACGATACGCCGTCCAGCGCTTTTACCAGGCGTTCCGGGGCGAACAGCCCTTTCTTCACCGGGTAGTGTTTTTTCAGGTCGATAGCCTGCAACAGCGGCTGTTGCAGGGTGGCCTCTTGCGTACTCATCGTGTGGGCCTCCCGGCATCATCGAGTGGGTAGTGACATTTCGACTGGCGACCACCGTCAACAGTGTTCAGGCCAGGCTCTTCGGCGCGGCAGCGGTCAGTGGCATACGGGCAGCGCGGGTTCAGCAGACAGCCGGTTGGGCGGTCATATTTGCCCGGCACCACGCCCGGCAGCGAGGCCAGACGCGCTTTGTCCTGGGCGAATTCCGGCAGCGCACGCAGCAGCGCCTGGGTGTACGGATGGCGCGGCGCGCGGAAGATATCCGTCGACGCGCCGGTTTCCACCACCTGCCCTGCGTACATAACGATGATCTTATGTGCGGCCTCTGCAACCAGCGCGAGGTCATGGGTGATCAGGATCAGCGCCATGTTCTCTTTTTGCTGAAGCTCCAGCAGCAGTTCGATAATTTGCGCCTGAATCGTCACGTCCAGCGCGGTGGTCGGTTCATCGGCAATCAGCAGTTTTGGCCGACAGGCAATCGCCATCGCAATCATCACGCGCTGGCTCATCCCGCCGGACAACTGATGCGGGTAGACGTCAAGGCGCGATGCCGGATCGGGAATGCCGACCAGGTTCAGCAGGTCAATCGCCCGCTGGCGGCGGGTTTTCTTATTACCGCCCTGATGGACTTTAATCGCTTCCATAATCTGGAAACCGACGGTGTAGCACGGGTTCAGGCTGGTCATCGGATCCTGGAAAATCATCGCCACTTCCGATCCCACCAGGCTGCGGCGCTCTTTTTCAGAGATGCGCTTTAAGTCCTGGCCGTTGAACGCGAGGTTTTCCGCCATAACGCGGCCGGGGTAATCAATCAGCCCCATAATCGCCAGCGAGCTGACCGATTTACCGGAGCCGGATTCGCCCACGATGCCGACCACTTCACCCTGCTCCACGCTGTAGCTTACGCGGTCTACGGCGCGGAACGGTGCATCTTTTTCACCGAAGTGCACCGATAATTGATCTACATTTAATAACGCCATCTCGAACCTCTTACTGCTTGAGTTTGGGATCGAGCGCGTCACGCAGACCGTCACCCATCAGGTTAAATGCCAGCACCGTCAGCAGGATCGCCAGACCCGGGAAGGTCACGACCCACCAGGCACTTTGCGCGAACTGCAACACGTCGGAGAGCATGGTGCCCCACTCCGGTGTTGGCGGTTGCGCACCCATGCCAAGGAAGCCCAGGGCGGCCATATCGAGAATGGCGTTAGAGAAGCCGAGCGACGCCTGAACGATCAGCGGCGCAAGACAGTTAGGAAGAATATTGACGAACATCTGGCGCATCGCGCCCGCACCGGCAACGCGCGAGGCGGTCACATAATCGCGGTTGACCTCCACCAGCACCGCCGCGCGGGTTAAGCGCACATAGTGCGGCAACGCCACGAAGGTAAGCGCCAGCGAGGCGTTGACAATCGACGGACCAAATATCGCCACCAGCACCAGCGCCAGCAGCAGGCTTGGCAGGGCCAGCATGATATCGACAATGCGCATGATGATGTTGTCAATCAGACCGCCGAAGTAGCCTGCCACCAGGCCGAGCACGACGCCCATCACCAGCGACAGCACCACCACCAGACAGCCGACCAGCAGCGACAGACGCGCGCCGTACATCAGGCGCGACAGGGTATCGCGGCCTACGTCGTCAGTGCCCAGAATATGCGTCCAGCTTCCGCCATCCTGCCAGACAGGCGGCGCGAGCAGGGAATCACGGAACTGATCCGCCGGGTTATGCGGCGCAACGAAGTTGGCGAAAATGGCGATAAAAATCACGATCAGCACATAGGCCAGCCCGACGACCGCACCTTTGTTGCGTTTGAAATAGTGCCAGAACTCCTGAATCGGTGTCATCGGTACGGGAGCAGTTAAAACTTTATTTTCAGTAACTTGTGACATGACGGCCCCTTACTTCCTATGACGAATACGCGGGTTCACCACGCCGTACAGCAAATCGACCAGCAGGTTGACGAGAATTATCATCGTCGCCACCAGCAGCACGCCGCCCTGCACCACCGGATAGTCACGGCGCTGTAAGGCATCGATCAGCCAGCGTCCAAGGCCCGGCCAGGAGAAGATGGTCTCGGTCAGGATCGCGCCCGCCAGCATCGTACCGACCTGCAAGCCGATAACGGTAACAACCGGCAGCATGGCGTTACGCAGCGCGTGAACGATGATCACCCGCATCCGGGTCAGCCCTTTGGCGCGCGCGGTACGGATATAATCTTCGCCCAGCACTTCCAGCATCGACGAACGGGTCATACGCACTATCACCGCCAGCGGAATGGTGCCGAGCACCATGGCAGGCAGGATCATATGCGCCAGCGCATCAATGAAGTTGCCCTCTTCACCCCAGATGGCGGTGTCGATCAGCATAAAGCCGGTGAGCGGGTTGGAATCATCAAGGAACACCATATCGCTCACCCGCCCGGAGACCGGCGTCAGGTTTAGCTGTACGGAGACCAGCATGATCAGCATCATGCCCCACCAGAAAATCGGCATCGAGTAACCGGTCAGCGCCAGGCCCACAGCAGTGTGATCGAAAATAGAACCGCGCTTGACGGCGGCCAGTACGCCTACGGGGATCCCGACGGCGACGGCAAAAATCATCGCGCAGGTGCCGAGTTCCAGTGTCGCTTTAAAGCGCGGCACGAACTCTTCCCATACCGGAAGACGGCTTTTCAGCGAGATGCCTAAATCACCGTGCATCACGCCCCAAATGTAGTTGAGATACTGCTGCCACAGCGGCTTATTCAGGCCGAGTTCAGCCAACAGCTGCGTATGGCGCTCAGGGGAGATACCGCGCTCACCTGCCATGATCATCACCGGATCGCCGGGGATCATATGAACAAAGGCAAAGGTGAGAAGGGTAATACCGATAAACGTCGGGATCACAAGGCCCAGACGTCGGAGGATGAACTGCAACATAACCCGTATTCTCTGTAATGACGCCTCACCTGGAGATCAGGCGTCTGTATTGCTCACAATGTAAATTCTCTCGCCATCAGGCAGAGAATTAGGGTGAAGGGAAACACTATCCCCTTCACCCCTGCCCTCTCCCAATGAGAGAGGGAGAACACTTAATTATTATTCGACGGACACGTTCTCGAAGTGGTGTTTACCTAATGGATCAACCACATAGCCTTTGACTTCTTTACGCACCGGCTCATAAACGGTGGAGTGAGCGACGATCAGCGCCGGAGCCTGTTCGTTCATCACCACCTGGGCCTGTTTGTACAGTTCAATACGCTTGTTGTGATCTTCGGTAGCGCGCGCCGGTTGGATCAGGTCTTCAAACGGCTTGTAGCACCATTTGGAGTAGTTCGAACCCTGCTTCGCCGCATCGCAGCTAAACAGCGTTGCGAAGAAGTTATCCGGGTCCCCATTGTCGCCGGTCCAGCCCATCATCACAGTCTGATGCTCGCCGGATTTCGCACGTTTCAGGTATTCGCCCCACTCGTAGGTAACGATTTTGGCCTGTACGCCCACTTTCGCCCAGTCAGACTGAATCATCTCGGCCATACGGCGCGCGTTCGGGTTGTACGGACGCTGTACCGGCATCGCCCACAGATCGATGCTGAAGCCTTTATCAAGGCCCGCTTCTTTCAGCAGCGCTTTCGCTTTTTCAGGATCGTAAGTGTAGTCTTTAACGTCGTCGTTATAGCTCCACATGGTCGGCGGGATCAGGTTTTTCGCCGCAACGCCCGCGCCCTGGTAAACCGCTTTGATGATCGCTTCTTTGTTTACCGCGTAGTTCAGCGCCTGACGCACTTTCACGTTATCCAGCGGTTTTTTCTCAACGTTATAGGAGAGATAGCCAACGTTCAGGCCCGCCTGCTCCATCAGGTTGATGTTTTTATCCTGCTTCATACGCGCGATGTCAGCCGGGTTCGGGAACGGCATCACCTGACACTCGTTTTTCTGCAATTTCGCGTAGCGCACAGAGGCGTCCGGGGTGATGGAGAAGACCAGACGGTCGATCTGCGGTTTGGTTCCCCAGAAACCAGCAAAGGCTTTGTACAGAATACGGGAGTCTTTCTGGTACTGCTGGAGCTGGAACGGACCGGTGCCGATAGGGTTCAGGTCCACTTTATCCGGCGTACCGGCTTTCAGCATGTTGTCCGCATATTCTTTTGACAGAATAGAGGCGAAGTCCATCGCCAGATCCGCGAGGAACGGCGCTTCCGGGCGCGTCAGCACGAACTGAACGGTGTTATCGTCCACTTTTTTGATTTCGCTAATTAACTCCGGCAGGCCCATGCCTTCGAAGTATTCATAGCTGCCGCCAGAGATTTTGTGATACGGGTTGCTTTCGTTTTTCTGACGATCGAAGGAGAACACGACGTCATCCGCGTTGAATTCGCGGGTCGGTTTAAAATCTTTGCTGTCCTGCCACTTCACGCCTTTGCGCAAATGGAAGGTGTAAACTTTGCCGTCTTCGCTGACTTCCCATTTTTCAGCCAGGCCAGGGATGACTTCAGTGGTGCCAATTTTGAATTCGACCAGACGGTTGTAGATCGGTACAGAGCTGGCATCGTAGGTAGTACCAGAGGTGAAAAGCTGCGGGTTAAAGCCTTCAGGAGATCCTTCTGAACAATACACCAGCGTTTTCGCCTGAACGCTTGCTGCGACAGTCATAGCCACCAGGCTCAAACCAAGCTTCAGCATCCCTGACTTCTTCAAGGAAATACTCATTCTTCTGCTCCAATGTGATATGTGTTGTGTTTACCCGTTTAACCGGGCCTGACTGCCAGCCTTTATTTGAATTTTCACCGGTCTGGTCAGTAGCTATGAGAATGGGAGAGTCCGTGCAATCGTTTGACTGAGTAGCAGTACAGATCCTCCGTGAAATGCCCCTCATGGCCTACAATCTGTCAACAGAATGTCAAAACGTCAATACAGGTAATCGGGATTTACATCAGGGATGAGAATTGGCAAACAAAGATTAAAAAAAGTTCAAGCCACTATTTTCAGCAGGGAAAATTATGCTAAGCGCTATCAACCAGAGGATTATTCTTAAATAAGACTGTAAAGCAGTTGTTAACGTTTAGTCACATTACGAAAAATTTCTTGCGAAATGGCGAATATCTGAGCGATAAATACCGCGAACGTTAAAACGCACAGCGGAAAATGCTGGGCTATCCATAAGTAACGCGAAAAAAGATTGATGGATATATAAAAAAATACAATGGATTATGTCACAAAATCAGGACAAGGCAGTGGGAGTCGCGGAGGAGAATATGCGGGCAAATCTTTGTCCAGGGAAAGGAGACTCTGTAGTCGTAATTCCCCCTCACCCTGGCCCTCTCCCTCAAGGGAGAGGGAGAAAACCGGCACCGGACGTCACCGCGACCCCGGACTGTCCCCTCTCCTCCGGGAGAGGGAGAAAACCGGCACCGGACGTCACCGCGAACCCGGACTGTTCCCTATCCTGGGGGAGAGGGTTAGGGAGAAGGCGTTTACGTGGGGAAGGGAAAATAAACGCTCCCCCTCACCCCGGCCCTCTCCCTTAAGGGAGAGGGAGAAAACCGGCATCGGGCGTCATGTCCCCTCTCCTGGGGAGAGGGAGAAAACCGG
>DIJC01000024.1:180977-320289 GCA_002421005.1 Enterobacteriaceae bacterium UBA5654 | reverse complement strand
GTTTACGTGGGGAAGGGAAGACAAACGCTCCCCCTCACCCCGCCCCTCTCCCTTAAGGGAGAGGGAGAAAACCGACGCCGGGCGTTACCGCGAACCCGGACTGTCCCCTCTCCTGAGGGAGAGGGTTAGGGAGAGGGGGAACGTATGTACATCAAATCCCTCGCTTTTCAGCCGGTACGGCGCGCCCTCTCCTGTCAGCCTGTTTTCCTTAGCTGACCAACATTATGCTCAAGTGTGGGTTTTTTCGAAATTTGGTCGGTGCCAGAGGATTACTCGCCACTTCGTGGCTCGCCCTGCGGGTCGTTGCTGGCGCAACGCTCTCTCGCTTCGCTCGAGTCGAACCTCCCTGCCCCCGGAGGTTCTCGTCCTCTTTTTTTATAACGCAGAAAACAAAAAACCCAACCTTGCGGTTGGGTTTTTCTAAATTTGGTCGGTGATAGAGGATTCGAACCTCCGACCCCTTCGTCCCGAACGAAGTGCGCTACCAGGCTGCGCCAATCACCGAATGCGGGGCGCATCTTACTGCGCAGGTGCACCCCCGTCAATCCCCTGAACTAAAAAAGCCATTCGATCGGCGATAAACTCGCCAGACCCCTTATTTCTTAGCCGTAGCCGGGAGACGGCACCAGTTATTGTTCTGGTTAATCCCGCCGTCCGGCGAGGTATAACCGAGGCAGCCCATAATGGTATCGTACAGTTCCACATGGCGACGCGACACTTTCATCTGCGCCTGCTGCTGCATATGCGCCATGGCCTGCGCGTGCGCCGGGTTTTCCAGGTACTTGTCGGACATCCACACCATCATCGGCACGCGGAACTGTTCCGGCGGTGCCATATTGCGCGGGGTGCCGTGCAGATGCTCTTTCTCGTTGATCGACTCACCGTGGTCTGCCGCATAGAACACGATCGCCTTTTTATCCCGAACCTGGTCAATCACCTTGCTGATAAAGTAATCCACATAGGAAACCGAGTTATCAAAGGAGTTGATCAACTGCTCTTTGGAACAACCGCCGTCCACGCCTAAACATTCCGGTGTCCACTGCGCGAAACTGCGCGGGTAGCGCTGGGTGTAGTTAAAGTGCGAGCCTTTGGTATGCAGGACGATCAAATGCTTGCCCTGCGCGTTATTCGCCAGCGAGCGCTGCATCTCTTCGACCAGCAGCATGTCGTCTACCGGCTTACCACGATTGCGCGGTTCAGCACCAATTTGCTCGCGATAGGCAATATTGTCCGCCATCGTGTTGCTGTAGAACCACATTTCGCTCTGCATCGCATAGAGATCGGAGCTAAAGCCCAGCTGTTTCAACACCGCAAAGATGTTCTGCTCTTTCAGCGTGCGCTGCGGGTTTTCATCCGCGCCGCCCTGACGCACGAACATACAGCGCAGGGAGAGTTTGGTGGCGGTATCGCAGGAGTAGCCACGGAAAGCCGCCAGGTTTTTCTCCTGGGACAGCTTCGGCGTGGTGTTGCGCTCGTAACCAAACAGGCCCATATGATCCCAGCGGGTCGTTTCGCCGATGATAAACACCACGTAAGTGTCATCGAGATCACCCGGCGCGTTATAGGTAAATTTCTTCGCCGGGTTGATCAGCGATTTGTTATCGGAAGATTCATCAACCTGCGCCCAGGCATACAGCCCCAGCGCGGAAAGCCAGTTGGAAGGCAGATACGAGTTCGCCACTACCCCGCCGTAGCTTGGCAGGTCAATCCCGGTCTGGTGTTCGACTTTTTTCTGTTGAATATCCAGCAGGCGAATCGGTCCCCAGACCATCAGTCCAGCCAGTAAGACCACCGCGACGCTGCCCACGCGCTGACCCGGCGTGCGGATCTGACGCATCAGGGTATACGGGCTGCGGTTACGCCAAATCAGGATCAGCGGCAGGAGGCTCACGCCCACCAGCCAGAGAATGAAATGCAGACCGACCACCTCTTTTGAGAGGTCAATATCCGTCGTCATGACCGAGGCAATAATGCCGTAGCCGATCACCACGTTAAGGAAAGTCATATAGTAGCTGGCCCCGGCGGAGCAGAGCACCAGCAGCGTGGCGAGAACGCGCCAGAGGCGGCTTCCCAGCAGCGATAAAATACGCAGTAAAAAGAACGTGACCAGAACGGTTGCGGCCAGTTCGACGACCACAGCGAAACCTTTCCAGATGCTAAAAGCCTGCGCGTAACTGTCAAACCGACGGATAAAAACCGCGCAATTCATAAACAGGCCGATATATAAGGCCAGCAGGAAGCTCAGCGTCTGCTGAGACATCGCTTTAATATATTTCATTCAATTGTAACCCTGGAACAAAGGGAGCTAAACCAGCCTGAACGTGGCTCTCATAGCAGCGAGCAGGCTAAAGTAAATGCGTAATCATAGATATATGAAACGTCTAAGCGCGCTAAGTAGACCACAGGGGAGGAGAAAAGTGTCTGCAAGGAATGTGATCTGACCAAATATTTACAAAAAAAGTTGGTCAGATCAGTAAGATAAGTTAGCAGGCTAAGTAAGGCATACAATTAATAGTATGAATATCAGGCATGTACTTGTTTGTAAGCCACGCGCTGCGGCTGGCGGATAGTCGTGGAAAGCGCCAGCGAAATAATCAGCAGAGCAAAAATGACGCAGAAGGTGACATAGAAGCCGCCAAACAGCGAGGCGATAATCGATCCGCAGATGCTGCCGATACCAAAGCCCAGGTAAATCACCCCGTAGTTTTTCGCGAGGTTATTGAGGCCGAAGAACTCGCTGACCAACGACGGGAAGACGGTGATGGTGCCGCCGAAGTTAAAGGCGACGCAGGCAATCGCGGCGAAGAAGGTCACTTCATTCAGCGGCGCAAACAGCAGGGCCGCCATGCCGACCAGCGAAATGATTTGTCCAAGTGTGATGACCCGCATCCGGGACATTTTATCCGACAGGATGCCCAGGACCAGGCGACCGCTCAGGTTGGCAATCGAAATCACCGTCACGGCGTTCGCTGCCGTCGCGACATCCAGCCGTACCATGCCCTGGGCGATGTCTTTCGCCACGCCAATCACGTACAGCCCGCTCATGCAGGCGGTGAGGAACATGACGGCCAGCATCCAGTATTGCGGTTTACGCATCGATTCTGCCAGGGTGAAATCGTTCTCCACCACCCCGTTCACCGCTTTTACTGGCTGCAGCGGCGCGTCTTTCATCAGGGTCGAACCGGCCACAATCATCACCAGCACAATCGCGCCCCAGATCATAAAGGTCTTTTCGAGACCCACAGTGGCGAGCAAATGGCTGTCGATAAACTTAAAGCCGAGACTGCCCAGGCCGTAAGAGCCAATCGCCAGCGCGGAGATCAGCCCTTTACGTTCCGGGAACCATTTCACGCAGTTGGAGAGCGTCAGCAGGTAGCCCGCACCATCGGCCAGACCAACCAGCAGTCCGGCGCTGAACCACAGCATCAGCAGGTTGCTGGAGTGAGCGGTAAGGAAGAAACCGACGCCAAGCATAATCCCTGATGCCATCGTCACCCGTTTCACGCCAAAACGTTCCTGAAGTTTCCCGGCGACCGAGGAAGAGAGCGCCAGGCCGAGACTGAGCAGACCGAAGGAGAAAGCGACCTGACTTATCGGGGCGTCCAGCTTGCTGGAGAGCGCGCCGTTGAACAGGCTCCAGGTATAAACCGAACCCAGCGCAAACTGGGTGATAATAGTGCCGAAAAGCGTTAACCAGCGGGTGCGATTACAGGTTGATGTGTTCATGGCAAGCGTCCAGGTCATCAAAATTAAGGGATTTCACTGTCATCAACGATAGCGAAATCCTTTTAATGCCTGGGGGAAAACGGCATGAAGTGCAGCAGGGGCGGAATGAACTGCATTGAATGCAGAATGAATGGCATTGCGCGCCGCCTGCCGGGGGATTAAAAACGCGCGCTCACGCCCATGGTATAAAGATAGTTTTCGCCCGTACTGGTATTTTCGGCCTGTGAAAGCGCCGCATAAGCCGCCAGATGCTGATTGAGCAGCATATCCGCGCCGACGGTCACATCGATCCAGTTGCCTTCCTGACCAATGGGCGTCAGCCGACTCAGCCCGGACTGCGATTTCCACAGGTTATCGCCAAACTGCTGGTTATAGCTGATTTGCGCCCAGGGTCGCAGGTCGCCAAAGCGCGAATCCACGCGCCAGCCGAGGGAGCTGATGCTGGCGTGCCACAGCGGATCTGACAGCGCCTGGTTAATCACGCTGTCGCCAAACTCGTTATACATTGAAGGGGTCGAGCCATCGTAATGCCACTGCGCGACCGGCCCGGTGGTCCAGCTATCCACCAGCGGAAAATTCCAGCCAAGACTCATCGCGCTGGAGGCATCCAGCGGCGTGCTATCGGGAAGATTGACCATCAAACCCGGTACATTTTGCGCGGAGCGGATGCGCTCGGCGAGAATGTCGTTATAGTCCGGTTGGTGATCGCTGTCCCATGTATAGCGTTCTGTCGTATTACTTTGCTGGTCATCAACGATATATTCCTGTTGCCAGGCTTTTGCTGTGTCCATGTTGAACAGACAGACAAACACACCCGCCAGGAGCGTGACGCCCCGGCGACCACTGCGCTTTTTTATTATCATCAAAGCGACTCCTGGAAAGAGCCGAGTTCGGCGATTTTCTGGTTATGTTTGAGGGAATTACCTTGTATTAAATATTGTCTTTTTAATAAGTACGTCAAGGCTAATGGCTGATATATTTTTGCTGACCAATGCTGAGGGAGAAGACCATGCAACGCTGTGGCTGGGTAAGGGAGGATCCGCTTTACATCGCCTATCACGATCACGAATGGGGCGTACCACAAACTGACGGCAAAAAGCTGTTTGAGATGATCTGTCTTGAGGGGCAGCAGGCTGGCCTGTCATGGATCACCGTGTTAAAAAAGCGCGAAAACTATTGGCAAAATTTTTATCAGTTTGACCCGCAGCGCGTCGCCGCGATGCAGGAAGAAGATGTCGAGCGGCTGATGCTGGACGCCGGGATTATCCGCCATCGCGGTAAAATTCAGGCCATTATTGGCAACGCGCGGGCGTATCTGGAAATGGAAAAAAACGGCGAACCGTTTGCGGAATTCGTCTGGTCCTTTGTGAACCACGCACCGCAAATCCGCCAGGCTGCCAGCCTCGCAGACATTCCGGTATCAACGCCTGCGTCCGACGCGCTGGCAAAAGCGTTAAAAAAACGCGGCTTCCGCTTTGTCGGCACCACTATTTGTTATTCGTTTATGCAGGCCTGTGGCCTGGTTAATGACCATATCACGGGCTGCATTTGCTCTCCGGGAGGTCAACATGATCCGCGCCTGGCACAATAAAGACACCACCCGCCTGCTGAATCTGTGGCTGGAAAGCACCCGCTACGGTCATCCGTTTATTAACGAGCGCTACTGGTATGAGAGCGAAGCCATCGTGCGCGATGTCTACCTTCCTGCCGCCCAGACCTGGGTATGGGAAGAGAAAGGCACGCCGGGCGGGTTTATCAGCGTGATGGATCAGCGATTCGTCGGCGCGTTGTTTGTGACGCCCACGCTGATTGGCAAAGGCATCGGGCGGGCGCTGCTTAATCACGTTAAGCAGCGTTTTCCGCGCCTCAGTCTTGAGGTGTACCAGAAAAATAGCCGGGCGGTGAATTTCTACCATGCCCAGGGCTTTCGCATTGAAGACAGCGCCTGGCAGGAAGAGACTCAGCACCCGACGTGGATCATGAGCTGGCAGGCGGATCGAACGCCGTTAACGTAAGCGCCGGGCCACGGTATTTTTCCACCCATGCCAGCGCCGTATTTCCGGCGCAGCCGTTCCCCAGCCGCGAGCTGGGGAGATCTTTCGTCAGCACGTTCACCGCGCCGTTTTTACAGATCCCCCCGGCCTGCATGTCCAGATCCGGCCAGCCACCTTCATGGATACACAGCACGCCAGGCTTGATGCCGTCGCTGATCACCGCGCCCGCCAGCACCTGACCGCGCTGATTCCACACCCGCACCACATCACCCGCCCTGATGCCACGCGCGGCGGCATCCTGCGGATGCAGGGTGATCGGCTCACGCCCGGCCACCGCGTAGCGCTCACGCAGCTGCGTATAGCTTAACTGGCTGTGCAGACGGTGCGCCGGATGCGCCGACAACACCTGAAGCTGTTCCGGCTGCGCGTTGCCGTGCCATTCATCCGGCTCCAGCCACTTCGGGTGCGGGGGGCAGTCGGCATAGCCAAAGCTGGCGATGCGCGCGGAATAAATCTCGATTTTGCCGCTGTCGGTTTTCAGCGGATGCGCCTGCGGATCGCGGCGGAAATCGGCGAAACGCACGAACCGCGCGTTCTGCTCGCTCTCCGGCATTTCGATCAGCTGATTCGCCTGCCAGAACTGCGCAAACGGCGGGAGCGTTACCTGCTGGCTGGCTCCGCGCTGGGCGGCAATCGCATAGAAGGTTTCCAGCCACTGGAGATCGCTTTTACCTTCGGTGAAACGCTCGCGCCCGCCCGGCTCCCAGCGTTCGCTGAGATCGGCAAACACGTCGTAATCATCACGCGCTTCATCGCGCGGGGCGACCACCTGCTTCATCGGCACCAGATGCTGGTTGCTGTAATCGCCGGTCATGGTGAGATCGTTGCGTTCAAACGACGTCGTGGCAGGCAGGACGATATCCGCATGTTTGGCCGCCGCCGTCCAGTAGCATTCAGAAATCACCACCAGCTCCGGCTTTTGCCACGCGCGGATCAGGCGGTTGGTATCCTGATGATGGGTAAAGTTCGCGCCGCCCGCCCACCAGACGAAGCGGATATCCGGGAAGTGCCGATCCATGCCGTTGTGCTGATAGGGCGCACCGGGATTTTCCAGCGCTTCAACAATACGCGCCACCGGGATTTTATCTACCGCGTCAGTCCCGCCCTGCACGCTACCCTGCATCGACGCCAGCACCGCAGCGCGTCGGGTCGGATTGCCGCCGTTGGCAAAATGATAAGACAGGCCAAAGCCACCGCCCGGCGTGCCGATTTGCCCCAGCATGGCGGCGAGCGTCACCAGCATCCAGTGTTTTTGCTCGCCGAACTGCTGACGCTGCATTCCCCAGCCGGACATCAGCATAGTGGTATTTTCGTGGAATAATTGCGCCAGTTCGCGGATTTTAGCCGCAGAAACGCCGCAAATCTCCGCCGCCCATTCCGCCGTTTTCGCCACGCCGTCGCTGTCGCCGGACAGATAGGCTGCAAAGACGTCATAACCTTCGGTACAGCGCGCCAGAAATGCCTGGTCGTGCCAGCCGTTTTCCACCAGCGTATGGGCGATCCCCAGCATCAGCGCAACGTCCGTGCCCATATGCGGGGCGATCCACTCCGCGCCGTCGCCGAGAAAGTCTACCGTTTCCGATCGCATAGGATCGATGCAGATCAGCCGTTTACCGCTTTTGCGCAGCGCATCGAAGTACGGAATGCCCTGCTCATCCGATGCGTTCCAGGCAATTTTCAGCGTGTTAAGCGGATTCGCGCTCCACAGCACCACTACTTCGCTGTGCTCCAGCACCAGCGGCCAGCTGGTCTGCTGCTGATACACTTCATTACCGCCGACCACGTAAGGCATGATCGCCTGCGCCGCGCCGGTGGAATAGTCGCCCAGATGCCCGGTGTAGCCGCCCGCGAGACTCATATAGCGCTGAAGCAGGGTCGCCGCCTTATGCAGCACGCCGTTCGAGCGCCAGCCGTAGGAACCGGCAAAAATGGACGCCGGACCGTAGCTTTCACGGATGCGCCGGTGCTGGGCGTCAATCAGATCCAGCGCCTCATCCCAGCTCACGCGCACAAATTCATCCTGACCGCGCACGCCCTGCGGCTGCTCCGGCGAGGCGAGAAACCCCTTACGCACCATCGGGAAGCGCACGCGGGTCTTGCTGTGAACCTGATCGCGCACGGCAGTTTGTAACGAGTTTAAAAAGGGAGTTGAGAGTGCGCCACGGGACGAGAACACCGTTTCACCATCGGTTTCGACCAGCATTGGCCCCCAGTGGGCCGCCGTTAATACCGTTTTTTTCGCAGATGGATTTGCCAAAACACGCTCCTGAGCCGTTCATGCAGGTGTGACGGCTTTTGCAGCCGTTCAATGTTGTTTACAAAATTCGGAGTTGTCCCCGGAATTTTCTACATATTCTGGCGTCATAATCAACCGGCACGCCTGCCGTGGCAAAGAATAAAAAGGATTAAGGAAATAATATGAAAAAACGCGTACTGGTTATTGCCACTCTTGTCAGCGGTGCGCTGGCCGTCTCTGGCTGTACCACCAACCCTTATACCGGTGAGCGTGAAGCGGGCAAATCCGGCATCGGCGCGGGTATTGGCACCGTCGTCGGCGCGGGCATTGGTGCACTCTCCTCCTCGAAGAAAGACCGCGGTAAAGGCGCGCTGATTGGTGCCGCTGCGGGTGCCGCATTGGGCGGCGGTGCCGGGTATTATATGGATGTTCAGGAAGCCAAACTGCGCGAGAAAATGCAGGGAACGGGCGTCAGCGTGACGCGAAATGGCGACAACATCGTTCTTAACATGCCGAACAATGTGACCTTTGACAGCAACAGCGCGAACCTGAAACCGGCGGGCGCAAACACGTTGTCCGGGGTGGCAATGGTGCTGAAAGAGTACCCGAAAACCGCCGTTAACGTGGTGGGTTACACCGACAGCACCGGCGGTCAGGATCTCAACATGCGCCTGTCAAAACAGCGTGCGGATTCCGTAGGCAGCTCGCTCATCACCCAGGGCGTGGATGCCGGTCGTCTGCGTACCAGCGGTATGGGTCCGGCCAATCCGGTTGCCAGCAACAGCACTGAAGACGGCAAGGCGCAAAACCGCCGCGTAGAAATTACGTTAAGCCCGCTCCAGTAAAATCCTCCGGGCCTGCGCATCCGCAGGCCCACATGAATGCGCTTGCCATCGCCCATTTTCGCGTTAAGGTATTCCCACTTCAGGCGAGGGATTCAGCGATGACCAAAGCAGCGCGCTCTACGATCAGCGATGTCGCAAAAGCAGCAAAAACCGGCAAAACCAGTATTTCACGTTATCTGAACGGGGAAAAACATCTGCTGTCGGACGCGCTTCTGGCGCGGATTGAAAAAGCCATTGCCGATCTCGATTACCGCCCCAGCCTGATGGCGCGCGGCCTTAAGCGCGGGCGCACCCGCCTGATCGGTCTTATCATTGCCGATATCACCAACCCCTACTCCGTCGATGTGCTCAGCGGTATTGAAGCCGCCTGCCGCGAGAAAGGCTTTACGCCGCTGGTGTGTAATACCAATAACGAGCTGGATCAGGAACTGCACTATCTGGATTTGCTGCGCAGTTATCAGGTAGAAGGCATTGTGGTCAACGCCGTGGGAATGCGCGAGGACGGGCTGAATCGCCTGCAACAGTCAGCGCTGCCGATGGTGCTTATCGATCGTAAAATTCCCGATTTCGCCTGCGACGTGGTGGGACTCGATAACGTTCAGGCCGCAACGACCGCCACCGAGCATCTGATTGAACAGGGTTTTGAAGCGCTGCTGTTTCTCAGCGAGCCGCTTGGCACCGTCAATACCCGCCGCGAGCGGCTAAGCGCCTTTCGCGCAACGCTGGCCCGCTGGCCCGGCCTGATCGCCGAAAACAGCGAAGTGCCGTTGATGGACGCGGCGCTGATGGATAACGCGCTGCGCCAGTTTCACGCCCGGCACCGGGGAATGCGCAAGGCGGTGATCTCCGCAAATGGCGCGCTGACGCTACAGGTGGCCCGCTCGCTGCGGCGCATCGGCCTGCACTGGGGCAGCGACATCGGCCTGCTGGGTTTTGATGAGCTGGAATGGGCAGAGCTGGCAGGCGTGGGCATTACCACTCTCAAACAGCCCACCTGGCAGATTGGCTACGCCGCCGTCGAGCAGGTGGTGCGGCGCATTGAAGGCAATAATGAAACCCTGCGTGAACAGGTCTTCTCCGGCGAACTGATCGTTCGCGGCTCCACTTCCCGTTAAACAGAGTTCGTGATGGCGATCATAATTTCGCCATCACTGCCTTTTCTTTGGAACCGGTTCCATCTAGCGTAATAAATAAGATGTTGTGCTGGAGTGAATGATGAACCGGAAAATTTTCGTTGTTTCTGCCGCCTGGGGCCATGACCGGGTCCGCGCGGCGGGTGGGCAAATTGCCATGCTGCCAGTTGCTGCCGCAGCCGGTGCCGACGGCATTGAGATCCGCCGCGAAATGTTTAACGAACAGGAGCTGGCCCGTCTGCCCGCGCTGGCTGTCGCCCTCGCAGAACATCATCTGCTGGCCTGCTATTCCGCCCCCGAACCCCTCTTTCTTGCCGACGGTACGCTTAACCCTGCACTGCCGGGGCTGCTGGATGAAGCGCAGACCCTGAACGCGCTGTGGCTGAAAGTGTCGCTGGGGCATTTTAGCGATGCTCAGACGCTGGACGTTCTGCGTGAATGGCTGGCGGCAAGCGGCGTGCGGCTGGTGGTTGAAAACGATCAGACCTCATGCGGACAGCTTCCGCCCATGCAGCGCTTCAGCGCCGCCTGCCAGGTACAGCGCCTGCCGGTCACGCTGACGTTTGATATGGGTAACTGGCTGTGGGTGGATGCCTCCCCGGAAAACGCCGCGCGCCATCTGGCCCCTTTTGTCAGCTATATCCACGTAAAGGCCGCCGCGCCGCATGACCATGGCTATCGCGCCGTGCCGCCGGATCAGGGCGGTACGCGCTGGCGGGATCTGTTACGCGCCCTGCCTGCCGATGTCCCACGCGGGATTGAGTTTCCGCTTGAGGGCGACGATTTAACCGCCGTGACGCGCCGCTACGTGGCTTTATTACGCGAGGAGTAACCGATGAATCCCTCTCTGGATGTTATTACCATAGGTGAAGCGATGGCCATGTTTGTTGCCCGTGAGACGGGCGATTTGAGCCATGCAGAACATTTTATCAAGCGTGTTGCCGGTGCCGAACTGAACGTGGCGACCGGGCTGGCGCGTCTGGGCTTTAACGTCAGTTGGGTGAGCCGCGTCGGTGACGATAGCTTCGGCCAGTTCGTGCTGAACAGCCTGAGAAAAGAAGGGATTATCTCATCCGCCGTGACGCTGGACGGACGCTATGCCACGGGTTTTCAGGTGAAATCAAAAGCTGAAAATGGAACCGATCCCATTGTGGAGTATTTCCGTAAGAACTCTGCTGCCAGCCACCTTTCACTGGAAGATTATCAGCCGCTGCATTTTTCCTCCGCGCGCCATTTACATCTGAGCGGCGTGGCGGCGGCGCTTTCCGCCAGCTCGTATGCCCTGCTTGATTACGCGGCTGGGGCGATGAAAGCGCAGGGGAAAACCATTTCTTTCGATCCCAATTTGCGCCCGGTGCTCTGGCCCAGCGAGGCGGAAATGGTGGAAAAACTGAATCATCTGGCGTTCCAGGCCGACTGGGTACTGCCGGGCCTGAAGGAAGGCATCATCCTGACCGGTCATACCGATCCGCATGCAATCGCCGATTTTTATCTTAATCAGGGTGTGAAAGCGGTGGTGATTAAAACCGGGGCGGACGGAGCATGGTTTAAGTCAGCGGACGGTGCGCAGGGCTGCGTGCCTCCGGTCAGAGTAGAAAACGTGGTTGATACCGTCGGCGCGGGCGACGGCTTTGCGGTCGGCGTGATTAGCGCGCTGCTGGAAGGGAAAACGCTGGAACAGGCGGTAACGCGGGGCAATAAAATTGGCGCACTGGCTATTCAGGTTCAGGGCGACAGCGAAGGTCTGCCCACCCGCGCGCAGCTTAATCAATAACAGTTATGCCTCTGTACCCTACCGTCAGAGGCCGTCACACTCTCACTATCAGAGGTTGGCCCATGAAAAGCGCAACAAACGCAACAAAACGCTGGTGGTACATCATGCCCATCGTGTTTATCACCTACAGCCTCGCATATCTCGATCGGGCAAATTTTAGTTTTGCCTCCGCTGCGGGAATTAACGACGATTTAGGGATCACCAAAGGCATCTCTTCCCTGCTCGGCGCGCTATTTTTCCTCGGCTATTTTTTCTTTCAGATCCCCGGCGCGGTTTACGCGGAACGCCGCAGCGTGCGCAAGCTGATCTTTATCTGCCTGATCCTCTGGGGTGCCTGCGCCTCGCTGACCGGCATGGTGAATAATATTCCGATGCTGGCCGCTATCCGCTTTATTCTCGGCGTGGTTGAGGCAGCGGTGATGCCCGCGATGCTGATTTATATCAGCAACTGGTTTACCAAATCCGAGCGGTCGCGCGCCAATACGTTTCTGATCCTCGGTAATCCGGTCACGGTGCTGTGGATGTCGGTGGTGTCTGGCTATCTGATCCAGGCGCTGGGCTGGCGTGAAATGTTTATTATCGAAGGCATTCCGGCGGTTATCTGGGCTTTCTGCTGGTGGGTGCTGGTTAAAGATAAACCGTCGCAGGTGAACTGGCTGGCGGCAGAGGAAAAAGCCGCGCTGCAAGCGCAACTGGAGAAAGAGCAGCAGGGGATTAAAGCCGTGCGTAACTACGGCGAAGCCTTCCGCTCGCGCAACGTGATTTTGCTGTGTATGCAGTATTTTGCCTGGAGCATCGGGGTGTACGGCTTTGTGCTGTGGCTGCCTTCAATCATTCACAGCGGCGGCGCAAATCTGGGGATGGTGGAAGTGGGCTGGCTGTCTTCCGTGCCGTATCTGGCCGCCACTATCGCCATGATCCTCGCGTCGTGGGCATCGGATAAACTGCAAAATCGCAAACTGTTCGTCTGGCCGCTACTGCTGATTGCCGCTTTTGCTTTTATCGGCTCCTGGGCCGTGGGTGCCAACCACTTCTGGATTTCCTACACGCTGCTGGTGATTGCCGGGGCAGCCATGTACGCCCCGTACGGGCCATTTTTCGCCATTATCCCGGAAATGCTGCCGCGCAACGTAGCGGGCGGCGCGATGGCGTTGATCAACAGCATGGGCGCGCTCGGCTCCTTCTGCGGCTCCTGGTTTGTCGGCTATCTCAACGGCTCAACCGGTTCGCCTTCAGCGTCGTATATATTTATGGGAGTGGCACTTTTTGCCTCAGTATGGCTTACTCTTATTGTTAAGCCCGCGAATAATCAACAGATTCCGGCTGGCGCACGCCACGCCTGAACAGCCTATTACGGAGATCTTATGAAGCCGTCCGTCATTCTGTACAAAGCACTCCCTGACAATTTATTTCAGCGCCTGGAAGAGTATTTTACCGTCACCCAGGTTGCCAACCTGAAGCCTGAAACCGTGGAACAGCACGCGGAAGCCTTCGCCAGCGCCACAGGTCTGCTTGGCTCCAGCGAAACCGTGAACAGCGCCCTGCTGGAGAAAATGCCTGCGCTTCGCGCCACGTCTACGATTTCCGTCGGGTATGACAATTTTGACGTTGATGCGCTGAACAGCCGTAAAATTGCCCTGATGCATACGCCCACCGTGCTGACCGAAACCGTGGCCGATACCATGATGGCGCTGGTGCTAAGCAGCGCCCGCCGGGTTGTGGAGGTTGCTGAACGGGTGAAAGCGGGCGAATGGACCAAAAGCATTGGCCCGGACTGGTTTGGCGTTGACGTGCATCATAAAACGCTGGGCATCGTCGGGATGGGACGCATCGGACTTGCGCTGGCGCAGCGCGCCCATTTTGGCTTCGATATGCCGATTCTCTACAATGCCCGTCATCATCATTCTGAAGCAGAAGAGCGTTTCAACGCCCGCTATTGCGAGCTGGACGCGCTGCTGGAAGAGGCCGATTTTGTCTGTGTGGTGCTGCCACTGACCGAGGAAACGCACCATATGATTGGCGCGAAGCAGTTTGCGAAGATGAAGTCGTCCGCCATTTTCATTAACGCCGGACGCGGCCCGGTGGTGGACGAGCAGGCGCTGATTGAGGCGCTGAAAACCGGCCAGATCCTCGCCGCAGGTCTGGATGTTTTTGAGCAGGAGCCGCTGGCAAAAGATTCGCCGCTGCTTTCACTGCCGAACGTCGTCGCCCTGCCGCACATTGGCTCCGCCACGCATGAAACGCGCTACAACATGGCCGCCTGCGCGGTGGATAACCTGATTGACGCGCTCAACGGCAAGGTGGATAAAAACTGCGTAAATCCGCAGGTAAGAGCCTGATTAATCAGCCGGACCCGGATATTCCTGTCGGGTTCCGGCTGCAAAACTTTGCCAAAACGCCCGTGCCCTCAAAGAAACATTATCGCCCCGCTGGTAGTCTGTGACCCTTGCGCAAGGAGCCGATGATGGATCTCAGTAATCTTTTTCGCGACGTCAGACTGTCAAAAACCGAGATTAACGTTTTACGTTATATTCAGGCAGACCCGGAAACCTGCCTGCGTGACGGCGTGCGTAGCGTGGCGGAGCGCTGCTACAGTAACCCTTCATCGCTGGTGCGGCTGGCAAAAAAACTGAAATTCAGCGGCTGGCTGGAACTGGTTTACTTTATTAAATTCAATATTACTTTGCCAAAGCTGGACGTAACCAACGACGTCGATTTTATGAATATCCAGCCTGCCGGAAAGTTGCCCTCGCTATTAAGCCGACTTCAGCATGAACGTATTCTGATCCACGGCAGCGGCTTCTCTCAGCTGATTGCGCAATATATTTATAATAAATTTCTGGTGACCGGGGTGAATGCCAGTCTCGCACTGTGGCCAGACTATGAAATTCTTGAGCAAAAAAACAACGCCAAATTTGATGCGATCTGGATCATCTCCAAATCCGGGCGCAGCTCTTCTGCTTTAAGCTGGGTGAAAGCGCTGGAACATAAAAACATCGATCTGATTTGTTTTACCGGCGATTACCAAAGCCCGCTGGCGCAGGCATCGGATACCGCCATCATCATTCACGATCCGCAAAAATACGATGATGATATTTACTGGTCGAATCCGTTTTTTGGCTACTGCATTCTGGGTTTTGAACATCTGCTCAAACTGTGGTTTGAGCAGATGTCTGAATCAGCCGAATAGCGAGGCGACGCGTTACCGCCACTGCGCAAACTGCGGCGCGTCCAGATAAGCGGCGACCAGCTTTTCCGCCAGCGTCCACGAAGCGATCAGCGGATGCGCCATCAGCGCACGCACCGCAAGTTTACGGTCCTGCTGGAGAATAGCCGCCACCGCCAGACGCTCATAGTCCTTCACACAGGCGATCATATTCTTCTGCGCCTGTGGAACGTGAGAAGGCGTGACGGGTTTCAGGCCGTCTTTGCTTAAGTCACAGCTAATTTCGATAACGTCATCATCCGGCAGGAAATCCAGCGTACCGTTGTTGGGCAGCGAAACCACAATGCGTTTGCTGGTCTTGCTGTTAACGGCTTCGAGAATATCCAGCGCCACGCCCGCATAGCCGCCGCTGTCCGGCTGCTCAATAAACTGCTTCAGGGTTAGCGCCGCGCGGGTGTTGAATTTCTCCTGCCGGGATTCACTCTGCATGTAGCTGTTTTCACGGCGCAGATAGTGCTGCATCCAGATATCAAAAGCCTTTTGCGGATTGGCTTTCGCATCAATGGTGCGCAGCGCTTCACGCATATCGCGATTGATACGGGCGATTTGTTCGCCGCGCGTTTCGCCGGACGCCTGAATCGCGTTCAGCGCCTCTTCCCGGTAATAGTAGTAATACAGGTATTCATTCAGGAGCTGGTTGTCGCACAGCCGGACCAGTTCTGGCGAAAAATACTGCATACACGTATGGGTATAGAGTTTGGGATTGGCGATCAACGCTTCCGTCACGTCCTTGCCGTCCACGGTGATGCCGGTGAACCATGAAAAATGATTCAGGCCGTAGCACTCAACCCGCAGTTGTTCCTCCGTGCAGCCCAGCAACGCGGGCAGCTCGCGGATCAGTTCCGACGGCGCATCGCAGATGCCGTAAACCTGGCGTTTAAAGCCGGATTTGACGATGGCTTCCGTCACCAGACCGGACGGATTGGTGAAGTTAAAGAGGATCGCATCGCTGGCGGCATGCTCTTCAATCAGGCGGCAATAGTTGAGGATGGCGGGGATCGAGCGCATCGCCATGGCGAAGCCGCCCGCCCCGGTCGTCTCCTGTCCGAGCGTATTATGATCGAGGGCAATACGCTCATCGCGGATGCGGCTTTCGTCGCCGCCCACGCGCAAAGTAGTGATGATATAGTTCGCCCCTTTCAACGCTTTCACCGCGTCGGTTTCCAGGCTAAAGGCGATATCCGGTCGAATCGTATTAAAAATATGGCTGGCGATTGCGCCAAAGAGTTCTAAATTCTCTGCTGAATTATCTAAAAAAACCACCTCAGTTAAATTAATGCGGTGCGCATTATAGGCCAGAGATTTTGCTAAAAAAGCGGAGCGAACTCCGCCGCCACCCAATACTGTTAATTTCATAACTGCTCCTGAATTAATTATCCATCCGCAAAAACTGCGCCAGCAATGCGGCAAACGAAAACTCAACCGGCTGGCTAAGCGCACAATGAACCGGCGTGCTGAAAAAAACGGTTTCATCGCCGAGGCGCGCTTCAAGGCGCACCACGTCATCGGCCTTTAGCTCAGCCGAACCGCTGAAGTGAACACCGACCTGCTCAGTAAGACAGCGCGTATTTTTTATCAGCCGCCAGCGCAACGCCCCCGTGTCGCAGGTGGCAGAAAACGCCACCGCGCCCTGCACCTCGTCGCCTGGATACACCACCCGCTCGCCCTGGCGAATATCCAGCTGGCAATTCACGCCATGAGCGATCATCGTCCGGCCTTTTTTTAATCCGCCGAGCAGCCCCGCAAGGCTTAAGCCGCCGGAGTGAATAAACGTCGTTGGCTTGCCGAGCGGGTAAACGCCGTGGCTATCTGGCTTATGCGCATCGCTGCCGCCGGTGGCGGTAAGCCGGTAGCCCCGCTGCCATAAAAAATCGTAAAAGCGGATCGCTTTTTCGTTGTCGATGGGACGATCGGCAAGATGCGGGGCGTTGATGACTTCAAGTAGCTGAATGTGGCGCATATCAAAATCATGCCCCAGCGACATTCCCTTCGAGAACGGATGATTGATCGACACTAACGCCCCTTCCGCCGTCAGGTCGTTAAACAGCGCGGTGAGGATGTGATTTTTCGTTATCCCTTCGCGCAAGAAATAACGGCTGTAATCGGGGAGTCGGCGAATACCGAAAACGTTGTAATGCACTTCATTGTCGAAGGTGATTTCCGTGGCAGGTAGCACCGGCGGAAAACCGGGTGGTAGCAAGGTGGTGATCACGGAATGGTCGGTGACGGCCAGATAATCAAACTGACCCGCCGCCGCGCCGATGTCTTCCAGCGTCACCCGCCCATCGGAATAAACGCTGTGGCAGTGTAAATCGCCGCAATACCATTTCTCCGCCGCGTCGACCACGTTATCCCACCGCCGGGACAGCACGGCGCAGGGGGAATTCATTACTACTTCCGACTGCGCACTGCGGGTGACAATTTCAAACTCAACGTAGCCGGTTAATGGCGTGGGTCGAATAACGGTGATGGTCCAGACGCCTGCCTGAAGCGCCCCCGCCAGCGCGTTATTCGAGGTGGTTTCTGGCGATTCACCCACGGTGAAATGTTTAAGCCGCGTTTTCCACGTCAATAACGCACGCAGTTGCTGCTGCGGATCTTTCACCAGCATAAAAACATGCTCAAACACGCCTTCACGCAGATGGATATTAATACTTCTGGCATCCTGCACGTTAAATTCCGTGGTCAGCACCTCAAAAGGCTGCGCGGTAAAATCGTGGCGAATAAGCATTATGCCGTCTCCAGATGTTCACGAACATCAACGGCAATGCTACAGACGTTCGGTCCATAAACGATTTGTACGCCGTTCTTACCGACGCGGATAATTCCCATCGCCTCAAGATTTTCTTTCCAGTGCTTATCGGCCGCCATCAAATCAGCATTGACCAGCACGATGCGTAATCTTGAAATACAGTTATCGACTTCGACAATATTTTCTCGCCCACCCAACGCGGCAATGATGCCTTCGGCTAAAGTATTGCCGGGCGTGACAGGCGCGTCAGCTAATTTTTTATTTACCTTCTGGTTATAATCCTGTTTGGTGTACAGCTTAATCTCTTCCTCACTACTCACGTCTTCCCGTCCCGGCGTTTTGATATTAAAGCGGGTGATTAGCACTCTGAATAATGTGTAGGAGGCGATGAAGAATCCAGGGAACAGATACAGGAAAGGCCAGATATTCAGTTTCTCCGGTCGGAACAAGAAAGGTATCCAGTCTTTAATATTTCCCTGGTAAATAGAGACGTTGCAGAGTTCGGAGAGCACTTCGCCCAGCGCAGCCAGAGGCGCATAAATAAGGAAATACAGCCACGGTGCGATAAAAAGAAAGGTAAACAGGATCGGTTCGGTGATGCCAAATACTATCGTGGAGATGACTACGGAGATCAGCAGCGCGGCAACTTTTTTCTTATTTTCTTTGCGCGTAGTGTGATACATCGCCAGCGCGATGCCGGGGTAAATCGCAAAGTTGATGATGGCATTGCCGCCCATAAAACCACGCACCAGCAGTTTACCCGGCTCAGGCGAGGCGAGCTGCGCCATCTGTATCGCCGAAGTGCCGGATACCAGCACGCCATCCACCATTTCAGTTCCGCCCAGTTGCGTCCAGCGGATCGGCAGGGAAATCAGCGGGTGCATCCCAAAGGGGATCAGCACTTCATTCACCGCGCGGTAAACAAAGGTGCCCAGTAGCCTTGAGTCGTGAACAAATCCGGCGAAACTCCCCAGCACTCCGCCAATAAACGGCCAGCATACGAAGAAAAACGCCCCGGCAACGCCACCGGCCAGCAGTGCAAGGATCGGCACCGTGCGAGTACCGGAAAAGAAAGCCAGCGCCAGCGGAAGTTTGGTATTGTAAAAGCGGGCGTGAATAGCGGCAATGCTGAAGCCAATGGCCAGGCCACCAAAAACCCCCGTCCGGTAGGTGAAATAGCCTAATTCCGAGGTGAATAGCGCGGAAGATTGAGTCGCATCGATGGCGTTTTGCCCCTGGGCAATAAAGCCTGCCACGGTCGTATTTTCTGCGCTGAAGCCTTCATTTTTGAGCAAAATAGATAAGGTCATCAGCATTGAAAGATAAGCAACCATTGACGAAAACGCCGCCCATCCCTGCTCTTTTTTCGCTAAAGAAAAGGCCACGCCGACCGCATAAAGAATGCCGAGGTTTTTGAAAATAACGTCGCCCAGGCCTTTAATAACGGTAAATATTTTATACCAGACTGAATGCGAATAGCTGGCCCACTCCAGTCCTAATGAATTCACCGTTGTTTCTGAGGTAAGCGCGCCGCCGACGCCTAATAACAAACCGCCGATAGCGACCAGCGATATAGGCACCAGCATCGACTTACCGTACATTTGCAATTTTTCTTTCATAAGCATCCCTGAAATTTAAACATTGCTCAAATGAATACGTCCTGACCTGACGGCACGGTAAATATCCGCGTCGCCATTATTCATTACATTTGATTATTTATGGAGCCAACACATTCACTCTGAAAATAATACGATAACTATTTTCATGCCCGTTCTTATATCAACATGATGCAACTAATTGAATATATCGGGATAAATAGGCACAAAGCGTCTTAATCTGAATACAGGTTTCAGTTGGGCAGGCGTAAATTTTTCGGGGATATTTTTTCGGGGGAGAGAATAAGCAGGGAGTAGCGGATAACCGGCGTCCCTGCTGAAAGACGTTGATGATGGCTCCCCCTCATGCGGCGGGAGCATCATTTTACTGCGTGGCGCTAACCGCAGCGTTCCAGGCCTGGGTAAATGCCTGATGCTGTGATGCCAGCGGCCCAATCAGCGAGTTGTACTGGCTGGCCTGCTGCGAAGTCGGGAACTGGATGCCGTTCGCCGAGAAGCTCACCTGCGTTTCCTGCTGTGCGATAAAATCGCCTACCTGCACCAGCTGCTGGGTAAAGACCTGCGCGGCTGGGATCAGAGGCTGAAGCGCTTCTGAAGGACGGGTAACGACTTTGGCATACACCTGGTCAAATACCGGCTTGAGATCGTCAGCCTGCTGTAGCCCGGCATGTGCGGAATCGGCCTGCATTTTCGCGTTTTGCAGTTGCTGGTTCAGCACCTCAAGTGAGCCATTGGCCTGACGCAGCGGCTCGCGCTGGGTCATGTAGTCCTGCGGCACGCGGATGGCATTAACGCTGTCAACGACCGGACGCAGACCTGCATCCATTGCCTGATTCACCTGCTGGGAATAGCCGTAAAGGATCGCGTAATCCTTCACCAGCGGCCCGAATTGTTTTTTCTGATCGGCCGTCAGCGTTGGCAGATGCTCACCGTTACGCATCGCCGTATTTTGCAGGAAATCGATAAACGCCTTGCGCTGATCGCCCTCTTTATCAAAACACCCACTCAGGCTAACTACCATTAATAACGCCATTACAGACGCAAACCAGCGAGAGCAGGACTTTCCTGTCGCCATTTTTATACTCCTTTCACCTAAAAAAGTGCATACCGACACCAGCGTGTCTGACGCTGACAAGGATAGTCCAGGACGGCCTGGCAGGATACCTTTTCATGCAGGATAACGACGAAAAATAGCTACCGGTTTGCCAAATTGTACTATGGCAAACGATGTGTCGATCTTTCAACAGGTTGCCCCGCCGTCGCGCCATAGCGCAGACCAATACCCGGCAAATAATGGCGGGGGGAAGTACCTTTTGCGTATTTACCGACTATTCTTAAAAGGCTCGACGTTATTTACGACCATGCAGTGTGTCAGGGGGTACTCAATGGAATATAGCGATCCGATGATCGAATTGATGAACAGTCTTGAAGTTATTGTTTTTAAAGACAAACCACAAAAAATCACTTTACCCCAGAAGCCGAAAACCCTCACTGAGATCGAACAGTTACGCAAAGGCACGGGCCTGAAGATTGCTGATTTCGCCAAAGCGCTGGGCGTAACGGTTTCAACGGTAAAAGAGTGGGAGTCAAAGCGGGCCAGGCCTTCAGCAACAGAGCTAAAACTTATGCGCCTGATCCACTCTAATCCTATGTTAAGTAAAGAATTGATGGATTAATGATTCAGTTATAGCGGTCCTGATTCAGGACCGTTTTCGCGAGTGCAGCCCAGAAATTGAAATTAGTTGAAATAAAGTTTGCTTTTAGCTGTAGTAAATGCGTTAATGCGTCTGACGGTTTGGTATACAGACCCTAAAGCAGTTAGTTAAGCAGTATCCTCCAGGAGTTATCCATTTGATACCCTTCGTTGAGAGCTTTTCCTTTAACGCTTCAAAATCTGTAATGCACGCCACAATGCCGAAAGGCACACATACATCTATTAAAGGTAATCTCTATGTCCGGTAAAATGACTGGTATCGTAAAATGGTTCAACGCTGATAAAGGCTTCGGCTTCATCACTCCTGATGACGGTTCTAAAGATGTGTTCGTACACTTCTCTGCTATCCAGAACCAGGGTTACAAATCCCTGGACGAAGGCCAGAAAGTGTCCTTCACCATCGAAAGCGGCGCTAAAGGCCCGGCAGCTGGCAACGTAACCAGCCTGTAAGCTTAATTAAGCTAAGAATCTGAATCCTCGCCTCGCGGCGGGGATTTTTTTTATCTTTTTTTCCAGCGGCTGAATAAACGGACAGCGAAAAATCGCAGGGACAGCTGACATCCGGGCAGGAGAAATCTGAGCAATTCGACGGCAAACAGTCATCCGCCGCAGGCGCGTTATCACAGCAGTATTCCGTGCGTGTGATGCAGCACGCCATAAGCGCAACGAAAGCCTTTATGGGCGCCGGTAGAAGGCGATGAGCAGTAAGAGTAATTTATCCATAAATTTTCAGCCTTCCCTTATTGATACACGCGCCCTGAACAAAGCAAAATTTCAGTTTCCTGTTCGCAGTATATAAAAAAACCCGCGTCATAATGAGTGGCGGGTTTTCTCTTAAGCGCGGATTTACTGCAACAGCGAGATATCCGCCACTTGCAGGAACAGCTCGCGCAGCTTCGACAGCAGCGTCAGGCGGTTGATACGCACATCGCGATCTTCCGCGTTGACCATCACGTTTTCGAAGAACTCATCCACCGGCTCGCGCAGCGCGGCCAGTTCGATCAGCGCTTCCTGATAACGCCCTTGCGCAAAGTACGGCTGGAGCTTGTCGCGCAGCACCACCAGATTTCCCGCCAGTTTGATCTCCGCCGCTTCTTTCAGTACCGAAGCGTGGACGATATCGTTCAGCGGCTCGGTCGCTTTCGCCAGAATATTGGAGACGCGTTTGTTCGCCGCCGCCAGCGCCGCCGCTTCTTCCAGGGTGCGGAAGTGCGATACGGCCTTCATGCGGGCATCGAAATCTGCCGGACGGGTCGGACGACGCGCCAGCACCGCCTGAATGGTGTCAACGCTGTAGCCTTCGTCCTGATACCAGGCGCGGAAGCGACCCAGCATAAAGTCGATCACTTCATCAACAACTTTAGCGTTGGTCAGCTTGTCGCCGTACAGACGCACCGCTTCTTCAGTCAGCGTTTGCAGATCCAGAGCCAGGTTCTTCTCAACGATGATGCGCAGCACGCCGAGCGCGGCACGACGCAGCGCAAACGGGTCTTTATCACCTTTCGGATGCTGGCCGATGCCGAAGATACCCGCGAGGGTGTCCATCTTGTCGGCAATCGCCACGGCGCAGGCCACCGGGTTAGACGGCAGGTCGTCACCGGCGAAACGCGGCTGATACTGTTCATTCAGCGCAACCGCCACATCTTCCGCTTCGCCATCATGACGCGCGTAGTGCATTCCCATCACGCCCTGAGTGTCGGTGAACTCGAAGACCATGTTGGTCATCAGGTCACACTTGGACAGCAAGCCCGCGCGGGTAGCGTGGTTAACATCAGCGCCAATCTGTTCAGCAATCCAGCCCGCCAGCGCCTGAATGCGGTCGGTCTTGTCGCGCAGCGTACCCAGTTGCTGCTGGAACAGCACGGTTTGCAGGCGCGGCAGGTTATCTTCCAGACGTTTTTTGCGGTCAGTATTGAAGAAGAACTCAGCATCCGCCAGACGCGGGCGTACTACCTTCTCGTTACCTGAGATGATCTGAATCGGATCTTTCGACTCAATGTTGGCAACGAAGATAAAGTTCGGCAGCAGTTTGCCGTCATCGGCATACACCGGGAAGTATTTCTGGTCGCCTTTCATGGTGTAAACCAGCGCTTCGGCGGGCACCGCGAGGAATTTCTCTTCGAACTTCGCGGTCAGCACGACCGGCCATTCCACCAGCGAGGTTACTTCTTCCAGCAGGCTTTCGCTTAAGTCAGCGTTACCGCCAATCTTACGCGCCGCTTCTTCGGCATCCGCTTTGATTTTCGCCTTACGCTCGGCGTAGTCGGCAATCACTTTGCCGCGCTGGCGCAGGATTTCAGGATACTGATCGGCGTTGTCGAGGGTGAATTCAGGCTCGCCCATAAAGCGATGGCCGCGAATCACGCGATCGGACTGAATGCCCAGAATAGTTGCCGGAATGACCTTATCGCCCAGCAGCAGAGTTACGGTGTGAACCGGACGCACAAAGTGAACGTCAGACGCGCCCCAGCGCATCAGTTTTGGGATTGGCAATTTAGCCAGCGACGTGGCGATCATGTTTGGTACCAGCGCTTCAACGCTTTCGCCCTTCACATGCGCGCGGTACAGCAACCACTCGCCTTTGTCAGTGGTCAGACGCTCGGCCTGGTCAACGGTGATCCCGCAGCCACGCGCCCAGCCTTCTGCCGCTTTACTCGGATTGCCGCTGGCATCAAACGCCTGGCTAATTGCCGGACCGCGTTTTTCAACTTCACGATCGGCCTGGGATTCGGCAAGATTTGCCACTTTCAGCGCCAGACGGCGCGGCGCGGCAAACCACTCTACGTTGCCGTGGGCGAGGCCAGCGTTATCCAGCTCCGCCGTAAAGTTCGCAGCAAAAGATTCCGCCAGGCTGCGCAGGGCTTTTGGTGGCAGCTCTTCAGTGCCGATTTCCACCAGGAAAGTTTTATCAGACATGGCCGCCTCTTATTTATTCTTGTTGCACATCGGGAAGCCGAGGGCTTCACGGGAAGCGTAATACGCCTCTGCGACTGCTTTGGTCAGGGTACGAATGCGCAGAATATAGCGCTGACGTTCGGTGACGGAGATGGCTTTACGCGCATCCAGCAGGTTGAAGCTGTGGGCGGCTTTCAGAATGCGTTCATAGGCAGGCAGCGGCAGCGGGTTTTCCAGCGCCAGCAACTGCTGGGCTTCTTTTTCATACTGCTCGAAGCAGGTGAAGAGGAAATCCACATCGGCGTATTCGAAGTTATAGGTGGATTGCTCCACTTCGTTCTGATGGAACACGTCACCGTAAGTGGTTTTACCCAGCGGGCCGTCGCTCCAGACCAGGTCATAAACGCTGTCTACGCCCTGAATGTACATCGCCAGACGTTCCAGACCGTAGGTAATTTCCCCGGTAACCGGTTTACATTCCAGACCGCCAACCTGCTGGAAGTAGGTGAACTGCGTCACTTCCATGCCGTTCAGCCACACTTCCCAGCCCAGACCCCAGGCACCCAGCGTCGGGTTTTCCCAGTTGTCTTCGACGAAGCGAATGTCATGAATAGTCGGGTCCATGCCCAGCTCTTTCAGCGACCCAAGATACAGCTCCTGGATATTATCCGGCGATGGCTTAATCACCACCTGGAACTGATAATAGTGCTGTAAACGGTTCGGGTTTTCGCCATAGCGACCGTCGGTCGGACGGCGGGAGGGCTGAACATAGGCGGTCGCCATCGGCTCCGGGCCAAGTGCGCGCAGGCAGGTCATCGGGTGAGAAGTTCCCGCGCCGACTTCCATGTCCAGTGGTTGAACAATGGTGCAGCCCTGGCGAGCCCAGTAATCCTGTAAGGTCAGGATCAGGCCCTGGAAGGTCCTGGTATCAAACTTTTGCATAGTATTTCGTGCTGGATACGTGTGGATTTAAAGGAAGCGACCAGTATACCCGCTGACTGCAAGATATACAGTACGAAAGCGGGTAGAAGAGGCAAAATTGGCCTGCTAGCGCATAGAAAGGTGTAAAAACTGGCCGTCTGCGTCAAAAGAGCAAATAAAACTCTCTTTTCGCGGTGTATAACCGCGCATCTCATAGCTGCCCTGGAACTTCTCAAAGCCGATGACGTTTATTTTTTGCGCACCCGTATTGTAGCGCCAGGCCGCTTCATCCTTGCAGAGCGTTTCCATATCCAGACTGCGGACTGGCCCCACTTTGGCCGTCTGCGCCTTTTGTACCGATTCAGGCGGTGTCTGACAGGCTGTTAAACCCAGCCCCAGCAGCACGGCTATCATCATTCTTAACATCATTTACCGCCGCCTCGTTAATCAGCTGTTATTTTTAGTGGTAATAATTGTATAAGATATTTTTACCTGTGCATTCTGATAAACGGAAAATTGTTGTACAAAACAAATTCAGAAGTTTCTAATCGTCGTCTCAGGCAAAATAAGGCGAAAACCCCGCCATAAAAGAGGATACCGGGAGACTGATGTCGTCAAAAATACACTGGATAGATAATTTGCGAGGGATTGCCTGCCTGATGGTGGTGATGATCCACACCACAACCTGGTACATTACCAACTCTGCCGTCATTAGCCATCCTGACTGGAATATTGCCAACGTTCTGAACTCCGCCTCGCGGGTCAGCGTGCCGCTGTTTTTTATGATCTCCGGCTACCTCTTTTTCGGTGAACGCAGCGCGCAGCCGCGCCACTTTCTGCGCATCGCGCTATGCCTTGTGTTTTACAGCGCGGTGGCGCTGCTCTATATCTGGCTTTTTACCTCGATTAATGGCGAGCTTTCGCTGCGCTACCTGCTGCAAAAACCGGTGTTTTATCACCTGTGGTTTTTCTTCGCGATTATCGTCATCTATCTGGTTTCGCCGTTAATTCAGGTGAAAAACGTGAGCGGAAAAATGCTGCTGGCGCTGATCGTCGTGACGGGCGTGCTGGCGAACCCGAATACTGTCCCGCAGAAAATCGGCGGTTTTGAATGGCTGCCGGTGAACCTTTATATCAATGGCGACACCTTTTACTACGTCCTGTACGGCCTGCTGGGGCGCGCCATCGGTATGATGGATACTGATAAAAAACCGCTGACCCTGCTGTGTGCGGCGCTGTTTGTGGTGGCGGTATATATTATTTCACGCGGCACGCTGCACGAACTGAAATGGCGCGGCAGCTTTGCCGACACCTGGTATCTTTACTGCGGTCCAATGGTTTTTCTGTGCGCGGTATCGCTGCTGACGCTGGTTAAAAATACGCTGAATACGCGCCCACTTCCCGGTTTGCATATTATTTCGCGCCATTCGCTGGGTATTTATGGTTTTCACGCGCTGATCATTCATGCTTTGCGTACACGCGGCGTTGAGCTGAAAAGCTGGCCGCTGCTGGATATCATGTGGATTTTTATGGCAACGCTGGCGGGAAGTTTGCTGCTTTCGATACTGCTCCAGCGGCTGGATACGCGCAGGCTGGTCAGCTAGTAAGTCAGAAAAAACGGGCCACAGCGCCCGTTTTTCCCGATCGGAGGTATTAAAATCTTTCTCGAGTTTTATATACCTGAACAGGCTCTGTTAAGACTTCACTGAACCAGACGCCCGGCAATAAAATGCCATACCGGTCAGACTCATAGCCCAGGATATGACATACATAAGCTTAAGCTGCCACGGAATTGGCTCATTCCATAAACCGACCACAAGCAATCCCATCGCCGTCAGAAGCGTTAAACGACACCAGGAATTCATCACGGCACTCAGGCACTGGTGCTGTACCAGATGCCAGTAAACCGCTACGGGAAATAACCCCAGCACCAGTAACGCAACGTAATAGCCCCTGTCGCTTAACGTTGGGAAAATATTCCATAGCCCAATGCCATACAGCACAACGCCTGCAAGCATCATGATTCTTGCCGTGTGAAGAGATATTGCCCCACTTTTTTGACCCATACGCTCCATCTCCATTTTCCGCTCCGTGGAAAAATCATTATGGGGTAGAGCAGAGTCCTGATACTTCATCGGAAGGAAAAACTGGCTGAAATTCGGAATAAATTCATATCATTAAATAATGATATGTACAAATAATCGTCAATATATACATCTAATGAATCCCTCCCCGGATATGAGGAGGGAAAATTCGTCAGGACATCAGCGGCAGCAGTTGCTGGTAGATCTGTCTGAACGTTTCACGCTGCCCGCTATACCGGGCATAACGTGCGCCGTCAGGGACATGAGTCTGCTCAAGCGGCAGTTGGGGCAGGAGTTCAGACAGCGGACGTCCGGGATTTAACGCGATTTGCGCCAGCCGCGCCGCGCCCAGCGCCGGACCGACATCACCCCCGGTGCGGTAGTCCATCTGCTGACCGGAAATATCCGCCAGCATCTGACGCCACCACGCGCTACGCGCCCCCCCGCCAATCAGCGTAATACTTTCCGGCTTCACGCCACAGGGATGAACCGCATCGATGCCGTCCGCCAGCGCGTAACCGACGCCTTCCAGCACGGCGCGCGCCAGTTCTGCCGGACCATGCTGATGCGTCAGGCCAAAAAAGACGCCTTTCGCCTGCGGATTATTGTGCGGCGTGCGCTCCCCGGACAGGTACGGCAGGAACCAGACCGGCTCCGCGTTTTCATCGGCGGCCTGGGCGGCCGTAATCAGCGCAGGAACTGAATCCATTCCGGTTAGCTTTGCTGCCCAGTCAAGGCAGGAGGCTGCGCTAAGCATTACCGACATCAAATGCCAGCGTCCCGGCAGCGCATGGCAGAAGCTGTGTACCGCGCTTTCCGGCTTGCTCCGAAAACCTTCGCTGACGGCGAAATACACGCCGGAAGTGCCCAGTGAGAGCATCGCCTGCCCGGCATCCGCCATCCCGACGCCCACCGCGCCCGCCGCGTTATCGCCGCCGCCTGCCACCACCGGAACGGCAGGCATATTCCAGCCAGCAGCCACGTCGGCAAGCAGCGTTCCGGTGATTTCACTGCCTTCGAACAGCGCTGGCATCTGGTCGCGCGTCAACCGGCAGGCGCTGAGCATTTCATCGCTCCAGTCACGTTTTTCGACATCCATCCATAACGTACCCGCCGCGTCTGACATATCGCTGGCAAAATCGCCTGTCATCCGCAGGCGCAGATAATCTTTAGGTAATAACACCTTGTCGATCTGCTGAAATATTTCTGGCTCATGCCGTTGTACCCACAGCACTTTGGGCGCGGTGAATCCCGGCATCATCAGGTTGCCGGTGATCGCCCGGGAAGAAGGCACCTGCGCCTCCAGCAGCGCGCACTCTTCGCCACAGCGCCCATCGTTCCACAGGATCGCCGGACGTAAAACACGCTGTTGCTTATCCAGCAGCGTCGCGCCATGCATCTGCCCGGCGATGCCCAACGCTTTAACCTCCCGTAACGAATGCTGCTCGCCTAACGCTTTAATGGCGCGGTCCGTGGCCTGCCACCAGTGCTCAGGATCCTGTTCCGACCATAGCGGATGCGGGCGCGATACGGTCAGTTTCTCCGTTCGGGTCGCCAGCACGTTTCCCTGTTCATCCAGCAGAATGGCCTTCACGCCGGACGTTCCCAGATCTATCCCGATATACATAGTGACGACTCCTTATCAGAGAGGCCCGGCGCAGTTGCGTGGCCGGGCAAACGTGATTATTTATCGAAGAGATACGCGTTAACCAGATTCTCCAGCAGCTCCTGGTGCCCGCTGTGATGCTGCGGAGCCAGATTATGCTGTTCGGCGTAGCTGGCAATTTCCGCGAGGCTCAGCTGCCCTTTGAGGATCTGCTGACCCAGCTCGCTGTCCCAGCCGCTGTAGCGTTTAGCGACGCGTTTATCCAGCTCGCCGTCTTCGATCATCCGGGCGGCGATTTTCAGCGCCATCGCCATCGTATCCATCGCGCCAATGTGACCGTAGAACAGATCGTATTTATCTGTGCTCTGACGGCGAACCTTCGCATCAAAGTTCAGACCGCCAGTGGTAAAACCGCCAGCCTTGAGGATTTCATACATCACCAGCGCGTTCTCTTCCACGCTGTTCGGGAACTGGTCGGTATCCCAGCCAAGCTGCGCATCGCCACGGTTGGCATCAACGGAACCAAAAATACCCATGGCAATGGCTGAGGCGATTTCATGATGGAAGGAGTGGCCCGCAAGCGTCGCATGGTTCGCTTCAATATTCACTTTGATCTCTTTTTCCAGACCAAACTGTTTCAGGAAGCCATAAACGGTGGCGACGTCGTAATCATACTGATGCTTGGTCGGCTCCTGCGGTTTCGGCTCAATCAGCAGCGTGCCCTGAAAACCAATCTTATGTTTATGTTCCACCACCATCTGCATGAAGCGGCCGATTTGCTCGCGCTCCTGACGCAGATCGGTGTTCAGCAGGGTTTCATAACCCTCACGACCGCCCCACAGAACGTAGTTTTCACCGCCCAGCTTGTGCGTAGCGTTCATTGCGGTGACCACCTGGGTTGCCGCCCAGCTAAACACTTCTGGATCGGGATTGGTGGCTGCGCCTGCACCGTAGCGCGGGTTAGTAAAGCAGTTTGCGGTGCCCCACAGGAGCTTCACGCCGCTCTGCTGCTGTTTTTCGCCCAGCACGTCTACCATCGCGGCGAAATTGTTCAGGTACTCTTTCAGCGATGCGCCCTCCGGCGAAACGTCAACATCGTGGAAGCAGTAGTACGGCACATTCAGCTTATGGAAAAACTCAAACGCCACGTCCGCCTTGCGTTTTGCCAGCTCCAGCGCCTCCCCCTGCTTCTGCCAGGGACGATCGAAGGAACCGACGCCAAACATATCCGCCCCGTTCCAGCAGAAGGTGTGCCAGTAGCAGGCAGCAAAGCGCAGATGGTCTTCCATCCGTTTGCCAAGCACCAGCTCATCCGGGTTGTAGTGGCGGAACGCCAGAGGATTTTTGGTCTTCGGCCCTTCGAAACGGACACGATCCAGTTGGTCAAAATAAGCTTGCATAATGAACTCCATATTCAGAGACGCGGCGGATAGTAGATTTAGGCGTAATACTGGAGCGTCCTTTCGCGTTGCTCAATTACGTTATTTCACACTGCTATTGAGAGAATCCACAAATGTGCGCTGGCTCGCAAAAACGCTGTTTGCGTTTTACGTAATGCCTTCCTGAAAATGTTGCAAAAAACCGGCTCCGACATTTAAAAGTCCGATCGCGGTCATAAATTAGAAAATAAACGAAATATCGTAATGCGAAGATAAGAATCTGTAATTGCCAGTTCCTGTTTACCTGTTAAAAATTTGCAGCGTGTTACGCAGTCAATTTTTCTTTTAACGACTCTAACCCTACAAAAGGCATCACGATTATGAAAATAAAGAACGTTTGTCTCACTCTCTGCGCCTCCCTCCTGCTGATCGGTACGGCAGGCCACGCGAAAGAAGTTAAAATCGGTATGGCGATTGACGACCTGCGCCTGGAGCGCTGGCAAAAAGATCGCGATATCTTTGTCAAAAAAGCGGAATCACTCGGTGCAAAAGTATTTGTCCAGTCTGCTAACGGCAACGAAGAAACCCAGATGTCGCAAATTGAAAATATGATCAATCGCGGCGTAGACGTCCTGGTCATTATTCCTTACAACGGTCAGGTGCTCAGCAATGTGGTGAAAGAGGCGAAGCAGGAAGGCATAAAAGTGCTGGCCTATGACCGGATGATCAACAATGCCGATATCGATTTTTATATCTCTTTTGATAACGAAAAAGTAGGCGAGATGCAGGCCCAAAGCCTGGTAAACAAAACGCCTGAAGGAAATTATTTCCTGATGGGTGGTTCACCGGTCGATAATAACGCCAAATTATTCCGTGCCGGTCAAATGAAAGTATTAAAGCCCTATATCGATCAGGGAAAAATAAAAGTGGTCGGCGATCAGTGGGTTGATGGCTGGCTGCCCGAAAACGCGCTGAAAATTATGGAAAATGCGCTGACGGCAAACAATAACAAAATTGACGCCGTCGTCGCCTCTAACGATGCCACCGCCGGTGGCGCAATCCAGGCGCTGGACGCTCAGGGGCTGGCGGGTAAAGTCTCCATCTCCGGTCAGGATGCCGATCTTGCCGGGATCAAACGCATCCTCGCGGGCACCCAGACAATGACCGTCTATAAGCCCATCACCCTGCTGGCAAACACCGCCGCAGAGATCGCCGTCGAGCTCGGTAACGGCCAGCAGCCAAAAGCGGACTCTTCGCTGAATAATGGCCTGAAAGATGTTCCCGCACGTCTGCTTACGCCTATTGAAGTCAACAAGAACAATATCGATGACACCGTGGTTAAAGACGGCTTCCACAAGAAAAGCGACCTTTAACCTCTGATGCCCTCCCCGCGAGGGCACCGGTTCTGGATGTTATTTCATTGGCTACGCGGAGCAGCTATGTCCTATTTACTGGAAATGAAAAACATAACCAAAGCCTTCGGCGCGGTAAAGGCCGTGGATAATGTCAGCCTAAGATTAAACTCAGGCGAGGTGATGTCGCTGTGTGGCGAAAATGGTTCCGGGAAATCCACATTGATGAAAGTGCTGTGCGGTATCTATCCGCACGGCACTTTCGACGGTGAGATTATTTTTACCGGTGAGCCGTTACAGGCCAGCCATATCCGCGACACCGAACGTCGGGGAATCGCCATCATTCATCAGGAGCTGGCGCTGGTGAAAGATTTAACCGTGCTGGAAAATATTTTTCTCGGCGCGGAAATCACCCGTCATGGCGTCATGGATTATGACGCCATGACGCTGCGCTGTGAAAAACTGCTCGCCCAGGTCAAGCTGGCGATTTCACCAAATACACGCACCGGTGATTTAGGACTTGGCCAGCAGCAGCTGGTTGAAATAGCTAAAGCGCTGAATAAACAGGTGCGCCTGCTTATTCTGGATGAGCCAACGGCCTCGCTGACGGAGCAGGAAACGGCGGTGCTGCTGAATATTATTCGCGACCTCCAGCATCACGATATTGCCTGCATTTATATCTCGCACAAGCTCAACGAAGTTAAGGCCATTTCGGACACGATCTGCGTGATCCGCGATGGTCAGCACATCGGCACCCGCGACGCTGCGGGAATGAGCGAGGACGATATCATCACCATGATGGTAGGCCGCGAGCTAACGGCGCTCTACCCTACTGAACCTCATACCACCGGCGAAGAGATCCTGCGCGTTGAGCATCTGACGGCCTGGCATCCGGTCAACCGCGACATCAGGCGGGTGAACGACGTCTCTTTTTCTCTTAAACGTGGCGAAATCCTGGGCATTGCCGGGCTGGTCGGCGCAGGACGCACCGAGGCCGTGCAGTGTCTGTTTGGCGTCTGGCGCGGGCGCTGGGAGGGCCAGATTTTTATCGATGGGCAGCCAGTAAAAATAAACAGTTGCCAGCAGGCGATTGCCCACGGGATTGCGATGGTGCCGGAAGATCGCAAGAAAGACGGCATCGTGCCGGTGATGGCCGTCGGTAAAAACATTACTCTCGCCGCACTGGATCAATTCACCGGTCCCGCCAGCACACTTAATGACGCGGCGGAGCAGCACTGTATTTTGCAATCCATTCAGCGACTGAAGGTAAAAACCTCATCCCCGGAGCTGGCAATTGGTCGCCTGAGCGGGGGCAATCAGCAAAAAGCCATCCTGGCGCGCTGCCTGCTCCTTAATCCCCGCATTCTTATCCTCGATGAGCCGACGCGCGGCATTGATATCGGTGCAAAGTATGAAATCTACAAACTTATCAACCAGCTGGTGCAGCAGGGAATCGCGGTTATCGTCATCTCGTCGGAGCTACCGGAAGTGCTTGGCCTGAGCGACAGAGTGCTGGTGATGCATGAAGGGAAGTTAAAAGCCAACTTAGTTAATCATAATCTGACGCAGGAACAGGTTATGGAAGCCGCCCTGAGGAGCGAACGCAATGTCGAAAAGCAATCCGTCTGAGATGAAACTCGCGGTCCCGGTGCCTGGCGCATTCGCGGGCCTCAAATCCCTGAATCTCCAGGTGTTCGTGATGATTGCCGCTATCGTGGCGATCATGCTGTTTTTTACCTGGACCACCGACGGCGCGTATCTGAGCGCCCGTAATATTTCAAATCTGCTTCGCCAGACGGCAATCACCGGCATTCTGGCGGTGGGTATGGTGTTCGTGATTATCTCTGCGGAGATCGACCTGTCCGTAGGCTCTATGATGGGGCTGCTGGGCGGCGCGGCGGCGATTTTTGACGTCTGGTTCGGCTGGCCGCTGCCTCTGACGATTATCGTCACGCTGGTGATGGGCCTGCTGCTGGGCGCATGGAACGGCTGGTGGGTGGCCTACCGTAAAGTGCCCTCGTTTATCGTCACCCTTGCCGGGATGCTGGCATTTCGCGGGGTACTGATCGGCATTACCAACGGGACCACCGTCTCTCCGACCAGCGCGGCGATGTCGCAGATCGGTCAAAGCTACCTGCCCGGCGGTTTTGGCTTCTCTATTGGCGTACTGGGGCTGATGGCGTTTATTGCCTGGCAGTGGCGCGGTCGTCAACGTCGTCAGGCGTTGGGTCTGAACACACCCACGTCGGGCGGCGTGGCAGGTAAGCAGGCCATCACCGCGATCATTATTCTCGGCGCTATCTGGCTGCTGAATGACTATCGTGGCGTTCCCACGCCGGTTCTGCTGCTGGCTTTTTTGCTGCTGGCCGGGATGTTTATGGCAACGCGCACCGCGTTTGGTCGTCGTATTTATGCTATCGGCGGCAATCTGGAGGCGGCTCGCCTGTCAGGAATCAACGTCGAACGCACTAAACTTGCGGTCTTTGCCATTAACGGCCTGATGGTTGCAGTGGCCGGGCTGATCCTCAGTTCACGCCTGGGCGCAGGTTCCCCGTCAGCGGGCAATATTGCGGAGCTGGATGCTATTGCCGCCTGCGTTATCGGCGGAACCAGTCTGGCGGGAGGCATCGGTAGTGTGGCAGGCGCGGTAATGGGGGCATTTATTATGGCGTCCCTTGATAACGGCATGAGTATGATGGACGTGCCAACGTTCTGGCAGTATATCGTTAAAGGCGCAATCCTCTTGCTGGCAGTCTGGATGGACTCTGCCACCAAACGCCGTGTCTGATTTTTCACCGTGCGATGATTACCAGGAAATCCGTACTATGTTTGAAAAGCGTCACCGCATTACCCTTTTATTCAATGCCAATAAAGCCTACGACCGGCAGGTGGTTGAGGGCGTTGGGGAATATTTGCAGGCCTCGCAATCGGAGTGGGATATTTTTATCGAAGAGGATTTCCGCGCCCGCATTGAGAACATTAAAGAGTGGCTGGGTGATGGCGTTATCGCTGATTATGACGATCCTGAAATAGAGCAGTTACTGGCTGATGTCGGCGTTCCTATCGTCGGCGTCGGCGGTTCTTATCATCTGCCAGAGCACTATCCTGCCGTACATTATATTGCGACCGATAATTTTGCGCTCGTAGAGAGCGCTTTTTTACATCTGAAAGAGAAAGGTGTTCACCGCTTCGCCTTCTACGGGCTTCCCACTTCCAGCGGCAAACGCTGGGCGGTGGAGCGGGAATACGCCTTCTGCCAGTTGGTTGCCAAAGAAAAATATCGCGGCGTAGTTTATCAGGGACAGCAAACCGCGCCGGAAAACTGGCAGCACGCGCAAAACCGGCTCGCCGACTGGCTACAAACGCTGCCGCCCCAGACCGGGATTATTGCCGTAACCGACGCCAGAGCACGGCATATTTTGCAGGCCTGCGAGCATTTGCATATCCCGGTGCCTGAAAAACTGTGCGTTATCGGCATTGATAACGAAGAGCTGACGCGCTACCTCTCACGCGTGGCGCTGTCTTCCGTCGCCCAGGGCGCGCGACAAATGGGTTACCAGGCGGCAAAACTGCTGCACCGCTTAATGGACAACGAAGAGCTACCGCTCCAGCGCGTACTGGTTCCGCCTATGCGAGTCATTGAACGCCGTTCTACCGACTATCGCTCGCTAAACGATCCGGCCGTCATCCAGGCCATGCACTACATCCGCAATAATGCGTGTAAAGGCATCAAGGTCGATCAGGTTCTCGACGCGGTAGGTATTTCCCGCTCAAATCTGGAAAAGCGGTTCAGGGAGGAAGTGGGAGAGACGATTCATGCGGTGATCCACGCGGAAAAACTCGACAAAGCGCGCAGTCTGCTTATCTCCACGTCGCTGTCGATTAACGAAATTTCGCAGATGTGCGGCTACCCTTCACTGCAATATTTTTACTCAGTATTTAAAAAGGAATACGACGCGACGCCGAAGGATTACCGTGACAGGTATAGTGAAGTGATGATGTAGAAACAAAAACGCCTTCCTTTCGGAAGGCGTTCTCTTTAAAGCTATTACATATGCGCCGCAATCAGCCGCTGATTATCCTGGTACATCGCAAACAAGAAGTTGTTGTAGCTGGACCCTTTAGTGGAGTAACCCTCCAGCTTGTGGATCATCGCGCTGGCAGTGACTTCCTGATCCGCTTTGCGCAACTGCGCGCGTGATTTGCGGAAAGAAGAATAGGCCGGATGCGTATTCAGGTTCACCACGTAGGCGTTAACCGAATCTTTTACCGAACCAAACTGCGAGTAGCCTTTCACTTTGCCCGGTGCATTACTACAACGGCCCTTGGCGCATTTCATGCCGAAGAGGTTATTGTTGTTACGCGCCAGCTTCGAGGTACCCCAGCCGCTTTCTGCTGCTGCCATGGTTGCGATCATGCTGTCAGGAATAATGTCTACGCGCTCAAGCAATGTGTTCCAGGGAATACGATGCGTATTACCGGACCATTTAATTTTGTAGCGCTTAGCAATATCCTTCAGGCGCGAACGCTCTGCAGGCGACCATTTATTGGCGTACTGCTTTGAAATCAGCCAGTTACGTTCGGTCGTAATCGCTGCATTTTGACTGGTAATATAAGGCATGACCGTCCGGAGAAACGCTTTCTTTCTGGGTGTTCCGGAAGGGTATTTTCGCAAGTCAGGGAGTGCACTGCTCAAATCACTATTGCGAGAATACTCTTGTTTACTGCTAACCTTTTTACTCGTTGTCGCTGTTATATGGGCTATATCACTCGTTGTTGTGTGCGTTTTTGCAAACGTCCCACCCGAAAAAGCAGAGGTGAGTAACATGAGTATCATGGCCCCGTATCGTCGAAGGGGAGTCGATATCATTAAGTCTCCTGGTCGGATTTAAGCATCCAAAACGCCTTAGTTATGTTAAAAAATGAGCACTGATCCGCAGACCTTATCAAAAATATCCTTCTTGATCACGTAAAGAAATAGATAAAGTCCGAAATAGTGTCATCTGCAACGACTAAAAATAGCTCGTTTTTCGACCGAAACCATTCTGTTGCGCAATTTTGTGCTCGCCGTCACTCACCCTGTGTTGTCCTCCCCTTCAGCCTGCCGCAAGGGAGGAGTACGCCGCCGGGGATTGCGTGCAAAATCTACAAAACCCCGTGACTGGATATCACTATGAAACTCGCCGCACTTGCTCCGCTACTCCTGCCCGGCATGGCTTTCGCTGCCTGGAACGCGCCAGATTTCCCGGCGTTTACGCCGCAGGGCAGCGGAAAGTTCATAAGTCAGACGTCACTGCCGAAGGGTATACGCCCCCTGACCTTACATTTTGACCAACAGTGCTGGCAGCCCGCAGACGCGATTAAGCTCAACCAGATGCTCTCGCTGAAGCCCTGTAGCGGCGATGCGCCGCAGTGGCGTCTGTTTCGGGAAGGTGAATATCAACTGGAGGTCGATACCCGATCCGGCACGCCTACGCTAATGATCAGCATAAAAACCGACGCGCAGGAAACAAGCGCCGTAGCCGTGCGCCAGTGTCCGAAGTGGGATGGTAAACCTTTGACGCTGGATGTCAGCCAGACTTTTCCTGAAGGCAGCGTGGTGCGCGATTTTTATAGCCAGCAAACCGCGACCGTCCGGGAGGGAAAAATCGCCCTCGCTCCCGCCGCTGACAGTAACGGCCTGCTGCTTCTGGAGCGTGCCGAAACCGACGCTCCGGCTGCATTTAACTGGCATAACGCCACCGTCTATTTTGTGCTCACCGACCGTTTTGAGAACGGCGATCCCGGCAACGATAACAGCTATGGCCGACACCCGGACGGGATGGAAGAGATCGGCACGTTCCACGGTGGCGACCTGAAAGGGCTGACCCGCAAGCTGGATTACCTGCACCAGCTGGGCGTCAACGCGCTATGGATCAGCTCGCCGCTGGAACAAATCCACGGCTGGGTGGGCGGCGGCACCAAAGGCGATTTCCCGCACTATGCCTACCATGGTTATTACACCCAGGACTGGACCCGGCTGGATGCCAATATGGGCGATGAGTCCGACCTGCGCACGCTGGTTGATGAAGCGCACAAACGCGGAATACGTATCCTTTTTGACGTGGTAATGAACCACACCGGCTACGCCACGCTCGCCGATATGCAGGAGTACCAGTTTGGCGCGCTGTATTTGCAGGGTGACGAACTGAAGAAAACGCTGGGCGAGCGCTGGACCGACTGGAAACCGTCCGCCGGGCAAAGCTGGCACAGCTACAACGATTTTATTAATTTCAGCGACAAAACCGCATGGGGCAAATGGTGGGGGAAAAACTGGATCAGGACCGATATTGGCGATTACGACAACCCCGGTTTTGACGATCTCACCATGTCGCTGGCCTTTTTACCCGATCTGAAAACCGAATCCACCACCCCGTCCGGCCTGCCCGTCTTTTATCAGCATAAGCCGGATACTCACGCCAAAGAGATAGCAGGCTACACGCCGCGTGACTATCTGACGCACTGGCTGAGTCAGTGGGTGCGCGATTACGGCATTGATGGTTTTCGGGTAGATACCGCTAAACACGTTGAAATGGACGGCTGGCAACAACTGAAAACCCAGGCCAGCGAAGCGCTTGCCGCCTGGAAAGCCGCCAATCCCGCCAAAGCGCTGGACGACGCGCCGTTCTGGATGACCGGGGAAGCCTGGGGACACGGCGTGATGCAAAGTGACTACTATCGCCACGGCTTTGACGCGATGATCAACTTTGATTATCAGGAGCAGGCCGCAGGCGCGGTGGATTGCCTGGCAAACATCGACCCCGTCTGGCAGCAAATGGCCGATAAACTCCAGACGTTTAACGTACTCAGCTATCTCTCCTCACACGATACTCGCCTGTTCCGCGAGGGCGGCAGCCGGGCGGCGGAACTGCTGCTACTGGCACCCGGCGCGGTACAGATCTTTTACGGTGATGAATCCGCGCGTCCGTTCGGGCCCACCGGTTCCGATCCGCTTCAGGGCACCCGCTCACAGATGAACTGGCAGGATCTGGCCGGAAAAGCGTCACAAAACCTGGCGCACTGGCAAAAGCTGGGCCAGTTCCGCGCCCGCCATCCGGCGGTAGGCGAAGGCAAACAGACCACGCTCACGCTTTCACAGGGATACGGCTTCATCCGTCAAAAGGGCGATGATGCGGTGATGGTGATTTGGGCGGGTCAGCGGCAGTAAATCTTTACCGGGGCGCGCATAGCGCGCCCAACATTTAAAACCAGCCAACTGTAAATTATCAGCCAAACATATCACTCCATCTCCATTTTGCCGATTTGCACCGTGCCAGCGTTATCGTTATCGTTACCTTCTTTACACTCAGTCCGGCAGAACTCCGCTATGACATTTTCACTTTTCGGCGACAAATTTACCCGCCATTCCGGTATTACCCGCCTGATGCAGGACCTCAACGACGGCTTACGCACGCCCGGCGCAATCATGCTCGGCGGCGGTAATCCGGCGCAAATCCCTGCGATGACCGACTACTTCCACCAGTTGCTTGCCGACATGCTGGTCAGCGGCAAAGCCACGGACGCGCTGTGCAACTACGATGGGCCGCAGGGTAAAAGCGAACTGCTGGACGTGCTGGCGAAAATGCTGCGTGATGAGCTGGGATGGGATATCGAGCCACAGAATATTGCACTGACAAACGGCAGTCAGAGCGCATTTTTCTACTTATTTAACCTTTTTGCTGGCCGACGCGCCGATGGAACCTCCCGCAAAGTGCTTTTCCCGCTGGCCCCGGAATACATCGGCTATGCGGATGCCGGGCTGGAAGAAGACCTGTTCGTGTCCGCACGGCCCAATATTGAACTGCTGCCGGAAGGTCAGTTTAAATATCACGTCGATTTTGAACATCTGCACGTCGGCGAAGATACCGGAATGATCTGCGTCTCGCGCCCGACCAACCCGACGGGCAACGTCATTACCGACGAAGAAATCATGAAGCTGGACGTACTGGCAAACCAGCACGGCATCCCGCTGGTGATCGACAATGCCTACGGCGTGCCCTTCCCCGGCATTATTTTCAGCGACGCGCGTCCGCTGTGGAACCCGAATATCGTGCTGTGCATGAGCCTGTCGAAGCTGGGCCTGCCGGGCAGCCGCTGCGGGATCATCATCGCCAGTGAGAAAATCATCTCCGCCATTACCAATATGAACGGCATTATCAGCCTTGCGCCAGGCGGCATGGGACCGGCGATGATGTGCGAAATGATCAAGCGCAACGATCTGCTGCGCCTGTCGGAAACGGTAATTAAACCGTTCTACTACCAGCGCGTGCAGGAAACTGTCGCCCTCATTCGCCGCTATCTGCCGGAAGAGCGCTGTCTGATCCACAAACCTGAAGGCGCTATTTTCCTGTGGCTGTGGTTTAAAGATTTGCCCATCTCGACGGAGCTGTTATATCAGCGCCTGAAAAAACGCGGCGTGCTGATGGTGCCCGGCGACTACTTCTTCCCCGGCCTCGACAAACCCTGGCCGCACACGCACCAGTGTATGCGGATGAACTACGTGCCTGACCCGGAAAAAATTGAAGCTGGCGTAAAAATTCTCGCCGAAGAAATCGAACTGGCCTGGCGCGAAGGATAGGCCAGCAACCGCGTGCGCTGCACTTTCGCCGGATCGATGCAGCGCAGTGCCCCGGTCGGACAGGCTTCGACGCAGGCCGGACCCTGGCTGCGATGCTGACAAAGATTGCATTTCAGGGCCTGCACCTTCTCCTGCACCCTTACCAGTTGCATCGCGCCAAACGGGCAGGCGATCGCGCAGCTTTTGCAGCCGATACAGCGGCTTTGCTCAACGTGAACTGCGCCATCGCGCCGGAAAATGGCCCCATTCGGGCAGACGCTGGCGCAGGGCGCGCCTTCGCAATGATGGCAGGTTACGGCAGTGGTAAACGTATCGTCTTTAATCACCCGGATGCGGGAAGTCAATGCTGAGCGGGACAGCGAGGCGCAATCCTGCTGCGCCTGATGCGACACCGCGCAAGCGACTTCACAGGTGCGACAACCGATGCATTTTGTGGAATCGGCGACAATAAAGCGATTCATAGCCTTCTCCGGCAGAAGAAAAACGCAGAGTGCCAGAGAAGGTCACGCCCGTGCTTTGATCCGACGCGGGAAAAGCGACAGATTGTTCAGATGCCAGAAGCGATCTGGCGCATCCTCCCATTTTACTCGCGCACGCTAAAACCCAGTTCGTTAGAAATCGCCTGCGCGGTTTCACGCAGCGGCTTAAGCAGATTTTTTTCGCCCGTCTGCTTGAGGCGCGAAGTGGAGAGTGAAATTGAAATGGCATACGGCACGCGGCGGTGGATATCAAACACCGGCACGGCAATGCAGGACACGCCCAGCTCGTTCTCTTCACGATCCATCGCCATCCCGCTTTCACGGATTTGCGCCAGTTCGTCGTACATCGCGGGCAGCCCGGTGATGGTATTGCGGGTCAGCGGCTGGATGCTGTCCCGGTAGCTTTCCCAGTAAGACGCCACGTAATCCTGATGACCAAACGCCATATAAATCTTACCCATCGCCGAGCAATACAGCGGCATATGCTGGCCGATATAGGCGCGCGTGCGCAGCATACCGGTCGTTGGCTCCAGCTTGTAGATCAGAATCGCGTGATCGTCTTCGCGGCTGGAGAAGTTAATCGTCTCCCCCGTTGCCAGATTCAGCGCCTCCAGATGCGGCGCGGCAACGTGGAGGATATTCAGCGAAGACAGCGCTTTCTGGCCCACCGCAATAAATTTAGTCGTCAGCCGGTAGCTCCCCGCTGCAGGCGCGGGGGTGACGTAGCCGCAGGACTGTAAACCTTGCAGCAGGCGGTGGACGGTACTTTTATTCAGCCCCGCCAGCTCGGACAAATGCGCCAGCGGGCAGCCGTTGGGATAATTACTCAGGATCTCAATCAGCATCAGGCCGCGAAACAGGCTCTGGCTTCCGGCGGGCCGCTCTTTATCCTGCATAACATCGCTTTCTTTCGTACTCATTGCTTTCCCTCTCCTTTTTATCGCGTCCTGATGGTAGCGCAAAGTGTGTTTCAGTTCACGATCTGGACTGAAAAATTACAACTCTATGATTTTAAACACTTTAAAAAACAGGGCTACCCGTTGATCTGTTAAATGGAGATCGTTATATTTGAAATCACATTTCGCATATTGAAATTTAGAGATAAAAAAGCGATCAAACCGCTAACCGATAACGGGAGAAAGATAGAGATGAAAGTGACCTTTGAGGAATTAAAAGCGGCGTTTAATCGGGTTCTGCTGGCGCGCGGTGTTGCCAGTGAAACCGCCGACGCCTGCGCGGAAATGTTCGCCCGCACCACCGAATCCGGCGTCTACTCGCATGGCGTTAACCGCTTCCCGCGATTCATTCAGCAACTGGATGCGGGCGATATCATCCCGGAGGCGGTGCCAAAACGGATCGTCAGCCTCGGCGCTATCGAACAGTGGGACGCCCAACGCGCCATCGGCAACCTGACGGCGAAAAAAATGATGGACCGGGCGACTGAACTGGCATCAGACCACGGCATCGGGCTGGTCGCTTTGCGCAACGCCAATCACTGGATGCGCGGCGGCAGCTACGGCTGGCAGGCGGCGGAGAAAGGCTACATTGGCATTTGCTGGACCAACTCCATCGCCGTTATGCCGCCCTGGGGATCGAAAGAGTGCCGCATCGGCACCAACCCGCTGATTGTCGCCATCCCGTCGAATCCCATCACTATGGTGGATATGTCGATGTCGATGTTCTCTTACGGCATGTTAGAAGTGAACCGCCTGGCAGGCCGCACCCTGCCGGTAGACGGCGGCTTTGACGACGACGGCCAGTTAACCAAAGAGCCAGGCGTCATTGAGAAAAACCGCCGCATTCTGCCGATGGGTTACTGGAAAGGCTCTGGTCTTTCGGTGGTGCTGGATATGATCGCCACCCTGCTTTCCGACGGCGCTTCGGTTGCGGAAGTCACCCAGGACAACAGCGACGAATACGGCGTTTCACAGATTTTCATCGCCATTGAGGTTGACCGGCTGATCGACGGAGCCACCCGCGACGCCAAATTGCAGCGCATTATGGACTTCATCACCACCGCCGACCGGGCTGATGAAAACGTTGAGATCCGCCTGCCGGGGCATGAATTCACCCGCCTGCTGGAAGAAAACCGTCGCAACGGCATCACCATTGATGACAGCGTATGGGCGAAAATCCAGGCGTTGTAAGGAGATAACCGATGATCTTTGGTCATATTTCGCAGCCGAATCCTTGCCGCCTGCCTGCTGCCATTGAAAAAGCGCTCGATTTTCTGCGCAGCACCGATTTTAAGCAGCTTGAGCCAGGGGTAGTGGAAATCGATGGCAAAACCGTTTTCGCCCAAATCCTTGACCTCACTACCCGCGAGGTGCAGGAAAACAGGCCAGAAGCCCACCGCCGCTATCTGGATATCCAGTTTCTGGCCTGGGGTGAAGAGAAAATTGGCATCGCCATTGATACGGGCAACAATGAAATAAGTGAATCGCTGCTTGAACAGCGCGACATTATTTTTTATGAGTACAGTGAAAACGAATCCTTTATTGAAATGGTGCCGGGCAGTTACGCCATATTTTTTCCGCAGGATGTTCACCGCCCTGCCTGTAATAAATACACCGCGACGCCCATTCGCAAAATTGTGGTAAAGGTTGCCATCGCAGCGCTTTAATGACTTGCATATTTATCTGATGCGATAAATATCAGGAGCTAAAAATGAAAACTCAGCATGCCGGTTATATTATCGGTGCGTACCCCTGCGCGCCTTCGTTCCACCAGAAAAGCGAAGAGGAAGAAAGCGCCTTCTGGAAACTGCTGGCGGATACCGCCGGTATTCGCGGGCTGGAGCAACCCTGCCTCGAACATCTTCATCCTTATGGCGATGAATGGCTGTTGCAGCATACGCCGGGCGAGTGGCAAATCGTCGTCACCGCCATTATGGAAACCATGCGTCGCCGTGGCGTAAACGGCGGCTTCGGGCTGGCCTCAAGCGATGAAGATCAGCGCCGGGCCTGCGTAGACTACTACCGTCATCTGCGGCAAAAAATCAACGCCGTCAACGCCCGTTACCGCGGGAAAGTGACGGCGCTGGAAATTCACGCCGCCCCGCTGGCAGGCAGCAGCAACGTGGCGCAGGCCACCGACGCCTTTGCCCGCTCGATAAAAGAGATCGCCAGCTGGGACTGGTCGTGCAATCTCATTCTTGAGCACTGTGACGCAATGACCCAGCCCGCGCCGCGCAAAGGTTTTTTGCCGCTGGAAAACGTGCTGGCGGTGCTGGCGGATTATGACATCAGCCTGTGCATTAACTGGGCGCGCTCGGCCATTGAAGGCCGCAACAGTACCCTGCCGCTTGCGCATGTGCAGATGGCGAAAAAGGCGGGCAAGCTGGGCGCGCTGATGTTCTCCGGCACGACGGAGAGCGGCGCTTACGGCGAATGGCAGGATCTGCACGCGCCTTTTGCGCCATTCTGCGAAGAAAGTCTGCTGACGACGCAGTGCGCGCAGGAATTCTTTATTGCGGCAGACGCCGCAACATTGCAATTTGCCGGTATCAAATTACTGGAAATTAATGCTAATGCTGATATTCAGCATCGGATCGCCATTTTACGCGACGGTATTAACGCGCTGAATCTGGCAACAAAATAATAAAAGCACTGCGCCATTACACCAGAACAAATACTTTTTTATGAGACTACTATCATGAATACTTTATCTGGATCGACACCTGCGGGCATTCCGCATCAACGCTGGCTAAGAATAATTCCCCCGATTCTTATCGCCTGTATTATTTCCTATATGGACAGGGTGAATATCGCCTTCGCCATGCCCGGCGGGATGGATCAGGAACTGGGTATTTCCGCCACGATGGCGGGGCTGGCGGGCGGAATTTTCTTTATCGGCTATCTGTTTTTACAGGTTCCCGGCGGCAAAATCGCCGTTCACGGCAGCGGCAAGAAATTTATCGGCTGGTCGCTGGTCGCCTGGGCAGTGATTTCCGTTCTCACCGGGCTTATCACCAATCAGTATCAATTGCTGGTGCTGCGCTTCCTGCTGGGCGTGGCGGAAGGCGGAATGCTGCCGGTGGTGCTGACGATGATCAGCAACTGGTTCCCGGACGCCGAACGCGGTCGCGCCAACGCGATTGTGATCATGTTCGTGCCGATTGCCGGGATCATCACCGCGCCGCTCTCCGGCTGGATCATTACCGTACTCGACTGGCGCTGGCTGTTCATTATTGAAGGTCTGCTGTCGATAGTGGTGCTGGTGCTGTGGGCATTCACCGTTTACGACCGTCCGCAGGAAGCGCGCTGGATCTCAGAGGCCGAGAAGAATTACCTGGTTGAAACGCTGGCGGCTGAGCAGCAGGCGATTGTCGGTAAAGAAGTCAAAAACGCGTCGCTCAGCGCGGTGCTTTCCGACAAAACCATGTGGCAGTTGATTGCCCTGAACTTCTTCTACCAGACCGGGATTTACGGCTACACCCTCTGGCTGCCGACCATTCTGAAAGAGCTGACCCACACCAGCATTGGCCAGGTGGGAATGCTGGCGGTGCTGCCTTACGTCGGGGCGATTGCCGGGATGTTCCTGTTCTCGTCGCTGTCTGACCGCACCGGCAAACGCAAACTGTTCGTCTCCCTGCCGCTGATCGGCTTCGCGCTGTGCATGTTCCTCTCCGTCGCGCTGAAAGAAAGCATCTGGCTGTCTTATGCGGCGCTGGTCGGCTGCGGCTTCTTCCTGCAATCCGCCGCTGGCGTGTTCTGGACCATTCCGGCGCGTCTGTTCAGCGCTGAAATGGCCGGTGGCGCACGCGGGGTGATTAATGCCCTCGGCAACCTCGGCGGTTTCTGCGGTCCTTACGCCGTGGGCGTGCTGATCACCCTGTACAGCAAAGATGCGGGCGTGTACTGCCTCGCCATTTCGCTGGCGCTGGCGGCACTGATGGCCCTGCTGTTACCCGCTAAATGTGACGCCGGAGCCGAAAGCCCCCGCCCCGTCAATTCGCGCAAGCGCGAAGCATAACGCCGCGTCGCCCCGGCACGCTCTGGCTGCCGGGGAAAATGAGAATATCAAGATGAGTGAAAGAGAGACCTTCTGGCTGGGTATCGATTGTGGCGGTACTTATCTGAAAGCCGGTTTATACGATCGCGCGGGCCACGAGCACGGCATTGCTCGCCAGCCCCTGAAAACCCTCAGCCCGCAACTGGGCTATGCGGAGCGCGATATGCCCGCGCTGTGGCAGCACTGCGCCGCAACCATCGCCAGCCTGCTGCAAAAAACCGGCATCGCGGGCGATCACATCTGCGGCGTCGGCATCTCCGCGCAGGGTAAAGGGCTGTTTCTGCTGGACAAAGACGATCGCCCGCTGGGCCATGCGATCCTCTCCTCCGACCGGCGAGCGCTGGATATTGTGCGCCGCTGGCAGCAGGACGGCATCCCGGAAACGCTGTATCCGACCACGCGCCAGACGCTGTGGACCGGGCATCCCGCCTCGCTGCTGCGCTGGATCAAAGAGAACGAGCCGCAGCGCTACGCCAGTATCGGCTGCGTGATGATGGGACACGACTACCTGCGCTGGTGCCTGACCGGGGTTAAGGGCGGCGAAGAGAGCAACATCTCTGAATCCAATCTCTACAACATGAACAGCGGCGGGTATGACCCGTGCCTGACCCGCTGGCTCGGCATCAGCGAGATCGACCACGCCCTGCCGCCGGTGATGGGTTCAGCAGAAATTTGCGGGGAGATCACCGCTCAGGCAGCCGCCCTGACCGGTCTGACGGCGGGCACGCCCGTCGTTGGCGGACTGTTTGATGTGGTCTCTACCGCACTCTGCGCCGGGTTACAGGATGAGCACACCCTGAACGCGGTAATGGGAACATGGGCGGTAACCAGCGGGATCGCGCACGGCCTGCGGCATCACGAAAAGCATCCTTACGTCTATGGTCGCTACGTCAACGACGGAGAGTACATCGTTCACGAAGCCAGCCCGACCTCATCCGGCAACCTTGAGTGGCTGACCGCCCAGTGGCCCGATCTCTCTTTTGCGCAAATCAACGCGGCGGTAGCCAGCCTGCCGAAAGCGGGCAGCGATTTACTGTTTCTGCCCTTCCTTTACGGCAGCAACGCCGGGCTGGAAATGACCAGCGGTTTCTACGGAATGCAGGCGATGCACAGCCGTGCGCATTTGTTGCAGGCAGTGTTTGAGGGCGTGGTGTTCAGCCACATGACCCACCTCAACCGGATGCGCGAACGCTTTAACGACGTTCGCGCCCTGCGCGTGACCGGCGGCCCGGCGCACTCCGATGTCTGGATGCAGATGCTCGCCGACGTCAGCGGCCTGCCGCTGGAGCTGCCGCAGCTGGAGGAAACCGGCTGCTTCGGCGCAGCGCTGGCGGCGCAGGTCGGCACCGGCCTGCACACCAGTTTCCACGCTGCCCAGCGGTCGCTGACGTACAGCCTGCGCACCTTCACGCCGGACCCGGACGCGCAGGCTGCCTATCAGCGCAAATACCACCGTTATCAGATTCTGATTGAAGCACTACAGGGTTTTCACGCCCGTATTAAGGAGCACACATTATGAGCCGACCATTACTGCAACTGGCGCTCGACCACACCCGCCTTGCCGCCGCCCAACGCGACGTCAGCCTGCTACAGGATCACGTGGATATCGTCGAAGCCGGGACGATTCTGTGCCTGACCGAAGGACTCAGCGCCGTTAAAGCGCTGCGCGCGCAGTGCCCGGAAAAAATCATCGTGGCCGACTGGAAAGTGGCAGATGCCGGGGAAACGCTGGCGCAGCAGGCCTTCAACGCGGGCGCGAACTGGATGACCATTATCTGCGCTGCGCCGCTGGCGACCATTGAAAAGGGCCATGCGGTCGCGCAGACCTGCGGCGGCGAGATCCAGATCGAACTGTTCGGCAACTGGACGCTGGACAATGCCCGTGACTGGTATCGGACCGGCGTGCGGCAGGCGATTTATCATCGCGGACGCGACGCGCAGGCCAGCGGGCAACAGTGGGATGAGGCCGATCTGGCGCGCATGAAGGCGCTCTCTGATATCGGACTTGAACTCTCGATTACCGGCGGCATCACTCCCGCCGACCTGCCGCTGTTTAAGGACATCCGGGTGAAAGCGTTTATTGCCGGGCGCGCGCTGGCAGGTGCCGAACATCCCGCGCAGGTCGCCGCCGACTTTCACGCGCAAATCCGCGCTATCTGGGGAGATCAATAATGCGTAGCCATCCGTTAGGCATTTATGAAAAGGCGCTGGCAAAAGAGCTGAGCTGGCCGGAGCGGCTGGTGCTGGCGAAGAGCTGCGGTTTTGACTTCGTGGAGATGTCGGTTGATGAAACCGACGAACGCCTCGCCCGGCTGGAGTGGAGCACCGCCCAGCGCGCCTCGCTGGTGCAGGCGATGCTGGAAACCGGCGTGACTATTCCGTCGATGTGCCTCTCCGCCCACCGCCGTTTTCCCTTTGGCAGCCGCGATGAAACCGTGCGTCAGCGCGCGCGTGAGATCATGAGCAAAGCCATTCGTCTGGCCCGCGATTTAGGCATCCGCACCATTCAACTGGCGGGTTACGACGTCTATTACGAAGAACACGACGCGGGCACTCAGCAACGTTTTGCTGACGGGCTGGCGTGGGCGGTGGAGCAGGCTGCTGCCGCGCAGGTGATGCTGGCGGTAGAAATTATGGATACCGCGTTTATGAACTCCATCAGCAAATGGAAAAAGTGGGATGAACTGCTCGCCTCGCCGTGGTTCAGCGTCTACCCGGATGTCGGCAACCTCAGCGCGTGGGGCAATGACGTTCCGGCAGAACTCTCGCTGGGCATCGATCGCATTGCGGCCATTCATCTGAAAGACACCCAGCCAGTAACGGCGCAAAGCCCCGGCCAGTTCCGCGACGTGCCGTTCGGCGAAGGCTGCGTCGATTTTGTCGGCATCTTCAAAACGTTACATGCGCTGAACTACCGGGGCGCGTTTCTGATTGAAATGTGGACCGAGAAAGCAAAAGAGCCGGTGCTGGAAATCATTCAGGCCCGCCGCTGGATAGAAGCGCGAATGCAGGAAGGAGGATTCACATGTCAGAACAACTGAAAGCCGAGGTGCTGGCGGCAAACCTGGCGCTGCCCGCCCACCATCTGGTGACGTTTACCTGGGGCAACGTCAGCGCCGTTGACCGCGAACGCGGCCTGATGGTCATCAAGCCTTCCGGCGTCGAGTATGACGTGATGACCGCTGACGATATGGTGGTGGTTGATATCGCCACGGGCAACGTGGTCGAAGGCGCAAAAAAACCGTCGTCCGACACGCCAACCCATCTGGCGCTGTACCGGCGCTATCCGCAGATTGGCGGCATTGTGCATACCCATTCGCGCCACGCCACCATCTGGTCGCAGGCCGGTCGCGATTTGCCCGCCTGGGGCACCACTCACGCCGACTATTTCTACGGCACCATCCCCTGCACCCGCTTAATGACGCGGGAAGAAATTAATGGCGATTATGAATACCAGACCGGGGAAGTGATTATTCAGACCTTCGAGGCGCGCGAGCTTGATCCGCTGCAAATCCCGGCGGTGCTGGTGCATTCGCACGGTCCGTTCGCCTGGGGGAAAGATGCCGCCGACGCGGTACACAACGCCGTGGTGCTGGAAGAGTGCGCTTACATGGGCCTGTTCTCACGCCAGCTCACGCCGGAACTGGCGGATATGCAGCCTGAACTGCTGGATAAACACTATCTGCGCAAGCACGGCAAAAACGCCTATTACGGCCAGTAAACGCGTGCCCGGCAGGAAATTCTGCCGGGCAACAGGTTAGCTGTGGGAAATAATCTCAAAGATATTATCCGGGTTAAATTCCTGCCCCGGACGGTAAATCTTCCAGTCGCTTACCAGCGTCAGCGGCAGGGTATATTCCTCGTCCTGCTGCATATCCTGCACGTAAAACGGCTGATTGGTCAGCACGCCGGTGAGCTGTTCATCGCCGATGCTCAGCAGCCGGAACCACATATGCTCCCGCTCATCGGCGTTGCCGTGCGGCACACCGATCTTGACGATGAACAGCGCCTCTTCCGTGGCGCTCGTCGTCTCAAAAACGTGTTGAAAATAAGGCCAGCGCAGTTGGGCTTTATGCGCCTCGCTGTCTGAAAGAGCGATGCTTTTCATAAACATCACCCGGTCGTCATCCAGGCCGCCATCGAGCACGCAGCCGACACTCCCGCGCTCGTCTTCCAGGCGAAACAGCAGGCAGGACGGCCCGTTATGCCCCTCCAGACGGTCAGCCCTGTCGCCGCTAAAACGCGCTGTCGGCGCCGGCAGCATCTCCGCCATCTCATCCAGCTCCGGCAGATCGCTTAAGCTGCCGCCGAACGGCACAAAATCCAGCCCCTGTTCCCACGGGATCGCCACGATAGCTTGATCGCCTTCACGGGTACGCACCAGCCACTGCGGAACATAAAAATCGATGCCGTTGTTATCGAGACAGATGTTCGCAAATGCTTCGATCAGACCACCAACGCTTGCCAGCGACTCCACCTGGCGGCGGAAGAGGATTTCGCACTCCGGCAGACCCAGGCGCTCCAGCCCGTGCGTGTGCAGCCAGTAATCGTCGGTTTCATCGTCGTGCACCGCGTGAATAATATACAGCGAATCCACGCGCGGTCGGGCCGGATAACGCGCCTCAAATTGCAGCCAGTTATGGGCAAAAAGCTTACCGGCAGCGCTAATATCCTGACCAATCAGCAGATCCGGTGCCAGCACCGCCATCACCTTCATCACGTTCTGCCAGCTTAAGAAAATATTATTCTGAAAGCGCGTAACCACCGACACCCGCTGACGTTCTCCTGCCGCCTGTTGCAGGATCTCCGGCGCGATATTTTGCACTCTGGGGGTATATTCCAGCGCCGACAGGGTGTATTCGTCGGTGAACAGCGAAACACGGTACAGATAAATGGCGTTATCCTGCTGAAAAACCAGATGTAACTCATCTTCCTGCTCGTCGATACTGGCATCCAGTTCCGGCAGCAACGACTGCTGCTGCGCGCGCTGACGCAGTACGTCCAGCGTTACCGGCTCGCGCAGCGTCAGGACATATTCCGACAACGCTTTGATGACTCCACCCTGGCGGGCAGCCTGATAAAAAGGTTTATTCGACATGTATTGCCTCCCTGCGTTGTGTAAGAGGATGCAGCATAAATCACCGGCTGTTTACTGTTCAACTACCTGTAAAGGGGTTGATTTTATTTTACGCGGAATTGATGTGCTCCTTACAGTAGCGCCGTTTCCAGGCGGCGGGCGTCAGTCCGGTATGTTTGCGGAATATCTGCCGGAAATAGCCGACGTCGCTGAAGCCGCACAGTCCGGCAACCTCTTTGAGCGAACGGGCTTCGTTGACCAGCATTTTTTCCGCTGCCCGTATTCGCTGACGATGAATGGCTTCGGTGAGCGTGAGGCGAAACACCCGGCGATAAACGCGCCCCAGATAATCGGCGTTACAGTGCAGTTCGCGGGCAAGCACGGAGGTCGACAGCGGCCGATGAAACTGGGTGCGGATAAGCTGCTGCGCTTTCCAGGCCAGCGCCGTTCCGGCATCATCCGCCCGCTCCTGACAATCTCCCGCCAGCGCGATGTGTTGCAGGATCAGCAGTAAAATAAACTCCAGCGCCGCGCTGCGCTGAAGCCTTTCCTGCTCGCTGAGAAATTGCCGAAAAAGGGAAATCATATATTGGGGATCGCCGATCCGCACATGCTGCGGCACGGCGAGCGAGGTCAGATTTTTCTCTGTTGCAGGCGAGGCAATGACGTCAAAATGCAGCCAGTAAAATTTCAGATCCGCTGGAAAATCCTCAACGCCAATATGATGACGCTGCGGCCATAATATCAGGCTCTCTCCGGCATTAACCTGAAACACACGTTCTTCCTCCTGAAGGGTTAATATTCCTTTCTCAACGAAAATAATTTCCCACGAACTGAGCCTGCGCGCAGGATGACGTCCAACACCGCGTGAAATAAATAATCCGCCATTTTGTACCCGTAAGGGCAGCGCTATGGATAATTCAAGCATAGATATTCATTATTCCGCTCTTATCAGCCCGTTATAAATCGTTATATGTTGATTATTCATGAAATTAAAACATTCAGCAGGATCGACGTCACATTTTAAACATCAGGTCGGAATCGTCATCTTTATCTACTTTCCCCTTCCCTTGTTGCACCTTTTTTAAGGTGCAAAATGAGTCCCGTACTTTGCAAACTACAAAAAAACACCGGCTCAAGCCGGATAAAAACATTTCATTACGCGAGGAGTTATTGATGACTTCCACTCCGATTTCCTCTACCGATATTACGCAAAAGGCACTTGATGAAAGGCTGTCGATCCGCGAAAAAATTGGCTACGGCCTGGGCGACGCTGGCGGCACGGTGATCACCTGCCTGATCATGAACTTTTTAACCTTTTTCTATACCGATGTTTTTGGCCTGACGCCCGCGCTGGTCGGTACGTTATTTATCGCTCTGCGCGTTTTCGACGCCATTTCCGATCCGGTGATGGGCGTGATTGCCGACCGCACCCAAAGCCGCTGGGGACGTTTCCGCCCCTGGCAACTGTGGATCGCCGTGCCGATTGGCATTATCGGCGTGCTGACCTTTACCGTCCCGGACGCCAGCATGAGCGTAAAAATCGCCTGGGCATTCGGCACCTATCTGCTGCTTTCGGTGAGCTATACCGCCATTAACGTGCCCTACTGTGCGCTGATCAACACCATGACCTCGCGCCACAGCGAAGTGATCTCCTGCCAGTCATGGCGCTTCGTTCTGTGCGGGGTGGCGGGATTTCTGGTGTCTGTCGGCCTGCCATGGCTGGTGGCGGAACTGGGCGAAGGCAACGCCGCACGCGGTTATCAGCTCGGCGTCGGCGTGCTCTGCGCCATCGCGGGGGTGATGTTTCTGTGCTGCTTTTTTTGGGTTCGCGAGCGCGTCTCGCTCAGCGCGATGGGCAAATTTACCCTGCGCGAGCATCTCGCCGGGCTACGTAAAAACGATCAGTTGCTGCTGATGCTGGTGATGTCCTTCCTGCTGATCAACGTCTTTAACATTCGCGGCGGCGGCTACATGTATTTCATCACCTACGTGCTGGAAGGCAGCACCGGCTATACCTCGCTCTTTTTTACCATGGTCACGTTTGCTTCCATTCTGGGTTCTGTGATCGTCAACCCGTTATCGCGCCGCTTCGATACGGTAAAACTTTACTACTACACCAACCTGGTCCTGGCGCTGCTTGCAGTGCTGATGTGGTTTCTGCCCACCGGTCCCGCGTACCAGACGCTGTGGCTGGCGGTGATCCTCGGTAACGGCATTATCCTCGGCTTTACCCTGCCGCTGCATTTTTCACTGATGGCCTTTTCCGATGACTACGGCGAGTGGAAAACCGGCGTGCGCTCTTCCGGGATGAACTTCGCCTTCAATCTGTTTTTCATCAAGCTGGCCTGGGCTTCCAGCGCCGGGATTATCAGCCTGGTGTTTATTGTGGTGGCGTATCAGCCGGGCGCGGGGAATCAAACGGCGGGCTCGCTTCAGGGGATCACCGCGATGGAAACGTTATTACCCGCGCTGTTTCATTTGCTGCTGGCACTGGCTATCCGCGCCTGTCATCTCACTAATCCCATGATGGCGCGCATTGCCAGCGATTTGCGCCAGCGCCATGTTCACGCTTAAGGAGTCTGTAATGGAAGTCGATCTGCATAAACTGAAAGTGAGCGATCCTTTTCTTGGTCAGTATCAACAACAGGTACGCGATGTGGTGATCCCCTATCAATGGGATGCGCTCAATGACCGCATTCCAGAGGCCGATCCCAGCCATGCGATTGAAAATATCCGCATCGCTGCCGGTATTGTGCAGGGCGAGTTTTACGGCATGGTTTTTCAGGACAGCGACGTGGCGAAATGGCTGGAAGCGGTGGCCTGGGCGCTGTGTCAGAAGCCCGATCCGCAACTGGAAAAAACCGCAGATGAGCTGATTGAGCTGATTGCCGCTATTCAGTGGGATGACGGCTATCTGAACACTTATTTCACGGTTAAAGCGCCTGGCGAACGCTGGACCAATCTGGCCGAGTGCCACGAGCTTTATTGCGCCGGGCATCTGATTGAAGCCGCCGTGGCGTTCTTCCAGGCCACCGGAAAACGTCGTCTGCTGGACGTGGTCTGCCGTCTGGCGGATCATATCGACAGCGTGTTTGGCCCCGGCGACGGGCAGCTTCACGGCTACCCCGGCCACCCGGAAATCGAACTGGCGCTGATGCGGCTGTACGACGTCACCCGGCAGCCGCGTTATCTGACGCTGGCGAAATACTTTGTTGAGCAGCGCGGGGCGCAGCCGCACTTCTATGACGAAGAATACGAAAAGCGTGGCAAAACGTCCCACTGGAACACTTACGGCCCGGCGTGGATGGTCAAAGATAAAGCCTACAGTCAGGCGCATCAACCGCTGGCGGAGCAACAAACCGCCATCGGTCACGCGGTGCGTTTCGTCTACCTGATGACCGGCGTTGCGCATCTGGCGCGGCTAAGCCAGGACGAAGGCAAACGCCAGGACTGCCTGCGGCTGTGGAATAACATGGCTCAACGCCAGTTATATATCACCGGCGGGATCGGCTCCCAGAGTAGCGGCGAAGCCTTCAGCAGCGACTACGATTTGCCCAATGACACGGTGTATGCGGAGAGCTGCGCCTCCATCGGGCTGATGATGTTTGCCCGCCGGATGCTGGAAATGGAAGCCGACAGCCAGTATGCCGACGTCATGGAGCGCGCATTGTACAACACCGTGCTGGGCGGGATGGCGCTGGACGGTAAGCATTTTTTCTACGTCAACCCGCTGGAAGTGCATCCAAAATCGCTGGCCGGCAACCATATCTACGATCATGTTAAACCGGTGCGCCAGCGCTGGTTCGGTTGCGCCTGCTGCCCGCCGAATATCGCCCGCGTCCTGACCTCGCTGGGGCATTATATTTACACGCCGCGCGCCGACGCGCTGTATATCAACCTGTACATCGGTAACAGCGTTGAAATTCCGGTCGGCGAGCAAACGCTGCGCCTGCGCATCGACGGCAATTATCCGTGGCAGGAGCAGATAACCGTCACCGTGGATTCACCGCAGCCGGTACAGCACACTCTGGCACTGCGCCTGCCGGACTGGTGCGACGCGCCGCAGGTCGCGTTGAACGGTGAGATCATTAAAGTCAACGCACAGAAAGGGTATCTGCATCTGCCGCGCCGCTGGCTGGAAGGCGATACGATAACCTTAACCCTGCCAATGCCGGTGCGCCGGGTTTACGGTAACCCTCTGGTCCGCCAGCAGGCCGGAAAAGTCGCCATCCAGCGCGGCCCGCTGGTCTACTGCCTGGAAGAAGCCGACAACGGCGCGGAACTGCACAATCTCTGGCTTCCCAAAGACAGTGATTTCAGCGTCTTTGAAGGCAAAGGCATCTTCGCCCACAAAATGTTGATTCAGACCCAGGGGATTAAACAAACCGCCCCCGATGCCGCGCAGCAACCGCTCTGGCGTTACGATGCGTCGCCCGCCCTCCGCCAGCCGCAGACGCTGACCTTTATCCCGTGGTTTAGCTGGGCCAACCGGGGCGAAGGGGAAATGCGCATCTGGGTGAATGAGGTTTAATAACTAAAGCTCCCCTTTACTTTTTGGTGAAGGGGTTTTCTGATTAAAATATTCCTAATATGTGATTTATCTTCATTAAATGAACGATTTACTCCTGCACTATGGAGAGACGGGACTGATGTTCTATGCAATAAGCATCAAGAAATTTAACCGGATGAGAGGCTGAAACCTAAAAAAGGGACTCTTTCACATCTGAAGTTAATCCAGATAACTTATTGTAAATAACCTGTTATCTCAATTCTTACAAGGAGTGGTTATGACGATAGAATTCACAGAGAAGCTGAATGTCTTATCATCAAAAATCAGGCAACAATCTGCCGCCATTGAAACAGAAGAAGCCACAAAAACGGCTTTTGTCATGCCTTTCATTAACAATGTACTGGGTTATGATGTTTTTGATCCGACAGAAGTTATCCCTGAATTTACCTGCGACATTGGCACTAAAAAAGGTGAGAAAATTGATTACGCCATCCTTAAAAATGGCGAAATTCAAATCCTGATTGAATGCAAAAAGATCGGTGAACCGCTGAATATTAACCACGCCTCGCAGTTATTCCGTTATTTCCATGTAACCAGTGCCAGAATTTCAATTCTTACTAACGGTCAGACTTACAAATTTTACACCGATTTGGAAGCGCCAAATAAGATGGATGAAAGACCCTTTCTGGAAATTGATCTGCTCGATCTCGATGAAACGCTTATTCCAGAAATCAAAAAAATCACTAAATCCTCTTTTGATTTAGAATCTATTATTAACGCTGCTGGTGAATTAAAATACGTCAGTTTGATAAAAAAAGTTCTACATACCCAACTGAATAATCCAGAAGAAGACTTTGTTAAATTTTTTGCTTCACGGGTTTATGATGGAATGCTGACCCAAAAGGTACGTGAAACGTTTACGCTTCTGACCAAAAAAGCTGCCAGCCAGTATATTAATGCTCAAATTAATGAACGTCTTAAGTCAGCGATAGGAGGCAATCAACTGCCGCTCGTTGAATCGTCCTCTACAGCGGCCGATACTCAACCTGAAGGGGAAACTAAAGATTCATCAGATATCGTTACTACGATAGAGGAATTAGAAGGTTTTCATATTGTTAAGGCAATAGTAAGAACGGTTATTGAGCCACCAAGAATCACCCAAAGAGATACAAAAAGTTATTTTGGCGTTCTTGTTGATGATAATAACAGAAAGCCTCTTTGCCGTTTGCATTTCAACCGCAGTCAGAAGTACATTGGATTATTCGACCTGGAAAAAAATGAAACCAGACATCCTATTGGATCGGTGGACGATATTTATTCTTTTGCCGATATCCTGAAGGCTACCGCTTCTTTATATAACTAACAACAACGTTATAATATTTTGGCTAACAGGATCCCCTTCCTGTTAGCTACTATTGCCACAAAAAACCAAAAATAGTATAACCTTATTTATCCACGCTCATTCAGAGACAAAACATGTCCACCCAGGAAAATAATACTCCCGCCACCCACAAGCGCGTTAAAGCCTCAGTCATCTATCGCCTGATGCTAATCGGTCTTGGCATTCCAATGTTTATCTTCAGCCTGATTTGCGGCCTGCTGGGGATGTTTGGCTACAATATGGTGAACTGGAATAACGAAACGGTACACGGGGTGCTGGCGCTGCCGATTGCGCTGCTAAGCGGGCTGTTTATCAGCGTGTTTTTTACCCTGTTTTTGGGAACCATTTGCTGCGTGGGACTGTGGATTTACAGCCGTTTCCGCCCGTTACAGGTGAAGGTGCTGGATTAACCGGGCAGCGCAGCGCCGCCCGGTGTTGCGGATTAAAACAGTCCTAATGGCTTATCGGAGTAGCTTACCAGCAGGCATTTGGTCTGCTGATAGTGCTCCAGCATCATTTTATGGGTTTCGCGCCCGATGCCCGACTGCTTGTAGCCGCCGAAAGCGGCGTGCGCAGGGTAGGCGTGATAGCAGTTGGTCCATACGCGCCCGGCCTGAATGCCGCGCCCCATCCGGTAGGCCAGGCTGCCGTTACGGCTCCAGACGCCTGCGCCCAGGCCGTACTGGGTGTCGTTGGCGATTTCCAACGCCTCTTCCATGGTTTTAAAGGTCGTGACTGCCAGCACCGGGCCGAAGATCTCTTCCTGAAAAACGCGCATATTGTTTTTGCCGAAAAGAATGGTCGGTTCGAGGTAGTAGCCGCCCTGCAAATCGCCCGCCAGATCCTTACGCCGCCCGCCGGTCAGGATATCCGCCCCTTCCTGCTTGCCAATATCGATATAGTTCAGAATGGTTTCCATCTGGCCCTGGGAAACCTGCGCCCCCATCTGGGTGCCGTTATCAAGCGGGTTACCGCTGCGAATGCCCTCCACGCGGCGGATGGCGCGTTCCATAAAGCGCTCGTAAATCGACTCCTGCACCAGCGCCCGGCTTGGGCAGGTACAGACTTCGCCCTGGTTGAAGGCGAAGAGCGCAAAGCCTTCCAGCGCCTTGTCAAAAAACGCGTCCTCTTCGTCCATCACGTCAGCGAAGAAAATGTTCGGTGACTTGCCGCCCAGCTCAAGAGTCACGGGAATAATATTCTGCGTGGCGTACTGCATAATCTGCTGACCCACTTCGGTCGAGCCGGTAAAGGCCACTTTTGCGATCCGTTTTGAGGTTGCCAGATATTCGCCGATTTCACCGCCCGCGCCGTTCACCACGTTGAGCACGCCCGGCGGCAGGAGATCGCCAATGACTTCCATCAGCAGCAGCACCGACAGCGGCGTCAGACGCGCCGGTTTCAGCACGATGCAGTTGCCCGCCGCCAGCGCCGGAGCCATCTTCCAGCTTGCCATCAGCAGCGGGAAGTTCCACGGAATAATCTGCCCGACCACACCCAGCGGTTCATGGAAGTGATAGGCAACGGTATCGCTGTCCACCTCGCTGATCCCGCCCTCCTGCGCGCGAATACAGGAGGCAAAGTAGCGGAAATGGTCAATCGCCAGCGGCACGTCGGCGGCGCTGGTCTCGCGGATCGGCTTGCCGTTGTCCCAGGTTTCCGCCGTCGCCAGCAGTTCCAGATTCTGCTCCATGCGGTCGGCGATTTTAAACAGGATCGCCGCCCGGTCCTGCACCGACGTGTGCGCCCATTTGTCTTTCACCTTATGGGCGGCATCCAGCGCCAGATCGATATCTTTCTTACCCGATGAAGCGACTTCACACAGCAGTTGCCCGGTAACGGGCGTCAGGTTTTTGTAATATTCGCCCTCTGCCGGGGGCACCCAGTCGCCGCCGATAAAGTTGTCATAGCGCGCTTTAAGTTTAAGAGGATAACCGTATTCGCCAGGCTGAATGCGGGAAGAGGGAGGATTGTTGGTCATGGCCGTCTCCTTGTCGCGGATAGTCTTACAAGGGTAGACGCCACTGGTGAATTCTTCGCCAGTCGTTTACCGCTTTACGACGCGCTTCACGAATTACTTTCCTTTACGTTTCCCCGGCTGGCTTCAGCCATACTTGAGGGGTGACGGTTAAACTCCTGGAGAAGATATGCAGCGTTATATCGGTTTTGATGTTGGGGGCACCCATATTAAATATGGCGTGATCGACAAAGACGGTGAGGAGTTAACCAGCGAAGAATATGACACGCCGGAAGATGCCGAAACGTTCAAAGAAAAGTGGCAGGAGGCGGTGAAAACCTGCCAGAAAGAGCATGATATCGCGGCGATTGGGGTCAGTTTTCCGGGGCATATCAACCCGCATACCGGCCATGCGGCGAAGGCGGGGGCGCTGGATTATCTGGATGACCAGAATCTGCTGGAGCTGTTCGGCGAGCTGACCGACCTGCCGGTTATCGTGGAAAACGATGCCAACTGTGCGGCGCTGGGCGAAATGTGGCGCGGAGCCGGGCAGCGCTACGATAACCTGGTCTGTATCACCATCGGCACCGGGATCGGCGGCGGGATTATTGTTGACCGCGAGCTGTATCGCGGCGCGCATTTTCATGCCGGAGAATTTGGGGTGATCCCGGTCGGTAATAACGGCGAGTGTATGCACGAGGTCGCTTCGGCAAAAGGGCTGATGGAGTCCTGCCGCCAGGCGCTGGCGCTACCGGCAGAAGAAATGCCGCACGGGAAGGAGATTTTCGAGCGGATGGAGAGCGACATGCATCTGCGCGAGGCGGTGAACGACTGGGGACGCTTTCTGGCGCGCGGCGTGTATAGCGTGATCTCAATGTTCGATCCGCAGGTGGTGCTGATCGGCGGCGGCGTCAGCGAGCAGGAAAAACTCTACCCGCTGCTGGACCGGCATCTGGAAAAGTTCGAAATGTGGGAAGCACTGAAAGTGCCTATTCATCCGTGCGAGCTGGGCAATCAGGCGGGCAGGCTGGGGGCAGTGTGGCTGGCGCAGCACAAGACAGCGCCAGCAAAAGGCTAACGCGCGGTTACATCGCCGAGGCGTAGATCGCCATAATCTCCTCATGGGTGGCCTGAATCGGGTTGGTCAGGCCACAGGCGTCTTTCAGGGCGTTGGTGGCCAGCAGCGGGAAATCCTCTTCTTTGACTTTCAGATCGCGCAGACCGGTGGGAATATCCACGCTGCGCGCCAGCTTACGAATGGCATTCAGGCACGCCTGCGCGCCCTGCTCGTCGTTCATCAAACGCACCTCAATGCCCATCGCCTGGGCACAATCACGCAGCCGCCCCGCTGCCACGCGGCTGTTGAACGCCTGAACGTGTGGTAACAGGATCGCATTACACACGCCGTGCGGCAGATCGTAGAAGCCGCCCAACTGGTGCGCCATCGCATGAACATAGCCGAGAGAAGCATTGTTAAACGCCATACCCGCAAGGAACTGCGCGTAGGCCATCGCTTCGCGGGCGGTTTCATCGCTGCCGTTTGCCACCGCCGTGGGCAGGTGTTCGGCGATCATCGTCACCGCTTTTAACGCGCAGGCGTCGGTGATCGGCGTGGCGGCAATGGAGACATAGGCTTCAATCGCGTGGGTCAGCGCGTCCATCCCGGTTGCTGCCGTCAGCGAGGCGGGCATGCCCATCATCAGCGCCGGATCGTTAACCGACAACAGCGGCGTGACGTGTTTATCGACAATCGCCATTTTGATGTGCCGCTCTTCATCGGTGATGATGCTAAAGCGCGTCATTTCTGACGCGGTCCCGGCGGTAGTGTTGATGGCAATCAGCGGCAGTTGCGGTTTGGCGGAGCGATCGATGCCTTCGTAATCGCGGATATCGCCGCCGTTGGTCGCCACCAGCGCAATGCCTTTCGCGCAGTCGTGCGGCGAGCCGCCGCCGATGGAGATCACGCAGTCGCACTGGTGCTCGCGCAGCACCACCAGCCCGGCATTAACGCTTTTCACGCCGGGATTAGGCCGGGAGCCGTTGTAGACCACGCTGTCGATACCTTTGGTTTTTAAATCAGCCTGAATGCGATCGACGATACCCTGTTTATTGAGCGTCGTGCCGCAGACAATCAGCGCCTTTTTAAAATGAAAGCTGACCATCGTCTCCAGCGCTTCGGCCAGAGTATTCATCCCAAGGATATTTATTGCTGGAATATAGAATGCAGACATAATAATGACCTCTGAAAGATTAATAAACCAGAGGAAATATATTCTTATGCCCTTAAAAATAGTGTGATATCGCGTTTAAAAAGAGAAGCGCGCGATGAGAGGCTTTATCACGCACAAGCAAGCACGGGCGGGTAATCCCCCGGCCAGTCACCGGAGGATATTTACCTCTACTCTTCGTGAATAAATAACGCTTTATCGCGCAGAATATGATCGTTGCCGCGCCGCCGGGTAAAGCCGATGCGGTCGAAGTGTTCCAGAATTTGGATCGCCAGCTTGCGACCGACGTTCAGCTTGTCGCGGAAGTCTGCCGCACAGGTCGATCCGCGCAGCTGATCCAGTTCGCGGATCATACTGGCGAACGTTACGATCCGATCGTTACGGTAATAACGATCTTTTACGATCGCCGTAATCATCCCCTGCTGCGCGGCCTGCCGCAGCACCGTGCGCATCACCTGCTCGTCGGTACTGGTTTCGCGCGCCAGATCGCGCACCCACCAGGGTTCGTCGCCGAACAGCCCGGCGGCTTTTTGCCATATCTCCTGCTGCTCGTCGCTGAAGCCCGCTTTATGATCCGGCAGATGCAGCCAGCCGTGATGGCTGTGGATCGTCCCGCTTTCGCGCATTTTTTCGATGAGCGTCAGGACCAGCGCTTCATCTTCCATCGGCAAGGCAATACGCCGCAGGCGTTCGCGGCCCGGCCCCGGTTCGTCAGGATGCTGTTGATGATAAGTGGTCAGCGCGTCCAGCAGCCTGCGCTGCCAGCGTGCCGCCAGCGGCGCATCCAGCAGGCAGCCACCCGCCTGGAGGTAATCCGGACGGTTAATCAACGCCGCCAGCCCGCTCTGACTAAGCTGCCGCCCCCAGCCGAAATCCGCCAGTTTGACGGCAGCGCGCTGAAGGTGGACGCTGAGCGCCTGCGCATCGCCTTCGCTGGCAGCCAGTTGCGCCAGCCACTGTAAATAGTCCGGCTTGCGTTTTCCCCGGCGCGGCGGGTTGAGCGTCACCACCCGCGCTCCGGCAAGCGTGGTCCGCGCGGAGATATCGCGCAGCACCAGCCGGTCGTTGTCCGCCAGGTACAGCGGCGCATCAAGCACCAGCTCCGCCAGATTATTTTCCAGCAGTGAGACGCGCCCGGTAATGTGGCTCGCCGCATGGTGAATATGCAGCGGCTGCCACTGGCTTAAGACGGCGTGACTTTGCAGCGCAACGATAACCCGCTCCGCAGGCGCGGGCGGCGCGTCGGACAGCAGCCAGTCGCCGCGCGTGATATCTTCTTTCTGCGCGTCGCCTGCAATGTTCAGCGCAATACGCTGCCCGCCGCGCGCCTGTTCGACCGGCTGATTCTGCGCGTGCAGGCTGCGCACGCGCATCGGCTTGCCCGCACCGGTCAGCCACAGGGTATCGCCGATTTTCACGTCGCCGGAAAGCGCCGTTCCGGTGACGACCAGCCCGGCCCCTTTCACCGTAAACGCCCGGTCAATCGCCAGGCGGAAGCGCTGATGCGCCGGGTGCGCGCGCTCCGGCAACTGCAGGAGGTGCGCGCGCAGCGCATCAATGCCGCGCCCCTGCGTGGCCGCAGTAACAAACAGCGTCGCCGCCGCGAAGCCGTATTCGCCCAGCACCGCCTGCACCTGCTGCTCAACCTCCCGCACCCGCGCCTCGTCTACCCGATCCGCTTTTGTCAGCGCCACGGTGAGCGTCGGATTGCCGGTCAGTTGCAGGATAGCCAGATGCTCGCGGGTTTGCGCCATCACACCATCGTCGCACGCCACCACCAGCAGCGCATGATCGATACCGCCGACGCCCGCCAGCATATTGGCGAGAAATTTCTCGTGGCCCGGCACATCGATAAACCCCGGCACGCGCCCGTCCGGCTGCGGCCAGTAGGCGTAGCCCAGATCGATGGTCATGCCGCGCTTTTTCTCTTCCGGCAGGCGGTCAGCATTGATGCCGGTGATCGCCTCCAGCAGCGTGGTCTTGCCGTGGTCGACGTGCCCGGCGGTGGCAATAATCATTTCAACAACTCCAGAAAACGGGGTTCATCTTCAAGGCAGCGCAGATCCAGCCACAGACGCCCCTCGTAAATGCGGCCAATGATCGGCACCGGCAGCGCGCGCCAGCGGGCGGCCAGCGCTTCAGTGCGGCTACCGCGCCCGTCGTGGGGCGTAAAAGTGAGCGCGGCGCTCGGCAGGCGCTCGACAGGCAATGAGCCGCTGCCGATTTGCGAGGTGCAGGGCATCACCTGTACCGCAAACTCGTCAGCAAAGCGCGGGGCAATCTGCGCGCAAAGGCGCCCGGCTTGCTCGCGGATGGCGTCCGCTTTACGGTTAAGCAGGCGCAGGGTGGGAAGGTTATCCGCCAGCGCTTCCGGGTGCAGATACAGACGCAACGTGGCTTCCAGCGCCGCGAGGGTCATTTTATCGGCACGCAGGGCGCGTTTGAGCGGGTGGCTCTGCAACTGCGCAATCAGCGCTTTTTTGCCGACGATGATCCCCGCCTGCGGGCCGCCCAATAGTTTGTCGCCAGAGAAGCTGACCAGGCTGACGCCTGCGGCAATCAACTGCTGGGGCATTGGCTCTTTTGGCAAACCGTACTGGCTTAAATCCACCAGCGATCCGCTGCCTAAATCCGCGACTACCGGAATAGCCAGCTCGTCGCCAATCTGCGCCAGCTCGGCTTCATCCACCGCTTTGGTGAAGCCTTCAATGCTGTAATTACTGGTGTGGACCTTCATCAGCAGGCCGGTATTTTCAGTGACCGCCTGACGATAATCTTTGGCGTGGGTGCGGTTGGTGGTGCCCACTTCATGCAGCGTACAGCCCGCCTGGCGCATGACGTCAGGGATGCGGAACGCGCCGCCAATTTCCACCAGTTCGCCGCGTGATACCACCACTTCTTTGCCGGTCGCCGTCGCCGCCAGCATCAGCAGCACCGCCGCCGCATTATTGTTAACAATGCAGGCGTCTTCCGCGCCGGTGATCCGGCAGAGTAAATCGGCAATGGCCCGGTCGCGATGTCCGCGCCCGGCACCGTCCAGATCGTACTCCAGCGTGACCGGGGAACGCATTGCCTGCGCGACGGCCTCTATGGCCGCTTGTGCCTGAAGCGCGCGTCCCAGATTGGTATGCAGCACCGTGCCGGTCAGGTTGATCACCGGGCGCAGCGCGCTGTGTTCCTGCTGCGCCAGCCGCTGCGTGACCGCCTGTGACCAGTCTGCGCACCACGCTGGCAGCGCCTGATGCTGGCGAATGCCGACACGCGCCTCGTCCTGAAGCTGACGCAGTGTTTCCACCAGCCGGGTATGACCCCAGCGTTCAAGTAAAGGTGTAAAGGCAGGATCGCGCAGCAGGCGATCGGTGGCGGGGAGCTGGCTGTAAAGTAATGAAGTCTGGCTGGTCATGGGCGCGCCTGGCGGTTGGGATTATCCCCTCTGAAAAGAGGGGTCGCTATGCCCGCAGAGTTTACCGCGTACTGGCGGAAAGTGTTAAGCCTTTGGCGGCTCGGTACGCGCAAAGCTTTCGCGCTGGAACAGCGTTTCCACCAGCTTAACCAGCTGCGGCCGGTCCACGCACCAGCCCGGTGACACGCGGCGGAAGTTGAGGTAGTCGATAGCGCAGGCAATGGCGATAGTCGCCAGGTTTACCTCATCGACTTTCAGCGTACCGTCGCGCAGGTAGCCTTCCAGCGCATCCAGTGCCCGGCTGATTTTCTCGCGCTGGCGCAGCAGTTCTTCCGGGGATTGCTGCGCGACCGGACGCGTCTGTTCGCGTACCGAAACCAGCGCCGCATCCATAATGCCGTCCGCCAGTGCCTCCAGTTGACGCACGCGCAGCGCCGCTTTTGGCTCGCGCGGGATCAGCGCCGGGGCGATGTCCAGCAGTTCAAGATACTGCGCCACGATGGGCGAGTCGTACCAGCATTCGCCGTCATCCGTCACCAGCGCCGGGACTTTACCCAGCGGGTTATAGTGCGCCACCCCGTTGGTCTGGTTATAGGGCAGTTCGTTAATAAATTCGAAAGTGATGCCCTTTTCCAGCAGGATCACCGAGATTTTGCGTACAAAGGGGCTGGTATAGCTGCCGATGAGTTTCATGATCGGGTCCTTTTTTTGCCAACAAAAAAACAAGTATACTCGTCATGCTTCAAGTTGCAGGTGCGTTGGCTTGACTCGCTCACCCCAGTCACTTACTGGAGTAAGCTCCCGGGGATGAGCTGCGTCGCCGCCTTTCTGCAACTCAAATCATTTAGAGTATATGCGCGAAGACAGACGGATCATCCTGCCGTTTCGCGTTTGATCCGTTCTTTAATCAGCAACTCTTTAATAGAAAGCCCCGTTGAAGCGCTATCGCGCAGGTTATGCCGGGTGATCTCGGTACACAAAAATTCAATAATAAAAAGCTGGGAAATGCGTGTGGCAATGGAGTCGCCCTGCATCGGCCCGGCGCTGCCGCTCGTCAGAAGAAAGGTATCCGCCAGTTCGTTGAGGGGCGAATGCGGGCTGTGCGTAATCGCCAGTTTATACGCCCCTTTTTTTTGCGCCAGACGAAAGGCGTTAACCACTTCCGGCGTTTCACCGGAATGCGAAAACGCGACGACAAAATCATCAGCCTTCAGGTTTGCCAGCTTCAGCGTCATGGTGAAGCGATCGGTAAACGCCTCGGAATCAATGCCCAGACGGTTCATTTTGTCACGCGCTTCAAGCGCCGCCAGCCCGGATGCGCCAAAACCGACAAACATAACCCGCCGCGCTCTCAGAAAGCGCTCTACCACCGGATTGACGATTTTCAGATCCAGCAAACCGATGGTTTCTTTCAGCGTGGTTTCCATCGTCAGGGCGATTTTATTGGCGACGTCATTACGCGAGTCATCAAGAAAGATATCGGGCGAGGAAGGCAGCGCCCGCTCGTTTTCCGTTAACAGTTCCCGCTTTAAATCGGCACGCAGGTTTAGCAAACCGTCATAGCCGATTCGTTTACTGAACCGCACAATCGTCGCTTCGCTGACCCCTATTTCCTGCGCCAGCTTTTTTATCGGTAGCTGTGCCATCCGTGCGGGCTGCTGCACTATAAATTCGGCAATTTTGCGATCCGTTTCGCTCAGGCTTCCCTGAATATTGGCGATGTACAGGCGGACGTTTTCTTTATTCACACTCATCACTCACTCTCCTGACCGACGTTTCCGGCGCGCCACAGCACAAGCAAAAAAAGTATTTTAATCTGCTCCTTGCTGGCTGTCTGCCCGGAAGCGAACGGTAAGCCGGTGCTGGCAGGTTTTCCCCGCTTCCAGCCAGCGAACGCCGCGCTTGTGGGCAATCTGCCCGTCAAAATCCGGCGCGTCCGTTGTGCCGCACAGCGGCTCCACGCAAAGAAAGTCTTCGCCAGGCACGTTCCATAACGCCAGCCACGGCTGATCGTGGAGAAAAAAGAGGATTTGCGCCTCTCCATCAGGGGCGCAAACGGCAACCTGACCGTGTTGCGTCTGCGCGAAATAGACTGCCCCCGCCGTAAAGGTCTGCGCCCGTCGCCTGCACCACAATCTGAAAACGTGCGTTTTCCAGACACCATTCCACCCGATCGCTCCTTATGCGGTACGCAGTAACAGCCGGGTCTGATAAACCATCGCCCGGCGTTTGTCGCCGGTGAAGTGCGCATCGATGAGCGCGTAAATATCCGCCTCGTCAATGATTTCACCCTGCGCGCCAGGCATTTTCGCCGCCACCCCGTTGCGCAGCAGAAATCTCAGCGCTTCGCGGATGCCCTCATGAGCACAGGCGTAACCGGCGACGTTTTCCTTCAGCCGCTGGGTAAACTGCCGCTCGTGTTCCTCGTCAAGCTCGTCGAGGGCAAAACGCGGATAAAGCTCCGGCGGTGCGTCGTGCTGCTGCATCAGCGGGATTAACGCCGCCGCGTAATGCAGCGACGTGTTAACGTCCTCCAGCGGCTGCTGTTGGCCAGGATCGGATTTCACATTAAACAGCTTGTCGCCAAAGCGCCACGGATCGAGATAGCGGAAAGACGCCGGGATCTGCATGACCTGCGCGCCCTGAGTGAAGTCAAAGCCGGGATGAATACGGATATCTTTTAATTCGCTGATTTTAAACGGGCTGTCGATGCGCGTCGGCATCAGCGTATATTCAAAAAGCGCGTCGTTGTTTTGCTCGCGCGGGCAGCGCATATAAACAAACTCGCCGTCGGTGATATTAATATGCCCGCCAAAATAGCCAAACAGCGCGTAGTCCCTGATGGCGTCATCACGCTCGATGGCGGGACGCAGCGCTTTTCCGGTCATCGTCGCTGGAAGAGGAACGGCAAAATACTCCAGCAACGTTGCCGGGATATCAATAGTTTGCGCCAGCGCGCTGCGTCTTTCGCCCTGTGCGTGACTGCGCGGATCGCGAATAAAAAACGGCGTGTTCGCAATTTCGTTATACACGGGCATGATGTTTTTACCCCACCAGTCATGCTCGCCGAGTAAAAACCCGTGATCGGTGCACACGATAAACAGCGTGTCATCCCACAGATCCAGCGCTTTGAGCTTATCCATCACCTGACCGAGATAGTCATCACACAGGGTCATCAGCGCCTGGTAGAATTTGCGTGCTTTGCCGTCATCATTTCCGCCGGGAGCACCGCAGTAATAGGGAACCCAGCCGTCAAAGTCTTCCGGCTTACAGCCGTACTGTGCCAGATATTTTTCCGGCACGAAAAACGGCTCATGCGGATCGAAACACTCGATTTGCAGGAACCAGTTATCCTGGTCGCGGTTAGTTTCCAGGAACTCAATCCCGGCGCGAATGGTGCGATGGGTGAAATGCTCCTCCTGCGTGGGCATGGCCTGGCGGTTGATTAAATCCTGCGTCATACGTCCAAGACGACGATGCAGCGTTTCTTCATCTTCGTTACCCTGCCAGCGGATCGGCGGCTTTTCCACCTGCCCTTTCCAGCAGTCGCCTTCCTGACCCCGGATAAATTCAAACGTGGAGTAGCGCGTGTGGTAAGTCGCTCCCCCATCGCGCCAGTAGTGTTTATGGTCCGTCACCATATGGGTGTGAACGCCCTGCTGACGCAGCGCCTGCATCGCGGAAAAATCAAACGGCTCAAGCGGCCCCCAGCTACGGTGCAAAAAATTGTAGCGCCCGGTATGTAATTCGCGGCGGGCAGGCATACAGGGCATACTGCCGACGTAAAAATTGTCGAACTGGGTGGATTCCCGCGCCAGTTGGCTGAAATTAGGGGTGATCGCCTCACCGCCGTAGGGGGCGAGGTGGTTGCGCGTCAGAGTATCAAACATCAACATTACTGCTTTCATAAAACCGCTCTCTTTATGAACCGATAAATTCTTCGACTTCGTTTCTAATCAGGGTGACGTGCGGACCGTACACAACTTGCACGCCCTGCCCACGAATAAACGCCCCCCGGCTTCCCAGCGCCTTAAAATCGTCAATGTTTACCCGCTCAGGTGCACTGACGGTGATGCGCAGACGCGTCGCGCAGCAGTCCACATCGACGATGTTTTCGCGTCCGCCAAGCGCCGCGACAATGCCAGCCGCCCGGTCGGTTGCGGGTACGGTGTCCATCGGCGTTTCGTCGGCGGTGTTTTCGCGGCCAGGGGTATTGAGCTGACGCCACTGAATAAGAAAGCGGAAGGTAAAATAGTAAAGACAGAACATCACCATGCCTGACGGCAGCATCAGCATCCAGTGCGTTTTGGCGTTACCCTGCAAAACGCCGAAGAGCAGGAAATCAATCAGCCCGCCGGAGAAAGTCTGACCAACGGTGATCTCCAGAATATGCGTCAGCATGAATGCGACGCCGGTCAGGATGATATGCACGACGTACAGCAGCGGCGCGCAGAACATGAAGGCAAATTCCAGCGGCTCGGTAATGCCGGTTACGAATGACGTCAACGCGGCGGAGAGCATCAGGCTGGCGACTTTTTTCTTATTCTGCGGTTTGGCGCAGCGGTATATCGCCAGCGCCGCCCCCGGCAGGCCGAACATAAAATCGGCAAACCGGCCAGCCATAAAGCGTGATACGCCGATGTAATACTGCGTGGTTGTCGGGTCTGCGAGTTGCGCAAAAAAGATTTTTTGCGTGCCTTCCACCAGATGACCATTCACCACCGCTTCGCCGCCAACGCTGGTCATCCAGAAAGGAAGATAAAACAGGTGGTGCAGGCCAAGGGGGATCAGACACTTAAGGATCATGCCGTAAACGAGAGTGCCAACATACCCCGTTTTCTCCACCAGCCCGCCAAGATGCGTAATGCCTGCCTGAATCGGCGGCCAGAGCCAGAAGAGCGCCACGCCGAGAAAGATGGCGAAAAAGGAGGTCACGATGGGCACAAACCGCGATCCGCTGAAGAATGCCAGCAGGTTGGGCAATTCGGTTTTGCAATAACGCGCATGGAGCCAGGAGGTCAGCAGGCCGGACATAATGCCGCTCATGACGCCCGTTTGCAGGGTGGTGATCCCCAGTACGCTCGCCTGCCCCGCCGCCGCCAGATTTTCCGTCGCCAGGGTGCCTGATAGCAGCAGCGAAGCGCTAATCGCCTTATTCATCACCAGAAAACACAGTACCGCCGCCAGACCTGCGGTGCCTTTATCGCTGCGCGCCAGCCCGACCGCAATACCGACGGCAAAAAGCAGCGCGAGGTTATCAAACACCACGCTGCCACAGAGTTTCATCACGGTAAAAACCGCCTGCACGATGTCGTTGTCAAGAAAGGCGTAGGCAGAAAGGGTGACGGGATTGGTAAATACGCCGCCAAATCCCAACAGCAATCCTGCTGCGGGCAACATGGCGATGGGTAACATAAACGACTTGCCCAGATTCTGCGCGCCAGAAAATAGCCTGCTCATAAGCGGTCCCTTGTGCCGATGAAAGAAATTAAAGTTTCATTTTATGAAATAAAATATGAAACTATTATTCCGATCATTTGTATAAAAAGCCAACGGGCACGAAGCCAATTAGTGAAGGAGATCACTTATTTTTTCTGTGTCATTTCTGTGCAATGAATTCTGGCGAAGGTAAGTAAGAAAATTACAGATTGAATTTTAATCAGATGCGCAATTTGCGGTTGATCACACTCGGAAAAATCCTGACAAAAATATCTTGTGATCTAACTCACAAATAAATAACAAAAGGGGCGATATAAAACGTGATTAACATCACATTAACGCCGGGATGGTGGCCTGTTTTAGCCCGTTGTTCTTTTTTTACGCCGGGTTTTTGTGATCGCAGTCACTATAAAAAGTGGTTAACCCCCTGCATTTAGGTGATCCAGATCACACTAAAGGGCGCTCTCTGGACAGTGCGGCGTTTAAGTGCCAGATTTCGCATCATCAACAGGGTACGGCTACCTCTGCCGCCATATTAACAAAAAAACTCGGGCTTCCAGCCTCGCGACAGTACACATAAGAAGGGGTGTTATATGTCATCCGATATCAAGATCAGAGTGCAAAGCTTTGGTCGTTTCCTCAGCAACATGGTGATGCCAAATATCGGCGCGTTTATCGCGTGGGGTATTATCACCGCGTTATTTATTCCAACAGGGTGGTTGCCTAACGAGACGCTGGCGAAACTGGTTGGCCCGATGATCACCTATCTGCTGCCGCTGCTTATCGGTTATACCGGTGGGCGTCTGGTTGGCGGCGATCGTGGCGGCGTGGTGGGTGCGATTACCACGATGGGCGTTATTGTCGGTGCGGATATGCCAATGTTCCTCGGCGCAATGATTGCAGGTCCGCTGGGCGGCTGGGCAATCAAACGTTTTGACATCTGGGTAGACGGTAAGATCAAATCCGGTTTTGAGATGCTGGTGAATAACTTCTCCGCTGGCATCATCGGGATGATCCTCGCGATTCTGGCGTTCCTCGGCATTGGCCCTGCGGTTGAAGTGCTGTCCAAAGTGCTGGCTGCGGGCGTTAACTTCATGGTTGTCCATGAAATGCTGCCGCTGGCCTCTATCTTTGTTGAACCGGCGAAAATCCTGTTCCTCAACAACGCCATCAACCACGGTATTTTCTCGCCGCTGGGTATTCAGCAGTCTCACGATCTCGGCAAGTCTATCTTCTTCCTGATCGAAGCGAACCCGGGTCCGGGTATGGGCGTGCTGCTGGCGTACATGTTCTTTGGTCGCGGTAGCGCTAAACAGTCTGCGGGCGGTGCGGCTATCATCCACTTCCTGGGCGGTATCCACGAAATCTACTTCCCGTATGTGCTGATGAATCCACGTCTGCTGCTGGCGGTGATCCTCGGTGGTATGACCGGCGTGTTTACGCTGACTATGCTGAACGGCGGCCTGGTTTCTCCGGCTTCTCCGGGCTCCATCCTGGCAGTGCTGGCGATGACGCCGAAGGGCGCTTACTTTGCTAACATCGCGGCCATTCTTGCAGCGCTGATCGTTTCCTTCGTGATTTCTGCCATCCTGCTGAAAACCAGCAAAGTGAAAGAAGAAGACGATATCGAAGCGGCAACCCGTCGCGTGCAGGATATGAAAGCACAGTCTAAAGGCGCTACGCCGCTGACGGCTGGCGATGTGACTAACGACTTAAGCCACGTGCGTAAAATCATCGTTGCCTGCGACGCCGGTATGGGTTCCAGCGCAATGGGTGCAGGCGTGCTGCGTAAGAAAGTGCAGGACGCGGGTCTGAGCAATATTTCGGTTACCAACAGCGCAATTAACAGCCTGCCGCCGGATGTTGACCTGGTCATCACCCACCGCGATCTGACCGAGCGTGCTATGCGTCAGGTTCCGCAGGCGCAGCATATTTCGCTGACCAACTTCCTCGACAGCGGCCTGTATACCAGCCTGACTGAACGCCTGGTCGCGGCACAGCGCCATACTGACAACGCAGTGAAAGTGCGCTCCAGCCTGGAGGACAGTTTTGATCGCCCGGACGCTAACCTGTTCAAGCTGGGCGCGGAAAACATCTTCCTTGGCCGCACCGCTGCGACTAAAGAAGAGGCCATTCTGTTCGCCGGTGAGCAACTGGTCAAAGGTGGCTACGTTGAGCCGGAATACGTACAGGCCATGCTGGACCGTGAAAAACTGACCCCGACCTACCTGGGTGAGTCTATCGCCGTTCCGCACGGCACGGTTGAAGCCAAAGACCGGGTGCTGAAAACCGGTGTGGTATTCTGCCAGTATCCGCAGGGCGTTCGCTTCGGCGAAGATGAAGATGACATCGCCCGTCTGGTGATTGGCATCGCGGCCCGCAATAACGAGCACGTTCAGGTGATCACCAGCCTGACCAACGCGCTGGACGACGAATCGGTTATCGAACGTCTGACCCGTACCCAGAGCGTTGATGAAGTGCTGGCGCTGCTGGCAGGTCATAAGTAAGTTTGTCCGCGCCTCTGACGGGGCGCGGTTCTGGCTCTCTCCCGTTGGGAGAGGGTTAGGGTGAGGTAAGCGCCTCACCCCAGCCCTCTTGGGTAAAAACATTAAGAAAGGTTATTTCTATGAAAGCATTACATTTTGGCGCAGGTAATATCGGTCGTGGCTTCATTGGCAAACTGCTTGCCGATGCGGGGATCGCCCTCACGTTCGCCGATGTGAATCAGGTGGTTCTCGATGCCCTGAATGCCCGTCATAGCTATCAGGTTCACGTTGTAGGTGAAAACGAGCAGGTTGATACCGTGTCCGGCGTTAACGCCGTCAGCAGCATCGGTGACGAGGTGGTTGATCTGATTGCGCATGTCGATCTGGTCACTACCGCCGTTGGCCCGGTGGTGCTTGAGCGCATCGCCCCCGCTATTGCCAAAGGTCTGGCAAAACGTAAAGCACAGGGAACAGAAACCCCGCTGAATATCATCGCCTGTGAAAATATGGTGCGCGGCACCACGCAGCTCAAAGGCCACGTTCTTGCGGCGCTGGCGGAAGAAGATAAAGCCTGGGTTGAGCAGCATGTCGGCTTCGTGGATTCTGCCGTTGACCGCATCGTGCCGCCGTCCGCCTCCGCGACCAACGATCCGCTGGAAGTGACCGTTGAGACCTTCAGCGAGTGGATTGTCGATAAAACCCAGTTTAAAGGCGATCTGCCGACCATTCCGGGCATGGAACTGACCGACAACCTGATGGCATTCGTGGAGCGTAAACTCTTTACTCTCAACACCGGGCACGCCATTACTGCCTATCTCGGTAAAATTGCCGGGCATCAGACCATCCGCGATGCGATCCTTGATGACAACATTCGTGCTGTCGTTCAGGGCGCGATGGAAGAAAGCGGCGCGGTGCTGATCAAGCGCTATGGTTTTGATGCGGAAAAACACGCTGCCTATATCCACAAAATTCTCGGTCGCTTCGAAAACCCGTACCTGAAAGATGACGTGGAGCGCGTGGGTCGTCAGCCGCTGCGAAAACTGAGCGCAGGGGATCGTTTGATCAAACCTTTGCTTGGCACGCTGGAGTATAATCTGCCGCGCACAAATCTGGTGAAAGGGATTGCCGCCGCGATGCATTACCGTAGCGAACAGGATCCACAGGCACAGGAACTGGCAACGCTGATTGAGGAAAAAGGTCCGCAGGCGGCGCTGGCACAGATTTCTGGTCTGGATGCCCACAGCGACGTCGTTGCTGAAGCCGTTGCTGACTACAACGCCACCAAATGATGCTTAATCTGGCGCAGGTTGACCTGCGCCAAAATTTTGGCTTGTCAGATATGCAGGCAATTATGGAAGAAACCCAGGCCTTTGAAAACCGTGTGCTTGAGCGTCTGAATGCTGGCAAAACCGTAAGAAGCTTTCTGATTGCCGCCGTGGAACTTCTCACCGAAGCGGTCAATATTCTGGTTATGCAGGTGTTCCGCAAAGACGACTACGCGGTGAAATATGCGGTCGAGCCGCTGCTGGACGGTAATGGTCCGCTGGGCGATCTTTCCGTGCGTCTGAAGCTCATCTACGGGCTGGGCGTCATCAGCCGCCTCGAGTACGAAGACGCTGAGCTGCTTATGGCGCTGCGTGAAGAGCTAAACCATGACGGCAATGAATACACCTTCACCGACGACGAGATTTTAGGCCCCTTTGGCGAGCTGCACTGCGTCACCGCCCTGCCCCCGACGCCGCAGTTTGATGCCAGCGATGCTGACTTACTGGCAATGCAAAACCAGCGTTATCAGCAGGTTGTCCGCTCCACGATGGTGTTATCCCTGACCGAGCTGATCTCCCGCATCAGCTTAAAAAAAGCCTTTCAGAAGTAACCATCCGCGCATTGGTGTATCCTTAGCGCAATCATCCCGATTTTAGAGTTAATAAGTCATGAAAGAAGTCGAAAAGAACGAAATCAAACGCCTTAGCGATCGCCTGGATCTGATCCGCCACCAGCAGGCCGATTTGTCGCTGGTTGAAGCCGCAGATAAATACGCCGAGCTGGAAAAAGAAAAGGCAACGCTGGAAGCTGAAATCACCCGTCTGCGCGACGTTCATAGCCAGAAACTCAGCGCCGAAGCGCAAAAGCTCACGAAACTGCCGTTTCGCCGCGCTATCACCAAAAAAGAACAGGCCGATATGGGCAAGCTGAAGAAGAGCGTCCGTGGTCTGGTCGTCGTTCACCCCATGACCGCGCTGGGCCGCGAGATGGGGCTGAAAGAGGTGACGGGCTTCGCGAAAGGGGAGTTTTAGTCGGCCCTGACTCTTCAAAATCATTTAAATATCAGAGACATTTATATATAGCCTAATATTGATAGTACAAATATATTAGGCTAATTCATTTTTTCAGTTAATCCCCCCTCCTTTATGTGAAATTTTTAGTGTTTTACATGCAAAACTTTGATGTATGTTCCCAATTTACTCTATGAAGAGTAAAGTGAATGTCTCCATTCCATAAATATTAATCTACTTATGCCATATGCCTGAGGGGTCGAGTACCCACATGAGGCCCGCTAAGTGATGATCAATCAGGTTATAAATTTATGAATCCTACCGATGGCTCAACTTTTCAAAACCCTACCCTGTCCCTGGAGCAGAAACTGGAGAAAGCCCGAGCCGAACTCCTTGATCTGGGAGCCAGGAATCGCCTTCTTAACATCCCAAAGACAAAAAATTCGCGTTTTCTGGAAATGGTGGATGAGCGTTCAGAGCATATCTATTCTTTGTTGGTAAAAGATAAAAAGACGTTTACTTTCTTACACAGTAAAGAAGCTAAAGAAGATGATCAGGATGATGCTGAAGAAAGCGTCTTTTTCTACCCAGCAAGCCAGGATGATAATGAAACTCAAAGTAAGCATCTGGATACTAAATTACAAACAAAGCTAACAGCAAAAGGGCTTCAGAAAAGGCTTCTTGATCTCTATCACGATTCTAAAACCCTTGAAGAAGAACAGGGTGTAAACATTCTTTATTTATCTCTGGGTACATTGAAGTGGGTCGATCCTGCTAATAAAGAAAATATAAGACTCGCTCCATTAATACTGATTCCCGTAAGTCTTGAACGCGGCAATGCTGGAGAAAGGTTCAAGTTAACCGCACGGTCAGAAGAAATAATTCCTAATCTCTCCCTGGAAGCATTTCTCGAAAGAGTTCATCAGATCATTCTGCCGGAAATGAAAGTTGATGAAGATGATGAAATTAACATTCATGATTACATGCAAAATGTGAATCATGCTATCTCACTAAAAACTGACTGGGCCGTTAATGAAAACGATATAACTTTAGGTCTGTTCTCATTTGCAAAATTTCTTATGTACCGGGATTTAGATCCCTCAAACTGGCCTGAAGAAGAAGCGCTTACCTCACAGTATCTCATTCGCTCTTTGATGGAAGATGGATTTGAAGATGACCGCGATCTCCTTTCCGAAGAGGGCTCAATCGATCCTGTCATTTCTCCAAAAGATATGCTGCACATCATGGATAGTGACAGTTCTCAGACGCTGGCTATTCATGAGGTAAGAAGAGGGAAAAACCTTGTTATACAGGGTCCACCAGGAACGGGTAAATCTCAGACCATTGCCAATATCATTGCTTCAGCCATCGCCGATGGTAAGACCGTATTATTTGTGGCAGAAAAGATGGCTGCTCTGGAAGTAGTTAAACGACGCCTGGATTATGCTGGTGTGGGTGATGCCTGCCTTGAGTTACACAGCAATAAAGCAAACAAACGCTTGTTACTTGAAGAGCTAAAAAGAGTATGGGAACTAGGTTCACCGCGCGGTGAATATCCTGATGTTTTACTGGAAAACTTAACTGATGCCAGAGATGTGCTAAACGCACATCCAGCCAGAATACATCGTGTCTTTCAGCCGTCGGGATTAACGCCCTATCAGGTAATGGGCCACTTAGTCAGGCTTCGTCAGTCCGGGCAAGCGCCTACAGATTTTGACATTCATGGATTCGATTCATGGACTGAAAACGATTTAGCCAAGCGTTTGAATCTTATAGAAGAAATTATCGAAAGAATACAGGATATTGGCTTACCTGATAATCATCCGTGGCGGGGAGTTGGTAGGGAAGAAGTGTTACCTGGGGAAATTGAAAGACTTCTCTCGCGCCTGACCGCGCTGGTGTCACAAAATATCGGTCTGAAAGAAGGCATCGCTGAACTTGCTGCTCTTACAGGCTCGAATACTGCAATAGAGTTATACGGTAATACCGCTAACCTACTGGAACGTGCAGGGTTAATTAAAGAAGCGCCACTTCTCCCAGTAAGTGCCTTGACGTCTCCAGTTTGGCAAACATCAACGACACAAATTAATGATATTATTGATGTCGGTAAACATTATGAAGAATGCCTCAACGAATTGAAAAAAGATGTCTTCGTTGAGGGTTTAAGTGTTTCGCTTCAGACGACAAGAGATGAATTAGAAACGTTACCTGCTGATCTTTCCCCTTCAGCATTTGCGGCTTCTCGTAACATGGTAACTATTTTACCGAAGCTTGAAAATGAAGTTCAGCGACTCGTCAGAGAGCTGGGATCTAATGCAAATTATAGTTCCCCTCAGGATATTAAGAGACTGATAGAGTTAAGCGCACGCGTAGCCGAAGCGCCTGATGCCAGTCCCGAGGCCTTCGTGGCTTCGGTATGGGAACATGGCGTTGAACAAGCAGCGGAATTAGTTAACAATCTGCATCAACTTGCTGAATTAAAGAATAAAATAGAATCCGCTATTTTTGATATTGCGTGGGAAACGGATGTTATACAGGCTCGTAAAGATCTTGCTATACATACGGGGCTCTTCCGTTTCACGAATAGTGAATGGCGTCGTTCTCGTGCGCTGGTACGTTCAGTTATTAAAGATACAGCTCAACCTATTCAGCAACAAATCAATTTGCTGGACGACTTAATAAAAGCTCAAACCCTGCGCAAAAAGATTATAGAGCAAAATGAGTTTGCCAGTAAAGCTTTCAGCCATCACTGGCGCGGGGAAGAAAGTAATAGTGATTCGTTAAGAGCGTTGGTTGAATGGATGGGTACATTAAGCGATGTAGGCCCGGAAGCGCGCTCCCTTGCCAGCCAATTAGCTGACAGGGATTCCATCAGGCATCTTAGTAATCAACTTAAAGAGACCCTCGAACAAGCCGCCGTGGAGTTCAACCAACTCTGGAGAGCTTTCGGCCAATCGCCAGAAGTATATTTTGAAAATCACTATTCAATACAGCGCGTTTCTGTAGGCTATATGCATGCAATGGCGCAAAAACTTGAACGAATTGATACTGTAATACGGCCACTTTTACGTCATCCTGTTGACAAACTCTCTGAGAAACTCTCTTTGGTTGAGCATATTATGACTTGCCAGCAGCTAAAGGAGAAAATTGATTCGTATAATGAATTGGCCTCTAAGGCATTTTCAGACAGCTGGGCTAAAAGCAATTCTGACTGGCAAAAGCTTGATTTATATTATGAATGGTTTGAAAAGCACGGTGAGTTACGATTTATTGTTGCTAAAATCAATGACCGCGTGGAACTTGTGCAGAAAGCAGAAGCGCTTCATCGTATAAGCCAGGACTCCATTCAACAAATAAAAACTATATCATTAGAGCTATCATCAACGCCGGAAGAGTTATTTAATGTAAACGCGCTGGATACGCTGACTCTCTCCACCGTCATTGAGAAAATGCAACTTTGGATCTCCCATTCTGAACAACTCTCTAAATGGGTTTCATGGCAGCATCGTTCCGTTCAGGCACAAAAAGCAGGCCTGAAAGAAGTCATTGATCGTCTGAGTGATGGGCGGCTTGCCCTTGAAGGTTGTTACTCTTCGGTTGAACGTACTTATTATGAATCATTGCTAAACCTGATGGTCGAAAAAGATCCCGAACTGGCACGATTTGATGGTGAACTTCACTCACGTAAAGTTGCTGATTTCGCCCAATTAGATCTTAAACGTATTAAAGCTGCAAGTTTTGAGGTGGTAAGAGCGCACCATAGAAGAATTCCCTCAAAAGCAGGAGGTGCTGGACCTGTCGGTATTTTACGAGCAGAAATGGCACGTAAAAGAGGGCATATGCCTATCCGGCAACTTATGTTGAAAGCCGGTGCAGCTATTCAGGCACTGAAGCCCGTGATGATGATGAGTCCACTTTCCGTCGCGCAATTCCTAATCCCTGGAAAACAAAAGTTCGATTTACTGGTTATGGATGAAGCCAGTCAGATCCAACCGGTTGATGCGATTGGCGCTATTGCACGGTGTCAGCAAGTCGTCGTGGTGGGTGATGAGCGTCAGTTGCCCCCTACCAGCTTCTTCTCTCGCATGACAGAAGCCAGTAATGATGATGAAGACGATACAACACAAGTAGCAGACATTGAGAGTGTATTAGGTCTTTTTGTCGCTCGTGGACTACCACAGCGTATGCTCCGTTGGCATTATCGCAGCCGCCACCAATCATTAATTGCTGTTTCCAATAGCCAATTTTATGAAAATAAATTGTTCATTGTGCCTAGTCCTTATACGAAGGAAGCGGGTATGGGACTCCAGTTTCATCATGTTCCCGATGGCGTTTTTGAGTCAGGAGGAAGTGGATCAAATCCTGTCGAAGCAAAACGAGTGGCTACCGCCATTCTTCAACATGCTCAAACTAATCCAGGCTTGTCACTTGGCATCGCTACTTTTTCCGTGGCCCAAAGAAAAGCCATTCAGGATGAACTTGAGCTCTTAAGACAGCTCAATCCACAATATGAAGATTTCTTCCACGCTCATCCCAGCGAACCATTTTTTATAAAAAATCTGGAGAACGTCCAGGGGGATGAACGAGACGTTATTATGATCTCTGTTGGCTATGCCCGGAATGCTCAAGGCTATATGGCTATGCGTTTTGGACCTCTCGGTTCACAAGGTGGTGAACGGCGTTTAAATGTTTTGATTAGCCGGGCGAAAAGGCGTTGCGAAGTTTTTGCATCAATTACAGATGAAGATATTGATCTTGAAAGAGCCAAAGGCGCTGGAGTATTGGCATTCAAACTTTTCCTGCAATATGCGCGCACGGGTCGTCTGTCGCTGGCGCATCGTTCTGGCCGGCAAATGGACAGTATTTTTGAAGAGCAGGTCGCCAGCGCATTACAAAGTAAAGGTTTTCAGGTCCACCCACAGGTCGGTATTGCTGGATTCTTTATCGATCTTGGTATCGCAGATCCTGATATGCCTGGTCGATATTTATTAGGGATTGAATGTGACGGAAGCGCCTATCACTCCTCACGCTCCGCACGGGAACGCGACAGATTACGTCAGGCAGTGCTTGAAGATCATGGCTGGATAATTCACCGCATATGGAGTACAGACTGGTTTCAACGCCCTGAAGAGCAATTGCAACGCGTATTAACTGCAATAGAAAATGCTAAACGTGAATTACAGCAGCGGAGAGAAAATGCTCATAGTAATTCCCGTGCAGTACCTGTTGAAATTATCACTGTTGAACGTGAAGATGTTATCGAAGTAGGCCTGGAAGAAAGAACACATTTTTCTTCCCAAACGGTTGAATATCAGGAATCTCAACCTCAGGCTCAGCTAGCCTATGCCTTACATGAAATGCCAGTTGGTCTATTAGCAGAGTTAATTGAAAATATCGTTTTGGTAGAATCGCCCATTCATATTAATGAAGTTGTAACGAGATTACGTACCGCATGGGGACTTCAACGATCGGGAGCCAGAATCGAGTCTGTTGTTCGCAGCGCTGTAGCAATTGCCTGCAAAAAGGGTAATGTCTATGGAAAAGAAGATTTTCTATTACATCAGAATGCTGTTATCGCTATACGTAACCGCCAGAACGTTGCATCAGGGAGCTTACGTAAGCCTGAGTTTATCTCTTCCATGGAAATCGCTATTGGAATTAATGAGGTTGTTAATACTAATTTTGGTGCCACAGAAGACGAGGTTATTTTGGCGGTATCCAGAATGCTTGGATTTAAAGCCACCAGTAGTGTTCTAAAGAAAACGATAGCAGAAGTTATCGCGCAGCAAGTCGAGGAAGGAGTATTTAAATTCGACGAAATGTTAATAGTTCCTGTCGAAAAAGTTGAAACCAATACTCTGCCAAACTCTGCGACTCGCTAAGTTTGCCATTGCCCGGCGATAAAAATCGCCGGGTCCGCAACATCGAACCATTGGCCCTACCAATTCCCTACCAAACCCCTTATTGGTTCACAATTCCTTAATTTATACTCACACATCCGTTGCTTACCCATAACAATTAGTTAACCTTTCTCTGTCGTGACCCTAAAACCTCATATTGGCAGGACCACCTTTACACAGAATGTGACGCAGCAATGAGCAGAGACTCACTGCGCTGGCGTATCGGTGGGCCTCAGGAGACCTGCATGAACCTCTGGCAACAGAACTACGATCCGGCTGGCAACATTTGGCTGTCGAGCCTGATCGCATCGCTCCCGATCCTCTTTTTCTTCTTCGCGCTGATTAAGCTCAAGCTGAAAGGCTATATCGCCGCGACATATACGGTCATCATCGCGCTGCTGGTGGCGTTGTTGTTTTACAAAATGCCGGTGGCGAATGCGCTCTCCTCGGTGGTGTACGGCTTCTTTTACGGACTGTGGCCGATAGCCTGGATCATCATCGCAGCGGTGTTCGTCTATAAAATTTCGGTGAAGACCGGGCAGTTCGACATCATTCGTTCGTCGATTCTCTCCATCACCCCGGACCAGCGCCTGCAAATGCTGATCGTTGGCTTCTCCTTCGGCGCGTTTCTCGAAGGGGCGGCGGGCTTCGGCGCGCCGGTAGCGATTACCGCCGCGCTGCTGGTGGGTCTGGGCTTTAATCCGCTGTATGCGGCGGGGCTGTGCCTGATTGTAAATACCGCGCCGGTTGCGTTTGGGGCGATGGGTATCCCGATTCTGGTGGCCGGGCAGGTTACCGGGCTGGACAGCTTTGAAATCGGGCAGATGGTCGGTCGTCAACTGCCGTTCCTGACCATTATTGTGCTGTTCTGGATCATGGCGATTATGGACGGCTGGCGCGGTGTGAAAGAGACCTGGCCTGCGGTCATGGTGGCGGGCGGCTCGTTTGCCATCGCGCAGTATTTAAGTTCGAACTTTATCGGGCCGGAACTGCCGGACATCATCTCGTCGCTGGTGTCGCTGATCTGCCTTACGCTGTTCCTCAAACGCTGGCAGCCGGTGCGCATTTTCCGCTTCGGCGATATGGGCGCGGCACAGGTCGATCCTTTGATTGATCGCATCCGCTACACGCCAGTCCAGATACTGCGCGCGTGGTCGCCGTTCCTGTTCCTCACCGCAACGGTGACGCTGTGGAGTATTCCGCCGTTTAAGGCGCTGTTCGCACCGGGCGGCGCGATGTATGACTGGGTGATTAACATCCCGGTTCCGTTCCTCGATAAGCTGGTCGCGCGGATGCCGCCGGTGGTTCACGAAGCCACGGCGTATGCGGCGGTGTATAAGTTCGACTGGTTCTCCGCGACCGGTACGGCGATCCTGTTTGCGGCGATTTTGTCTATCCTTTGGTTAAAGATGAAGCCAGGCGCGGCGTTGCAGACCTTTGGCAGCACGCTAAAAGAGCTGGCGCTGCCGATTTACTCCATCGGCATGGTGCTGGCGTTCGCGTTTATTTCGAACTACTCCGGGCTGTCATCAACGCTGGCGCTGGCGCTGGCCCATACCGGTCATGCATTCACTTTCTTCTCGCCGTTCCTCGGCTGGCTGGGGGTCTTTTTGACCGGTTCGGATACGTCGTCAAACGCGCTGTTCGCCGCGCTTCAGGCGACCGCCGCGCAGCAGATTGGCGTGTCGGATGTCCTGCTGGTCGCCGCAAATACCACCGGGGGCGTGACCGGCAAGATGATCTCGCCGCAGTCTATCGCCATTGCCTGTGCCGCCGTCGGACTGGTCGGCAAAGAGTCTGACCTGTTCCGCTTTACCGTTAAACACAGCCTGATTTTCACCTGCATGGTGGGCGTGATCACCACGCTTCAGGCTTATGTATTAACCTGGATGATCCCATGATTGTGATGCCCAGACGCCTTGCGGACGAGGTTGCCGATCGCTTGCGGGCGCTGATTGAAGAACAACAGCTGGAGGCGGGAATGCGTTTGCCCGGCGAACGGCAACTCGCTGTGCAGCTTGGCGTCTCGCGCAATTCGCTGCGCGAAGCCATCGCCCGGCTTAACAGCGAAGGCGTGCTGTTAAGCCGTCGCGGCGGCGGCACCTTTGTGCGCTGGCAGCATGAACGCTGGTCGGAACACAATATCGTCCAGCCGCTGAAAACGCTGATGGCCGACGACCCGGACTACAGCTTCGATATCCTGGAAGCGCGCCACGCTATTGAAGCCAGCACCGCCTGGCACGCCGCCCTGCGCGCCACCGTTGCCGATAAAGAGAAAATTAAGCTCTGCTTCGAGGCGACGCTGGGCGAAGACCCGGATCTGGCGTCGCAGGCGGACGTGCGTTTTCACCTCGCTATTGCCGAAGCCTCGCACAACGTCGTCCTGCTGCAAACCATGCGCGGCTTCTTCGATCTGTTGCAGTCCTCCGTCAAGCAGAGCCGCCAGCGGATGTATCTGGTGCCGCCGGTTTTTGCCTGTCTTACCGAACAGCATCAGGCGGTAATGGAGGCGATTTTCGCCGGTGACGCCGATGGCGCGCGTAAGGCAATGATGGCCCACCTTCAGTTCGTCCATACCACGATTAAACGTTTTGATGAAGATCAGGCCCGACAGGCGCGAATTACCCGTCTGCCCGGCGATCAGAATGATATTTCAAGGGAGAATAAATCATGATTATTTCCGCCGCCAGCGACTACCGCGCCGCCGCCCAGCGCATCCTGCCGCCGTTTTTGTTTCACTATATCGACGGCGGCGCTTATGCCGAATATACCCTGCGCCGTAACGTCGAAGATCTTTCGCAGATTGCGCTGCGCCAGCGCGTGCTGAAGAACATGTCCGATTTAAGCCTTGAAACCACGCTGTTTAATGAGCAGCTTTCGATGCCGGTGGCGCTGGCTCCGGTCGGGCTATGCGGTATGTATGCCCGGCGCGGCGAGGTACAGGCAGCGGCAGCCGCCGACGCAAAAGGTATCCCGTTTACCCTTTCCACCGTTTCCGTATGCCCGATTGAGGAAGTTGCGCCGACCATTACGCGCCCGATGTGGTTCCAGCTTTACGTGCTGCGCGATCGCGGGTTTATGCGCAACGCTCTGGAGCGGGCGAAGGCCGCAGGCTGTTCAACGCTGGTCTTTACCGTCGATATGCCGACACCCGGCGCGCGCTATCGCGATGCCCACTCCGGGATGAGCGGAGCAAATGCGGCGATGCGCCGCTACTGGCAGGCAGTGACGCATCCGCAGTGGGCATGGGACGTAGGGGTAAATGGTCGCCCGCACGATCTGGGTAATATCTCCGCCTATCTCGGCAAACCGACCGGGCTTGAGGATTATATCGGCTGGCTGGCAAACAACTTCGATCCGTCGATCTCGTGGAAAGACCTGGAGTGGATCCGTGAGTTCTGGGACGGTCCGATGGTGATCAAAGGGATCCTCGACCCGGAAGATGCCCGCGATGCGGTGCGCTTTGGCGCAGACGGGATCGTGGTTTCTAACCACGGCGGCCGCCAGCTTGACGGTGTGCTCTCCTCCGCCCGCGCCCTGCCCGCCATCGCCGACGCGGTGAAGGGCGACATCGCCATTCTCGCTGACAGCGGCATCCGTAACGGGCTGGACGTAGTCCGCATGATCGCCCTCGGTGCCGATACCGTTCTGCTGGGCCGCGCATACCTTTACGCGCTGGCTACCCATGGTCAGGCGGGCGTGGCTAATCTGCTGAATCTGATTGAGAAAGAGATGCGGGTGGCGATGACCCTGACCGGGGCGAAGTCCATTAAGGAGATCACCCAGGGGTCACTGGTACAAAATCAGGGGAAAGAAATCCCTTCCGCTCTCGCGCCGCTGACGCACGGGGATGCCGCGTGAGGGTTGCGTAAATATCTGCTATTCTGCCCCCGCAATTTAAGGGGGCAGTATGCTGAACATCGTTTTATTCGAACCAGAAATCCCGCCAAACACGGGCAATATCATCCGTCTGTGCGCCAACACGGGCTTTCGCCTGCATATCATCGAACCCATGGGCTTTGCCTGGGATGATAAACGCCTGCGCCGCGCGGGGCTGGATTATCACGAATTCACCGCCGTGACGCGCCATCACGACTACGCCGCCTTTATGGAAGCGCAGCAGCCCCGGCGATTGTTTGCCCTCACGACGAAAGGCACGCCCGCGCACAGCGCAGTGAGTTATCAGGACGGCGATTATCTGATGTTTGGCCCGGAAACGCGCGGCCTGCCTGCCACCATTCTCGATGCTCTGCCCGCTGAACAAAAAATCCGTATTCCGATGATGCCGGACAGCCGCAGCATGAATCTGTCAAACGCGGTGTCGGTGGTGGTGTATGAAGCGTGGCGGCAACTGGGGTATCCGGGGGCGATTGTCAAAAACTGACGAGGCCCGATAAGGCTGAAGCTATCGGGCAACCGCGTTTAAATCCCGTCCCCGTACTCAAACCCGTTATGCGAGCTGAAATGCTGATCCATATCCATGGCGGGTTTATCGGATTCAGGTTTACCCACAATGCGTGCCGGGACGCCAGCGGCGGTGGTGTGCGGCGGGACGGGTTGCAGTACCACGGAGCCAGCGCCGATTTTCGCGCCGCGCCCGACTTCGATATTGCCGAGGATTTTCGCTCCTGCGCCAATCATCACCCCTTCACGGATTTTCGGGTGACGGTCGCCGCTGGTTTTGCCAGTACCGCCCAGCGTTACCGATTGCAGAATTGAGACGTCATTTTCAATCACCGCCGTTTCGCCAACCACAATGCCCGTAGCATGGTCGAGCATGATGCCGTGGCCGATGGTTGCCGCCGGGTGAATATCTACCTGAAAAGAAACGGATACCTGATTTTGCAGGAAAATTGCCAGCGCCTGACGTCCCTGATGCCACAACCAGTGGCCGATGCGGTAAGCCTGAAGCGCGTGAAAACCTTTCAGGTACAGCAGCGGCGTGGAATATTTGTCGACCGCCGGATCGCGGGTGCGCACCGCCTGAATGTCGCAGGCGGCAGAGGCGATCATTTCCGGGTCCGCCGCGTAAGCTTCTTCCACCACTTCACGGATCGCGATAGCGGGCATAATCGGTGAAGCCAGCTTATTCGCCAGCATATAGCTTAATGCGCTACCCAGATTTTCATGCTTCAGTAACGTCGCGTGGTAAAAACTGGCCAGCATCGGCTCGCACTCGGCCAGCGCTCTTGCTTCGGCTTTAATATTGTTCCAGACGATATCCAGTTCTTCACACGGCATTGCTGACTCCAGACGAATTGAAACGATCGGCCAGTTCTGTGCTGGCCGTATCATTGAAATGTAGCGTTCTTGCGGCTATTTGCTGCTGCGCTCATCCTTGCGCGAACGGCCTAATAGCGTCAATGCTGCCTCGCGCGCATTTTTTCCGCAATACAATACCTGATAAATTTCCTCAGTTATTGGCATTTCAACCCCGAAGCGGTGCGCCAGCGCACGGACTTCTTTGGTATTGCGGTAGCCTTCAACTACCTGACCAATCTTGTCCTGCGCGCCCTGAACATCCATGCCCTGTCCGAGCATCATGCCAAAGCGACGGTTACGCGACTGGTTGTCGGTACAGGTCAGCACCAGATCGCCCAGGCCTGCCATCCCCATAAAGGTGGCGGGATCGGCACCCAGCGCCGTGCCCAGACGCGACATTTCAGTCAGGCCACGGGTGATTAACGCGGTACGGGCATTCGCACCAAAGCCGATGCCGTCCGACATGCCCGCGCCGATGGCGATGACGTTTTTCACCGCGCCGCCCAGCTGCACGCCGATAAAGTCCGGGTTGCTGTAGACGCGGAAGCTCTTCCCGCAATGCAAAAGCTGCTGGAGATCGTCGGAGAAGGTCGGATCGGTCGAGGCCAGCGCGATAGCTGTTGGCAGTCCTGCCGCCAGCTCTTTGGCGAAGGTCGGGCCGGAAATGACCGCCAGCGGGATGGTATCACCCAGCGCTTCGCGGGCCACGTCCTGCAACAGACGTCCGGTTTCTGCTTCAAGGCCTTTTGTTGCCCACACCAGCCGGGCATCGGCACGCATCAACGGCTTGATCTGGCGCAGCACTTCGCCAAAAACATGGCTCGGCACCACTACCAGAATATTACGGCTGGCGGCCAGCGCAGCGGCTAAATCGCTCTCAAGGTGCAGCGTATCCGGGAAAGGGACATCGGGAAGGAACGCAACGTTACAGCGATCGTGCTCTAACATCGCGATATGTTTCGGGTCATGGCCCCACAGAACAACGTGGTGGCCATTTCTTGCCAATGTTATGGCAAGAGCGGTGCCGTAAGAGCCGGCACCGATCACAGTCATTGAAGCGTTACTTTCGCTCATCAGGCATCCTGATGTTCTTCAGTACCTTCGCCAGCCTGCTGCTGTAAATAGTTCATAAACAGCGCATCAAAGTTAACCGGCGCGAGGTTCAGTTGCGGGAACGTACCGCGTGAAACCAGGCTGGTGATGCATTCGCGAGCATACGGGAACAGGATGTTCGGGCAGTATGCGCCGAGGCAATGCGCCATCTGAGTGCCTTCGATACCTTCGATGGAGAAAATACCGCCCTGCTGTACTTCACACAGGAACGCGGTTTCTTCGCCGAGGGTAGCGGTCACGGTAACACGCAGTACCACTTCGTACACGCCTTCAGCCAGCTGGCTTGAAGCCGTGTCCAGATCCAGTTTAACTTCTGGTTGCCACTCTTTCTGGAAAACAACGGGCGCGTTTGGCGCTTCGAAAGAGATGTCCTTGGTATAAATACGCTGAATCTGGAAAGCCATCTCAGTTTGATTTTGTTCTGACATGTATAAAACCCTTAGTGTTGTCCTTAAATACTTACTTCATCCTTCTGACTGCAACCATTAATGCCGCCTGAAGGGTTTTGCCTGTCGCTTAGCGCAGCAGCGGATCAAGTCCACCACGAGCGTCGAGCGCGTACAAGTCGTCACAGCCGCCAATGTGCTGTGCATCAATAAAAATCTGTGGGACGGTGGTGCGGCCGCTGCGTTGGATCATTTCGTCACGCTTGAGCGCGTCGCCGTCAATCGGCAGCTCTTCAAAAGTCACGCCTTTGCTGTTCAGCAGCGCTTTTGCGCGATGGCAAAACGGGCAGGTCGCTTTGGTGTAGATCTCGATATTGGCCATTAACGTCTCTCCAGATTATTTGCCGCGTACCAGCGGCAGGTTTTCACCACTCCAGCCAGCTACGCCTTCTTTCAGCACGAAGACTTTTTCGAAACCGGCTTTGATCAGAGCATTCGCCGGTTCCTGCGCCTGCATACCTGAGCCATCTACCACAATAATGGGTTTATCTTTGTGTTTATCAAGCTCACCCACGTTATTGGCTTTGATTTCAGCGGGCAGCAGATTCACAGAGCCTGCGATGTGTCCTTTGCGGAAATCATCACGCTGGCGCAGATCGACCACAACGGCATCTTCTTTATTAATAAGACGGGTCGCTTCACCGCGCGTAATGGTCTTCACTTTAGAAGTAAGACCTTTGAAAGTAGTGAACAGTACAGCCACCAGCAGCGCAACCCATGCGATACAAAGTATGGGGTGACGGCTAACAAATTGCATAATTTCTTGCATGGGGGTAACAGCTCCCGACGTAGTGATTAAAAAACCAGGACAGGAGTATACCTGTGCAGTGTGGCAAATACAGCCAGAGAGCGCGATGTTCTGCATTTTCTGCGGCGCGCTGCGGAAAAATTTGCCTGATGTATGCAAATCTCCGCCCGGTGAAGGCGCTTTCTTTGATCTTCTGCGGCTATTTAATCGATTCAGTTGAAGTAATATTACGCAAATTTTCTGTCTTGTGAGCATGAGGTTATTGCAATGTCGATTTCTAAAAAACCGATGGTACTGGTGATTCTGGATGGCTACGGCTACCGCGAAGATAATCAGGATAACGCCATTTTCGCCGCAAAAACGCCGGTGATGGACGCTCTGTGGGCTACACGTCCGCATACGCTGATTGATGCGTCAGGTCTGGAAGTCGGCCTGCCGGACCGCCAGATGGGTAACTCCGAAGTGGGTCACGTCAACCTTGGCGCGGGCCGCATCGTTTATCAGGACCTGACCCGTCTTGATGTCGAAATCAAAGAGCGCACGTTCTTCGCTAACCCGGTGCTGACGGCGGCGGTAGACAAAGCCTCGGCAGCAGGCAAAGCCGTGCATATCATGGGCCTGCTTTCTGCGGGCGGTGTCCACAGCCATGAAGATCACATCCTGGCGATGGCAGAGCTGGCCGCCGAGCGCGGTGCCGAGAAAATCTATCTGCACGCATTCCTGGATGGTCGCGATACTCCGCCGCGCAGCGCCGAAAGCTCACTGCAAAAATTCGAAGAAAAATTTGCCGCGCTGGGCAAAGGCCGCGTGGCGTCCATCATTGGTCGTTACTACGCCATGGACCGCGACAACCGCTGGGATCGCGTGGAACAGGCTTACGATCTGCTGACCCAGGCGAAAGGCGAGTTCCAGGCCGATTCCGCCGTGGCCGGTTTGCAGGCCGCCTACGCCCGTGATGAAAACGACGAGTTCGTCAAAGCCACCGTTATCCGCGCCGAAGGCCAGCCGGATGCCGCCATGCAGGACGGCGACGCGCTGATTTTCATGAACTTCCGCGCCGACCGCGCCCGTGAAATTACCCGCGCTTTCGTTAACGCCGATTTCGACGGTTTTGCCCGCAAAAAAGTGGTCAACATCGATTTCATCATGCTGACCGAATACGCAGCGGATATCAAAACCGCCTGCGCTTATCCGCCGTCGTCGCTGGAAAACACCTTCGGCGAGTGGATGGCGAAGAACGACAAAACCCAGTTGCGCATCTCCGAAACGGAAAAATATGCCCACGTCACCTTCTTCTTTAATGGCGGCGTTGAAGAGCCGTTTGCCGGTGAAGAGCGTATTCTGATCAACTCCCCGAAAGTGGCGACCTACGATCTGCAACCGGAAATGAGCTCAGCCGAGCTGACCGAGAAACTGGTTGCGGCCATCGAAAGCGGCAAATACGACACCATCATCTGTAACTATCCGAACGGCGATATGGTCGGTCACACAGGCGTCTTTGAAGCCGCCGTTGCCGCCGTCGAAACACTGGATAACTGCATCGCGCAGGTGACGAAAGCCGTAGAATCCGTTGGCGGGCAGTTGCTGATCACCGCTGACCACGGCAACGCCGAGCAGATGCGTGACCAGTCCACCGGTCAGGCGCATACCGCGCACACCAACCTGCCGGTTCCGCTGATTTATGTCGGCGATAAAACCCTGACGGCAGTAGAGGGCGGCAAGCTTTCCGACATCGCGCCGACCATGCTGACGCTGATGGGAATGGAAATCCCGCAACAGATGACTGGTAAGCCGCTGTTCATCGTGGAATAATCCCTCCCCATGAGGGGAAAGGCGATTTTTTCAATTACATGGACCGCGACGGCAGTCAGGTCCGTACTTTACGCCAGCGTGCTTAGCGCTGGCGTATTGTTGTGCGCCTTTTCCGCCCAGGCTGACGAACGCGATCAGCTGAAAAGTATTCAGGCCGATATCGCCGCCAAGCAGCGGGCGGTACAAAAGCAGCAACAGCAGCGTGCTGGCCTGCTCAACCTGCTTAAGCAGCAGGAAGAAGCCATCGCCGCCGCCGCCCGCAAACTGCGGGAAACCGAAAACAGCCTCGCCCAGCTCAATAAACAAATCGCCGAGATGAACGCCTCCATTGCCCGCCTTGAACAGCAGCGGGCCGCGCAGGAGCGGAATCTTGCCGCACAGCTTGATGCCTCCTTCCGTCAGGGGGAGCACTCCGGGCTACAGTTCGTGTTGAGTGGCGAAGAAGGCCAGCGCGGGCAGCGTTTACAGGCGTACTTTGGCTACCTCAACCAGGCGCGTCAGGAAACCATCGCGCAGTTAAAGCAGACTCGCCAGGAAGTCGATACCCAAAAAGCCGAGCTGGAAGAGAAGCAAAGCCAGCAGCAGACCCTGCTTTACGAGCAGCGGGCGCAGCAGGCGAAACTGGAGCAGGCGCGCAACGAGCGTAAAAAAACCCTCTCCGGGCTGGAGTCCTCCATTCAGCAGGGCCAGCAGCAGCTTAGCGAAATGCGCGCCAACGAATCACGCCTGCGCAACAGTATTGCCGCTGCGGCTGCGAAAGCCAAAGCGCGCGCCGAGCAGGAAGCGCGTGAAGCCGAAGCCGTGCGTAACCGGCAGAAAGAGGCCACGCGCAAAGGAACTACCTACAAACCGACCGAAAGCGAAACCTCGCTGATGTCCCGTACCGGCGGGCTGGGCGCGCCGCGCGGTCAGGCCTACTGGCCGGTTCGCGGCCCGACGCTGCATCGCTATGGCGAACAGCTCCAGGGTGAGCTACGGTGGAAAGGCATGGTTATCGGCGCATCTGAAGGCTCCGAAGTTAAAGCCATTGCCGATGGTCGCGTGATCCTCGCCGACTGGCTCCAGGGCTATGGCCTGGTCGTCGTCGTCGAGCACGGCAAGGGCGATATGAGTCTTTATGGCTATAATCAGAGCGCGCTGGTCAGCGTCGGAACACAGGTGCGGGCCGGTCAGGCGATTGCCCTTGTGGGCAACAGTGGGGGTCAGGGCAGACCGTCGCTCTATTTCGAAATTCGCCGCCAGGGTCAGGCGGTCAATCCACAACCGTGGTTGGGAAGATAAGTTTTGCTTCAATTTCGTCGCATTGTTGTTTGTACTGCCGGGCTGCTAGCCGTTATCGCACCGGTTTACGCCGGTAAACTCGCCATCGTGATTGATGATTTCGGCTACCGTCCACAGACCGAAAATCAGGTGCTGGCTCTCCCCTCCGCCATCAGCGTCGCCGTGTTACCCAACGCACCACACGCGCGGGAAATGGCAACCAAAGCCCACAATAACGGCCACGAAGTGCTGATCCACCTGCCGATGGCACCGTTAAGTAAACAGCCGCTGGAAAAAGACACCCTGCGCCCGGAAATGAGCAGCCAGGAGATTGAGCGGATTATTCGTGAAGCGGTGGACGACGTCCCGTATGCCGTGGGGCTGAATAACCACATGGGCAGCGCGATGACCTCCAGTCTGTTCGGTATGCAAAAAGTGATGCAGGCGTTAAGTCGCTACAACCTCTACTTTCTCGACAGCATGACGATTGGCAACAGCCAGTCGATGCGCGCTGCCAGCGGCACCGGCGTAAAGGTGATTAAGCGCAAGGTATTTCTGGATGATTCGCAGAAAGAGGCGGACATTCGCGTCCAGTTTACCCGCGCGGTAGAACTGGCGCGGCGTAACGGTTCGGCGATCGCCATCGGGCATCCGCATCCCTCAACGGTACGCGTGCTACAGCAGATGGTGTATAACCTGCCGCCAGACATCACCCTCGTGCGCCCCAGCTCGCTGCTGAATGAGCCCCAGGTTGATACTTCAACGCCCAATCACACCCGACCGCCGGACGCGCCGCGCAATCCGTTCCGTGGTGTAAAACTGTGCAAACCGAAACAAAAGCCTGAACCGGTTTATGCAACGCGATTCTTCGTCGTGCTTGGCGAAAGCATCAGCCAGAGCACGCTGGTCCAGTATTTCCAGCACCAGTGGCAGGGCTGGAACCGGCAGAAACCGACGTCTTAGCGCAGGTTGACCGCCTGGCGAGCGAGGCGGCGAATGCACAGCTTTTTATCACGCCATTTCCACAGGCGCGCCGACCAGAGTAGCGCCTGATACCCCAGCTTCGCGCTGCGCACGCTCATCACCATCCGCTTATACATCCCGGAGGTAAATATCTCGGCGATCATCCGCTGGCGGATCATCGGATCGCGCTCTTTGCGCACCGCGTGGCAGACGCGCAGCGCTTCATAAGTAATTTGCTGATGAAATTCCGGGTAAATGGTGATTTTATCCGCATAGTCGCGGTTCAGCTTCTCCAGCAGGCGGGTGATCTTAATATAGTGGCGCTGGTAGGCGAGATTCTTCTGCCCCTGCCGTTTGGAACGGCTGATCGAGGTGTCGTGAATGAAATATTTATACAGCGACTGCTCGGTATAGCGCACCCGTTTGGCGTTGAACATGCATTCGGTGGACCACACAATATCCTGGTGATGCAGACCCGGTATAAAACTCATGCCGCAATCGTCCAACATTTTACGGCGATAGATGCCCATCCACACAACGTGGGTCCAGCGACGCGAGGCCAGCGCCATCCGCAGCCAGTCCGGGCCGCTCATGACGTCGGTTGAGCGCACGCGATCCAGCGGAATCGACTGCCAGCAATGACCAGTCACGCTGTCGCACCAGTCGGCGTTGCACTGTGCGACGTCCAGATTGTCACGCAACGCCATGGTCATCAGCGTTTCGTACATAGTGGGATAAGTGAGATCGTCGGCGTCCACGAATGCGACATACTCCCCGGTTGCCACTTCCATCCCGCGATTGCGCGCTACCGACACACCGGCATTCGGCTGGGTAATCACCTGAATATGCGGATATTTTTCCGCATACTGGTGGGCGATTGCGACGGAACAATCCGTTGAGCCATCATTAACGATAATAATTTCCAGCGCGTTCCAGCTTTGCGCCACCAGCGACTCCATACATGCCGCGAACGCTTCCCCGGCGTTGTAGAGAGGGATAATGACGCTAAGTTTACCTGGGCTCATCATGATAATTACCTGCTTAACAATGGATATGCGGTGATGTTTTACGCGCTATTCCTTAAGAAAGACTTAAGCTCCAGCGCGCTTCGGTTATCTCATTGATTTTCAGCTTGAAAATAAAAGCAGATTAAGAATAATCGTTAATTGTTAAGCTTTGACGACAGTGGAAAGCAGTAAGCTGAGGTATAATACGGCAGGTAATAAATCTCCTGTAACCCCCTGTTTGGAAGCGCTATGTCTATCGTCACCAGCAAAGAAAACGGCTTCAATATCTATGAAAAAAGCACGGGCGTGCGCTTTGGCGAGGTATTAAAACAATATCTGGCGGGTGAACTGAAGGCGACGCCACTCGGCAGCGGCAATGAGGACCGAACGGTCGCGCTGGTGGAGTACGAAGGTCAAAAGTACATTCTTAAGAATGACCGCGAAAAAGATAAGCGGCTGGAGAAGCGCGTGCAGAGTTATCTCTCCGGCCCGTTTTTCTCCAGGCTGATTTACGCCATCGATCGCGCGATCCGCAATGGCTACACCGGCACGGCAGATCTGTATTACGTGGCGGAAAAGATGGTGGGTCGCGAGTGCGTGGACGTTTATACCCTTCATGAGTACGTTGAAGGCACGCCGTTAAAGGCTATCGACGACAGCAACCGGGACGACGTTGCCCGCTGTATCGTCGCGCTGCACGGTGCCGGGCTGGCATCGAATGATATTCACGCCGGAAATTTTATCCGCACGCCGGAGGGCGATCTGAAGATTATTGACCTCTCCTGCCGCGGCAGTATGCGGGTATGCCAGGCCAATGACCTCCTGACGCTGCGCAAAAAATACCACATCGTGGTGCAGGGCCACGGCGCGGTGTACCGCCTGATTACGCTGAAAGAAGATTTTCGTCGGCTTTCCCGCCGACTGCGCGGGAAAGCGAAATAACGCCCGGTGAGCGCCGGGCTATCGGTATTATTCCCAGCTCAGAATCACCTTCCCGGATTGACCGGAACGCATGGCGTCAAAGCCCTGCTGGAATTCATCAATGGAGAAACGATGGGTGATAATCGGTGACAGATCCAGACCTGACTGGATCAGCGCCGCCATTTTGTACCAGGTCTCAAACATCTCACGGCCATAAATGCCTTTGATGAACAGCCCTTTGAAAATCACCTTGTTCCAGTCGATGGACATATCCGACGGCGGAATGCCCAGCATGGCGATGCGCCCGCCGTGATTCATGGTATCAAGCATTGAACGGAACGCCGGTGGCGCGCCGGACATCTCCAGCCCCACGTCGAAGCCTTCGGTCATCCCCAGCTCTGCCATCACGTCATTCAGGCTCTCTTTCGCCACGTTTACCGCACGGGTCACGCCCATTTTACGCGCCAGGCTCAGGCGGTATTCATTGACGTCCGTGATAACAACGTTACGCGCGCCGACGTGTTTTGCCACCGCCGCCGCCATAATGCCAATCGGACCCGCGCCGGAAACCAGCACGTCTTCACCGACCAGATCGAACGACAGCGCCGTATGCACCGCATTACCAAACGGGTCGAAAATAGAGGCCAAATCGTCAGAAATATTGTCGGGGATTTTAAATGCGTTGAAGGCGGGGATCACCAGATATTCCGCGAAGCAGCCCGGACGGTTAACGCCCACGCCGACAGTGTTACGGCACAGATGCGTGCGCCCGCCGCGACAGTTACGACAGTAGCCGCAGGTAATGTGACCTTCACCCGAAACGCGGTCACCAATTTTAAAGCCTTTCACTTCCTGACCGATGCCGACCACTTCGCCGACGTATTCATGCCCGACCACCATCGGCACGGGAATGGTTTTTTGCGACCACTCATCCCAGTTATAAATGTGCACGTCAGTGCCGCAGATGGCGGTTTTGCGGATTTTAATCAGCAGATCGTTGTGTCCGACGTCCGGTTTCGCCACGTCGGTCATCCAGATGCCTTCTTCCGCTTTCAGTTTCGATAATGCTTTCATCTCAGATCCTCAGGCAATCACGCCCAGCTGTTTACCGATGCGGGTAAACGCCGCAACCGCACGCTCAATTTGTTCAGGGGTATGCGCCGCCGACATCTGGGTACGAATACGCGCCTGACCTTTTGGCACCACCGGATAGAAGAATCCGGTGACGTAAATACCCTCTTTTTGCAGCTCGCGGGCAAAATTCTGCGCCACGGTCGCGTCACCCAGCATGACCGGGATAATCGCGTGATCGGCACCGGCCAGCGTAAAGCCCGCCGCCGACATCTGCTCGCGGAACTGACGGGCGTTGGCCCACAGGCGATCGCGCAGTTCCGCGCCGGAGGCCAGCATCTCCAGCACTTTAATAGAGGCGGAAACAATCGCCGGAGCCAGCGAGTTGGAGAACAGGTACGGGCGTGAACGCTGACGCAGCCACTCGACCACCTCTTTACGCGCCGCCGTATAGCCGCCGGACGCGCCGCCGAGCGCTTTGCCGAGCGTGCCGGTGATAATATCGACGCGGCCCATCACCTCACAGTATTCGTGCGTGCCGCGACCGTTAGCCCCGACAAAGCCCACCGCGTGGGAGTCATCCACCATCACCAGCGCGTCGTATTTATCCGCCAGATCGCACACGCCTTTCAGGTTGGCAATCACGCCGTCCATTGAGAATACGCCGTCGGTAGCGATCAGCACATGCCGCGCGCCCGCGTCACGCGCCTCTTTCAGCCGCGCTTCCAGCTCCTGCATGTCATTGTTGGCATAGCGGAAACGCTTCGCTTTACACAGGCGCACGCCGTCAATAATGGAGGCATGGTTCAGGGCATCAGAAATAATGGCGTCTTCCGCGCCAAGCAGAGTTTCAAACAGCCCACCGTTCGCGTCAAAGCAGGAAGAATAGAGAATGGCATCGTCCATACCGAGGAAGTCGGCCAGCTTTTTCTCCAGCACTTTATGGCTGTCCTGCGTGCCGCAGATAAAGCGCACCGAGGCCATGCCGAAACCGTGAGAATCCATCCCCGCTTTGGCCGCCGCGATCAGCTCTGGATGGTTCGCCAGGCCAAGATAGTTGTTGGCGCAAAAGTTAATAACATGACTGCCATCACCGACGGTAATATCCGCCTGCTGCGCCGAGGTAATAATGCGCTCTTCTTTAAACAACCCTTCCGCTCGTGCGGTCTCCAGGTCATCGCTCAACTGTTTGTAAAAGTCCCCACGCATAACAACTCTCCAGATTCAGCAAATTTTGGCACATATTACCCAAAGCTATACTTTGATACGAGATGACGCAGCAACAGATGCCATTTTTGCAGCATAAATCACGCTGACATCGGTAAGCGGTCGGTGATAGCTGAACACCAGCCGTTGTAATGATATGATAAACCTAATCGTATCTGAGACAGTCTCAGTACCCACTATTTCAAAGGTTAACGTATGATCATTGTAACTGGCGGCGCGGGTTTTATCGGTAGCAATATTATTAAAGCGCTGAATGATAAAGGGATTAGCGACATTCTGGTGGTCGATAACCTGAAAGACGGTACCAAGTTTGTTAACCTGGTCGACCTCGACATTGCTGACTATATGGATAAGGAAGACTTTCTTATCCAGATCATGGCGGGCGAAGATTTCGGCGATATCGAAGCCATCTTCCATGAAGGTGCCTGCTCTTCCACCACCGAGTGGGACGGCAAATACATGATGGATAATAACTATCAGTATTCTAAAGAGCTGCTGCACTACTGCCTGGAACGTGAAATTCCGTTCCTGTATGCCTCTTCTGCGGCCACTTACGGTGGGCGCACGTCGGACTTTATCGAATCCCGTGAATATGAAAAACCGCTGAACGTCTACGGCTACTCCAAATTCCTGTTCGATGAATACGTGCGTCAAATCCTGCCGGAAGCGAACTCGCAAATTGTCGGCTTCCGCTATTTCAACGTCTACGGTCCACGCGAAGGACATAAAGGCAGCATGGCAAGCGTGGCTTTCCATCTGAACACCCAGCTTAACAATGGCGAAAGTCCGAAACTGTTCGAAGGCAGCGACAACTTTAAGCGCGACTTCGTGTATGTGGGCGATGTTGCCGCCGTCAATCTGTGGTTCCTGGAAAACGGCGTTTCCGGCATTTTCAACCTCGGCACCGGCCGGGCGGAATCCTTCCAGGCGGTGGCGGATGCGACGCTGGCCTTCCACAAGCAGGGCAGCATTGAGTACATTCCGTTCCCGGAGAAACTGAAAGGACGCTATCAGGCGTTTACCCAGGCAGATCTCACTAACCTGCGCGCTGCGGGCTACGATAAGCCATTTAAAACCGTGGCCGAAGGCGTGACGGAATATATGGCCTGGCTGAACCGCGACGCATAACATGAAAATACTGGTGATTGGCCCGTCATGGGTGGGCGACATGATGATGTCGCAAAGTCTCTATCGCACGCTCCGGGCGCGCTATCCCCAGGCGATAATCGACGTGATGGCACCTGCGTGGTGCCGTCCGCTGTTATCGCGGATGCCAGAGGTCAATGATGCGATCCCGATGCCGCTGGGGCACGGGGCGCTGGAAATCGGCGCGCGGCGTAAGCTGGGCCACAGCCTGCGTGAGCGCCGCTACGATCGCGCTTACGTGCTGCCGAATTCCTTTAAGTCTGCGCTGGTGCCCTTTTTTGCCAACATTCCCCTGCGTACCGGCTGGCGCGGTGAGATGCGCTACGGCCTGCTCAACGATGCGCGGGTGCTGGATAAAAAAGCCTGGCCGCTGATGGTCGAGCGCTACGTGGCGCTGGCTTATGACAAAGGCACCATAACGTCAGCGAAAGATCTGCCCCAGCCGCTACTGTGGCCGGAATTGCAGGTCGGCGAGGACGAGAAAACCGTAACCTGCGACGCCTTCACCCTCTCTGCCGAGCGCCCGTTAATCGGCTTTTGCCCCGGCGCAGAATTCGGCCCGGCGAAACGCTGGCCGCACTATCATTACGCGGAGCTGGCAAAGCAGCTGATTGATGAAGGCTATCAGGTGGTGCTGTTTGGCTCGGCAAAAGATCACGAAGCAGGCAACGAAATTCTTGCGGCGCTAAGCGTTGAACAACAGGCGTGGTGCCGCAATCTGGCGGGAGAAACCCAGCTTGAGCAGGCGGTGATCCTGATTGCGGCCTGTAAAGCGGTGGTCTCCAACGACTCCGGCTTAATGCACGTTGCCGCCGCGCTTGGACGTCCGCTGGTGGCACTTTATGGCCCCAGCAGCCCCGATTTTACGCCACCGCTTTCGCACAAGGCCCGCGTCATTCGACTGATTGAAGGCTACCACAAAGTGCGTAAAGGCGATGCCGCAGAAGGCTATCACCAGAGCCTGATTGATATCACGCCACAGCGCGTGCTTGAGGAGCTAAATGCCCTTCTTCTTGATGAGGGTAACTGACGGATGCGGGTTCTGATCGTTAAAACATCGTCAATGGGCGACGTACTCCACACCCTCCCGGCGCTTACCGATGCGCTGCACGCCCTGCCGGGTATTCGTTTTGACTGGGTGGTTGAAGAAGGTTTCGCCCAGATCCCCGCCTGGCATGAAGCCGTGGAGCGGGTACTGCCCGTGGCCATTCGCCGCTGGCGCAAAGCATGGTTTTCTGCGCCGGTCAAAGCAGAACGCAGCGCGTTTTATCAGCGTTTACGTGAGGTGCACTATGATGCCGTTATCGACGCGCAGGGACTGGTAAAAAGCGCAGCGCTGGTAACAAGGTTGGCGCATGGTACTAAACACGGTATGGACTGGAACAGCGCCCGCGAACCGCTGGCCAGTCTCTTTTATAACCGTCGCCATTCTATTGGTAAACAGCAGCACGCCGTGGAACGCACGCGGGAACTGTTCGCTAAAAGCCTCGGCTATGCAAAACCGCAAACGCAAGGCGATTACGCCATTGCCCGCCATTTTTCGACTAATCTGAAGGCGGAAAGCGGAAGCTATGCAGTATTTTTACATGCAACGACGCGAGACGATAAACACTGGCCGGAAGCGCACTGGCGCGACTTAATCGGTTTGCTTCGCGATGCCGGAATAAGGATCAAGCTGCCGTGGGGCGCACCGCATGAAGAGGCCAGAGCCAAAAGGTTGGCGGATGGGTTTGATTATGTCGATGTTTTGCCCCGCATGAGCCTGGAAGAAATCGCGCGTCTGTTGGCAGGTGCGAAGTTTGTGGTTTCTGTTGATACGGGCCTAAGCCATCTGACGGCGGCGCTGGATCGACCCAATATCACGCTGTACGGGCCAACCGATCCTGGATTGATTGGCGGATATGGCAAAAATCAGCTGGCATTAAAATCTCCAGATAACGATACCAGCCACATCGCGCCCCATACTATTATTGAGCGCTTAACGAATTTGAGTGAATAGCATGACATTACAGGGACTGCATTTCTCGCCACAGGCAAAAAAAGTTTGCGAATGGGCGTTATGCACAGGATTACTGGCAACCTTGTTTTCGCTTCTTATAATAGATGTTAACGTTGCGGTTAAACTGTTTAGCATCACCGGGTTCGTTGCGCTGATTTATCTGATATCAGAGAGAAAATCCATTCTCTGCAATAAGACATTACTGATACTGGCAGGCATAATATTATTACTGGGTATCTATAATATAATGTGGCTGGAGCTGTTCAAGCCAGAAAAAACCGTTTTCTCAGGAACCTACCGCGCCTATTTATATGCCGGACGGGTGCTTATTGTTGGTGCGATAGTTATTCTGGCTTTCGGCTTAATAAAGCAAAGCCTGCGTAATTTGGTGATACCGGCTCTGGCGTTGATCATCATGACGGCCCTGGTTTTTGCCTGCGTTGAAGAGCCACAAAACGGGCAAATGCGTATAATGTTAGCCTTCAAAGTGGCAACCACAATGGGTTATGCCGTGTCACTGACAGGCATTGTTTGCAGCGCGTGGCTTATTCAGCTAAAGCCAAAGTTCTATCCTGTTATGCTGGCAATAATCACGATAAGTGTTCTGAGCATTCTGGCATTGAATGAAACGCGGGCGGCGATGCTGACCTATCCGGTCATCATAATGCTCATGCTATTAGTCAACTACTCGCATTCCGCTACTGCCCTGTTGAAAAGAACCGCTGTCTTTTTAGCGTTGCTCATCGTGTGTGGTTTCGTGATGAAAGATGTCATTCAACAGCGGACCAGCAACTTAATGAGCGACATTGAAAGTTACCAGAAAAATAACAGCAATACGTCAGTGGGCGCACGGCTGGCCATGTATAAAGCCGGGCTATCAACGGCGAAATTCGATCTGACAGGACAATCGATCGAAGCACGCCAGGCGGATATTACCGAACTGGTAAAAAGGGAACCGGCTCTTTCCGGCGCGAGTTTGTATTTGAACGTTCATCTCCATAATGAGGTTATTGAGTCTCTCTCCCTGAAAGGGATTCTGGGTACGTTAATTCTTATTGTTTTCTATCTGTCACTCATTTACTACGCTTTTAGTCATAAAAACATGCCTCTTTTTGGCGTTACGCTGGCGATAATCCTGTTCGGTATCTCAGATGTTTTGTTCTACTCACGGGAAATGCCGATAGTTGCAACAGCATGTATAGCACTTTGCATATTATTACAACAGAATAAAATTAATGATGAACGAAAAGCCAATTCTTAGCATAATCATGGCAACACATAATAATGGCATACTGGTGTCAGATGCCATTATGTCTGTTATAAATAATATGCCTGATGCATGTGAACTCATTGTAATTAACGACGGCTCTACCGATGATTCAGACCCAATCATCCGCGAGATCACGCAAAACAACGATCGGATACATTACCATTACCAGGCTCAAAGTGGGGTTTCTGCCGCCAGAAACCGGGGAATAGCAATGAGTCAGGGAGAGTATCTCGCCTTTATTGATGGTGACGATCTCTACAGTGCCGACTTTTTTAACATTATCATGCCCGTTCTGGAAGGTCAGCGGTACGATATCATTGCTTATGAAAGCACCCGCAGTTTAGACGATTTTATCGCTGCGCAAAAAAATCGCCCTCAGAACATCATCGAAACGGATCGTGCGGAGATCCTCCGCAAGACATTCAGAGCGTCGCACTGGCAGGTCTGGAGCCGCATTTTCAGAAAAGAAGTCATCGGTGATGACCGCTTCCCGGAAACTATCTCGTATTACGAAGACGTCTCCTTTACGCCATTCCAGTATGTGAAAAGCAGCAATATCTGTAAGATAAATAGCGTTCTTTACTATTATCGTGATAATAAATTTAGCGTGACCGGAATGCATCAGGAAAATGACATCCATGATATGGCCTATGCTCTGGAAAAATTTATCAATAACGTTCGGGAACATGAAGACACCGCCCCGCTGATGACGATGGCGATGCTCAACTGCTACGTTGAAATGAGGAAGAAAACCCGCAAGATGCGCGGCTATTATAATTTTAGCGCTGAAGAAATCGCCCTCATTAATAACCTGAAAGAAGTTAGCCTGTATAAAAACATTGATAAAAAGCATAAAAAGTTTTATTTAAGAATCAAACTTTATCAGTTAGATTTGCTCTTTTCACGTCTGAAACACCGCCTGCTCCCTGGGTCCGGTGAAAAGATGTAAAACCATTTCGCTCGCATTCAGCAAAAATCTTACCGACGCGTTCCATGGAAGGAACGACCCTTTGAGAGTTTGTACGCCGGTAGTCATCACTGCCTTAACATGTTATAGTTAGCCATGCAATTTTATTACAGGTAGTGTTATGTTTGGTACGCATCCTATACTAAGCCAACAGACGTTTTCTGGCGCATCGTCCGATGTTTTCCCCGCCAGGCGCCTTGACGTTGCTTACGGGGTAGACAAAAATTTCTTATTTGGGGCGTGTATCTCGATTACGTCGTTGCTGGAAAATAATAAAGACGTGCCTTTTGTCTTTCATATTTTCTCCGACTACTGTGATGACGCTATCTGTAGTAAATTAGAAGAATTAGCGGTCCATTACCGCACCAATATTTCAATATATATTATTGATAATAACTGCTTCGATAAATTCCCTTACACCATCCGCTATTCCTACGCGACGTATTATCGATTTTTAACCTGTGAATACTTGCAGCCGCACACCGATAACTTAATCTATCTGGATGCTGATATTATTTGCAAAGGCAGCGTTGAACCATTATTAAATATTGATATTGGGGATAATATTGTTGCGGCAGTGATTGACGTGGAGATGATGCAGAAAAGAGCGGTTGAGGTATTCAATTTCGAACCTGATACCTATTTCAATGCGGGGATGCTTTACATCAATCTGAAGGCGTGGCGGCAGAATAATATCCTGCAAAAAATTGTAGCCACATATTCCAATGAAGAGCTGGCTCCTAAACTGATGTTCCCCGATCAGGATGCGTTAAATCTTCTGGTGCGCGGGAAAGTCCAGTTTATCAATTCACGTTTCAACACCTTTTATAATTTCGACGATGAGCCTAAATTGCGCAAAGCCGGGCGTTACAAAGAAATTATAAAAGAGGATACCGTCTTTATCCATTTTGTGGGCGTCACAAAACCGTGGTTTAGCTGGGCTAAAGACTACCCGGCGGTGAAATATTTTACGGATATCTATAAAATATCGCCATGGCGTGACCAGCCGCTTTATGAAGCCAGCACTTTAAAGCAGTATAAAAAGAAATCGGTCCATGAAAAATATCTGGGGCGAGGCTTCGAGAGCTTCAAAACTTATCTCACCTATACCTGGCTGAAGTGGAAAAAGCGGATCTCATAAAAAAAGCCACTGGTGCCGAGCCAGTGGCTTTTTTTTACTTCTTCAGTTTCTTATTCAGGTACGCCGCATAATTTTTTAGCGCTTCCACAAGATGGCCTTTTTGTAGCGCCTTGCGGGCATAAACCCGGTAATCCGTTGCCCGCATTCGCTCGCGGTAGCTGCGCAGCGGCGTATCGCGCCAGGCGGTAAAGTTGCGGTAAAAAAGGTACAGGTGCTGGCCGACGCCCTGATGCTCCTGATACCACGGCTTACGTCCGCCGGTAAAATGCATGATGATCGGCATGGTTTCTGCGCGGTAAATAAAGTTTTGCTGCTGCTCATCGTTTAGCAGCGTATACAGCAAATTCCATTTCTTATCGATATAAACCACATTCTTTTCAAGGACAATGTTTAACGCATCCTGGTCAAGATACTTTAGCTGCCCTTTGCGGTCGCGCAGAATATCCTGCGTTTTGCGTTCCACCTCATGATCCAGCCAGGCGCGCCGGTTAATGTAGAGAAAACCGGCGTTAAAATAGGCGTCCGTGGTCATCCCAATGCGCTGGCTGTTTTTGCGATTAATGTCTTTCGAGTTATCCGTCACTACCGCGCAAATATGATGATCGATATTAATCGCGTTTAATGCCGATAGAGAGGAAAAGCACAGGGTATCAACATCAAGATAGACAAACCGCGCCACGCTCTCCGGAAGCAGGCGCGGAACCAGCAATCGGATATAGGTGGATTTGTTAATATGGGCTAAAGATGACTGGCTGTCATAGCTGGCAAGATCGGCATTTTCGATTTTATAGACCGAAATATTTCCCGGCTGGGCGCGGAGCTTATCAAGCTGTGACTCACTGACATCATAAGAGAAAACGTGGAAATGAATATTGTTGGCTAAATTATTGTGATAAACCGATGCCAGCGACGTCGCCAGGTATTCGATGTAATTACCATCGGAACAAAATACGACGTTGATAATAGACTCTTTACTGATCATAACCCTTTCCGCAGCGTTCTTTCTTTGATTTTTTGCGCCCGTACCTGCGCAATAGCGATTAAACTCCGCTCATCGCGCAGGATTTCACGCAGCGGCTTGTCAAAATAGATCTGCATAAAGTAAAAAACATCTGCCGTCGTCAGACCAATCTCTGACGATGAGAAATAAAGGCCGATCAAATCTTTATTACGCCAGCGCAGCGGGACAGAGGGACGAATTTGCGCACGATGTAAATCAATAACGGAGAGTTTCGGCTTATCGTGATGGGGATCGTAAGGCAGATGCAGCAGGAAATGGCACAGGTAACAGTCGCGATGATTGACGCCCGCCGCGTGCATTTTCCTGACGGTCGTCGCCAGATGCGCAATCAGTTTCCTTTTCGCGTTATAACCCGGCGGCTGGCTTTTCCACTCTGCGCAATAATCTTCGAGGCTCACCGTATTGGTCAGCTCTTCCGTAATAATAAAAGAGGTAATGTTAACCGGATTGATGCCCTTCATGCCAAAAGCCACGCCGTGCATGGTATCGACACCGACGTCGTGGAGACGATGAATCGCCTTCCATTCCCGATCCGCCCCTAATACTGGCAAACGGAACGACAGCAGATTCTTAACGACTTCTTTTGAGGTGGTGCCGTAGTGTATTTTGATAAAGTAGCCGATGTTATCGATTTCAAAGCGCAGCGTCTTTCGCGTTTCAAGCGCCCGATAAACATGCCCCGTCAATAGCTCTATTTCGTGAAAAGGATCTTTACCCTGCCACAACGTTCTGAATGGTTCTTTTAACTCAACCATCTTTCCCACCATCATTTCACATCGTTAAAAAGGGTTTTTGGCGCAGGGTAGCGCGTCAACATTCTGTCTGCAGCACAGATGACATCTTCTGCCGGAATATAGGTTAAATATCTGAAACTGCGATCGAGATCTTTTCGCAGCGGCATCGTTTTATAGTCACCGGCCCAGATTAGCTCAAGCTTTTCCGTCCACGGGTGCCAGAAGCGGTGCTTCGTTGCGCCAAATAAACAGACAACCGGTGTATCAACTGCCGCCGCAATGTGACCCGGTGCCGAATCAACGCCGATAAATAAAATCGCGTGATCGATAAGCGCAGCCAGTTCCGGGAAAGAGGTTTTCCCGGCAAATTCAGTGACGGGTTTTACCGTACACTGGCTGACAATATCATCAATAATTTCAGCATCTTCTTTGCCCGGGCCGGACGTCAGCACCACGTCATATCCTTTGCCCATCAGGTGATTAATGACTGCGGCAAATTTATCGTTATCCCAGCATTTAAATATTTGCCGGGCGGTGGGCTGAACAACCACGTATTCTTTCGTCAGCCCCAGTTCATCCATTCGCGCTTTTAAACGCTGCCAGTGCCTGCCTTCATAAGTCATTGAGGTATGATTCACCATACGATCAATACCCAGCAGCGTAAGAATAGATAAGTTTTGCGGGACGATATGGTCGCAGGCATCGTCCAACGTTTTATCGTAGGCATTCACCCAATATTTCGATTTTTGCCGACCAAAGTTAAAGCCGATCTTCATGGGCGCGGGAATGCATCTCATCACCAGACCAAGTGCAATCTGGCTTGAGAGGTTAATCACTAAATCATACTTGTTTGCGCGTACTTCTTTAATCACCTGGCAGATATTACGTAGCTTCTCTAAGGGTGACGCTTTCTTATCCGCCACGCCGTAGATTTTATGGATATTTATATGTTCTGAAATTATCTGCACGGTCGATTTATACACCATCATATCAATTTCCGCATCCGGGAAATGCTCTTTCAGCGTATTGACTACCGGCGTGGTCAGCAGTACATCACCCTGAAACTTCAGTTTGATAATCAGAATTTTTTTATATTTACGCATAGCCATCCAGGTTTAGTAAGACAAACTGAACTACATTAATTGTTTCACTGAAATATGTGACACTCATTCATAATAATATCGGCTACTTTTTCTGGAAGACTATAAATATCCTTTGTATCAGCATAGTGCCGGGCATTTTCGGCCCACTGTGTCCTTTGAGCGTCGTCCGTCGCTGCCTTCAGTAAGGCGGCATCCAGCGCGGCCTGCTGGAAAGGCTCGGCGATAACCTCACCGCACTGCGCTTTTTGAATATAGTGCGCATAACCGCACACTTCTGTTGTCAGCACCGGCAGCCCAGCGGCAATGGCTTCCAGCAGCACGATACCTGCGGCTTCCTGATAAGCGGGATGAATAAGTACATCTGCCGCCATCATGAGCTGCGACACATCGTTTCTGCCCGCGTAAAACCACACCTGGCCTTTGACGCCCAGCTTTTCCGCCAGCGCTTCATATTTACCGGGTTTATCCTGTCCGACGACCACCAGCCTGGCGTTACTTTTCACGGTCGCAGACAGCGCAGCAAAAGCGCGGATGCTTCGATCCACCCCTTTACGGGAGAAGTCAGAACCCACCTGCAAAATCAGTAATTCACCGGCAGCAATATTATTCTCGCGGCGGAATTGCTCACGGCAGCCCGGCGGATGGGCGCTGTATTTACGGTCAGGGTAGATCCCCGGCGGCAAAATATGGAAACGCGCATCTTCCGTGCCATAGTGCTTTTTAAAATCACTGATTTGCCGGTCGGTGAGCATTAATAACTCTGTTTTTGCGCCTTTACGGAATACCGCTTCTTCAAAGGCAGCAAAGTGACGATAACGCGGGGTCAGCTTGTAAAAAAAGCCTTTCTCTTTAGCGACTTTCTCGGCGTAACAGACATCGGCGGCATAATAGACGTCCAGACCCGGCATTTTGTTAAAGCCCATAATCCGGTCAACCGGATGCTGTGCCAGATGTTGCTGAACCCACTGATAATATTCTTTATTTTTGCCGTGATTAGTTGATGACGTTGCCGGAACCGTCACAATGTCAAAATTATCTGGTCGCTCTCCCTGCCAGGAAAGCACGTAGATCCGCACTTTTGCCCCGCGCTCCGCCACGGTGGTTGCGATGCGCAAAAAGTCACGCTGCAATCCGCCAAAGGGAAAATATTTAAATAAGCAAAACGCGATAATCATGTCAGATCCCTGTTCAACGTCATACAGTCACAAAACATAACGAATTCAGCGGACTACATTTTCTATCCGCCATCGGAAACGATAAAAAGAGCGCTTGCAGACACGCTACCGCTCAGGCTTATAGCTACCAGTTCGCTATCCAGGACAATTTAGCGCGATAGTGTATCACTAGTTGCCCGGCGATCCGATATGAATGTTTTTTAACCGACTGGCGATTAATTGACTGATAATAAACGAAAAGAAGCCATTTCCGCCTTTTCATTACCTGCCAGACGCGTCATGAATAACGTAGCAAAATACGCGAATTTTAGTGGTTATTCTTAAAAAATCGACCAGTCTGCCTTCTTTTTCGCTGCCAGTTAAGCCAACCTAAAGCAAATTCCGCAAAAGTAATGGCAAAGGCTTCGCTAAAAACTTAGAATCCCCAGCACATTCATTAGCCAGTCATACACTATGCTGCAATCGCTTTACACCACATTGCTTTACCTTATTCAGCCGCTCATTTGGGTACGGCTTTGGGTGCGTGGTCGTAAAGCTCCGGCTTACCGGAAACGTTGGGGCGAGCGCTACGGGTTTTACCGCACCCCGCTGAAGCCCGGCGGTATCATGCTGCATTCGGTTTCCGTCGGTGAAACGCTGGCGGCTATCCCGCTGGTACGCGCGTTACGCCATCGTTATCCTGAGCTGCCCATTACCGTCACCACGATGACGCCGACCGGTTCCGAGCGCGTTCAGTCCGCGTTCGGTAAAGATGTGCAGCATGTTTATTTACCCTACGATTTGCCGGATGCCATTAATCGTTTTCTGAATAAAGTTGACCCCAAACTGGTGTTAATTATGGAAACGGAACTGTGGCCGAATCTCATCACCGCCCTCTATAAGCGCAAAACGCCGCTGGTGATCGCCAATGCCCGCCTTTCCGCGCGGTCCGCAGCAGGTTACGGCAAGCTGGGGAAATTTATTAAAACGCTGCTGCGGCGGATCACGCTGATTGCAGCGCAAAATGAAGAAGACGGTGAACGTTTTATCCAGCTTGGCGCAAAGCGTAACCAGTTAAACGTCACCGGTAGCCTGAAGTTTGATATCTCCGTCACCCCACAACTGGCGGCAAAAGCCATCACCCTGCGCAGCCAGTGGGCACCTCGTCGCCCGGTATGGATTGCCACCAGTACCCATGACGGTGAGGAGAGCATCGTGCTGGCGGCGCATCAGGCGCTGCTGCAACAGTTCCCTAATCTGCTGTTGATCCTGGTGCCCCGTCACCCGGAGCGTTTCCCGGATGCGGTGAATCTGGTCCGTCAGGCGGGCTTAAGCTATATCACCCGCTCCTCTGGCGAAGTGCCTTCCGGCAGCACGCAGGTGGTCGTCGGCGATACCATGGGCGAGTTAATGCTGCTGTACGGCATTGCGGATTTAGCCTTCGTTGGCGGCTCGCTGGTCGAGCGCGGCGGTCACAATCCGCTGGAGCCTGCCGCCCACGCGATCCCGGTGTTGATGGGACCGCACACCTTTAATTTCAAAGATATCTGCGCGCGCCTGGAGCAGGCGGACGGCCTGATTACGGTCACCGATGCCCCTTCTCTGACAAAAGAGATTGCTTCTTTGCTGACGGATGAAGATTATCGTAACTACTATGGGCATCATGCCGTGGAAGTGCTGCACCAGAATCAGGGCGCGCTACAGCGTCTCCTGCATCTGCTGCAACCGTATCTGCCACCCAAAACGCACTGAGGTCTGCCATGCAAAGACGGGCAATTTATCCGGGGACATTCGATCCCATCACCAATGGTCATATTGATATCGTTACCCGCGCAGCCTGCATGTTCGATCAGGTCGTACTCGCCATTGCCGCCAGCCCCAGCAAAAAACCGATGTTTACGCTGGAAGAGCGCGTGACGCTGGCAAAAGAAGCCACGGCGCATCTGCCGGGCGTGGAAGTGACGGGGTTTAGCGATTTGATGGCTAATTTCGCCCGCGACCAGCAGGCGAATATCCTAATCCGTGGCCTGCGGGCGGTTGCTGATTTCGAGTATGAGATGCAGCTGGCGCATATGAATCGCCATTTGATGCCGGAACTGGAAAGCGTCTTCCTGATGCCGTCAAAAGACTGGTCATTTATCTCTTCGACGCTGGTCAAAGAAGTGGCGCGTCACGAAGGTGACGTGACGCATTTTCTGCCGCCTAACGTGCATCAGGCGCTGCTGGCGAAGCTGAAGTAATCCGCCCTGCCTACTTCTGACACTGGCGGCAATAGAATGTCGCCCGCTGAGCGTGCTTCGACGCCACAATCGGTGTACCGCAAACGTGGCACGGCTCGCCTTTCCTGCCATAAACCTGAAGCTGCTGGGCAAAATACCCCGGCTTGCCGTCGCTTTGCAGGAAATCTTTCAGCGTCGTTCCGCCCTGCTCTATTGAGCGCAACAGCACCGCTTTAATAACCCGCACCAGCAATTCACACTCTTCATGCGACAGCGATGAGGCCAGCCGATCCGGGTGGATCCCGGCAGCAAACAGTGATTCGCTGGCGTAAATATTGCCCACGCCGACCACCAGCTTGTTGTCCATCAGCCAGGGTTTAATCGCCGTTTTTTTCTTCGCGCATTTCTGACGGAAATAGTCGGCGTTAAATGCGTCGCTGAGCGGCTCCGGCCCCAGATGCGCCAGCACGTTGTGTCCTTCCAGCTCTTTGGTCCATAGCCAGGCCCCAAAGCGGCGTGGATCGGTGTAGCGCAGCACCTTACCGTTACTCATTACCATATCCACATGGTCGTGCTTTTCTGCCGGTAGCTCCTGCGGAAGAATGCGCAGGCTGCCTGACATTCCCAGGTGGATGATGATCCAGCCGTCCGGCAGTTCCAGCAGCAGATATTTGGCGCGACGCTGTACGCTGAGCACGGGCTTATCGCTCAGGGTATGGATTTCTTCCGAGACCGGCCAGCGCAGCCGTCCGTTGCGTACAACGACGTGGAGGATAGTCTCGCCCACCAGATGCGGCTCAATGCCGCGTCGACTGGTCTCAACTTCAGGTAATTCAGGCATGTTTATGTTCTCCAGGGCCAGAAAACAGAAAACCCCGCCGGAGCGGGGTTTTCGTACAATTCACTAAAATTATTTGATTTTAGCTTCTTTGTACAGTACGTGCTGACGGACAACTGGATCGAATTTTTTCAGTTCCAGTTTTTCCGGCTTAGTACGCTTGTTCTTCGTGGTGGTGTAGAAGTGACCAGTACCAGCANNTTCGCCACGGGCACGCAGTTCGGACAGAACTGTATCAATGCCTTTCTTATCAATAACACGCATACCTTTAGCAGATACGCGCAGGGTGACAAAACGCTTCTCGCTCTCAACCCAAAAACGGTGAGAGTGCAGGTTCGGCAGGAAACGGCGTTTAGTCGCGTTCAGTGCGTGGGAACGGTTGTTACCGGTCACCGGACGCTTGCCAGTAACTTGGCAGACTCGGGACATGTCTATTCTCCAAAAATCAAATTAGCTCGAGCTTCGTATGGGGTATTGACGCCTCGTCAGGCTGTAAAGCCTGGTCACGGCGGTTCTAAGTGAACTCGCGATTACCAGGCCCAAATGCCAAACCCGAGATTCTCAAAGGTGGCGTAGTATACGCTGTGTCGGCGATGTGCTCAAGTCCCGAACAGACAAAGATCCCGATGGATCGCGCCGACAGGGCTAAATTAAGCCTCTTTCCGCAAAGGAAACGTACTCGCCACGTCCAATCACCAGGTGATCAAGTACGCGAATATCCATTAGCTGACAGCAGTTTACCACACGTTCGGTGATCATCTTATCTGCTTTACTCGGTTCGGCGCTACCGGAAGGATGATTATGTGCAAGGATCACGGAGGCCGCGTTGACTTTGATGGCTTCTCGTACAATTTCACGCGGATGCACCTCAACGTGGCTAAGCGTACCGGCAAAAAGCCGCTGATAGTTGAGTACCTGAAGCTGGCTATCAAGATAGATCACCATAAACACCTCGCGCGCTTCACCCACCAGTTGGCTCTGTAAAAACTCCCGCGTCAGTTCAGGACTCAACAGCGCGCGCTTCGCTCGCAGGCGTTCGATATAGCAGCGGCGGGATATTTCAGGAATGGCCCGAAGCTGCGCGTATGTGGCGATGCCGATGCCGCCAATTTCGGCGAACTGTGACAAATCTGCCGCCATCAGGTCGGAAAGAGAGTTAAAATGATTTAATAAGTCTGCCGCCAGCTTCATCACATTTTTGCCGCGCGTGCCGGTGCGTAAAAACAGCGCCAGCAGCTCTGTTTCGCTAAGCGATTCAATGCCTGAACGCAGCATTTTCTCGCGCGGTAACTCTTCAGCGGCTGTTTTCATATCCCCCCTGGCTGTGAGGGAATATGCTGCCATAGCTGGTCCGGCGCATCGACCTGCCTTTTTCACTCTTGCGTAGTCACTCGCAAAGTGAAAGCGCCCAGGGCGCACAGTGCTACCAGGATTGTGATAAAATGCCCAGCTTCTGGTGCAATCCAACAGGAAAGATCATGATGAGCCTGGCCGGTAAAAAAATCGTTCTCGGCGTAAGCGGCGGTATCGCTGCCTATAAAACGCCGGAACTGGTGCGTCGTCTGCGCGAGCGCGGGGCGGATGTGCGCGTGGCAATGACCGACGCAGCCAAAGCCTTTATCACGCCCCTGAGCTTACAGGCGGTTTCTGGATACCCGGTTTCCGATAGCCTGCTTGATCCGGCAGCCGAAGCCGCAATGGGCCATATTGAGCTGGGCAAATGGGCCGACCTGGTGATTCTGGCTCCCGCCACCGCAGATTTAATTGCCCGTGTCGCCGCAGGCATGGCAAACGATCTGGTTTCCACCATCTGCCTGGCGACGCCCGCACCCGTTGCCGTCGTGCCCGCCATGAATCAGCAGATGTATCGCGCCGCCGCCACGCAGCATAACCTGAACCTGCTTGCCGAGCGTGGGCTGCTGCTCTGGGGACCGGACAGCGGTAGCCAGGCGTGTGGCGATATCGGCCCGGGGCGGATGCTCGACCCACTGACGATTGTCGATATGGCTGCGGCCCATTTTTCGCCCGTCAACGATCTGCAACATCTCAATATTATGGTTACCGCTGGCCCCACGCGTGAGCCGTTGGATCCGGTACGCTACATTTCGAACCACAGTTCCGGGAAGATGGGGTTTGCCATCGCCGCCGCCGCCGCAAAACGCGGCGCCAACGTCACCCTGGTGGCGGGTCCGGTGGCGTTACCCACACCGCCGCGCGTTCAGCGGGTGGACGTCACTACCGCGCTGGAAATGGAAGCGGCAGTCCAGGCAAGCGCGCAGCAGCAGCATATTTTTATTGGCTGCGCTGCCGTGGCAGACTATCGCGCCATCGCGATTGCTGAAGAAAAAATTAAAAAGCAAGGCGATGAATTAACAATAAAAATGGTCAAAAACCCGGACATTGTCGCTGGCGTCGCCGCACTTAACGACCATCGTCCCTACGTCGTAGGGTTTGCCGCCGAAACAACTAATGTGGAAGAATACGCCCGGCAGAAGCGAACCCGTAAAAACCTTGATTTGATCTGCGCGAACGACGTTTCGCTGGCGAATCAGGGCTTTAACAGCGACACCAATGCCTTGCACCTTTTCTGGCAGGATGGAGATAAAGTCTTACCGCTTGAGCGCAAAGAACTCCTGGGCCAATTATTACTCGACGAGATCGTTACCCGTTATGATGAAAAAAATCGACGTTAAGATTCTGGACCCGCGTGTTGGCGAGCAATTCCCGCTGCCGACCTATGCCACCTCCGGCTCTGCCGGTCTTGACCTGCGTGCCTGCCTTGACGAAGCCATTGAGCTGGCACCCGGCGCAACCGCGCTGCTGCCTACCGGGCTGGCTATTCATATCGCCGATCCCTCTCTGGCGGCGGTCATGCTGCCGCGTTCAGGCCTCGGCCATAAGCACGGCATCGTACTGGGCAATCTGGTGGGCCTGATCGATTCCGACTATCAGGGCCAACTGATGGTATCCATCTGGAACCGTGGGCAGGACAACTTCACCATCGAGCCAGGCGAGCGCATCGCCCAGATGGTATTTGTTCCGGTCGTACAGGCTGAATTTAATCTGGTGGACGCGTTTGATGCCACCGATCGTGGCGAAGGCGGCTTCGGTCACTCCGGGCGCAAATAAAACGTTAACGCATCCCACAGCGCACAAGCGCAATAACATTACCGCAAACTTTCCGGTTTGCGGTCGCTGTGTGGATGCTCGCCTGACCATTGTTTATTTTCAGGGGTATTTTGCAACATGGCAGAAAAACAAACCGCGAAAAGGAACCGTCGCGAAGAAATACTTCAATCTCTGGCGTTAATGCTTGAATCCAGCGATGGCAGTCAACGCATTACCACGGCGAAACTCGCCGCTTCCGTAGGCGTTTCCGAAGCGGCGTTGTACCGTCATTTTCCCAGCAAAACGCGCATGTTCGATAGCCTGATTGAATTTATCGAAGATAGCCTGATTACCCGCATCAATCTGATCCTCAAAGACGAGAAGGATACCACCGCGCGCCTGCGCCTGATCGTGCTGCTGATTCTGGGGTTTGGTGAGCGTAATCCGGGGCTGACGCGCATTCTTACCGGGCACGCGCTGATGTTCGAACAGGATCGGCTCCAGGGGCGTATCAGCCAGCTTTTCGAACGTATCGAAGCCCAGTTGCGTCAGGTACTGCGCGAAAAAAGAATGCGCGAAGGTGAAGGCTATGTCACCGATGAAACCCTGCTGGCAAGCCAGCTACTGGCATTCTGCGAAGGCATGCTGTCGCGCTTTGTGCGCAGCGATTTCAAATATCGCCCGACGGACGACTTCGACGCCCGCTGGCCGCTGATTGCCGCACAACTCCAGTAATCACGCCCATGCAGCCCGCCGGGGCTGCATTATTCCCCGCTGCAATTTGTAAAAAGCTCCAGGGTAATTCGTTGAATTGCCAGATGCTTTCCCCTCCCACTCTCCTGGTATTCTTCAGGCTCCTCTTTTATAAGATAAGGACAAGTTCGATGGCGACATCACGACGGGAACTGCTAAAACTGAGCGGGCTGGCAACCGCAACGTTACTGCTGAGTCAAAAAAGTTTTGCCGGCTGGACACCTTCCGAACGTTATCCCGATCCACGTCTCATTGCGGTTGATGACAGCTTTCGCCGTTACATGGTCGCCAGCGCGAAGGTGGAACAAATCGCCACCGGTTTTCGCTGGGCGGAAGGTCCGGTCTGGTTTGGCGATATGCAAATGCTGCTGTGGAGTGATATTCCCAACAACGCCATCATGCGCTGGGATGAACTGAGCGGAGAAACCAGCGTCTTTCGTCGCCCGGCAAACAACGCCAACGGCCATGCCCGTGACCGACAGGGTCGGCTGATCAGTTGTGAACACGATACCCGTCGCATCACCCGCACCGAATATGACGGCACCCTCACCGTGCTGGCCGACAGCTTTGAGGGCAAACCGCTTAACTCGCCTAATGACATTGTCGTGAAATCAGATGGCTCAGTCTGGTTTACCGATCCGCCGTTTGGCATCACCGGTTTTTATGAAGGCCATAAAGCCACGCCGCAACTCCCGCAGAATGTCTATCGACTGGACCCGGAAAGCCGCAAGCTAAGCGTGGTTCTGGGCGATGTGAAAGGCCCGAACGGGCTATGCTTTTCCCCCGATGAAAAAATCCTGTACGTGGTGGAAAGCCGCGCCGCACCAAACAGACTCATTCTGGCATGGGATGTCGTTGATAACGCGCTGCAAAACAGACGAGTGCATATTGATTGCGGTAACGGCACGGCGGACGGCATTGCCTGCGACGTTGACGGCAACCTGTGGTGCGGCTGGGGCACCGGGACGGAAGAACTGGATGGCGTAAGGGTTTTCAATCCACAGGGCAAACACATCGGCACGATTAAGCTGCCAGAGCGCTGCGCCAACCTGTGCTTCGGCGGCGAACAGCGCAACCGGCTGTTTATGGCTTCCAGTACATCGATCTATTCACTGTTCGTGAATACGCAGGGCGCAAAATTGATCTGAACCCTACCCGGCAGACAGCCTGCCGGGTAAATTTTACACGCCAAACGCTTCCCGATACGCCCGCACCGCCGCCAGATGCGCCGCCATTTCCGGCTGCTCTTCGAGGTAGGCAATCAGCTCTTTCAGCGTGATGATCGAAATCACCTTGCAACCGTAATCGCGCTCAACTTCCTGAATGGCAGAAATCTCGCCGCGTCCGCGTTCCTGGCGATCCAGCGAAATCAGTACGCCCGCCAGCTGTGCGCCGTGGGCCTGAATAATCTCCATCGACTCACGAATGGCGGTGCCTGCAGTGATCACATCATCAACCAGCATCACCCGGCCCTGCAACGGGCTACCGACCAGGTTGCCGCCCTCGCCGTGGGTTTTGGCTTCTTTACGGTTAAAGCAGTACGGTAAATCGCGGTCATGATGCTCAGCCAGCGCAACGGCGGTGGTAGTCGCAATCGGAATGCCTTTATAGGCCGGACCAAACAGCAGATCGAACTCGATACCGGAATCCACCAGGGCTTCCGCATAAAAACGACCTAACAGCGCCAAATCGCGGCCGGTATTAAACAGCCCGGCGTTGAAGAAATAAGGGCTTTTGCGCCCGGACTTCAGCGTAAACTCGCCAAACTTCAGTACCTGCTTGCCAAGCGCAAACTCAATAAACTGTCGCTGATATGGTTTCATGGATCTGCTCCTCATCTCACTTTATTACAGGCAAAAAAAAGGCGACTTCTCAGTCGCCTTAAAAACTAATTTTCTAACGCCGCCTTCTGCGTCGCCACAATGGACTCTATTCCCCCTCGCGCCAGCGCCAGCAGGGTCAGTAACTCTTCATGCGTGAACGGCTCGCCCTCGGCCGTTCCCTGTACCTCAATGATGCGACCGTCTTCGGTCATCACCACGTTCATATCTGTCTCTGCCGCTGAGTCTTCGACGTACTCCAGATCGCAGACCGCTTCACCATTGACGATGCCCACGGAGACGGCTGCCACCATGCCTTTCAGCGGATTAGTTTTCAGCTTACCGGCTGCGACCAGCTTATTCAGCGCATCGGCCAGCGCCACGCAGGCACCGGTAATGGATGCGGTGCGCGTACCGCCATCGGCCTGGATCACGTCACAGTCGAGGGTAATGGTGAACTCGCCCAGCGCTTTGAGATCCACCGCCGCACGCAGCGCGCGGGCAATCAGACGCTGAATTTCCATCGTGCGACCGCCCTGTTTACCCTTCGCCGCTTCGCGCGCGTTACGGGTATGGGTTGAGCGCGGCAGCATACCGTACTCGGCGGTGATCCAGCCCTGCCCCTGACCTTTCAGGAAGCGCGGCACGCCTTCATCAATAGACGCAGTGCACAGAACTTTGGTATCACCAAATTCGACCAGCACGGAGCCTTCTGCGTGTTTTGTATAGTTACGGGTCAGGGTGACGGGACGCACCTGATTGACGCTACGGCCTGCTGGACGCATGTTGAATTCTCCGGCTTAGAACGAATGTGGCTGCGCATTATACGGGCTTCCGGCGGTTATTCCTATCATGACAAGGCATGGATAGCTATAATCCTCCCATCTCTCCTTTAAAAACAGGAACGTTTATGATCCGCAGTATGACCGCTTATGCCCGCCGTGAAATCAAGGGCGAATGGGGTAGCGCCACCTGGGAAATGCGCTCGGTAAACCAGCGTTATCTGGAAACGTATTTTCGTTTGCCGGAGCAGTTCCGTAGCCTTGAGCCGGTGGTGCGCGAGCGTATTCGTACCCGCCTGACGCGCGGTAAAGTCGAGTGCAGCCTGCGTTTTGAACCCGATGCCAGTGCCCAGAGTGAACTGAACCTGAATGAGAAGCTCGCGAAACAGCTCGTGACTGCCGCGAACTGGGTCAAAATGCAGAGCGACGAAGGGGAGATTAATCCGGTCGATATCCTGCGCTGGCCGGGCGTAATGGCCGCTCAGGAACAGGATCTGGATGCGATTGCCGCTCAAATCCTCGCCGCGCTGGACGGCACGCTGGATGACTTTATCGTCGCCCGTGAAACCGAAGGCCAGGCGCTGAAAGCGCTGATCGAACAGCGGCTGGACGGTGTGAGCGCAGAAGTAGTTAAAGTCCGCGCCCATATGCCGGAGATTTTACAGTGGCAGCGCGAACGTCTGGTGGCAAAACTGGAAGATGCTAACGTCCAGTTGGAAAACAACCGTCTGGAACAAGAGCTGGTGCTGATGGCCCAGCGCATTGACGTCGCGGAAGAACTGGATCGCCTCGAAGCGCACGTTAAAGAAACCTGGAACATCCTGAAGAAAAAAGAAGCCGTCGGCCGCCGTCTGGACTTTATGATGCAGGAATTTAACCGCGAATCGAATACCCTGGCGTCGAAGTCGATTAATGCTGAAGTGACTAATTCTGCGATTGAGCTGAAAGTGCTGATTGAGCAGATGCGGGAACAGATTCAGAACATCGAGTAAGCGATTTTAAGGGCAGGATATTTACTGCGCGAAGTGATTCCGGGAGCCTGTGGGAAGCAGGCTTTTTTATTGGGATCGTCTTTTGGCTGCTGCACCACAAACCGTCCGACCTGCGGGTCATAATTATAGTGTAAACCCGTTTTACCGTCGGCATATTGCCCGGCGTAATGCAGAGCGATGTCAGTGATCATTTCGCTTCACGGCAAAATGCGATTGCCTCGCCCAGGCAGGTTTGAGACCGGGACGGACGTTACCGTGAAGATCACGGAAGGGTGCATCGTGCTGATGGCTGGCGGTAATGAAATGCAGGAAGGTGAAGCAGGCGTTTAAGACACTGACAGGCGGAGTGTTTAGTATGTTGAACGAGCGTTAAATAATAAAAAGTCGGGAAGGTTTAATTTTCTTCCCAGCTTTTATTAGTTATAAATTATTTTTCTTCCATTTATTACTTAGCCTGATGATTTCACTAAATAATTCATTATCATCCAGATCGTTTTCATCTCTTAATTCAGGGTCAGAGCAATAAACATCTAAAGTTGTAAAAACACGATCAACATATATTTGAATATTTTTATCAATTTTACTGAAATCATCGGAGTCTCTATAATGGCGCCATACAGCAATATATTTTTTTTCAAATTCAATTGCAGGAATATTTCCAGAGATAAAATCCTCTATTAGCCCCAACAATTCTGTTTCATTTTCCTTAGAACACATTTTTCAACTCCAACAAATCAGTCACTTGCCTCTCTGATAGCTTCCATCCAGATATAAAATCACCATTCATATCCGTCATAACATTAAGGTTAGTTTTTGGATTAAAATAATGGTAGACATCCTGGTCCCATCTGTATTTACCAACTATAGGTGTCGTGTCGGGTAAATCAATATGATTTCTCATAGCATTTTCGAATACTTCCAAACCTTGCTTGCTAGCATTTCCGGGGACACCAAAATCAATAGCATGTTTGAATTTTTTCTGTAATTGTTTCGGGGAAAAATTAACAGAACATCCAGTTAATCCCAGTGGATCAATGTATGACAGCGGATTTTTGACGTAACTGTAGAGGTTTAATCCCCCCGCCAGCCCCACCGGGTCCTGCACCACAAACCGTCCGACCTGCGGGGCATAATTATAGTATAAGTCCGTTTCACCGTCGGTATATTGCCCGGCGTAATGCAGAGCGATGCCGATTCTCATTTAGCTTCACGGCAAAATGCGATAGCCTCGCCCAGGCAGGTTTGATCTTGGCACAGCGAGGATCTCCGAGGGGTGCCTGACCATCATCGCTGACAGTGACGAGGTGCAGGAGTTGCGCGAGCAGCTTTATCAAGCGCAGCTGGCGTTTAAGACGCTGACAGACGGAGTGTTTAGTGTGCTAAACAGAGATTGAGAATAATAAAAATAAAAGAGCCGGGAAAATTTTTCTTTCCCGGCTGATAGAGTTATTATTCTTTTCGAACAAACACCCATCCCTTATGGGAAGGTAGTGTTCCGATAGGTTCGTGAGATTCTATCAGTAGAATATCTTGATTTGTGAAGTTAGAATAAGATGACATTATTTCAGTAATTGCTATATCTATAGATTCATAGTCATCATCACACGGTTCCTGATCCAGATATCCATACATAATTATTTTATTGTCTGTGAAATCAAAGGCTAATGCCCGGATATTTTCCCCAATATTTCCGAGAAGGGCAGAAAATATAGTTAGCTTTAACTGATTAATATTTATCATGATCCACCTATTGGTATAACATCAGGTAAGGCAGGAACGATGTGTGCTCCATTTTTACCGCTGTGAATTATTCCCCACGATGTAGGTGTACTTACGCCGTTCATATCTTTATGAGAGCCAATTATTCCACCAAAATCCACTTTAACTTTATTATCGGTAATTATCCTACTTGTATTAATGTCTCCAGCATGGAATCTATCCAGAAGATTCTGGGGATTTTCGCTTAATATACTTTTCCCATTAAGATAATTATTGTGTCCTGGAATGTGTTTTCCTTGTGCTCCGTCATGAATATTTTTAGAAATATTGCAATTCGTTAAACCTAGAGGATCAATATGACTTAACGGATTCGGCGCATAAGCATAGAGGTTTATCCCCCCGCCAGCCCTATCGGATCAGGTCAATAAATCAGTCCATCACAACAATCGTACTACTCGTTCTGGGAGTAGTTTATCAAATCACCTGTATCGCACTTACATGTCACCACCATACCCTGATAAATCCATTTATCTGCCCAATGCTTATTTTACCATAAAATCAGAAGGTTAAGCATTATCAATCACAAGCCACAGTCTGCACTTTAAAGGCAACTGGCTGGCTGAGGCGGGATTTGATACCGGGCGGGGTGTGACGGTGAAGATTTCGGAGGGGTGCATCGTGCTGATGGCTGACGGTAACGAGATGCAGGAACTGTGCGAGCAGATTTATCAGGTGCAGCAGGCGTTTAAGACGCTGAAAGGCGGGGTGTTTAGTGTGCTAAACGAGAGTTAAATAATAAAAAGCCGGGAAGGTTTAAAGCCTTCCCGAATTCTGATTAGCGCTATCCGATTAGTTTAATAATAAAACAATAGAAGGAGATTGCCCTTTCTCTTTACATTTTTTGCTAACAAACTCAATACTCATTATCAGAGTGTCTCTTATTTTTTGCTCAACGGAAGAGAATCCTCTTAATTCTAACAGTAAATATTCTTCGCTACTTACATGTATAGATGTCATTTCATCTTGTGGATAACACAAGCTAAAAAGACAATCGATCAGGGCATCACCATTTCTACCGAAACATTCAGGAAATCCTAATTTATCAGATAGTTGATCGTAAAAATCATCTATTGTTTTTACTTTATAAAAATCAATCAATACTCTGCTCCCTAATTTCATCATTTCCACCCTCCAAGAGAAATTTCAATAAATGAATCATAGTGATCATTAGTATAGTATGCTTTTCCTGTAGAGGTATCGACAACAATACGCCTTGCCCCATTTCCTCCAGCATTAGGAGTTTTTACAGTCCATTCTTTATATGGCCCACTGCCAGTATTAAGACGCTGGCTATTAGGATTGCCTATAGTATGTGTATTACCAAATGTTGTCCCATCATTTGAATAAAATGGATTATTTGACTTAATCCTATCTATTGTTTTTTGTACTTCCCTCATTTCTGCCGGGGTCATTTTATGCCCCCATTTATCATTTATAGCCGAATGAAATTCTTTAGGATTTTTAGCAGAATGAGAACATTTAAGGCCTAACGGGTCGATCCATGACAGTGGATTTGGTCCGTAAGCATACAGGTTTAACCCGCCTCTTAGCCCTATCGGATCAGGTCAATAAATCAGTCCATCACACCGAGTGTACTACCAGTTCTGGAGGTAGTTCATCAAATCACCTTTATCGCACTGACATGCTACCGCCATACCCTGATAAATCCATCTATCTGCCCAGTATTTATTTTATCATAAAATCAGTAGGTTAAGCATTATTAATCACAAGCCACAGTCTGTACTTTAAAGGCGACTGGATGGCTGAGGCGGGATTTGATACCGGGCGGGGTGTGACGGTGAAGATTTCGGAAGGGTGCATCGTGCTGATGGCTGACGGTAACGAGATGCAGGATCTGCGCGAGCAGCTTTATCAGGCTAAACAGGGGATTAAGGATGTGCTTGTTTAGTGGATTTAACCAATATTAGATAATAAAAAAGCCGGGAAGATTTTATTTTTCCCGGCTTTCATATTAATTTAATATATGTTCAATAGACTTTATAACACTCTTATGGAACTGAATTGACTCTTCACCTACTGGTATATTATCAATTAACACGTTAGTTACTGTACCATGATGATCATACACTTTATTTCTTATCGGATTCTTGAAGTAATGTTCAGGATAGATATCCATACTATTTGAATCCAGATTTTTGAATGTTACAAAATATCCATTCTTCCAGCATGAAGCATCCGTAATAATTGGTGGCAGTAACAAATCTTCTTTATTCAATGCAATATTTTCGTCAAGCGACAGCATAAAATTGTCATATATATATATAACAATAGCATTCTTAAATGGGCCGACATCCATTTTACCTAAAGAGACCATACCGTAACCAAAACGACCATCACTCAATTGAAAATAAAAAACATCACCTTCCTTTGGCCATTTTTTTTGCTTTTCATTTCTTGATATTACAGTTAGTTTGTCGGCCATTTTATGTTGACTCCAGTGTTATTAAGCCAATTTTCGCCCCACGAAACCGCATCTGAATATAATGTTCTCGTCGGACTAATACTATTGATGGAATTTTCAAAATGTGGATTATTATGGATAATTGCTTGTTCTATACTCCGAGCATGACCACGATTCAGCGGTTCTTCAGTAATTCGAACTAATTTATCGAATCTATCACCATGTTGTCCAGCACGAATATCCACATCCTTACTTATACCCACATACACGGGTTTACCATCTTTATACCCCATATATACATGGGTATTATTCCCACCTTTTACTTTCGCTTTAATCCAGTCCGCAAAAGACATATTTTTTGCGGACTGTTTAGCGCCCCCAGCACCACAGGCCGTTAAACCAAGCGGATCGATCCATGATAACGGGTTTGGAACATATGAATATAAGTTTAACCCACCTCTTAGCCCTATCGGATCCTGCACCACAAACCGTCCGACCTGCGGGTCATAATACCTAAACAGATTATAGTGTAAACCCGTTTCACCGTCGGCATATTGCCCGGCGTAATGCAGAGCGATGTCAGTGATCATTTCGCTTCACGGCAAAATGCGATTGCCTCGCCCAGGCAGGTTTGATACCGGGACGGGAGTGACGGCGAAAATATCGGAGGGCGTGCTGACGATTATTGCGGATACCAGTGAAGTGCAGGCCCTGAAGACTGAACTTTATCAGTTTAAACAGTTGGTGGAGGGGGTGAAGGATCTGGTTGCTTAGTGGATTTGGCGAGTAATTGAGAAGATAGAAATAAAGCCGGGAAGATCGGGGGATCTTTCCGGCTACTTTAATTACCGGTTAAGATAAACGGATGGACCAGTAAGACTAATATGATCGCATACGAAGCTCATATTAAAATCCTCACCTGAAATTATCACTTCTTTAGCATTGTCACTTAAATTAAAAGAGATACCCGCCATCATATTTGTCGATATACCAGAAAAAATAAAATTTGATACACCTAGACAATAAATCCCAACTCTACAGCGATTAAATTGTGTTCCCCATTTTGCTGGAACCAAATCAGGTAAAACATCAATTAAATCAAAATTGACAATTATGGTGGGCCCATCTCTCTTTATTTCTATATCAAAAATCTCAATAATACCAATTTCTGGCGGCTTTGAAAAAATACGCTTCATCAACTCATTACAAGGAAGATCAGTCCAGTACATTGTAAAATCCTCTAATTTAGAAGTCATAGTGATCCAAGGTGCCTGGTACACTACCAGTTCTGGTATTATTAGAAGGCCTTATATTTATATGAGAACCCTGGTCTCCTATTCCACCTTGTCCGTATTGGTGTTCCACAGAATGGTCTTGAATAACAATTTTAGATCCGTCTGATCTCGTATATTGATATTCTCTTGTCCAAATAGGTTGTTTAGTCGATGTGTTTAGTACTGGATCACCATATTTATCAGTCATCATGACCTGATCATATTGCTACATTCTTTGGTTTTTTACATTGAAAATTTGATCAGGTGGTTGATTCATAGGTATCCCTGCATCTCTTTTGGCGGCCCTGAATGCTTCATTTCTCGATTTAAATTAAGCATTATATCCAGCTAATCTTAATGGATCTATCCATGTAAGTGGATTTTTGACGTATGAGCAAAGATTTAATCCCCCCGCCAGCCCGATCGGGTCTGGCTGCGTAAACCGCCCACATTCAGGATAATAGTACCTGAACAGGTTATAATATAGTCCTGTTTCATGGTGTAGCCGAGAAAATCAGTAAGCAATTTTCTCGGCCAAGAAGACATCAAAGAAGATCATATATTGATTTTAATTTTTTTGCGTATTTTATAGATCTTGGAATTCTTAGTTTTTTCAAGTAATCAGAAAGCGCAGATGGATTGTTTTTTAAAAAATAAAACTCAATAACATCCCCAATTAAAAAAGATTTAGGAAACGGTAGTACCTCTAACGTCACTGCTTTATCGTCACCTTCATTATATTCATCTTCATCATCTTCTATTTCAATATTTTTTAAATTAACATATTTTACAAGACGTTCTTTTTCTAAATAACATAGTCTTTCTATTTCATCTAAGCTAACTCCAGATTTGTTTACACATCCTGCATGAATATTAAAAAGCTGACTAGATGGTTCATTTTTATCAGTATTAACATTCAGTTGGTCAATCACTTCATTAAATAATGAAATATAATTTTTTGTTTTTATAAAGCTTCTTAAATCGTTAGTAGTCACCATAAGCTTGGCCCCAATATAATACGCTGTAATTCCTATCCCGTGTGTCTAAATGGGTCCATTGCTTCATGCCCCAAAGGGGTAGCCTTTTCCAGATTCCACTGTTCATTGGCTTTTGGAGAACGACCTCTTTGCGGCAAACTGCGATGATGTATTTCCATTGATACATCCTTAACTTCAAGTTTCCTTGTTTTGAAGTTAAATACTTCAATTTTCATTTTAGGAGCAAGGCCATCATTCATTCTTGCAAGGTTTCTGGATGAGTATTTATGAGGATATAGTTTCGCTTCATTCTTCCAGAAGTCTTTTCTGGCTGTTCCCCAACATTTGAGTCCGAGAGGATCTATCCATGACACCGGATTAGGCGCATAAGCATACAGGTTTAACCCACCTCTTAGCCCCACCGGGTCCTGCACCACAGACTTTCCGGCCTGCGGGGCATAATTATAGTATAAGTCCGTTTCACCGTCGGTATATTGCCCGGCGTAATGCAGAGCGATGCCGATTCTCATTTAGCTTCACGGCAAAATGCGATAGCCTCGCCCAGGCAGGTTTGATCTTGGTACGGCGAGTATTATGGCGAGGCTCTCCGAGGGGTGCCTGACCATCATTGCCGACAGTGACGAGGTGCAGGAATTGCGCGAGCAGCTTTATCAAGCGCAGCAGGCATTTAAGTCGCTGAAAGACGGGATGTTTAGTATGCTAAACGGAGATTGAGAATAATAAAAATAAAAGAGCCGGGAAAATTTTTCTTTCCCGGCCGATAGAGTTATTATTCTTTTCGAACAAACACCCATCCCTTATGGGAAGGTAGTGTTCCGATAGGTTCGTGAGATTCAATCAGTATAATATCTTGATTTGTGAAGTTAGAATAAGATGACATTATTTCAGTAATTGCCATATCTATAGATTCATAGTCATCATCACACGGTTCCTGATCCAGATATCCATACATAATTATTTTATTGTCTGTGAAATCAAAGGCTAATGCTCGGATATTTTCCCCAATATTTCCGAGAAGGGAAGAAAATATAGTTAGCTTTAACTGATTAATATTTATCATGATCCACCTATTGGTATAACATCAGGTAAGGCAGGAACGATGTATGCTTCATTTTTACCGCTGTGAACTATACCCCATAATGTAGGTGTACTTAAGCCGCTCGTATCTTTATGAGAGCCAATTATTCCACCAAAACCCACTTTAACTTTATTATCGGTAATTACCCTACTTATATTAATGTCTTCAGCATGGAATCTATCCAGAAAATTTTGGGGATTTTCGCTTAATATACTTTTTCCATTAAGATAATTATTGTGTCCTGGAATGTGTTTTCCTTGTGCTCCGTCATGAATATTTTTAGAAATATTGCAATTCGTCAAATCTAGAGGATCAATATGACTTAACGGATTCGGCGCATAAGCATAGAGGTTTATCCCCCCGCCAGCCCTATCGGATCAGGTCAATAATTCGGTCCATCACACCGAGCGTACTACCAGTTCTGGAGGTAGTTCATCAAATCACCTGTATCGCACTGACATGCTACCGCCATCCCCTGATAAATCCATCTATCTGCCCAATGCTTATTTTATCATAAAATCAGTAGATTAAGAATTTTTAATCACAAGCAACAGTCTGCATTTTAAAGGCGACTAGCTGGCTGAGGCGGGATTTGATACCGGGCGGGGTGTTACCGTGAAGATCTCCGAGGGGTGCCTGACCATCATCACTGACAGTGACGAGGTGCAGGAACTGCGGGAGGAACTATATCAGGTTAAACAGGTGGTTAAGGGGATGCGAAAAGGGATGTTTAGTATGCTGAACGGGAGTTAAAAATAAAAAGCCGGGAATTCAAGTAACTTCCCGGCTTTATTAATATTAACGATCGCCGTAAATAAAAATAATCTCTTGGGTCACTACATCGATATCTACATTTACTCCTCCAGCAATCCCTGCTGACATATACATCCAGTTATCTTGCGTTATTTCATGAGCATAAAAACGAATTGTATAGCATGTTTTATTATCTCTTTTGTTAGTTTTACCATCAAAAGAAATGTAATATTTAGAAATATCATGCATACCTGAAGTAACGAACTCACTATTCATCACAGCGCCAATAGCTTTTAATAAATATGGGGTGTATTTTTTATCTAGCTTACATATAAATTCATCCTGACTCATACATTTTCCTTTATAAAGATGTTGCATCAGCAGGACCGCTGACTCTATCAAAAATTTTCCAAAAACCACTACTTGGCGTTCCTGGAGCATCAGTATAGCCAGGGAATATATCATTAGCACTGTTGTGAATTCTTATGTCAGCACCAGAAAATATATCACTATCATGATAATCGCCTGCCTTATTCGTCCGGTTAAAACGTGCATCCGAATAATCGCCATGTGTATGGTATTGCCCAACGGGTGTGGAGCTTTTTGGTAATCCACCTGCTGATTGTCTAAAAGGTGGGGCTGTTCTACCAGTACCTAAGCGACCACGCGTATATCCATAAGAACCATCTTTGGCTCTATATAAAATATCGCCGTACTCTCTGTTTTTAAATATAGACATAGGGTTATATTTATTTAAAGCAGCTCTTGCTGCATCATCTGCACTCGAAAAACCGCCAGTACATTTTCTTAATCCTAAAGGGTCAATCCAAGTAAGAGGATTCGGCGCATATGCATATAAGTTTAACCCGACTCTTAGCCCAATCGGCTCAGGTCGATAAATCAGTCCATCATACCGATCGCACTGTCAGTTCAGGAGGCAATGCATTAAAGCCCCCCTATCATACTGACACGCTACCGCCATACTCTGATGAATTCTTCTATCTACATAATGCTTATTTTACCATTAAATCAGATGATTAAAGCTGAAAACAGCTTTATTTGTGCATTTAAAAAGCGCAGTGTTCCTACACTGTGGACTATCTCCACCCCCGTCATGAGAACAGCAAAACATGCACGGCAACTTATTATTCATAACATCCCTGTAATTCGATTAAGGGTGACTGCGGGATTTGAGGCCGGGACAGGCGTTTCCGTGAAGATCTCCGATAGGTACATCGAGCTGATGGCTGATGGTAACGAGATGCAGGAACTGCGCGAACAGCTTTATCAGGTGCAGCAGGCGGTTTAGACGCTCACAGAGGGAGTGTTTAGTGTACTAAATTAGAGTTAAATGATATAAAGCCGGGAAGTTCAAATACTTCCCGGAATTAGAATATTTATATTATTTCCAGCGCTGATCTAAATATGGTTCAATTGAATCAATAACAATTACTTCGGCGGCACATGATAAATGAAAGTCATCTCCGCTATCAATAGAAAATATTATTTCATTACCTATTCGTTCAATTACTGGTGAGCATATAAAACCCATTCTCTCTCCTCGTAAATTTAAATTATTTATCCCAACAAGTATTAACGTTATAGATAATCCATTAAACTCTATGTTTCTCCATTTATCTGGTGTTTTTTTCGGCATATACTTCGTATTAAAACACATTCTTATTTTTGAGAGATCATAAAATAGGAAATTCTCAAATTCAGAACCATCAAGAGATAACTCATTGTTAAACATGAATTTAACTTTCTCTTTCCCGTGAGCAAAATCAAACCACATAATTACAATCCTCCAGGGAATTCATAATGGTCATATGAACCACTAACAGAACCATTTCTCGAGCCGTTCCCAGTTTTAGGGTCAAATGGTCTTGGGTTAAAATGCGGCCCTTGATTTCCCGGAGTACCTGGAGGGCCATACGTGTGTCCGGCTGAATGTTCCTGAATAACAACTCTGGAACCGTCTGGCCGTGTATAATGATATTCTCTCGATTCTAGTATATTAAAATCACTGTCTTTGATTGCATGTCCGTCTCTATCAGTTAGCTGAACTTTTTTCACTGCTGACGGATGCTGGTTCATAGGTATCCCTGCATCTCTTTTCGCTGCCCTGAATGCTTCATTTCTCGATTTAAATTGAGCATTACATCCAGCTAATCCTAATGGATCTATCCATGTAAGTGGATTTTTGACATATGAGTAAAGGTTTACTCCCCCCGCCAGCCCCACCGGATCCTGCACCACAAACCGTCCGACCTGCGGGTCATAATACCTAAACAGATTATAGTGTAAACCCGTTTCACCGTCGGCATATTGCCCGGCGTAGCGCAGGGGCTGATGCCGCAGCGTGGCGCTGTTCGCCAGCCGAGACAGGCCTTCACTCTGGTAGCGTACTTCACCAAAACTGCCGTACTGCCCGCTCCAGCGTACTGCGCCGCTGGCGTCGGTGACTTCAAGCGGAGCGCTGTTCAGGTCGGTACTGAACCAGAGGATCTCTCCCTCATTCGCGGTATCGGGGTGATCGATACGTGCCAGCGGGCTCCAGGCCTCATTCGGATCGTAGAGGTAAGTGCTGTCACGCCCTCCCTCATGCTGTTCCTGTAATAGACGGTAGCCCTGCCAGAGAAAGCGGATGGTGGTGGTACCACGGCCAGTGCTGACGGTTTTGCGAGTTCGTCTGCCCAGCGCATCATAGTGATAGTGCGCGCGGAAACGGCCTTCCGGCCCGGTTCCGTGGGCTGTGACCAACCGATTTTCTGCATCCCAGGTAAAATGCTGCTCATAAAGACCGCTGCGGCGACTGATAAGGTTGCCCCACGCGTCGTACTTCATGAACAGGTTCTGCCAGTGCTGCAAACGGTTGTCGGTCAGCGGTACGGCGGGCGACTCGTCATCGTTTGCGGCCAGATTATCGGCAGCGTCGTAGCGGAAATGGTTGTTCTTGTGTCCCTGCCTGGCTTCATAGTGCCGGAGCAAGCGGCCTTCCGCATCGTAGCCATAGCTGATTTCTCCGCGCAGGGTGTCGCTGACCCCCGCCAGTTCACCGCGTCCGGTGTAGCGGTAAAGGCGTTCGAGGATCGTTTGCTCCGGCAGGGCGATATCGGTGCTAAGTTCGCTGCGCTGTAGGGTGCGCCTGCCGAGGCGGTCGTACTGGCGGAACTGTTCGCGTGCGCCCTGGCTGCGCTGGATCTCCCGGTGCAGGCGGTCGCGGGTGAACTCCGTCACCAGTTGCTGCCCAAAACGAATGGCGCTGACGTGACCGGAGCCGTAATGCAGCCATGATATCTGCTGTGCGCCGGGCAGCGTGAGGGAAGTCAGGTTGCCGAGCGCATCCCACTCACAGGCAAGCGCGCCGTTGACGCCGGACTCGCCCAGCACGCGCCCGGCAGCGTCCAGGGTAAAGTCCACGTTATCGCGTTCAATGCCCAGCGCCGCGCCTTCTGTGGTGGGAATACGCTGCACGCTGGCAAGCTGTCCGCTCTGTTTACGCAAATAGCGGTACTCCGCATGGCGGTGGCGGCGTCCGGTCAGCAGGCCGCTGTCGTCGTAGCTGAACTGCTCCTGACGCCGGGCGATGCCGCCATCGGCAGCGGGTTTGCCCTCCTCCCGCAGCGCGCTCATAAAGCCCCGCGCGTCCCACTCCATATAACGCGCCGTCTCATCCGGGCGGAGTTCGCTGAGCAGGCGGCCTGCGGCGTCCCGCGTAAAGCGGTATTCGCCGCCGTTACCGTTCTCCAGCCGCAGCAGGTTGCCACGCGGATCGTAATGCCAGCGACGGGTGCGGTTAAGACGATCGGTAAGGCTGACCGGCTGGCCCAGCGCGTTGTACGTCCAGCGCATCTCATCTTCCAGCGGATCACACCAGGCGCTGAGCTGACCGCGTTCGTTCCAGATTAGCGACTCGCGGCTGCCGTCCGGGTAAATCACTGCGCTAATCAGCCCCGCCGCGTTCCATTCCCGGCGGGTGACGTTACCTTCCGCATCTTCGCTGCTGACCAGTTGCCCGAAGCGATCGTAGCTGAAGCGGGTCACGCTGCCGGAACAATCGGTACGCTGCGTCAGCAGTCCCTGACGGTTCCACTCCATCCTGACCACGCCGCCGATGGCATCGGTGATGCGATCCGGCAACGTCTCTTCAGCATCGGCATAGTGATACGTTGTGGTGTTGCCGCAGACATCTGTTTCAGCCAGCAGGCGACCGCTGAGATCGTACTCGTTATGGTCAGAGGTGAAATCAGGATACTGAATGCGGGTGATACGGTCGGTCAGGCGATACCAGTGCCAAATCGTCTGCCGCCCCGCCGGGTCCGTCTCCTGCGTCATACGACCATAATGATCCCAGACGCTGGCGCGGATAGCGCCGCCGGGCAGGATGACGTCACAAAGCTCGCCGTTGCGGTAGACAAAAGCGGTCTGCCGACCATCGAAGTCCGTAAAGCGGGCAACGTTATCATCATCGTCAATCAGCCAGTGCGCCTCGGCTCCGTCATCGCGGATGGCACGGCGCGTACCGTTAGCGAAGTCATACTCAAGCGTCATCTGCTCGCCGCCGCTGTGCCGGAAAGCAACCACGCGCGGTAGCCCGTTAATCTCCTGCCACTGGTATTCACTGAGCAAGCCGTTGGCATCTTCATGGGCGATCATCAGCCCGTCCTGCCAGCGGAAACGCCGACGCAGCTGACCGCCACGCCCTGATACCACGATCAGTTGGCGCTGCTCATCGTAGGCGTAGCTGACGAGACAGACGTCATCATCCAGCCAGGCACCGACGAGACGGTTGCCTTCATAACGGCAAACCACGCGCTGGCCGGCGCTGTCGGTCAGCGCATGAAGCGTATGGTCCCCGTTCCACTCAAAAAGAATATCGTTGCCGCAGGGTTCGGACAGCCGCTGTAGCAGGGAGGGCGCGTCATCCTGCAACGGCGCAAAGTGCCAGCGTTCACCGCTGAGGTCATACACCGACCAGCTATCGTCGCGGTGATGTTCCAGCCATTGCTTCTCGGACTCGCACCAGGTGCGCATCCCCCTGGGCACAAGGGGAAAAGAGACGTAATCCCCGGTCGGCGCGCGCCAGACCAGGCCGTCCTGATAGCGCTCCAGCCGGGTCTCCCAGAACAGGTTCCAGCCGCGCCCCAGCACGCTGTCGCCGGGGTTGCCGCTGCGCCAGTAGCGCTGCCAGCGCACGGGCAGGCGGGAGGGCAGCTCAAAATCCAGCTCGTCATCACCCGCGAGGAATTTTTGCCCGCTGACAATATGCACCGGGCGAACGATAATCCCGACGGCAGCCAGGCCAACCATCAACGCGCCGGAGCGGCAGGCGATCTGCATGATTTTATTGATACCGGGGATCTTCGCCAGCTGTCGGGCTATCGCCCCTGCTTTACCGACGGCTCCGCGTATACCGCCGAAAAGTCCGGCTAATAACAGCGTCAGATCGGACGCTTTATAGACCCACGAAGGCACTTCTGGCTTGATGGGCAGCATCGCCTTGGGCGGGCCACCGATAAACACGTTGTCGGAGCCGGTCATCACCTTCGCGCCGCAGGTGGTCTGGTCGCCGATACGGGAAGCGGGCTGGCTGTTGATAAAGACCAGAGACGATCCTTCCGACATCTGCATTGTCGGGCCGTCGTCCTGGCAATCCACAATGCTGATGACGGCAAGGGCGGCGCGTCTGCTGTTGGTGAAGACGTTGCGGGAGCCTGTTTTGATGGTTCCTTTTTTGGTCATCCTGCTGGCCCCGTCCTCCGCGATGCTGTCCCTCGCCGACACCGCCAGATTGGCGGACACCGTACCGACAACAAAGCTGAGGCCGATAAGCAGTAGCCCTACGCCCAGGCAGGAAGCCCCTATGCCCGCGATAAAAAGCGCGGTAGAGGCCCAGCCGCCCGCTGCCGCGATGATCCCGCCGACAATCGTTCCGGCGATCATCCCGGCCAGGGCACCCGAATGACCGATATCGTCATCGATGCGGGCTGCTTCAAACATGGCAAAAATCCTTATTATCAGGCGTGAAAATGAAAACTGGCGAGCAGGGCGAGAAATAGCGCGTTATCCGCATCGTTGAATGCGGCAGAAGAACTCATGGTGAAGACCAGAACCTGCCGATCTGCGGAATTAAACACCGCCTGCTGCTGCCAGATCCGCCTGCCGTCGCGTAGATAACTGGCATGGACGATTTCACCCTGTAACAGGTTATTGCCGAGCGTAGCCGCGTCGCGCAGTCCCTGTTTCCAGCCTTTCAGATGTTTTTCCATCAGCGCCAGTTGACGGTCGATATACGCAGCCAGCGTTTCGTCCGGGTTGAGAGTATCGCGCGCAATATTCAGCGCGGGCGCGTGGGCGGCAGGAGGAATAAAGGCGTTAACCGTGCGGTCCTGATAACCGTCAGGCAGCGTGACCTGACCTTCAGTAAACAGGCAGACTGAATTTTGTGGTGACATTAAGCGGTTTCCACCCCGTATTAACGAATGACAGAATGAGGCGCGGCGTGACGGTCGGCCTTAATCACGTAAATCAGCGAGCCAATTTTGAGCAGTTCAGAGAGAATAAACAGCGACAGATAAATCCAGCTGTTTCCCGCGCCGAATAATCCCGTTAGCGCGGGGAAAAGCGCCAGCGAATAGCGCGAGGCAATAAAGCGCAGCACTTCCTGGCAGAGGGCAAATCGCACTGCATAACGGTGTTTCTTAAAAAACAGCGCTGCCGAAACAAATAACGACAGCAGCATGATCAGGTCGAGAACAAAAAACAAAGTGACGGCTACGCTATAGCCGCCGTCGCCGGTGACGTTGTTATCCATACCGGTAAAGGCGATAAAATCAGAAATAAAGGGCACCCGTCCATTGGACACCGACGCGATGACGTACATTGCAATAGCCAGCACATCCATTGCGCCCCAGAAATAAAATATTTTAGTTTTTAAATTCATAATCCTCATCTCTTACGCCGGGGATCCACTGCCATGATTTACCGCTGACCGCCCATGCATCGTCGCTTTCCTGATATTTTTGGTAGGTCGCGCGTTTTTCGCCGTAGCGTCTGATGACCGAGCGCTGTGAAAGAGTGGCTCTGGCGTCATCCGCCAGGTCAGCCGGTAACGGCGTCCAGAGCTGAATTTTATCGCGCGAGGTGTTCATATAATCTTTACCGTCGGAGCCAAACACACGGCCCTCATCGCCCATGCTGGTCAGACGGTTAATCGCCATAATAAGCACATTCTTACTGCCGTGATAATCGTTATCCGACGTTTTCCAGTATCCCGGCCCGTACTGCGCCGTCGCGGGGACAAACGCGCTGCGGGTGGGCGACGGTTTACCGGACTGCGACACGCTGGAGCGATATTTTTCCAGCACGTAATTCACAAAATGCGCGCCGTAAGCATTTTCATCCACGCAAAACAGTTCGCCGTTTTCAGAAATGAAAAACGGATAATAAAATTTGGTGCGTTGCAGATGATCGATAACCACGATATCCCCGGCATCGATCATGCTCTCTATTTTGCTGAGATTCTGCGTATAGAGCGGGTCAAATGCCGCATTGGGATTATATTCAAAGCGATTTTTTAAGGTCATGCCATCAATACTAAAGAATGGATTCGTCGCGCCCCTCACCACCACAAAATGGCTGCGGATATAATTTTTCGCCCACGAAGGCGAAACGATATTTTCATATTCTTTAGGATGAAGATGCTGCCTTCGCAAATCATACATATTCATAGCAGGCGTCTCCTGATTAGGGTTGCGGCAACATCGCTCAGGGTGCCAGCATCACCACTTTAAACTGGCTCGGCACAATGCGCATCCCCACGGTATTAGTGGAGTTTTGCAGGCTAAGGCTGGTCATCCGCGTGGCGGGCGTGCCTTTCAGCAGGACGGTAAACGCGCCGGTCAAATGCCGGGACGGCCCCATCACCGTGCCGGAAGCCACGCCGGTGGCAATGCCGGGGTTATCGCCATTGGTCAACGGCGTTACGGTCGCCATATTGTGCGCGGGCATCCCCATAAACAGAATGTTCACCGCGTTGGGGATGGCCGTGGGACCCAGCGCGATATCCGGGTACGGGATCGGCGTGGGCGCAGGCATCGGTGTCAGGCAGACATCCGGGAAGGCGAGATCCACGCCGAAAAGCTGGCAGTTTGCAAACATAGTCGCTCCTTATCCCATATGGATCTGTTCTGAATCCACTTTGGTGATCGCCTTTGAGGTGATCAGCGTATTGTGGGCGTGCAGCCGGGCATAGTTTTCCGCTTTCATATCCAGTTGCCCCGCGCGCACCTGCTCCGTCTGCCGGGTGGTACGCAGCAGGTTATGGCTGATCTGGGTCACGGTCTGCCACACCGATTCGGCGCGTTTGCCCACAATGCGCGACAGCGTGACCCACGCGGAGAGTTTGTCGCCGCTGTATTTCATGTCGCTGATATGGCAGTCGCCGCTCTGCGCACTGACGCGCAGGGTAGCGCTGGCGAGGCTAAGCTCGCCCCCGCTGGCAATCCGCAAATCGCCGGGAACGCTCAGTTCAGCGCTATGCGGGTCCGCGCGCTCCAGTACCGCCAGCAGCCAGATTTGATTTTCTACGCTTGCGATCAGCACCGTATCGCCCACCTGGGGCGCGATCACACAGCTTACCGCGCGGCGGCAGTGCCAGCCGCGCCCTTCGCTTTCCACCGTCAGGCTGCCATCGGCGAAGCCGTGAGTCACGATCCCGGACGCCTGCGCTGGCGGCATGACGCTCTGCGCCAGCTTATGGTTAATCTTATTCATCTTCTCTCCTTAGCTCCGGCTCTGGCGCTGTACGCTCCACGCCTCCGCAGCCAGTAGTTCTTCGTCATATTCCAGAATCCCCTGCCGCCCGGAAAAATACGCATTTTCCTGGCGGGCGCGGTGCATTCGGGTACGGGAAAAGGTCGCACTGCGAAAATCGGCGTTGCGCAGATCCGCGCCGGTAAAATCGCCGTAGGTCAGATCGCAAAAGGCGAACTGCGCCTGCCGGGCGCTGACCTGATGCAGGATGGTCTGAAAGAAGCGGCTCTGGCTGAAATCCGTCTGCGTCAACGTCGCCCCGGCAAAAATGGCCTGATCGAAAAGGCTACCCCGGCACTGCGCGCCGCTCAGATCCGCCTCCATAAACAGCGCCTGGCTGGCATTCACCTTGTTGAGCTGCGCGGCTTTCAGCGACGCGCCCTTAAAGTTGCACTGGGTTAACTGCGATCCGTTGAACAGCGCGCCGTCCAGCGGGCAATCGGTAAACTGACAGCCGATAAACTGCTGACGGGTATAGTTTTTGCCGCGCTGGTCGCACTTAAAAAAGACGCTGCGTTCAAAGCGCCCGCGCGCCAGCGAAGCGGTGCGCAGATCGATATCGTAAAACGTCGTTTGCAGGCTCTGGCAATCGTCAAAGATGCTGCGCGCCAGCGTCGATTGAAAGAAAGTGCTGCTGTGCAGTTGGGCCTGATGAAACGCGCTGTCATCCAGGGCGTTGTTCATAAACTGCGTGGTATTCAGCGTGCTGCGCGAGAAACGACTGCCGGTCAAAGTACACTGGCTGAAGACGCACTCTTTTAACCCGCTGTCGCAGAACGAAGCATTCGCCAGTTCACACTGGTTAAACGCCGTCTTGTTAAGATCCGCGCCGTCGAAAACGGCCCCGTTCATCAGGCATTCGGTAAAAACCGTCTCCTCCAGCCTGACCCCGCGCAAATCCACGCCGTTGAGTGAAACCGCCTGAAAAATGCCCCCGGCGAGGTCGTACCCCTTAAAATCCAGGTCATCCAGCGCTATCTCGCTGATGACCTCGCCCGCTTTTATCTGCCGTTGCAGTTCGGCTGCGCTAAGTGCTGTCAAATTATCTCTCCGTCTCGCTTCGGCAGACTTTTGATGCGTTTGGTATACGCGCCGTCCAGCCGGGTTTCGCTACTGGTAAAGGACTGGGAGAGATCGGCGCGAAACAGGTTGGCTCCCCGGAAAACCGCACCGGCCAGCTGGCTTTTCTGCAAGATGGCAGCCATCAGATTGGCATCGGTAAAATCGGCATGGCTGAAGTTGGTGCGGATAAACAGGCTGCCCGCCAGACAGGCGCGGACAAAATTCGCCTGACGGCAATCCGCTTCGCTCATATCGCTGTTTTCCAGCTTTGCCCGCGTAAAGCGTGCGCCGTGCAACGCCGTCTGACGCAGGTTACTGTACCTGAACGTCGCGCCGGTAAAGTCGGCCCCGTTGAAGACGCTTTGCGTGACGGCGGAACAGTTGATCCACGTCGCCTCATCAAATCGCGCCTGCTCTGCGCGGGTTTCAATAAAAGAGCAGTCTTCAAGCACCGCGTGGCTGAAGCGCGCGGCCTCCAGCGTCGATTGCAAAAACGTGGTTCTTTTCAGCCGGGCATGGCTGAAATCCAGCTCCGGCAGGGTCAGTTCCATAAAAACGCAGCCTTCAAGCGTGGCGCGCGTGAAGCGGCAGCGGGTAAGCCAGGCTTCGCGCAGCAGCAGGTTATCAAGCCGCGCGTCGTCGAAGCCGCAGTCATCAAACAGCGCTTCCTGCAACGCGGTTTCCTTAAGCTGCGCGCCGCTGAAATCACAGTGGCAGCACTGGGCCAGCGCCAGGCTGGCTCCGGTAAAATCGCACTGGCGCACGGAAGTGTGATGCATTTCCGCACGCGCCAGCATCGCCTGGTGAAAACAGGCACCGTCAAGCTGACAGTGGCTGAGATCCGCACACTCCAGCAGCGCTTTACTGAAATCCGCGCCGCGCAAATCCATACCGGAAAAATCGGCCCCGGTCAGATCCATTCCGCGAAAATCGCCGCCCTGGGCCATGCAGCGTTCGGCCCGCTGACGGATAATCTGCGCCAGATCGCCGGTCAGCCGCCGCGCTGGCGGCTGATGCTGTACTGACATCATGTACATCTGATGCAGCGCCTCGCGGCTTTGCGCCAGCTTGCTTTCGCTAACAGCGCTGGTATTCTGCGCCATCATCTCCTGCATTAAATACATCGCTTCCGGCCCGCGCGGCTGATTGTCATCATCGCGCCGCGGCGGATATTTTTTCTCCAGCTCGCGCTGTTCCTCTTCCGCCGCCGCTTTCATCTCTGCCATCCGGCGATCCATTTTTTCGATAAATTCCGGCAGGTCTTCCAGCGCCGGGATCTGCGGGTCGTCCATCTCGTTAAGCAGGTCGTTAATATCACCACCGTTTTTTTCCAGCATTGCCCGATGCTGCTCCTGCAGTTGCTGAGCGCGATGCTTCAGGTTGTCGCTCATCGGGCTGGCGTTTTGCGCGACTTCGCTGTCAATCCACGGGCCGATGGCCTCTTCCGGCAGCAGATCTTTTTCGCGAAAGGCGAAAATCGCGCCTTTCTCTTTATCCATCCGCTGAGTCAGCACCTTGCGGTAGTGGCTGACCGAGCGGGAAGCGCCCTGCTTTTCCAGCGCGGGCAGCAGTTGCAGCACGTCGGCAGCATCGTCTTCATTAATGCGGATATGACCGTGCCAGATGAGGATCATCTGTTCCAGGTGCGGGAAAAACCAGACGGTGGTCGGGCGCAGCGCGATCTCTTCAAAAAGCGTCTCTTCGCCGCGCTGGCGGTTGATAAAACAGCGCGCCTGCCACAAGGGCAGACGGCCTTCCTGGAGCGGTTTTTCCGGGTGCATATTCCAGATGCGCCAGTTGGCTCCGGCAGGCAGAGCGTCCTTTTCCGCCCACCACTGATCGGGGCTGGCGGCGTTAAATACGCGCCAGTCGATGTCCCGTGCGAAGCCGGGAAAATCCTGTTGCAGCCAGCTGGCGTCATACTTTTTGCCCATCCGGCTAAACCGGCGCGGCCAGAGCAGATCCAGCGGCCCGAAGCTGACCGGCTCCGGCTTTTGCTTCGGCGAGGTAATGCGCCCCTCAAAAGGTTCGATATTCGGCAGGGGGTGAAACTCATGCCCCTCGCGCATATCGGGGCGAAAGCCGATGCCGTGCGGATTCTCGGCAAACCCTTCACCGCCGTAAGCGCGGGTCCAGTCGAGAGGCATCTGCGTAAACGGCTGCGGCGGGGTCATCCGATTGCCCGACCAGTAACGATCGCCGAAACTCACCAGCGTCTTGCTTAAATTGCCGACGTCAATGCGCACCGCGCAGGCGGTTTTATCCTGCTGATGATGGGTAAAGGCATAGCCCGACGCCAGGAATTCGGCCTGCGCTTTCGGGATCGCCAGATCGACCACCCCGCCGCTGGTCTGCAACTCGTTGGCCGCCAGTTGCCACAGCTCCATCTCCGGGCGAAGTCTGGGATTTTCCCCCATATCCGCCAGCGCCAGCACCGATACCCCAAGATGATTTTTCCCCTGCCAGCGGTACGGACGATTCAGTACGCTCAGGCGCAGAGGCTTTACGATTTTCATGCCGGGCATCCTTCAAAGGCAATAATAACGACAGGCGTTAACGCCTGTGACGATCGCTATCAGCGGATATGATCGCCGAAGATCAGCGGCTTATCATATAAGGCGATTTTCTTCGGATCTTTCGGATCGTATTTAATGGTGGTGCCGTTGCCGGGCTTAAATTTTTCGATTTCTTCGAACGTCAGCGCTTTCGACAGGCTGGATTCGACCTGCACGTTATCTTCAGTAACAAACCGGAAGGTTAATAAATAAATGGGTTTATTCCCGCCCCAGGCGCTGGTCTGGTGAGCGGCAATAATATCCGCATTGACCGCCACTCCTTTTTCCCGCACCCGGTTTTCCACGATGCCCTCTTTGATCATCGGAATAAACTCGAAAAAAAACAGTCGCCCCAGAGCGAGGGTCGCGATTACGCCAATAAGGATTTTTAGCGTCAGACCGATTGCATCCCACATAATTGGTTTCCTATAAAAATAAAGTCATCAGTTTGGAACTGATATGGACCTGGCCCGACGAAATAAATGCGCCCAGTAATTTCATCTCCATCGCGCTGTTTTTCCATTCGAAAGCTTTATGGCTGAAGGAAAGCGGGGTGGAGGAAAAATAAGACTGGGTCCAGCTGGCGGAAAGTAATTTCCCACTGATGGCAAACGTATCAAAGGTGATGCGTTTACTGGCGTAGCTCATCGCCTGCTCGGCAAAACTGTGGGTGGAGGTGTCGGTCGTTTCAAACGCGGGCGATTCGATTAACACTTTCGTTCCGCTGGTCAGCTTAATGAGATTCGGGCTGTAAATACCGATCGCGCCCGCGTTAACATTTTGCGTCCAGTCGCCGCTGTCTATATTGACCAGCACGCCGCCCTCAACTTTTTCATCCCGGCCTGCGCCCTTGATGGTGGTCTTCACGCCGAGGTCAATGTCTTCCGTCAGCGTTCCGGTAATGTGGTACGTCTCATTGCCATCCACGGTGGTGTCGCGGTTGCCGGTGATGTTGTTAATCTCGCCGCCGCTGACGATAGTGAAATTGCGGCCCTTATCGACCGTGGTTTTCTCGCCATTGTTGTAGGATTTGGTTTCCAGATCCTCCACGGTGGTGGTGCGCTTTGCCGCAAACGCAAAGGTGCCGTCCTCGCCAACTTTACGCGTTTCGGTTTTCTTCACCGTGGTTGACAGATGCCCGTCAATGTCCACCGTCTTGTCGTTTTCCACGGAGATCTTCATGTCTTTCTCAGAATGCATCTCAATGGCTTCGCTGCCCGCTTTATCCTCAAAGAAAAGGTAGCTGGCGTTATCCTGATGGCCGTCTTTACTGCGGGTCATAAAGCCCATCTGGGTGGCGGCGGCGGGCAGCGCCCACGGCGGCATACTGGATTCGTTATAGACCCGTCCGGTGACGATGGGGCGATCCGGGTCGCCGTTGATAAAGTCGATCACCACTTCGTCGCCCACGCGCGGGATCTGCACCCCGCCGAAGCCCTGTCCCGCCCAGGCGCTGGAGACGCGCACCCAGCAGGAGCTGGTGTCGTCGCCTTTCGCCTGTCGATCCCAGTGGAATTTCACCTTGATGCGCCCGTATTTGTCGGTCCAGATGCTCTCGCCCTGCGGTCCCACCACTTTTGCCGTCTGCGGGCCAAAAGTGCGCGGCCACGCCGTG
>DIJC01000024.1:180446-180677 GCA_002421005.1 Enterobacteriaceae bacterium UBA5654 | reverse complement strand
CGGCTGGTGCTGGGTGGCGGCATCGGTCAGCACCAGGGTGTGGCGGTCCGCCTCATGCTGAAAATGGTAAGCGATGCCCTCCAGCTCCATCAGACGGCTGATAAAGTCCAGGCTGCTTTCCTGGTACTGAACGCAGTAATCCCACACCCGGTAGCTGCCGGTGAGCCGGTCCTCCAGGTTCACCTGGTACTCGCCCAGCAGGGTTTTGACAATCTGCGGCACCGTCTGCCC
>DIJC01000024.1:51172-180432 GCA_002421005.1 Enterobacteriaceae bacterium UBA5654 | reverse complement strand
GTAGCGGGTGCCGGACAGTTCGGCGGCGCTGACCACCGCGCGGGTGATTTTGCCGTTAAGGCAGCGCGGCGCGGCCAGGCTTTCCGTGGGAATGGTCACCGTCACCGGCTGACCAAGCAGTTTGCTGCGGTCAATGCGCGCATCGGTGCCGAGCAGCGTCAGGGTCAGCGTGAACGATTCGGACATCGCTTCACGACCGGAGAGTTTCCAGAACAGCAGACCGTCGACCGGGAGCCGGACAGTAATTCGGTTAAGCATAGCGTTTATTCCGTTCGATTATTTACCCGCGTTAAAAACGAAAAATTCATCCACTTCCTGCTGAATATCGCTTTGATGCCCGGTGCCCGGTGCATCAATCGCATTGCCGCCCCCGTCCGGGTTCAGATGCAGTTCCCCGGTGAGGGTATTAATCTGTGCGCTTTTTTTGGCGGTGAAATTAAAAGTATTACCAATAATATTGACGCTGCCATCCTGCGTGAGTTCAATAGCGCTTTCGCCACACTCCAGCCGCAGCGTATTACCGGCAGCAAGCGTGAAATTATTGACGACTTTATCGTTGCGGGTATTGCCCGTCAGACAGGTAATATTGCCTTTGACCCCCGCGTTCTGGTCCTTCACCACCCGCAGAGTTTCGTTTTCGCCGATAAACTGAGTGTGATTTTTTTCGATGGTGTGGGTTTCGTCGTTCTTAACGTTGGTATCAAGGTTACGTTCCGCCTGCACCCATACCTGCTCTTCGCCCGCTTTGTCCTCAAAGCGCAGGGCGTTGGCGTTATCGACCGAGCCATCCTTCGAGCGGCTCAGAAAACCCATCTGCGTGGCGGCGGCAGGCAGCGCCCACGGCGGCATACTCGCTTCGTTATAGACCCGTCCGGTGACGATGGGGCGATCCGGGTCGCCGTTGATAAAGTCGATCACCACTTCGTCACCCACGCGCGGAATTTGCACCCCGCCGAAGCCCTGTCCCGCCCAGGCGCTGGAGACGCGCACCCAGCAGGAGCTGGTGTCGTCGCCTTTCGCCTGTCGATCCCAGTGAAATTTCACCTTGATGCGCCCGTATTTGTCGGTCCAGATGCTCTCGCCCTGCGGTCCCACCACTTTTGCCGTCTGCGGGCCGAAAGTGCGCGGCCACGCCGTGACCGGGGCGGGGCGGAAGGTCACCGCCGACGGGATCACCGTGAAATCGATCCGGTGCACCGTCTCGCCGCTGTCCCCGCTGGCGTAGCGGTTTTCCTCGAAGTAGTAGCCTGCGGCGGTGGTCAGGTACTCGCCGTTATCGCTGAAAAACGGCGCGTTGCTCAGGGCGAAGGTGCGGCCGGGCGCAATGCCCACCGCCGTGGCGGTGGCCTGGATCTGCTGGTGCTCCACCTGCCAGCGCTCCTGGCGTATCCGGGCGTAGAACTCCCCGTGCCCGTGCTCGACAAAACGCCCCGGCCAGTCATAAACGTCGATGTTCCCCGGCTGCGGCGAGGCCGGGTTCTGCCGGGCCTGGAACAGCCACGCGCCGGGCTTGCGGAAGTCGTAGTCGTCGAGGCTGTAAATTCCCGGCGTCACGCTGTCCTCCAGCGCCCACTGGCTGATGCCCTCTTCATCCGTGCTGCCGCCCGACGGCGTCTGGTGATAGGGAATGGTTTCATAACCGGCAACCGGCTGGTGCTGGGTGGCGGCGTCGGTCAGCACCAGGGTGTGGCGGTCCGCCTCATGCTGAAAATGGTAAGCGATGCCCTCCAGCTCCATCAGGCGGCTGATAAAATCCAGGCTGCTTTCCTGGTACTGGACGCAGTAATCCCACACCCGGTAGCTGCCGGTGAGCCGGTCCTCCAGGTTCACCTGGTACTCGCCCAGCAGGGTTTTGATAATCTGCGGCACCGTCTGCCCCTGGAAAATACGCAGGTTACGGTCGCGCTTCATCGGCCACAGGTCCGGCTCCACCGTCAGCTGGTACACCGCGTAGCGGGTGCCGGACAGTTCAGCGGCGCTGACCGCCGCGCGGGTGATTTTGCCGTTAAGGCAGCGCGGCGCAGCCAGGCTTTCCGTGGGAATGGTCACCGTCACCGGCTGACCAAGCAGTTTGCTGCGGTCAATGCGTGCATCGGTGCCGAGCAGCGTCAGGGTCAGCGTGAACGATTCGGACATCGCTTCACGACCGGAGAGTTTCCAGAACAGCAGACCGTCGACCGGGAGCCGGACAGTAATTCGGTTAAGCATGATTACATCCTGATCTGACAGCAGCGCGCCCGTGTGGGCAGCGTTGAATGAATTATCATTGCGGATTGATAAACCAGGTGCCGGGTTTATCAATCTCCAGTGCGCGGGTACGGGTCTGACCGTTGCCCTGCACCGTGAACTCGTAGCGCCCCGGCGCCAGCTTCAGCGATCCGAAGCCGTTGGTCGCCGGGGTCAGCGATACCGCTTTGCCGTTCAGCGCCAGCGCTTCGCCATTCTGGATACGCACGTAAACCAGCGCGACCGGTGCCGCTTCGGCGGCGGCAGGCGGAGTGGTAACGGCAGCAGGCGGCGCGTTGTCGACTTTTGCCGGGGTGCTTTCGGCTGGCGTTGTCGCTGGCTGAACGGGCGGCACCGTCGGCGCTGTCTGCGCGGGTGGGGTCGGGGTGGCGCTGGCGGTGTCCGGGGCGGCCTGTTTCTCGCTGCCGCCAAACACCAGCGCCCCGACGATAACGCCTGCCAGTACGCCTGCGGCAATCATGCCGGGGACTTTATAGCGCCGCCAGTCGAGGACCGAGGCTTCGGCCTCCGGCTCTTCCACCGGCACCAGCATCGTACCCGGCTTCTTCACGCCCAGCCCATCGGCAGGACCGGCAACCGGCATCTCAATCAGCGCGGCAAACTCATCAATCGACTGCGGGCGATCTTCCATACGCAGCGCCAGCGCCCGGTCAATCGCCTGTAACAGCGGTAATGAATAGCCCGGCAACGGGCGCTCTGCCAGCGGTTGATAGCTGTCCTGAATACTGCGCACCACGCTCACCGGCGGCGGCGAGCCGACAATCAGCGTGTACAGCACCGCGCCAAGCGCGTAGATATCGGTCCAGGGGCCCTGCTCGCTTTCATTGTCATCGGTGTACTGTTCAATGGGGGCGAAGCCGGGACGCAGCATGGTTTCCGTTTCATCGGACAAATTGCCGATGGTGCGGCGGGCCGAGCCGAAATCCAGCAGCACCGGCAGGCCGTTATCCTGCATCTGAATGTTATCCAGTGAGATATCGCGGTGCAGATACCCTTCATCATGGAGCGTTTTCACCGCACCAAGCAGCGTTGGCAGCATCCGGCGGATCCAGGCTTCATTCACCAGCGTGGGGTTCTGTTCACGCAGCCGGGAAAGTGCGGTGCCGCTGTAAAACAGGGTGCCCATGTAGGCGGTGTCGTTCTGTACCCAGAAGCGCAGTACGTGCACCAGATTAGGATGATTAAAGCGCGCCAGTAACCGCGCCTCCTGGATAAAACTGTTCAGCCCGGCGGAAAAGGCTTTGCTGAAGCGCTCGCTGCGCAGCACCAGATTCATATCATCGTTACGGATCGCCAGAGAAGCGGGCATAAATTCTTTAATAGCGATGGTGCGCTCAAGCTGGTGATCCCAGGCCCGGTACACGATGCCAAAGCCGCCGCCGCCGATCACCTCTTTAATTTCAAACTCGTTAAAGCGGTATCCGATCGGCAGTGCGTTAGGGACAGTCCGATTGTTATCATTATCCGTCATAGTCAAAAGCTCTCTTTATGATCGCGTTACGCGGCAAACTGACAATGAAACTCGCCCTGCTCGCAGGTAATATGCAGGCGTTGATACTGCTCATCACTGCGGCTGGCGGTTAGCAAAATTTGGCTCATCTGCGGAAGCAATGTGTTAGTAAGAATGGCGTCAACCATACGTCCGCCCGACTCGACTTCCGTACACCGTTGCACAATGTGTTGGATCACGCTGTCATCTATCTCTGAAATAATGCCGTGGTTTTCTTCAAGACGACGCTGAATGCGCTTCAGTTGCAGACGCACAATTTGCGCCAGCATGTCATCGCTGAGCGGGTAATACGGCACCACCAGCAAACGCCCCAGTAGCGCAGGCGGGAAGACCTGTAATAACGGCTGACGCAGCGCGCTGCCCAGCGCTTCCGGCTCCGGGATTAAATCCGGGTCGGCGCACATAGCGCTAATCAGATCCGTGCCGACGTTGGAGGTCAGAATGATGATGGTATTGCGAAAATCGATATGCCGCCCTTCGCCATCCTCCATCCAGCCTTTATCAAAAACCTGGAAGAAAATTTCATGCACGTCGGGGTGCGCTTTTTCGATTTCATCAAGCAGCACCACGCTGTAAGGCCGCCGACGCACCGCCTCGGTTAACACGCCGCCCTCGCCGTAGCCGACATATCCCGGAGGCGCGCCTTTGAGCGTGGATACGGTATGCGCTTCCTGAAACTCGCTCATGTTAATGGTGATGACGTTCTGCTCGCCGCCGTACAGCGATTCCGCCAGCGCCAGCGCGGTTTCGGTTTTGCCCACCCCGGAAGGACCGCAGAGCATGAAAACGCCCATCGGCTTATTAGGATCGTCAAGGCGCGCGCGCGATGTCTGGACGCGTTTCGCGATAAGCTCCAGCCCGTGACGCTGACCAATCACCCGCTGGTTGAGAGTGTCCGCCAGTTGCAGAACCGCGTCGATTTCGTTTTTAACCATTCGCCCCAGCGGAATGCCGGTCCAGTCAGAGACCACCGACGCGACCACGTTTTCATCGACGGCGGCGAACAGCAGCGGCGTTTCGCCCTGCAACTGCACCAGCGCCTGCTGTTTTTCCGCCAGCGCAGCGCGCAACGGCTCCTGGGCCGCTTCATCGTCCTGCGCGTGAAGCTGCGCGCGGATATCAATAATCGCTTCGACCAGTTCGCGCTCCTGCTGCCAGCGCAGGATCAGCGCGTCACGCTCCGCTTCACTCTGCTCGCGGGCGGCAATCAGGGTGGCGACACGCTCGCGGTTCCCCGCTCCGACTCTGGCTTCGCGCCCGGCGATGCCGATTTCCACCTCCAGCGCGGCAATGCGGTGCAGGCAATCTTCAAGCTGCGGCGGCGTGGCGCTCTGGCTGACCGCCACGCGGGCGCAGGCGGTGTCGAGCAGGGCAACGGCTTTGTCCGGCAACTGGCGGGCGGGAATATAGCGGTGCGACAGCTTCACCGCCGCGTTGACCGCTTCATCCAGCAGCAGGACGCGATGATGCTTCTCCAGCGGGGAAACCGTGCTGCGCAGCATCAGAATGGCTTTTTCTTCGTCCGGCTCGTGAACCTGCACCGTCTGGAAACGGCGGGTCAGCGCCGGATCTTTCTCGATGTATTTTTTGTATTCAGCCCAGGTCGTCGCCCCGACGGTGCGCAGTTGCCCCCGTGCCAGCGCAGGTTTCAGCAGGTTGGCGGCATCGCCCGTTCCCTGTTGTCCGCCCGCGCCGATCAGCGTATGGATCTCGTCAATAAACAGCACAATCGGCGTGGCGCTGGACTGCACTTCGTTGATCAACGCCTGAAGACGCGCTTCGAATTCTCCTTTCATCCCGGCCCCGGCCTGCAACATGCCGATGTCCAGCAGCCAGAGCTGAATGTTTTTCAGCGGCTCCGGCACTTCACCGGCGGCGATCCGTAGCGCCAGCCCTTCGACCACGGCGGTTTTCCCCACCCCGGCTTCGCCGGTCAGCAGCGGATTGTTCTGCCGACGCCGCATCAGAATATCGACCATCTGGCGGATTTCCTCGTCGCGCCCGCTCACCGGATCGATTTTGCCCTCGCGCGCCCGCGCGGTCAGATCCTGTCCGTACTGCGCCAGCGTGCTTTGTCCGCCAGACATCAGCCCGCCGTCAGTCGGCGACGCGGCGGTCATGACCTGCCCGCTCTCTTTACTGTTGGCAAAAATGGTATCGAACTGCTCCAGCAACGCATCGCCGTTGATATGGCTGAACTGCGGAGAAATACTTTTCAGGACGTTCGCCAGATTCCAGGTTTTCAGAATGCCCGCCAGCAGATGCCCACCGCGAATGCGGCTGACGCCGTATTTCAGCGAGCCGTAAACCCAGGCGCGCTCGACGGCGCTGTCGATGTGCTCGGAAAGATCGGATATGGAGGTTGCCCCGCGCGGCAGCGCATCCAGCGCCGCGACGATATCGCGCGTCAGCGCCTGCTCATCAAGGGAAAAATGACGTATCGCCTGCTGTAAATCACCATCCTGCTGCTGCATCAGTTGATGGAGCCAGTGGACCAGCTCCACATAAGGATTTCCCCGCAGCTTACAAAATGCCGTTGCGCTCTCCAGCGAGGTAAATAACAGCGTATCCAGTTTGCCGAAGAGTACGGCGCGGCTGATTTCTGACATGATCGGTTCCGTTGATAAAATGATTTTTGATGACAGAAAAAAAGAGAACGCTATTTTTCTACCGGAAAAAGCAGGTCGCCACGCGCGCCCGGCTGAGGCTGACGGCCAAGCCAGGTGCTGTATCCCAGCCGCCCGCCGCCGCATAACGTTGCGCCCTGTACGGCTTCAGCCCGTAAGATGAGGCGCACGTCCCATTCATATTCAATACCCAGATACTGACGCACCCAGTCGCGCAGCGCCGTCAGCCAGGGTCCGTCCGGCAGGAAGCGCTGATAATCTTCCGCCGTCAGCGGTCCCAGCTCGATGCGGAATTTATGCTGCACGTCACGCACGGCGACCCCCAGAAATGCCGATTCGCCAAGCCGGGGTCGCCGCCTGCCCGCACTAAGCTGGGCCTGCTCGCGCACCGTCAGCGGCATCCACTGCGGCACATTGGTCACCAGCGTGACCGGCACGTTGAAATAATTGCGCAGAATTTTTTCCAGCCCTTCCGGGTCCCGGCTGTGCCGGGTGAGATGCCCGGCGTGGGTAAATCTCGCATGTTCGTCGAGGCTGCCTTTTTCCATTTGCCCCGGCTGGCCCATGCCGATAAGCGACGCCAGATACGTCGCAAAGCGTTTATTGTCGTGGCGATCGAGGGAGACGGTAGGCTGCGCATCCGCCCACGCCCGGTAAAACAGCAGCGTCAGGCGATGGTGAAACAGATCGGCAAACGCGCTCAGGCTGTCATCCTGGTGATGATGGATCCGCTCACGAACGTATTCCGTGATATGCACTGGCAGCGGCCCGTTGGGGCCGAAAAGACCGAAACTGTGGATCGAAATCTCATGCAGGCCGCTTTTTTCCCGGCGGCTGACCGACGCCACCGTGGACGATGCAAAGCTCATCGACGGTTTCTGACCGATGCGCAGCGGTTCAAATTTCGGCAGCGGCGAGCGTCCCAACGGGTAGCGCTCGCCGCCCTGCGCATCAAGACGGCGCAGAAGCTGAAACAAATCGTAGCGCCACGGCGTTTGCATCATTTCGCGCCAGAAGTTTTCCGGCAGCGGAGTCAGCGGCGTTAACGGCGGCTCGATGTTCAGCGCGTCGCTCATATCAGCGCCCTTTTACCCATGCGCGGTTCCCAGTAGCCGATCTCCCCGCGCTGCTGACTTTTCAGCGTAAATTCTGTGAAGCTGTTTATCGACACCAGCCGGGAGAAGACGCGCTCCAGCACGCTGCCAAAAAGCCAGGGGCTGGAGCCGGAAAACGCCTGTTCATCGACCGTCAGCGTAATGCCAATCCCACGGGCAAAAACAATCGGCCCCGGTTCCGGGACGCGGCGGTGCACCGGTTTCAGCACGCAGTGGCGAATACCCTCGATCTGGCGGGCGATCGGCGTTTCGGCGAGGCTGGCATACAGCCCTAATAGCTGGCGCAGCGCTTCAGCGCCTTCACCCATTTCGCCGTCCATCAGGCTGAGGTAGTTCATCTGTAGCTGGCTTATCAGCCGCCAGGTGCTCAGCCCCTCCGCCAGCGCCGGACGCGGCTGCGTCGGCCCTTTCCGCAGGGTCAGATTTTTCACCGGTAGTGAATCCGGCAGCACAAATTGTCCCTGATCCTGTTGCAGCATTAGCGGCAGGTCACGGCTGGTACACAGCACGTCGGCGGTGATATAGCGCAGATCTTCACCCCACGGCGCATGTTGCTCATCAACCAGCGAAACAAAAACTTCCGATCCCACGTAGCCGGTACGGGTGCCGTAGCGCAACGCATGTTCAGACAGCACGCGCTGTTCGCGACGCAGGGAAAAATAGGCCCCGTAGTCGCCCGCATCGCGGCTGAACGTGCTCCAGAAGGGGCGAAATTCCCGGTCATCGCGCTGACCGTCCGCGCTACCGGAAATTTTATTCACCGCGTAAATTTCATAATCCAGCGGGCGGATGTTATCGACCACCAGATGATATTCATGCTGGCTGTCGCTGAGCTTTTGCCGGGCGGCGACTTTGGGAAACAGATTCACCACCGGCGTGCAGTGCAGCGCAAAATGACGGGCGTCAACCACCCGCTCCAGCAGCTCATCGCTCTTATCCAGCAGGATGATGATATCGAAGGTTTTTTCCCGATCGCAGCGGGCGATCAGCGGGCGCATTCCACTCAGGCTCACAAAGCGGAAACGCGCCGGAAACGCGAAATATTCATGCAGCAGCCGGTAGCCGTCAAAATTGCGTAAGTCTTCCGGCAGCAGAGCCTGGCTGGACGCAAAGCCCTCCTGCTTCAGCGCGCGCTCGCCCAGCCACTGATGCTTCGGCTGGGGATCGACCGTCTGGCAGACAACGCCAACATGGTGCTCCATAACCAGTTCCAGCAGCTTATGCGCCTCAACGTCCGGGCCACTCAGAAAGAACTCCAGGCGGTCAAAATCCAGATGGCCGAGATTTTGCGGGCCATCGCAGGCGATCCTGATCCGCAGCGCGCTGGAGGCTTCGCGCGGGCTGACGCCGGAGGTCGCCACAGGCAGATCCGCCGGCACGCCGCCCAGTTCCGCGCTCACGATTTTCACCGGCAGCAGGTTGACGTCGTGGGCGGTCATATAACTACAGGTGACGCCGGTTTTTTTCAGCGCCAGGCTGTCCATCATCGTGCCGCGCGGGACGACTACGCCGTTGCTCAGATCGCCTCTGCCGCTGTCCGGTTGCAGTTCGGCAATCGCCATCGACGGCGTGGGCGCGAGGTAGTTAGGGGCGATCATCTCCAGCAGACGCTGGGAAAAGCGCGGAAATTCGGCGTCCATTTTTAACTGCACGCGCGAGGTGAGGAAGGCAAAGCCTTCCATCAGTCTTTCAACGTAGGGGTCGGCGACTTCAATGCCACGCATACCCAACCGTCCGGCGACTTTCGGGTAGCGCTCGGCGAACTCGGCCCCCATTTCGCGCAAATACGCCAGCTCCCGGTTGTAATATTCGAGCAGTTTATTTTCCATGCTTACCCCGCATCACGCAGTTCGAAATGCCCGTTTTCCAGATCCACATCGGTGCGAAATAAAAACTCCAGCGGATAAGGCACGCACCACAGACGACCTTTAATTTCAATCGACAATACGTTGTGCAGATCCAGCGAGGCGGTATCGGAAATGCAGCGCACCTGTAATCCCTGCGGCAGAATGCGCGGCTCAAAATGAATGATCGCTTCGGTCAGCTTGTGCTGAATATCCTGCCATTCGATATCCGACATCCGCTTGCCCGCCAGCGGCGCGACGCCAAAGTTCACCACCGACCGGCTGACCTGCGGCAGCGTGCTCAGGTCGAGGGACGCATCCTGATTGATGGTGTTAAACAGCCACTGCAAATCACGCAGCACCTGCTGGCGCAGCAGGGTATGGGACATTAAATTGCTGTTGACCGGCTCACGCGGTTTGTCCGGTTCGTTATCGGTCAGACGGTCGAGCAGCGACGGCTGGAGTTTATCCCGCGTCGTGACCCGGTCCTGTTTACTGCGGGCGCGCCAGCCGCTGTGCAGCAGGCTGCCGTCATTCGCGGGTTTATTCATGCGCATCGTCGCCTGCGGCAAACGTCACGAGGCTTAACGTCAGCAGCGGAATTTCCGTCTGGTCATTGAGCCAGACTTTTTGCCCTGCGCCCTGCCACAGCGTTTCATCGTCATCCAGCGGCTGCCATTCCGTGGTTTTTGCCAGCTTCAGGCGGTCGCTGGCGTCGGCGGCCAGCGGATAACGGGCCGGGATCTGGCACACCTGTTCAGTGCCGTCGGTTAACTGCACCAGCGCATGACGCCATATCAGGTCAGTCACGCTGGCGGGCGGCTGAAAGCGGATCAAAGCAATGGCGGTAAACGGCAGCCAGAAATAACGTCCGTTCACAATGGCTTCGCACACCGGCCCGAAACGGGCGTCTCCGTCCATCAGCCAGTCGAAAGCGTGGGTGTCGTCACCCTCCAGGCAATACTCTCCCGGATCCGCCTGCGCCTCATCAAAAGCGGCGAGGCGTAGCGTGCTGGCCTCTTTATCGGGCTTCGCCAGCGCCGAGGCCAGCGGGGTAAGCCACGGCCACTGCGCCTCCGGCATCGCCGGGCGAGCCTGCCCTGCCAGCACTTTTTCGCGCTGCTGTTCACCCTCAATGGCCTGCTCAAGCAGCGTGACCGTCGGCGCAGCCTGCGGCTTCAGCGCCCGCCAGGATTTAAGCTGGGTCAACGCCCGCGCCCAGTTGCCGTCGAGCGCTAAAAACTGGACAAACGCCGCGCGCAGATCGGCATCGGCGGGACGGGTTTTGATCGCCGTTTCCAGGCGCTGTAAAGCCGATTCCAGCGATTCACCCGCCAGTTGTTGATAAAGCGTATTCATCGCGAATCCTTAGTGAGCCGCGCGCCATGCGCCAACGGCGGGGTTACGTAACTGCGGGCGCAGCGCGTCAATCAGCACGATATTGGGACGAACGTCAGGCGCAAACCACGGCGACCACGCCCGGCTGACCGCGTCCAGCCGCTCACGCAGCCGCGTCTGATCGCTGGCCTGCTCGCGGGTCACTTCCAGCGCGATGGTGCCGGTATTTTTCCAGCTATTGGTCGCCGAGGAATACGGCAGGATCAGCCAGCTTTGATCGGCATTCTCAGTGCGGATAATCATCCGTTCGTTATTCACGGTGGTGATCAGCAGCTTGTTAAAATCGCCCTTGTCGCTCAGACCGGCGACCGGGAAACCGTGTACGAAGGAAAGCGTTATCGCGTTATCGGCCCCCTGACTTTGCTGCGTGACCACGCTGTGACCACTCAGCCAGTTGCCTTTTTCGCAGCGGCTGGCGTCGGAGGCGGGAATAAACAGCGCCGGTGCCTGCGCGCCGCCCTGCCAGTAGGTGCGCAGGCGGCAGCCATCCTGAAGCGTGAATTCCTGCCACGGCGTGCGGTCAGCCGCAGGCGACAGCGTTTCCGGGTGCTCGTCCGGCAGCGTCCAGCCCGCGCTAACCGGCGGGGCCGCTGGTGTCGCCGGGGTCGCCGGGGTCGCTGGCGTTTCACTGACGCTGACCGCCCAGTCTTTGGCCTTCGCCGCCGAGCCATGCGCCAGCGTTTTGTTTTGCGGATCGGTTAAGGTCCAGTTCACCTGGCGCAGCTTGCCGCACTGGTTTTCCAGCAGCGATCCCAGCCGGGGCATAAAGTTATCGAGGATAGCAACGTCTTTATTGCCGTTCGCCACGATCCGCAGGTCGAGATCCTGCGCGCACCAGCTCTGCGCGGTGGTGCCCTGAATATCGTCGATCCACACATCCAGCTTTTGCGAAGGCGACTGAACGATCCGGTAGTTCTCCGCCTGCACGGTCGTCGCCGCCATCATCAGCGCCAGACCCGATAGCCAATATTTCATAGGATTCCTTGTGTGCCTTATCAATCAAGAAGAGGAAAAAACTGGGCTGCTTCAGAGACGGTATGCAGCAGGGTGGTCTCATGCGGACTCCCCATCCATACCGCGACGGCGCTGTAGTTATCCTGCGCGCCTTTTGCCTCATCGCCGTTTTTTTGAATGAGCTGATTCATCAGCGTAAGCCACTCCTGCGGCGTGTTGACCATATGCAGCGACTGCTTCATCTGCTCTTCGCTGACGCCGTGCCAGAAGCCATCGGTGCAGAGTAAAAAAACGTCGCCGTCTTCCAGCGGGACGATATCGCTGTAGCTGGCTTCCGGCCCGCCGTTCGCCATCCCCAGCGCCAGATAAAGCAGGTTGCTGTTGATATCGTCCGTCTGGTGCCCCGCGTCTTTCATCTGCTGCACCAGGCTGTGATCGGTGGTGACGTGGTAAAGCCAGCCGCGACGGAAGAGATACAGCCGACTGTCGCCCGCGTGCGCCCAGTAGGCCAGCCGATAGTCGCGGTCGATAAACAGGCTGACCAGCGTCGTTCCCATCCGGTGATAATCCTGCACCGCCTGCTGTTCGCTGATAATGGCGCGGTTGGCTTCCTGAACGTAATGGCGAATGTATTGCGCATTCAGATGGCTGGCTCCGTCGAAACGGGAGAGGATCGTATCGCGGGCAAGCTCTGCGGCAACGTGTCCGCCCGGCAGTCCCGCCACGCCGTCGCATACCAGAAAGCAGGCGGAGCGCTCTCCGATGGTTTCTCCCGTCTGATCCTGATTGCTGGCGCGGGTTCCCTGGCGGGAGAGAGAAGCCGTTGTGATATTCATTATTCTTCCGATCCGCTCTGTGAGTCTTTGTACTGATTCACTTCCATATCGTAGGCATGGAGGAACGCTTCACCGAACAGGGTGTGGAAATCGTCTTCAATTTCCCCCGCCGTTTCGCCATAGCTGCGCACAAAGTAATCCCACAGCGCGGCTTTACGGCTGCCCGGCAGAGACAGCCGCGAGGTCGCGCCATCGTGCTTCGCCTGCTCTTCCAGTTGTTCAGGATTAAAAGACTGCAACATCGCGGCGATAATCGCGCGAATACCGGCAATCATCCCCAACTGGTGCGCCTGGAGGTCGATCAGCGCATCGCGCACCGATTTTTTCGGCGGCATAAACCCCGGCATCCGGGTGCCAAACATCTGCATCAGGACGGTTTTACCGGAGGGCAATAGCTTGAAAGGGTTGTTAGCGTCTTCCAGGACCATCGTCATGTCGGCTTTCACGCCCCGCTTGAGGATCGAGCGCGAGGAGAGCAGCGCCACGGTGCCCTGAGAAAACATGCTTAGCATCTGCCCCAGCTGACGCATATTTTCGCGGTCGAACTGCGGCACCGGCTGCATATCGCCCAGCCCCATACCTTCGATCAGGGCCTCCAGCAGTTCCCCCTGCAAGACCACGCCGTCGGCGGTAGGCTGCTGCGCATGGGCGCTCTGCACCGGGTCAATGCCCAGCCGTCCTTTCGGTGGCTGAGCGGTGTTACGGGCGACGGCCTGCGGAGTCGGCAGGACGATGCCCGAATAATCCGTCGGTTCGCGCGGTTCCGGCTCCGGCGTCGGGGGGACGTCAGGGGCTGGCTCTTCGGTAAACAGCGGCGAGGCGTGCAGCGGTTCGTCCTGTGCCGGGGCGTCGTGCTGCGCAATGTCAGCCTGCGCGACGTCAGCCTGCGGCGCGTCTTTCGGCGGCTCATTCGCGCCCGGTGAAGCGGTCTGCGGATCGATATCGTCAGGATGAGTTAGCGGCGCACCGCCCAACAGCCCCAGCGGATCGTCATGACGCGCGGCAGGGCTGCTGGCCGAACCGCTGAACAGCGCCAGCGGATCGAGTTCATCATGCGGATCTTCTTTTGGCGGCGCGGGCTGCACGGCGGGTTTATCCACCGGCGGCACCAGCGTGGAAGGCGTCGCGTCATCGAAAATGCTGTCATTTTTAAACAGCGCGTCATCGTTGAACAGCTTGTCGGTTTCCACGTTTTTACGCTCGAATAACGGCTCGTCGTCGTTAAACAGCGCCAGCGGATCTTCGGCATTACGCTCCGGCTCTTTCGGCGCGCTGAAGGGATCGGCGTCGGGAGCAGGCTGCGGTCGGGAACGGCTGCTGGAAATGCTGTCGGAGATCGAAAACTCCTGCATCAGACTGTCCCAGATTTCTACCGGCACCGCCGTCGGCCCGGTATCGCTCGTCGGCTGTGCGGCTGGCGGCGGCGTGACGCTTTTCGGTGCGGCGCTCGCCGGACGGCTTACCGGCTGCTGGCCCGCGTTCAGCGCGGTGACTTCAAGGCGGTAATCGTCAATGTCGAGCACGTCACCGTCCTGCAACTCAACCTGGCGGCCGCGCTCCAGCGGAATATCATTCAGCACCACGCGGGTCACGTTGCCACGGTTGGTGATACGGCACTCCCCGGCAGCATCAACGTGAACAATCGCCTGTAAACGGGAAATAGTCCGGTCATTGTCCGGCAGCACCAGATTGTTATCCGTGCCACGGCCAATAGTGCCACCCGGCGCATAAAAATCGCAGTGGCTCTGAGGCGGTTGATGGCCTGCTTTAGTCGAAATAATCGTGAATCGCATAGCGTATTCCTGCTGGTATGATTGGCGCTCAAACGGCGACGCTCTCATGAAAAGCGGCGGCGTTTGCTGGCAAACAGCACGGGATGTGGGTCAAAAATTCACGCCGTAAAAGAGTGACCGGAACACGGGGTTCCGGTCATAACAAAGGACGAACGATTACGCTTCTTTGTTTTCTTTGATGTTCCAGCCGGAGCTGCTTTCAGCGCCTTTACCACCAGCAGACGTCTGTTCCCAGTACTGCTGTTTCACTTTCGCCGCCTGGAATGCGTAGGTCACGCCCACGGTGTCGCCGTTGTCAGCACCGGTATACTGAATGGACGTTACCAGCACGTCTTCAAGGGTAATACGCGCGTATTCCACCTGCTGACCGCCCGCTTTACAGACGGACAATTCAATTTTGGTCAGATGCTTACCGCTGGAGCAGTGCTTCAGGATGGCCGTCGTGGATTTGTCGATCAGCGCGTTAACGTGCAGATCGTTAAAATTCACTTTACCGGCACCGCCGCCACCGCCAACGCTCATATTTCCCGGCTGGGATGCGCCCCAGGAGAAAGAGGTAATATCAGTCCAGCCGGTGTGGTTAGAATCTTTCGATTCACCCGTTACACCATCAACCTTCAGGAACATATCAATAGCCATAATATTTACTCTTCGTTAATGGAAATTATTGCTTTAGGAAAAGCGCTAATACACAAAATCATTCAAATTGCCTACAGGCGATAAGTAAATGGCTCCCCGGAAATATATCACCGGAGTTAACGTGCAGGCAGATTGAAGGATGAAGTGTATATGGCAAGCAGGAAAGCATGGGGCCGAATAAAACCGTCCATATTTTACCTCTGCCTCTTATCAAATAGATAACTGCCCTATTCGATAATTCTTGTCTTTCATTGCTGTTACATGAAAGGCTGTATTCTTATTACGCGCCGCGAAACGGCCAGCGGGAGTTATTTCAGCTCCCAGAACCATATTTCCCGGCAGGTGGGGTAACAGTCTGAATGACATTCCAGATGATTCCCCTCGGTTTCTACCAAATCGATATGCCCGCCGCCGTAGCCTTCAATAGCGTTAAAAAACACCACGCCGGTCCGGTTCTTCAGCGACTGGCTGGCCTCCTGCGGCTTGTGGAAAATTTCCGGCCAGCCGAAGGCGCTGGCTTTCACTAGCTGGTCGGCAAGTAACTTCGCGCCGGGTTCGATTTTCTTGCCTTTAAACGCGCCGCCCTTGAGCAGCATCCGTCCCTGAAAAGGAACGCCACATTTTAGCAGGGCAAGGCTCATGCGCACCGCGCAGGTGTTGTAATACGGAGAAGTATCTTTGGTCAGCTCCTGGACCTCTTTTTCGGAGAAGCCCAGTTGCGTATATAACGCGGTGGGTGACAGATAATTCGCTTTGGTCGAATTAGAAGAATAATGATTCTGCTTTAACTGATTATACAGTGGCTTCATTTATTATTTTCCTTTTCGCAGGGAAAGTGTTTTTCCAGCGCTTCAAGAAGCAGCTTAGAGGCTTTTTCCTGGAGGCGATCGGCGGGTAATTTAGAGATATATTCATAGCTCCATTCACGCAGGGTGCCTATTTTCGCGCGTTTATAGCTGCACCATACTTTCCCTTCGGTGGCATCCGCCACGCCCAGCATATACATATCTGCGCTGCGTTGATCCTGCGGGTAGCTGTCCGGCGTCAACGACTTCAGATATTTTTCGCCGGTCAGATTCATATCATTGCGCTGGAGCAAACCCGGTTCGCCGGTGAACGGATCTGTCGGGACAGTCTTTTGTGCCAGCGCAGGAGCGGATAACACCACGGCGCTTAAAAGGGATGCTAGCACATATCCAGTGAATTTTATGGTCATAGTTTACCCAAATGTGGTTGTCTGGCCGGATGCGACGCTCCGGCCAGCGCGGTTATGCCTCTTTCGTTTTCAGCGAGGGCAGCTTAGAGACCAGACGCAGGGAAACGGTCAGCCCTTCCAGCTGGTAGTGCGGACGCAGGAAGAATTTCGCCGTGTAATAGCCGGGGTTATCTTCGATTTCCTGCACCTGAACTTCAGCGGCGGCCAGCGGTTTGCGGGCTTTGGTTTCCTGCGAAGAGTTCGCCGGGTCGCCGTCCACGTAGTTCATCACCCAGTCGTTAAGCCAGCGTTCCATGTCTTCGCGCTCGCGGAAGGAGCCGATTTTGTCGCGCACGATGCATTTAAGATAGTGCGCAAAGCGGCAGCAGGCGAAGAGGTAAGGCAAACGCGCGGCAAGGCGGGCGTTTGCCGTGGCGTCAACATCATGATATTCAGCGGGTTTTTGCAGCGACTGCGCGCCAATAAACGCTGCGAAATCCGAGTTTTTGCGGTGGATCAACGGGATAAAGCCGTTCTTCGCCAGTTCCGCCTCACGACGGTCGCTGATGGCAATTTCGGTCGGGCATTTCATATCCACGCCGCCATCATCGCTGGGGAAGGTGTGGCACGGCAGATTTTCTACCGCTCCGCCGGATTCCACGCCGCGAATGGACGTACACCAGCCAAACTCTTTAAAAGAGCGGTTGATGTTGGTCGCCATCGTGTAGGCGGCGTTGGCCCAGGTGTAATTATTGTGGTTCGCGCCGTCGGTTTCTTCTTCGAAATCAAAAGCGTCTACCGGATTAGTGCGGATGCCGTAAGGTAAACGCGACAGGAAGCGCGGCATCACCATGCCGAGATAACGCGCATCTTCCGACTCGCGCAGCGAACGCCAGGCGGCATATTCAGTGTTCTGGAATATTTTGGTCAGATCGCGCGGGTTGGACAGTTCCTGCCAGCTCTCCATTTGCATCACGCCAGGTGCCGTCCCGGTGATGAACGGGCAGTGCGCGGCAGCGCCGATGCGCGCCATTTCGCCAAGCAGCTCCACATCCTGCGGGCTGTGATCGAAATAGTAGTCGCCGACGATACAGCCAAACGGTTCACCGCCGAACTGCCCGTATTCCTGCTCGTAGATCTTTTTGAAGACAGGGCTTTGATCCCAGCCCACGCCTTTATAGCGCTTCAGGGTGCGGCCCAGCTCGTTGCGGGAGATGCTCATAAAGCGGATTTTCAGCATCTCGTCCGTTTCGGTATTGTTGACCATGTAATTCAGGCCGCGCCATGCGCTTTCCAGCGTCTGGAATTCAGCATGGTGAATAATCTGGTTCACCTGCTTAGAAAGCTGTTCATCAATGCCCGCGATTAAATTCTGGATCGTCCGGTAGGTATCACTGGAAAAGGTCACCGTATTTTCCAGCGCCTGTTGCGCCAGGGTTTTGACCGCGCTCTCGACTGCCGAGCGGGCCTGATCGGTTTTCGGGCGAAACTCTTTGTTTAGCAGCGAGCTGAATTCATCCTGGCTGAACGCCTGCCCGGATTGCTGCTCGTGTTGTTGAGAAGGATTGCTCATCAATTACTCCTCATTCCCTTTTTCGCGGGTTTGATTATCAGGCATCTGGCTCAGCGATTTGAGCAGGGTGGGGTCCTGGAGGATTTTGGCGATTAGCTCTTCCGCGCCGTTTTTACCGTCCATATAGGTCAGCAGATTGGAAAGCTGGGTGCGCGCTTCCAGGAGTTTGTTCAGCGGTTCGACATGACGGGCTACGGCATCCGGTAAAAAATCGTCCATGCTTTCGAAGGTCAAATCGACATTCAGCTTGCCTTCGCCGGTCAGCGTGTTATCCACCTGAAACGCCACGCGCGGCTTCAGCGCCTTCATACGCTCATCAAAGTTATCAATATCGATATCGAGGAATTTACGCTCTTCAATCGGCGGCAGGTTATCGACCGGCTTTCCCACCAGATCGGCCATGACGCCCATCACGAACGGCAGTTCGATTTTGCGTTCCGCACCGTAAACTTCTACGTCGTACTCGATTTGTACGCGGGGCGCGCGGTTGCGTGCGATAAATTTCTGCCCACTGTTTCTCGTTGCCATGCTGTTCTCCATCGGGTATGCGCGGTGAAGGTTGAACCGCAGCGCTGCACGCGGCGGCTATAATGCCTGGACGTGCTATTCGCGGCGTCCAAAGATATTTTCCAGTTGATTAACGCCGTCCGGCGCGAGATCGCGAATAATGTCCATGAAATCAAGTTCAATCAGCCGCTGCACCCGTTCAATCATCAGCGGTGCCGGGTGGCTGGGTTCATACTGTGAGAAATACTGTTTTGCCTTCTCAAGCATGAGTTGCGCATCGGCCCGTGAAGCGACCTGCGCACTGCGCCAGTCCGCCGCAGGTCTGGCGACGGCAGCGGCCGGGCCTGGTGCGCTTTCCTGCACGCCGCCGCTCTCCTCACCGGAGGGCAGCAGGCTTAAAACATCGGTCGCCTGGCACGCGCTGGCAATCGTTCTGACCGTTTTCTGCAACTGATGCATTTCCGGTGCGCCGCTTTCACCCAGATGCCCGATGAGCAGTTCGCGGATGGTTTGCAGGCGCTCGTCGATCTGCACTATCGCCTCAATGCCAGGCTGGTTGCCGCGCGCCAGTTCATCAATCAGTCGGGGACGGCCGCCGGGATAGTCCGGGCACTCGTTTTTCGTACCGTCCAGCAATGCCTGGGCGTCGCGCAGTGATAAATCATTCCCGTTGCTGCGCAGTAGCGATGCATTGCGCAGCGCGGCCGTTAATGCCGATTTATCGCCCAGCGCTGCCAGCGCATTGATGCGATAAAAGGGATCGGTTTCGCCATTCTCTTCCAGCGGCGGATGAAGCGAGTCCCAGTAGAGCGACAGCGCCTGCTGAAGCAGCAGAATGCCGTCGGCGTAGCCCGCCAGCCCCCGACGTTTGGTCCAGGCGTGGGTCAAAAACAATATCACCCGAATATCTTTTGTCCGCGCCAGCAAACTGACCGCCAGCTTTTCCACCGTCATCCAGTCCGCTGGCTCTGCCGGGATGATGGTGTCGCCAAACTGCTGTTCGGCTTTGCCCTGGGTCGCCTGCTCCATCGCCTGATAATCAGCGTCGTATTCGAGGTTTTCGCCACAGGGATGTTCCGGGCTTACCGGCGTCAGAAAGTCGTTAATATTCATGGCGTACCTGTTTATTCAAACATAGGGGGATAAAGCCCGTGCCGTCCGGGGCGCGATCCGCCTGCGGGCGCAAACAGCAGCGTAAAAAGCTGCCCGGTAAAGTTGCCGCTGTGAACGTGCGTGTAGAGGGGGTAGCCGTCGCAACGATTGGTCCACCAGAAGCTGGTCTGACGCTGCGGATCGAAACACTCCGCCGCCTGCGGCCAGCTCAGACCGCTGAAGTCCTCGCCCGAATAGCCAATCACATCCAGAATTTCCGGGTGCCGGACCGACTCCACCGGCTGCGGGGTCGGAATGGCAAGCAGCGTCTGGTCAAGCTGGTCGGCTGAAAAGCTGTTACGCACGGCGTACAACAGTGCCCGCCCCAGAGGCTGATACCAGTTGTCCGCCTGTGCCAGCAGGTGCGCAGACCACTCTGACGGGTTAAAGGCAATCTGGGCGCACAGCGGATACTGACGCCCGACGCTGTCGCGCGCCGGGATCAGACAGCCCATCTGTACCATCTGGCTGCCGAGCATCGGCGGCACCAGAAAGTTCCACACTGGCGCTTTGCTAAACTGCCGCTCGCCGCTGCGTAGCTCTTCCTGTTGCCAGGCCAGCAGCCCGACCTGAAACCAGTGCGACCACTGGCGCTGTATTACGTCAGGAAAGCGACGCTGTAAAAAATCACCGGCGCTGGGCAGTTTTCCGTACCAGCTATAAGCATTTATCGCAGGAGTATTCGTCATACGGCTATCCTTGCGGTTTATGGGCATGAGAAGCGGGGAAGCTGGAACGGATTGCGAATGCTGTTAGGCGCAAACTCCAGCGTGACTTGATGGCCATCGACGTTAAACGTCGCCTGACGGCTCAGGCTCCCGCTTCCCGGACTGTTGCGGGCGGTATCAAAAAAGCGATTCAGCGCCCAGGAGCCGTTAGTGACCAGCGTCGAGGTGCTGCCATTCGCCAGTCCAAGCTGCATCCGAACCTGGTTGGTGCCGCCCGGTCCCGGCCAGTTCATCACCTGCACCGCCTGCGGCCCGTGGCTGTAGCGCAGTAGCTGACCGTCAACATCCAGCGTCAGATTGAGGATCGCGTTGTCCATCCGCACCGTGCGCACCGTCACTTTGAAGGACGGCGTGGTCGCGCCGTTGGCAAAGAACGCATCGCGGATCGACTGCGCCTGCTGGAACGGACGCAACACCCCTTCACTGCCCGGCAGCGTTTTGCCGTCAATGCCCGGCGTAAAGCGCCAGCTTGCCTGGGTGGTATCCACTTTGCTGGTCAGATTATCGCGGAAAAAGGTGTCCATCAGGCCCGTGCCGGGGGCGAACATGCGCGCCAGATCGTCAGGCGTCACTTCGCTGCGGGCGCTGCGCACGAACGGGTAGCGCCCGGCAATCGCCTGGCGGCAAAAGCCCCCGACTTCCACATTGATACGTTTACGGACGTTATCCAGCTCCCGGCGCTGGGTGTCGCTGCTCGCGCCAACCGCCATATTGCTGAACATGGTCTGTAAGCCTCCTGGCAGACGGCCCGCGCTGGCCTGAAGGCGGCTGATCGCCTCGCCGCCCGGTGCGGGCATCCCGCTGTTGGCGGCATCCTGCACGGCAGTCAGATAGCGATACAGCTCGTCGACCTGGCGGAGAAAATCATCAAAGACGATGGTTTTACCGCCTTTCTCCAGCGGCTGCGCCAGTTCGATCAGCGGCATATAGTGTTCAGTGACCAGCTGTTCCGGCGTCTGGTTCACGACCGCGCCCTGCGCCGGGCCGCGCTCGCCATTACTGAACAGCGCTTCGAGGGTACGGGTCGCCCGGTTGCCCTCTTCGGCTTTCACCGCCTCCGTTGGCTCCGCGCCGCCGGGGGTCAGATTCAGCATTTTGCTTAAGTTAATCACCAGCCGACGCAGCGGCGAGTTGTTGCCGGAAAGCAGCCGCGCGGTGTTAATGCGCTGTGAGAGATCGGCGCTGTTGTTAAGCTGGATATCGGCGAGGAAGCTGTCCCAGTAACCGATAAAATCACGCATATATAACTGGCGTACCGCGTTATCGGTGTGCTGTTTATCTTCCGTTTCCCGCGCGGCACCTAATACCCAGATATCGTCGTCATGCAGCGCGACCGTTACGTCGTCGATACGCTTATTGAAACTTTCCCAGTAGCCGTGCGGGGTGAAAAGCCCCGGTACGCCGTCGTTGATCGATTTGCCGCTTTTACGGGAAAACACCAGTTCGCTCTGCGGCCCGCCCAGGCTGGCAAGCGAAACCGGCTTCAGGCTTTCATCATGTTCCAGCAGACGCTTCAGCCGACCATATACGCGGTTTGACAGCGGCTGCTGGTTAATCAGTGCCTGCTCGCGGGCGATCAGCGCGTCGTCTTTTGCCCACGGCGAGGACTGGATCTGCGGCTCCAGAAGCTGGGTCAGATGCCATTCAAGCTGGCGTAGCTGCGCCTGGGTGACATCCTGTGGCAGATTGCGCTCCAGATTGAGCATCACCCAGGAGTGGAGGAACTTGCCGTCATAGTGCTTCGGCTGCCAGAGCATCTGGTAGGCTTTGAGCGCTTCATAACTGTACTCGACGTCGCTGCCGTTATCACTGCGCAGCCAGTGAGTAATGCGCATGGCAACTTCCGGCAACAGCATATCCTGCAACGCTTTCTGGTAGAGCGTTTGTGATGCGTCGCTGACGTCATATCCCCGATACAGCCCCATCCGACGGGTAAGCGGCGGATGGTTAATATCAAATTCCGCGCTTTTGGGCAGATCGACCAGTCCGTTAAGCAGCGGTAAAAATGCGAACAGATCGCGCTGTTGGCGGTTTTGCAGCGCCTTACTTTGCTGCTCCACCTGCGGCACTCTGGCCTGCACGTCCTCAAGATAGGCTTTATTTTTGCCGTAGCTTACCAGCCACAGCCCACCCAGAATAACCAGCAGCGCCAGCAACGCCGCATAGCCTGACCAGATCACCGCCCGGTTGCGGAGTTCCCACCAGCGGTTTTGCCCGGCGATGCCCGCTTCCTGAAAAATGACGTTTTGCAGCAAATTTTTAATGAAGAAGCTTTGCCCTTTCGCGCCGGGGATCGGTGCGTCTTTGCTTACCGAATCCCAGCCGGTACTGCCTTCCGTTTCCGGTAATGAAAGGACGCGATTAAGCTCGCCCATCACCCGGTCAAACGGCAGTCCTTCCTGGGTGCCGCTGGCGAAGTAAATTCCGCGCGGCGAGAATTCGGTTTCAAAATTAGAACGGGCAAAAACGGTGCTCAGGTACTCCGCCAGCAAGGGACGCAGCGCGGCAAATTCCTGCGGGAAAAGCCAGGCCTCGGCGCGGGTTTTCGCATCGTGTTCCTGGAGCATTGTCTCCGGGAGTCCGGCATCCAGACGCTGTTGCAGCAACGCGAACTCCTGCGCGAAGCTGCCCATCAGATCAAAATCAGCCTGCTTTGTCTGCTCCCACGGCAGGGTGAATCCCCAGATTTGATCGCGCTGGGTTTTATCAAATCCGGCAAACCACGCCCGGAAGCCTTTCAGCAGATCGGCTTTCGTTACCAGCACGTAAACCGGAAAGCGAATGCCAAGCTGTTCGTGGAGTTCAGACAGACGCTGGCGTAAATTAACCGCCTGCTGGCGCGAAGCCTCCGCCGACTGGGTCAGCAAATCGGAAATGCTGATGGTGATAATGACGCCGTTGATCGGCTGGCGGCGGCGATATTTGCGCAGCAGGTCGATAAACTTCAGCCACTCGCCCGCGTCCTGCGCCTGTTCGCTCTCCTGGGTGGTGTAGCGCCCTGCGGTATCCAGCAGGACCGCCTCATTGGTAAACCACCAGTCACAGTTCCGGGTACCGCCGATCCCGCGCAGCGCCGTTTTACCAAAGCGGTCGGCGAGCGGGAATTGCAGACCGGAATTGGCGAGCGCGGTGGTTTTACCCGATCCCGGCGCGCCAATGATGACGTACCAGGGCAGCTGGTAGAGATACTGGGTACTGAAGCGCTGCGTCCAGCGCGAACTGCCCTGCCCTGGGTTGCTGAAATGCGCTTTTTTCAGAATTTGCGCCGCTTCGTCAAAACGCCCGGCGAGGATCTGGTCTTCGCTGTTAAGGCGCTGCTGCGGATCGCTGCTCTCTTTCGCGCTGCCTTCGCTGATATTGTCCATCAGCTTGCGGTTGAGCCAGGCGTTATACAAGCGCGGCAGGATGTGGCTTTGCATCCAGATCAGGTAAACCACCGCGATGGTGATGATCCGGTTCTGCTCGGATTCCAGCGGGCGCGTGTCCACAATGGACAGCAGCGGGCCAATCATCCAGATCACTGCCGCCAGCGCCGTAACGCCCAGAAAACCCCACAGCAGGCGGCTGGTCAGAATGGAAAGTAGTCGTATCAGCATCCTTAATTTCCTTGTGGCAATCCGTTCAGCTCGGCCTGGGTATTCTCAGGCGACACCAGCAGAGTAATTTCCACACGGCGGTTTCGGGCGCGGTTTTCAGGTGTCGTATTTGGCGCAAGCGGGTTCATCTCACCCCGCCCTTCCGCTTTAGCGCGTTCTGGCTGCGAAAGACGTTTTTGTAGCTGTTTTTGCACCGAGCGGGCGCGGTCAAGCGACAGCTCGTAGTTCGAGGCGAAACGCGCGCTGCGAATAGGCACGTTGTCGCTGTAGCCGACCACCAGGATTTTGCCGCTGACGTTGTTCATCGCCTGCGCAATTCGCTCAATGACCGCATCGTAGCGGTCGCGTACCACCGTCGAGCCGGAGGCAAACAGGCCGTCGCCTTTGAGGATCACCACGCTTCTGTCCGCTTCATCGTTTACCGCCACCAGCCCGGCCTCGATTTCAGGCTTCAGGAAGCCACGCAGGTTAAGCACCGCAGGCAGACGTTCCGCAGGCTGCTGCACGGAGACTTCCGGCAGCGGCGTCTGGTAAATTTTTGCCAGCACCGGGTTCGTGCTGTCACCCAGCCGCCAGTTAAGAACAATGTAAAAAAGACAGGCGATAAACCCGGTCAGCGCGACGCAGGCCCACAGCGGCACAACGGGACGCCACAGTTTGCGTAGCACCGGACGATCTTCAGGATGCACCGAGAGCGGCGCGGCGACGCTGCCGCGCACGCCCCGGATCATCTGCCACAAACGCTGTTTAATGGTTTCAAGCTGGGTGCGCCCGTTATCCAGCACCCGATAGCGCCCTTCAAAACCCAGCAGCAGGCAGTAGTTGATCATCTCCAGCAGGAAAATGTGTTCGCGCGGGTTCTGGGACAAACGCGCCAGCAGCTGGAAAAATTTCTCGCCGCCCCAGGTTTCATTGTGAAACGTGACCAGCAGGCCGCTTCCCGACCAGACGCCGCTACTGCCCCACGGCGTGAGCGCGGCGGCTTCATCCAGCGCCGTACACAGGCAATAACGTGCGCCTACGATCACTTCATACGGTAATCCCGCCCGCTGGCAGCGCACCTCAAAGCGACGAATTTCGTCGATCAGACGCTGACGTAAGCCGGCCTGGTCATCATGAGAGACGGAGTGACGGATCTGCGGTATAGCATTCAGCAACGGATTGGCCGCCGCCACCAGAGGGTTATTGCCGCCCGCGCCGTCAGAGGCATCACTGCTGCCCGAGCCCTGTTGTTCCTGCATAGTGTGCGCTCGCTTTTTTATTCTGTCGGGCTACGGATGGCCCAAAATTCCATATCCAGACCCGGAAACTCCCCTGCCAGATGCAGCGCAAAGGCCCCGGACTTTTCCATTTCGCTCCACAGTTCACCGCCGCGCTCCAGTTCGAAGTAGTTATAACCGGCGTGCCAGGGAATTTGTGGTGGCGCGACGGGCATGGCGCGTAATCCCATGCCCGGTAACTGCAATTGCACCAGGTCGCGAATTTTTGTCACCGGCGCGACTTTCATCTGCGCCGGGAAATGCGTTTGCAGGACGTCGCCCGGCATGTTCGCCTTCACCGCCAGCACGAAACCAAACTTACGTGTCATCCCCGTTTCTGGCAGGGTGGCGATGTTCAGGCCATGCGACCGCTCGTTAAGCGGCAACTGAATGGCGTTCTCCTCCATCACCAGCGATAGCCCCTGGCGCAGAAGCAGAAACAGTTTGCTGAAGCTGGCAGCAAGATCGTCGTGGTCATACACCGGCAGGACGCTTTCCGATGAGCGCTGTGCGGTCCACGTCAGCAGTTCGGTGGCGAACGGCAGCCAGCAATGCCAGAGCGTTTCAGGATGCACCAGCGGCAGCGTTTTCAGATGAGCCACTTCACCCAGATGGCGATTCACCAGGGAGAGAAGCATAAATTCAATCATTTCCGAGGTGTTAAACCGTCCCGGCTTGCGCAGTCGGCTGCCGATTTGCTGGCTGCGCTGGACCAGAAGCCCGTGCAGGTCGTTGATCATGCCGAAGATTTGCGGGTTATTGTTGCCGTTGAGCATTGGCGGGATGTAGTGGGTGTCCAGCCGGACGTAGTTATCGTTACGCTTTTCGACGATATAAACCACGCCAATGGCGGTCCATTCCGCCGTCAGGTCTTTTTCCAGCATTAGCTTCATGCGCAGGCGACCAAACTGTAAGGTCGCCTCGCCAACGGACAGGGCGTTGTCGTCTTCGACATCCTCTTCGAAGGTACTAAACCGCGCCAGCGACTCTTTTTCCTCACTGAAAATGACTTCTTCGCGCCCGCCACGGCGCGCGGGCAGCGCCAGCACGACTTTTTCGCCAGAAATATTATCCGGGATAGCCAGCGGCGGCGGTCCCTGACGCCCCTCCCGGAAATGAAACCACGTACCATCCGGCAGCAGGCCGCTGGCATAGCTTAGCGCTACGCATCCCTGACGCAGCATGGCTTCATCCACTTCAAGGTCGATAAACCCCCAAAGGTACGAGCGCTGCAGCGTTCCCCATTCACGGATAAGGTTTTGCAGATGGCTTTCCGCACGCTGAAAATGGTGCGGACGCAGAAACATCCCCTCAGTCCAGACGACTTTTTCTGTTTTGTTCATACCGATGCCCTGTGGGGGAAGATTACGGGTTAACGACCCGGATCCCATTTACGTCAAGAAAGACCCTGGCTTCTAACTCATCTGCGGACCATTTCCAGAGAGAAGAAATCCCTCCTTCACCGGATACCGGCAGGGGAAGAGAAACGCGCCATTTTTTACCGTCCAGCACCTGATATTCGGCCATTACGCCGATATAGCGTGCTTCTGCGGCGCTGCGACCACTTAGCGTTTTAGACAACCGGGAGGGCATAAGGAAAAACTCATCGCTGTCTAACAGATTCGCGCCCAGCACGCTTTGCGCATTATTTTGCAAAGAGTAAAAATCGGCAGACATGAAATCGGCGTCAGACTTAAGCAGCAGCACTCTGACTTTAAGCGGCGCTGCATCGTTAATTTGCGGATGAGCCTGAAACTGGAGATGGTAAAAAGAGGGATCGCTATGTGAAGACGATCCACACCCGGCAACGAGTGTGAATAAAAACAGATAAAACGCCAGGCGGGCCTGGCGTAAAAATAATGTCATGTTCATAGGTCATCGCTCGTGAAAGCGGGATCAGTCGAGGATCCACGTCCCGTTTTTAGTGTTTTTGCAGGCTTTGCTATTACCATCAACATTGACGCAGGTAGCTTTTTTGCGCACTTTCGGGCGCGGAGTTTGTTTGCGCACCGTTTGCTCATACAGCTCGCTCTTCACGGCCGCACGCGCAGGCACGTAGCCAATCAGCTCTTCTTTTCCGGCATCGGCCAGCGCCAGCCAGTCATTTTCAACCTGTCCCAGCGCCATGTACGGCTGTCCGGCGTTCAGCGTGCGAATAACCTTGCCGCCAAAATCAGGACGACTCATCACCGAGGCCGGATATAGCGCGCGGTATTCTTCGTTAACCGGCTTGAATTGCGCTGGCGCAGACACGGCGTGGCGGTGTACCAGCGTGACGCCGTTAACGTCGCTGCTGACAATGGTGTCATCATTGACGGTCGGCGCTTCAGGGCTTTTACAGCCAGCAACTGCAACAACAAAAATAAGGGCCAGTATTGATCGCATTTTCATATGCTTTTCCGTAGCGAGATTAATGTAGGTTAACTTTTTCAAAGAAAAGGGCTATTTGACTTCAGACTTCGACGTATTAAGGTACGAAAAGAACGTTCTTTAAATGCAGCCTGATTTCAGGCATAGCTACCGCACGAGCCGAATCACACGGACCGCATGATATTCGTCAATTATGTTAACAGATACACAATTTTACATAATGACTATGTTAATTCAATTTTATATTGCGCCGGGAGAATAATTTCTTGCGGCTATATCTGCTTATGGGACAAATCCTAAAAAACTTTCCAAAAAACCATATTAATCATTATATGAAATATTTAAGCGCCACTTAAATATAATCAACTTACTGAAATAAAAGGATAAATTTTTTAATGAGACATGGGTCACATAATATATTTAAAGAAGAATCCAACTACCATAATTAGTGGTTTTTTATATGTATTTTGAATGAAACATTAAAGACTGATAAGCCAAAGTCTGTAGATCTATACATTGTTATAGCATTCCGTTATGGCTGAAAAGATGTTTCTTTACAAAGTAAATCATTATTAATCGATACCTCCGCAGGAATGAAACTTGAACATATTTGAGCACGCAATCAGGATATATCATGTAACATGAGCGAACTGAATATTGTTTATCCAGGTTTTGCTTAATATATGAAGAATAAAGTGCATTTTTGTGTCAGTTATTAACCGTGCGTTACCAGCCTGGAGAGGCGGAATATCCTGGGTGCGGGTTAATGATTCCTTACACCAGGGTGACAGTTTGCCGCTATCGCCGCGATTACCCGGAAATGTTCATGTATGTTCCAGAAAGCGTTTGAAAGCGTACAGCCCTGCTGCTCTGATGATGGTGTTTTGGCGACAGGTGCGGAACGTATTTTACGGCTTAGTGCCCGGAAAACCCGTCGATCTTTAGCTCGGCCAGCCACTGTGCCAGCCGCGCTACCTCCACATGGTGAAACCACGCCACCAGCTTGCGCGCCCGTTCGGCTCCCACGCCTGGTAAAGCTTGCCAGCCGGTTTCATCGCGGGCAACGAGCTGCGGCCAGTTAACTGCGGGTAAACTATTAAAGGCGGTCTGTGGTAACGGCGCGCCCAGCGCTTTCACCCAGCGTTTAAACGGACGGGTGCGGGCAAGATCAAACCGGTGCCAGAGCTGCTGCCCGCGTGCCCCCGTAAAGCCGGGCGTACTTTGTAGCGTTGCCTGCGTCAGGGTGAGCCAGGAAAAGAGGTGGCTGAAATGGTGGGTGCGATGCAACGCGCGCCAGCCTTCCTCGCCCATGCCTTTGATATCCAGCGCCTGCGCCGAGCCAAGCCAGACCAGGCGGGAGATAAACTGCTCCTCGCAGCCCGGGGTGGCATAAAAGCAGGTCAGGGAATGAAAACGCGGCGGCGGTGGCACAGGCTTAACGCGCCGGGTATTGCGCCAGACCACGCTGTCGAGGCGCGGAATGCCCTGCCCGGCGAGGCTGACCTCAACCTGATCGCCCGGGGCAATATCCAGCGTGTGCCAGCGGTTAACGGAGCCAATATTCACCCGTCGCACCTGTTTATCATCAAGCTGTACCGGCTCAAGCTGCGCGATGACGGCTATTTTCCCGCTGCGACCGACGGTAAAATTTACCGCCTTAACCTCCGTGACCTGCGCCGCTGGCTGATATTTCCATGCCACAGCCCAGTCCGCCTGCCCCGGTAGCCAGCGCCGGGCGGCAGGTTCAACTGCCGCACGCACGATGATGCCGTCGGTCACGAAAGGTAGCGCGGAGGTGTACCAGCGGGTGCGCTGTGTGTCTGCGTCTTTGACGGTGCTGACCGGCAGCGTGTAGCGGGCGCTCCACTGAAAACCAGCGTCATTAAGCGCGCGCATCCGCTGCGGCATCGTTGCCGGACCGTCGGGCCATGCCCAGATAAAGACGTCGAATTCGCGCAGCAGGGGCGAGCTGTCGCGCCGCATCATCGCTCCGGCCACTTTCGCGCGGGCGTTCATGCCGCCCATCTGCTGTTGAATATGCCCCTGACGCCGCCAGAACAGTTCGCCCTGTAGCACAGCATCCGCCAGCACACCGGAGACGGTTTGTGGTACGGCGGGGATCTGGCGCACTTTCTCCGTCCAGTCTTCGCCTTTCAGACCATCGCCCCGGCTGATGGCCTGCGCCAGCCTGCCGTGACGATAAATAAGAGTGATGGCCACGCCGTCAACTTTTGGCTGCATCCAGAGATCTGCCCTGTCGCGCATCCACCGCGCCAGCGTGCTTTTGTCTGCCAGCTTGCGCACGCCGGTATGGGCAACAGGATGATTGACCGTCCCGCTGATGGCAGGCGTATGCAGATCGCCCTGTTCAGGGGCGTTAAAACAGCGCTGCCACTGCGCCAGCCGGGCGCTAAGCTGGTCGTATACGCCGTCACTGACTTCACTGCTTCCCTGCTGCCAGTAAGCCTCATTCCAGCGCTGAAGCTGCTGATGCAGCCGGGTGATTTCCTGCTCCGCGCGGGCCGGAGACCAGACCGGGCACAGCGCCCAGCTTTGCACCGCCCACATCATTACTCCGCATAAAACGCCGATCCGTTGCCACATAATTTCGCCTCCGTTGCCCGATGCCGAAGGTATATCCCGCCGCATCGCACAGCGGCGAGCAGCAAAAACGGATTTTACGAGGACGCTTCCAGACTTTCCGTTTTGTTGCAGCAAACAGAGACGAAAACGGGAAAGCATTACGCAAAATGCAAGAATCTGGCGCAAAAAGTGTGACGAAGACTACGTCACGTAGCGGCGACGTGTATAATAGGCTCGTATGTAAGCTCACTTTCGATCAACACATACAGTAAGATTCTCATGGCTCAAGGCACGCTTTATATTGTTTCTGCCCCCAGCGGCGCGGGGAAATCCAGCCTGATTCAGGCTTTGCTTAAAACCCAGCCGTTGTACGATACTCAGGTTTCCGTTTCTCACACCACGCGCGCACCGCGCCCTGGTGAAGTACACGGTGAGCATTACTTCTTTGTCGATCATGACGAGTTCAGAAGCATGATTGGCAATAATGCGTTTCTTGAGCACGCGGAAGTTTTTGGCAATTATTACGGCACCTCAAAGGAAGCCATTGAGCAGGTGCTGGCAACCGGCGTAGATGTTTTTCTGGATATTGACTGGCAGGGCGCACAGCAAATCCGTGAAAAAATGCCGCAGGCGCGCAGTATTTTTGTGCTGCCGCCATCGAAGCTGGAATTGGATCGCCGCCTGCGCGGTCGCGGCCAGGATAGCGAAGACGTTATTGCTAAACGCATGGCCCAGGCAGTTGCAGAAATGAGCCATTACGCCGAATATGATTATCTGATCGTGAATGATGATTTCGACACCGCCATTGGCGATCTTAAAACCATCATTCGTGCTGAACGCCTGCGTATGAGCCGCCAGAAACAGCGACATGACGCTTTAATCACCAAACTGTTGGCAGACTGAATCCACTTTCAGTATTATGCCCAGTCATTTCTTCACCTGTGGAGCATTTTAAGTATGGCACGCGTAACTGTTCAGGACGCTGTAGAGAAAATTGGTAACCGTTTTGACCTGGTACTGGTCGCCGCGCGTCGCGCTCGTCAGATGCAGGTAGGCGGTAAAGATCCGCTGGTACCGGAAGAAAACGATAAAACTACCGTTATCGCGCTGCGCGAAATTGAAGAAGGTCTGATCAACAACCAGATCCTCGACGTGCGCGAGCGCCAGGAGCAGCAAGAGCAGGAAGCCGCAGAGTTACAGGCAGTCACCGCTATTGCTGAAGGTCGTCGTTAATTAATACTGCGGGTCGCCCTTGTATCTGTTTGAAAGCCTGAATCAGCTGATTCAAAACTATCTGCCGGAAGACCAGATTAAACGTCTTCAGCAGGCGTATCTCGTTGCACGTGACGCTCACGAGGGACAGACACGCTCAAGCGGCGAACCCTATATCACTCACCCGGTGGCGGTGGCCTGCATTCTGGCCGAGATGAAACTCGACTATGAAACGCTGATGGCCGCATTGCTGCACGACGTGATTGAAGATACTCCCGCCACCTACCAGGATATGGAACAGCTGTTTGGCAAAAGCGTTGCCGAGCTGGTGGAGGGGGTGTCTAAACTCGACAAACTGAATTTTCGCGATAAGAAAGAGGCGCAGGCCGAAAACTTTCGCAAGATGATTATGGCGATGGTGCAGGATATCCGCGTCATTCTCATCAAACTTGCTGACCGTACCCATAATATGCGCACGCTGGGCGCTTTACGCCCGGATAAACGTCGCCGTATCGCCCGTGAAACCCTCGAAATTTACAGCCCCCTGGCGCACCGTTTAGGTATCCACCACATCAAAACCGAGCTGGAAGAGCTGGGCTTTGAAGCGCTGCACCCAAACCGCTATCGGGTCATTAAAGAGGTGGTGAAAGCCGCGCGCGGCAACCGTAAAGAGATGATCCAGAAAATCCTCTCTGAAATCGAAGGGCGCTTACAGGAAGCAGGTATTCCATGCCGGGTAAGCGGACGCGAGAAGCATCTTTACTCGATCTACTGCAAAATGGTGCTGAAAGAGCAGCGTTTTCACTCGATCATGGACATCTACGCCTTCCGGGTAATCGTTCATGACGCCGATACCTGTTATCGCGTACTGGGGCAGATGCATAGCCTTTACAAGCCGCGTCCAGGCCGGATGAAAGATTACATCGCCATTCCGAAAGCGAACGGCTATCAGTCGCTGCATACCTCGATGATCGGCCCGCATGGCGTGCCGGTTGAGGTGCAAATTCGCACTGAAGATATGGATCAGATGGCGGAAATGGGGGTGGCGGCACACTGGGCTTATAAAGAGCACGGCGAAACCAGCACCACCGCGCAAATCCGCGCCCAGCGCTGGATGCAAAGCCTGCTGGAACTTCAGCAAAGCGCGGGTAGCTCGTTTGAATTTATCGAGAGCGTTAAATCCGATCTCTTCCCCGATGAGATTTACGTTTTCACCCCGGAAGGGCGCATTGTCGAACTGCCTGCCGGGGCGACGCCGGTCGATTTCGCTTATGCGGTGCATACCGATATCGGTCATGCCTGCGTCGGCGCACGTGTCGATCGCCAGCCGTATCCGCTGTCGCAGCCACTGACCAGCGGGCAAACGGTGGAAATTATTACCGCGCCGGGCGCACGTCCGAACGCGGCGTGGCTGAACTTTGTCGTCAGCTCGAAAGCGCGCGCCAAAATTCGCCAGTTACTGAAAAACCTCAAGCGTGATGATTCCGTTAGCCTGGGTCGCCGTCTGCTCAACCACGCGTTGGGTGGCAGCCGCAAGCTGACGGAAATTCCGGCGGAAAGCATCCAGCGTGAGCTTGAGCGGATGAAGCTCGCCACGTTAGATGATTTGCTGGCAGAAATTGGCCTCGGCAACGCGATGAGCGTGGTGGTCGCCAAAAATCTTCAGCAGGGCGATGCCGCCGCCGTACCGCAGCAAATTAGCGGTCATCTGCCCATTAAAGGCGCTGACGGCGTGCTGATCACCTTTGCCAAGTGCTGCCGTCCTATCCCCGGCGATCCGATCATTGCCCACGTCAGTCCGGGTAAAGGTCTGGTTATCCATCATGAGTCCTGCCGTAACATCCGTGGCTACCAGAAAGAGCCAGAGAAGTTTATGGCGGTCGAGTGGGATAAAGAAATCGCCCAGGAGTTCATCACTGAAATCAAAGTGGATATGTTCAACCATCAGGGCGCGCTGGCGAACCTGACGGCGGCAATTAATACCGCTTCGTCGAATATTCACAGTCTGAACACCGAAGAGAAAGATGGTCGCGTCTACAGCGCATTTATCCGCCTGACCGCACGCGACCGCGTGCAGCTGGCGAATATTATGCGCAAAATCCGCGTGATGCCGGACGTCATTAAAGTCACCCGTAACCGAAACTAGTTTATGAATCCACAACGTTATGCGCGTATTCGTGAAATGCTCGCCAGACGTCAGCCCGATCTGACGGTATGCATGGAGCAGGTCCATAAGCCTCATAACGTCTCGGCGATTATCCGTACCGCCGACGCCATCGGCGTGCATGAAGTTCACGCCGTGTGGCCGGGCAACCGGATGCGCACGATGGCTTCCGCCGCCGCAGGCAGCAATAGCTGGGTCGAGGTCAAAACGCACCGCACCATTGGCGACGCCGTTGCGCATCTGAAAGGCTGCGGTATGCAGGTGCTGGCGACGCATCTTTCCGCCAAAGCCGTCGATTTTCGTGAGATTGATTACACCCTTCCGACCTGCATTCTGATGGGTCAGGAAAAGACCGGGATTACCCAGGAAGCGCTGGATCTCGCCGACCGCGATATCATCATCCCGATGGTCGGCATGGTGCAGTCGCTCAACGTTTCCGTCGCCTCGGCGCTCATTCTTTATGAAGCACAGCGCCAGCGGCAGAACGCCGGTATGTATCTGCGTGAGAACAGCACCCTGCCGGAAGAAGAGCAGCAGCGCCTGCTGTTTGAGGGCGGTTATCCGGTGCTGGCTCGGGTGGCGAAACGCAAAGGTCTGCCCTATCCGCGCGTCAACGAGCAGGGCGAACTTGATGCAGACGCCGCATGGTGGGCCACCATGCAGGCCGCAGGCTAAACCATGCAGGGCCGGTTGCTCGACGCCATCCCGCTTAACGCCCTGACCGGGGTTGGCGCGGCGCAAAGCAGCAAACTGGCGAAGATTGGCCTGCATACCGTGCAGGATCTGCTTCTGCACCTTCCCTTGCGTTATGAAGACCGCACCCAGCTTTATCCTATTGGCGATCTGCTCCCCGGTATATATGCCACCGTAGAAGGCGAAGTGCTGAACAGCACTATCACCTTCGGCGGCCGCCGGATGATGACCTGTCAGATTAGCGACGGTTCCGGCATTCTCACCATGCGCTTTTTCAACTTTAACGCGGCGATGAAAAACAGCCTCGCTACCGGGCGGCGCGTGCTGGCCTACGGTGAGGCAAAGCGCGGCAAGTACGGCGCGGAAATGATCCACCCTGAATACCGCGTACAGGGCGATCTCAGCACGCCGGAGCTTCAGGAAACGCTGACGCCGGTGTATCCAACTACCGAAGGGGTGAAGCAAGCGACGCTGCGTAAGCTGACCGATCAGGCGCTGGATCTGCTGGATACCTGCGCCATTACCGAACTGCTGCCGCCTGAGCTGGCGCAGGGAATGATGACCCTGCCGGAAGCGCTGCGCACCCTGCACCGTCCACCGCCATCTTTGCAGCTGGCGGATCTGGAAGCCGGACAGCACCCGGCGCAGCGGCGTCTTATTCTTGAAGAGTTACTGGCGCACAATCTCAGTATGCTGGCGCTGCGGGCGGGCGCGCAGCGCTACCACGCGCAGTCGCTGGGTAAAAAGGATGATTTAAAAAACCGTTTCCTCGCCTCCCTGCCCTTCAAACCGACCGGCGCACAGACGCGGGTCGTGGCGGAAATTGAGCACGATATGGCGCTCGACTTCCCGATGATGCGGCTGGTGCAGGGTGATGTTGGTTCCGGTAAAACGCTGGTCGCCGCCCTTGCGGCGCTGCGCGCCATCGCCCACGGCAAACAGGTGGCGCTGATGGCCCCGACCGAACTCCTTGCCGAGCAGCACGCCAACAACTTCCGCAGCTGGTTTGCGCCGCTCGGTATTGAGGTTGGCTGGCTGGCAGGTAAGCAGAAAGGCAAAGCCCGCCTTGCGCAGCAGGAGGCGATTGCCAGCGGTCAGGTCCAGATGATCGTCGGCACCCACGCTATTTTCCAGGAGCATGTGCAGTTTAACGGCCTCGCGCTGGTGATTATCGACGAACAGCATCGCTTCGGCGTGCATCAGCGGCTGGCGCTGTGGGAGAAAGGCCAGCAGCAGGGCTTTCATCCGCATCAGCTGATCATGACCGCCACGCCGATCCCGCGCACGCTGGCAATGACCGCCTATGCCGATCTCGACACCTCGGTGATTGATGAACTGCCGCCGGGCCGCACGCCGGTAACGACCGTCGCTATCCCCGATACCCGGCGCAGCGAGATTATTGATCGGGTGCGTAACGCCTGTATCGGCGAAGGCCGCCAGGCTTACTGGGTCTGTACCCTGATTGAAGAATCTGATCTGCTGGAAGCGCAGGCCGCTGAAGCCACGTGGGAAGAATTAAAGCTCGCCCTGCCGGAACTGAACGTCGGGCTGGTACACGGGCGCATGAAACCCGCTGAAAAGCAGGCGGTGATGCAATCCTTCAAGCAGGGCGACCTGCATCTGCTGATCGCCACCACGGTGATTGAAGTCGGGGTGGACGTGCCGAACGCCAGCCTGATGATTATCGAAAACCCGGAGCGTCTGGGTCTGGCCCAGCTTCACCAGCTTCGCGGTCGCGTCGGGCGCGGGGCGGTGGCTTCCCACTGCGTGCTGCTCTATAAATCCCCGCTGTCAAAAACCGCGCAGAAGCGTTTGCAGGTGCTGCGCGACAGCACCGATGGTTTTATCATTGCCCAAAAAGACCTCGAAATTCGCGGGCCGGGCGAGCTGCTCGGCACGCGTCAGACCGGCAACGCAGAGTTCCGGGTCGCGGATTTACTGCGCGATCAGGCGATGATCCCCGAAGTTCAGCACATTGCCCGTCATATTCACGAACGTTACCCGCAGCAGGCCGCCGCGCTGATTGAGCGCTGGATGCCGGAAACGGAACGCTATTCAAACGCGTAGATAACCCTTCCCGCTACAAGGTTGTGCTAAACTTCGCGCAATTTTTCCTCCTGAACGAGTTTGTTATGAGACGAGAACTGGCTATCGAATTTTCGCGCGTGACCGAAGCGGCGGCGCTGGCGGGCTATAAGTGGTTAGGCCGGGGCGATAAAAACACCGCCGACGGCGCGGCGGTCAACGCCATGCGTATTATGCTTAACCAGGTCAATATCGACGGTACGATTGTGATTGGTGAAGGCGAAATCGACGAAGCGCCGATGCTCTATATCGGGGAACGTGTCGGCACCGGTCAGGGCGACGCGGTGGATATTGCGGTCGATCCTATTGAAGGAACCCGCATGACCGCCATGGGCCAGGCCAACGCGCTGGCGGTGCTGGCAGTCGGTGACAAAGGCAGTTTCCTGAACGCGCCGGATATGTACATGGAAAAGCTGATCGTCGGGCCGGGCGCGAAAGGCGCCATCGACCTTACTCTGCCGCTGGCGGATAACCTGCGTAATATCGCGGCGGCGCTCGGTAAACCGCTCAGCGAGCTGACGGTGACGATCCTCGCCAAGCCGCGTCATGATGAGGTTATCGCCGAAATGCAGCAGATCGGCGTGCGGGTATTTGCTATCCCCGACGGTGACGTGGCGGCCTCAATTCTGACCTGTATGCCGGACAGCGAAGTTGACGTTCTGTACGGCATCGGCGGCGCGCCGGAAGGCGTGGTTTCAGCGGCGGTGATCCGCGCGCTGGATGGCGATATGCACGGACGCCTGCTGGCGCGTCACCATGTTAAAGGCGACAGCGAAGAAAACCGCCGTATCGGTGAAAGCGAGTTGTCCCGCTGCCAGGCGATGGGCATCGAAGCCGGGAAAGTGCTGCGCCTGGATGATATGGCGCGTAACGACAACGTGATTTTCTCCGCCACCGGCATCACCAAAGGCGATTTGCTGGAGGGGATCAGCCGCAAGGGCAATATCGCGACCACCGAAACGCTGCTGGTTCGCGGGAAATCGCGCACCATCCGCCGCATTCAGTCCATTCACTATCTGGACCGCAAAGATCCCGACATTCAGCAGCATATTCTCTAAAATCATTTGTCCTGAAGAGCTTTCCGGCCCGCAGGGGCTGGAAATGTTAACGGCAAGCAACGAAGATAAGCTAACGAATTTCAGAGGAGGCGATCATGGCGGAGTGGGTAACAGGAAAAGTCACGAAAGTAGAATACTGGACCGATGCGCTATTTAGCCTCACCGTTCACGCCCCCGTTCAACCCTTTACCGCCGGGCAGTTTACCAAGCTCGGTATGGAAATTGACGGCGAACGCGTTCAGCGTGCTTATTCCTATGTAAACGCCCCGCACAGCCCGGATCTGGAGTTTTACCTTGTCACCGTGCCGGAAGGAAAACTCAGCCCGCGTCTGGCGGCGCTGAAGCCGGGCGACGAAGTGCAGGTCGTTAGCGAGGCGGCTGGATTCTTTGTTCTGGAAGAAGTCCCCGACTGCAAAACGCTGTGGATGCTGGCAACGGGCACGGCGCTTGGCCCGTATCTTTCTATTCTTCAGGAAGGGAAAGATTTGGAACGGTTTGAGGATCTGGTGCTGGTTCATGCCGTGCGCTACGCGGCGGATTTAAGCTATCTGCCGCTGATGCTGGAACTGCAAAGACGCTACGAAGGGAAACTGCGTATTCAGACGGTGGTCAGCCGCGAAACAGTCGCCGGTTCACTGACCGGGCGCGTGCCAGCGCTGATTGAGAGCGGCGCGCTGGAAGAGGCCACCGGGCTTGCGATGAACACTGAAACCAGTCATGTAATGCTGTGCGGTAATCCGCAGATGGTGCGCGATACCCAGCAGTTGCTGAAAGATACCCGGCAGATGACCAAACACCTGCGCCGTCGTCCGGGCCATATGACCGCTGAACACTACTGGTGATCAGCGAAATTTCACGTCCTGCGTCTCTTTGCCGTATTTATTCTCGCCCTGGGTGCCGATAAACGCACCCAGATCGAGCAACAGCATCACCATAATGAGCGTCGGAATAAAACGCCCTACCGTCCACTGCCAGACCCCCGGCAGGATCGCCCAGTTTCCCGCCAGCAGCATCCACGCCAGAATCAGCAGCAGCGCCCAAAGACCGGATTTACCGCGATCGTGTAAGCGCTTGATCACCACGGTCGCTGTCGGCCATTGCAGACAGACCAGCGCAAACGCGGCAATCTGCATGTCGATAAGATTACTGCCCGCGAGCGTAAACAGACAAAACATCGCCACCAGCCAGATGGCGACCCAGATCCAGAAATCACGGCGGCCAATCCGCCCTTTAATTGAAAATAACCACTGCTGTAGGGTCATGCATTTTTCCTGATGATGTTATTGCGCGTAGTTTACCCTGAAGTCGGCAGTTTTTGACAAGTTCGGCGGTTATCGCTTTAATCGTGAGCAGATTTAGCAAAGGACGAACGTAATGAAGAGTTGGGGAAGGCTGATGTTATTGTTGCTGACGGTGGCTACCGCTGGAGCTCCGGTGCTGGCGGAAGAGACGTCCGGCGTCACCGCGCCTTATTTACTGGCGGGTTCCCCGACGTTCGATCAGACCATCAGCCAGTTCCGGGAGAGGTTTAATGCCGATAACCCTGACCTGCCGCTGAATGAGTTTCGCTCTATTTCCGGTATGCCGGATCGCGCCAATCTGACCCGCGCCGCCAGCAAAATTAACGAGAATCTGTACGCTTCGACCGCGCTTGAACGCGGCACGCTGAAAATCAAATCCATGCAGATCACCTGGCTGCCGATTCAGGGGCCGGGGCAAAAAGCGGCAAAAGCGAAAGCGCACGGCTACATGAGCGCGGTGCTGCGCGTGCTGATCCCCACGCTGACTAAAGCGCAAAGCCAGCAGAAGCTGCAAAAACTGCTCGCCGCCGGGAAAGGTCAGCGCTATCACGCTGAAACCGAAGGCGCGATCCGCTATGTGGTGGCGGACAACGGCGAAAAGGGGCTGACCTTCGCTGTTGAACCGATTAAGCTGGCGCTATCTGATGGCAACGAAGGCGACAATAAATGATAAAAAGCAAAGCCTTTAGGGTCATCAATCTCTATACTGACTCACAGACCATGCTGCCCTGAGGGGCGGCAATATTCCCTAACTCGCTTACAGCGTGGAGAATTAAAATGCGACATCCTCTTGTGATGGGTAACTGGAAACTGAACGGCAGCCGCCACATGGTAAACGAACTGGTAGCGAACCTGCGTAAAGAGCTGGCTGGCGTGACCGGTTGCGGCGTGGCCATCGCGCCGCCGGAAATGTACCTCGATCTGGCGAAACAGGCCGCAGCGGGTGGCCACATTCACCTGGGCGCGCAGAACGTTGATCTTAACCTGTCTGGCGCATTCACTGGCGAAACCTCTGCCGAAATGCTGAAAGATATCGGCGCAAAATACATCATCATCGGTCACTCAGAACGTCGTACTTACCATAAAGAATCCGACGAGCTGATCGCTAAAAAATTCGCCGTGCTGAAAGAACAGGGTCTGATCCCGGTTCTGTGTATCGGTGAAACCGAAGCAGAAAACGAAGCGGGCAAAACCGAAGAAGTTTGCGCACGTCAGATTGACGCCGTTCTGAAAACCCAGGGCGCAGCGGCATTCGAAGGCGCAGTTATCGCCTACGAACCTGTATGGGCAATCGGTACTGGCAAATCCGCCACTCCGGCGCAGGCACAGGCCGTTCACAAATTCATCCGTGACCACATTGCTAAAGCCGACGCCAACGTCGCTGAGCAGGTGATCATTCAGTACGGCGGTTCTGTTAACGCGTCTAACGCGGCAGAGCTGTTCACCCAGCCGGATATCGACGGCGCGCTGGTGGGCGGTGCTTCACTGAAAGCTGATGCCTTTGCGGTCATCGTGAAAGCAGCAGAAGCCGCTAAACAGGCGTAATGTCTGTCGTCCCCTCTCCTGGCGAGAGGGGATATTCCCCCGCCTTACAATCTTCCCAGCACCCTGAACCACGCATAATCCAGCGGCACCAGCAGCAGATAAGTGACCAGCGCCAGCGCCAGACACAGCAGCATTCCTGAACGTGCCGGAACTTTTCCCAGCGCCATCGCCACCACAATGGGCGACGCCTGATACGGCAAAAGCGGCGTCGAATAGCCTGCCACCTGAATCATAATCACGCTAAGCAGCGGGAAGCCCGTGGCGTCGGAAAAGCTCTGCGCCAGAGTGGTGTACAGCGCCGGAACGCCGTTCGCGGTCATAATAAAGTTCAGCGCGGTGGTAATGCCGGTCAGGGCCAGAAAGCTGGTGAAAGGCCGATCGGGGTCGAGCGGCATAACGTGTAGCAGCGCATCTCCCACCGCGCCGCCAATCCCGGTTTCGGTGACGGTCAGCGCCAGGCCGAGGATGCCGCCGACGTACAGGCAGGTGCGCATATTTACCCCGGAAGCGAACTCTTCCCCACTGATAAAACCGATGCGCGGCAGGAGCGTCACGCACGCCGCTGCCAGCCCGGTCCACGCAGGCCCGACGCCGTGCCAGCTTTCCGTTACCCACATGATCAGCACCACCGCCAGTAGCCAGGCGAGGCGTTTTTCTTCGCGGCTCATCGACGTGGACGGCGTGGTTTCGCGCGGCGGCTGCGGCGTACCGGGAAACAGCCAGCAAATCAGGCCAATCAGGATCAGCCCCTTGAGAATGCCCAGCACCGGCGTGTGCAGCAGCAGATACGGGACATAATTAAGATGGATGCCGTATGCGCCCTCCGCCGCCCCGCTCATCACCAGATTCGGCACGTTGGCGGGCAGGATGGTGGCCGAAAGCTGAAAAGTCCCGAAGCCAACCGCCAGCGCCAGCCCGTACCAGGCGCGGGTGCCGTCCTGAATTCCGGCGCGCGCCGCCATCGCCGCCACAATCGGCATCAGCAGCGCGATGCGTCCCATGTTGGACGGCATCACAAACGCCAGCGCATAGCTGAGCAGCACCACGCTTGCGACCATCAGCAGCCAGGAGTCGGTGAGCTTCGCCGACAGCGCCCGCGCCGCCCTGTCCGCCAGCCCGGTTTTACGGATCGCCACGCCAAGCACAAATCCGCTGAATACCAGCCAGAACGCCGACGAGGCAAAGCCGCCGAAGATCACCTCCGGCGGGGCAATTTTCGCCATCATTGCCACGGCAAAAAAGAGCAGCGCGGTGAGGAATTCCGGCAGCAGCGAGGTCGCCCAGAGCAAAATCGTGACGCCAACCACCAGCGAAGGAAGGAACAGAGGGTGAGTAAGCCAGAGCGACATGCCTGTCTCCTGTTGTTTTTTTCAACGAGCATACGGAGACAGGCGGCGGGTGTAAACGCCAGAATTAGCAGGTCTGTCAGCGCAGCGCCGTAAACATCGCCAGCCAGCCACGCACGTTTTCGTCAAGGCTGTCGTCGCGGAACAAAGCGCTGCCGGAAATCACCCGGTCGATCCCCCGCGTAATCAGCGGCGGCACCTGCTCACGCGCCAGCGATCCATCAACGGCAATTATTTTTCCCTCCCGCCTGTCGCCCAGCAGCACGAGGAGCTGCGCCAGCCGCGCCTGTAATGCCTGCGGGCTGACTTTACTGCCGTATCCCGGATTCACCGCCAGCAGTTGGATCACCTCCACCTCATTAACAACGGGCACAATCACCTCCAGCGGCGTTGCCGGGCACAGGCTGAGGCCGCGAATGACCGGCATTTCGCCGCCGGTCACCGCCACCTTTTGCTCGCCCAGCCAGCTTAGCGTGTGGTGCAGGTGAATATCGCCTTCCGCCTGAAGAGTGATGCAGTGCGCGCCCGCCTTCACACAGGCCTGCGCCGTCGCCCATTGATCTGCCACCATCAGGTGAACGTCTTTGAGAAACGTCTGCGGCAGTTGCCCCACCGCCCACGGGCCTACGGTGAACTGCGGGCAAAACTGCCCGTCCATCAGATCCAGATGCAGCAGCGGCACATCCAGCGCCGCCAGTTGCTGCAAATGGCGCTCAAGCGAGAGCCACTGCCCGGCAAGAATGCCGACGCTAAGCGGATAAGACTTCAGCCGCGCCACGCACGCCTCGCGGCTCAGCCCGGCAAACGCGTTATTCATCGCCGCTCCTTAAGGCATCAGCCCTTTAAAGACGGTTTTCTTACGCGGGCCGCTCATTAAAGGCTCCAGTTGTTCCACGCAGGCTTTATAATGCGGCGTCGTTTTATGGAAGGCGACGGCCTGTTCATCTTCATAGGCTTCATAAATATAAAACCGCGTCGGGGCGTCCGGGTCCTGCAACACATCAAAGCGCAGGTTGCCCGCCTCCTGCACCGAGCCAAGATGATTTTGGCGAAAAACGTCGATAAATTGTTCGACTTTGTCATCATGAACGTTAATTTCAACCAGCGTGACATGCATCATTCACCTCCTGTTTAGCTGTCGCCGGGCCGTCAGCCCTTCTCACTCAAAAACAGTTCATACGCCCGCTCCGCCGTTTCGTTGTTATGGACAACGGCATGAACGGCTTTGATCATGGCGACCGGATCTTCCGACTGGAAAATGTTGCGTCCCATATCCACGCCGCTGGCACCCTGATCGATGGCCTGATAGCACATTTCCAGCGCCTCGCGCTCAGGCAGTTTTTTGCCACCGGCGATGACAATCGGCACCGGGCAGCCTGCCGCGATACGCTCAAAGCCTTTATCGACGTAATAGGTTTTGATAATTTGCGCGCCAATTTCCGCCGCAATGCGCGTGGCCAGGGAGAAATAACGCTGGTCGCGGGCCATATCCTTGCCGACACCGGTGACGGCCATCGTCGGCATTCCGACACGCAGGCCCGCATCGATTAACTGAATAATGTTTTTAATCGACTGGTGTTCATATTCAGAACCCACATACACCTGGGCGGCAACGGCACAGCTGTTCAGCCTGACCGCATCATCCATCGCTACGGCCACGGCTTCATTACTGAGTTCGGTTAAAATCGAATTCGCCCCTGACGCGCGTAACACCACGGGTTTATTGGTCGCGGGCGGCACCACGCTGCGTAATATTCCACGGGTACACATTAAGACGTCGGTATGTTCAAAGAGCGGCGCGATATTAATGTCGATGCGCTCCAGCCCGGTGGTCGGCCCCTGAAAATAACCGTGGTCGAACGCCAGCATGACGGTTCTACCGCTGCGGGGATTAAAAATGCGCGACAGCCGCGATTGCATTCCCCAGTCCAGCGCGCCACAGCCTTTTAAGGTAAACAGGGTATTGGTTTGCGGTTTATCGGCATGAAAATCTTTACCGTCTTTGATGTCATCTAAGTCAGCCATTATTTACTCCGTCGCGATATCAAAAATCGTATTTATCGATATTGTCTTTGTTAAACACCACGCGCTCAGGCAGGAGCACGATACCGTTGCCTTTCGCTTCATAGCTGTAGCCCTGGACGCTGTTAGGAGAAACTTCCACCTGGCCGACGCCCGGAATATCCAGCTTGTCGCCGATATTCATCGGCGTGTTTTTCAGCAGCGCAGCAGCGACGTGAACGGCGATTTTCCCTTGCTGCACCACGTCCCACAGGCCGAATTCTTTTACCGTCCCGCGCTGGACATAAGGCCGCATGACGTTCGGTGTGCTGAAGCCCACGATGGCGATATTGTTGCGTTTCAGGTTTTCAGCGGCCTGCGCGGCGGCGGGTAACGCATTGGCGTCGGGGGCGATAATGGCGTCCAGATCGCTGTAGGCTTTGATAATCCCTTCTGCCGTTTGCAGGGATTTAGTGGCGTCGTTATAGCCAAACTGGGTGGTGACGATCTCCCAGCCCGGATGGTCTTTGGCGATTTTCGCTTTTGCCTCCTGCACCCACTGGTTCTGGTCGGTGACGGTAGGGCTGGAGTAGAAGAACGCGACTTTCGCTTTATCTTTGTTGACCTGGCGGGACGCCATATCCACCAGCAGGCTGCCCAGCTGTTTTGGCGTTCCCTGATCGATGTAATAAGAGCGGCATTCCGGTTTGGTATCTGAGTCCCACGTCAGCACTTTGACGCCGCGCTGCATGGCGCGTTTTAACGCCGGACACAGCCCGTCTGGCGACACGGCGGAAACAATAATCGCCTTGTAGCCCTGGTTTACGAAGTTATTCACCAGCTGTACCTGGCCGGATACGCTTGGCTCGGTCGGGCCATCGTAAGTCACGTCAATGCCCAGCTCTTTGCCCGCCTCCTTCGCCCCGTTACCGCCGCTGGTGAAAAAGCCGACGCCGACCAGTTTAGGGATAAAAGCAATCCGATCCGCCGCCTGAACGGCGGCCGCTGCGGAGGCAAGGCCAAGCGTGATAAGTAAGGTAAGGGTTCTGATAGTTGGTTTTGTCATTTTTTTCTCCGGGAATTAGCCTGAGATCTCATGCCTGCCGTGCAGCGCGGCGGCGTGAGATCCACTCAATGATTTGATGACGATGCAGAGTGACGGAACGTCCTACGACAACAACGATTAATAAAGCGCCGGACAGCGCGCTGGAGATCTGATTCGGTACGCCAGCCATCTGCAAACCCTGCTGCAAAAATCCCACCAGCAACACGGCAACCGCCGAGCCAAGGATCGACCCGGACCCGCCGTAGATATTGGCTCCGCCAAGAACAACCGCCGTAATCGCGGGCATCAGGAAAGACGCGCCCAGATCCGATCGCGCCGAGCCAAAATAGGACACCAGCAGGATAGCCGCGACGGCAGAAGCGCATCCGGTCAGGGCGTAAATGATGTACAGCGTGCGGTTTAAGGGGATCGCGCTGTACTGCGCCACCCGTGCGCTCTGCCCGACCAGGAAAATATTGCGTCCCAGGTGCGTGCGGTGCATCAGCAGCCAGAAGAACAGGCAGCAGACCAGAAAGAAGATGAGAGGCACCGGAATGCCGAGCGGCGCAAGATTGGCGAAATCGGTGAAGGCGGCGGGGAAACCGCCAATCCCTTCATAGCCGGTTGCCCCGGACATTCCCGACAGCAGCAGCGCGCTGCCGCCGAACAGGTACATCGTGCCGAGGGTGATCACCAGCGGATTAATACCGGTATAAATGATCAGTCCGGCGTTGATTAATCCGCACAGCGTGCCCAGCAGCAGCGTGAGAATAATCGCCAGCGGAAACGGCACGCCCGCCTGGAATAAAACGCCCAGCGCAATAGCGCACAGCCCGATGGTCGCGCCAAACGAAATATCCATACCGCCGCTGACAATCACCAGGGTGAGCGGCAGCGCGACAATACCAATGCAGATAAAATCGCTGGTGCTGAAGAGCAGCACGTTGAGATCCAGCAGGCTGGGATTAATGATGCCGAAAGCGACGATCTCCAGAATTAACAGCGCTGCCAGCGCCATCTCCCAGCTATAACGTTGCCACGCGTTCATTATGCCACCTCCCTTTTCTTATTATGTTGGGCAGGCTTGCGGGCCTGCTTTTGCTGCGGCGCGGCGTTCGGCATAAAGCGGGCGTATTTCTGACGACGCAGGTTTTTTTGCAGCGCGCGGCGCAGGCGGCCGTCGAAAACCAGCACTCCCAGCAGCACCAGGCCCGCGATGAAATCGTTCCACCAGGCCGGAATGCGCAGCAGCACCAGTACGCTGTCGATTTGCGTGAGAAAATAGGCACCGAGCACGGCACCGATGACCGAGCCGGAGCCGCCGAGTAAGCTGATCCCGCCCAGCACGCACGCGGCAATGGCTTTCATTTCCAGCCCGGTTCCGGTCTGGTTAGGGATGAAACCAATCTGCGAGGCGAAAACAATGCCCGCCAGCGCCGCCATGCAGCCGTTCAGCGAGAACGCCATAATGCGGACCATTTCAGTACGCACGCCGAGCTGCCGCGCGCCCTGAAGGTTATCGCCGGTGGCATAGAAATTGCGGCCAAAGGCGGTTTTCGCCAGCAGCCATGCCATCACCAGAACCAGCCCAAGGGTGAACCAGCCGATGGCTGAAATGCCGAGGAAAACCGGGGCAGAGAGTTGTTTCAGGCTGGCGGGCAGGCCTTCGATCCACTTGCCGCCGGTCCACAGCAGCATGATGCCGCGATAAAGCCCCAGCGTGCCGAGAGTGGCGACGATGGCGGGAATTTTTAGCCACGCCACCAGCACGCCGTTAAAAAATCCGGCGACCATGCCGAGAAGCAGCGTCGCAAGGCAGGCCACCGGCAGGCTGTAACCGTCATTCAGCATCAGGCCAAGCAGCACCGCGCACATGCCGGTTATCGATCCCACCGACACGTCGATGTTACGCGTCAGCATGACCAGCGTGGCACCAATCGCCAGCAGCATCAGGATTTGCGCGCTGCCGAAAATCATGGTCAGCGTTTGCGCACTCAGGTACTGGCTATCCAGCGCGCCGGGGAAAATAAACAGGCAGGCTACGGCCAGTAATGCGGTGGCTTCGCGGTTATTTTGAATGAATTTCAACATCTGACCTCCTCACCAAACGCGACGTGCATGATGGTATCGACGTTAATATCGTCACCGCACAGCGCCGGGCCGCCCAGTTCTCCCTGATGCATCACGTACACGCGGTCGGCCATTTGTTCAATCTCTTCCAGGTCAGAGGAAATAAACAGCACCGCGACGTTTTGCTCGGCGATGCTGCGTAAAAGCTGATAAATGTCGCTGCGGGCAGAAACATCGACGCCACGGGTGGGTTCATCCACGATCAGCAACTGGGGAGAGGCTTCAAGGCATTTGGCGATCAGCACTTTTTGCTGATTGCCGCCGGACAGGGTGCGAGCCGCCTGTTCGGCATCATTAAGTTTGATGTTCAGCGCCCGGTGGTAGCGCTCAAGGGTGGCGTTATCGCGCCGGGTGTTCACCCACAGACCGCGCTGGTTGTGGGTCAGGGAACAGACGTTCCAGGCCAGCGACGCATCCAGATACAGCCCGGATGACTGGCGATCTTCTGGCAGGTATACCAGGCCATGTTGCAGGCGCTCACGCGTAGACAACTCGCTGATTTCGCGACCGTTTAAGGTTATCCGCCCGGCGCGAACGGGGCGAATGCCGTACAGCGTTTCGGCAAGTTCCGTGCGTCCTGCGCCGACCAGCCCCGCCAGGCCAAGAATTTCCCCGGCGCGCACTTCCAGACTGATATGCATAAACCCTTCGCCGGTCAGGTCGTCGAGGGTCAGCACCGTTGCCCCCGGCGCGTTCTGCGGACGGCTGCCGGGCAGCTCCAGCCACAGTTTCTGGCTGGCAGAAAGGTTAACGCCGTTCGAAACGGGGGTAATCGCCTGGATAATCGCGTCGGTGGTCAGATCCGCCGTTTTCCCGGCGAGCGCGATTTTGCCGTCGCGCATCACGCTCACGCAGTCCGCAAGCTGGCGAATTTCGGGCAGCTTATGCGAAATAAATACAATTCCGACGCCCTTTTTCAGCAGGTCGCGCAGGCGCAGAAACAGCCGCTCAGTTTCGACCGGCGTCAGCGATGCCGTCGGTTCATCCAGGATCAATATCTGCGAATCGCGCATCAGCCCGCGCATAATTTCAACCAGCTGTCGGTCAGCCACATCAAGCGTGCCTGCGGCGCTGGTAAGATCGAGCTGGCAGCCCAGCGCCGCCAGTAGCTGGCGCATTTTATCCACCGAGGCATGACGCCCGCGCAGGCCAAACAGAATATTTTCCTGCACTGACAGGCTGGGAAACAGCAGCGGCTCCTGCGGCACCAGGTAAATGCCCAACTGGTGCGCTTTGAGCGGAGAGAGATGAGCGCAGCGCTCACCGGCGATATCAATGGTTCCACCGTCAGGAGGCACAATACCGGCAATGATTTTCATCAGGGTCGATTTTCCGGCACCGTTACCGCCAAGCAGCGCGTGTACTTCTCCCGCACGGAGAGTAAAGTCGATGCCCTTAAGGACATCGACACCGGAATAGTGCTTGCGAATATTCTGCACACAAAGCAAGGGGGGTGCAGAAAGGGGACTGGTTTGCATTTCGCCTCCGCTCGTTCACGAGGAGTGACTGGAATGAACAAATGTTTTTAGAAAATCGAATTGTTCAAAACAGTAGACGGTAAATGCGCTTAAAAACCTCACCACGATCACAGTTTGTGAATAAATGAATCTATAATGATAAAAAGTTCATCTATCGATGGCTTTTGTGGCCCGGATCACAGCTATTGGTTGCCGATAGCTGAACAATTGTGTTAATGAATTATAAATGTTCAAAGCGAAGCGAATTTATGACAACGAATGACACGACGCTGATGTCGGAATATGGGATGTGTGAAGAGGAGCAGGTGGCCCGTATCGCCTGGTTTTATTATCACGATGGATTAACGCAAAGTGAAATCAGCGAGCGTCTCGGGCTGACGCGGCTGAAGGTTTCACGTTTGCTGGAGAAGGGGCACCAGTCGGGCATTATTCGCGTCCAGATCAACTCCCGCTTCGAAGGATGTCTGGAGTATGAAGATGCGCTGCGCAGCCGCTTTTCGCTACGTCATGTGCGCGTTTTGCCCGCCCTGCCTGACGCCAACACCGGGGCTCGTCTGGGAATTGGGGCGGCGCATATGCTGATGGAGTCCTTACAGCCGCAGCAGTTGCTGGCGGTGGGCTTCGGCGAAGCGACCATGACCACGCTTAAGCGACTCAGCGGTTTTATTTCCGCGCAGCGCATCCGGCTGGTGACCCTTTCCGGCGGAGTGGGACCGTATATGACCGGCATTGGTCAGCTTGATGCCGCCTGTAGCGTGAGCATTATGCCCGCGCCGCTGCGCGCATCGTCGGCGGAAATCGCCCGCACGCTGCGTAATGAAAACAGTGTTAAAGACGTAATGCTGACCGCCCAGGCCGCTGACGTCGCAGTGGTTGGCATCGGCGCGATAAGCCAGAAAGAAGAGGCCACGATTTTACGCTCAGGCTATATCACCACCGGGGAACAGCTCATGATCGGCCGCAAAGGCGCAGTGGGCGATATTCTCGGCTACTTCTTTCAGGCCGACGGGGAAGTCATCCCGGAAATTAAAATTCACCATGAATTAATTGGCTTAAGCTTAAATTCACTCTCCACAATTCCGACCGTGATCGGCGTGGCTGGCGGTGAAGAAAAAGCCGAAGCCATTATTGCCGCCATGAACGGCAAATACATTAATGCGTTAGTGACCGATCAGGCCACCGCCGCGAAAATGCTACAAGTCATTGAAAAATAATAAACCAAAGAACACTTACCCCTACAAAATGGAGCATCAGGTGAAGGGCTTTTACATCACAACATAAAAATAGCCGAGGGCAACAAAATGGCTCGACTCTGTACCCCTGTTGAATCAGGACACTACCTGATGGCCCTTGACGCCGGTACCGGCAGCGTCAGAGCCGTGATTTTCGATCTGCAAGGCAATCAAATCTCTGTTGGCCAGGCTGAATGGCAGCATCTGGCCGTACCGGATGTGCCGGGTTCAATGGAGTTTAATCTGACGGGGAACTGGCAGCTGGCCTGTCAGTGCATCCGCCAGGCCCTGCACAAGGCGGCGATTTCTCCCGCCGCGATCGTCGCCGTTTCCGCCTGCTCTATGCGTGAAGGCATCGTGATTTATGATGGCGACGGCGAGCCGATCTGGGCCTGCGCCAATGTCGATGCGCGCGCGGCACATGAAGTCAGCGAGTTGAAAGAGCTGTACGACAATACCTTCGAAGAAAATGTCTACCGCTGCTCCGGGCAAACGCTGGCGCTTAGCGCCATACCACGGCTGCTCTGGCTGGCGCATCACCGCCCGGATATTTACCGCCGCGCCTCCACGGTCACGATGATCAGCGACTGGATGGCCTATATGCTCAGCGGCGAGCTGGCAGTTGATCCTTCCAATGCCGGAACGACCGGGTTACTGGATTTAGTGACCCGCGACTGGAAGCGCAGCCTGCTGCAAATGGCGGGCCTGCGCTCAGATATTTTGTCGCCGGTAAAAGAAACCGGCACGCCGCTGGGGAAAATCACCCGCGCGGCGGCGGAACAGAGCGGCCTGCTGGCCGGGACGCCGGTGATTGTCGGCGGTGGCGATGTCCAGCTAGGTTGTCTGGGGCTGGGCGTGGTCCAGCCTGCGCAAACGGCGGTGCTGGGAGGGACGTTCTGGCAGCAGGTGGTTAACCTTCCACAGCCGGTCACCGATCCGAATATGAATGTGCGTATCAATCCGCACGTCATTCCGGGAATGGTCCAGACCGAATCGATCAGTTTTTTTACCGGCTTGACCATGCGCTGGTTTCGCGACGCCTTTTGTGCGGAAGAAAAGCTCATCGCAGAACGGCTTGGTATTGATGCCTACACCCTGCTTGAAGAGATGGCGGCCCGCGTGCCGCCCGGCGCGTACGGAGTGATGCCGATCTTCTCCGATGTGATGCGCTTTAAACGCTGGTATCACGCTGCGCCGTCTTTTATCAACCTCTCCATCGATCCGCAGAAGTGTAATAAAGCGACGCTGTTTCGCGCGCTGGAAGAAAATGCCGCTATCGTCTCGGCGTGTAATTTGCAGCAGATCGCCGACTTTTCCGGCGTACAGGCCGATTCGCTGGTGTTTGCTGGCGGCGGCGCGAAGGGCAAATTATGGAGTCAGATCCTCGCCGACGTGACCGGTTTAACGGTGCGGGTGCCGGTGGTGAAAGAGGCGACGGCCTTAGGCTGCGCGATTGCCGCAGGCGTGGGGGCAGATATCTGGCCATCGCTGGCGATAACGGGCGAAAGCCTGGTGCGCTGGGATCGCGAACATAAGCCCGATCCCGCTAACCATGAGGTTTATCAACTGGCGCGGCAAAAATGGCAGGCGGTGTATCTGGATCAGCGCGGGCTGGTGGATGACGGTCTGACGACGTCGCTGTGGAAAGCGCCCGGTCTTTAACAGGAGGATCATCATGCAAAAAACCAGCGAAGACCGCCATGAATATCGTTTCGGCGACAATGGCCCCAAGTATCTTATCCGTGGTCCCGGCTGTGATATGGGCGTGGTGGTATTGCAGCCCGGACAATCATTTCCCAACCATCGGCATCACCAGGCCTGCGAGGTGTTCTATACCCTTAGCGGCGAAGTGTGCCTGTATCTTGAAGGCACGCCGCACACGCTTCGGGCGGGCGATGTTTTACAGTGCGAGCCTGGCGAAGCGCATTATCTCATTAATAACAGCGACGTGCCGTGGAAAGGGGTGTTTGTGAAGTCCCCGCACCTGCAAAATGACAGCCATCCGGCGGAGCCAGCCGCCTGGTAAATCCATCCACCGGGGTTATTTCAGGATCTCACACTGGTGATCCTGAATTTCTTCCGCCGACGCCAGGTTAAACGCCAGCAGATCCCGCTGCGTCGCCAGCAGCACAAAGGCGTTATCACTCTGGCGTACCAGCGCCAGCGCATAGCGGCCCATATGTTCGCGCGCGTCCGGCACCTCTTCCGCCAGCATGATAAACGGGCTGCGCTGCGCCAGCTCGTTCGCCGTCACCCGTCGCGCCAGCCACGTATGCCCGCGCAGTCCGCCCGGCAACGGCAGCCAGCGGGCGCTGATTTGAGTCAGATTGTTGTTAAGCTGGGCGCGCACATCGAGGCGCAGGCAGGAGATGTGAATATGCAGATGGTTCTGCGTGCGCCCGCTACGCGAGTTGATGGTCAGCGAAACCGCGTCATCCGGCACCGGGGAGCCCCGCTGCGCGCTAAGCACGTCGCGCTTTTGCCATGCCTGCCAGAAGTAATTCGGCAGGCCGGGTTGCAGCAGCAGCGGACTTTCCATGCCGTTGATGCGCATCGTGGGCATCAGCAAATATTGCAGCGGACCGTTTTTGTCTTTTAGCAGAACGTAGCCGCCGCGCAGATCGACATCTTTACAGGGCGCGGGCGCATTATGCTGACGCTGACCGGGGACGCACTGCTCAAGCACGATTTGCCGTAACGCGTTTGGATTGCCGGAATGCAGCCAGTAAAAGCCGCCGGAGATAAGGACAATGACCACCACAATGAGCGTGATGATAAGGCGTTTGACGTTTTTCATGACCCGATACCTGCTTATGCTTTTTGCCAAAGGGTATCGCAAATTGATGACCAATTAAAAACAGTCGGGCAGGGCTGAGGGGTTTTGGAACGCTGAGGGGGGGTTTTTAACAGCACCGGCGTTGTGAACGCCCTCTCCCTAACCCTCTCCCCCAGGGAGAGGGAACAGTCCGGGTTCGCAGTGAGGTTCGGGGACGGTTTTCTCCCTCTCCCCCGGGGAGAGGGGACAGTCCGGGTGCGCGGTGAGGTTCGGGAACGGTTTTCTCCCTCTCCCCCACAGCACCGGCGTTGTGAACGCCCTCTCCCTAACCCTCTCCCCAGGGAGAGGGGACAGTCCGGGTTCGCGGTGAGGTTCGGTGTCGGTTTTATCCCTCTCCCTTGAGGGAGAGGGCCGGGGTGAGGGGGAGCGTCTGGTGAAACCAGGTGGGTATGGGGATGGTTTTTCGGCCCCCCCCCCCCCCCCCNNGGGGGCGGGGGAGGGGGGGAGCGTCTGCCCTCCTTCCCCCCGTATCACCAGAATTAACGTTTGCTAATCTGATCGAAGGTGCCGCCGTTGGAGAAGTGCTCTTTCTGCGCTTTGGTCCAGCCGCCGAACTCTTCATCAATGGTGAACAGCTTCAGTTTCGGAAACGCGCTGTCATATTTCTTCGCTACCGCAGCGTCGCGAGGACGGTAGTAGTTCTTCGCCGCGATTTCCTGGCCTTCCGGCGAGTAGAGGTATTTCAGATAGGCTTCCGCCACGGCCTGAGTGCCTTTCTTCTCAACCACTTTATCCACTACGGAAACCGTCGGTTCAGCCAGAATGGATTCACTCGGCGTCACGATTTCGAACTTATCTTTACCCAGCTCATTGGTCGCCAGCAGCGCTTCGTTTTCCCATGCGATCAGCACATCGCCGATGCCGCGCTCAACAAAGGTATTGGTCGAGCCACGCGCCCCGGAATCCAGCACTTCAACGTTTTTAAACAGCGACTTCACGAAATCCTGCGCTTTTGCCTGATCGCCGTTGTTATGGTGCAGCGCGTAGCCCCAGGCTGCCAGATAGTTCCAGCGTGCGCCGCCGGAGCTTTTCGGGTTCGGGGTGATGACCGACACGCCCGGTTTGACCAGATCGTTCCAGTCATGAATTTGTTTCGGGTTGCCCTTACGCACCAGGAACACGATGGTCGAGGTGTACGGCGCGGAGTTATCCGGCAGGCGCTTGATCCAGTTTTTATCAATGCGTCCGCGCTCGGCAATGGCGTCCACATCGTAGGCCAGCGCCAGCGTCACGACGTCCGCTTCAATGCCGTTAATGACGGAAGTGGCCTGTTTGCCGGAGCCGCCGTGCGACTGACGAACCACCACGTTGTCACCGGTTTCTTTTTTCCAGTGAGCGCTGAAAGCTTTGTTGTACTCTTCGTACAGCTCGCGCGTTGGATCATAAGAAACGTTTAATAGCTGAACATCCTTAGCCAGTACGCTGGTGGTCGCCAGCAAAAGAGTTAATCCTACGCCCCACTTATTCATCGCCCACTCTCATTATGTTGTGTTGTGATGAAGTTAGCGTGCCAGAAAGCGTAACGATGATTAAAGAATAAAAAAAGATTGGCTATAACAGGAGGGAATATAGAAAGGGGATAACCCTCTCCCACACAGGGAGAGGGCCGGAAATCAGACTTCTTCCATGCGGCCCAGCAGCGCCTGCAGACGATCCTGCCAGCCCTGCTGCTGCTCACGGAGGTGATGATTTTCACGCTCCAGATCTTCACGGTTTTGCTGCGCAGAGTGAACTTCCTGTGACAGGCTGTTGTTCTTCTCTTTCAGCTCTTCGATTTCCATCTGTAACAGGGTGATGGTATCAATCGCCTGCTGTACTTTTGCTTCCAGTTTCTCAAACACTTCTAATGACATCGTCCTACCTCTCCTGAATTGCAAGGCGTTGATGGATATTATCCTCGTCCCGAACCTCGGCGACGCCTTATTGAATAAGCCTGTGACCTTAGCTCCGATTGTATGAAGCCCCGCCCCTGGTGTCCAGCGCCAACCCGCGCTGTTTGCGGATTGCGGCCATTTTCAGTCAAAACCTGATGCATCCGTCGCAAATACCCCTTAATTGTTAATCCATGCGTTAATGAAATGATTCAGCTCTCATTATTTTTCTGGCGGGAAAATACACTACATAGCGCGAAAACGCTCATTTTGTTGACGCAGCACACACATTTTGATTTCGATATTTCTCGTTTTTGCTCGTTAACGATAAATTAACATTATACATACAATGCTGTATGGTCGTCTTCGACCGTTATGCAACGATTGCTTCTCACCTTGCTTTAGGATCGGATTATGAGCCAAACAACCACCCTGAAAGGCCAGTGTATTGCAGAGTTTTTAGGCACCGGACTGCTGATTTTTTTTGGCGTCGGCTGCGTGGCCGCGCTGAAAGTGGCGGGCGCAAGCTTCGGACAATGGGAAATCAGCATCATCTGGGGTCTGGGGGTGGCGATGGCCATCTACCTGACCGCCGGGGTTTCCGGTGCGCACCTCAACCCGGCGGTGACTATCGCCCTCTGGCTGTTCGCCTGTTTTGACAAACGCAAAGTGGTGCCGTTTATCGCCGCGCAGTTCGCCGGGGCGTTCTGCTCGGCGGCGCTGGTTTACGGCCTTTACTACAATCTGTTTGCTGACTACGAACTGACGCATCATATGGTGCGCGGTAGCGTCGAAAGTCTTGATCTGGCGGGCATATTTTCGACATATCCCAACCCACATCTCAGTTTTGTGTCGGCCTTCGCAGTTGAAATGGTCATTACCGCTATTCTGATGGGCGTGATTATGGCGCTGGGAGATGACGGTAACGGCATTCCGCGCGGGCCGCTGGCGCCGCTGCTGATTGGCCTGCTGATTGCGGTTATCGGTGCTTCGATGGGACCGCTGACCGGTTTTGCCATGAACCCGGCGCGTGACCTCGGCCCGAAAACTTTCGCCTGGATCGCCGGGTGGGGTGACGTAGCCTTCACCGGCGGCAAGGATATTCCGTATTTTCTGGTGCCGCTGTTTGGCCCCATTGTGGGCGCGGCGCTGGGTGCGTTTGGCTATCGCAAACTGATTGGCCGCCACCTGCCGTGTGATATCACCGTGGCTGATGACGAGAAAGACGCCGCCACCACAACGCAAAATGCTTCGCTGTAATATGACCAGGGACTTATCACTATGACTGACAAAAAATATATCGTCGCGCTCGACCAGGGCACCACCAGCTCCCGCGCCGTTGTGATGGATCACGACGCCAATATCATTAGCGTGTCGCAGCGCGAATTCGAACAAATTTATCCGAAGCCGGGCTGGGTCGAGCATGACCCGATGGAAATCTGGGCGACGCAAAGCTCCACGCTGGTGGAAGTGCTGGCGAAGGCCGATATCAACTCCGATCAGATTGCGGCGATTGGCATCACCAACCAGCGCGAAACCGCTATTGTCTGGGAGCGCGAAACCGGCAAGCCCATCTACAATGCGATTGTCTGGCAGTGTCGCCGTACCGCTGAGATCTGCGAACAGCTCAAGCGCGATGGCATGGAAGATTACATCCGCAAATCTACCGGCTTGGTCATCGACCCGTATTTCTCCGGCACCAAAGTGAAATGGATCCTCGATCATGTTGAAGGCGCGCGCGAACGGGCGCAGCGCGGCGAACTGCTGTTCGGCACCGTCGATACCTGGCTTATCTGGAAAATGACCCAGGGCCGCGTTCACGTCACCGACTACACCAACGCCTCGCGTACCATGCTGTTCAACATTCACCAGCTGGACTGGGACGACAAAATGCTGGAAGTGCTGGATATCCCGCGCGCCATGCTGCCGACGGTGCATAAATCGTCCGAAATCTACGGCCAGACCAATATCGGCGGTAAGGGCGGCACCCGTATTCCGATCGCCGGGATCGCAGGCGATCAGCAGGCGGCGCTGTTCGGCCAGCTGTGCGTGAAACAGGGAATGGCGAAAAATACCTATGGCACCGGCTGCTTTATGCTGATGAATACCGGTGAGAAAGCGGTGGCCTCTGAACACGGCCTGCTGACCACCATCGCCTGCGGACCGCGCGGCGAGGTCAACTACGCGCTGGAAGGCGCGGTCTTTATGGCCGGTGCGTCTATCCAGTGGCTGCGCGACGAGATGAAGCTGATCAGCGATGCTTTCGACTCGGAATACTTTGCCACCAAAGTGAAAGATACCAACGGCGTGTACGTTGTTCCGGCCTTTACCGGGCTGGGCGCGCCTTACTGGGACCCGTATGCGCGCGGCGCGATTTTCGGTCTGACGCGCGGCGTGAATTCTAACCATATTATTCGCGCCACGCTGGAATCCATCGCCTACCAGACCCGTGACGTGCTGGAAGCAATGCAGGCCGACTCCGGCATTCGTCTGCACGCCCTGCGGGTGGATGGCGGCGCGGTAGCCAATAATTTCCTGATGCAGTTCCAGTCCGACATTCTCGGCACCCGCGTGGAGCGCCCGGAAGTGCGCGAAGTCACGGCGCTGGGCGCCGCGTATCTGGCAGGTCTGGCGGTCGGTTTCTGGCAGAATCTGGATGAGTTACAGGAAAAAGCGGTCATTGAGCGCGAATTCCGCCCCGGTATTGAAACCACCGAGCGTAACTACCGTTACAGCGGCTGGAAAAAAGCGGTGAAACGCGCGATGGCGTGGGAAGAACACGACGAGTAATCCCTGCGGCGGGCGGTTCGCTGCCCGCCGTTATCGCATGGCGTTTTGACCCGTTCTTTATGGTCACTCCCCGGCGGCGCGTGCGCCGTCACTTTCCCCCGGCAGAACGTAAAAAAATGCCTCCCGCCCTAAGCAACCGATTGCTTTTGCCTGGAAGTTGGATAAAATTCCCCCTTTTCCACCGTGGGATTGCCTCTGATGTCTGCTAACACCATCGAATCTGAAAATGCGCAACCGATTGCGCAGAATCAGAATAGCGAACTGATTTACCGTCTCGAAGATCGTCCTCCCCTGCCCCAGACCCTGTTTGCCGCCTGTCAGCACCTGCTGGCGATGTTCGTGGCAGTTATCACGCCCGCGCTGCTGATTTGTCAGGCGCTGGGATTACCGGCAGAGGACACCCAGCACATCATCAGCATGTCGATGTTCGCCTCCGGTGTGGCATCCATCATTCAGATTAAAGCCTGGGGACCGGTCGGTTCCGGGCTGCTGTCGATTCAGGGCACCAGCTTTAACTTCGTCGCCCCGCTGATTATGGGCGGCACGGCGCTCAAAACCGGCGGCGCGGACGTTCCAACCATGATGGCCGCGCTGTTCGGCACCCTGATGCTGGCGAGCTGCACGGAAATGGTCATCTCCCGCGTTCTGCATCTGGCACGGCGCATTATCACTCCGCTGGTTTCCGGCGTGGTGGTGATGATTATCGGCCTGTCGCTGATTCAGGTCGGGCTGACGTCCATCGGCGGCGGCTTTGCGGCGATGAACGATCACACCTTCGGCGCGCCGAAAAACCTGCTGCTGGCAGGCGTCGTGCTGGCGGTGATTATTCTGCTTAACCGCCAGCGTAACCCGTATCTGCGCGTGGCATCACTGGTGATTGCGATGGCGGTGGGCTACGTGATGGCGTGGTTTATGGGAATGCTGCCCGAAGGCAATGCGCCGACCAACAGTCCGCTGATCATGGTGCCAACGCCGCTGTATTACGGGCTGGGCATCGACTGGAATCTGCTGCTGCCGCTGATGCTGGTGTTTATGATCACCTCGCTGGAAACCATCGGCGACATCACCGCCACCTCCGACGTCTCCGAGCAGCCGGTTTCCGGTCCGCTGTATATGAAGCGTCTGAAGGGCGGCGTGCTGGCGAATGGCCTGAACTCGTTCGTCTCCGCCGTATTTAACACTTTCCCGAACTCCTGCTTCGGTCAGAACAACGGCGTGATCCAGCTTACCGGGGTCGCCAGCCGCTACGTCGGCTTTGTGGTCGCGCTGATGCTGATCGTGCTGGGCCTGTTTCCGGCGGTGAGCGGCTTTGTGCAGCATATCCCGGAACCGGTACTGGGCGGCGCAACGCTGGTGATGTTCGGTACAATCGCCGCGTCCGGCGTGCGCATTGTCTCCCGCGAGCCGCTCAACCGCCGCGCAATTATGATCATTGCCCTGTCTCTGGCGGTAGGGCTTGGCGTTTCCCAGCAGCCGCTGATCCTGCAATTTGCGCCAGACTGGGTGAAAAATCTGCTCTCTTCCGGCATTGCGGCAGGCGGCATCACCGCTATCGTGCTGAATCTGCTTTTCCCGCCTGAGAAAAACTAACGCTTTGCGGCAGTGGGGGCCTCCTCACTGCCGCAGTAACGCACTTTCACCATTCCTTCCTTGAGCATTTCCCTGGATTCGGGCATAACTCCTGTATGTTTATTTCTCGGGAAGGATGACCATGAAATTTCTCGGAAAACTGATCGCCTGGGTTCTGATTGCCGCGCTGGTGGTCATTATCGCGTTCTACTTCCTTGTTCAGACACGCTGGGGAGCGAAGCAGGTCGGCGAGTGGATCACCGATAACAGCGACTACCAGCTCACTTTTGACGCCATCGATCACCGTTTCTCGTCGCCCTCACATATTTTATTAAAAAATGTGACCTTTGGCCGCGACGGTAAGCCCGCCACGCTGGATGCCAAAACCGTCGATATCGGGCTGAGCAGCCGCCAGTTCACCGATCCGCTGCACGCCGACGCGATTATTTTGCAGGACGGCACCCTGAATCTCTCCCCCGCCACCGCGCCGCTGGCTGTCCGCGCGGATCGGCTTCAGCTTATTAATATGGCGTTTAACAGCCCGGAAACCGGCTGGGCGTTGAGCGCCCAGCGCGTGACCGGCGGCGTCAGTCCGTGGCTACCGGAAGCGGGTAACGTCCTCGGCAGCAAGGCCGATATTATGATGAGCGCCGGATCGCTGACCCTCAACGGCGTTCCTGCCAGCAATGTGCTGGTGCAGGGCAGCATCGACCATAACAATGTCACCCTCGGCACCATTGGCGCAGATCTGGCGCGCGGCGCATTAACCGGCAGCGCCCGGCGCAACGCCGATGGCGGCTGGATTATTGATAATCTTCAGGTCAATGATATCCGCCTGCAAAGCGATAAATCGCTGACTGACTTTTTCGCCCCGCTGACCACGTTGCCTTCTCTGCAAATCCGGCGTCTTGAAGTTACCGACGCGCAGCTTCAGGGACCGGACTGGGCGCTTATCGACCTCGATCTCAGCCTGCGCGATCTGACGTTCAGTAAAGAAGACTGGCAAAGCCAGGAAGGTAAGCTGTCGATGAACGCCAGCGAGTTTATCTACGGTTCGCTGCACTTTCTTGACCCGATCCTCAACGCCGAGTTTTCCCCGCAGGGGATGGCGCTGCGCCAGTTCACCTCGCGCTGGGAAGGCGGCATGATCCGCACCTCCGGCAACTGGCTGCGCGAAGGCAAAACGCTGGTGCTGGACGACCTCGCGCTGGCCGGGCTGGAATATACGCTGCCCGCAAACTGGAAACAGCAGTGGATGACCCAGCTACCGCCGTGGCTACAGGGCGTGACGGTGAACCGTTTTACCGCCAGCCGCAATCTGGTGATCGACATTGACCCGGCATTTCCCTGGCAGTTGACGGCGCTGGACGGCTACGGCAGCTACCTGCAACTGGCGAAAAGCCGCCAGTGGGGGATCTGGAGCGGCACCACCACGCTCAACGCCGCTGCCGGGACGTTTAACCGCGTGGACGTGCGCCGCCCGTCCATTAAGCTTGGCGCGAATGGTTCAACGATTACTATCAGTGAGTTAAGCGCGTTTACTGAGAAAGGACTGCTGGAAGCTACCGCCACGGTGTCGCAGCTTCCACAGCGCCTGCTGACGGTGAGCCTGAACGGACGCGGCGTGCCGCTGAATATCCTGCAACAGTGGGGCTGGCCCGCCCTGCCAATTTCCGGCGACGGCAACGTGCAGGTCACGGCCAGCGGAACGCTTCAGGCCGACGCACCGTTGAAACCGTCGGTGAATGGGCAGCTAAGGGCGGTGAATACCAGCAAGCAGCAGGTGACGCAGACGATGAAAGCCGGGGTGGTTTCGCAGGAGTGAATGAAGAGCCGGGTCATTCACATAACACCAGCCCTGGCACGCCCTGCTTCCTCTCTCTGATCCTCTCTCCACCATGGAGAGAGGATTCACGTTTTACAGCGTAATCGTCAGCGCATTCCCGGTGGCAGTAATCACTACGCCCCGGTCACTACTGACATGCGTTCCGCCCTGTACGCCCGCCAGCTGCGCGACGTTGCGCAGGCAAATTGTCCAGTGACTTGCCTGGCCTTCACCCTGCACGGTGATAGCGCGGCCTTCGCGTTTCGCGGTCAGAGTAAAGATGACGGAGCCATCCGCTGCCGGAACTTCGCAGGTCGCCGCGCGCCCTTCTTTCAGATTAAACAGCTGGAAGGCGGTGCCGTCATGCCAGGCGTAATCCGGCTTCTGGTCATTGTTACCCAGCGCCAGCAACGTGTTATCCCGCACGTAGACCGGCAGACTTAACGCATTGTGATTCTGCTTATGCCAGCGGCTGCCTGTGAGTTCATCGTTATGCCACAGGTGCGTCCAGCGGCCTTCCGGCAAATAAAACTGCACGTCGCCCGCCTCGCTGAACACCGGGGCCACCATGATGGACTCGCCGAGCATGTACTGTCTGTCCAGATAATCACACGCCGGATCCTGCGGGAACTCCAGCATCATCGCGCGCATCATCGGTGTCCCGGATACATTCGCGGTAGCGGCCTGACGATAGAGATACGGCATCAGGCGGCATTTTAGCTGGGTGAAGTGGCGCACCACATCGCAGGATTCATCGTCATAGGCCCACGGCACGCGGTAGGATTTACTGCCGTGCAGGCGGCTGTGGCTGGAGAGCAGGCCAAACGCGCACCAGCGTTTGTAGACGTGCGCAGGCGCGGTGTTTTCGAAGCCGCCGATGTCGTGACTCCAGAATCCGAACCCGGACAAGCCAATCGACAGCCCACCGCGCAAGCTTTCGGCCATCGATTCGTAGTTGGCGTAGCAGTCGCCGCCCCAGTGTACCGGGAACTGTTGCGCACCCACCGAAGCCGAACGCGCGAACAGCACCGCCTCTTGTTCACCGACCGTATCTTTGAGCACGTTCCATACCAGTTCGTTATAGATGAACGCATAATGGTTGTGCATTTTCTGCGGATCGGAGCCGTCGAACCACTGGACATCCGTCGGAATACGCTCGCCAAAGTCGGTCTTAAAGCAGTCAACGCCGATGTCTGTTAACCCTTTCAGCTTGTCGGCATACCACTGGCAGGCGTCCGGGTTGGTGAAGTCGTAAATGGCCAGCCCCGGCTGCCATTTATCCCACTGCCACAGCGATCCGTCCGGGCGTTTGAGCAGATAGCCTTTTTCTTTCAGCTCGTTAAATACCGGCGATTTCTGGCCGATATACGGGTTAATCCACACGCAGATTTTCAGCCCTTTTTGCTTCAGGCGGCGGATCATGCCTTCCGGGTCAGGGAACGTCACCGGGTCCCATGCAAAATCGCACCACTGGAAGGCTTTCATCCAGAAGCAGTCAAAGTGGAAGACGTGCAGCGGCAGATTACGCTCCGCCATGCCGTCGATAAAGCTGTTGACCGTCGCTTCGTCATAGTTGGTGGTGAACGAGGTGGTCAGCCACAGGCCGAATGACCAGGCAGGAGGCAGCGCCGGGCGACCGGTAAACTGCGTATAGCGGTTCAGCACCTCTTTCGGCGTCGGGCCGTCGATCACAAAATATTCCAGATACTCGCCTTCGACGCTGAACTGTACTTTGGAGACTTTCTCCGAGCCCACTTCAAAAGAGACGCACTGGGGATGATTCACCAGCACGCCATAGCCGCGATTGGTCAGGTAGAACGGGATGTTTTTATACGACTGTTCGGTACTGGTGCCGCCGTCGCGGTTCCAGGTTTCCACCGTCTGGCCGTTTTTTACCAGCGCGGTAAAGCGCTCGCCGAGACCGTAGACCGCTTCGCCGACGCCCAGATCCAGCCTTTCGAAGAGGTAATTGCGCGCGGTGTGGGTATCCTGCACGTAGCCGTTATTTTTCACCTGACTGCCGGTCATGCGCACGCCGTCACGCAGAAAATCCAGCGCCCACTCTTCGCCTTTGGTAACGCGCACGCTGAGCGAGCCGCTTTTCAGCTCGGCAAATTGATCGTTGTTTTGCATCTCCACCTGAACATCCTTCAGGACGTTGAGTGGATAGTGCGGCCCTTTGTCCAGCGCGCCCTGAAAGTGCTCAATGCGCACGCCGACGATGCCTTCCTGCGGCGAGAAAAAGCGCAGCGTAAACAGCGGTGTATCCAGTTGCCCGGCGCGCTCGCGCACATCGCGCGGCGCGGCATGGATCACCATCTCATTCCCGTGCTGTTCAACCTCATAGACCTGGACAGGATGGATGACATTCAGACCCGCCTGGATTAGCCAGTTTCCGTCACTGATTTTCATAATTAGCTCCTTTAGTTCTGCAATGCTTTGCTGGTCATGACTTTCTTGTCACGACGTCCGCCCTGCGCCAGTTGCGCCAGGATGTCGTTCATTAACGGTGTTTTCAGGGAGTAAAAGCGTTTCGCGATAAGCGCGCTCAGCAGGTAGCAGACGGCTGGCACGATGGTGAACAGGGCAATAATAATGGAGATCGTAGCGCTGTTCTGGGAGGTCGCTGCGGCCTCATAGCCGCCGCCTGCCAGCATCCAGCCGATCATCGCGCCGCCCAGCGCCAGGCCCAGTTTCAGGACGAACAGCGTTCCGGCAAAGCTGATCCCGGTCAGGCGTTTGCCGTTGCACCATTCGCCATAATCAACGGTATCGGACATCATCACCCACTGGATTGGGGTGACGAGCTGGTGCAGCACGCCAATGACGAAGATAAAGGCGAACATCAGCAAACTGGCGTTCATCGGCACAAAGAACATCGCCACGCTGAACCCGGCCAGCAGGGCATTCGTCACCCAGAAGATGGTGACTTTACATGTTTTGTCGGTAAGCGGTTTCGCCAGCGCAGAACCAATCAGATTGCCGACGCAGTAGAAGGTCAGGAACCAGGTAAACAGTCCCGGCGCCCCCATGATCCAGGTGACGTAGTACATCATTGCGCCGCCGCGCACGCACACCGCGAGGATATTGAGAATGGTCAGCAGACCGACAATACGCCACTGGTCGTTTTGCCAGATATCACGCAGGTCTTCACTCATTTTGGTGGTGCCCGGTGGTGCCACCACGCGCTCTTTGGTGTTGAAGAAGCAGAACGCCAGCATCAGGAAGGCAACGACGGAGAGCACGGCAATTCCCCACTGAAAGCCGAATGCTTTATCTTCACCGCCGAGCAGTTCAACCAGCGGCATCATCAGCACGGTGGAGCACATCCCGCCCATCGTCGCCAGCACGAAGCGCCAGGACTGAAGGGAGATACGCTGCGTCGGATCGTTAGTAATCACGCCGCCCAACGCACAGTAAGGGATATTGACCACGGTATAGAGCAGCGTCAGCAGCGTGTAAGTGACTGCGGCATAAATCATTTTCCCGGTCATGCTCAGGTCCGGCGTGCTGTAGGTCAGCACGCAGACAATGCCGAACGGCAACGCACCAAACAGCACCCACGGGCGGAACTTACCCCAGCGGCTGCGGGTACGGTCAGCAATCAGCCCCATGCAGGGGTCGGAGACTGCGTCCAGCACACGCGCCAGCAGGAACATGGTTCCGACAAAGCCAGCGGGGATCCCAAAAATATCAGTGTAAAAAAACATCATAAACATCATGACGTTATCAAAAACGATATGGCTGGCGGCGTCACCCATGCCGTAACCAATTTTCTCTTTAACGGAAAGTATCTGACTTTTCATCGTTCATTCCTTGATGCCATAGAGTACTCGCGTACAGATGAGAAGCGTTTTAAACCATCCTCATCAATGGCGATATTCCGTTTTCTGGTTATCAAATTATGTTTCTTGTTTTCTGTGATCGTCGTAGGAAAAAAAATGAGGAAAACGGTAACTCACGGATTTTGTGAGGTTTTGTGTAGCGCAGAAAAGGATATGTTAAAGGAAGTGTGAAAAAAGCGTGTTGGGGGATGTGGAAACCGCAGGAAGTAGCTATAATGCGCCCGCCTCCATGTAGCAATCGAGGCGCGGAAGATCGTCGTCTCCGGTGAGGCGGCTGGACTTCAAATCCAGTTGGGACCGCCAGCGGCCCCGGGCAGGTTCGACTCCTGTGATCTTCCGCCAGTTTGCTGCTTGTGCTTGATTCCAGCGCTACTAAATCCTTTCTGATATTTTATTAATTAACCCCCCCTATAAACGCCCCCAATTCCCGATTAAACCGCTCACTCTCCTCAATAAACGGCGTATGCCCTGAATTTTCGAAAACCAGTGACTGAATGCGCGGATTGACCGCCTTTGCCCGCGCCAGCGAGGGCTGCGGATTCACCAGCGCATCGTGTTTGCCGTAAATAAACAGTAAGGGAATGCGCGCAGGCTTCAGCCCTTTTTCAAGAGGGACACGCAGGGAGGGCACGGCGCGCTGCATCGGCCATGCGGCCAGCGCAGCGTTTGCCAGCAGACGCTCAAACGTGGCGCGGTCCGGCTGCTGATGGAAACAGAGCCGCAGGAAGTCGCGTTCACCGTCGAGGTGGGTTTTTAAGTCGCTGGCGGTCATGTCCCGATAGACATCCGGGTGCGCCGGGATTTGTTCCGGGGTGAGTTCCACTACGCCGTCAACGTATACCACCCCGCTGAGACTGGCATCGCCATGCGCTGCAAGATAGCTGGTGATCACCACGCCGCCCAGCGACCAGCCCACCAGCAGCGGTTTTTTAGCGTGGCTGCCTTCAATTACTGCCGCCAGATCATCCCCCCAGAGCCTGCTTTCACTGTAAGCACTCTCCTGTTGCGGCTTTGCAGAAAGCCCGTGCCCGCGCAGGTCAAATGTAATTAGCCGGTAGCGCTGCAACTGCGCGTCCTGGACCTGTTTTTCCCAGTTCAGATGACTGCCCAGCAGACCATGAATAAAGATAATCGGCCTGCCCTGCGGATTGCCGCTCTCCTGCACCGCAAGCGTTACGCCGTCGGGCGCGGTCACGGTGTAATTTTTGACTTGCGCAAACAAGGCACCAGAAAACAGCAGCAGGAATAGCGGAATTAACGAGCGACGTAAGGTAAAAAGTAACATAAAAAGCTCCTCTGATTATGGTTTCATCGCTATGCTGAACCCTGACACTAATGTCAGAGTCAAGCAGCAATCAGGGGAGCGTAAAATGCAGTTAACTATTGGCGAACTGGCGAAAAAAACAGGCGTCAGCGTGCGATCGATTCGCCATTATGACAGTCACGATCTGCTGACATCCTCCCGCGCCTGCAATGGATACCGGTATTTCCCGCCGGAGGCCGTCGCCCAGGTGCGGCAAATCCAGCGGCTGATCGCGACTGGCTTTAGCATCGCCGAGATCCGCAGTTTTCCTGATTGTATGCGCCTGATAGAGGGCACCACGTTTTGTCCCGAAACGCAGGCCATTCAGCATAAAAGGCTGGCGGAGATCGAACGGCAAATTGATGAGCTTGAGCGCCGACGAGCGCGGTTAAAGAAGACGTTGATGCAGGGTGAGCGCGGCGAGTAATCCGGTTGCCAATCAAGCGAAAACCTCCGGGCTGCGTCTGCCGACAAAATGCGATTTAAACGGGTTGCAGAAACTGCCTCTTGTCAGCGACTGATTTCAGACTGGCCGGGCCTGGAGAGAAAAAGCCCGCTGCCTGCATGTCCGTGATGCGTGCCGCCCGGGCGCAGCGGAAGAAATAAAAAATGGCGAGGAGCCCCCTCGCCATTTACCTTCAAACTGCATCAGAAATTATACGTCAGCCCCACCGTATACCGACGCCCGTCCAGCACCGTGTCATAGGTTTCGTAGTCAATCTGCTTATCCAGCACGTTATACACGCCCGCCGACACCAGCAGGTTTTTGTTGGCGTTGTAACGCAGACCTGCGTCGATTTGGGTATAGGACGGCGTGCCTTCTGCCATTGACGTCCGGCTTAAATATTCAGAGGTTTTACCGCGCAGGTTCAGACGGCTCCAGAAGCCAAGATCTTCCTGCGCCTGCCAGTCCAGGGTGGTGTTGAACATATGCTTAGGCATTTTGTTCAACGGCTTGCCGGAGAACGGGCCGCTCTTTTGCTCGGAGTCGGTATAAGTGTAGTTGGCGGTCAGACTGAGGTCGCGCGTGATCTCCCAGCCGAAGCTGGATTCCACGCCGCGCATATTGGCTTTATCGACGTTAACGCGATCGCTGACAAAATCATAGCTGTGATTGCCAATGGTGCACGCCGGATCGGCGCTGCTGTTACAGCGGCGAACTTCGGTGATCTTGTTTTTAAAATCGGTATTAAACAGGGTAATTCCCGCGTTGAGATTTTCATTGTTATCCCACAGCAGGGCAATCTCTTCGCTCAGGCTTTTTTCCGGCTTCAGATCCGGGTTGCCGACGATGATACCGTCCAGCCGCCCGCCGCCCGTGACCTGTCCCCAACTGGCGGAGGACTGACGCAGATCCGGCGCGCGGTAGCCCGCAGACACGCCGCCTTTTAAAGTCCACTGCTCGGCAAGATGCCAGACGCCATAGCCGCGCGGTGTCCAGTTGGTGCCGTAGTTTTCGTCTTTATCCATGCGCAGGCCGCCCGTCAGCGTGAAGCTCTCGGTCATCGCCCATTCGTCTTCGGTAAACAGCGCCCAGCTCCAGCGGGTCAGCTTGTTCAGGCCGTCCGCCGCTTCAAGCTGGTTGCCGTTATCGTTCAGTTTTTCATAACGATACTGCCCGCCAACCGTCAGCGTATGATCGCCGAGGAAGATCTGGTTCTGGTTGTTAAAGGTGGTGTTGTACGACTTCATCTCGCGACCAGGGTTGGCCGACTTTTCCTGCTGGATGTAGCTGCTGGTGTTGAAGTCATCGTAATAGCCGTTGTGCGTTAACCCATATGTCGTGTGCTCATAGCGGCTTTTGCTGGCGGTATTCGGCGTACAGGTGCTGCCACGGCAACTTTCGGCAGCCATTGATTTGCCCGGCAGGCTGTTGCGATCCTGCAATTCGCGCGCGATATCCAGGTCAAAATCGTTTTTCTCGTCGGGCGTGAAGTTCAGCGTCACCGCGCCGTTGCGCAGCTTCTGCTCGTTGTAACCGTTGACGATCTGATCTTCCGCCCGGCGGGAGAGCAGGCCGGTCACTTTCGCGCCCAGCAGTCCTTCAATAATCGGACCGGACGCCCAGGCATTAGTCTGGAACAGGTCGCCGGAATCGTTATTTTCCTGGAACGTGGCGTCGCCGTGCAGGGAGCCAGTCCAGCCCAGCGAATTCGATACTTTTTTGGTGATCACGTTAATCACGCCGCCCATGGCATCGGAGCCATAAAGCGATGACATCGGGCCACGAATGACTTCAATGCGTTCGATGGATTCCAGCGGCGGCAGCCAGCCCTGCTCGATCCCGGAATTATCGCTATTGGGACGTGTTCCCCGGGTACTAATACGTTTGCCGTCCACGAGGAATAACGTGTACTGGGAAGCCATACCGCGAATACTGATATCGCTGCTGCTGCCGCCACCGGTAACAACGACGCCCGGTACGTCTTTCAGCGCATCGGTCACATCACGGTAGGCTTTATCCTCTATTTGCGCTTTAGAAATTACGGAAATAGACGCGGGCGCGTTCTGGATTTTTTGTTCGAAGCCGGTAGCGGTAATGACCATCGTGTCCTGAGCATCAGCCAGAACGGTTGCGGGACACGTAGCGAAACACCCCGCAGCAGCGAGTAACTTGACCTGAGAGATTTTCATTTTTTCATTCCTTAGAATAAAACGAGCCTGCCAAAAAGCGGGCGCAAAACATCGAGAAATTTTTTATTTATGGCGAAATAAGAAGCGAAACGGCGCGATCTTAGGAGATATGTTTGCGAATGTAAACAATAATGAGAACTATTTACATTTATTGAAATAAAGCGTCAGGCAGGCACAAATAACCCTGAATTTTCTCCATGTTATTATTTATCACCCGGTGAGATTATTTATTACCGGCGGAAATAATCCTTTTTTCCGTAAGGATATTGCTTATTTCCCTTTCATCAGCGCGGCGGATTCCCCAATGCTTTCGCAAATTTAAAGTAAACTCATAATAATCCACTCGTTACCTGCTTCAGTGAGGCCCGGCGTGCGTATCGCGACGATTACCAATTTTGCTTACATCGCAACGGTTGTTCTTACACTCTCTTCCGGCGTTGCGCTTTTTATGGCGTCAAATGCTGACCGGGCAGAAAGAGCGGCGGTGAAGCAGAGTCGAGATTTCGATACCGCCACAGAGCAACTGGAGAAAGAAGCGTTTTCGCTCACCGACAGAGCGCGTCTGGCGGTGGTTAATCCGCAGCCGGAGAACATTCAGGCGTGGAAGGCGGAACTGGCGCAGGATCGTCGCCTGGAAAAACACCTGAACGCGCTGAAGGATATTGGCGCATCAGCGGAAGAACTGTTGCTACTGCGCGACGGCCTGACGGCGCTGGATACGCTGGAAGATGAACAGCAGGCTGCCATTACCGCCATCGAACAAGGCAGGCATGACGAAGCGATCCGCCTGTTGTTCAGCGCGGATTATGAGGGACAACTGTCGCAGGCAGAATATCGCTTTGCCCATTTTGAAAGCCTGATTAATCAGCGCACAGACGCCACGGTTGCCGAAGCCACCCATTTCTCCCAGCGTCTGCGCACGCTCTCGGAAATCATGGTCGCGCTGACCGCGCTGCTGTTTTTGTTTGTGCTCGGTTTTATCATCAAGCATCGCATATTGCGGCCGGTGGTGACGCTAAGCGACGTTGTAAACCGGCTGGCTTCGCAGGATTATGCGGTGGAAACGCCGCTGCTCGCGCAGGTCGATGAGATCGGCGATATGGCGCAGGCAATCCATATTTTTCGTGAAAACGGGATGGTCCGCCAGCGGCTGGAGCAGGAGCGCGATGCCGACTGGATAACGCGCAATCTGCTGGCCCGGATGACCCAGCGGCTTCAGGGCTGCGAGTCGCATCGCAGCATTATTAAGGTCGTGAAAGTTTTCGCGCCTAAAGTGATGCCGGAGATGGGCGGACGTTTGTATATTCTCGACCCGCAAAGTAACAGCATGAAATGCATGGCCAGCTGGCTGAGTCCTGCGGGCGACGACGCGCCGTTTATGCCGGAGAGCTGCTGGGCGCTGAAGCGCGGACAGTTGCACAGCCCTTCACGCGATACGGTAGATATTCCCTGCGAGCACTATCCCGCGCAAATTGCCGCCAAAGCGATTTGTGTGCCGCTGATCGCCCAGAATAAACCCATTGGCCTGCTGACGTTTGATAACCACATCAGCAATAAAAAGCCGCCGTATATCTACCTCGAACTGATGGCGGAGACGCTTTCACTGGCGCTGGCAAACCAGAAACTGCGCGATACGCTGACGGAAAAAGCGATGTACGATCCGCTGACCGGGCTGCGCAATCGCCATAATCTCGACGACATCCTGCGCACGCTGATTGAAAATGCGGAAACCAAAAAGAGCTGCGTCAGTTGCCTGATGATCGATATCGATTATTTCAAAAGGCTTAACGATACCTGGGGCCACGGAGCCGGTGACAAAGTGCTGCGGGAGACGGCGCGGATCATCAGCGAACAACTGGACGAAAACAGCGTGGCGTTTCGCTACGGCGGCGAGGAGTTTTTAATTCTCCTGCCCGATTTTGAAGAGCTACAGGCGAAACATGTTGCCGAGAAGATCCTGCATAACATCACCGCGCACCGTATGCTCTATGAACTGCACGAGGTGGGGCCTGTCTCCGTGTCTATCGGGCTGGCGACCTGGCCGACCCACGCCAGAGAGAGCAATCTCGTCCGGGCGGCGGATCTGGCGCTGTATCTGGCGAAAGAGCGCGGGCGCAGCCAAATCGTGGTAGCGAAAAAAGTGTCTTAAACCGTAAACGTTGGCCAGTGAATATCGTTAACGCCGTTTAACAGCGGGCGCGCAAAAAGAAATCCCTGGAAGCGGCGGATGCCCGCGGATTCCAGCCAGCACCACTCTTCCACGCGCTCAATGCCTTCGGCAACCAGCGTAATCTCCATATCCGAGCAGCATTTGATAATAGAATTCACAATCGCCTGCTTGGGGCCGCTCAGGTGAATATTACTGACGATCTCGCGGTCGATTTTAATTTTGTCGGGCTGGAATTTTGCCAGTAACGACAGACCCGCATAGCCGGAACCGAAATCATCAATAGCCAGCCCCATACCAGCAGCGCGCAGCTTTTTCAGGGCGCTGTTGAACTCGCCAAAGCCGGAGATCATTTCATTTTCAGTGACTTCAACAATTACCTGCTCAGGGCTAAGGTTATGCTCATGGACTTTTTCCAGTAAAAAATCGACCGCGCCGGGAATAAAGACCAGCGACCCAGGCAAAAGATTAATGGCAATTTTATGACTACCAATGCCGATTTTTTCGGCAAGCGCGAAGGCGTACGCTTTGGTTTGCAGATCCACTTCATAGATTTGGTCATCCGGGATCGCCGAGAAAAAGTGCTCCGGGCTACCGCCATTATTACTGCGCACCAGCGCTTCCAGCGAGCTGATGGTACGCCCCAGCGGTTCCACAATCGGTTGCAGGGCGAACTGACACATTTGATCGGGCAGGATATTTGGCAACGGCGGCCGAAATGGCGGCGTTTTCGGCTCCAGCACCCAGCGGGTGGCGTCAAAACGCTCGTCAGGCCGGGCCTTACGCTCGCTGGTCGCAAAAGTTTCAATGAACTTAAAGACCCGATCCTCCGCCGCCAGATAACTCTCCAGCTTTCCGTGGCGTAGCACGGAATCAAGGATCGTCTGCGGCAGTTCAAGGCGCAGATCGAACAGCACCATGCCGACATTTTCAAAGCGGCGGCGCGGCGCGTAATCACGCATCATCTCAACGACGTGCTGATGCCGCACATCGCGACTGATTTTAGAAAACAGCGCGTCCAGCGTCTCTTCTTCTCCTTCCAGCACCTGCAAAAAATGCGCACCGTCAAACAGCAGCATACCGGTGACGCCGAGCGCCGTATTGTTCCGCTTCGCGGTCTCAACCAGCGTATCAAGCGGCAACACGTCATCGGATGGCGTGAGCTGGCTGCGGTAAATGAGCGTCGTAAGCACGATGAGGCGCTCCCTGAGATCGTGTTAAAAAAGGCTATATAACATATTTAACACACCAGCCAGAGTTGTCACATATTGAATGAGTTCTTTCTTAATATTTGTGGGGGAAAACGCCAGACGGCGAAAGGTTGTACGTTTTGGCGAGGCAACCCTCCCGTGCTTTCAGTACGGTCTCAATACGTCCCATGGTGTTCAGGATCATGAACAGAAAAGGTCAAACCCTACAATAATTGCGGGTGCGAAAAAGAGACAGGGCGGGATCGCTATGACTGGCTACGTTAAAGAATCAGTGTGGTTTAAGAGAAAACGAAGACGTTAGATTGCATATTGGTAATCCTCAAGCATTTTAAATGTCATTGGTAATCCCTGCTTCAATAACATGGATAAAAATTCAGTCGTGGTCATGGGAGGATGTCTGAGAGACTGACGTTGCCGTCTTACCGCTTCAAGTGCGAGCGCATGATTTAAATCGAAGAGATCAAAGATAAATTCATCAGGGTGTAGTGCCTCAATGTCAAACGAGGACAAAATCTCTGCCGGAAAATCTTTTTGATTCAGCGTGACGATAACTTCTGCTTTTGCTCGTATCGCTGCGGCCAGAACGTGACGGTCATTCTCATCGGGCAATCTTAAATCCGTAATAAGTGATTCATAACCCGTCACATTCGCATCTGGCAATGCGGTATTCATAAGTTCAACCGTTCTTTCCAGTACCTGCGGGCCAATATCTGGACGGTTCAGATACAAATTTCTGCACCATTCATCATGGATACGATCGCTCCACTTTGGTTGGTATAGCCCAACCAGCCCTAAATGCATAAGCAGATCCCGCAATCTCGCGGGATACAATACGCATGCGTCCAATACTACGGGATAGGGTGAATGCCTCATCAATACATTCCTGAGTCTTGCGCCTGATCGGCCAGAGCCTGCATGGCCTCCAGACTTTCATTGTCACGCCGTTTTTTATATTCCATTAAATCAGCAAAAAGTACCCTGCGATGCCGCCCCGTTTTATGGAAAGGCAGCTTACCCGCTTCCAGCAGCTTCACCAGATGGGGACGAGAAACGTTAAGCATATTTGCCGCTTCCTGCGTCGTGAGCTCAGCGTGTACCGGCACGATCTGCACGGCGTTACCGGCTGCCAGCTCACCCAGAATATTCATCAGCATGGTCAATGCACTTGTCGGTAATTCAATGCTATGGTTTTGCTTATCATCAGACACGATTGAAATATGCTGGGTTTCAAGTTTGGTCGAAATATATGCCGCCAGCTCCCGTTGCCCACGCTGTGCCAGTTCGCTTTCCCGGCTGTCCGGCAGGTTAAGGTTGTTCAACAGAGTTGTCATTGCGTTCGCCTTTTTCAAATACTGACGGCAAGAATAATCGAAATAAACGAAAATCGCAATATTCGAAATAAACGGAACAGACTCATACTTTCTTTTCCAGCATGACTCCCGCTGTCTGCATACTCTCCTCCAGCCAGTGAAAGGCAGCCTTAACGGAAGCGGTTGTTCGCCAGCAGCCTGGGCCAGCGGCGCAAAAAGGATTAGAGAACATAATCAGAACGCGCTGATGAACGCCACGCACAAACCAGGAAGCATGGCGCAAAGAGCAAAACAACGGGCCACCAGAGAGGCTAAGCTAGAAGTTCTCCTAATCTGTTTTACCCGCTCACTCTCTTGCCTGACGGCGTCTGTTTTAGCGCCTCTGGCACTCACACCCGCTTAAATTCAGGAGTCACTATGACGGTTACTATTCTCGGCTATGCCGCGCAGTCCGCAAAAGCACCTCTGGCACCTTATCAGTTCGAACGCCGCGATCCGCGCGAAGATGACGTGGTTATCGACATTCTGTACTGCGGCGTCTGCCATTCCGATCTGCATCAGGCGCGTGACGACTGGGGGTTCAGCCAGTACCCGGTGGTGCCCGGCCATGAAATCGTCGGCCGGGTGTCCTCGGTGGGCGGCAAGGTCAGCAAATTTAAACCCGGCGATCTGGTCGGCGTCGGCTGTATGGTGGATTCTTGTCGCGAGTGTTCGCCCTGCCAGTCCGGACTGGAACAATACTGCGAAGAAGGATGCATCCAGACCTACAACGGCGTTGATCGCCACGACCATCGTCCCACCTACGGCGGCTATTCCCGCTCCATTACCTGTACGCAGGACTTCGTGCTGCGCATCCCGGAAAGTCTGGATGCGAAGGCCGTTGCGCCGCTGCTCTGCGCCGGGATCACCACCTGGTCGCCGCTGATCCGCTGGGGCGTTACCAAAGGCACCAAAGTCGCGGTGATTGGTCTGGGCGGGCTGGGACACATGGCGCTGAAGCTGGCGCACGCGCTGGAAGCGGAAGTGACGCTGTTTACCCGCTCGCCGGGCAAAGAGGCCGATGCACGTCGTCTGGGCGCGCACCACGTCGTGCTCTCCACCGACAGCCAGCAAATGGAGGCGGTGAAAGGCGAATTTGACCTGATCATCGATACCGTGCCTTACGCGCACGATATTAATCCGTATATGCCTGCGCTGACCCTCGACGGCACGCTGGTTTTTGTCGGCCTGCTCGGTGATATCGACCCGACGCTGAATACGCTGCCGATGATTATGGGCCGTCGTTCGGTCTCCGGCTCCTGCATTGGCGGCATTGAAGAAACCCAGCAGATGCTGGATTTTTGCGGCGAACATAACATCACGTCGGACATCGAAATGATCCGCATGGATGAGATTAACGATGCCTACGAGCGCCTGCTGAAAAGCGACGTGAAGTATCGTTTTGTGATCGATATCGGCACATTACAGGCGTGATTGGCTAAGGCCGCCGTGGTGGGGGCGCGCACCACGGCGGATGCCGGTAAGATTCAGCGCTGTCCGCGAAAGGTTTTTCGCCATTCGCTCGGGCTGACGCCAAAATGGGTTTTAAACTGCTGGCGAAAGGTGATCGCTGACTGAAAACCGGCGTGCTCCGCCACCTGCTCAATACTTAAATCCCCACCCTCGAGCAGGCTCTGGCTGCGGCGCAGCCGTCCGGTGACGATCCAGTCGGCGACCGTCTGCCCGGTGGCTTTAACAAAGTGGCGCGTCAGCGTGCGGCGGCTCATCGACGCCACCCGCGCCAGCGCGTTGATATCATGCGGCTGCTCAGGATGGCGTTGCAGGTAATCAATCAGCGTATTAATGCGTGCGTCCCGGGTGGTCTGCGGCACGGAATGCTCGATAAACTGCGCCTGCCCGCCTTCGCGCCAGGGCGGCACAATCATCCGCCGGGCGATTTGGTTAGCGATCGCGCTGCCGAAATGCTGGCGAATAATATACAGACAGCAATCCAGCGCCGCTGCGGTTCCGGCGGAGGTGATCAGCCGGTCGTCATCGCAATAGAGTGCGTTAATCTCCGGCAACGCCTGCGGGAAAAGGCGCTGAAAATCCGCCGCGTATTCCCAGTGCGTCGTCGCCCGTTTCCCGTCCAGCAGCCCGGCGTAACCCAGCACAAATGCACCAAGACACAGGCCCACCACCTGCGCGCCGTTGCGGTGCGCTGCCGCCAGCGCGTCGAGCAAGGGCTGCGGCGGGCGCTCGTCAACGCTGTGCCAGAACGGGACGATGACGATTGCCGCCCCGGCCACCGCTTCCAGCCCGGCAGGCGCGTTGACTGAAAATCCGACAGCTGAATCCACTCTGCCCGGCGTTAACGCGCAGATTTTCAGGTCAAACAGCTTACGCCCCGCGATTTTGTCGCCAAACAGAATCGACGGCACGGAGAGGTGAAACGGGCTAAAGTGCGGCGTCACGATAAGGGCGACGGTGAGTGTAGTCATCATCATGTTCCTGCGTTCGGGCCAGGCCGGTCGTTATCAGAACGCTTAAAAAGTCAGGGCTTCGCCGTCCTGCGGGATAAAAACCTGCTCGCCGAACTGGTTGGCATCCACGTATTCACGCAGCGCCGCACGGGTCAGCAGGCAGTGATTAAGCGCCTCCATATGGGTGGCGACGATCTGCGCCTGCGGCACAAGACGATGCGTTTTAAACACCTCTTCCGCCCCCATAATAATCGGCCCCACGCCGATAATATGCGCCCATCCGGCATTGAGCACCACTACCTCCGGCTGGTAGCGGCGCAGCGCCACTTCTACCGCTGGCACCCAGAGCGTATCCCCGGCGAGATACAGCGTTTTTTCCTGCGGATGGGTAAAGACCACACCGCAGGCGTCGCCCAGCCTGGCGGCAAGCTGCGGGTTGGCATACGCCTCATCCGGGCCGTGCTGACCGTCGGTTTTGCTCAGCGTGATATCGCCAAACGCGGTGCATTCTTCCAGCAGGCACAGGTGAGTAAACCCCTGACCGCGCAGTAAATTTTCGTCGCTGGCGTTTTGTACGAAGACGGGCATAGAGGTGGGGATAAGCGCGGCGGCAGCGGCGTCCCAGTGATCGGCGTGGGTGTGGGTGACAATCACCGCATCCACCGCCAGCAGCGTTGCCAGCGGCACCGGCAGATCGGTACGCGGGTTGCGCAGTTCGGCGCGAACGGAACCGGCAAAACCGGGGTAAGCCTCTTTCTCCGCCAGCAGCGGGTCGATCAGAAAGCGTTTTCCGCCATAGGTGATGAGCTGGGTGGCGTTGCGTATCTGGGTAATATTCATTTTTCATCCGGCGTCTGGTGAGTCAGGATGAAAAGTATAAATAGCGCGCCTGCGGCGTACCGCAGGCGCAGGGGCATATAACGATGGGATCGGGTCAGTTTTACTGGCCGTGGCGCGCGGGCGCGAGACGCAGGATCAGCATTCCCACCAGCGCGGCAACGACAGAGCCTGCCAGGACGCCGATTTTCACTTCGTCCACCAACATCGGCGAGCGGGCAAACGCCAGGTTACCGATAAACAGGCTCATGGTGAAACCGATACCGCACAGCACCGACACGCCGTAGATTTGTATCCAGGTGCTGCCCTGTGGTCGCGGCGCGAGGCCCGTTTTGATGGTCAGCAGCGCCATGCTGAAAACGCCGATTTGTTTACCGACAAACAGCCCCAGCGCCACGCCAACCGGAACGGGTGAAAGCACATCGTTCATGGTCATGCCACCCAGCGAAACGCCCGCGTTAGCGAAACCGAACAGCGGCAGGATCAGAAACTTAACCCACGGCAACAGACCGTGCTCAAGGGTATCGATGGGCGCGGGCTGCCGGGCATCTTTGCCGCGCAGCGGAATAAACAGCGCCAGCAGTACCCCGGCGATAGTGGCGTGAATACCGGATTGCAGCATAAAGAACCACAGCACCGCGCCCGCCACCAGATAAGGCAGCAGGCGTTTTACGCCCATCCGGTTCATCAGCATCAGCAGCAGCACAACGCCTGCCGCCGCTGCCAGCATCACGCCGGAAAGCCCCCCGGTGTAGAACAGCGCGATGATGATCACCGCCCCCATGTCATCGAGGATCGCCAGCGCCGAGAGGAAGATTTTCAGCGAGGCCGGGACGCGGCTGCCGAGCAGCGCCAGCACACCGAGCGCAAAGGCGATATCCGTGGCGGAGGGGATCGCCCAGCCCGCCACCGTTTCACCGTTGCTGGCGTTAAAGAAAAGGTATACCAGCGCAGGCACCGCCATGCCGCCCAGCGCCGCAAGACCGGGCAGCGCGCGCTGCCCCCACGTTGCCAGTTGCCCGATCAGCAGTTCCCGCTTGATCTCAAGCCCCACCAGCAGGAAGAAAATCGCCATCAGCGCGTCGTTGATCCACAGCTCAACGGACAGCCCGGCAAATTTGAAATGCAGCAGCTCACGATACAGCGCATCCAGCGGCGAGTTGGCGACGATAATTGCTATCGCCGATGCCACGATCAGAATAATGCCTCCGGCAGCCGGGGCATGGAGCAGGGCGGCGAGCGTACTACGTTGGCGCGGCTTATCGCGGGTGATTTCTTCTGGCACTGTGGCCTCCTTGTCATATTGATGCGCTTCGCAGCGGGGGGTGAAATTTACCACAAACTCCCCGCCGGGTGCCGCTTCAGGCAGTAAAAACAGGTAAAGGCCGATCAGCGCTTAAGACGCTGTTCAAGCCAGGGTAAAAGCTGCTTTTTGCGGCTTAACATGCCCGGCACCGCGCAGGGTTCGGCTTGGGCAAGCGCCGGGCCGGAGAAGAGAAGCGTGGAGGCGTTTTCAGTGATATCAGTCAGCATCAGTACTACCAGCGCCGCCCCGCTTTGCGCCACCAGCGCATCCATTGCCACGCGCAGATCGTCGCGAATGGCATCGACCTGGGTCAGCGAATACAGCTCCAGTTGCGCCACGCGGACGTCATGCCCGGCGAGGGTAAAGGCTTTGATATCTTTATTCAGCAGTGCGTCGGCGCTCATTCCGCTGATATTGGTTTTCGCTGCCAGCAGGTCGCGGGTGAAGGTTTCAAGATCCACGCCCGCCAGTGCGCTAAGCGCCTCCACCGCCAGATGATCGTCCCCGGTAGTGGTGGGTGAGCGCAGCGCCACCGTATCGCTGATTATCGCGCCTAACAGCAGCGTGGCGTGGGCGGCGGAGAGCGTTTCCGGCTTCAACAACTGCCACAATAGCGTGGCGCTGCTGCCGACGGGCTTGATCCACACTTCGGGCGGCAGACGGGTGATCAGGCCACCGAGCCGATGGTGATCGATAATGCCGACGATATTGCTTTCCGGCAAAGAGTGCGGCCCCTGCGCGGGTTCGGTGAAATCCACCAGCCAGACATCCCGATCGTCAAGCGCGCTGTCCAGCAGCGCGGGCGGCGTCAGCTCTGCCGCACGGAAAATAAACCGGGTTTCGTTATTGAGTTCGCCCAGACGCCATGCGCAAGCGTCCCGGCCCTGTTGATTCAGCCATTGCGCGGTGACAACGGCGGTGCAGACAGCATCGCTGTCAGGGTGAAGGTGACCAAAAACATGGATCATTGACGCCTCCGGGCGGCAGTTTTTAGTCACCGATTATATCATTCCCAGCCAGGGACCGCGCCGCCGTTGAAGATTTTCTCCGCCGCCGTCGCCACTTCCGGCGACTGGTAAGCGTGGATAAAATCGCGCACGTTTTCAGCGTCTTTATTGTCTTCACGGGTGACAATAATATTCACATACGGCGAGTTTTTATCTTCGATAAACACGCTGTCGTGTACGGGTGAAAGCCCGGTTTGCTGGATGTAGGTGGTGCTAATAATGGCCACGGTGACTTTGGGATCGTCCAGCACGCGCGGGAGCTGTGCGCCCTCCAGTTCCATAATATTCAGATTCAGCGGATTAGCGGTGATATCCAGCGCGGTTGGCAGCAGGCCCGGATTAGGCTTCAGCGTAATCAGCTTTTCTTTTTCCAGCAGCAGCAGAGCGCGCCCCAGGTTGGTCGGATCGTTCGGAATGGCGACCGTATCGCCCTGTTTCAAATCCGCGACGGCCTTAATTTTTTTCGAGTAGCCCGCCATCGGGAAAACAAAGGTATTCGCCACCGCGACCAGTTTGTAATTATGCGCTTTGTTATCTTCAGCGAGGAAAGGTCGATGCTGGAAAACGTTGGCATCCAGCTCGCCGTTGGCGGTCGGATCGTTCGGCAGCAGCGAGCCGCTAAATCCGACCAGTTCCACATCCAGATCGTATTTTTCCTTCGCCACTTTTTTTGCCACTTCGGCGACGTCCTGCTCCGCGCCGTTAATAACGCCGACCTTAATATGCTTCGCATCGCTGCTGTTGCCATCGCAGCCTGCCAGTACCAGTCCTGCCAGCAGCAACGCCGCCACGCTGCGCAAATGAGGTATCGCAAATTTCATGGGTTTATCCTTTTTGAAATAAAAACGTCCACAGTAAGAGATAAATATACCGGGACGGGGCGGCAACCTGAAAATGAAAAGGTCTCAGCAAGGCGGGAAAAGGCGGAGAGACGAGCTTAAAATAAAATCGGTAAGTCTTTATTTATTCTGTAAAAGCGGAGGACTTATCCGCTTTCATAGCCAGCGCGTATTGTGAAAATATTTCATCTGGGTCGCGCGTCTGACTTTTCTTTTACCGCCGCTTCTTCAGAGAGTCCCCCTGCATTCCCTGATGCGGGAAATCCCCCCTGTTTCCGGTGAGTTTTCATGCGTAAGGCTTATGTTATGATGCGCCGCGTTAAAAAATAACCAGGTCAGAGGAAAAAATGGGATCGACCAAAAAAGGGATTATCTATGTCTTATTCGCCGCCGTCCTGTGGGGCAGCTCCGGCGTCTGCGCGCAGTATATTATGCAGGAGAGTCAGATCGCGGCACAGTTTCTGACCATGATACGGCTGCTGTTTTCCGGCTTCATTCTGCTGACGCTGTCACTCATTCATGGCGATAAAATCTTCGCCATTCTGAAAACGCGCAAAGATATCATCAGCCTGCTGCTGTTTTCACTGGTCGGCGCGTTGACCGTCCAGTTGACCTTTCTGGTCGCCATCGAAAAATCGAACGCGGCGACAGCGACCATTCTGCAATTTTTATCGCCGTCGATTATCGTCGCGTGGTTTGCGGCTGTGCGTAAAAAGCGTCCCGGCGCGCTGGTGTTTCTGGCCATTTTTACCTCGCTGTCCGGCACCTTTTTGCTGGTGACGCATGGCAATCCGACCTCGCTTTCCATCTCCCCCGCCGCGCTGTTCTGGGGAATTGCCTCGGCTTTTGCCGCCGCGTTTTATACCACCTATCCGTCGGATCTGATTGCCCGCTTCGGCACGCTGCCGGTGGTAGGCTGGAGTATGCTGCTGGGCGGTGCGATGCTGTTGCCCTTCTACGCCGGTAATGACGTGGAGTTCATGGTGAACGGCGGGCTGCTGCTGGCGTTTTTCTATCTGGTGGTGATTGGGACGGCGCTGACTTTCAGCATGTACCTGAAGGGCGCACAGATGATTGGCGGCCCCAGGGCGAGCATTCTGAGCTGCGCGGAGCCGCTGAGCAGCGCGCTGCTGTCGCTGCTGCTGTTAGGCGTAACCTTTACGCTCCCCGACTGGCTCGGCACGCTGCTGATTTTGTCATCGGTGGTGCTGATCTCGCTGGATTCACGGCGCAAAGTGCGCACGCACTAGCCCTTCATGCGCACTTTTGTTGCCACCAGTAGCGCCGTCAGCAGCATCAGGCTGCCGGAAAGTACCAGCGGTGACAGCAGGCCGAGGTTATCAAGAGCGTAACCGCCGATCGCCGCGCCGCAGGTATTGGCAAGCTGGATCACCGCGACCTGGATCGATCCGGCTTTTTCTGCCTGATCGGAAAGAGTGCGGGTGATCCACGTTGACCAGCCCACCGGCACCAGCGCAAACGCCAGCCCCCATACCACCGCCAAGATTGCCGCAACGGTTTTATCGGTTCCCCACAGGATCAGCACCAGCGCGCTGAGCGCCAGAACCAGCGGCGCACAGGCCAGCGCCATTTTTACCGAGCGTTTGAGGATCGGTGCCGAGAAGGAGGTGCCAATGAAGCTGGCGATACCAAAGCTCAGCAGCACCAGCGTCAGGCCATCGACATCAAACCCTGACAGGGTGGTGAAAATCGGGCGGATATAAGTAAAGAAGGCAAACTGTCCGGCGAAGGACATAAAGATGGCGATCATCCCCGCCAACACGCCAGGACGCTTCAGTAAGCCGAACATATTCTGATGATGTTCCGATTTGCCCGGCAGTGACGGCAGGGTTTTCCATACCCAGATGATGCAGATGAAGCCCATCAGCGCCGCCGCGTTAAATACGTTGCGCCAGCCGATAATCCCGCCCAAAAAGCTGCCCAGCGGCGCGGCAATCACCAGCGCAATGGAAACCGCGCCGAAAATGATCGACAGCGCTTTCGGCACGGTACGCGCGGGCACCAGGCGCATGGTCAGCGAGGCCGACATTGCCCAGAAGCCGCCGAGCGCCAGCCCCAGGCAGGCTCGGCCTAATAGCAGCAGGGTGAAATTCCCGGCGAAAGACACCAGCAGACAGGAGAGGGTTAACAAAATCGCGAACACGATCACCACGTAGCGGCGGTCGGTGGCGCGAATTGTCTGCGTAATAAACAGGCTGGAGAACATCGCCACAAACGCGGTGACGGTAACGGATTGCCCGGCCAGCCCTTCGGAAATCCCCAGATCCTGCGCCATCGGCGTCAGCAGGCTCACCGGTAAAAACTCAACGGTAATCAGGCACGCGACGCAAAACGCCACGGCAAATACCGCCGCCCAGTTCGGGCGTCTGACTTCATCCTGCGGGGTGTGGAGATGATGCTCACTCATGATAATGACCTGGGGTGATTTTTAACGTTCAGCCGCACAGTGTAACATTTTGAATGTGATCTACTTAACGTTTCGGCAACTATAGGCGGAACAGGTGTGTTTTGGTGGCGGTGGCGGGGAAAAGCCCTCACCCCAGCCCTCTCCCACAGGGAGAGGGAGCAGGACGTGCCACGGTTGGGGTTAGGTGGATCGCCCGGCCTGCACGCTGATCGGTTCCCTCTCCCTTGAGGGAGAGGGTCAGGGAGAGGGGAAAAACCGGCACCGGACGTCACCCCGCACTCGGTCGGTTCCCTCTCCCTTAAGGGAGAGGGTCAGGGAGAGGGGGAAAACCGGCACCGGACGTCACCCCGCGCCCGGTCAGTTCCCTCTCCCTCGAGGGAGAGGGTCAGGGAGAGGGGGGAAACCGGCACCAGACGTCACCCCGCGCCCGGTCAGTTCCCTCTCCCTCAAGGGAGAGGGTCAGGGAGAGTGCGAAAACCGGCACCGGACTTCACCCCGCGCTCGGTCAGTTCCCTCTCCCTTGAGGGAGAGGGTCAGGGAGAGGGGGAAAACCGACGCCGGACGTCACCCCACGCCCGGTCAGTTCCCTCTCCCTTGAGGGAGAGGGTCAGGGAGAGGGCGAAAACCGGCACCAGACGTCACCCCGCGCCCGGTCAGTTCCCTCTCCCTCGAGGGAGAGGGTCAGGGAGAGGGGGGAAACCGGCACCGGACTTCACCCCGCGCTCGGTCGGTTCCCTCTCCCTTGAGGGAGAGGGTCAGGGAAAGGGGGAAAACCAACGCCGGACGTCATCCCGCGCCCGGTCAGTTCCCTCTCCCTTGAGGGAGAGGGTCAGGGTGAGTGCGAAAACCGGCACCGGACGTCACCCCGCGCTCGGTCAGTTCCCTCTCCCTTGAGGGAGAGGGTTAGGGAGAGGGGGGAAAGTACGCGCCCGAAAGCCCCCATCCCATCAGTGCAGCCAGAACACGCCCTCTTCCGGCATAAACAGCGCGTTATAGCGCGTCTGAAAGGCATTCAGCTCCCAGGCTTCCGGCTCCAGCTCGCGTAAAAAACCCTGCGCCAGACGGAGCTGGGTATCGGTAATCGGCGCGGCCAGCCGCGCTTTTTGCAGCAGCCGGTGCCAGCGCAGCAGATTCTGTTCGCTGCTATCCACCACCGAAACCTGCCAGATCAGCAAAACCTGGGCGGCATTTTGCAGATGCGATTCATCCGGTCGCTCAAGGTACTGTAAATACTCGTGACCAGCCGTTTTACCCATCTGGTCAATCATTGACTCGATCGGCTCCGGCGTCAGCGACAACCGCTCGCTCAGGCGGCGGATCGCCCGGCGGGAGCCGGAGGTTAATACCCGAAATCCGACTACAAACACAACGACCAGCGTTGCCAGCATTATCCAGATCATGCATCTCTCACTTAACGTCCTTCGGGGCAGCGCAGCCGCGTAACAGCATCGTATGATACACAATGGGTGGGTTCTGTTAACAGGACATACTCCCACACTATGCCTCATTTGCGGAATTTGCGGCTCAGGAAGGGTCAGATTTTACGCGAGAGTTTTATTGACCGGCCAGCAGCAGTCTGGCCGGGGGAAATCAGGCAATACCGGTCGTCACACTGAAGCGGCGCGTTTGCTGCGGCTCAAGATGCGCCAGGGTGCCGTTGTTTTGCGCAGCCAGGAAACCCTCCGGGCGGCAGGTAGCGGGGAGCGCAAAGGCGGCAACCTGCTGATCGCCGTTGTAGAGGATCCAGCGCGTGACGTAATTGAAGTCAGCGCTGGAGAATCGCGTGACGAACGTGGTGCCATCGGGGGCGATCATGCGAAACTCTGGCGCGCTTGCATAGCGATCGAGTTTGTCGGCAAAAAAGACGATCTCCGGGTCGTAATAGTGCGGCTCATTAAGGATTTCCAGCGAGGCTTCCCCCTGCAAAATTCGCTGATTGAAAGCCAGCCACTGTTCCGTCGGTTTAACGTGTGCCGGAACCGACTCGCGCAGCGTCAGCGCCTCGTCCGGCACGTTCTGGCTGAAGGTCGCCTGCGCCACGTAAGCATAATTCATATGGCACATGTACTGGAGCGGCATGGCAACCGATGCCAGGTTAGTTACCGCCATCTGAATATCAAACAGCGCGCTGCCTTTATGCATGACGACCGCAGGCTGCGCCTGATAATGATGGCCGAAGCCCATCACGTATTCATAGCCTCCGCCAATGCGCAGGCTATCACCCGCCAGTTCCAGCCAGGCGTCGTCCATCCGGGCGCAGGCCATTTCGCCATGCAGCGGATGGGTATCTTCCGGCGACGGGCAGCCGTTCGCCAGCAGGCCGGAGTGAAAGGCGAAACAGCCGTAGGTTTCCACGATTTCACCGGCGGGCTTCGGCTGGCTGAACATGTTGCGCATGGTCAGATCCTGCCCGTCAAACACCGCATCCCAAATCATTTGCCCCATCCAGGGAAGAATGACCAGATGCCCGCGCGCGTTGGCGACGCGCAGCCCCTCGACGCCACTGGCATAGCGGAAGGCCGTAACGGTGAAATCGTCATTTTCAAGCAGGATACGCGGCTGTTCGCTGAACAGTTCCCGCCAGAGCGTTAAACGCGTTGTCATGATTGTTCTCCTCAGGAAGCCGTGGCTGCGGTCAGGTTGCGCCGGACCTTGCTTTCACGCCAGAAGTAGATGCCCACATACACAAAGCACAGCATTGAAACGAGGAAGGAAAGCTGGAGCGAGTGCAGCATGTCCGCCACGTAGCCCTGAACCGCCGGGACTACCGCCGCGCCAACAATCGCCATGACGATCACCGCGCCCGCCATTTCTGTATGTTCGTTATCCACCGTATCCAGCGTTCCGGCATAGATCGTCGCCCAGCAGGGTCCGAACAGCACGCTCACTAATACCGCGACGTAGACCGCGCTGAAGCTGGGTGCCAGCGCGACATAGACGAGGAACAGCGCGCCGATGATGGAATAGAGGATCAGCACTTTTTCCGGGTTAAAACGGGTCATCAGGATATTGGCGATGAATTTGCCAATGAAGAAACAGGCGAAGCTGTAGACCATAAAGTTGGAAGCATCGCGCTCGTTAATGTCACCCAGTTCCAGCGCCAGACGAATGGTGAAAGACCAGACCGCAACCTGCATCCCGACATAAAGGAATTGCGCCAGAATACCGCGACGGAAGCGGGCATTGCTCGCCAGATAGCGCAGCGTATCCATTGCCGACGGGCGTCTGTGGCTTGCCGTTTGCGCCACTTTACAGGTCGGGAAGCGGGTCAGCAGGAACAGCACCATCACCACAACCAGCACCATAATCATGTACTTATACGGCTCCAGCGTGTTTTCCAGCATCAAGACTTTGAAGTTGTGGATCTGCTCCGCGTTCATGCCCGCCATCTGTTTTTGCAAACTCTCGCCTTCGGAGAAGACCAGATATTTCCCCAGCAGGATCCCTGCCGCCGCACCAATCGGGTAGAAGGTCTGGCTGATGTTGAGGCGCAGCGTGGCGTAAGCCCTCGGTCCAATCATTGAACTGTAAGTGTTTGCCGCCGTTTCCAGGAAGCTCAGACCAATGGCGATGGCGAAAATCGCCGCCAGGAACATGGTGTAGGTGGCCATGTGCGAGGCGGGGAAGAACAGGGTACAGCCAACGATATACAGCGTCAGGCCGGTTAAAATAGCCACTTTGTAGCTGGTTTTTTTAATGACCAGCGAGGCCGGGATCGCAATTAAAAAATAACCGCCGTAAAAGGCGCTTTGTACCAGCGCCGATGCGAAGTTACTTAATGAAAAAACACTTTTGAACTGGGTAATTAAAATATCATTTAACGCAGCCGCGCATCCCCAGAGTGGGAACAGGCAGGATAACAAAATAAACTGGAACAGAGGTGTTTTATTCAGATACCCGTCAGGCATCTGAACGATGTTTTTATCGTTCATAGTGCTACCTTTTACTGTGCAGGGTGATTATTCGTTTAATGCCAGAAATTCATTGAATTGCTCAATGCTGGGATATGACGACTGAGTGCCTTTTCCCGTCACGCTAAAAGCGGCGAAGAGAGAGGCTTTTTTCATGGCGGTTTCAACATCTCCGCTCTGGACGTAATAATGCGCAAAGCAACCGATAAAGGCGTCGCCCGCGCCGCTGGTGTCGACGGCATTGACTTTATAAGAGGGAACATGGACTTCCTGGTCGCGCGTTAACCACAGCGCACCTTTTTCGCCCATTGTGACAATAATATTATTCAACCCTTTTTCGATCAGACTACGGGCGGCGGCACGAATATTATCGTGAGTGTCCACCGGCATTCCGGTCAGAATTTCCAGCTCGGTTTCATTAGGCACAAAGAAATCGCATTTACAGGTATACGACATATCCAGTTCGCGCAGCGCCGGAGCCGGATTTAACAGCACTTTGATGCCGTGTTTTTTGCCGAATTCGATGGCGTGATACACCGTCTCCAGCTGAACTTCCAGTTGCAGAACAATAAGCTGGCATTTTTTTAAATCTTCTGCCGCGCGGTCGATATCCTCCGGGGAGAGGAATTTGTTAGCCCCTTTAATAATCAGAATGCTGTTGCTGGAATTGGGATTAACAAAAATAGGCGCCACGCCGCTGCTGGTACAGGGGACTTTCTCCACATAGGTGGTATTGATGCCCCATGACTCCAGGTTACGAATGGTATTATCAGCAAAAATATCGTCGCCGACTTTGGTCAGCATCAGCACTTTAGAATTCAGCTTGGCGGCCGCCACAGCCTGGTTCGCCCCCTTGCCGCCGCAGCCGATTTTGAACGCGGGCGCTTCAAGCGTTTCGCCCTCTTTAGGCATCTGGTGGGTGTAGGTGATGAGATCCACCATGTTGGAGCCGATAACCGCGATATCCATTTTACTACCTCTCGGAAACAATCACATAACAATGATATTATCGTAACATTAGCATGTTATTTTAGTATCATTTGTGACTAGGATCGCGATTATGCAACGATTTCCTCGCCTGGAATTTACTCAATCTACGGGAAGTTCTGCCAGCGTCTGTGGCTTCATAAAAGGATAATCAGTTGATAATTTGACGGTTATATCGCGAAATACGCCGCATAACGGGCTTTTCTTTCACATTTGCGCACAGTATAGTAACTCATGGTCGCCATGTTACTGACGACAAGAAAATGTTACTCACGAAACATTATCCGCGTCTGATGAGAGGGAAAATGGAGACCAAACAAAAAGAACGTATTCGTCGCCTGATGGAGCTTCTGAAAAAGACCGATCGTATCCACCTTAAAGAGGCGGCGCGGATGCTGGAAGTGTCGGTGATGACCATTCGCCGCGATTTCAGTCAGGAAAGCCCCGATCCCCTGCCGCTGACCCTGCTCGGGGGTTATATCGTGATGGTGAACAAGCCTGCCCAGCCCGTGGCATCTTCGCTGCCACCCGCGCCTCATCATCAGGATGACGTTCCGCTGGCGATTCTGGCTGCGGGACTGGTCAACGAAAACGATCTGGTTTTTTTTGATAACGGCGCGGAAATGCCGCTGGTTATCAGCATGATCCCCGATGACATTACCTTTACCGGCATCTGCTATTCACATCGGGTTTTTGTGGCGCTGAATGAAAAGGCGAACGCGACGGCGGTTCTGTGCGGGGGAACTTATCGCGCGAAGAGTGACGCTTTCTACGACGCCAATAATCCATCACCACTCGATTCGCTTAACCCGCGCAAAGTCTTTATTTCCGCCAGCGGCGTACATACTCACTTCGGCGTGACCTGGTTTAATGCGGACGACCTCGCCACCAAACGCAAAGCGATGGATCACGGCCTGCGCAAAATCCTGCTGGCGCGCCATGCGCTATTTGATGAAGTTGCGCCCGCCAGTCTGGGAGCGCTTTCCGCGTTTGACGTGCTGATCAGCGACCGGCCGCTACCGACAGAGTATGCCGCCCAGTGCCGGAACGGCTCCGTAAAAGTAATTACGCCAGATTCTGAGAGTGAATAAGCGGTTCGCTGACCGCAGAAGGTTCATCCAGGTCAAGGATGTCCACCTTTTCGCTATTTGCAAACAGCGCGAAGGAATCACGAATATCAGGCCGGATCAGCGAGGTTTTTAGCAGCGTGATGTGAACATTGTCTAATTTCATCACGTTGAGCTGGCAGGTACTGGCGAAGCCAAAGACGTTGACGCGCTGATAGCGCGTCGAGAGCTGGCAGATGTAATCTTCGGAGATCGAATCCAGGACGATCTCTTCCATACCGAAACGCTGACTGCTTTTCTCTCGTGGATGCCTTAAATATTGAAAAGCGCGATGACGGTCGGAAATATGCTTTATTTTATTTACCAGTGCCGCAAGGTTATCATCATTTTTACTATGGAGAATATCTTTGAATTTAGATCCGACAAAAACATTGATTTCCCCCTGATTGCGCGCAATGGCGGTGTGATGGGATGCCGTCAGATAGTCATTCGAAATAATATCAAGATACACAATATCGCATTTAACATTACGGTTGTTGCTTTCTTTATTAACAATCGAAAAATGCAACTCGCTTTTTTCAGCGATATCTCTGATGTTGTAAGGCGTGCCAAGCCATGCCTGAGTGAGCTTGCGGCTAAGACCTTTACGGAGTTTTATCTGTTTATCCAGATAACCTACCGAGTTAATACTTAAAATACCGTCATCAAAGGTTCTTATTTTGACGTTGCGGGGCAACAACTTCAATATGTACTGAATAGAAAGATGGCTAATGTTCGCCATATAAACACAGGCAATGTTCTTACGATTAAGAAAGTTTTTTATTTTAAGAATATTAAAAAAACCATAGTCCATATTGGCAACCAGGCCAGAAGCGAAATCGTTATTTACCGCTTCGTAGATATAAGGTTTTAGCTCGACTTTGGTCTTGAGGTAGATCACATGGAAGCGATAATTGCTATATCGCTGTTTAATTTGCGAAACAATTCTGAGCTGAAGCGGGGAGCAAACAATAAACAAATGTTCAACGATATCCATCACTTACACGCTCATAATATTAAGAATTCCGCCATAATACCATTCCAAAATGATACCGTAAAGTCACCATATGTGGCATATAGAGCGGTTATGTGTATCTAAAAAAGCACCATTAATAATTGAAGGGATATTAAAAAACAGGTCTTCGTTAGCCGCTCAACATTTTTTGATAAGCTACTCATTTTATGCAAAGAAATAACACACTCATCAATTAGTAAATTCTGGCTGAACAAGGGATTACCCCTCGTTCAGCCTGCAAGATTTACTCAAAGAACACCGATATTTTGTTAAACATCGTCGGATCAGACTGGCTGCGGTTGATTTTTACCACGTCCTCCAGTTTTTCGACCTGGCTTATCATCTGCTCCAGCCGCCAGTCGTCGTTGACCAGCAGCCAGATACGGCTGAGCTCGGTGTCCCGTAGCGGCAGACACAGAATGCCTTCAACGTTAAACGCACGACGGGCAAACAGGCCGCAGACGTGGGTCATAACGCCAGGGTGGTTGCGCACGGTGAGTTCCAGAATAACGTTTTCGTGAGTGAGCTGTTGCATGGTTTATTCCCCCACCATTTCAGTATTGGCCGCACCCGGCGGAACCATTGGATACACTTTTTCACTGGCATCAATGCGCACGTGGATCAACGCCGGACCGGGCCGGGCGATAATCTCCTGCAAGGCCGCCTGCGGATCATCCTGCGCATTTAAATCGCAGGTTTGCAGACCAAATCCGGCGGCGATCAGCATAAAGTTCACGGTGCCGGGATAGGTGGCGGCAAAAACGCCCTGCGGATAAAACAGGCTTTGCTGCTGATGAACCAGCCCCAGCGCCTCGTTATTCATCAGAATGATTTTGACGTCGAGATTATTTTCGGCGGCAGTGGCCATTTCCTGAATATTCATCATCAGGCTGCCGTCACCAGAAAAACACAACACTTTGCGGTCAGGATTAGCCAGCGCGGCACCAATGGCCGCCGGAAGTCCAAAGCCCATCGTGCCCAGCCCGCCGGAGGTCAGCCACTGGCGCGGACGGTTCAGCGGGTAAGCCTGTGCAGTCCACATCTGGTGCTGACCGACGTCGGTGGTGACGATGGCGCTATCATCCACACAGGCGGCGACAGCGTTAATCAGCCCGTAGTGACTCAGCGGATCGCCCGCTTCCGGGATCGCGCCGGGGAATTCGCGCTGTAAATCCGCTACCAGCGCGCGCCACTCCGTGCGCGGCTGGGCGTCGATATGGGGGATCAGGGCATCCAGCACTTCGCCAACGTCGGCCTGAATGGCGATGTGCGGCTGCTTAATTTTTCCCAGTTCGGCGCGGTCAATGTCCACATGAATAATCTTCGCATTCGGACAGAATTCAGCGGTTTTGCCGATCGCCCGGTCATCAAAACGTGCGCCGAGTACCACCAGCAAATCCGACTCCTGCAAAATATAATTGGTGCTGCGCGCACCGTGCATCCCCAACATGCCCAGCGACAGCGGATGTGCCTTCGGCAACATGCCCAGCGCCAGCAGGGTCATCGTGGTCGGCAGATTCGCTTTCTCCGCCAGCTGGCGCACCTGTTCCGGGGCGTTAATGGTGCCGCCGCCCAGATAGAGCACCGGGCGCGAGGCCGCGTTAATCATCGCCGCCGCGTCGTGAATACTGTGCGCTTCAAAGGCGGGCGCTGGCGTGCGGCAGCCCGGCTCCGGCAGTTCGCTCATCTCAATTTCAGCGGTTTGTACGTCCTTAGGAATATCTATCCACACCGGCCCCGGACGCCCGGACTGGGCGATCCGAAACGCATCGCTTATCACCTGTGGCAGTTCGGCGATGTTACGCACTAAATAGTTATGTTTGGTGATGGGGATAGAAATACCGTAGGTATCCACTTCCTGAAAAGCGTCGGTGCCGATCATCGAGGCGGGAACCTGACCGGTAATGCAGACCAGCGGAATGGAGTCGAGACGCGCATCGGCGATAGCCGTCACCAGGTTAGTCGCACCCGGTCCGCTACAGGCGATACACACGGCGGGTTTACCGTCGGTACGCGCCATGCCCTGGGCAATAAATCCCGCGCCCTGTTCGTGACGCGCCAGGATATGGCGGATAGATTTGCTCTGGCTTAATGCGTCATAGAGAGGAAGCACTGTCCCGCCGGGGATGCCCGTTACCGTCGTGATGCCCTGACGCTCCAGTAAATGTACGATCAACTGCGCGCCGGTATAGCGTGTGGTCTGCGATATTGTGCCCGAACTTGCCATGCTCCAGTCCTTTTCTTCTGGGCCGACTTTCCGGGCAGGCTCTTAAACGAAAAACCCCGCCCGGTTTGCGCCGGCGGGGTTTTGGAAGTGTGTGTCCAGGACCCTACGGCGCATTGCCGACGACCACCACCACACGCACGACGACAGCCGCAGCGGGTAGCGCGGTTGCTAGTAGCGTCGTGTTGAGCATGGAATGGTTCATTAGGGACCTGATGACTTATGAAGTTAGTGCTTTCATACAAGCACAGGATTTGCGCTGAAACAACTGCTTTTTTTGTAGCCGGGTAAAACTGGGGAGACGATCACAGTTTTGTGGTAAGACAATTGAGGCAGCACGGCGGCGATCTGCTGGCATACGGTGCAAAAGCGATGCTTTGTTCAATATCAGGCAGGCGAGTAGAGCTACATAACAAAACGCCCCCAACCAGTAAGGCCGAGGGCGATTTTTGCAGCGTTTTGCGGGTGGTAACCGCAGAGCACACTGTGTTACGTCAACGCAAGAAGTATACGCGATCCCGCAAGAACGCGCAATTTTCTTCCCTTTTTTGACCTGAATGAGTATGGAACACGTCGCTTTTTTTGTCCATAAAATACTGTTCATAAATACAGTATTTATCTATACTGGTTATGTTCGCAGTGTGACATTCAGGGTCCGCTCTATTACGGCGCGATAGATCGTCCTGGCTGAAACGGGTGGTGCCGTCAGTGCCTTAACCCTGAGAGAGCACACTGTGTTACGCCAACAATACGGCTGGCAACAGGCGGCGGAAAGGTACGTCAGTCGGTCGTGCTCCTTTACCTAAAGGAGAAGCGTATGGGCGAAATGGATATGGTTATTCTTATCCTGAAACTCATTGTTGCCTTGCTGCAACTGCTTGATGCAGTCCTGAAATACCTCCGGTAAATCAGGTTCAGGCCGCACCGGAGAGGGACGGGCAACCGTCCCTCTCTCACAAATTCCCGCTGGTTTTATCAGCGGTGGTTATGTTACATTTTTGTGACAGCTTCCAATTACATGCCGCCATGACCATTACCGTTTTCTGTGTTCTGCTGTTTGCCGCACTGTTGCACGCAAGCTGGAATGCCATTGTTAAAGCGGGCAGCGACAAGCTCTATTCCGCCATTAGCGTCAGCGGTTCGGCGGCGCTTATCGCGCTCATTATGATCCCATTCTCGGTGCAGCCTACGCTGGCGAGCGTGCCGTACCTGATCGCATCCTGTGCCCTGCAGGTGGTGTACACGGTGCTGGTAGCGCGTATTTATCACATCTCCGACATGAGCCAGACTTATCCATTAATGCGCGGCACCGCGCCGCTGCTGGTAGCGCTGGTGAGCGTGGTCATCCTTGGCGAACACCTTACGCCGCTGGCGTGGACGGGCATTGGCGTCATTTGTCTGGCGATCCTCGCGATGGCCTTTAACGGGCGCTTACGTTTAACAAAAGGCGTCTGCCTCGCCCTGCTCAATGCCTTTTTTATCGCGGGTTATACGCTGGTTGACGGTAACGGCGTGCGCGTTTCCGGCACCGCGCTTGGCTATACGCTGTGGACCTTCTTTATGAACGGTGCCTGCCTGCTGTGCTGGGCGCTGATCGCCCGCCGCCGCGAGGTTACGCGCTATTTGACGCGCCACTGGAAAAAGGGCATTCCCGGCGGGATTGGTACGATGGGTTCTTACGGTCTGGCGCTCTGGGCTATGACCCAGGCTCCGCTGGCGGTTGTCGCGGCGCTGCGTGAAACCTCTATTTTGTTCGGCGCGCTGATTGCGGCGATCGTGCTTAAAGAAAAGGTCACACCGCTGCGCGTACTCGCCGCCTGTGGGATCGCCGCCGGGGCAATACTGCTGCGGCTGGCGTGAGGATTTACGCAGTAAAGGCTATCAGCGTATATTTAGCATATATATTGACTATATCGGCGACCGCTATGTCTGCACAGGATAGCACCTACCCCAGCAGCGCCATCAGTTCCATCGGCGAGCGGTGCTGGTTTAGCAGGTCGCGCATGACCCGCATATAAGGCGCGGTGTAAGCGAAAAACTGGTGGTAGCCGCTGCACAATATGCTCCGATCCTGCGATATACCACATCCGGCGCAAAAACGTCGGTGTTCGCAGTGACGGCATCTGGCACAGAGCGTTTCCGGCGGAATACTGCCCGGTTGCAGGCCTCGCCAGATGTTCAGGGTCGTTTCAAATAACGATACCGATACGCGTCCGACATCTTCTCTCACCCAGATATCAAATACCGTATTCAGAAAACGCCCCCACGCGTCCCCCGTCAGCGAACTGGCGCTGGGTTGCCCGTGCGCATTCAGCTCCACCAGCGGGAGAAAGTGGATATGGGAGAGATGCAGACTCCGGTACAACCGCTCCGGCTGGCGGCTGATCGCCAGATCGATGGTGATATCACACGGCATGGCATCTTCCATGATGTAGCGTTCACTCATAGTAATTCCTGAATCACACTCAAGAGTTGTCGTATATGAGTCATAGCAAACAATAATGCGAGGGAAAGGACCGCGAGGGAGATCAAAAATTTGTCACGAACTACGCCCGGCTGGGCAAAATCGCCGTGCGCGATATCCATGAGACTGCGACGGCGGGTGTAGTGCCAGAGCAGCGCAGCAACGATAGCCAGAATAATAATGGAGATCCAGAACAGCGCCCCGGCCTGATGCCAGTGGTGCTTTACCGCCAGCGCCATCAGCGCGCTGTAACCCAAAAGAGTACGAAACCAGGCCAGCGAGGTTCGTTCGGGTTGCAGACCGGGGTCCTGCTGGCGGCGGGCTTTACGGCTATCCGGCATAAAGCACCAGCGCCATCACAATGACCACGACGATCAGCAAAACAATGCTTATCACCAACAGAGTACGGGTGTAGGGCAAATCTTCTTTCAGGCGCATGGCTGTTTCATTGCGCAGCCAACGCAGATAACCATAAATCGACAGCCCACCGGCAAAAAGGCACAGCAGCAGGGCCAGCAACTCGCGAATGGCGGGCGTGGCGAAATCCGGGGCGAGCTGGTCAAGCCCGACGCCTGCGGCCAGGAAACCCAGCGCGGTGCGGATCCAGGCAAGAAAAGTACGTTCATTTGCCAGCGAGAAGCGGTAGTCCGGTGCTTCTCCGAGGCGGGATATTTTCATAACAGCTCCTTAGTGACGTCTGCATTAATTTTACCTGAAGCGCGATGTACGATCTGCAAAACCCGCCACAGAGTGTAAAAGTGATACGGATCCGTACTGAGATTCCGGGCCAGCAGGCGTCGTTGGCACAGCCTGTTCGGAAACGGACAGAATGGAAAGACAGAATTACTGTTTTTGGCGAAGGCTGAAAGAGGCTTGTGAACCCAGACGTGGTATGAGTATGCACCTTTCCTTCCGGGTGAGGGTGGGGTAAGAGTAGCTCCGGGGCTTGTACTCTTCCCCTCTCCCTGACCCTCTCCCCAGGGAGAGGGAACCGTCCGGGTACAGGGTGAGGTCCAGTGTCAGTTTTCTGGCAGAAAACAACCTGTACAGGGTTAAGCCCACCGTCGATTTTAATTTATGACAACGGCTTAACCCTTCCTCCCCTGACCCATCAAAACTTCTGCTTCTTCTCCTCAACCTTCACGCCCTGGGTGGGCAGGCCGGTGTCGTAGTCGCGTACCACGGGGGAATACCCGTCTTCCGGGCGCGGACGGAAAGCGCCCATCCAGCGCGGTTGCGCATCCTTACGCCACGGGCGCAGGCTCCACTGATAGGTGCGGAACGGGTCGCGGATTTTATCCATATAGTTAAGCAGCGCGTCGTGCAGCTGGCTGCGCACTTCGGCCAGCGCCGGGTCGTCGATGAGGTTATGCAGCTCGTCAGGATCGCTGTGCCGATCGTACAGTTCATCGCTGGTAAACAGGTTCAGCACCAGCTTCCAGCGGTCCGTTATCCAACAGCGCACCGGAATAAACCCGCCGAAGCTGTCGTGCTCAATCTCGTAACGGTTGAATTCCACCATCACGCCGCGTCCGGCATCCGCCGCCAGAATGTTTTCACCCGGCAAAATCGCAGGTTTCTCAATGTCTGCCAGGGCCATCATCGTCGGCAGGAGATCGATGTGGCTGACCGGGGTATCAACCTGCACAGGCGTTCCGCGCGGCGGGCGCATAATCAGCGGAATGCGGGTGATATCGTCATACATCGCCGCGCCTTTACTGATGAGTTTATGCGCGCCCATCATTTCCCCGTGATCGGAGGTGTAAATCACCCAGGTATTGTCACGCTGGGCAGGCGTCAGGGCGTTGATGACCCGACCAATCTGATCGTCTACAAAATCATTACAGGCAAAATACATCGGATGATGATAACGCCCGTCAGCGCCGACCGGTGAGGGCATCGCCTGCGCCCACAGGCGGTGGTGCTCCGGCTTAGTGGCTAAATCATCGTCTGCCTTTGCGCCAAGATCGTAGTAAAAATCCTCGTATTTTTGCAGATATTCCACCGGACAGGTGAAGGGATGATGCGGTTCATCATAGGAGACGACCATTAAAAACGGCTCGTCGTCGCGCGCGGGCTGCTGCAAAAAATCGACCGCCCGATTACTGATGCGGTGCGCCCAGGTGAACGTCTCATCAATATGGTGCGCCTGCAAATCCTCCACGCTGTTCAGCCCGTTGCGCCACAGGCCGATCTGCTGATCGGTCAGCTCAGACAGGTAATTCGCGCCGTCGTACCAGTAGTCGGCATCCCATTCCGGCGGACAAACGCCGGTGCCGAAATAGTCGTGCCCATCGAGGTGCCATTTGCCGATATAGCAGGTGTGATAACCCGCATCTTTAAAATAACGGCCCATCGTTGAGATATTTTTGCCCGGCGCAACGTTATTGGTCCACGGGCCGGACTGGTTGGCGTAGATGCCGGTAAACAGCCCCGCACGCGCCGGGGTGCAAACCGGGGAGCAGGTATAGGCGGAGTTGAAGCGAATGCCCTCGTCGGCAAGCGCATCAATATGATTGGTGTTCAGTGGCTTACCGCTATAGCACCCGACCATATTGGTGGCCTGGGTATCGGTCATAATGAACAGGAAATTTGGACGACTCATGGTTTTTCCTTAACGTCAGTAGCATAAACCGCAGGTATGGCGTGGCGATCCCGCCAGCTGCTGTAAATCAGGTAGACAACCACGGCGGCGGTGATGCCGTAGCTAATCAGCGTCAGCCAGCGCGTCTCATAGCCGCCAAACTGCGCCAGCCCGGCGTAAACGCCAATCATCGCGAACAGGATGCCGACGGAGGCAATCTTCACGTTTTTCCATGGCTGCATATCCACCGCGAAGGCATCGTGGAATTTAAACGGCGTTGCGCGCGGCCTGATCGCCCCAATAATCAACATCACCACGACGTTGATGCAGAAGGTGCAGGCCAGCACATAGAGGAAGTGGAAATCAAATTTCACTAAGTAATTGATGGTGATATAGCTGACGATACCGAGGAACATGGCAACTTTCGCCGCCAGCGCGGGAATTCGCGGGAAGAAGAAGCCCATAATAATGATGGTCACCAGCGGAACGTTATAGATACCGTTCAGCTGTTTCATCCAGCTGTATAAACCCTGCGGCGCGTTGGCGATCCACGGCGCAACCAGCACGGAAATAATGGCAATAAAGAAACCAAACTTTCGCCCGACGGCAACCAGTCGATCGGGTTGCGCATTCGGGTTAATAATGCGTCGGTAGATCCCCATGCTAAATAAGGTACTGGCGCTGTTTAAAAAGCCATTAAAAGTGCTGATAATCGCGCCAAATAACACGGCACCAAAGAACCCGACCAGCGGTACAGGGAGAACATTATTGACCAACGTTGGATACGCTAAATCTGCTTTCGGTAAATCCTGATACAGGTGAAAAGCGATAAGCCCCGGTAATACCAGTACCAGGGGGTCGAGCATTTTCAGAACCGCCGTTAACAGCGCCCCTTTTTGCCCCTCAGCGAGACTTTTTGATGCTAACGTGCGCTGAACGATACCCTGATTAGTACACCAGTAAAACGTGTTCACCAGAATCAGGCCGGTAAACGCCGCGCCAATCGGCAGAGGATCGGACGCCCCGCCAATAGAATTTAATTTCTCTGCGTGGACGGTGGTGAGCTGTTCAATGCCCTGCAGAAAGCTCCCTTTCCCCATCGCCATCAGACCAAAAACGGGCACCATCAGGCCACCAATCACCAGGCCAATACCGTTTATTGAGTCAGCGACGGCCATCGCCCGTAACCCGCCGATTACCGCATAAACGATCCCCGCCAGCCCAAGTAAAATCACTAACAGCCAGATTGCCGCTCCCTGGGAGATATTCAGCGATTCGCCAACGTGAAACAGGCTATTGAGCGCCAGCGCGCCGGAATAAAGCACGATGGGCAAAAAGCAGACCCCGGTCGCGATCAGGAAGCAGAAATCGATAATAATACGGGTGGTTTTATCGTAACGTTCTTCAAGAAAATCAGGAATGGTGGCGATGCCACGCTGGAGGTAGCGCGGCAGGAAGATCAGCGCCAGAAAAATCAGCGTGACGGCGGAGGTCACTTCCCAGCCCATCACCGACATGCCGCTTTTGTACGCCTGCCCGGACAGCCCCACCAGTTGCTCGGTGGAGAGGTTGGTCAACATCAGCGACGCGGCAATTACTGGCGCTTTCAGCGACCGTCCGGCGAGAAAGTATCCCTGTTGCGAGCCGGTGTCGGTTTTGCGCACCTTCCACCAGGTAATGACCGCCACCAGCAAGGTAAAGCCGACAAAGCTCAAAATTTGTGTAGCATTCATCTTGTACCCCATGTTTATCGTTATATTCCGACGCAGCGATAAATAAATAGCGATCGCGCCGGGTTTAGGTGATGATTTTTCTAAAACGAGATGCAATGTATCCCTGAGCAGTTCTTTTTTTGCTAAATTCCAAAAAATCAGGTTGCTGGCATCATTCGCTGAAGGGAAATTAAAATGAATGGAAAAAAGCATAATTCGCATGTAAAAAACGAAACCACCTACAATATTCCGTTAGTTCTTGAGGAAAATGTGATCTCAAGCGGAATTTCACTGATCTCGTTATGGCACACGCTGGCCGATGAAAGCTACCGTGTGATGTGGCCTCGCGACAAAAAGAAGCCGCTCATCGCCAACTCATGGGTCGCGGTTTATACCCTTCAGGGATGCGGAAAAATTAAACTTAACGATAATTCCGAAATTGTTCTTAATGGCAATTGCGTTATATTCTTAAAACCAATCGATATAAAGTCTTATCATTGTGATGGTCTGATTTGGGAACAATACTGGATGGAATTTATCCCTACCAGCGTTATGGAGATCCCTTTATTTCAGCAAGCTATTATTTATAACGGAATTACCTTTAAGGATGAGCTTAATGAAGTTGAAAAGCTGATCGCCAGCCGAAAACCAGTGAAAAATAATCTGGCGGTCGCCTTTCTGACAAAAATCATCTACCAGTGGATTTGTCTGATCCTGGAAAACGGCACCAAAGACCGCCAGCTTCTCCGCATAGAAAAATTGATCGCCCTGCTCCACGCCGATCTGCAAAAACGCTGGAGCGTAGCCGACATGGCGCAGTGGATGCAGTGCAGCGAACAGTACTTGCGCCGCCTGTTTTTGCGCTATACCGGGAAAACGCCGAAGGAATACTATCTGGATGCCCGGCTGGATCTGGCGCTGTCGCTGCTTAAACAGGAAGGGAATTCAGTCAGCAAAATCGCCGATATGCTTAACTTCTTTGATTCGTTTCACTTCAGCAAGGCGTTTAAGCGGAAGTTTGGCTATGCGCCTTCGGCGGTGATGAGGAGAGAAGGGGGGATTGCCGGGTAACGTTGTGCTACCCGGCAGCAAGCTTACCTCAGCTCCGGCCAATACGCCTTATTAGCCTCAATCAAATCATCCAGAATGGCCTTCGCCACCGAGGCGCTCGGTACGGTTTTCGACAGGGTGATGGCCTGCCACAGTCTCTGATACGACCGTTCTTCCCACGCATCCACCACCAGTTTTTCCACCGCCACCTGCTGGCTCATCAGCCCTTTCTGGAAGTGCGGAATATCACCCACGGTCAGCGGCTCTGGCCCATTTTTTCCCACCAGACAGGGAATTTCGACCATCGCGTCGGCGTCGAAATTATGGATAGCCCCATTATTGGGCACAATCAGCAGCATTCGCTCCTGGGTGTTGAAGGCAATGGCCGCCGCCAGATCGACGATGTAGGACGCATGCTCATCGATCTCCAGATCCCCGGCGGCAGAGTGACCGGCTTTTATGATAGCGCGGCAGGCGCTGAACACCTGCTTCTCACGGTGATCCATCACCTCGTTGGCGCGGGTGCGTTCCGGGTTGGCGTGCGCGACCACATAATCCGGGTACAGATAATATTTCAGATACGTATTCGGCATAGTCTCGGGATCGAGCGCCTGCACATCTTTTGCCTTGCTGAAAGTATCATTCCAGCTTGCTTCGGTGTGCGGATCGTTCGACGGCGGCACATAGCCGTGTTTTGCCACGTACTCGCGCAGTTGCGGCATCAAATCGTTGCCCTGCAAATCCTCAATCGCGTTCCACCAGCCAAAATGGTTCAGGCCGTAGTAGCGCACGCGTAGCTGCTTACGATCCTGAAGGCCGACAATCTGTGCCATCCGCCCTTCAATGCCGATCGGCATATCGCAGATGTTGAGGATTTTCGCGTTCGGGCGCAGACGGCGCGTGGCCTCGGCGACAATCGCCGCCGGGTTGGAATAGTTCAGCATCCATGCATTGGGGGAATACTGTTCCATATAATCGACCAGCTCCAGCACCCCGCCGATGGAGCGCATCCCGTAGGCAATGCCGCCCGGTCCGCAGGTTTCCTGACCCAGCACGCCGTGGCGCAGCGGGATTTTTTCATCTTTTTCGCGCATCGGGTATTTGCCGACGCGGATGTGCGCCATCACGAAATCCACATCGCTGAATGCGGCTTGCGGGTCGGTGGTATAGCTGAATTCAATATCCGGTGCCTGTTCCTTCATAATGATTTTGCAGGCTTCAGCGACGATTTCCTGACGTGCGCCGTCGTTGTCATAGAACTTCAGCGATCGCAGCGGCAGACGGTGCTGATTTGCTAATAACATCAATACGATACCTGGCGTAAACGTGCTGCCACCACCGGCAATAACTACTGAGAATTTTTTCATGATACAGCCTCTGTCATGTTGGAATGTTCATTAACGCATTGCGTTTTTATCAGCACTTCAAGCTGATCCCGGACCTGCGGGACATTCAGCCCGACAATGACCTGAATCGCGTTACCACGGCGGACAACCCCGTGCGCACCCAGCGCCCTGAAGACGTCATCACTCTGCATTCTGGCGGGATCAATTAACTCAATGCGCAGGCGCGTCGCACAGTTATTCACGCTTTCAATATTGTCCGCACCGCCCAGCGCCTGGAGGAATCCGGCAGCCTGGCCGAGACGGGTAGCGGGCTCTGCGGCGGTCGTTTGCCCCTGCGCCGCTTTATAATCGGCTTTGCTGTAAAGTTTGATTTCACTGTCTTCGCGTCCTGGCGTTTTCAGGTTGAAGCGCAGGATCAACGTGCGGAAGACCACGAACCAGATGGCGGTGAAGCACAGACCAATACCCATCTGGATGAACATCACCGATGCGTGGTTATGGAACATCGGCATCCAGTTCAGCGGTAAAAATTCGTTGAGCATTCCGCCGCCGAACATCCCCACGACGCCCGCCATATACATCACGGCGGTCATGGTGGCGGCTAACAGGGCGTGAATAACGAACAGGAACGGCGCAATAAACAGGAAGGTAAATTCCAGCGGCTCGGTAATGCCGACCAGAATTGCCGTCAGGGTTGCCGGGATCAGTAAGCCTGCCACTTTCGCGCGGTTTTGCGGTGCGGCGGTGAAGTAGATAGCCAGCGCCACACCCGGTGCGCCGAAGACTTTCGAGTTACCGTGCATGGCGAAACCGCCAGCGGGGAACAGGTCTTTCAACGGCTGGGAGCTTTGGCTAAATTCGTGCAGATGCTGGATCCAGTAAGGCTGTAATCCACCTTCAACCACCGCCGGACCAAACACAAACGGGCCATAGACAAAATGATGCAGCCCGGTGGGAATTAAAATACGTTCCAGGAAGGTGTAGATCCATACGCCCAGCGCGCCCGCTCCGCTTAAAAAAGTTTGCAATGACTGAATGGCGATCTGCACTTTTGGCCAGCACAGCAGGGTTATCCAGGCGCAGGGGATCATCATAAAAAAGGCGACGATCACGACAAACGATGTCCCCTGGAATATTCCAAGAAATACCGGCAATGTTTTTTCATAGCAGCGATTATGGATCGCGGTAACAATGCCAGAAATCGCAATTGCCCCAATAATGCTGGTATCGAGCGTTTTGATCCCGGCAATCATTGTCAGGCCGCTACCGGTTGTCGGTTCAATCGCGAAATTAACGCCAAAAAAACCGCCCCATGTTATTCCCATCGCGCAAATAAAATAGTTCCATGTTAAGAAACTCACTAATACAGCCAGGCAGGCACGCCCATGTGCATGTTTTGCCAGACCCAAAGGCAGCCCGACGGCAAATATAAGCGGCATATTACGAAAAATAGTCCAGCCACCTTCTTCGATAATTTTTATAATTTGGAAAAAAAGACTATCGGGTCGGGTAAGAGAATCACCAACAAACATCGGATTTTGTAACATGATGGCAATGCCAACAACCATCCCGGCAAACGGGAACAGCAGCACTGGCGTGAACATCGCACCACCAAAGCGTTGAATTTGACTAAGCATTTTTTACATCCTCGATAAAGAACACGTAGAGCATTTATTTTTTTGTGATAGCGTCCTGCTGCGTTAACAATAAAAAGAGGGCGAATAAAAAACATGAAACATTAGAATTATTTGTGACCGAACTCATGATTTTAAATTAGGGCGAGTTGTATTGTTTTCTGCCAAATGTTAGACATGTTTATCTGCCGCTTAACTTTTCATTTTTATAACCTGTTGCTTTATATTGATAAATAGTACGTTCACCGATGCGTACCGGGGACAAGGAGAGATCTAACGATGATCTACAAATCGATAGCCGATAAATTACGGCTGCGGCTTAATTCAGAGCATTACAATGTTGGCAGTCCACTTCCGGGCGAAAAAAAGCTGGCGGAGGAGTATGCCGTTTCGCGGATGACCATTCGTAAAGCCATTGATTTGTTAATTCTCTGGGGGCTGGTCGAACGTAAACACGGTAGCGGAACGTATGTGATTCAAAAGGATGTGTATCAGGAGACCAGCAATCTGACCGGATTATGCGAGGTCATGGAGAGCCAGGGCCGGATTGTATTCAGCAAAGTTCTGGATTTTGTGGTGATGCCCGCGCCGCCCGCTATTGCCAGGCAGCTACGAATTCAGCCCGATGAGCGGATTTATTATTCGCGGCGTCTGCGTTATGTCGATGATAAACCCATAATGCTGGAAGACAGCTATATGCCGGTAAAGCTGTTTCGCAATTTATCGATTGCGCATCTGGAAGGCTCGAAGTTTCGCTATATTGAAAATGAGTGCGGAATAATAATCACCGGGAATTATGAAAGCCTGTCGCCGGTGCTGGCGGACAGAAAAGTCGCGCAATTAATGATGGTGACAGAAAATACGCCGCTATTGCGTATTACTTCACTTTCCTACAGCAATAGCGGCGAGTTTTTAAACTATTCGATTATGTTTCGCAATGCCAGCGAGTATCAGGTCGATTACCACCTGCTGCGCGTGCATTAACTTATCCCCCAGAACAGAACGGCCAGCAACTGGGGGGTGATAATGCGCAGGAACATGACCAGCGGGTAAACCGTGGCGTATGACAGCGCTGCCGCCCCGCTGGTCGAATGGAGATTGTTCGCAAAAGCCAGCGCGGGCGGATCGGTCATGGACCCGGCGAGCATCCCGCAAATGGTCAGATAATTCATCTTCGCCAACATGCGCGCCAGAATGCCGACGGTGATAAGCGGAATACCGGTGATAAAAATACCGTAGCCTACCCAGCTTAAACCATCGCCCTCAACCAGCGTCTGAACAAAGTCACCGCCGGATTTCAGCCCGACGACTGCCAGAAACAGCACGATCCCCAGCTCACGCAGCGCGAGGTTTGCGCTCGGCGGCATAAACCAGTACAGCTTGCCGATAGTGCCGATGCGCCCGAGGATCAGCGCCATAATCAGCGGCCCACCGGCCAGCCCCAGCTTCAGCGCGACCGGGAAACCGGGGATAAACAGCGGAATGGAGCCCAGTAGCACGCCGAGCCCGATGCCGATAAATACCGGCAGCATCTGCACCTGCTGAAGTTTTTGCTGCGCGTTGCCCAGCTCCGCCGCGACCGCATCAATTGACGCCTGACGGCCCACCAGATTAAGAATATCGCCGAACTGCAATACGGCGCTGTTGCTGGCTACCAGCTCGATCCCGGCGCGGTTAAGTCTTGAAATCACCACGTCATAGCGCTGTTTGAAATCCAGATCGCGCAGCTTCTTGCCGAGCACTTTTTCGTTAGTGACCACCACCCGCTCAACGCAAAGGTCGGTGCCGTGCGTTGACAGCGAGGTTTCAACCTCTTTACCAATCACCAGCTTCGCGGCAGTCAGATCCGCCTGCTGCCCGACCAGATACAGCAAATCGCCGTTCTGAATCAGGGTCGTGGGCGCGGGAACCATCAGGATATCGCCACGTTTCAGGCGCGAGCAGACGATTTTATCGCTGTCGAGCAACGGGATCTCCTGTAACGCAAGGTTATGCAGATTCGGGTTTTCAACGCAGAGATTAATGGTCTGAAGCTGGAGATTTCTGCTGCCGGAACTGGCATCAAAGTCCTGCGCTTCTTTCTCAACGCTAATGCGAAAGAAAAGGCGAATCAGCCACATAGAGAGAAGAATGCCGCAAATACCAAACGGATAGGCCATTGCGTAGCTCATCCCCATTTGATCGACGACATCTCCGCCCACGCCCAGGTCACGCAGGATCTGCTGCCCGGCTCCCAGCGCGGGCGTATTCGTCACCGCACCGGAGAAAATGCCAAGCACCACCGGCAGCGGAACATTAAAGAATTTGTGCACAATGGCGGTGACCAGCCCGCCCATAATGACGATGAGGATGGCAAATAAATTCAGCCGCAGTCCCGATACCCGCAGCGAGGTAAAAAACCCCGGTCCCACCTGAATACCAATGGTGTAGACAAAGAGGATCAGGCCAAACTCCTGAATAAAATGCAGCATCGGGCTACTCAGAGTGATGCCAGCCTGTTCGACAAAGTGTCCGACGATAATGCCACCAAAAAGCACCCCGCCGATGCCAAACCCCACACCGCGTATTTTGATATTGCCGATCCACAACCCTACTACAGCCACCAGCGCCAGAACGCTGACGGTTAATGCTATATCACTCATCTTTTTTTCCCTGTGAATAACATTACGGATAGAAAGGATTCTGGCAGAGATAACGGGGGATGTATGGGTGGTAGCGCACAAAAAAGCCCCGTGAGTACGGGGCTTTCAGATCAGGCAACAATAGTTTGTTGATATGTCATATGCAGGCTGGCGATTTTCGCGATATCGGTATCGTTCGAGCACAATTCGAGGCTGTTACAGTGCGCGCTACAAAAATGAAAAACGTCAAAGCGCCGTTTATCAACGTTGCGTTTTTCATTGAGTTTTATCGCGTTATCCTTGTCCAGGCGGAAAAGATTAGCGGATAGCTCAGAAATATCGCGGGTGATCTCCAGTTCTGGAAATTCGTTAAGTGTCGTCTGCATCGTCAGGAAATCAGCCTGGTTTTGCCAGCTAATCCCTCTTAATACTTCGTAGCGCACCAGCGGAGTAATAAAAATCAGCGCTTCCGGGTCGTTTAACAGCGCCGCGAGTTTTTCGCTGGCAATCGCTTTCATCGCCTCCGACGTGGTGCCGTTAGTATCAAAGGCGGCGATCAAAAGATTAGCGTCCAGCAAAACTTTCCGTGTCATTTTTTACTCTCCTGCTGTTTCAGCAACGCCAGCAGACGTGCTTTTCCTGCGGCCTGTTCGTCTACGCTGCTGTTTTCAAACTTCATTTGATTAAGATCGACCTGGAAAACGTCTCTTAAAATATCCGCCAACGCGGCTTTATTCGGAGCCGGAATGAGCCTGGTTTTTACCGCACCGTCATCATCGCGATACAGCGTATACGCCTCGCCTTCTTTCAACTGTGAAAGTACGACCGATGAGTGGGTGGTAATGTAGAACGTCGTGTTGGGGAAGAGTTTTTTCAGCAGCGGAATGATGCTGGCCTGCCAGGTCAGGTGCAGATGGCTTTCGATTTCATCAATTAACACGATCCCATTTACTTTTTGCAGCTCGGTTTCATTGGTGAAGTAGCCGTAGCCAGACACGATAGCCTGGATGAGTTTCAGGATAGAGGTAAAACCGGAGCTAAGCTGTGCCAGTTCGCGCTTTTGCCCCTCAATCTTCAGGCTGACGCGATCATCACCGCTGATTTCGAGGAAATCGGGATCGATACGGGCATCGATATCATGCAGCAAACGAATGACCGTTTTGATTTCGATTTCGCGATTGTCTTCTTTTTTCTGATACGGGTTGGAGGAGCGGGCAAGCGTAACAAACCACTCTTCGATACTGGTTTCCATATTCATGGAGCCAAAATCGGACTTCATTTTATACATTGTTGCTGTGAGATATTTTTCCCGCCGCTGGGACAGCGTGCCTGGAGGCTGACCCGACGAACGCTCGCTATGTTTCACGACGCCTCTTGCCTGCGCTCCAAGGAAAATAACGGGGTGAGGATGGGCAAGGCTGGAAAATATTTCGGTAAGTTTTGAGGAAGTGGGAAAAATTTTGTCGTCAATGCCAATAACCACATCGGGCTGCCCGCTTTTCAGGAACGATCTGAATCTGAAATCACCGTGCGCAAACCCAACTGAAACACCTTTAACCTGTTCACAGCTAAAAAACAGAACCTGAAACAGCGCCTCCAGCGTTTTGGTCTTGCCCACGCCATTCGCGCCGATAAAGGTATAAATGTGTTGATCTGGCGCGAGGTCGAGCTGGACCCGCCCGACGCCTGACAGCCCTTCAAATTCCACTTTTTCAACGCGCATAGCCGCTCCCGAATTCCCGCATTGTGACCAGTGTATCCCGTCATTGCTCTGCGGGCAAAGAGACAAAAAAGGCTCCACAACGGGAGCCTTTTAAAGAGGGCGCAGCTTAACTATTCAGCGCCGGGCGCTCGCTGATAGCGATACGCTGGGGAGCGATGGCCTCGGGGACATTGCGCACAATATCAATATGCAGCAGACCGTGGTTGAAGGTCGCTCCGGCGACTTCCATATATTCAGCCAGGGTAAACGTCAGGCTGAACGGTTGCATCACCAGTCCCTGATGTAGCCATTTCGGTTCGGTTTCGCTTTTGACCGGCGTGCCTTTAACGGTCAGGCGGGTGCCTTCAAGCTGGATATCCAGATCTTCCTGACGGAATCCGGCCAGCGCGAGGGTGATGCGATAGTGGTTATCGTCACCTTTTTCGATGTTGTACGGCGGGAAAGCCTGGCCTTCCGTGGTGCTTTGCAGCGCGTTGGCCAGTTTGTCAAAACCAATCCATTGACGCAGCAGCGGGGATAAATCGTAGTTACGCATATTACATTCTCCTTCTGAGAAGCGAGTGAATATCTGCAAATCCGAAGATTCGCATCGGCTCCCTGACGGCGAGCACGGGTTAAAACAGGCCGCCTGCGGCGACCCGGATGAAATTAGTTGATATCGATACGGCGCGGTTTTTTCGCTTCAGGAACAACGCGTTCCAGTTCGACATACAGCAGGCCGTTGACCAGGTTTGCGCCTTTCACATGAATGTTTTCCGCAAGCTGGAATTTACGTTCGAAGTTACGCTCGGCGATACCCTGATAAAGGTAGGTACGTTCTTTCTGCTCGGTGGCATGGGAGCCTTTTACCACCAGCAGGTTGTCCTGGGCGGTGATTTCCAGCTCGCTCTCCGCAAAACCGGCTACGGCAATCGCAATGCGGTAGTGGTTTTCATCTACCAGTTCCACGTTATACGGAGGATAGCCGCCGTTGCTCTGGGTCTGGTTGTTTTCCAGCAGGTTAAACAGACGGTCGAAGCCGATAGCTGAACGGTACAGTGGGGAGAGATCGAAATTACGCATAATAAAAGCTCCTGAAATCAGCGAGTATTTTGTTACTGACCTTCCGTCATGGACAGGTCGGGAGTCCCGGAACACCCCTCAGGCATGTTCCTCATTGGGTTACACCTGATAAATGGGTACGACGAAACTTCTTTCAAGAGCGGCGGTCTGAATTTTTGCACTTTTACACACAGCGCATACACTGGAATCATCGCACAAAAGGTCAAATTGCGATTACCGCCACAGAGCAACGTTTCCGGTCTGTTCATTTCTGACAGGGAAAGCTATAACCCGGATACACGGTTTTTCCAGTGCCACCAAGATGATTAAAAATATGATGAAAAAAGTAGTTTTTAAGCTGGCATTGCTCAGTGGGATAGTTTTTTTATGCAGTTGCTCCAGCGTGATGTCGCACACCGGCGGCAAAGAAGGGGTTTATCCCGGTACGCGCGCCAGCAGCAATATGCTTTCCAGCAACACCAACTGGGGAACGAAATCGCTGGTCTTGCTGGATCTGCCGTTCACGGCCATCGTCGATACCGCCCTGCTGCCGTGGGATATGTTCCGCACCGACAGCTCGGTAAAATCCCGCGTTGAAAAGAGCGAGAAAGATTCACAGGCCACCAATGACGTGATCCCGCCCGCGCAGATGCCACAGTAATCAGCGTCCGGTTTCCGTTACCCACAGCTGACGGAAGCCTTCAACCTCTTCCATCCAGGCGATGTACTGACCGTCAGGTGAAAAGACAATCGCATCAGCGGAAGGACAGTTCGCACGATCGGCAGTCAAAAAAGCCACTTCTCCGCGCTGCGCGTCGCAGCAGGCAATCCGTCCATCCAGCACAAATCCCAGCCATTTCCCTGACGGATGCCAGTTAAACGCCGACTGAATATCCGTGTGATTATGCGTGAGCTGCTGCGGTTCACCGCCCGCCGGTGAGATAAGCCAGAGCTGAATAACGCCCGCGTCATCGCGCATCAGAAACGCGATGGACGTGCCCTGAGGATTGGCCCGCACCCAGTGGCGGGGAAGCGTCGCCAGTCCTGGAAACGCGCGCTGATGGGTAAAGGTCAGGCGGCGCTGCACCACGCCCGCAGGCGGCGCAGGCAGGGTATTTTCCGTACCGGCAAGCGCATCGGCTCCACTCTGCTTCCATCCTGCTTCATGCTGCGGCAGATCGACAATAAACAGTTCCGGGACTTTTTCGCCTTTCAGCGACAGCGTATCGCCGATAAACGCCAGCGCCTGATTGCCCACCCAGCCTTCTTCATAAGCGCGGTTGATATCATCGCTGCCGGGGCGCGGCGCGGGCGTGGTACGGCTGACCAGCACGCACCAGTGGCTGCTGCCATATTCACGCGGATGATGGCCATGCGGCGTAACCGGACCGAAAGGGGCCGCCACTCCCACGTTGCGCAGATCCAGCGCCGGATCGCGCTCGTGCAGTACGTGGTCATTGTAGGTAAAACTGACAAACTGCCCGTTCGGGCTGAAGACGTGGACATGGGTGCCGCCGCGCAGCGCGCCGCAAGTGTAGGGCGCGGTGATATCCATCGCGTCGAGGTTTTTGGCGCGGCCCTTTTCCACCACTACGCCACGGCGATGATGAAAATCGTAATGCCACTGCGCATCCGGGTGTTCCGGTCCGTGGATAAACACGTACTTTTCCGCCACCGGGCTGACCGTCACCACGCCGACGTGTGCCCCCTCCGTGGCGCGATAAATCACCTCCACCGCCCCGGTCTGTACATTCACGCGCTCAATGGTTTCTCCGGTAAATGACGCGCCGGAAGGGCGCACGTCAAAAACCAGCCACTGGCCGTCCGGCGTCCAGGTATTGATGTTGGTTAACTGATGATGGCGGGGGGCGAAGGTGATTTGTTTCATAAAACTACCCTGATGCATGATATCGCATCAGGGTAGCGCAAGGCGGAACGTTAGCCTACTCGTTTAACGTCGCCAACCAGCAGGATGTAGGAGAGCGCACCGAGCAGTGCCACCACGGAAATATAGACCAGCGCCGGGCCAAAACCGTAGTCCTGCGCCAGGTAGCCGATCACCAATGGAACGGTGATGCCGCCTAAACCGCCGACGAAGTTAAACACGCCGCCGGTCAGACCAATCAGGCGCATCGGGGCCAGCGACGAAACCAGCGACCAGGTGATGGAGGCAAAGCCGTTGCCGAAGAAGGCTATCGCCATCAGCGACATGATCCAGATCGGGTCGTTGGTGTAGTTCGCGCCCATAATGCAGGTGGAAATCAGCAAGCCGCAGATGATCGGCGTTTTACGCGCCACGCCCAGAGAGTAGCCTTTGCGCACCAGCCGATCCGCCACCCAGCCCGACAGCAGTACGCCAAAGAACGCGGCGAGGAATGGCACGGTGGTCATAAAGCCTGCTTTCAGCGCGGTGATCCCTTTTTCCTGGGTGAGGTAGTTCGGGAACCACGTCAGGAAGAACCACAGCGTCGAGGTCACGGCGAACTGGCCCAGATATACGCCCACCAGCTTGCGGTGGAAAACCAGCTTCCAGTCCGCTTTGGTCAGTTTCTGCCGCTCTTCTTTTTTGATCGGCGCGTCGCCGTCAACCAGCCCGCCACCGTCGCGGATGTAGTCCAGCTCCGCTTTACCGATGCCTTTCGTCAGGCGCGGCGGCTGATAGACTTTAAACCAGATCAGCGACCAGACGATGCCGATGCCGCCGGTCACGATAAACACCCAGTGCCAGCTCAGAAGCTCCTGGATCCAAATCAGCAGCGGCGTCAGGAATGCCAGGCCGACGAACTGCCCGGACGTGTAAAAGCCCACCGCCGACGCGCGCTCGTGTTCCGGGAACCAGCTTGTCACCATCCGGTTGTTGGTTGGGAAGGCGGGGGCTTCAAAAATACCGGTGATGGCGCGCAGGCCAATCAGCGACATTAGCCCGGTGGCAAATCCCTGAAACAGCGTGGCGACCGACCAGCCGAAAATGGCGATAAAATAGGTCAGACGGGAGCCGACGCGATCCAGGAACCAGCCGCCGGGGATCTGGCAGAGCGTATAAAGCCACGCAAAGGCAGAAAATACATAGCCCATTTGCGCTTTCGTAATACCAAACTCTTCCTGAATATGGGCAGATGCCACCGCCAGATTGGCGCGGTCAACATAACAAATGACCACGGTAATAAAGATCATCACCAGCGTTAAATAACGGCGACGGCCGGGTTTTGCAGTAGTTACAGAAATATCCATAACGATCTGTCTCCGAATTTTGGCATGGCGAGGCCACTCACCATGCCCTGTGGTTTACAGAGGGTGTAAATAATTAAAAATATATTGAGTGCGCTGGACGCGTTATTACCGCGTCATCGGGCAATTACCACTCGGCGACAGTACCGTCTGCGTGACGCCATAACGGGTTACGCCAGTCCTGCACGTTTTTGCTCAGCTCAATGACCTTCTCTTCGTCAATTTCAACGCCAAGACCCGGTTTCATCAGCGGTTTAAAGAAGCCGCCTTCCATGCTGAAATCTTCTTTATTTTTCACGAAGTCGAGCAGCTCCGCGCCTTTGTTGTAGTGAATGCCCATGCTTTGTTCCTGGAACACCGCATTGTGCGAGACAAAATCGACGTGCAAGCAGGCCGCCAGCGCAATCGGACCCAGCGGGCAGTGCGGAGCCAGCGCCACATCGTAAGCCTCTGCCATCCCGGCGATTTTGTAGCACTCGGTGATACCGCCTGCGTGGGAAAGATCCGGCTGCAAAATTGCCACCCCGCCCGCTTCCAGCACCCGTTTAAATTCAAAGCGCGAGAACATGCGTTCGCCTGCGGCAATCGGAATATGCGTTTGTGCTGCCAGGCGTGGATAATACTCCGCCTGCTCGGCTAATACCGGCTCTTCAATAAATAGCGGTCGATATTGTTCCAGCTCTTTAATTAATACTTTTGCCATCGGTGCGCTGACGCGACCGTGGAAATCGAGACCAAACTCAATTTCATTACCGAAGGCTTCGCGAATTTGCGCCACGGTATTTACCGCCGCATCGACTTTGCGCGAATCATCAATAATGCCTAATTCTTCACAGCCGTTTAATTTAAAGGTGTCAAAACCAATTTTGCGCAGGGTGCTGATCCCGGCGATGGCGTCTGCCGGACGGTCGCCGCCGACCCAGCTATAGGCTTTGATTTTGTCGCGCACCAGGCCGCCCATTAGCTGCCATACCGGCGCGTTGTGGACTTTGCCTTTGATATCCCATAGCGCCTGGTCGATACCGGCGATGGCGCTCATCAGGATCGGGCCGCCGCGATAGAAACCCGCGCGGTACATGACCTGCCATAAGTCGTTGATTCGCGCCGGGTCCTGACCAATCAGGAATTCGCCCAGCTCGTGGACTGCGGCTTCAACGGTACGCGCGCGGCCTTCGATTACCGGCTCGCCCCAGCCGACAACGCCTTCGTCGGTTTCGATTTTCAGGAACATCCAGCGCGGGGGTAAACGGTACGTGGTGAGTTTGGTAATTTTCATTGCACTGCCTCTCGATACGCTTTAACAAATGCGGCTGCCTGTTGCGCGGTGCGTTCGACGGGTTGCCCGGCGCGATAGAGATCGCTGCCCAGTCCGGCACCGACGCAACCAGCGTCAATCCACTGCTTCAGGTTTTCAGGCGTGACGCCGCCGACCGCAAACACCGGGATTTCCGGCGGCAGGACGGCTTTCAGCGCCTTGATATAGTCCGGGCCGAAAGCCGAGGACGGGAAAATTTTCAGCGACTGCGCCCCGGCATTGATGGCGTCGAAAGCTTCGGTTGCCGTGGCGCAGCCAGGGCAAACGGTCATGCCATGCTCTACCGCACGACGGATTAGCTCCGGCTGGATGTTAGGCGTGACCATTAATTTGCAGCCCATCTCGGCGAGCTGGTCCACCTGCGCCAGGGTCAGCACGGTGCCTGCTCCAATCAGCGCTTTATCGCCGAACGCGTTTACCATTGCCGGAATACTTTTTTCCCATTCCGGCGAGTTCAGTGGGATCTCCACCGCGTCGAATCCCGCCTCAATCACCGCCGCCACATGGGCGTGCGCTTCATCGGGTTTAATACCGCGAAGGATGGCGATAAGCGGAAGTTTATTTTGCCACTGCATGAGCGATGCTCCTTATTCCTGCCTGAAATGCTGCGTCGCCGCTAAGCGTCTGACTGCGACACCCGACGCACTCAAACGCCCGCTGATAGCGCGCGGTGAGTGACGGACTGGCGACAAGGGTGACGGCCTGCTGCGTCGGGATAAAGTCAGCCATGCTGGCGACTTCACTGCCAATCAGCAGGCCGGAAAGAAAGTCGCTCACCTGTTCACGCGCCAGCGCGCCGAGGACGTGCGAGGCGCGGACTTCAAACAGGCGAGGAAGAAGATGGGGGGATTGCAGACCGCGCGCCAGCCCGGCGTCAAACGCCTCCGGCGAGTCGGTCTGTTCCGGCAGCCCGGCACCCACCAGCGTATGCTTCAGCAGGACGTGGTGCAGTTCGCCGGTCATTACGGTGCGAAAATCGTCCACTACACCGTCGCTAACCCGTACCCACTTGCAGTGGGTGCCAGGCATTACGTAGACGGCGGAAGGCTGCATGGCATAGGCGCCGGTCAGCTGGGTTTCTTCACCGCGCATGACGTTGTGGTTGTCCTCCCGGTCAATGCACAACCCGGGAACGATCCAGACATTTTCTTTAACGCGGGTGAGCTGCGTGCCGATATCGTCAAAACGCGCCGGACAGGGAAGATAGGGGACGTTCACCCAGCCTGCGTTGCTTCCTACCATTCCCGCCATCACAATCGGCGTATTTTCCTGCGCCCACCCTTCGGTAATTTGCGCCAGTACCGCATCGAAGGTTCGCCCGTTAAGACGGGTGATCCCGGCTTCCGATTGCCTGCTTTCCAGGCAGTTTTCGCCCTGGTAAAGCCAGGCGCGAAGATTGGTGGAGCCCCAGTCGATAGCGATATAGCGTGATGTCATGTGATTTCCTTTAACCTTCGGGTCGAGCTGGCAATCATCGTCTGTGCCGCCTGCTCTGCTGCATTGCCGTCCTGATGCCGGATCGCATCGAACAGCGCCTTATGTTCCTGGAGCGTTTTTGGCATATTCGCTTCATCGCCCATCCAGGTGCGTTCAAAAACGGCGCGCTGGAGCGAACTGATCGCCACGCTCAGCTGCTGCAATACCGGATTGTGTACCGCGTTCAGCACCGCTTCGTGATAGCGGATGTCCGCTTCGTTAAACGCGTCCCGATCCTGGTTATTGGCGATCATGTCGTTCAGCGCCGCCTCAATTTGCGCCAGTTCGCTGGAGGTCGCGCGCTCCGCGGCCCAGCGGGCAATGGCGGGTTCCACCAGCGTTCGCACTTCACTCATTGCGCTAATCAGGCGCGGGTCGTAATCGTTCTCCAGCACCCACTGCAACACCTCGGTATCAAGGTAGTTCCACTGGTTGCGCGGCGAGACAAACGCGCCACGATAGCGCTTCATTTCAATCAGCCGTTTCGCCATCAGGGAACGAAACACCTCGCGGATAATATTGCGCGAGGTTTCAAACTCTTCGCACAGATCTGCCTCGGAAGGCAGCGCTGCGCCGGGAACATATTTACCGCTCACAATCTGCCGTCCGAGGGTAACGATGATGCGGTCTGTTTTAGTAATGGTCATAGAAAGTCCTTAACGCGGTTTCGCTGCCATTACTTTATCCTCGTTGATGCAAAAATCCCCAGCATTGAAGTACAAATTTGTGTGGTCTTCGTCGTTCCGTGAGTGGATAGTAGTACAATCATTATTGGTAGTACTACAATTCAGATCACAAAAACGACAATTGGTAAAAAAAACGTTAAAAGATTTTGCGGGCTTTTGAGGGTCTGTCCGGCAAACGAAAAACGGTCTTTTTTAAGCAGGAGGGGTTAACAGCCAGCGTTGAGTGAGAGGCGCAAGTGAGTGATTGTTACGTGGTTGATGAATCGGTTACGTGCATAAATGACTTTCAAGGAGGATTGATCGCACCTCATTTTGCGCGTTACCCCTGGCGTTAAAACAACGCGCCTTCGAGCAAAGGCACGTTGTTTAATTCTCTGATTTTATTGACCAACAGTTTTTTCTTTCTCTTCATTCCCGCCAGCGCTGAAGGAAGGGATATCCTCTGAGAACCTTGCCGTTCTGGCATCGCGCTCATAGCCCTGAGATTCGCTCAAAATAGTGTACAGTTCAGGCCGTCGTCCATGGATCCAGCGCCGCCCTGTCGACATGGCTAATAACTCCAGCTCCAGATCTGCAATGACTATCGCATCATCAAAGGAGTCAGTTTCGTTAACAACTCTTCCATAGGGATCAAGAATCATGGCATTCCCTGTGCGGACCTCGCCATTATCAAGCCCTACACCATTGCTGAACAGGATGAAAAACCCATTATCATGGGCTCGTGCCGGCAGCCAGCGCATTATCCAGCCTCGTCCACTGTCTCCCTGACATGCAGATTTAAGCGCTTGCGGATCCTGGTGGCGATTTTCCCAAAGGCTGACAGGAATTGGCTTCATGCCAAAGGGGCTGCGTGAATGCGTCCCTCCGGTTTGATGAGGAGCAATCAGAATATCAGCGCCCATTAGCGCTGTAATGCGCGCATTTTCAACCAGATTGTTATCCCAACAAATGAGAATACCAACGCGCACGCCCCAGGGGGTATCGAAGACGGTAAAGTCATTGCCCCGGGCAATATCCGGGTGTTCGAAGGCATGTAATTTTCGGTGAATGTGACGTTCACCACCAGGCATACACACTGCATAAGCGTTATATAATTTTCCGTCAGCCCCTTTTTCAATAAACCCGGCCCCGATTGCCATGTGATATTTTTTCGCCAGGCCGGTTATGACATCCAGCGATGGGCTACAGTCGGCTCGCTCCGCCAAAGCATTGACCTCCTGACTACTGAGATCGGGCACATGCCAGTAGCCGGTAATGCACATTTCCGGGAATGCTAAAATTTGTACGTTTTCCTGCCGGGCTTCGGCGATGAAATCTTCCATAACCGATAAGTTATACGCCTTGTCGCTGGCGCGATGGCAAAACTGAACCGAAGCTACGCGAATACTCTTTTCCATCTTCTTTATCCTCTGTAAAGGGAAGCCTTATTCCAACAGAGGGAAGTGAAGTATGTATAATCAGAATTTCTCCCTCTTTGATAACTGACTGGAATGGATATAAAGCTACTGCGTGCCTTTGTCACGCTCTCTCAATCAGCAGGGTATCGGTCTGCGGCGGAAAGCCTTTGTGTCACGCAGCCAGCCCTGACAAAGCAGATCCAGCTACTTGAACACCTCTTAGGGATCACGCTCTTTCAGCGCGGGCGTCATGGTGCACGATTGACCAGTGCCGGGGAGCAACTACTTCCTGAAGCGCGTAAGGCGTTGGAATACTATGAAAAATGCCTGAACAAGGCGGGCGATATTCGCAAGGGTAAAGCGGGAAAACTTGTTCTCGGATTTGGTATTTCTTCTTTTCGAATGGCCCCGGAAAAAGTCGCTGTTTTTCGTAGTGTGTTTCCTGACGTACAGGTTTTTCTTAACGATATGCCTTCGGGGGTGCAATGCCACGCGCTGCTCGAAGGACATCTCCAGGCCGGGTTTGTGCGGCTACCTGTTTCTGAAAAGCTGCAAAGTCAGGTACTGGCAGAAGAGAAACTGGTTCTTGCGGTAGCTTCAGATCGCTTTGTCAGTTTAGAAAATGCCCTGAAACTGATTGAAAATAGCCAGCTTCTTCAACTTTCTCCCAACCGTGGAGAAGGGTTATCCACACAGACAGCCAGTTTCCTGACGTCGCATCATTTGTCCCCCACCAGGGTGGCTGCCGCCGATGACATTCAAACTCTGCTGGCGCTAGTTGCGGCGGGTGATGGTGTAGCGCTGTTACCCGAAAGTGTCCGACATATCCTGCCATCAGGTGTGAATCTGATTGCGCTTGAGGGTGAATATACGACATGGCAAACCGGCATCGCATGGAATTCACGGATAAAAGATCCGCTGAGAGATCATTTTCTCGATATCGTGACCACCCCGTCGGCAGTTCTTAACGGGGGATGCCGGGAAAAATCTTCAGGGCCAGACTACTGACGCAGCTTCGGCGAATGATTATGCGCAGCCGCGTCAGTAACGTCCCGGTGCGGTTAATTCAGCACAAACTTCTCAATAGCATACGCCACGCCATCGTCGAGATTGGATTTGGTCACGAAATCAGCGATCTCCTTCACCGAATCGATAGCGTTATCCATCGCCACGCCCATGCCCGCAAATTCAATCATCGCGATGTCATTTTCCTGATCGCCAATCGCCATGATTTCTTCCGGCCTGATGTTCAGCGCTTCGGCCAGGGATTTCACGCCGGTGCCTTTGTTCACGCGCTTATCGAGGATTTCAAGGAAGTACGGCGCGCTTTTCAGCACGGTGTATTTTTCTTTTACTTCCGCAGGAATGCGGGTGATAGCCTTATCGAGAATGGCAGGCTCGTCGATCATCATCACCTTCAGAAACTGGGTTTCCGGGTCCATGTTCTCAGGTTCGCAGAACACCAGCGGAATGGTCGCCACAAAGGATTCATGAACGGTATAGCGGCTGATATCGCGGTTGGCGGTATACAGCGTATTGCGATCGAGCGCGTGAAAGTGCGATCCAACTTCGCGAGCGACCTGCTCCAGATAGCGATAATCGTCATATTTCAGTGCGGTTTGCGCGACGGAGCTGCCATCGCTGCCCTTCTGCACCAGCGCGCCGTTATAGGTAATGCAGTAGTCGCCTTCCTGCTCCATGTGCAACTCTTTCAGATAATGATGCACGCCAGCGTAAGGACGACCGGTGGTGATAACGACGCTCACGCCACGCTCGCGGGCGGCGGCGATCGCATTTTTAACAGCGGGAGAGATACTATGGTCCGGCAGCAGCAAAGTCCCGTCCATGTCGATTGCAATAAGTTTGATAGCCATGATTTCCCCGATAAGATGAGCCGTTGCTCATGCTAACGCGATTCTGCTCAAAAGACAGTAAAAGAGTCGGGCGAAAAGGAGGATGGGAACGAGGCGCGGATTCCTCTTTTGTCGATGTCATAGCGTGTCGGCGGGCCGCTTTGTCATCCCGGTACAGGCACAGCACAAATAAAAAACGCCTGAAAATTCAGGCGTTTTTGTTGGCTTCAGTACCCGCGATTAAATATCGATGTTCGCCGCTTTCAGGGCGTTTTCTTCGATAAATGCGCGACGCGGTTCAACGGCGTCGCCCATCAGGGTAGTGAAGAGCTGGTCGGCAGCAATCGCATCTTTCACGGTAACGCGCAGCATACGGCGGCTTTCCGGGTCCATTGTGGTTTCCCACAGCTGCTCCGGGTTCATCTCGCCCAGACCTTTATAACGCTGAATCGCAAGGCCGCGACGGGATTCTTTCACCAGCCATTCCAGCGCCTGCTCGAAGCTGGCAACCGGCTGACGACGTTCGCCACGTTCGATGAAGGCGTCGTCTTCGATCAGGCCGCGCAGCTTCTCACCCAGCGTGCAGAGACGACGATATTCCGCGCCCAGTACGAACTCGTGATCCAGCGGGTAATCCGTGTCCACGCCGTGGGTACGCACGCGAATAATCGGCTCGAATTGCTGAAGCTCGGTATTTTCACGGATGTCGTATTTCCACACGCTGCCGTGCTGTTCGTTATCGTTCAGCACGGTGATCAGCTGCGATACCCAGCGGGTGACGGTCTGCTCGTTCGCCAGATCGCCTTCGCTTAACGTCGGCTGATACACCAGCTCTTTCAGCAGCGATTTCGGGAAACGACGCTCCATGCGACCAATCATTTTCTGCGTGGCGTTGTACTCAGACACCAGACGTTCCAGCGGCTCGCCTGCCAGCGCAGGTGCCTGGGCGTTTGCGTGCAGGGATGCGCCGTCCAGGGCGATGGAGATTTGATACTGATCCATCGCTTCGTCGTCTTTAATGTACTGTTCCTGCTTGCCTTTCTTCACTTTATACAACGGCGGCTGGGCGATGTAGACGTGCCCACGCTCGACGATTTCCGGCATTTGACGGTAGAAAAAGGTCAGCAGCAGCGTACGGATGTGCGAGCCATCGACGTCCGCATCGGTCATGATAATGATGCTGTGATAGCGCAGCTTGTCCGGGTTGTACTCGTCACGGCCAATACCGCAACCCAGCGCGGTAATAAGCGTCGCCACTTCCTGCGAAGAGAGCATTTTGTCGAAGCGCGCTTTCTCGACGTTAAGGATTTTACCTTTCAGCGGCAGGATCGCCTGGTTCTTACGGTTACGCCCCTGTTTTGCCGAGCCGCCCGCCGAGTCCCCTTCCACCAGGTACAGTTCAGAGTGGGCCGGATCGCGCTCCTGACAGTCCGCCAGCTTGCCCGGCAGACCGGCTAAGTCCAGCGCGCCTTTACGACGGGTCATTTCACGGGCTTTACGTGCCGCTTCGCGCGCGCGCGCGGCGTCGATAATTTTGCCAACCACGATTTTCGCGTCGGACGGGTTTTCCAGCAGGTATTCCGCCAGCAGTTCGTTCATCTGCTGTTCCACCGCTGATTTCACCTCGGAAGAAACCAGCTTATCTTTGGTCTGCGAGGAGAATTTCGGGTCCGGCACTTTGACCGAAACAACGGCAATCAGACCTTCACGGGCATCGTCGCCGGTGGCGCTGACTTTCGCTTTTTTGCTGTAGCCTTCTTTGTCCATGTAGGCGTTCAGGGTACGGGTCATCGCCGCACGGAAGCCTGCAAGGTGAGTCCCGCCGTCGCGCTGCGGAATGTTGTTGGTAAAGCAGTAGATGTTTTCCTGGAAGCCGTCGTTCCACTGAAGCGCAACTTCCACGCCGATGCCGTCTTTTTCGGTGGAGAAATAGAACACGGTCGGGTGGATCGGCGTTTTGTTCTTGTTGAGATACTCAACAAACGCCTTGATGCCGCCTTCGTAATGGAAATGGTCTTCTTTGCCGTCGCGCTTATCTTTCAGACGGATAGAAACGCCGGAGTTGAGGAATGACAGCTCGCGCAGACGCTTGGCCAGGATATCGTATTCAAATTCGACCACGTTGGTGAACGTTTCGTGGCTCGGCCAGAAACGCACCTGCGTACCGGTTGCGTCGGTATCGCCGGTCACCGCCAGCGGTGCCTGAGGCACGCCGTGAACGTAAGTTTGCTGATGCACTTTGCCTTCACGGCGGATCAGCAGTTCCAGCTTCTGCGACAGGGCGTTCACCACGGAGACGCCTACGCCGTGCAGGCCGCCGGACACTTTATAAGAGTTATCATCGAATTTACCGCCCGCGTGCAGAACGGTCATGATCACTTCCGCCGCCGAAACACCCTCTTCCGGGTGAATACCGGTCGGAATGCCACGGCCATCATCCGTAACGGAAACGGAGTTATCGGCGTGGATCGTCACAACGATATCTTTACAGTGACCCGCGAGCGCTTCGTCGATAGCGTTATCTACTACCTCGAATACCATGTGGTGCAGACCGGTGCCGTCATCCGTATCGCCGATATACATACCCGGGCGCTTACGTACCGCATCCAGCCCTTTCAGGACTTTGATACTGGAGGAGTCATAAGAATTCGACATCAACGTTTCTCGCTCATTTTATCTTGGGTTAATCCGCTATTTTACCCTTTTCCACGGTGAACATCTTCGAATTTTTGTCCGACATGTCCAGAACGTGTTCAGCGCTAATGGCGCTGACAAAGACCTGCGACTGCGTGGCTTTTAAGCGGCTGGCAAGCAGTCCGCGCCGCGCGTCGTCAAGCTCTGAGGCAAAATCATCTATCAGGTATAAACAGCGCCGTCCGCTTTCGCGGGTGAGGAACTCTCCCTGCGCCAGACGCAGCGCGCACATCAGGAGTTTTAGCTGCCCGCGCGACAACGTGTCTTCCACCGGCGCGCCGTCGGCGCGAATGCGAAAATCCGCCTTGTGCGGGCCGTGCGCGGTGTAGGTCAGCATTCTGTCGCGCTCGAAGCTCCGCTCCAGCACGTCGGCGTAATCGCTCTCTTTTTCCCAGCCGCGCTGGAAAGAGAACGTGAGGGCGAACTCTGGTAAAAACTGTTTGCAGGTATCTGCCATATCTTCAGCAATGGCCGCGCTGTATTCGGCACGCCAGCGGCTGATTTGTTCCGCCAGCGGGATCAGTTCTTTATCCCACGGGCGCAGTTGCGCGTAGTGGCTCACCTGGCGCAGCGCCGCATTGCGCTGTTTCAGCAGCCGTTTAAGGTTGCTCCAGGCGGTAAAAAAACCGGCTTCGTTGTGAAAGCATCCCCAGTCGAGGAACGCTCTGCGGTATTTGGGGCCGCCGTTAAGTAACGTAAAGCCTTCCGGCGTAATTAACTGCATCGGCATCAGGTGCGCTAGCTCCGCGACTTTATGTCCGTCGGTGCCGTCAATGCGTACTTTGCTGTCGCCCTGTTTGTCTTTGGTGAGACCGACCGAAATTTCCCGCTCTTCGCCCTGTAAACGCCCGTGCAGGACAAACGCCTCCTGCTCGTGGCGGATCACCCGGCCGATTTGCAGGCTGCGAAACGCCCGACCGTGACCCAGCGTGTAGATAGCTTCCAGTACGCTGGTTTTGCCGCTGCCATTTGCGCCAACCAGGAAGTTAAAGCCGGGAGATAAAGCGAGATCCGCATTTTCGATATTGCGGAAATCTTTGATAAGCAATCGGGATAGCGACATGATCAACTCATAACCAGGGCGTTATCGTCGCAGTTAGTCTGGTGACGGACAGCGTAGCAACCGCAGCGCCGAAATAGCGCGCTGCCCGCAGCCAGAATAACAAATAAGATAGCCCGATACCTGTCTATAGTCTCATCGGCATCACAACGTAAGCCGCGGATTGTGAAGCAGCATCTTCAATCTGCACGCTGGAAACCGAGTCGGTCAGCATGATGCGCACGTTCTCGCACTTCAGCGCGTTGAGCACATCCAGCACGTAGCTGACGTTAAAACCAATTTCCATTTCCGTTCCGGCGTAAGTGACGTCGAGGATCTCTTCGGCTTCTTCCTGCTCCGGGTTATTGGCGGTGATTTTGATCTGGTTTTCGTGAACAAACAGGCGCACGCCACGGAATTTCTCATTCGAGAGGATCGCCGCACGGGCAAAGGCCTGCTTAAGGATATCGCAGCCCGCTTCCAGATGTTTGTCCGGGTTCTTTGGCAGAACGCGACGGTAATCCGGGAAGCGACCGTCCACCAGCTTGGAGGTGAAGATGAAATCGCCTACGTGCGCACGAATGTTATTACTGCCAATCTGCACGCGCAGCGGCGTTTCGCCCCCGTCGAGCATTCGCATCAGTTCAATTACGCCTTTACGCGGCACGATCACCGAATGGTTCGGCAGCGATTCGCCAAGCGGCATTGAGCACACCGCCAGGCGGTGCCCGTCGGTCGCCACGGTGCGCAGCTCTTCGCCTTCGGTTTCAAATAACATGCCGTTCAGGTAATAGCGCACGTCCTGATGGGCCATAGAAAACTGGGTGGCTTCAATCAGGCGCTTCATTGTTGCCTGCGGCAGGGTAAATTCTACCTCGCTCTGCCAGTCGTCCAGATTCGGGAAGTCGGCGGCAGGCAGCGTGGAGAGAGAGAAACGGCTGCGCCCGGAGCGTACCAGCATCCGGTCGCCCTCCAGCTTCACGTCGATCTCCGCACCTTCCGGCAGCCCACGGCAAATATCAAAGAATTTACGCGCCGGTACGGTCGTTGCGCCCGCCTCGTGCGGCTGGCTCAGCGCGACGCGCGCGACCATTTCCATTTCGAGGTCAGTGCCGGTCAGCGAAAGCGTGCCGTCCGCTACCTGCATCAGAAGATTACCCAGAATCGGCAGCGTCGGGCGGCCCCCTAAGGGACCACTCACCTGTTGCAGCGGTTTTAATAAGTGTTCACGTTCAACGGTAAATTTCATAGGTCACGACGATAATGTTCGGATTAAATTAGAGAAATCTTCTTTAATATCATGGCTTTCTTCACGCAACTGCTCAATCTTACGGCAGGCATGAAGGACGGTAGTATGGTCACGACCACCAAAAGCATCGCCAATTTCCGGCAGGCTGTGGTTGGTCAGCTCCTTTGCCAGCGCCATCGCCATCTGGCGCGGACGAGCTACCGAACGGGAGCGGCGTTTAGAAAGCAGATCCGCCACTTTGATTTTATAATACTCCGCCACCGTTTTCTGAATGTTGTCGATGGTGACCAGTTTTTCCTGCAACGCCAGCAGATCGCGCAGCGCTTCGCGCACGAAATCAATGGTAATCGCCCGACCGGTAAAGTTGGCGTTAGCGATCACGCGGTTCAGCGCCCCTTCCAGCTCACGCACATTCGAACGCAGGCGCTTGGCAATAAAGAAGGCCACTTCACCCGGCAGACGGATATCGTTCTCGTCCGCTTTTTTCATCAGGATCGCTACGCGGGTTTCCAGCTCCGGCGGCTCGATCGCCACCGTCAGCCCCCAGCCGAAGCGGGATTTCAGACGATCTTCCACGCCGTTGATCTCTTTCGGATAGCGATCCGAAGTGAGAATGATCTGCTGATTGCCTTCGAGCAACGCATTAAAGGTGTGGAAAAACTCTTCCTGGGATCGCTCTTTGTTTGCAAAGAACTGGATGTCATCGATAAGCAGGGCATCAACGGAGCGGTAGTAGCGTTTAAACTCTTCGATCGCGTTGTTTTGCAGGGCTTTTACCATGTCCTGAACAAAGCGCTCGGAGTGCATATAGACTACTTTGGCGTTCGGCTTGCGGGCAACGATACCGTTTCCCACCGCGTGCAGCAGGTGCGTTTTACCCAGACCCGTACCGCCATAGAGGAACAGCGGGTTATACGCACCGCCGGGGTTATCTGCCACCTGACGGGCCGCAGCACGCGCCAGCTGGTTAGATTTACCTTCGACGAAATTGTCAAAGGTATGTTTAACGTTGACGTTGGAACGATAGGTCGGTTCCGCGGGGGCGGGAACGTTATCCCAGCCGTGACGCGATGCCGGGATCGGGCGCGGAACATGCACCTGCGCCGCCTGCGCGGGTGCGGCTACGCTAACCGGTTCTCTGGGCGTTTGTGAAGCAGGTTTCGTCCCAACTTCAAAACGCATCTGCGGCGCGTCAGTGCCACAAAACTCATTGAGCAGTCCATTGATATTATTGAGGTATTTGTCCCTTACCCAATCGAGCACAAAACGATTTGGCGCATACAAAGCCAGCGTGTTATCGCTCAGTTCCGCCTGCAACGGGCGTATCCACATACTGAATTCTGTGGCTGGTAACTCATCCTGCAATCGGGCAAGACATTGCTGCCAAAGCGAAAGTGACACGGCGGACTCCACTCGAACAAAAGTCGATAAATGACAAAGACTGAAACATTCATGATTGTTGACGCACGGCGAAAAGACCCACGTAAGGGTGACGTGCGAACCGCTATTTGCGATATATACCCGATCTGGATCCGGGGAAACGATCGGGAGGCGGATCATAGCGTAAACTGCGCCAGAGATCTTCTGTTTCTCACAGATTCTTCCCGATTTATCCACAGGGAGGATCGCAACCGGCTAAGTGTAAACGATCCTGGCAGGACGCGGCACGTTCCAGGCCGCATATTGGAAAAATTAATGAGCTACGACAAAAATCTGCTTAAACGATCTCATGAAGATCCGGCAGGATCCTTGCGCTTTGCCAGTGAGGTCGTATAATCCTCCACCCGGCGCGTTGCGCATGTTTGTAGGGGGCAATTTGCTCATAAAAACGTGCGAAAATACGCGGGATATANNCCTCTTTAATCACCCACACTGTGGCGTAAGTCGTTCGAAATTCGTTCGGGTATACGCAAAAGTCAGTGAATTTATTCAAGTTTAGGTAGAAATCGCCATGAAACGCACTTTTCAACCGTCTGTACTGAAGCGCAACCGTTCTCACGGCTTCCGTGCTCGTATGGCTACTAAAAATGGTCGTCAGGTTCTGGCACGTCGTCGTGCTAAAGGCCGCTCTCGTCTGACCGTTTCCAAGTAATAAAGCTAACCCTGAGTGGTTAAGCTCGCATTTCCCAGGGAGTTACGTTTGTTAACTCCCACTCATTTCACATTCGTCTTCCAGCAGCCGCAACGGGCTGGCACGCCGCAAATCACCATCCTCGGCCGCCTGAATTCGCTGGGGCATCCCCGCATCGGTCTTACCGTCGCCAAGAAAAACGTAAAGCGTGCGCATGAACGCAACCGGATTAAACGTCTGACGCGTGAAAGCTTTCGTTTACGTCAACATGAACTCCCGGCAATGGATTTCGTGGTGGTGGCGAAAAAAGGGGTTGCCGACCTCGATAACCGGGCGCTAACGGAAGCGTTGGAAAAGTTATGGCGTCGCCACTGTCGGCTGGCTCGCGAGTCCTGATAGGCCTTATCCGGGTCTATCAACGCCTGATCAGTCCGCTGCTTGGGCCGCACTGCCGTTTCACCCCGACCTGCTCTCAATACGGAATTGAGGCATTGCGCAGGTTTGGAATGATAAAAGGCAGTTGGTTGACGGTGAAACGCGTATTAAAATGCCACCCTTTACACCCTGGTGGAGACGACCCCGTCCCGCCCGGACCCTTTGATACCAGAGAACACTAACGATGGATTCGCAACGCAATCTTCTAGTCATCGCTTTGTTGTTCGTGTCTTTCATGATCTGGCAGGCCTGGGAGCAGGATAAAAATCCTCAGCCCCAGCAGCAGATCACGCAGACTACGACCACCGCAGCGGGTAGTGCCGCAGACCAGGGCGTACCAGCCAGTGGCCAGGGTAAACTGGTTACAGTGAAAACCGACGTGCTGGAGCTGACGATCAACACGCGTGGTGGTGACGTTGAGCAGGCACACCTGCTGACCTACCCGAAAGAGCTGGGTTCTAAAGAGCCGTTCCAGTTACTGGAAACCACGCCAGAGTTTATCTACCAGGCGCAGAGCGGCCTGACCGGTCGTGACGGCCCGGATAACCCGGCTAACGGTTCTCGTCCCCTGTATAACGTTGATAAAGATGCGTTTGTGCTGGCTGACGGTCAGAAAGAACTGACCATCCCGCTGACCTGGACCGACGCCGCAGGCAACACCTTCACCAAAACCTTCATCCTGAAGCGCGGTGAATTCGCGGTAAACGTCAACTACAACGTGCAGAACGCCGGTGCTAAACCGCTGGAGCTTTCCACCTTTGGTCAGTTGAAGCAGTCCATCAATTTACCTTCCCATCGTGACACCGGTAGCAGCAACTTTGCGCTGCATACTTTCCGTGGTGCGGCGTACTCCACGCCGGATGAGAAGTATGAAAAATACAAGTTCGACACCATTGCCGATAACGAAAACCTGAACGTCAGCGCTAACGGCGGTTGGGTAGCAATGCTGCAACAGTATTTTGCGACCGCGTGGGTTCCGCCTGCCAACAGCACCAACAACTTCTACACCGCGAATCTGGGTAACGGCGTTGCTGCCATCGGCTATAAGTCTCAGCCGCTGCTGGTTCAACCAGGCCAGGCCGCTCAACTTGCCAGCACCCTGTGGGTCGGCCCGGAAATTCAGGACAAAATGGCTGCCGTTGCGCCGCACCTGGATTTAACCGTGGATTACGGCTGGCTGTGGTTCATCTCCCAGCCGCTGTTCAAACTGCTGAAATGGATCCACAGCTTCCTGGGTAACTGGGGCTTCTCCATCATTGTCATCACCTTTATCGTGCGTGGCATCATGTACCCGCTGACTAAAGCGCAGTACACCTCGATGGCGAAGATGCGTATGTTGCAGCCGAAGATTGCGGCGATGCGTGAGCGTCTGGGTGACGACAAGCAACGTCAGAGCCAGGAAATGATGGCGCTGTACAAAGCAGAGAAGGTTAACCCGCTGGGCGGCTGCTTCCCGCTGATCATCCAGATGCCAATCTTCCTTGCGCTGTATTACATGCTGATGGGCTCCATTGAACTGCGCCACGCGCCGTTCGCTCTGTGGATCCATGACCTGTCCGCACAGGACCCGTACTACATCCTGCCGATCCTGATGGGCCTGACGATGTTCTTCATCCAGAAGATGTCGCCGACCACCGTGACCGACCCGATGCAGCAGAAGATCATGACCTTTATGCCGGTCATCTTCACCGTGTTCTTCCTGTGGTTCCCGTCAGGTCTGGTGCTGTACTATATCGTGAGTAACACCGTAACGATTATTCAGCAGCAGCTGATTTACCGTGGTCTGGAAAAACGTGGCCTGCACAGCCGCGAGAAGAAAAAACTCTGATCCGGTAAGTTAACGCTACAATAAGGGCGGTCGATTGACCGCCTTTTTTATTGGTATTCAACGAGACATATCATGAACCATAACGACACTATCGTTGCCCAGGCCACGCCTCCGGGACGCGGCGGCGTAGGCATTCTGCGGATTTCCGGGCTGAAAGCTCGCGACGTTGCCGAGGCTGTGCTTGGCAAGCTGCCGAAGCCGCGCTATGCCGACTATCTGCCGTTTAAGGATGCCAACGGCGCGGCGCTGGATCAGGGTATTGCGCTGTGGTTCCCCGGCCCGAATTCCTTTACCGGTGAAGATGTGCTGGAGCTTCAGGGTCACGGCGGCCCGGTGATCCTCGACCTGCTGTTAAAACGCATTCTGACCCTCCCCGGCCTGCGCATTGCGAAGCCCGGCGAATTCTCCGAGCGCGCGTTTCTCAACGACAAGCTCGATTTAGCCCAGGCGGAAGCCATTGCCGACCTGATCGACGCCAGTTCAGAACAGGCCGCACGTTCGGCGCTGAACTCGCTGCAGGGCGCATTTTCCGCGCGCGTCAATCATCTGGTGGAAGCGCTCACTCACCTGCGGATCTATGTAGAAGCGGCGATTGACTTCCCGGATGAGGAAATCGACTTCCTCTCTGACGGCAAAATCGAAGGCCAGCTTAATAACGTTATCGCCGATCTCGACGCGGTGCGCGCCGAAGCGCGTCAGGGCAGCCTGCTGCGCGAAGGCATGAAAGTGGTAATTGCCGGGCGTCCGAACGCGGGTAAATCCAGCCTGCTGAACGCGCTGGCGGGGCGTGAAGCAGCGATTGTCACCGACATCGCTGGCACCACCCGCGACGTGCTGCGCGAGCATATCCACATCGACGGAATGCCGCTGCACATCATCGACACTGCCGGGCTGCGCGAAGCCAGCGATGAAGTCGAGCGTATCGGCATTGAGCGCGCATGGCAGGAAATTGAACAGGCGGACCGCGTACTGTTTATGGTGGACGGCACCACTACGGATGCCATCGACCCGGCGGAGATCTGGCCGGACTTTATCGCCCGTCTGCCGGTTAAACTCCCCATTACCGTGGTGCGTAACAAAGCGGATATCACCGGCGAGACGCTGGGCTTCAGTGAAGTGAACAGTCACTCACTTGTGCGCCTCTCCGCGCGCACCGGTGAAGGCGTGGATGTCCTGCGCGACCATCTCAAGCAAAGCATGGGTTTTGACACCAACATGGAAGGCGGTTTCCTCGCCCGCCGCCGTCATTTACAGGCGCTGGAACAGGCCGCCGATCACCTCCAGCAGGGCAAAGCGCAGCTTCTCGGTGCCTGGGCGGGCGAACTGCTGGCAGAAGAGCTACGGCTGGCGCAGCAGGCTCTGAGTGAAATCACCGGGGAATTTACCTCGGACGACCTGCTGGGACGAATTTTCTCCAGCTTTTGTATCGGGAAATAAATTCATGCCCGCATAAGATTAAAATTGATGCGGGCACGGTTTTCTCTTAAAAACACCGTCCATATCAAATGAATTGTAAAAATGAGGTTCAGGATCTTCTCATTTGCTTCATTTGCGTTTAAAAACGAAAGCGGTTAACCGACAACACCTTTTTCTTCTTTACCACAGCCCATTATCACGGAGCGAAAAATGGCAACGCATTTTGCAAGAGGCACCCTTAGCGACGGCTATCTCCTGTCTAACCGCCTTTCTGCGGCCTGCCATCATCAGGCTCGCCAACTCCCGGAACATCGCCGGACGCGTTTTCTGACCTCCAGAGCGCTGCTCGCTGAACTGATGTTTATGCTTTATGGCATTAGCGAACTGCCGGAGATCGTCGTCCAGCCAGGCGGAAAACCCGTATTCCTGGATAATATGCTGCCGCGTTTTTCCATCGCCTATACCGGCAATATTGTCGGCGTGGCGTTAACTACCGAAGGCGATTGCGGGCTGGCGCTGGCGCTACAACGCCCCGCCGCGCAGGGCAATGAACGCTACAGTTTTACCAGCAATGAAACGCTGTGGATTAACAATCAAAACGATCCCAATGAGGCTTGTGCGCAGCTCCTTGCGCTGCGTCAGAGCGTGCTGAAGCTGACGGGCGAGGCGGAAAGCCATTCACTGACCCTGCTGCCCGGCTCCGGGCGTCTGCGGGCAGCCAGCGTGCCGCAGATTGAAGCCGTCTGCGATGCCGAAGCTGTGCTGGTGTGGTCGGTGGCGGTCACGCCCGCCATTGAGCGGCTAAAAGTCTGGGAATATACCGGGAAAGGAAGCTGGTGCTGCCTGCCCGATCCCCAGGTTCGCGCCAGAGAACCCGCAGGGCGTTTGATGCACTTTACCAGTCTCACCGCTGAAAAAGCGTTTACACTCAACGAATCCGATCAAAACTAATCTCCACACAAGAGGAGTCATTATGTCTGATACGTTACACGTGGTTACGCTGTTGGGAAGTCTGCGCAAAGGGTCTTTTAACGGGATGGTCGCCCGCACCCTGCCTAAAGTGGCTCCGGCCGGGATGCAGGTCTCGGCGCTGCCGTCGATTGGTGATATCCCTCTGTATGACGCCGATATCCAGCAGGAAGAAGGTTTTCCGGCAAGCGTCGAAGCGCTGGCGGAGCAAATCCGCCAGGCGGACGGCGTGGTGATCGTAACCCCCGAATATAATTATTCAGTGCCAGGCGGCCTGAAAAACGCTATCGACTGGCTGTCGCGCCTGCCGGAACAGCCGCTGGCGGGCAAGCCAGTGCTCATTCAGACCAGCTCAATGGGCGCAATCGGCGGCGCGCGCTGCCAGTATCACCTGCGCCAGATCCTGGTGTTCCTGGATGCGATGGTGATGAATAAGCCGGAATTTATGGGCGGGGTGATTCAGAATAAAGTCGATCCGCAGCTGGGCGAGGTGATTGACCAGAGCACGCTGGATCATCTGACCGGTCAGCTAACGGCGTTTAGCGAGTACATTCAGCGGGTAAGTGATAAGTAGCGGCTTAAGCGGGTGCGCTCGCTGGGAATGTCCACCCTCTCGAGGGAGCACATACCCGTAAGCCCCTCACCCCAGCCCTCTCCCGCAGGGAGAGGGAGAAAACCGGTGACAGACTCAACGACGACGCCAGACTGTTCCCTCTCCCTTGAGGGAGAG
>DIJC01000024.1:24538-51020 GCA_002421005.1 Enterobacteriaceae bacterium UBA5654 | reverse complement strand
CCTCACCCCAGCCCTCTCCCGCAGGGAGAGGGCGAGAGTACGTGCCCCCGATCCCCTGCCAGACAATTAATGCGCATCAATAAACACAATCTTCAGAATAAACAATACCGCCACGATCACCACGCACGGGCTGAGGTCGCGCAGGCGACCGGTACCGATTTTCATCACACAGTAAGAAATAAAGCCCAGCGCGATGCCTTCGGTGATGGAGAAGCTGAACGGCATCATCACGGCGGTAATAAAAGCCGGGACGGATTCGGTCAGGTCTTCCCATTTCACGCGTGCCAGGCTTGAGGTCATCAGTACGCCAACGTAAATCAGCGCGCCCGCCGCCGCGTAGCCCGGCACCATGCCTGCCAGCGGTGACAGGAAGATCACCAGCAGGAACAGCAGACCGACTACTACCGCCGTCAGGCCGGTGCGACCGCCGACGGAGACGCCGGAAGAGGATTCAATATAAGCCGTAACGGATGACGTCCCGATGAAAGAACCGGCGACTGAAGAAATGCTGTCCACGTACAGCGCCTGCTTCATGCGCGGGAATTTACCTTTCTCGTCGGCCAGACCGGCTTTATCAGTCACGCCAATCAGCGTGCCGGAGGAGTCGAACAGGTTGACCAGCATAAAGGAGAAAATCACCCCTGCCAGCCCCAGATTAAACGAACCGGCGAGGTCAACGTGCCCGATAACGGAACTGACGCTCGGCGGCGCGGAGACGATGCCCTGATAGTGAACGTCGCCCAGCATCCAGCCCAGCAGCGTAGTGACCACAATAGAAACCAGCACCGCCGCGTGAATATTACGCGATGCCAGAATTGCGATGATAAAGAAGCCGAGCACGCCCAGCAGCACGCTGTGTGAGGTCAGATTGCCGATGCTGACCAGCGTTTCCGGGTTGGCCACAATCACGCCTGCGTTTTTCAGCCCCATCATGCCAATAAACAGCCCGATGCCGCTGGTGATCCCTACGCGCAGGCTCACCGGAATGTTAGCAATCATCCAGTAGCGGATGCGGAAAACGGTCAGCAGCAGTAAACCTACCGCGCCCCAGAAAATCGCGCCCATCCCGACCTGCCAGGGAAGACCCATCGCCTGCACCACAACAAACGCAAAGAAGGCATTCAGCCCCATCGCCGGTGCCAGCGCGACCGGCAGGTTGGCGAAAATCCCCATCAGGATGCTGCCCAGTGCAGCGATCAGACAGGTAGTCACGAAGACGGCGCTGGTGTCCATTCCCGCCACGCCCAGGATCTGAGGGTTAACGAAAACGATATAGACCATCGTCAGGAAGGTGGTGAACCCGGCGATGATTTCGGTGCGTACCGTGGTGCCGTGTTCACGTAATTTGAAAACGCGCTCAAGTATTCCCTGACCAGATGCCTGGGTGGTGTGTTGTTGACTCATTATCTTTTTCCGAGAAAAGGAGGGAAAATCCGTCGCTATCCTATACCAAAATGAGACAATAGGAAGATTCACGGCACACTTTTTTCATTGATTTTGCTTATACGGCAACGATTGCGTGGCCTAAATTTCATCAGGTAAACGTTAAACTTGTTAACAGGGAAACAGGCATGTCCCACATTGAAGCAGTATTTTTTGATTGCGACGGTACGCTGGTAGACAGTGAAGTGATTTGTTCCCGTGCCTACGTGCATATGTTCCAGCAGTATGGCATTACGCTCGATCTGGAAACGATTTTTAAGCGTTTTAAAGGCGTTAAGCTTTACGAGATCATCGATACCATTAACGGTGAGTACGGGGTAAACCTGGCAAAAGCTGATTTAGAGCCGGTGTATCGCGCTGAAGTCGCCCGCCTTTTTGATTCTGAACTGGTCGGCATTGCGGGCGCGAATGCGCTGCTGGACAGCGTGACGGTGCCAATGTGCGTGGTGTCGAATGGCCCGGTCAGCAAAATGCAACACTCTCTGGGCCGCACGGGAATGCTGAACCATTTCCCGGATAAATTATTCAGCGGCTACGATATTCAACGCTGGAAGCCCGATCCGGCGCTCATGTTTCATGCGGCGAAAGCCATGAACGTCGAGGCGCAAAATTGCGTGCTGGTGGACGATTCAGTGGCGGGCGCGCAGTCGGGGATCGCCGCCGGAATGGAAGTATTTTATTTCTGCGCCGACCCGCATAACCAGCCGATTGACCATCCAAAGGTAACCCCCTTTACCGATCTGGCGCAGTTACCGGATCTGTGGAAAGCGCGCGGCTGGCAGATCACCCGCGAGTAAAATCGCGCGCGTCGGTAGCGGCAAACGCCAGCGCGTCTACAATCCCGGCGCGCAGGTAACGCACGTGGCACGTCAGCAGACGATCAGCGGCGCAGGGCCAGCGAGCGCACCAGCCGATCGCCTGCTTTTTGGATCAGCTGCACCAGCAGCAGTAAAACGATCACCGTGCCTGCAATTAAGGTGTTATCAAAACGCTGGTAGCCATAGCGGATCGCCAGATCGCCCAGCCCGCCGCCGCCCACTACGCCCGCCATCGCGGAAAAGCCGATGAGCATCACGATGGTCAGGGTAACACCCGCCACCAGCGCCGGAAGCGCTTCTGGCAACAGTACCCGGCTGACGATAAACCAGTGGCTACCGCCCATCGATTCCACCGCTTCTATTCGCCCACGATCCACCTCGTCCAGCGCATTTTCGACGATGCGGGCAAAAAACGGGAACGCGCCGAGGGTGATCGGCACAATGGCGGCGGTGCTGCCAAGCGTGGTGCCGACGATCAAACGGGTAACGGGAATAAGGGCAATCAGTAAAATGACAAAAGGCAGCGCCCGGCCAATATTGACCACTGAGTTCAGCACCACCGCCACGCTGCGGTTCGGCAAAATGCCGTCCTTGCGGGTCAGAAATAGCAGCACGCCCACCGGCAGGCCAATCAGCACGGTAAACACCGTCGCCAGCGCGACCATATACAGCGTTTCCAGCGTGGCGTTGAGCAGCAGCTCCAGAAAACGATCCCAGTTTACGCTACGCATCGGGTTGCCACCTCCACCTGATATTTTGCCAGGAAGGCGCGGTCGGTTTCACCGTCCTGCAACAGCATCTGCCGCAGGCGTCCCTCTTTACGCGCCATAATTTGCTCAAGCGTGCCGCTTTCAATCAGTTTGCCGTGCTCCAGCAGGGCTGCGCCGTGGCATATCCGTTTCACCACCGACATTTCATGGGTGATCAGCACAATCGTGATATTGAGCTGGCGCTGAATATCCGCCAGCAGGTCGAGAATAGAACGGGTGGTTTCCGGGTCGAGCGCGCTGGTGGCTTCATCGCACAGCAAATAGCGCGGCTGAGCCGCCAGCGCGCGGGCGATACCCACCCGCTGTTTCTGGCCGCCGGAGAGCTGCGACGGCCAGCTATCGGCAAACTGTTCCAGCCCGACCAACGCTAATAACGATTCAATTCGCTGCGCGCGTTCTTTGGGCGCAATACCGGCAATTTCCAGCGGCAGATCGATATTGTTACGCACGGTACGCGAATGCAGCAGATTAAAATGCTGGAAAATCATTCCCATCTGCTGGCGCTTCTGGCGCAGCTGCGCAACGCTGAGCGACGCAATATCCTGACCATCAATGTCTATCCGCCCTGACCCAGGCTGCTCCAGACGGTTCAGACAGCGCAGCAGCGTGCTTTTTCCCGCGCCGCTGCGCCCGAGAATGCCGAAAATCGTGCCCGCTTCAATCGTCAGGGAGATGTCGGATAACGCCGGTGCGGATGCACCGGCGTACCATTTACTGATTTTTTCGATTTTAATCATGCTGTGAGGCCGCGACCGGGATCACCGAGCCGTTGTACTTGTCTTTAATGAATTTCGCGACCTGCGGTGAGGTCAGATCTTTCGCCAGCTGCACAATGCGCGGATCTTTCAGCAGCTCAGGCCGGGTAACCAGCAGGTTGGCGTACGGGTTGTGGTCGGCAGATTCGAGGCCCAGCGCATCTTTCGCCGGGACCAATCCCGCTTCCAGCGCATAGTTCCCGTTAATGATGGCGGCATCAACGTCATCCAGCGCGCGCGGGATCTGCGGGGACTCAATCTGGACTATTTTGATTTTTTTCGGGTTTTCTGCGATATCTTCCGGCGTCACCAGCGTGGTCAACGCGTTGCCGGTATCCTTCAGTTTAATCACCCCTTTGTCCTGCAATAAATGCAGCGAGCGGCTCAGGTTAGGTGCGTTATTGGGCACGGCAATACTCGCGCCCTGCGGTAAATCGGCCAGCGATTTATATTTATGCGAATAAATACCCAGCGGTTCAATATGTACTTCTGCCGCTACGCTAAAGGTTTTACCGAGCGCTTTTTCCTGATCTTTTAAATAGGGCAGATGCTGGAAATAGTTGGCGTCCACATCCCCGGAAGACAGCAGTTCATTCGGATTAACGCCCCCGCTGCTCATTTCGACAATTTTCAAATCCAGTTTAGGATCGATTTTTTGCACGTACTCAAGTATTTCCGCATGAGGAATAGGATCGGCCGCAATGCGTAACGGTTCTGCATGTAATGTCTGAGCGATCAACAAAGAAAGTCCAGCCAGCGTAAAGCCCACAGTTTTAATCATTTAATTACCCTTATTTCTCAAGGACGTTTTTCGTTATTAAGATATTCAGCATAAAAGCGGTTAGCGACGTCAGGATGCGAACGCAGACGCCCTTTTAAATAATTCCAGCCCACCTCACGTAATAATGGATTAAGCGGATCGCTGGTGGGTCCGTGCGCAAGCTGCGCCAGCTTTTCCGGCAGTTGATAAACCGGCACGACCGCATCCATTTGCGCGCCGAGGAAAAACGCCACCGACAGCCGCTGACGGTCAACCTGCGGGGAAACCACGCGGTGAACGGTGGCACGCAGATAGCCGTTGGTCGCCAGCTCCAGTAGTTCACCGATATTCACCACAAACGAGTCCGGCAGCGGCACGGCGTCCACCCAGTTATCCGGGGAAACCTCTACCTGCAAACCGCCCTGCTCATCCTGCAATAGCAGGGTCAGGAAGCCGGAATCTTTATGCGCCCCTACGCCCTGCCGCGATTCGCTGCCGTTACGCCCCGGATAGCGGATCAGCTTGACGTGCTCGTTGGGATACTCGCCATACAGATTGTCGAACGCGTGGCGCGGTAGCGACAACGCTTCGGCAAAAGCACGCAGCAGTTCCAGCGCCACGTTGGTCATTTCCTGCTGCCAGCGGCTCAGCACGGTGCGCAGTTCCGGCAACGCTTCCGGCCATTGGTTTGGCCCCTGCATCCGTAGCCATACCGGCGCCGTGCGATCCGCTATCGCTGCGCGCTCGGCACCGATATCAAACTGCTCGCGGTAATCCGGCTGACCCCGGGTGATTTCCGATCCGGCGCGGTTATAGCCGCGAAAGTGCGGGGAATTGGCCATTTTCACGCTGAGTTTGTCCGCTTCCGGCAGGGCGAAAAACTGCCATGAGACGCGCTGGACTTCCGCAAGAAGCTGCGACGAAATTCCGTGACCCGTCAGATAGAAAAAACCGACGTCGCGCGCCGCTTTGCCGAGGCTTTCGAGAAAAGCCTGACGCTGCTGCGGGCTACCTTTTAATTGTGAAAAATCAATCACCGGAAGTGATAACGCGTGGGCTGTGCTCAACGTTTTCGTCCTGTTAATCTGCAATGGCTTCACCTTGCCATTTCACCGTGACTAACACTACGAACATATCTTTCTAATATTATCCGAAAGCCGCAAATAGTTATTTATGCACTGGCAAAGAGGTAATATGAATAATTCGTCGCTTCATCTCCGACTTTATTTCAGACGAAATTTCACCGTTGCGTAAATAACGGCGGCGACCAGGCGGTAATTTCCGGTAGCGGCTGGGTAAAGCGCTCAATGTCAACAAAGCAGGTTTGCGCCGTACAGCCCTGACCCAGCCGCGAGCTGCCGATATCGGCGGTCAGTACATTCGGATTACCGTGTTTATCTAACGAACGGGATCCCGCGCTGTTAAGCGGATCGTACCAGGCACCGGTCGACATTTGCACCACGCCGGGCAGGATGTCCCGCGTCAGATGCGCCCCGGCTAATAGCGCACCGCGCGGGTTAAAGACTTTGACAATATCGCCTTCAGCAATGCCGCGCGTGGCGGCATCGTCAGGATGCATCCACAGCGGTTCACGGCCATTAATTTTGGTCTGGCGGCTCACGATACCGTGATCGTACTGGCTGTGCAGACGCGTGCGCGGCTGGCTGGAAAGCAGATGCAGCGGCCAGTTCTGCTTGATCTGGCGCTGGGCGGCATATTCCTGGGCGTGCCAGTAAGCGTGTCCGGGAGCTTCGGCGTAGCCAAAATCAGCCACCGTTGACGAGAATAGTTCAATTTTGCCGGACGGCGTGGTCAGCGGCGCGGCGGTCGGATCGGCGCGAAACGCCCGCAGTAAAATTTGTGGCTCATCGGGACGCGCATATTCCAGCTTGCCGCTCGCCCAGAATTCATCAAAGGCGGGCAGGGTGATGCCGTCTGCCGCCGCGCGCGGCTGCGACTGTTCGTACATATGGCGAAGCCAGCCGCTGGCGGTGCGCCCTTCGGTAAAACGGTCTGCAAAGTCCAGCTGTTCGGCCAGCGCGCTGAAAATGGCGTAATCATCCCGCGCGTCGGCGAACGGCGGTAAATGCTGGCGCATGGCGATCATAAAGCCATCGTTACTGGCGCTGCCGATGTCTTCGCGCTCAAGCGAGGTGGTGGCGGGCAATACGATATCAGCGTGCTTTGCCTGCGCCGTCCAGTATTGCTCGTGGACAATCACCGTCTCCGGCTGCCGCCAGGCGCGGATCAGTCGGTTGAGATCCTGATGGTGATGAAAAGCATTGCCGCCCGCCCAGTAAACCAGCCGGATATCGGGATAGGTGAGCGTCTGCCCGTCAAATTCATAGTGCCCGCCGGGATGCAGCAGCATGTCGGCGACACGGGCGACCGGAATGACGCTTTGCACCGCGTTGCGTCCGACGGGAAGGCGCGGGCCGGAAAAGACGCGTCGATCCGCGCCGCAAAGGTTGGTTGAGGCGTAGCCAAAACCGATGCCGCCGCCCGGCGTGCCGATCTGCCCAAGCAGCGCGGTGGTCGCCACCAGCGCCCAGTATGCCTGCTCGCCCTGCCGCGCACGCTGTACCGACCACGCCATATTAATCAGCGTTTTTTTAGCCGCCATTTGCCGCGCCAGCTGGCGGATGGTGGCAGCTGGCAGGCCGGTGATCGGCTCCGCCCACTCCGGCGATTTTATCTGGTCATCATCACGCCCCTGCACGTAGGCTGCAAAGCGCGCAAACCCGACGGTACAGCGCGATACAAAATCGTGATGATAAAGATCTTCGTCGATAAGCACCTGGCAGACCGCCAGCAACAGCGCGGTATCGCTGCCGGGCTGGATTGCTAACCATTCGGCATCGGGCAGCGCCGAGAGATCGTTACGTACCGGGCTGACGTTAATAAAGCGTGTGCCATTGTGGCGTAACGTTTGCAGCCAGTGGTTCAGAGCGTGATCGCTCGCGCCACCGCCGTTAACCTGCGCATTGCGCAACGGCAGACCGCCAATCGCCACAACCAGTTCACAGTGCTCAGCCAGCACCGCCCAGTGGGTATGCTGGCGTTGCAGCGTATCAAGATCGCCGAGAATATGCGGCAGGACGCGCTCGCCCGCCGCGATGCTGTAAGTATTGGTGCTGGCGGTGTAACCCCCCAAATAATTGAGAAAACGATGCAGTTGACTCTGGGCATGATGAAAACGCCCGGCGCTCGACCAGCCGTAGGAGCCGCCGTAAATCGCCTGATTGCCGTGGGTGTCTTTCACCCGCCGCAGTTCCGCCGCAACCAGTTCCGTGGCCTCTTCCCAGCTCACTTCGACAAACGGCTCTTTGCCGCGCCCTTCCCGCGAAGCGGCCTTGCCCTGGAGATAGCCCAGCCTGACCGCCGGACGTTTGATGCGGGTTTCGCTCTGCACGCTGCCGGGCAGTGACTGACCTATTTTTGAAGGCTGGCGATCCCATTCGACCGGCTCAATGGCGGTCAGCGCACCGTTTTCGGTGGTGACGTTATAGGTTCCCCAGTGGGTTGCCGTCAGACGGTGGTATTTATCGTTCACATTGGCCTCCGGGTCATGCCACCGGTAACGACCGCGTTTGTCCATGCAGATCGAGGGCAATCACGGTTTATAACTGCCGGACGAAGGCATCGGTGCTGATCCCCTGGTCCAACACCTGACGCGCATATTCTTTGGCGGAGAACAGCGAGTGGTCACGATAGTTGCCGCACTCCAGGGCGCTCACCGCCGGCACGGTCGTCGCATCCACCACCCGTTGCAGCACGCGAGTTAAGGCCGTGGCAATGGTTTTCGGTTCGCGCTCATCCCAGAGGATCAGATAAAAACCGGTGCGGCAGCCCATCGGGGAAATGTCGATCACCCCGTCCAGTTCCTCACGCAGCCCGAACGCCAGCAGGTGCTCAAGCGTGTGCAGGGCCGCCGTCGGGATCGCCGAAACGTTCGGTTGCAGGAAGCGCAGATCGAATTTCTGCACCACGCCGCCTTTTGGATGGCGTTCAAGACCCGCTACCCGCACGTAAGGGGCGATGACTTTGGTGTGATCAAGGGTAAAACTTTCAACGACTGGCATAGTCATTCACTCCTGTAGAGGGTTATTCGCGACGCACCCGGCGCGCAAGGCGTGTGCCGAGTGTCTGTAAAAGTTGCACGATGATAATCAGCACGATGGCGGTTGAGAGGGTGGCAAACGCGTCAAAGCGCTGATATCCGTAGGTAATCGCCAAATCGCCAATTCCCCCGCCGCCGACGGTTCCGGCCATCGCGGTCGCGCCCAGCAGACCGATAGTGGCGGTGGTAAGCGCGAGAATTAACGACGATGCGGCCTCCGGCAGCATGAAGTGCCAGATGGTTTGCAGCGCGCTGGCTCCCATTGCATTGGCCGACTCCAGAATGCCGTCGTCCACCTCCAGCAAAGAACTCTCCACCAGCCGTGCAATATAGGGCGCAATGAAGACCACCAGCGGAACAATCGCGCCCGCCGTGCCGATGGTCGTGCCCACCAGCCAGCGGGTGAGCGGCAGAATAGCGATCAGCAAAATAATGAACGGCAGCGAACGCAGGATGTTGACGATCGGGTTGAGAACCTGATGCACCACGCGATTCGGCAAAATGCCGCCGGGGCGACAGACCACCAGCACGATCCCCAGCGGAATGCCGATCAGCGAGCCAAAGCCCAGCGAGATACTAATCATCAGTAGCGTGTCGTGAAGCGCCAGCAGAAACTGGTCGCTGGTGACCGCCGTATCAAAGAATTCAAACATCGCTGATTTTCACTCCTGCCTGATGGAGATAGCGCGTCGCCGCCGCAAGCTGTTCTGGCTCGCCGCTTAATTGCACAATCATAAAACCGAGAATGGTGCTCTGAACTTCCGACATGCTGGCAAACAGGATGTTGACCTCTACCGGATACTCGCGGATCAGGCGATGGATAATCGGCTGCTGCGCCGTGTTGCCCACAAACTCAAGCCGCAGCGCCCGACTTGCGGACTGCTGTTTAATTCTGGCCAGCGTCTGCGCCGGTAGCCGGTCGTGGATCACCGACTGGACAAAACTGGCGGTGACCGCGTTCTGCGGTTGGCCAAACAGCGCAAGCACGTCGCCCTGCTCAACGATTTTTCCCTGCGCCATCACCGCCACTTTATGACAAATTTTTTGCACCACCGACATCTCATGGGTGATCAGGACAATGGTGATGCCATAACGCTGGTTAATCTCCTGCAACAGCAGCAAAATCTGCACCGTGGTATGCGGGTCCAGCGCGGAAGTCGCCTCATCGCACAGTAAAATAGAGGGGTTGGTGGCTAACGCGCGGGCAATGCCGACGCGCTGCTTTTGCCCGCCGGAAAGCTCATCGGGATAACGCTGCGCTTTATCGCTAAGGTTAACGAAGGCCAGCAGTTCGTTGACCCGCTCGCGAATAAAGGATTTATCCCGTCCCTGTAAAATCAGCGGGATCGCCACGTTGTGAAATACCGTGCGGGAATTAAGCAAATTGAAGTGCTGAAAGATCATACCGATATCTTTCTTTACCGCATTAAGCTGTTTCTTACGCACGCCTTGCAGCGAAACGCCGTTCACCAGCACATCGCCTTCGCTCGGCGTTTCAAGATGATTGATTAAGCGCAGCAGGGTGCTTTTTCCCGCCCCGCTTGCGCCAATCACACCAAATATTTCACCCTTCTGAATAGTGAGGTTAATATTATCCAGGGCGCGTAAATGTTCCCCCTTGCGCGAAAAGGTTTTAGCGACCTGGCGAAACTCGATAATACCCTGGCTCATTTGAGATAATCTGGCTGTAAATAGCCCTCATATTGCTGATGCGTGCGAATGTAATTTTTGAATTCATCTGAGTGGTATCCAGCAATAATGTCTTTGGCAAATGCGGCGTTTTTATTTTTACCGGCCACGGTGACCACATTGATAAACTGGCTGGTGGGCTGCTCCAGCTTTAGAGCAGAGTTGAGTTTCATCCCGCTGGAGACAGCGAAATTCCCCTGAATCAGGCCGTAATCCACATCCGGCAGGGCGCGCACCTGCTGGGCGTTATCCATCTCTTTGAGCACGATTTTATACGGGTTCTCGCTGATGAATTTTTGTGAGAACGTTGCCGGGTCGCTATCGGCACGGATTTTCAGCCAGCCGAGACTTTGCAGCACCAGCGCGGCGCGATACTCATTGGGAGCCTGGTTAGGAACGGAAATGACCGTGCCGGGCTTTGGCGTATCCAGCGTTTTAAGCTTACCGCCGTACAATCCCATCGGCGGCGTCGGCACCTGAACAATGCCGACGTTATCAATGCCCAGCCGTTCGTTGACCGATTTCAGATAGACGGGATGCTGCATGATGTTAGCTTCAATATCACCGCGACTCACCGCGTCGTTGACCTGAATGCCGTCGCTGAAATCTTTATATTCAACTTTGTACCCTATCTTTTCGAGATAAGGTGCCACACCCTGCTGAAATTGTTCTTTATAAGGGCCAGGATTAAACCCTACCCGAATGAGTTTATCCTCGGCGTGGGCCGCTGAAAAAAAGGTTGCTGAAGCTAAAACTGCAAAAATAACTCCGCGTAGCAATGGGTTGCGCATTAAAATCAACTCTCCAACAATTTCACAGGATATATTTGATTAAATCACAGATGAGCAAGGCATGAGAAGATATCGGGCGCGAATGCCTATGTCTTTTTTGTACTAAGAATATCCGAATTGTGTTATTGCATATTACATCTATGTATAGTGAATTTAATACAATGCATTCTGCGTTAATTTATTTCCCGCCTGGAGTAGTTATGCGATAGTCACTTTTTCTCTCTTTTATTCTCAGGAAAATTATGCCTGATTTTTCTGCGTCACAGCTCGTTAATCAGTTAGAAGAGAATCTGTTCAGCGCGCTGGAAAAAATGGCGGCGCAAATCGATACTTCACAGCGCCCGCTTATCGATCTCTCTTCCGGCAGTCCGCGCCAGCCGACGCCGCCTGCGGTAGTGACGACGTTACAGGCCGCAGCGGCACAAACGGTAAACCATGATTATCCCTCGTTCTGGGGAAAGCCCGCGCTGCGTCAGGCGATCGCCGATTTTTATCAGCGGCAGTATGGCGTTGCGCTTGATCCAGAGAGTGAGATCGCCGTATTTCAGGGCGCGCATATTGCTGTCGGCGGGCTGCCAAGAGCGCTGCTTAATCCCGGTCAGTTTCTGATTTCTACCGATCCCTGTTATCCCATTTACCGTTCCGCTGCCACCCAGGCGCAGGCCCGCTTTTACGGCATTCCTCTTGACGCCGCGCGCCAGTTTCTCCCGGACTTTTCCCGCGTGCCGGACGAGGTAGCGCAGGCGGCGGGGCTGCTGATGCTAAATTATCCGCATAATCCGACCGGCGCGATTGCCACGCCGCAGCTCTTTGATGAAGCGCTGGCCTTTGCGCAGCGCTGGCATATTCCGCTGGTTCACGATTTTGCCTATGCCGCCATTGGCAGCCATACGGAAGAAAAACCGTTAAGTTTGCTGTCGAGGCCGGAAGGCAAAGCGTGGGGCGTTGAGATTTATACGCTGTCGAAGACCTTTTTGATGGCGGGCTGGCGCTTTGGTTTTGCGGCAGGCAATGCTTCTGTCATCGCCGCGTTTAAAAAACTGCACACCCACAGTTACAGCACGGTGTTTGGTGCGGTGCAGGATGCGGCCATTACTGCGCTGGAGCTTCCAACTGAAGAGGTAACGGCGCTGGTGGCGGTTTATCATCGCCGCCGTCGTCGGGTGCTGGACGCGCTGCACAAAATGCACTGGCCGGTGGAGGATCATCAGGGCACCTTTTTCCTGTGGCTACCCGTGCCCGCGGGCTATAACGCCCAGCGGTTCACCGAATATCTGCTGACGCAGGCGCAGGTACTGGTCGCGCCCGGTCACGGTTTCGGTGCGGGAGGAGAAGGATATGTTCGTGTCAGCCTGACGGCTGAAGATGACAAACTGACGGAAGCGCTGAAACGCCTCGCCGCGCTGAAGCTGTTCGTTTAGACCTTCAGCGCGGCATGAGCGCGGGAAGGTTATTTAAAAAGCGTCTGCACAAAATTCGCATAGGCCGGACGCCAGACGTCCATTTCATGCCCCAGATCCGGGTAGACTTTATAGTGATAGTTGATGCCTTTTTCATCCAGCATCGCCTTCAGTCCTTTAATGTCTTTGCCCGTCACTTCGTCTTTTTCACCAATCACCAGCGTGAAGTTCCGCAGTTGCTGATTCACCGACTGCGGATCGTTCAGCCGCTGGGCCACGGTTTGATCGGGCACGGTGACGGTGGTGACGGCGCTAAACAGCCCCAGCCAGCCAAAGCTTTCCGGGTGCTTCAGCGCTGAAAGTTCCGCCTGATAGCCGCCCTGTGAAAGCCCGGCAATCGCTCTGCCCGCGCCGTCTTTACGCACGTTGTAACGCTGGCTGATTAGCGGAATGATATCGTGGATAAGTTCCCGGTCGGCGAGGGTGGCGTTAGGGTGGTAAAACTGCGAGCGGATGTCACCGTAACGGTAGTTTTCTGGCGTCGTTTGCGGCGTATCGGTTTCGGTTTCAGCCACCACCACCAGCATCCGTTTGATTTTTCCTTCCGCTAACAGGTTATCCATAATTTGTGGCACGCGGCCCTGGCTGATAGCGGAAAGCGTGGTGTCGCCAAAACCGTGGTAGTAATACAGTACCGGTAAAGGCTCCTCCGCCGGGCTGTAGCCAGGCGGCGTCCAGACATAAATATGACGCTCGGTATTCAGTTCATTTGAATGGTAGGTGAGTATATTCACATCGCCATGCGGCACGTTACGCGCATCCAGGATGCTGCCCCGCACCAGAAGCAGGCTGGTGTTGACCTGGCGCTGCGGTTTGACGTTCGCGCGGCCGGGATCGGCGATGCGTAATCCGTCTACCTCATAAAAATACTCATACATATTGGGCGTCATCGCTGACGATTTCCACGTCCAGACGCCGCGCTCGTCTTTTTGCATCTCATGGCGGGCGTGGCTTTCATCGGTTGCGCCCGTCACGACGTTCACCTTTTTCGCATTCGGTACCCATAGCCGGAAGGTGACGGTTTTATCGGGATTAACCCTGGTAATATACTGATTTACCGGCGCGTTCTCGCCGGGTCCGGGCAGATCGGCCTGCGCCTGAAGGGTGAAAGAACTGAGCGCCAGCGTAACGGCGAGGGTAAGAGGAAGGGTTTTCATGAGCGTATCCTTGCAGAATGGTTATCGTGAGAATAATAACAGATGCGATTATTTCTTTTTGTGATATATCACGAAAAGCGGGCTGGTTATCCTCAACGGGTTGCTTTAACGTGTCTTAACGATCGCGTTAACTAACAGGATGTTTTTATGAGCCATAAGCCGTTACCCGCCTTCAGATATCACCCCCAGCCGCTGGAAACCGGCGCGTTTACTCAGGATAAAACCGTCACCTGCGGCTGCTGCGAGCAGCCAACGGACATTTATTACGCGAATTCATTCTACGCGCAAAACAAACCCGGACATCTTTGCCCGTGGTGTATTGCCGACGGTTCGGCGGCGGAAAAATTTGCGGGCAGCTTTCAGGATGAATCCGATATTGAAGGCGTCAAGGTTGAGTGGGACGATGAAGGTGAATTTTTAGACGTTAAAAATCCTTATCCCGCTGAAAGACTGAAAGAACTGACGGAACGCACGCCCGGTTTTAGTAGCTGGCAGGGCAGCCACTGGCTGACCCACTGCGACGATTTCTGCGCTTTCATCGGCTATGTGGGTTGGGATGAAATTAAAGATAAACTCGACGACTTCGCCAGCCTGGAAGAAGACTGCGCCAACTTCGGTTTGCATCCGCAGGATCTGGCGAAATACCTGCGCGACGGCGGGGATTGTCAGGGTTATCTGTTTCGCTGCCTGAAATGCGGCAAACTGCGATTATGGGCAGATTTATCCTGATCGGGATTCATATTTAAGGAGTGACCGTTATGCCGGATTTACTGGCGCGTTTTCAGGGCTGTTTGCTGGGACTGGCCAGCGGCGACGCGGTTGGCACCACCGTAGAGTTCCGCCCTAAAGATAGCTTTACGCCGCTGACCACCATGCAGGGTGGCGGCCCTTTTAATCTTAAAGTCGGCCAGTGGACGGACGATACCTCCATGGCGCTGTGCCTCGCGCAAAGTCTGGTTACCTGTCAGGGGTTCGATGCGAAAGACCAGATGAACCGCTACCTGAACTGGTGGCGCTGGGGCTATTTCAGCTCGACGGGGGAATGTTTCGATATTGGCGGCACCGTCGCGCGAGCGCTGGGTAAGTTTGCGCTCGACGGCGATCCCTGGGCCGGATCGCAAGCGCCGGATACCGCGGGTAACGGCTCTCTGATGCGCCTCGCCCCGGCGGTGCTGTACTACTGGCCTGACCGCGCGCAGGCGATTCATTACGCAGAAGCCTCGTCGCGCACCACCCACGCGGCCCCGGAGGCCGTCGCCAGTTGCCGTCTGTTCGCGCAATATTTATTGAACGCGCTCAGCGGGAAAGATAAAGCCGCCATTTTGACCGATATCGACGAATTGCCCGCCCAGCCTGCGCTGCTGGAGATCGCCAGAGGCCGCTACCGCCAGAAGCCGCGCTCCGCCATTCACGGCACCGGTTACTGCGTGCAAAGCCTGGAAGCGGCGCTGTGGTGCTTTTATCACGGTGAAGATTTCGAACAGACTATTCTGCTGGCGGCCAATCTCGGTGACGACGCGGATACTACCGCCGCCATCGTCGGTCAACTGGCGGGCGCGTTTTACGGCGTGGACGGCATTCCATCGGCGTGGCGGGAAAAACTGTGGCAGTACGACGATATTGACGCGCTGGCGCAGCAGCTTTTTTCCAGGGCTAATTCAGCGGTTCAGCAATGATGTTAAGGGTCACCCACAGTTGCACGAAATTGGGCGGCGACGTCACCCGCTTGTGATGCGGGCAAGACGTTCGCCGGGCGAGCGCCCGGCGAACGATTGATCACTCTTTCGGATCTCTGCCCGCCAGCAGTTTATCCAGCTCATCCCCGCCAATGTGACGGAAATCCTGTCCCTTCACGAAGTAGAAAATAAACTCGCAGATGTTCTGACAGCGGTCGCCGATACGTTCAATAGAGCGCGCGCAGAATAGCGCGGTCAGCACGCTGGGGATGGTACGCGGATCTTCCATCATGTAGGTCATCAGCTGGCGCACGATGCCTTCGTATTCCTGATCCACTTTTTTGTCTTCGCGGTAAATACGCACCGCTTCGTCGAGATCCATCCGCGCAAAGGCATCCAGCACGTCATGCAGCATTTGCACGGTGTGGCGGCCCAGCGACTCAAGACTGACCAGCAGCGGCTGGTGCTGGGAAGAGAATTTCTCCAGCGCGGTGCGGCAGATTTTATCCGCCACGTCGCCAATACGCTCCAGTTCAGCGATGGTTTTGATGATCGCCATCACCAGGCGCAGGTCGCTCGCCGTTGGCTGGCGTTTGGCGATAATCCGCACGCAAGCTTCGTCGATGGCAACTTCCATCATGTTGACCTGCTTGTCACCTTCAACCACACGCTTCGCCAGCTCGCTGTCCTGATTGTGCATCGCGGTGATCGCATCCGAAAGCTGCTGTTCCACCAGGCCGCCCATCGTCATCACTTCGGTGCGGATGTGCTCCAGTTCAGCGTTGAACTGGCCGGAAATATGTTTATTAAGATTGAGACTGTCCATAACGCACTCCTGAATCAACCGTAGCGACCGGTGATGTAGTCTTCTGTTTGTTTCTTCGCAGGGCGGGTGAACAGGGCGTCCGTGTCGCTGAACTCGATCAGTTCGCCCAGGTACATAAACGCGGTGTGATCGGAACAGCGCGCTGCCTGCTGCATATTGTGGGTGACGATCACCACGGTGTAATCCTGCTTCAGTTCGGTGATCAGCTCTTCAATGCGTCCGGTGGAGATCGGGTCCAGCGCTGAACACGGTTCGTCAAGCAGCAGCACTTCCGGGCGAATGGCAATACCGCGCGCGATGCACAGGCGCTGCTGTTGGCCGCCGGAGAGCGAGTAGCCGCTCTGATGCAGTTTATCTTTGGTTTCATTCCACAGCGCGGCTTTGGTTAACGCCCACTGCACGCGTTCGTCCATATCGGCGCGGGAGAGTTTCTCAAACAGGCGCACGCCAAAGGCGATGTTGTCGTAAATCGACATCGGGAACGGCGTCGGCTTCTGAAAGACCATGCCGACTTTGGCGCGCAGCAGAGCGATATCCTGGGCGTGGTTGAGGATGTTCTCACCATCCAGCAGAATTTCACCTTCCGCCCGCTGTTCCGGGTACAGCTCAAACATTTTGTTGAAGGTGCGCAGCAGCGTCGATTTGCCGCAGCCGGACGGCCCGATGAACGCCGTCACCTGGTTTTTCGCAATGTCCAGGTTGATGTTTTTCAGGGCATGGAATTTACCGTAGTAGAAGTTCAAATCGCGAACCTGAATTTTACCCGGAGCCGTGTTTACCATACTCATCTTTATCTCGTTCCTTAAAGCCTATCCTGGTAGGCTATTATTCGGCGTCGCGCGTTGCCACGCCGTAAAAATTAACCGTGTTTCTGCTTCGCGAAAATCACGCGCGCCAGAATGTTCAGCAGCAGTACGCACAGGGTGATAATCAGTACGCCAGCCCAGGCCAGTTGCTGCCATTCGGCAAACGGACTCATCGCAAATTTGAAAATCGTCACCGGCAGGTTGGCGATAGGCTGCATCATATCGGTGCTCCAGAACTGGTTGGAGAGCGCGGTAAACAGCAGCGGCGCGGTTTCCCCCGCAATACGCGCAATCGCCAGCAGGATGCCGGTCATGATGCCGGAAACCGAGGCTTTAAGCGTAATGGCAGAGATCATCTTCCACTTCGGCGTGCCGAGCGCGTAGGCCGCTTCACGCAGGCTATCCGGCACCAGCTTAAGCATGTTTTCGGTGGTGCGGATAACAATCGGCACCTGTAACAGCGCCAGCGCGATAACGCCTGCCCAGCCGGAAAAATGCTGCATCTGCGCCACCACGACGGTATACACAAACAGACCGACCACAATAGACGGCGCGGAAAGCAGAATATCGTTAATAAAGCGGATGACCTCTGCCAGCCAGGATTTACGCCCGTACTCCGCCAGATAAATCCCGGCCATGATGCCGAGCGGCGTGCCGAAGACCGTCGCCCACAGAATTAACAGGCCGCTGCCCGCCAGCGCGTTCGCCAGACCGCCACCTGCTGTATTCGGTGGTGGCGTCATTTCGGTAAACAGGGCCAGCGACATGCCGTCAAAGCCGCGCGTCAGGGTGGACATTAAAATCCAGATCAGCCAGAACAGACCGAAGGCCATCGTCGCCATCGAGAGCGTCAGGGCGATGCGGTTTTTCAACCGCCGACGCGCCTGCATTTTGCGGCGTGATTCCGCCAGCGCAGCCGGGGTTTGCATTTCAAGCGTTGCCATCAGCGAGTCCCCTCGTTTTTCGCCAGTCGCATCACCATGAATTTAGAGATTGCCAGCACGATAAAGGTGATCACAAACAGGATCAGTCCCAGTTCCATCAGCGCCGCAACGTGCAGGCCGGATTCTGCTTCGGCAAACTCATTCGCCAGCGCGGAGGTGATGCTGTTGCCAGGCATGTAGAGCGAAACGCTGTCGAGCTGGTAGGTGTTCCCGATGATAAAGGTGACGGCCATCGTCTCGCCCAGCGCGCGACCCAGCCCCAGCATAATGCCGCCAATCACCCCATTTTTGGTGAACGGAAGAACAATGCGCCAGATCACCTCCCAGGTGGTGCAGCCGATGCCGTAGGCCGACTCTTTCATCATTACCGGGGTTTGTTCGAAGACATCGCGCATGACTGCCGCGATGTAGGGAATAATCATGATGGCGAGGATCACGCCCGCCGCGAGAATACCGATGCCAAACGCCGGGCCAGAGAACAGCGCGCCAACAAACGGGATGTTGGAAAGGACGTTGCCGACCGGCTCCTGAAAATATGTGGCGAACAGCGGGGCAAAGATAAACAGCCCCCACATGCCATAAACGATGCTGGGGATTGCCGCCAGCAGCTCAATGGCGATACCGAGCGGGCGACGCAGCCAGCCGGGGGCCAGCTCGGTCAGGAATAGCGCAATGCCGAAGCTAACGGGAACGGCAATCAGCAGGGCAATAATGGAGGTCGCCAGCGTACCGTAGATGGGTACCAGCGCCCCGTAAATATCGTTAGGTGCATCCCACTCTTTGGTCCACAGGAACGAGAAGCCAAACTTCTGGATACTCGGCCAGGAGGAGATGATCAGGGAGACAATGATGCCGCCCAGCATCAATAGCACAATCAGCGCAGCCAGTTTTACCAGCGCGCTGAAGATCATGTCACCCTTTTTACCCGGTGGGTTAAAAACAGGCTTGGTTGCAGCCATAAATCACTCTTCAGTTAAAGACGTTTTACGAAATTGACAGGTAGCATTATCGCCACCCGCCATTTTCGTCAATATGTTCTATACCCTAAATAATTCGAGCTGCAGGCAGGCGGCTTAGCCATTTTGTCCTGCAGCTTGAAGTATGACGGGTATATTAGTACAACGCTTTACCGCTGCTGTCTTTGACGTTGGTTTTCCATGCCGCACGAACCTGCTCAACCACGTTGTCCGGCAGGCTGGCGTAATCCAGGTCATTAGCCTGTTTCGCGCCGTCTTTGAAGGCCCAGTCGAAGAACTTCAGCACTTCCGCGCCCTGCTCCGGTTTCTTCTGCTCTTTGTGGATCAGAATGAAGGTGGTGGAGGTAATCGGCCACGCGTCGTCGCCTTTCTGGTTGGTCAGGTCCTGGGCGAAGGATTTGCTCCAGTCCACGCCTTTAGCGGCGTTAGCGAAGCTTTCTTCGGTCGGGCTGACCGGTTTGCCGTCAGCGGAAACCAGTTTGGTGTAAGCCAGGTTGTTCTGCTTGGCGTAAGCATATTCTACATAGCCGATAGAGCCTGGCAGACGCTGCACGAACGCCGCGATCCCGTCGTTACCTTTACCGCCGAGACCGGTCGGCCAGTTAACGGTGGAACCAGAGCCAATTTTGGATTTCCACTCTTCGTTCACTTTCGCCAGGTAGCTGGTGAAGACGAAGGACGTACCGGAGCCGTCCGCGCGGCGCACCACGGCGATGTTCTGCGAAGGCAGTTTCAGGCCAGGGTTCAGTTTGGTGATGGCGGCATCATCCCATTTCTTGATTTTGCCGAGATAGATGTCGCCGAGGGTTTTACCGTCCAGCACCAACTCGCCGGATTTCAGCCCCGGAATATTAACCGCCAGCACCACGCCGCCGATGACGGTCGGGAACTGGAACAGGCCTTCCTGCTGAAGTTTTTCGTCGGACAGCGGCGCGTCAGAAGCACCGAAATCGACAGTATTCGCAATAATCTGTTTTACGCCACCGGAGGAGCCGATACCCTGGTAGTTGACTTTGCTACCGGTCTCTTTCTGGTAGGTATCTGCCCATTTGGCATACACCGGCGCAGGAAAAGTTGCGCCAGCACCGGTAAGGCTTGCTGCTGCCAGAGCAGAGAAAGCGCTCATGGATAAGGTCGCGGCGACAACCGTTGCGACAGTGGTACGCATAACGTTCATAATGTCTCCTGCAAGATTCGTAAATCATTGTTAAGTGGCTACGATGAGCAAAATAGGACAAACAGGTGACAGTTAAATGTACGAAATATGACAGTTTTATGACAAACAAATCCAGGAAAAAAACGATTAATTAAAAACATTTAAAATCATTCACTTAAATGTTTTTATTACCAAAAGATTGCGATGAAAATTTATTTTTATGACGGCAGAATCAGCCGGAAAATGACGGTTTCCGTCAGGAAGAGATCGATTAAAAATGTAGCACAGCGCGGGTAAATGCCCCACATTGCGTGGGGCATAATTAAACTTATTCCACCGTCACCGATTTCGCCAGGTTACGCGGCTGATCGACGTCGGTGCCTTTGATCAGCGCGACGTGGTAGGCCAGTAACTGCAACGGCACGGTGTAGAAGATCGGCGCGATGACGTCTTCTACGTGCGGCATTTCAATGATGTGCATATTGTCGCTGCTGCTGAATCCGGCATCCCGATCGGCGAAGACGTACAGCTGACCGCCGCGCGCACGAACTTCTTCGATATTGGATTTCAGTTTTTCCAGCAGTTCGTTGTTCGGCGCGACCACAATCACCGGCATGTCGGCGTCAATCAGCGCCAGCGGGCCGTGTTTCAGCTCGCCTGCGGCGTAGGCTTCCGCGTGAATGTAGGAGATTTCTTTCAGCTTCAGTGCGCCTTCCAGCGCAATGGGATACTGATCGCCACGTCCGAGGAACAGCGCGTGATGCTTGTCGGAGAAATCTTCCGCCAGCGCTTCAATGCGTTTGTCCTGCGACAGCATCTGTTCGATGCGGCTTGGCAGCGCCTGCAGGCCGTGCACGATGTCGTGCTCAACGGAGGCATCCAGACCTTTCAGACGCGCCAGTTTCGCCACCAGCATCAACAGCACGGTTAACTGGGTGGTGAAGGCTTTGGTCGATGCCACGCCGATTTCCGTACCCGCGTTGGTCATCATCGCCAGATCGGATTCGCGCACCAGCGAAGAGCCAGGCACGTTACAAATCGCCAGCGAGCCAAGATAACCCAGCTCTTTGGAGAGGCGTAAGCCCGCCAGAGTGTCCGCCGTTTCGCCGGACTGTGACAGGGTGATCATCAGGCTGTTACGACGCACGGCGGATTTGCGGTAGCGGAATTCTGAAGCGATTTCGACATCGCACGGAATACCGGCCAACGATTCAAACCAGTAGCGGGAAACCATCCCGGAGTTATACGAGGTGCCGCAGGCGATGATCTGAATGTGCTCAACCTGCGCCAACAGATCGTTAGCGTTCGGCCCCAGCTCGCTTAAATCCACTTCGCCGTGGCTGATGCGTCCGGTGAGGGTGTTTTTGATAGCGTTCGGCTGCTCGTAGATCTCTTTCTGCATATAGTGGCGATAAATGCCTTTATCGCCCGCGTCATATTGCAGATTAGATTCGATGTCCGGGCGTTTCACTTCCGCGCCGGATTTATCAAAAATAGCGACGGAGCGGCGAGTCACTTCGGCAATATCGCCCTCTTCGAGGAAGATAAAGCGGCGCGTCACCGGCAGCAGGGCAAGCTGGTCAGAGGCGATAAAGTTTTCGCCCATGCCCAGACCAATCACCAGCGGGCTACCGGAACGGGCCGCCAGCAGCGTGTCAGGATGACGAGTATCCATGATCACCGTGCCGTATGCGCCACGCAGTTGCGGGATCGCGCGCAGCACCGCTTCGCGAAGCGTGCCGCCCTGTTCCAGCTCCCAGTGGACTAAGTGAGCGATCACTTCGGTGTCGGTTTCAGAAACGAAGGTATAGCCGCGCGCTTTCAGCGTTTCACGCAGCGGTTCGTGGTTTTCGATGATGCCGTTATGCACCACCACAATGTGTTCAGAAACATGCGGATGCGCATTCGTTTCTGAAGGTTCACCGTGCGTTGCCCAGCGGGTGTGAGCAATACCGGTTCCGCCGTGCAGCGGATGTTCTTCCGCTGCCTGTGACAGCATTTGCACTTTACCGAGGCGGCGCAGGCGGGTCATATGACCTTGTGCATCAACCACTGCCAGACCCGCAGAGTCATAGCCACGGTATTCCAGACGACGCAAACCTTCGAGAAGGATTTCCGCTACATCACGTTGCGCGATAGCGCCAACAATTCCACACATAGTTTTTGATTCCGATTTTGGCTTTACGCCATGCGTTGTCGGTCAACCTGTATACCCGTTTTCCGGGCGCCCCGAGCCTTGTAGAGAGTGGGGTTATTTTTATAGGTACTGCTTGCGGGCGGGGGATATATGTTTATCCCCTCAGCCCTGGTTGCCGGATTGCTCCGGCATAAAAATTACTTTTTCTTTACCGGGCGCTGCCAGCCCTGTTTATGGACCTGCGGCACGCGGCTTAAGACCAGTTCATCATCAGCGATGTCACGGGTGACGGTCGTTCCGGCGGCGATGGTCGCCCCGTTACCCACCCTGACCGGCGCAACCAGTTGGCTGTCAGAGCCGACAAAGACATCGTCGCCGATGATCGTTTTAAATTTGTTCGCCCCATCGTAGTTACAGGTGATGGTCCCCGCGCCGATGTTTACGTTGTCACCAATTTCCGCATCGCCCAGGTAAGTCAGATGACCGGCTTTTGAGCCTTTACCCAGACGCGCTTTTTTCATTTCGACAAAGTTGCCAACATGCGCGCCTTCCAGCAGTTCCGCACCAGGACGCAGGCGGGCAAACGGACCGATAGTACAGGCCGCTTCCAGATGGGCATCTTCCACCACGCTGTACGGGCTGATTTCGCAGTCGTCGCCAATCACCGCATTTTTGATCACGCAGCCCGCGCCAATTTTTACGCGGTGACCCAGCGTGACGTTGCCTTCAATGATAACGTTAGTATCAATTTCCACATCACGCCCGTGCGACAGGGTGCCACGGAGATCAAAACGCGCCGGGTCACGCAGCATAACGCCTGCCAGCAGCAGTTTTTCGGCCTGCTCGGTTTGATAAACGCGCTCCAGACGGGAGAGTTGCAGGCGGTTGTTGACGCCTTCCACTTCGCTCAGTCTCTGCGGATGGACGGCGGCAATCTCGCGGCCTTCCTGATACGCCAGCGCGATAATATCGGTGATGTAATATTCGCCCTGCGCGTTGTTGTTGGTCAGCTTTGCCAGCCAACGTTTTAAGTCCGCGCCGTTAGCAATCAGGATACCGGTATTGATTTCCTGGATTTGGCGCTGCTCGTCGCTGGCATCTTTATGTTCAACGATACCGGTCACGTTGCCGTTGTCGCGGGTGATGCGGCCATAGCCCGTCGGATCGTCCAGCTTAACGGTCAGCAGCCCAATTCCACCCTGCGGTTTTGCATCACGCAGTTGCTGTAGGGTTTCTGTCGAGATCAGCGGTACGTCGCCATACAGCATCAGAATATCTTCGTCGTCGGCAAAAAACGGCGCGGCCTGCTGCATCGCATGGCCCGTACCCAGCTGTTCTGCCTGTAGCACCCAGTTCAGATTGTCATCACGCAGCGTTTGCTTCAGCAGATCGCCACCGTGACCATAGACCAGATGAACCCGATCGGCGCCGGAATGATTAGCGGCATCAATGACATGCTGCACCATCGGCTTGCCTGCCAGGGTGTGTAATACCTTAGGAAGATCGGAATACATGCGCGTGCCTTTGCCTGCTGCAAGGATCACTACGCTCATCGCATTGTTTGCCATACGCGTCCTGACTGTAATGTAAGTATGAAGTAAATAACTTTCCCGTTGAAAACTCTACATATTTTGCGCAATAAAATGAAGCGCGGATAAAGTGCGCAGCGAGAACAGGTTGTGGGATGATTATCGGTGACCGGACGGTAATTTACCGCATGAATTTTACCATTCAGAGTGATTCTTCAGTTAAACCGATTGTTTTTGTTGTTCTTTTTACACACAAAGAAAGCATAAAAAAACCAGCGTTATGGCGCTGGTTTTTTGGTTTTATGACAGTTAATTGCGCGACATAAAAATACGCAGCACATACCAGAACATGGTGGCGATGGAAGCAAACAGATGCAGCGCCGCGCCAGCCGGGCGATTGGTCGGATAATGGTGGATAATTTTTGAAGTGTCATACAGGATGAAACCTGCACACAGTAATACCATCGCCGCACTGAACCAGACGCCGAGCGAGAAGCCGCACAGCACGCTGGCAATGATCGCACCAAGCGCAATAAAGCCCGCCATCGTTAAGAACGAGCCCATAAACGAAAAATCTTTTTTGGTCGTGAAGGCGGTAAACGTCAGCCCGCCCACCAGCAACAAGGTGGTGATCGCGGCTGCGCCAATGATTGCCGGGTCGATATACGCTGCCAGCGTCAGCATCGGCGCGAAAATCAGCGCTTCAGCCAGTACGTAAATGCCAAGTCCTGTTAACTGGGTCTGGTTAGAGTCGGCGTTATCGGCCAGACGGGTCGCCAGCACGCTGATCAGCATAAATGCGCCAAGCACCACCAGCCAGCCCATATTGCCGCCAGACATGAGAATGCCGAGCATGACGTCGCCGATACCGCTTAACATCAGTATGCAGCTAAGGACGATAAAGCCCATCACCGCAGCGGCAAGATGCAGATAAACACGGCGAATAAAGGTGGCGCGATCGGTGCCCAGCGCCGGTTGTGGGCCAGCGAAAAAGGGTTTGAATGACATGTTATGATCCTTCATAAAATGACGAGTGTACCCGTCATACTTCAGGCTGCATGGGCTTGGTTATCCTGGTCACTTGCTGCTGTAAGTGCCAACGCGCCTTCCTGTAGCTTGAATTATTTTGGGTGTGAAATAGTAACGAGGGGTAAAATAACATCGTGTTGAAAACATGACAAACAGATGCGGCGGTGGGAAAAATATTTTTAACTCCTTGATTTAAAATCCATATATATCCAGCGCGAACCATAAAAAAAGCCAGCCTGGAAAAACCAGACTGGCTTATGCTTTTCAAGCCGGTGTTACATCGCTTTTCTGGTCAATTCGATAACGCGCAGTTTTGCGATCGCTTTGGCCAGTTCCGCAGATGCCTGAGCGTAATCCACGTCACCATGAGAGCTTTTAATATGCTCTTCAGCCTTCCGTTTCGCTTCCAGTGCTCGCGCTTCGTCGAGATCCTGGCCGCGAATCGCGGTATCAGCCAGTACGGTCACGCTGCCAGGCTGCACTTCAAGAATGCCGCCGGACAGGTAGATAAACTCTTCATGACCGTGCTGTTTTACGATGCGGATCATACCAGGCTTAATGGCGGTGAGCAGCGGGGCGTGACCGGGGAAAATACCCAGTTCACCTTCGCTACCCGTTACCTGGATTTTCTCGACCAGACCAGAGAACATTTGTAACTCTGCGCTGACGACGTCCAGGTGGTAAGTCATTGCCATATCACCCTCCGATTAAGGCGTTAAAGTTTTTTGGCTTTTTCCACGGCTTCGTCGATGGAACCGACCATGTAGAACGCCTGCTCCGGCAGGTGATCGTATTCGCCTTCCATGATGCCTTTAAAGCCACGGATGGTGTCTTTCAGGGAGACGTATTTGCCTGGAGAACCGGTAAATACTTCTGCCACGAAGAACGGCTGGGACAGGAAGCGCTGGATCTTACGTGCGCGAGCTACCACCAGTTTGTCTTCTTCAGACAGTTCATCCATGCCCAGGATGGCGATGATGTCTTTCAGTTCCTGATAACGTTGCAGGATAGACTGAACGCCACGCGCGGTGTCGTAGTGTTCCTGACCAACCACCAGCGGGTCCAGCTGACGGCTGGTGGAATCCAGCGGGTCAACGGCCGGGTAGATACCCAGAGACGCGATCTGACGGCTCAGTACCACGGTTGCATCAAGGTGCGCAAAGGTGGTGGCTGGTGACGGGTCAGTCAGGTCATCCGCAGGTACGTATACTGCCTGTACGGAAGTGATAGAACCGGTTTTGGTGGAGGTGATACGTTCCTGCAGAACGCCCATCTCTTCCGCCAGCGTCGGCTGGTAACCTACCGCAGAAGGCATACGGCCCAGCAGTGCGGATACTTCCGTACCGGCGAGGGTGTAACGGTAGATGTTATCAACGAACAGCAGAACGTCACGACCTTCGTCACGGAATTTCTCCGCCATGGTCAGGCCGGTCAGCGCTACGCGCAGACGGTTTCCCGGCGGCTCGTTCATCTGGCCATACACCAGCGATACTTTGTCGATAACGTTGGAGTCGGTCATTTCGTGGTAGAAGTCGTTACCCTCACGAGTACGTTCACCCACGCCCGCAAACACAGAGTAACCGGAGTGCTCGATCGCGATGTTACGGATCAGCTCCATCATGTTTACGGTTTTACCTAC
>DIJC01000024.1:0-24458 GCA_002421005.1 Enterobacteriaceae bacterium UBA5654 | reverse complement strand
ATAGCCCAACGCTCTTCTTCGCCGATGTCGCCTTTCATGTCTACCGGTTCGCCCAGTACGTTCATGATGCGGCCCAGGGTAGCTTTACCTACCGGGACTTCAATCGGGTGTTCGAGGTTGGTGACGTCCAGGCTGCGACGCAGGCCGTCAGAAGAACCCATCGCGATAGTACGTACAATACCGCCGCCAAGCTGCTGCTGAACTTCCAGCACCAGGCGCTCATTACCATTCTGTACCTCAAGAGCGTCGTACACTTTTGGTACCGCATCCTGAGGGAACTCGACGTCAACTACAGCGCCGATTACCTGGACAATTTTTCCAGTTGCCATCTTGAATCCTCTACGTATTAACCTGGTTATACCGCAGACGCGCCACCGACGATTTCGGTGAGTTCCTGAGTAATGCTGGCCTGACGAGCTTTGTTGTATACCAACTGCAGCTCTTTAATCAGGCTGCCGCCATTATCGGTAGCGGCTTTCATCGCCACCATACGCGCGGCCTGCTCGCTGGCCAGGTTTTCTACCACACCCTGATAAACCTGAGATTCTACGTAGCGGCGCAGAAGGGTATCCAGCAGCGCTTTCGGATCGGGTTCATACAGGTAATCCCAGGATTTACGCTTCAGCTCATCATCTTCTGACGCAGGCAGCGGCAGCAGCTGAGTGATGGTCGGAACCTGAGACATGGTGTTGATAAACTTGTTGTTAACAATATAAAGCTTGTCCAGACGGCCTTCATCGTAGGCCTGCAACATCACTTTTACCGGGCCGATCAGTTCGGACAGGGAAGGGTTATCTCCCATGCCAGTGACCTGCGCGACAATGTTGCCGCCGACAGAAGTGAAGAATGACACGCCCTTAGAGCCGATCATTGCGATATCGCACTGAACGCCTTTATCGGACCATGCTTTCATATCCGCCAGCAATTTTTTGAACAGGTTGATGTTCAAGCCACCACACAGACCACGGTCTGTAGACACCACCAGGTAGCCCACGCGCTTAACGTCGCGTTCTTCCAGGTACGGGTGCTTATATTCCAGATTACCGTTTGCAAGGTGACCAATCACTTTGCGCATGGTCTCTGCATAAGGACGGCTGGCCGCCATGCGCTCCTGCGATTTACGCATTTTGGAAGCGGCGACCATTTCCATCGCTTTAGTGATCTTCTGCGTGTTCTGGACGCTTGCGATCTTACTACGTATCTCTTTTGCGCCGGCCATGAGCTTCTCCTCAATGCCTTACGGCCTGCCCTAAGACAGGCCGCCAGACGTTACCAGGATTGGGTTGCTTTGAAGGAATCGAGGATGCCTTTCAGCTTGCCTTCGATTTCGTCGTTATAGCCACCGGACTGGTTGATCTCTTGCATCAGCGGAGCGTGATCACGGTCGACGTAAGCCAGCAGAGCGGCTTCAAAGCTACCGATTTTCGCCAGTTCGACATCAGCCAGATAACCACGTTCTGCCGCGAACAGCACCAGAGACTGCTGCGCAACGGACATCGGCGCATACTGTTTCTGTTTCAGCAGTTCAGTTACTTTCTGACCGTGATCGAGCTGTTTACGCGTAGCATCGTCGAGGTCAGATGCAAACTGGGAGAACGCCGCCAGTTCACGATACTGTGCCAGTGCGGTACGAATACCACCGGACAGTTTTTTCATGATCTTGGTCTGCGCTGCACCACCTACACGGGAGACGGAAATACCCGGGTTAACCGCAGGACGAATACCGGCGTTAAACAGGTTGGATTCCAGGAAGATCTGACCATCGGTAATCGAAATTACGTTAGTCGGAACGAACGCGGAAACGTCACCTGCCTGCGTTTCGATAATCGGCAGCGCGGTCAGCGAGCCAGTTTTCCCTTTAACTTCACCTTTGGTAAAGTTTTCAACGTATTCGGCGTTAACACGCGCAGCACGCTCCAGCAGACGCGAGTGGAGGTAGAATACGTCGCCCGGGAAAGCTTCACGTCCTGGCGGACGACGGAGCAGCAGGGAGATCTGACGGTATGCGACAGCCTGTTTAGACAGGTCATCGTAAATGATCAGTGCATCTTCGCCACGGTCGCGGAAGTATTCGCCCATTGCGCAACCGGCATACGGCGCCAGGTATTGCAGTGCAGCGGATTCAGACGCGGTTGCCACAACAACGATGGTGTTAGCCAGCGCGCCGTGCTCTTCCAGTTTACGCACCACGTTAGAGATGGTGGACGCTTTCTGGCCGATAGCGACATAGATACATTTGATGCCGGAATCGCGCTGGTTGATGATGGCATCAATAGCCAGTGCGGTTTTACCGGTCTGACGGTCGCCGATAACCAGTTCACGCTGACCACGACCGATTGGGATCATGGCGTCAACGGATTTATAACCGGTCTGTACCGGCTGGTCTACGGACTGACGGTCGATTACGCCCGGTGCGATAGCTTCAACGGCAGAGAAGCCGTCGTTATCAACCGGACCTTTACCATCAATTGGCGCACCCAGCGTGTTCAGCACACGGCCCAGCAGGCCACGGCCAACCGGAACTTCCAGGATACGACCCGTACATTTCACCTTCATGCCTTCGGCAAGGTCAGCGTACGGACCCATTACCACCGCACCGACAGAGTCGCGTTCGAGGTTCAGGGCGATAGCGTAACGGTTACCCGGCAGGGAGATCATTTCACCCTGCATACAATCGGCAAGGCCGTGGATGCGGATAACACCGTCACTTACAGAAACAATAGTACCTTCGTTGTGAGCTTCGCTCACCACATTGAACTGAGCAATGCGCTGCTTGATCAGTTCGCTGATTTCGGTGGAATTCAGTTGCATGCTCCAGTCCCCTTAAGACTGCAAGACGTCTGCAAGGCGTTCAAGACGGCCGCGTACGCTGCCATCAATGACCATATCACCCGCACGGATGATTACGCCTGCCATTACAGACTTATCGATTTTGCAATTCAGCTTCACTTTGCGTGACAGACGTTTTTCCATCGCAGCGCTGATTTTCGTAAGCTGTTCGTCACTTAATGCGGTTGCAGAAGTGACGTCTACCTCTGCGATAGCCTCACTGGCTGCACGCAGGTGAATAAACTGCTCAAGAACATCCGGGAGCGCGTTCAGACGATTGTTTTCAGCCATTACCCGAATCAGGTTCTGACCGTTTTCGTCCAGTTGCTCACCGCAGACTGCGATAAACGACTCAGCGAGCGTTTCCGGCGCTAATGCGCCAGAGAGAAGCTCTGCCATTTGTTCGTTCTTAGTTACCTCGACGGCAAACGCCAGCATGTTCTGCCAGCGATCAACGTTCTGGTGTTCAACGGCAAAGTCAAAAGCTGCTTTGGCGTAGGGGCGAGCTACCGTAATAAATTCAGACATCAGCCCCTCCCTCCTTACAGTTCAGCGACAAGTTTATCCACGATGTCGCTGTTAGCAGCTTCATCCACGGAACGTTCGATGATCTTCTCGGCCCCGGCAACAGCCAGGATAGCCACTTGCTTACGCAGTTCTTCGCGAGCGCGTTTGCGCTCCGCATCGATTTCTGCCTGAGCCTGCGCTACGATTTTAGCCCGTTCCTGCTCTGCTTCAGTTTTCGCTTCGTCCAGGATCTGAGAGCGGCGTTTGTTCGCCTGCTCAATGATTACCTGAGCTTCCGCCTTCGCCTTTTTCAGCTGGTCGGTCGCGCTGGCCTTTGCAAGGTCAAGGTCCTTATGTGCTCGTTCAGCAGAAGCAAGGCCGTCAGCAATCTCTTTTTGACGCTTTTCGATGGCAGCCATTAACGGCGGCCATACGAACTTCATGCAGAACAGAACGAACAGGACAAACGCGATGGCCTGGCCGAGGATTGTTGCGTTAAGATTCACAGCACAATGCCTCTTATCTAGTTAACGTTCTGATATTGCTTCTTATAAGCAACGCTTACTACGCGACAGCAAACATCACGTACAAACCCAGACCAACAGCGATCATCGGGATAGCATCCACCAGACCCATAACGATAAAGAACTGAGTACGCAGCAAAGGAATCAGATCCGGCTGACGCGCTGCGCCTTCCAGGAATTTGCCCCCGAGGATGCCGATACCGATCGCAGCACCGATTGCCGCCAGACCCATCATCACAGCGGCAGCCATGTACAGCAGATCAACATTCAGGTTTTCCATGACAATCTCCAGTTTGTTTCAGTTTAAAACATTTAGTGTTGGTAAAATTAATGCTCTTCGGACGCCATCGACAGATAGACAATCGTCAGAACCATGAAGATAAAGGCTTGCAGCGTAATAATCAGGATGTGGAAAATGGCCCATGGCACATTCAGTATCCACTGTGACCACCACGGCAGCAGGCCTGCAATCAGAATGAAAATCAACTCACCGGCATACATGTTACCGAACAGTCGCAGACCAAGAGAAACCGGTTTGGACAGCAGGCTTACCCCTTCAAGGATTAAGTTGACAGGAATAAATGCCCAGTGATTGAACGGCTGTAGCGTCAACTCTTTGGTGAAGCCGCCAATGCCTTTCATTTTGATGCTGTAGAACAGAATGAGGATAAATACGCCCAGCGCCATCGACAGGGTGATGTTCACGTCAGCGGACGGCACCACGCGCAGAGCTGGCAGACCGAAGACATGCTCACCAATGTATGGCAACAGGTCGATAGGCAGCAGGTCCATGAAGTTCATCAGGAATACCCAGACGAAAATCGTCAGGGCCAGCGGCGCAATCAGCTTGCTTTTGCCGTGGTACATGTCTTTCACGCTACCATTAACAAAGCCGATAACCAGTTCGATTGCGGTCTGGAATTTGCCGGGAACGCCGCTGGTGGCGCGTTTCGCTACGCTGCGGAACATCACCAGGAACAACAGCCCCAACAGCACCGAGAAGAACATGGAGTCGATGTTGAGCGTCCAGAAAGTGGCCGGGGGGTTATGCGGATCCACCAGCGAGAAAGTACGCAGGTCCAGCTGAAGGTTATTCAGGTGGTGACTGATGTACTCCTGCGGTGTTGAGATTTCTCCTGCAGACATGATGCCTCTTACCCTTTGTTGTTAATTACAGCTGGCGCGACGATCTGAACAACCAGCGCCAAAATCCACGTGACTATGAGCGGCAAGAAAACCGCTTTAAAAACCGCCAGCGTCACCACAAGCAAAGCAAAAGTCGCTAACACCTTAAAGCCTTCGCCAAGTGCGAAACTCCAGGCCACCCGGCCTTTAGCTGGTGTATGCGCCTGATGACGCCAGGCAAAAATCATAAACACACAGTTAGGCAGTAAGACTGCCATACCTCCGCCTACTGCGGAAATGCCCCAGAAGGGGTCTTTGAGGCTAAACAGCAATCCACTTGCCATTACTGCCAGAAACTGAATGAACAGAAGCTTACGAGCAACGTTTCTACTCAAGAGCGACACAGACATCACGTTTTTACTCCTGCTCCCTAAGAGGTATGCCGCGAGTCGTATAAAACGTCGTTTGCGCCACATAGTCAAGCATCAAAAAGCGGTCAAATTATACGGTGCGGCCTCGTGATTTCAAACAATAAGTAGCGAAAAGGTGAATAAATGTTTAAATAATTTTCTGGAGCGCTATTTTTAAACTTTTCATCAAACTGTGAACAATCGGGCAAAAGTTCGGATTGCGCGAAAAGCCTGATGATAAAGCGTGCACCAGATCACAGATTAAACATTTTCAATTTCAGCCTGTTATCGCTGTTCACATCCGCCTTGTTTTTATCTTTTTGATAATTAACGTTAATCATGCCTATTTTTTGCTAAACATCCGCATACTTCATAAAAACACTTCATTGACATTTATAATAAATATTTAACACATGAATGTTATCAAAGCGGCAGACTTTTAGCAGACTGATATTTTCCATGTTGACTATTTTTGTGGTTAACAAAAAGAGCGGCGTTAACATTACGAAAATATCCAGTTAATGAATAGTTAAAAGCCATCCAGCGCATGAGCATTTATCACCCAATTTTTTAACATCGTCAAAAAGCATTTTTCTCTACTTTTTTTGATAAAAATTAAACTTTGTTAGGGCGAATAATTACCAGATGTCGCTCGCCGTCGAGTTGTGGAACCCGAAGTTTGAGAGTCGATTCTACTGAAAATTCAACGGGCAGCGCGGCGATTTCTTCATCAGGCAACTGACCTTTCAGCGCATAAAAGCGTCCTGCTTCGCCCGGAAGATGATGGCACCATTCCACCATATCGGTCAGGGAAGCAAAGGCCCGGCTGATCACGCCATCAAAAGGCGGCTCGGCGGGAAACGCCTCTACCCTGCTCTGTACGGGATGAATATTTTCCAGTTTCAGCTCGTGCTGTACCTGACGCAGAAAACGGACCCGTTTGCCCAGGCTGTCGAGCAGCGTGAACTGCGCATCGGGGAGCACGATGGACAGCGGAATACCGGGTAAACCAGGGCCGGTACCGACATCAATAAAACGTTCACCCTGCAAGTGCGGGGCAACCACAATGCTGTCGAGGATATGGCGCACCAGCATCTCGTTCGGGTCGCGCACCGAGGTCAGGTTGTACGCTTTATTCCATTTGTTCAGCATGTCGACATACGCAACCAGCTGGTTTATCTGGTGATCGGTAAGCAAAATGCTGGCGTCATCCAGCAGACGAGAAAGTTTGTTGAACACGGTGATTACCTGTTAAAGATGATTTGCCCGGCGGCTTGACGCCTGACCGGGCAACAATAAATTACGCGCTGCGGCGCAGCATACCCTGTTTTTTCAGCCAGACCAGCAGGATGGAAATCGCCGCCGGAGTCACGCCGGAGATACGCGACGCCTGACCGATAGAAACCGGTTTGTGATCGTTCAGCTTGGCGATGACCTCGTTGGACAGCCCGGAAACCTGACGGTAATCCAGCGTCGCTGGCAGCAGAGTGCTTTCGTTACGCAGCTGCTTGTCGATCTCATCCTGCTGACGGGCGATATAACCTTCGTACTTCACCTGGATCTCAACCTGTTCAGCGGCCTGGACATCAGCAAGTGCCGGAGCAAACGGGGTGAGCGACGTCAGTTGCTGATAGGTCATTTCCGGGCGGCGCAGCAGATCTTCTCCACTGGCTTCGCGGGAGAGCGGCGCGCTTAACTGCGTATTTACTTCATCCGCCGATTCCGCAGACGGGGAAACCCAGGTTGCTTTCAGGCGCTGGCGTTCATGCTCGATGTTTTCCAGCTTCTCGTTGAAACGCGCCCAGCGTGCATCGTCCACCAGGCCCAGTTCACGGCCCGCTTCGGTCAGACGCAGATCGGCGTTGTCTTCACGCAGCATCAGGCGGTATTCCGCCCGCGAAGTAAACATGCGGTACGGCTCTTTGGTGCCAAGTGTGCAGAGATCGTCAACCAGCACGCCGAGATAAGCCTGATCGCGACGCGGTGCCCAGCCCTCTTTCTCCGCCGAGAAACGGGCAGCGTTGAGACCTGCCAGCAGCCCCTGCGCCGCCGCTTCTTCATAGCCGGTGGTGCCGTTGATCTGCCCGGCAAAGAACAGGCCATGGATAAATTTGCTTTCCAGGGTTGGTTTCAGGTCGCGCGGATCGAAGAAGTCATACTCAATGGCGTAGCCAGGGCGGACGATCTTCGCATTTTCCATCCCCTGCATTGAGCGGACGATTTGCATCTGTACATCGAAAGGCAGGCTGGTCGAGATGCCGTTCGGGTAAATTTCGTTGGACGTCAGTCCTTCCGGTTCGAGGAAGATCTGATGCTGGTTACGATCGGCAAAGCGCATGACTTTATCTTCGATCGACGGGCAGTAGCGTGGGCCGATCCCTTCGATCACCCCGGCATACATCGGGCTGCGATCGAGGTTATTGCGGATCACATCATGGGTTTTTTCGTTGGTGTAGGTGACATAGCACGGCACCTGACGCGGATGCTGCTCCTGACGTCCCATGAACGAGAATACGGGCAGCGGGGTATCGCCATGCTGCTGTGCCAGTACGCTGAAGTCGATAGTCCGCGCATCAATACGCGGCGGAGTCCCGGTTTTCAGGCGATTAACGCGCAGCGGCAGTTCCCGCAGACGACGTGAGAGGGAGATTGACGGCGGATCGCCTGCACGGCCGCCGCTGTAGTTATCCAGTCCGATGTGGATCTTGCCGTCCAGGAATGTGCCGACGGTCAGCACTACCGCTTTGGCGCGGAATTTCAACCCCATCTGGGTCACGGCACCGACCACACGATCGTTTTCGACGATAAGATCCTCAACCGCCTGCTGGAAGATCATCAGGTTTGGCTGATTCTCCAGCGCAGTGCGCACCGCCTGGCGATAGAGCACGCGATCCGCCTGTGCACGGGTGGCTCGAACGGCCGGCCCTTTGCTGGCGTTTAGTATCCTAAACTGAATGCCTGCGTGGTCGATCGCAGTCGCCATCAGACCGCCAAGCGCATCGACTTCTTTTACCAGGTGTCCTTTCCCAATGCCGCCAATCGCCGGGTTGCAGCTCATCTGCCCCAGCGTGTCGATATTGTGTGTCAAAAGCAGAGTCTGTTGACCCATACGCGCTGCGGCCATCGCGGCCTCAGTGCCTGCATGACCCCCGCCAATGATGATGACGTCAAAAGGATCCTGATAAAACATGGTGATTTGCCTCGCGTAAAGCGGTGTTGAAAAGGATTGAAGCCCGGGCCGTGGATTCTACTCAACTTTAGTCGATCGAGAAAGCACCAGGATCCTGAGTATTTAATAAAGAAGATCTTTAAATAGAGATCTGTTTTATTATGATCTCTTATTAGGATCGCCATCTCTTGTGGATAAGTCGGATCCGCCATTAAAGATCATAGCGTTAGTGAGGATCATTACTTGTGAATGATCGGTGATCCCATCCAGTATAAGCTGGGATCAAAAAGGCGGGTTATACACAACTCAAAAACTGAACAACGGTTATACTTGGGATAACTACCGGTTAAGCAGTGCTTTTAAGCATAGTTATCCACATTCGATCGCGCGATCTTTAAGCGTTTTTGAGTAAATTAATCCACGATCCCAGCCATTCTTCTGCCGGATCCTCCGGAATGTCATGTTCCAGCACGTTGATCTTCAGCGTTTCGCCGATCTGTTTTGCTCCGCAGATCTTCAGTTCGGCTTCCAGTTTTTCGATCGCGCCGCAGAAAGTGTCATATTCCCGACTGCCAATACCCATTGCCCCAAACTGAACGGCAGAAAGGTCAGGCTGTTGCTCTTTAAGATCGTCCAGCAACGGCTGAATGTTGTCCGGGAGATCGCCTGCGCCATGCGTGGAGGAGATCACCAGCCAGATCCCGCTTGCAGTGAGATCGTCCAGCAGCGGACCATGCAGGGTTTCGGTTGAAAAACCGGCATCTTCCAGCTTTTCAGCCAGGTGTTCCGCAACGTATTCGGCACCGCCAAGGGTGCTGCCGCTGATAAGAGTGATGTCTGCCATGATAGCCCGTCCTGTTAAAGAGGGGCTATTGTACGCGGTGTACAGGCTGGGATCTACCCGTGGATAAGTGGGGGATTAAAATTGATCGTTATGGGCGGATGGTGCGCATAATCGGGTTCTGCAGGGAGATCAGCGTCTCGGTGGACTGAATTTCATCAATTGTTTGGATCTTGTTGATAAGTACCTGCTGAAGCGCATCGATCGACCGGCACATGACCTTAATAAAGATGCTGTAATGCCCGGTGGTGTAGTACGCTTCGGTCACTTCATCAAGACTTTCGAGCTTCGCCAGCGCCGACGGGTAATCTTTGGCACTTTTTAAAATGATGCCTATAAAGCAGCAAACGTCGTAGCCCAATTGCTTCGGGCTGATATCAATTCGCGCGCCGGTGATAATGCCCGCCTGCTTCATTTTCTCTACGCGAACGTGAATGGTACCGGGACTGACGCCGAATTGTTTTGCCAGTTCCGCATAAGCGGTGCGGGCATTGACCATTAGCGCCTCAAGGATGCCGCGATCCAGATTGTCGATCTGATAATTTTCCATAGCTTTTTCTTATGAAGAATAGAGATTCACTCTATTTTAGCGTTTTATTTTGATGAATCAAAAGTGAGTTGGGCTTTTTGTTTGTGGATTATTGAATTTCGCCCTCGTTTTGTTGCTTAATCATAATCAACAGGACGCAGGAGTTATAAAATGAAAACCGCTTATATCGCAAAACAACGCCAGATCAGTTTCGTTAAATCCCACTTTTCCCGCCAGCTGGAAGAGAAGCTGGGCCTGATTGAAGTTCAGGCTCCGATCTTAAGCCGTGTAGGAGACGGGACGCAGGATAACTTGTCCGGTTGCGAAAAAGCGGTGCAGGTAAAAGTGAAAACGCTGCCGGACGCCACTTTTGAAGTGGTGCATTCACTGGCGAAATGGAAACGTCAAACCCTGGGGCAACACGACTTCAGCGCGGGTGAAGGGCTGTACACGCATATGAAAGCCCTGCGCCCGGATGAAGACCGCCTGACCGCCATTCATTCTGTGTATGTTGACCAGTGGGACTGGGAGCGGGTGATGGGCGACGGCGAACGTCATATCGCAACGCTGCATTCTACCGTAGAGGCAATCTGGGCGGGTATTAAGGCAACCGAAGCGGCCGTGAGTGAGGAGTTTGGTCTGGCACCGTTCCTGCCGGAACAGATCCACTTCGTTCACAGTCAGGATCTGCTGACCCGCTATCCCGATCTTGATGCCAAAGGCCGCGAGCGGGCCATCGCTAAAGAGCTGGGAGCGGTGTTCCTGATCGGTATCGGTGGGACGCTTTCCGACGGCAAACGTCACGATGTGCGCGCGCCGGATTATGATGACTGGAGCTCCGCCTCCGCTGAAGGTTTTGCCGGGCTGAACGGCGATATTCTGGTGTGGAACCCGACGCTGGAAGATGCGCTTGAGCTGTCTTCTATGGGCATCCGCGTGGATGCTGAAGCCCTTAAACGCCAGCTGGCGCTGACCGGCGACGAAGATCGTCTGCAGCTGGAGTGGCATCAGGCGCTGCTGCGCGGTGAAATGCCGCAGACTATCGGCGGAGGGATCGGTCAGTCGCGTCTGACGATGCTGCTGCTCCAGCTTCCGCATATCGGCCAGGTGCAGTGCGGCGTGTGGCCCGCGCAGGTGCGCGAGAGCGTTGCTGCGCTGCTGTAATTTAACGCCGCCAGCGTCGCAGCAGGCGGCTGCGCATCCCGGTATCAAAGCGCCAGATATGATCGAAAATGCGCATGATACCGGGTTTGCCGTGAGAGGACATCGCCACCGCATGAAACCGGTGCTGATGTACTCGCTGGAGTTCACTCACCTTCTTTACCACCTCGTCCGGCAGCCGCTGGGCGATAAAATCCGAGATCACCACCGCGTCAGCATCTGACCATTCATGATCCTGCATCCGCTCAACAATCGCGCGAAAACAGCTCGCCAGATCGGTGCCGCCGCGAAAGCGCTGGCTTAAAAAGCGGATCGCCTGCTCAATACCCGACGCGCCGGAAAGCTCGTAGCGCACCACTTCGCTGGAGAACAGCATGATAAAGCAGCGGCGGTTATCGGCGAGGGCAATGCGCATAAGCGCCAGGCAAAAAGCCTTCGCGCATTGTTCATTGAAGCCGCCCATTGAGCCGGACGTATCCACGCAGACGATAAAGGGGCCGCGCGGCTGTTCATCAAAATCCTGATGCGTTACCGGGCGTTCGGTAACTTTCTCCCGCCAGGCTTCCCCGTGCAGGCGGTAGGTCAGAAGCTGTTTTTCCACCAGCCGCCGGTAAAACTCATACTCCAGTTCGGTAATGCCCAGTGTCGCCAGTTCCGGCGGCAGCAGACGCAGGATGTCATCACTCTGCATAATGCCATCGACCTGCTCCGGGACGGTTGACGGCTCGCGCACCAGCGTGCGGAAGGTTTCCATCGGCGCGTCTTTTTTCGGCACCGATTTTGCCTCGCGCGAGCGGCCCAGTTGCTCTGCCAGTTGCATAAGCTCCGGCTGCTGGCTGAGAAAATCACCGTATTTAACGATGAGCTGGTAATCGCCGCGCTGAAGTTTGCCGCTGCTCATGTCCCACAGCCGTCCGGCGGCGTTGTCGTTTTCTACCAGCACCGGCTCAAGCTGACCGCTGAAAGTCATCCGCTCCTGTACTTCATTGAGCAGTTTGTCATGCTCTTCTTCCAGAAGTTGCTGATTCAGCGTCGTGACCTGAACAATCAGGCTTAGCCGCCAGCGCTGCAAAAACAGGGTGTGCAGCGCCGGGGTAAATGAAGGATTTGCATCCACCAGCTTTTTGGCCTGTTCCGCCCACGGTGATTTGACCTTATCCAGCAGCGCCAGAATTTGTGGCAGTTGCACGATAAAGCGGGAGGTAGAAAGAAGCTGGCTTTGCTGATAGCACATCACCTCTTCGCTGAGTTCCGGCGAAACGCGGGTTTCTTTGAGGCGGCTTTTTAACGATTCCCGCCAGCGCGGGATATCGTCGGTAACGGCATTTTTCAGACGTGGAAACTTTTCGAAGAAGAGAGCCAGCACCGGCGAGGCCATCAGTGCAAGTACCACTTCTTCGATTAATCCGTCTTCGCTAATCGCCAGCAGGGCATTCAGCGTATCCAGATTCAGCATTGTTTCGCCTGTTTGATTTGCTCGCCCACGTCCTGCAGGCTGGCTTCAATACGCCCCAGCCAGTCGGCGGAGATAAACAGGCATTTTTGCTGCTCGCTAAAGCGGGCGTGCTGCTGGTGCCACTCGTCATCCAGAGCCTCAAGCTGCTGCTTGATTTCATCCGGCATGTTTTCTGATGAAAGGCCGGGCAGCGCCAGGCGCGTTCCCTGAAGGCTGACGTCGCGCACCACCAGATACTGACCGGGATCGACATCGAGATTCACCACTTGCGCAAAGCCGATACCGTTGAGTTTGGCGCGAATTTCACCGCCCTTTTCCAGCCAGTTGACCAGCGCCGGGCGTTCAAAGGTCAGGTGGACCACGTCCATATCATGCAGCTTCAGCGGTTGCTGGAGCAGAAGGGTGATCACCGGATCGGTCATTTCCGGTGGCAGTTCGTAATGCGGTTTACGGCTGAACATACCGCCCTGACGCTGCACTTTCAGCGCGGTTTTATCGCTTTGCTGCTGCTGGATCTGAACACGCCGCTGGGTGATGGCACCCAGTCGGTTCAGTAGCGGCTGCTGTTGCCAGGCGTGCCCGGTCATCAATATTTCGAGCTGCTGCTGAAGCAGATTTTTACTCTCCGCGTCATACCAGAGACAGTCTTTCAGCAGGATTGTATCAATGGGCGCGATGGCGTCGCGACCGCTGAAAAACGCGCTGGCCTGCAACAGGCGGATCGCTTTTTTCCAGCGTCGGTCGGAAACATACGGCGCGGCGGGCAGGTTATCAAGCTGCTGGCGCAGCATAAAAATCAACTCAAACACGCTGTCCGGGAGTGTTACTTTGCCGATATCCGTTTGCCATTGGGTGAATTCTTCATCCGTCACCTGGAGACTGGCGGCCACCGGGTTATCGTTTTCATTCTGCTGGCTGGTCAGCATTGAGCGAAAGTTACCTTTATCCTGGACTTTGTCCAGCCACAGGCGGATGAGCATACGGTCATAAAGCGCTTCGAGGCTGCTGTCCGCTTCCGGGAGTTCATTAGACGCCGCCACCAGCAGACGCATCGGAATTTTTTCTTCGTGTGCGCCGTTACGGAACTGGCGCTCGTTGATGGCGGTCAGCAGGGTGTTGAGGATCGCCGGGCCTGCTTTCCAGATTTCATCAAGGAAGACGATTTCCGCTTCCGGCAGATAGCCTGCGGTAAGACGTTCATAGCGGCCTTCATCTTTTAGCGCCTGAATCGAGAGCGGACCAAACACTTCTTCCGGCGTGGAGAAACGGGTCATCAGATATTCAAATGCCCGCGCGTGCTGAAAAGCGTATTTTAAGCGCCGCGCAATCAGGCTTTTGGCAATCCCCGGCGGCCCCAGCAGAAAGACGCTTTCGCCGCTTAACGCTGCCAGCAGGCACAGCCGGATGGCGTGGCTGCGCTCGAAGAGTCCTTTTTCCAGCGCGCTGCTCAGACGGGAAATTCTTTCTGCTAATAGATGTGCTTGAGCCATAATAAATTACGTCCTTCTGCCATTTTCAGGCGGTAAAAAGCGAGTATAGCGTTTTAACAGCAGGCCGGTAATAGACTGAAGATCTGACTCATTTTCTTTGAGCCAGGTTAATCTGACTTCACTTAGGGGTACGATTTTGCCATTTATCATGCATACTGTGCGCTTTTTGTGGGCTAAGGGATTAAGCACACACTCCTTATTCCAACGAAAGATCTGTCTATGAGCACTGATAAAAAGCAATCATTGTCTGCGATTACGCTCGCAGCCATTGGGGTTGTCTACGGTGATATTGGTACCAGCCCGCTTTATACGCTTCGTGAATGTCTGTCTGGCCAGTTCGGTTTTGGCGTGGAACGAGACGCCGTGTTTGGCTTTCTGTCGCTGATTTTCTGGCTTCTGATTTGTGTGGTTTCAATTAAGTATCTGACCTTCGTCATGCGCGCTGATAATGCCGGTGAAGGGGGAATACTGACGCTGATGTCGCTGGCGGGGCGCAATACCTCAGCCAGGACCACCTCGATCCTGGTGATTATGGGGCTGATTGGCGGCAGTTTTTTCTACGGTGAGGTGGTCATCACGCCAGCAATATCGGTGATGTCGGCGATTGAAGGTCTGGAGATTGTCGCCCCGCAGCTCGATAGCTGGGTGGTGCCGCTGTCGATTATCGTGCTGACCTTGCTGTTTGTTATTCAGAAGCACGGCACCGGGATGGTCGGCAAACTCTTTGCGCCGATAATGCTCATCTGGTTCCTGATCCTGGCGGTGCTGGGACTGCGCAGTATCATCGCTAACCCGGATGTGCTGCACGCGCTCAACCCGATGTGGGCGGTGCATTTCTTCGTCGAATACAAAACGATCTCTTTCGTGGCGCTTGGCGCGGTCGTGCTGTCGATTACCGGCGTGGAAGCGCTGTATGCGGATATGGGGCACTTTGGGAAGTTACCCATTCGGCTGGCCTGGTTCTCGGTGGTTCTGCCTTCGCTGGTACTGAACTATTTCGGCCAGGGCGCGCTGCTGCTGCGTCACCCGGAAGCGATTAAAAACCCGTTCTTCTTGCTGGCCCCCGACTGGGCGCTGATCCCGTTGTTGATTGTCGCAGCGCTGGCGACGGTAATTGCGTCACAGGCGGTGATTTCCGGGGTCTTTTCCCTGACCCGTCAGGCTGTGCGGCTGGGGTATTTATCGCCGATGCGCATTATCCATACTTCAGAAATGGAGTCCGGGCAGATCTACATCCCGTTCATTAACTGGCTGCTTTACGCCTCGGTAGTGATTGTGATTGTCAGTTTCGAACACTCCAGTAATCTGGCGGCGGCGTACGGTATTGCGGTGACCGGGACAATGGTACTGACCACGTTCCTTTCCACCACCGTAGCGCGTAAAAACTGGCACTGGAATAAGTTCCTGGTGGCGTTCATCCTGATTGCCTTCCTGTGCATTGATATCCCGCTGTTCTCGGCGAATCTGGATAAGCTGGTTTCCGGCGGCTGGCTACCGTTAAGCCTCGGTCTGGTCATGTTCACCATCATGACCACCTGGAAAAGCGAGCGCTTCCGCCTGCTGCGTCGGATGCACGAGCACGGCAATTCTCTGGAGGCGATGATCGCCTCGCTGGAGAAATCGCCGCCGGTTCGCGTGCCGGGGACGGCGGTATATATGTCCCGCGCGCTGAACGTCATCCCCTTTGCGCTGATGCATAATCTTAAACATAACAAAGTGTTGCATGAGCGGGTGATCCTGTTGACCCTGCGCACGGAAGATGCGCCGTATGTCCATAATGTGCGTCGCGTACAGATCGAGCAGCTTTCGCCGACCTTCTGGCGGGTGGTGGCAAGCTACGGCTGGCGTGAAACGCCGAACGTGGAAGAGGTGTTCCACCGCTGTGGTCTGGAAGGCTTAAGCTGCCGAATGATGGAAACGTCATTCTTTATGTCGCACGAGTCGCTGATTATCGGTAAGCGTCCGCTTTACCTGCGGCTGCGCGGCAAGCTGTACCTGCTGCTTCAGCGTAACGCCCTGCGCGCGCCGGATCAGTTTGAGATCCCGCCAAACCGGGTGATTGAGCTGGGAACCCAGGTCGAGATCTAAAATATCAGGCCGGGCGGCGCAGAGTAAGCGCTGCCCGGTACGCGAAAAATTCCTTCGCATTTCACGTAGCGAAACGTTTCGACGCCGATCACATTTCTGCAACGTCATGATGGTTTTCTGCTCATCTCCCGCGCTAAACTCCTTATCAGCGAAACGTTTCGCTAGTGGAGCATAAAAATGAAGAAAGGCACGGTTCTCAATTCTGCAATTTCCTCGGTCATCTCCCGGCTGGGACATACCGATACGCTGGTGGTCTGTGATGCAGGCTTGCCTGTTCCGGCCAGCACCACGCGCATTGATATGGCATTAACCCAGGGCGTTCCGGGGTTTATGCAGGTACTGGAGGTGGTCACCAGTGAAATGCAGGTTGAAGCGGTGATCCTCGCGACAGAGATTAAAGAACATAATCCGCAGCTCCACGAAACGTTGCTCAGCCATATCGGGCAACTGCAACAACACCAGGGAAACACCATTGACGTGCATTACACGTCGCATGAGCACTTTAAAAAACAAACCGCAGACAGTCAGGCGGTCATTCGCAGCGGGGAGTGTTCCCCGTATGCGAATATCATTCTCTGTGCTGGCGTCACCTTCTGAGGCCCTCATGGACGCATTACTGCAACTCAAAGGCATCGATAAAGCGTTTCCCGGCGTGAAAGCCCTCTCCGGCGCGGCGCTGAACGTGTACGCCGGTCGCGTGATGGCGCTGGTCGGCGAAAACGGCGCGGGCAAATCGACGATGATGAAAGTGCTGACCGGGATCTACACCCGCGATGCCGGTTCGCTGCTGTGGCTGGGGCAGGAAACGGCTTTTACCGGGCCGAAATCGTCACAGGAAGCGGGTATCGGGATTATTCATCAGGAGTTGAATCTGATCCCGCAGCTAACCATTGCCGAGAATATTTTCCTGGGCCGCGAATTCGTCAACCGCTTCGGCAAAATCGACTGGAAAACCATGTATGCCGAAGCGGATAAGCTGCTGGCGAAACTCAATCTGCGCTTTAAAAGTGACCGTCTGGTGGGCGATCTGTCGATTGGCGATCAGCAAATGGTGGAAATTGCCAAAGTGCTGAGCTTCGAGTCGAAAGTCATCATTATGGATGAGCCGACCGACGCGCTGACCGATACCGAAACCGACTCCCTGTTCCGCGTCATCCGCGAACTGAAAGCGCAGGGACGCGGCATTGTTTATATCTCTCATCGCATGAAAGAGATTTTCGAGATTTGCGACGACGTAACGGTATTCCGCGACGGGCAGTTTATTGCCGAGCGGGAAGTTACCAGTCTGAGTGAAGATACGCTGATTGAAATGATGGTCGGGCGCAAGCTGGAAGATCAGTATCCGCGCCTTGATAAAACGCCGGGCGACGTGCGCCTGAAGGTCGATAACCTGTGCGGTCCGGGCGTAAACGGAGTGTCGTTTACCCTGCGCAGAGGCGAAATCCTGGGCGTTGCCGGACTGATGGGCGCGGGGCGTACCGAACTGATGAAGGTGCTGTACGGCGCGCTGCCGCGCACCGATGGTCAGGTTACGCTGGACGGACGCGAGGTCGTGACCCGCACCCCGCAGGACGGGCTGGCGAACGGCATCGTATACATTTCCGAGGATCGCAAACGCGACGGATTAGTGCTCGGCATGTCGGTGAAAGAGAATATGTCGCTGACGGCGCTGCGCTACTTTAGCCACGCGGGCGGCACCCTGAAACATAAAGATGAACAGCAGGCTGTGGGTGATTTTATCCGCCTGTTTAACGTCAAAACGCCGTCGATGGAACAGGCCATCGGCCTGCTTTCTGGCGGTAATCAGCAGAAGGTGGCGATTGCGCGCGGCCTGATGACCCGCCCGAAAGTGCTGATCCTCGATGAGCCAACGCGCGGCGTGGACGTGGGAGCGAAGAAAGAGATTTATCAGCTTATTAACCAGTTCAAGGCCGACGGTCTGAGCATCATTCTGGTCTCCTCCGAGATGCCGGAAGTGCTGGGGATGAGCGATCGCATCATTGTGATGCATGAAGGGCATACCGGCGGTGAGTTCACTCGCGAGCAGGCCACCCAGGAAGTGTTAATGGCTGCCGCTGTGGGCAAGCTTAATCGCGTGAATCAGGAGTAAAACAATGACTACCCAGGCTGTTGCTGGTCGCCGTTATTTCACCAAAGCGTGGCTGCTGGAGCAAAAATCGCTGATTGCCCTGCTGGTGCTGATCGCGATTGTCTCTACCATGAGTCCGAACTTTTTTACCGTTAATAACCTGTTCAACATTCTTCAGCAAACTTCCGTAAACGCCATTATGGCGGTGGGGATGACGCTGGTGATTTTGACCTCCGGGATCGACCTGTCCGTCGGTTCTCTGCTGGCGCTGACCGGTGCGGTGGCGGCATCCATTGTCGGGATTGAAGTCAACGCGCTGGTCGCCGTGGCGGCAGCATTGGCTTTGGGTGCGGCAATCGGCGCGGTAACGGGCGTGATTGTGGCAAAAGGCCGCGTGCAGGCGTTCATCGCTACGCTGGTGATGATGCTGCTGCTGCGCGGGGTGACGATGGTTTACACCAACGGCAGCCCGGTCAATACGGGCTTTACCGAGAATGCCGATGTCTTTGGCTGGTTCGGGATTGGCCGTCCGCTGGGCATTCCGACGCCGGTGTGGATCATGGGGGTTGTGTTCCTCGCCGCATGGTACATGCTGCATCACACCCGTCTGGGGCGCTATATCTATGCGCTGGGCGGTAACGAAGCGGCGACGCGGCTGTCCGGGATCAGCGTTAATAAAATCAAAATTATTGTCTATTCGCTAAGTGGCCTGCTGGCTTCGCTGGCGGGTATTATTGAAGTGGCGCGCCTTTCTTCCGCGCAGCCAACCGCAGGCACTGGCTACGAGCTGGACGCTATTGCAGCGGTGGTGCTGGGCGGTACCAGCCTGGCAGGGGGTAAGGGTCGCATAATGGGGACGCTGATTGGTGCATTAATCCTTGGCTTCCTGAATAATGGCTTGAATTTGTTAGGTGTTTCCTCCTATTACCAGATGATCGTTAAAGCGGTGGTGATTTTGCTGGCGGTGCTGGTAGACAACAAAAAGCAGTAATAACGACACTACAGGACATCTTAAATATGAACATGAAAAAACTGGCTACTCTGGTTTCGGCTGTCGCACTGAGTGCAACGGTCAGCGCGAACGCAATGGCAAAAGACACCATTGCGCTGGTGGTTTCCACGCTTAATAACCCGTTCTTCGTCTCTCTGAAAGACGGTGCGCAAAAAGAAGCGGATAAACTGGGGTATAACCTGGTGGTTCTGGATTCACAGAATAACCCGGCGAAAGAGCTGGCGAACGTTCAGGATTTAACGGTGCGCGGCACCAAAATTCTGCTGATCAACCCGACCGATTCCGATGCGGTGGGCAACGCAGTCAAAATGGCTAACAAGGCGAAAATCCCGGTAATCACCCTTGACCGTGTGGCGGCATCGGGCGAAGTGGTCAGCCATATCGCGTCTGATAACGTGCTGGGCGGGAAAATCGCCGGTGACTATATCGCCAAGAAAGCGGGCGAAAGCGCCAAAGTGATTGAATTACAGGGCATCGCCGGGACGTCTGCCGCCCGCGAGCGTGGTGAAGGTTTCCAGCAGGCGGTTGCTGCTCATAAATTTAACGTTCTCGCCAGCCAGCCTGCTGATTTCGACCGCACTAAAGGTCTGAACGTCATGCAGAACCTGCTGACCGCGCATCCTGACGTGCAGGCCGTCTTTGCTCAGAACGACGAAATGGCGCTGGGCGCACTGCGTGCGCTGCAAACTGCGGGTAAATCTGATGTGATGGTCGTTGGATTTGACGGCACGCCGGATGGCGAAAAAGCGGTAAACGATGGCAAACTGGCGGCAACTATTGCCCAGTTACCGGAGCAGATTGGCGCGAAGGGTGTAGAAACGGCTGACAAAGTGCTGAAAGGCGAAAAAGTGCAGGCGAAATACCCGGTTGACCTGAAACTGGTCATCAAGCAGTAATCGCTTTTAAATCAAAAAGAAAAGCAGGGCACGCGCCACCGCCAGCGGTGGCGCACTTTAAGGACAAGCTGAACATGAAAACCGCAGGCACTCTCGTCGTTCTCGGCAGTATCAATGCCGATCACATTCTCAATCTCGACGCCTTCCCCACGCCTGGCGAAACCGTTACCGGCAATCATTATCAAATCGCGTTTGGCGGCAAAGGCGCTAATCAGGCGGTAGCCGCCGGGCGCAGCGGAGCGAATATCGCGTTTATTGCCTGTACCGGCGATGATGACACTGGCGAGCGCATCCGCACGCAGCTGGTGAGCGATAATATCGACGTGGAGCCGATCAGTACTATTAATGGCGAATCCACGGGCGTGGCGCTGATTTTCGTTAACGGCGAAGGCGAGAATGTCATCGGTATTCATGCGGGGGCTAACGCAGCGCTCTCTCCGGCGCTGGTGGCGGCGCAGCAGGAACGTATTGCCCAGGCGTCGGCGCTGTTGATGCAGCTCGAATCACCGCTTGAAAGCGTGCTGGCGGCAGCAAAAATTGCTCATCAGCACCAGACGACCGTAGTCCTCAACCCGGCACCTGCGCGGGCGTTGTCGGACGAACTGCTGGCGCTGGTGGATATCATCACGCCCAATGAAACCGAAGCCGAAAAGCTGACGGGAATTAAAGTTGAAAGCGACGCTGACGCGGCTAGTGCGGCGCAGGCGCTGCACGCGAAAGGCATTAAAACGGTTATTATTACTTTAGGCAGCCGTGGCGTATGGGCCAGCACTAACGGAAAAGGCCAGCGCGTGCCGGGCTTTAAAGTTCAGGCCGTGGATACCATCGCCGCAGGCGATACCTTTAACGGCGCGTTAATCACTGCGCTGCTGGAAGAAAAGCCGCTGGCGGACGCCATTCGTTTTGCTCATGCGGCGGCGGCGATAGCGGTCACCCGAAAAGGCGCGCAGCCCTCGGTGCCGTGGCGCGAAGAGATTGACCTGTTTTTACGTCAGCAGGAGTGAAGATTGGCTACCATGAAGGATGTTGCCCGCCTTGCGGGCGTTTCCACCTCAACGGTTTCTCACGTCATCAATAAAGATCGCTTTGTCAGCGAGGCCATCACTGACAAAGTGGATGCGGCTATTAAAACGCTGAACTATGCCCCCTCCGCGCTGGCGCGCAGTCTCAAACTGAATCAGACCCGCACTATCGGTATGCTCATCACCGCCAGTACCAACCCTTTTTATTCCGAACTGGTGCGCGGCGTTGAGCGCAGCTGTTTCGAACGCGGGTATAGCCTGGTGTTATGTAACACCGAAGGCAATGAGCAGCGCATGAATCAGAATCTGGAAACGCTGATGCAGAAACGGGTGGATGGCCTGCTGTTGCTGTGTACCGAAACGCACCAGCCCTCGCCGGAAATCGTTCAGCGTTATCCTTCCGTTCCTACCGTTATGATGGACTGGGCACCCTTTGATGGCGACAGCGACCTGATTCAGGACAACTCGCTGCTGGGCGGGGATTTAGCGACCCAGCATCTGATCGACCAGGGCTATACGCGTATTGGCTGCCTTACCGGACCGCTGGATAAAACTCCCGCCCGTCTGCGCCTTGAAGGATACAGAGCAGCGATGCATCGTGCCGGTCTGGAGATCCCTGCCGGGTATGAAATTACCGGCGACTTTGAATTCGGCGGCGGTTTTGCCGCTATGAAACAGTTGCTGGCTCACCCGGCACCGCCCGATGCGGTATTCGCCGGAAACGACGCGATGGCGGTGGGCGCGTATCAGGCGCTTTATCAGGCCGGAAAACGCATCCCGGAAGATATGGCCATCGTCGGCTATGATGACATCGAACTGGCGCGCTATATGACGCCGCCGCTGACCACCGTTCATCAGCCGAAAGATGAGCTGGGCGAACTGGCAATCGATGTACTGATCCACCGCATGGCGCAGCCCGACCAGAAACAGCAGCGCGTTCAGCTCACCCCGGAGCTGGTGGTGCGCGGCTCTACCCGAACCTAATGGCGTTCTTTTATTAAGTTGCGCCCGTCTCTGGGGCGCAGCAGCATAAATACCGCCGCCGAAACCAGCGTAATCGCCCCCATCGTAATAAATGTATAGTGGAACTGTTCCACGGTATTGGCGCTGTCAAAACCTTCATAAAAGCGCAGCACAGCGGCGCTGATCGCCACGCCCAGGCTTATTGAAAGTTGCTGCGTTACGGCCAGCATACTGTTTCCACTGCTGGCATTTTCATCCGTCAGATCGGCAAGCGTAATGGTATTCATCGCCGTGAACTGGGTCGACATCGCCATCCCTAATATAAAGAGGGGCAGCAGCATCAGCCAAATCGGATACGCCGGGGATTGCAGCGAGAACTGGGCAATCATTAGCCCGATAAATACGGTAATGCCGACCAGCGTGCGGCGGTAGCCGAGCCTGCGTAACACCTGCGTCACCATCGATTTCGCGAGGATGGAGCCGAGAGCGGTAGGAGCCATCATGCAGCCTGCAATTAAGGCGGGATAGCCGAAGCCAACCTGCAACATCAGCGGCATCAGGAACGGCACGCAGCCGGTGCCAAGCCGCGTCGCCAGATTACCGGCGATGCCGACCGAGAACGTCCGCGTTTTAAACATCGGCAGAGCGATAAGGGGATTCGGATGGCGGCGGGCATGCCGAATATAGCTCAGCAACAAAATGATGCTGACGGCAATGATCAGCAGCGCAATCCACGACGCCACGATCTTCTCACCAAACAGTTCCATGCCGCTGGAGAAAAGCACCAGTCCCAGCCCAAAAAGCAGAAATCCGCTCATGTCGAAGCTGCGCCGGGGCGTAGTAAAATTCGGCATATATTTCTGGGCGTACAGCAGACCGGCAACACCAATCGGAATATTAATCAGGAAAATCCAATGCCAGCTTGCCCAGGTGACCAGCACGCCGCCGAGCAGCGGCCCCAGAATCGGCCCGACCAGACCGGGCATGGTGACGAAGTTCAGCACTGGCAGAAGTTCACTGCGCGGATAAGCACGCAGCAATGCCAGACGTGCAACCGGCATCATCATCGCGCCGCCGATACCCTGAATGACGCGAAAAATGACCAGCGCCGTTAACGAGCTGGAGAGCGCGCAGGCCAGGGAACCAAGCGTAAACAGGCTGACGGCGGTCATAAACACCCGACGAGTACCGAAGCGATCTGCCAGCCAGCCACTGACCGGGATCAGCATGGCGACCGTCAGGGTATAACTGATAATGGCGGATTGCATGGCGAGAGGAGAGCGGTCGAGACTTAGTGCGATGGCCGGAAGAGCGGTATTAAGTATTGTCGCGTCCAGCGCCTGCATGAAAAAAGCCATTGCCGCGATCCACGGCAAACCGGCCATACTAATCCCTTTTTTGCTGGTCATTCTGTCTCCTGTGTTCTTTGCTGGCTGGTTGGGGCGCTCAGTAATGCCCGGCAAGACGCCTGCGCCCGATCGCCGTCGCTGTCCTGGATCGCGTCAACAATGGCCTGGTGTAAATCCAGCTTAATCACTTCGTTTTGGGTTATAGAAGTGAAGTAAATATGGTAGACCGACTGGAACAAGGTGGCGAAAGAGGTCAGGAAGGGATTGTTACTCATCTTATAGATGTGTTCGTGCCAGGCCATATCCACTTCAATCCAGCGCGAACGCTGAAAATGCTGCTTCAGATGGACCATCTCCTCCATAAGCGTATTAAGCTGCGCTTTTTGCTCCGCGCTACCCAGTGTTGCCGCCAGCAGGCAAGCCTGAGGTTCAAGGCTGCTACGCATAACGAGGAAATGCTGCACTACGTCCTGAAAGTTCTCGGCTGTCATCCACCAGGAAAGCAATTCCTTATCCAGGAAGTTCCAGTCGCTCTGCGGCATGATGCGGGTGCCAATGCGGGGGCGGGGTAATACCATCCCTTTTGCAGTTAAAGTCTTCACCGCTTCCCTGACCGCTGTCCGGCTCACACCGTACTGCTCGCCCAGCTCTATCTCGCCAGGCAAAATACTTTCAGGGGCATATTCACCCCTGAAAATTTTCTGCGCCAGCTTCTCCGCCAGCACATATGAAAGGTTCTTCTGAGCAGCCAACTGCTGCGGGCTTAGCTTCATTAAAGCTGTTCCTTAATATTCACTCTGCTTTTCAGTATGCCATTTGTGGGCAGATACGGTGGTAAAAACAGCATTTGAAGTATTATCTGGCGCATTAGGCAGCGGATTGGTGAAAAAAGACCCGTTCAGTAAATTAATTTAAATTTATGCTTGTCACGCCGGAATAACTCCCTATAATGCGCCTCCACTGACACGGAACAACGGCATACAGGCCGCCGGGTCAGC
>DIJC01000018.1:183167-227000 GCA_002421005.1 Enterobacteriaceae bacterium UBA5654 | reverse complement strand
AATCCGGCCCCCGCAACCAATACGTATTTTAAAGCGTCCGTAAATGTGAAGATAACTAAGCCGCATCGCTATTTATAGCCTGCGGTTTTTTTACGTCTGTCTATCCACTCCCCGTAGCGCCACCGCAGACATACGGCAGCGCCAGAGCGCTTATCCAAGCCGGGCCAGCGTCGCCCCGTCGGCAAAATAGGCTTTAATCCCCGCCAGAATCGACTCGGCCACTTCCTGCTGGAAGGTCGCCGTCTTCAGCTTGCGTTCTTCTTCAACATTACTGATAAACGCAGTTTCCACAAGGATCGACGGGATATCCGGCGCTTTCAGCACGGCGAATCCAGCCTGCTCGACCTTATTTTTATGCAGTTTATTCACGTTCCCTAACTTGCCCAGTACCGCTTTACCAAACTTCAGGCTGTCGTTGATGGTCAGCGACTGCACCATATCGAACATGGTGTGATCGAGATAGCGATCGCCGCTTTTACTCACGCCCCCCACCAGGTCGGCGGCGTTCTGCGTCTGGGCGAGGTATTTGGCGGCGGTACTGGTCGCGCCTTTAGTGGACAGCGCAAACACCGAGGAGCCGCGCGGCTGGCGGCTGGTGAAGGCATCGGCGTGGATGGAGACAAAAAGATCCGCGCGCTGCTTCTGCGCTTTTGCCACCCGCACCTTCAGCGGAATAAACACGTCCTCGTTGCGGGTCATAAAGGCTTTCATATTGCCTTCCTGCTCGATAAGCGTGCGCAGTCGTCGGGCGATTTGCAGGACCACATCTTTTTCGCGGGTGTGATATTTTCCGACCGCGCCGGAATCCTCCCCGCCGTGGCCGGGATCGAGCATAATCACAATCGGGCGGTCGCGTCCGGCTTTACCCGGCTGCGGGCCGCTCTGCGACGGCGGCACCTGCTTTTCAAGATCGCCTTTGTTGTAGTCTTCCAGCAGGGCCAGCAGCGGATCCTGAATGTCTTCAGCGTTGGCTGGATAGAGATCCAACACCAGACGTTCCTTAAACCCGGCGACCGGAGCCAGCGCAAAAAGCTGCGGCTTAATGTTCTGCCGCAGTTCAAACACCATTCGTACGGTTTGTGGATCGAACTGCCCGACGCGGGCGGATCGAATAAAGGGATCGTCGTTCTGGATCTGCGCCCCTACCCCTTTCAGCACCGAATTCAAATTTACGCCTTCGAGATCGACCACCAGCCGCTCTGGATTACTCAGCGCAAACTGTTTGTACTTCAGCATTTTATTGGATTCAATCGTTACGCGCGTATAGGTAGACGCGGGCCAGACGCGAACGGCCACCACCTGACTGCCAGCGGCGAAACTGGTCTGACTCACGCTTAGTAACCACATGGCCCCTGCGCCCTGTAGTAACTGACGGCGGCTTAATGCTGATTTGCTTCCCGACATGCCTCTCCCGAGCGAAAAATTTGAATCGGATCTTACTCGTCCATTTTGACCGAAAACTTTAACCAAACCCGCCCAGGCTGTCACCCCTAAAACGGTAAACATTCTTCAGGGATCCCTCTTTCTGCTAAGGAATTTCTAAGCGCCGTGCCGAATTTTGACTTGCACCCGGCGGCAAAACAGAATAAAAATACACTAATTACGAATAATAATTCATTGAGGTGGAGACTGTGGTGAAGGAACGTAGAACTGAACTGGTCGAAGGATTCCGCCATTCGGTTCCCTATATCAACGCGCATCGCGGCAAAACGTTCGTCATTATGCTGGGCGGCGAAGCCATTGAGCATGAGAACTTTTCCAGTATTGTCAACGACATCGGCCTGCTGCACAGTCTGGGCATTCGCCTGGTGCTGGTCTATGGCGCACGTCCGCAAATCGACGCTAATCTGGCTCTGCACCATCACGCGCCGATTTATCATAAGCATACCCGCGTCACCGATTCGCGCACGCTGGAGCTGGTCAAGCAGGCGGCGGGGCTGTTGCAGCTTGATATCACTGCACGTCTGTCAATGAGCCTCAACAACACGCCGCTCCAGGGCGCACATATTAACGTGGTGAGCGGCAACTTTATTATTGCCCAGCCTCTGGGCGTCGATGACGGCGTGGATTACTGCCACAGCGGGCGCATCCGCCGTATTGACGAAGAAGCCATTCATCGCCAGCTCGACAGCGGCGCGATTGTGCTGATGGGTCCGGTCGCTGTCTCCGTAACCGGCGAGAGCTTTAACCTGACGTCAGAAGAGATTGCCACCCAACTGGCGATTAAACTGAAGGCCGAAAAGATGATCGGGTTTTGCTCATCGCAGGGCGTATTCGATGAATCCGGCGAGATTATTTCCGAGCTGTTCCCCAACGAAGCGCAGGCGCGGGTTGAGGCGCTGGAAGCCGAAGGTGATTATTACTCCGGCACCGTGCGTTTTCTGCGCGGTGCGCTGAAGGCCTGCCGCAGCGGCGTGCGCCGTAGCCACCTGATCAGCTATCAGGAAAACGGCGCGCTGTTGCAGGAGTTGTTCTCCCGCGACGGTATCGGCACGCAAATCGTGATGGAAAGTTCAGAGCAGATCCGCCGCGCCACCATTAATGACATCGGCGGCATTCTTGAGCTGATCCGCCCGCTGGAGCAGCAGGGAATTCTGGTGCGCCGCTCGCGTGAACAGCTGGAGATGGAAATCGACAAATTCACGATTATCCAGCGCGATAATCTGACGATTGCCTGTGCGGCACTCTACCCTTTCCCGGAAGAGAAAATTGGCGAAATGGCCTGCGTGGCGGTGCATCCCGATTATCGCAGTTCGTCGCGCGGCGAAGTACTGCTGGACAGAGTAGCGGCACAGGCCAGACAAATGGGCCTGAACAAGCTGTTTGTCCTCACCACCCGCAGCATTCACTGGTTCCAGGAGCGCGGCTTTACGCCGGTCGATATCGATCTGCTGCCGGAAAGCAAAAAAGAGATGTACAACTATCAGCGCCGCTCGAAGGTGCTGATGGCCGATCTCGGTTAACGCTAGCGAATCCCTTCAAAGAAGGCCGTCAGGCCGCTGCGCCGTTCGGTGCGGGTGACGACGGCCTGCGCCAGCAGTTTATCGTCCGCATATAAAGAAAGACGCTGGCGCGCACGGGTGATGGCGGTGTAAACCAGCTCACGCGTGACCAGCGGCACGCTTTGCGCGGGCAGGATCAGCGCGGCGTGGTCAAACTCAGAGCCCTGGGATTTATGCACGGTCATCGCCCAGGCGGTGTCGTGCTCCGGCAAACGGCCTGGATGAAACGATTTCACCGTCCCGTCGGGCATCGGAAACCAGACCCTCATCCCCTGCTCGCCTTCCAGCGCGACGCCAATATCTCCGTTAAACAGCCCCAGCGCGCTGTCATTGCGCGCAATCATCACTGGACGTCCCTGGTACCAGCGCGAGTGACGCGGCAAAGAGACGTGACGCTTACGCGCCAGCGTTTGTTCAAGCTGGGTGTTCAGCCCGCTCACGCCGTAGGGCCCTTCCCGCAGCGCGCAAAGAAGCTGGAATTCCGCGAACGCCGCCAGCACCGCTTCCGGCTCAGCGTGGGTGCCGAGCAGCGTCAGATAATGCTCGTAGCCGCGCAGCGCATCTTCCAGCATGTTCTGGTACTCATCATGGGTACGCAGCGGCCGGAGTATAATGTCCTCAAACCCCTGGGCGCAGACGCTTTTCAGCGAGCGCTTATCGCCGCAGTTTACCGCCGTTGCCAGTTGGCCGATGCCGGAATGGCTGCCAAATCGGTAGCTTTTTTGCAACAGGCACAGGCTGTCGCGCAGCGCGCCTGCGCCGCTTTCTTCTCCCACCGGAACCGGTGTGCCGGTCAGCCGGGAGAGCTCCGCCGCGCGGACAGGCGTATAGCCACCGTTTACCCACGCGCAGATATCGCCCAGCACCGCCCCCGCTTCGACCGAAGCCAGCTGGTCGCGGTCGCCAAGGAAAATAATTCGCCCGTGCGCGGGCAGCGCGTCGATCAGCCGCGACATCATCGGCAGGTCGATCATTGAGGCTTCATCCACGACCAGCACGTCCAGATGCAGCGGATTGCCGGAATGATAACGCAGGCGCTGGCTACCCGGCTGTGCGCCCAGCAGACGGTGCAGGGTGCTGGCTTCGGCAGGCAGCATCTCCTTTTGCCGCTCGGTCAGCGGCAGCCGACGCAGCGCAGATCCCAGTGATTCGGTAAGGCGCGCCGCCGCTTTGCCGGTCGGGGCCGCCAGCCGGATACGAAATTTCTCCTGGGTGGACAGCTGCACCAGCGCTGCCAGCAGTTTAGCGACGGTCGTGGTTTTCCCGGTGCCGGGGCCGCCGGAAATAACCGAAATACGCCGGGTCAGTGCCACCGCCGCCGCCACTTTTTGCCAGTCCACCTCATCAGAAGGCGGGAACAGGGCATTCAGCGTGGCGACAAGCTGCGTTTCATCGACCGGGACAGGCTGGTTTTGTTCGCTAAAAAAGCGGGCTACACAAAGTTCATTGCGCCACATACGGTTAAGATACAGCCGCTCGGCGCGCAGGATCATCGGCGCGGGCGTCTCATCGTCGCTCACCGCTTGCGACTGCGCCAGCAGTGAGGACCAGTCGGCAGGTGTGTCAACGGCAGCAAACAGCTGCTCCCACAGTTCACGCGCTTTGCCGTTCTGCTGCTCATCCGGCACAAGACGCGACAACGGCAGGCAAACGTGCCCCTCGCCCGCGTCGCGGCTAAGAATTGCTGCCGCCAGCATGACGGCGGGATGCTCATGCTCCGCCACCATCATGGCAAACTGCACGTCCAGCGGACGCAAAATTTTATGGGTAACGGCGTCCAGTAACAAAGTCTGTAAATTCATTACGCCATCTCCTCTTTCTCTCCGGCGAACAGGTCATCAAGCGCATTAATCAACCGGGGATCGGGCCGGGTGGTGAAAATTCCCTGCTGCGGATCCTGACCATCAATACCGCGTAAAAAGAGATAAATAACGCCGCCAAAATGACGCTCGTAGTCATAGTCAGCCAGCCGGTGACGCAGAAAGCGGTGCAGCGCCAGGCTGTAAAGCTGATATTGCAGGTCATAGCGGTGGGCCTGCATCGCCTGCGCCATCGCCGACTGGGTGTAGGCTTCACTGTTTTCGCCCAGCCAGTTGGATTTGTAATCCAGCAGGAAATAGCGCCCGTCGTGGCGGAATACCAGGTCAATAAACCCTTTTAGCATACCGCGCACCTGGCGGAAATCCAGCGACGGACAGCCAGCGGAGAGCGGATCGAAGCGCCGTATCAGCGCATCCAGGCTCGGCGCGTCCAGCGTCTGGTCAATGGGCAGGTAAAATTCCAGTTCTACCTGCTTTTCTTTCGCCGTAAGCTGGCTTAGCGAGATGCCCGCCGTTGGCAGCGGCGTGCGCAGAATAGCAGCGATCCAGGTGGTCAACACCGGCTCCCACTGCTCATCAAAACCCGCCAGTTGGAGCTTCTCCCGCACCCACTCACCTTCCGGCGGCTGGGTGAAATCAAGATCTTCAAACAGGCTGTGTAAAAAAGTCCCCGGTGACGCACCGCGCGGAAACTGATGCGGCGTCAGTTCCGGGTCATCCACCACCTCGCCGACGCCTGCGGCATCGATGTCCAGCCGGGGCAGCAGATCCTGCGCCAGGCTGTGCCCGCGCTGTTGTAGCCCGGAATAGCTGGTAACGCGCCACTCGTCGATCATCCGGCGGCGGACCTGCCGGGCGGCGAGCTCTGCCTCGCGCGTTTCAGGCGCTTGCCAGCGGTTACTGTCCGGAGCTTCAGGGAAGCGTAGCGCGATATGATCGTTGCACAGCGCCTGCAAACAGGCTGCCAGACCGGCGGCATCGCGAGCTTCCCCCTGCTGGATCAGGCGACCCAGCGCGCTGTGGTGCAGATCGGTTTCGCCGGGTTTATCGCTGCGCCGGGTGGTCAGCGGCGCAATGCCGAGACTGCAATGCCAGACCGCGCGGGTCAGCGCCACGTATAGCAGGCGTAAATCCTCCGCCAGCCTTTCGGCTTCGGCCAGCTCCAGGCTTTCGTCGCTGTGGTTGAGATCGAGCACCGCTTCAAACGAGGTGCGATCGTGGTAAAACGCCTGCTCCTGCTTGCGAAAACGGGCTATGAAAGGCAGCCAGACCAGCGGATACTCCAGCCCTTTCGATTTATGGATGGTGACGATCTGCACCAGGTGCTTATCGCTCTCCAGCCGCATTTGCTGGCTGGCGGCGTTGGTATCCGGTTCGGCGATATGCTGCGCCAGCCAGCGCACCAGCGCATACTCGCTCTCCAGTTGGGTTCCGGCTTCCTGTAATAATTCGCTAATATGCAGGATGTCGGTTAGCCGCCGCTCACCGCCGGGCGTTGCCAGCAGATTTTCGGCGATATTACGCTGCGACATCAGCGCCCGCAGCATGGGCATCACGCCACGCTGCTGCCATAGCTGGCGGTAGCCGGTAAATTCTTCGACCACCGTATCCCAGGCGTGCTCGTCGAGATTAAGCCGTTCAATATCCTGCGCGTTAAGGCCCATCATGGCGGTAGCCAGCGCGCTGCGCAGGGTATTTTCCCGCTCCGGGGCCAGCACCGCCTGTAGCACCCACAGCAGCTCCTGCGCTTCCGGCGTCTCAAACACGCTGTCGCGGTTGGAAAGGTAAACGGAAGGGATCGCCAGCACGTTAAGCGCATCGCGGATCAGCGCCGCCTCCTGGCGGCTACGCACCAGCACGGTGATATCCGAGGCGCGTACCGGGCGCGAGGTATCGCCCCGCCACAGCAACGCCTGCGACGCCTGTCCGGCGATCAGCCAGTCACGGATTTGCGCTGCGCAAATTTGCGCCATCTGCGACTGATAATCTCCCGCGCCGACACCTTCGCCAGGCATCAGCCAGATGTTCATTGCGGGCTGCGGGCTGCCATTAAGCTCAAAACGCAGCCCCTGATTTTTCTCCGCCGCCTTAACCGGGTTAAACGGAATATCGCGGAACATAAACGGATTGGCCGTCAGGCTGAAAAGCTGATTGACGCTCGCCACCATGCCCGGCGCGGAACGCCAGTTGGTGTCGAGTGTATAGTGCGCTTTAACGTCGCCGCGCGCCTTCATGTAGGTAAAGATATCCGCACCGCGAAAGGCGTAGATCGCCTGTTTCGGATCGCCAATCAAGAGCAGCGCGGTATCCGGCTGTTGCCGCCAGATGCGACGGAAAATGCGGTACTGTTGCGGATCGGTATCCTGGAATTCGTCGATCATGGCGACCGGGAAACGCTGGCGGATCGCGGCGGCGAGCGCCTCCCCGCTTTCGCTGTACAGCGCGGACGCCAGACGGCTGATCATGTCGTCAAATCCCAGTTCGCCCCGGCGGCGTTTTTCCCGCGCCACCGTCTCGCGGATCTCAACCATCGCCTGGGCAATCACCAGATCGTTAAGCGACAGCGTACTGCTTAACAGCGTTTCGATGGCCGAAAACAGCGGATGCTCTGGCACAACGCCGTCAGTTTTGGTGCGATCGCGTAAAAACGACTGGCTGAATTTTTCCAATGCGTCCGGTAGCTGGTAAGTCGTCGTCTCTTCTTCCGCCCAGGCGGCGATCTTATCGATCCATTTCCCCTGATTGCCCCGGTTGAATTTTTTACGATCGATGCCGGAGTTTTCCAGCAGATCCGGCAGTTCGCCAACGGTTTCGCGCCACTGCGCTTTGATCGTCTCTATGCGGGCAAGGATCTGCTGGTGACGCACCATCAGCGTTTCTTCCGGCGCAGGCGGGGTTTTAATTTTTGGTGCTTCGCCCTGCAAATAGCGGTCAATGGAGGTCAGCAGTTCGCGCGGTCCTTTCCATGAGGCGTGGATCACCTGCGCGATGTCGCGGGTCAGCGGATAGCAGTGCCGCCGCCAGAAATCCGCACACGCCTGGTAGCGCAGCAGCGACTCATCTTCGATCAGTTGCTGTTCGAAAAGCATCCCGGATTCAAAAGCGTTAAGGCTGAGCATCCGCTGGCAGAAGCCGTGAATGGTAAAGACCGCCGCCTCATCCATCTGCCGTTCGGCCAGCAGCAGCACGTCCGCCGCCTGCTGCGGATCGGTGATTTCTGCCAGCAGGCTGGCATAAAGAGGGTTATCGGTAGTTTCACGCAGGCAGGCGATGCGCATTTCATGAATGTTGCTGCGAATACGCCCGCGCAGCTCTTCGGTGGCGGCCTCGGTAAAGGTCACCACCAGCAATTCCTCTACGTTAACCGGGCGGGGAAACGCGGACTCGCCGCCCAGCCCCAGCAGCAGACGCAGGTACAACGCGGCGATGGTAAAGGTTTTTCCTGTACCCGCCGAGGCTTCAATCAGGCGCTCTCCGACAAGCGGCAGGCGCAGGGGATTAAGGGACTCGGCGGTATCGGTCATTCATTATCTCTTAACAAAGGCAGGGATTGCTGTAGCGCACTGACGCTCTCCCAGGTTTTCCAGCCATCAGGACGTGCGTATTCCGCTTTTCCGCTCTGGCTACCCGAAACCTGAGATAATATCGCCATGCCCTGCGGCTTCACCACCGTTTGATGAAAGAAATCTGCCAGTTTTTGCGGCGTGAGTAATTTTACCTGCGCCACGATTTTCGCCCGCGAGTCAAATTTGAGGTTTCCACGGTCAAAATCTTTGCTGAGCTTAGAGGCTTCTTCATCCAGCGTTTGCGGTGCCTGGAGCATTTCAGCGACAACCGCCTGCTGAATTTGCGCGAACTCTTCCGGCTTCATCGCCCGCAGTTTTTCTTCAGCGGTCGGAAAGAAGGCTTTATAGCGATCCCACAAAAACGCCGGTTGTTTGTCATTGCTTTGCAGCAGGAATCCCAACCCCCACTGCCGCCCGACGCTCATCGGGAAAGTAAAGACCGCATAGCCCAGTTGCTCTTCGGTGCGCAACTGACCGTAAAACCACGGCTGAACAATTTGCCCCAGCATCGCACTGGCAGCGGCACTGGTGTATTCATCCGTGCCCGCCGGAACGAAGACCGCGCCCAGCGCCGAGTCGGTGCTACTGCCAGCTTTTTCGAAGATGACCGATTGTGCTTTATCGACGACCACTTCTTTGTTGCGGCACCACTCGTTACCCTGCGTGCCCAGTTTTGTCTGTACCTGATGCGCCAGGGTTTTCGCTTGATCGACGGAGAGATTACCGAGGATCAAAAATTCCGGGCGTGCGCCCTTTTTTAGCGTTTCGCGATAGTCCATGACCTCTTTCAGGGTGATGGACGGCAGCAGCGCGCGACGTTCCTCCCGCTGGAAATAAGGCACCTGCGACAGCATCTGCACCGGCATAATCGCTTGCTCGTACGCTTTACCTTTTTCCGCTGAATCCATCATCTGCGTATACCAGGATTTAGCCTGATCGAGCTGCTCCTGGGTGGCGGTATAGCTGAAATAGCCGTCCAGCAGCGCGTCAAAAAGCTGCGGCAAGCGCTGGGTATAACCGTTGGCATTGACCATCAGGCCATTGTTCGCGTTGGTTGAGAAACTGATGCCGCCTACCGATGCCTGGTTGCTTAGCTGATCCAGCGCGAGGCCCGCCAGGTAATCATTAAGTGCAAAGATCACCTGGTTGCGCGCGCTGTCCATCGCTTGCGGGTTACGCAACACAACCGAGACGTCCGCACGCGGCTCGCTGGAAAAATAGCGGCTGGGCATGTAGACCACGCGCAGCATCGGTTCATCGACGATCAGTTCCGGGTGCGTATACTGTTTTTCCGGCTTGATAAGAGTGAAATCGTCCGGGATATAGGGGTTCAGCTCAGGCAGATCCAGCTTGATGGCACTGGATTTTTGCTGCCAGTCAGCGAACGTTTTGTCGTTGATTTTATCAACCTGATAAGGCGCGTTGACGAAGTAGGCCGTTTTGTTATGCGGCTCGTTCGGGCTGATATACCAGACGCGGGCGTTCTGCGGCGTCATCATCGCCAGCCGCGCTTTTACCGCTTCGGCATCATACTGGTCAGCAATGTTCACCGCATCCAGCGTGTGTTCAACCGGCACGCGGATCATGGTATCCGCCAGCCATTCAACGTAGCTCATATCGCGGGTGATCGACGGATAGCGGAAGTCGAGATCCAGCACGTTAGCCAGCTCGTCAAAGTAGCGTTTATCCACGCCCTTTTCGCGCAGCAGGTTGAGGTAGCTGAAGATGGCCGCCACAACGTCGTCCCGGTGCGCCAGGCCTTTATCGGTAAGGGTGGCGGAAATGGCCAGCACGCCGCTGTTGCCGTTCACAATGGGATCGGAATCAGCGCGAATGCCTTCCACCAGCCCCTGCTGCTGAAGCCAGTCGGATAACGTGCCCGGACTGCGGTTGCCAATCAGATACGTCACCAGTTCGTCGGTTTTACTGCGGAACTGGGCAGTGTTGTTGTCGATGCGAAATTCCACGCGCAGAACCTTACGCGGCTGCGCCGGGACGTAGTGAATAATCACCCCTTTTTGCGCATCGGTCACCACCGGCACCGTCACTTCCGGGCGGGTGATGTTTTTATTCGGCACGCGTCCGTAAGTTTCCGCAGCAATCCGCGCCAGCTCCGGCAGCGGTTTGTTGCTGTAGACCACTGCCTTCATCAGATTGGCGGAATAGTAGCGATCGCGGAATTCGACCAGCGCCTTATGCACCGGATTTCCGGGCTTGTCGCTTAGCGTTTCCAGATTACCGCCGGAAAAACGCGCGCCGGGGTGCGCCGGGTTAATGGTTTCGGCGCTGACCTGCGCCATGCGCATACCATCGCGCGAACGCGCCATGGTCAGTTCGGCATTTACGGCGTTACGCTCGCGGCTGGCGTATTTCTCTGCCAGATTCGGCGCGGCAATAGCATCCGCGAGGCGATCGACCGCGCCTTCCAGCGCGTTGTTTTCGACCTCCAGGTAATAGGCGGTACGATAAGGCGCGGTGCTGGCGTTATGGCTGCCGCCGTGCATTTTCAGAAATTCGGCGAGGCTGTCCGGCTGCGGATATTTTTGCGAGCCCATCAGCGTCATGTGTTCAAGGTAGTGCGCAAGCCCAGGATGCGAGTCCGGGTCGGAAAGCGACCCCACCGGCAGCACCAGTGCCGAAAGCGATTTCACCGCCTGGGCATCGGAAACCAGCAGCACCACGATGCCGTTATCAAGGCGAATGGCCTGATACTGACGCGGATCTTTTTCGCTTTTACGGATGGTTTCCTGTACCGGCTGCCATCCTGTATCTGCCTGAATGACGTTTGCCCAGAGGGCAAGTAACACAACCAATGCTTTTAACCAGGTGCTGCTTATGGGCATTCACGGACCTCATCATTATGACTGATGGAAGCGGAAAATCGGCAGCAGGTAACGCTCGGCCTGCGCGATAATTGCTTCGTAATACTCTGGCTCCAGGGTGCGCCAGAGACGCTGATACCAGACATCGGCCCCTTCACCACTTACCACCATATTGCCTTCCCAGGCCTGAAGAAACTTGCTGCGCGCTTTGAGCTGCGTGTCAGCGTCTCTTAAAATGGCATCATTTGTTGCGTCGTAACAAGCTTTAATCCACGCCCCCCCACTTTCTGGCAGAACGAGCAACGGCTCGGTCATTCCTTTGAAGTAGCCTTCCACCAGATCCGTCAGGTAAGCCAGCGCCTGCTCTGCGGCAAGCGGCGGAAAACGCCACTCGCCGTCTTTACGCACCAGCAGCCGACTTTCGCCAGTCCCGCCGCTGGCACAATAGACAAGGTGCTCGAGCCAAAGTTGCATTCCCTGCGAGACGCTAAGCAGAGCCGGACGCCAGCGCAGCAGGCCGTCGGGCTGTACCTGCTGTAGCCAGCCGGTAATATTAACGCCACCACATTGCAGATCGATTTCCATACTCTGGCCGGGCTTACGGTGTTCAAGAACGCGATCTGCCAGAGTCTGCATTTCCGCAAGTTGCGTATCCCAGACGATTTCCCCAAACGCACCGTAGGGCAACTCCCCTGCCGCACGATAGCGACGAAACATTTTTTCCGCGTCTTCTTCTTCTACCAGCGTGTTGAGCAACTGCTGATTAAGCTGATAGCGGGTCAGACCTTCGAGGGTAAAGGGTTCCGCATCGGGAATTTCGCTCTCTTCCGCACGGAAGTTCACCCGCAGGCGCAACTGGAAAAAGGCGCGCACCGGATGCGCCCAAAAGCGCTGAAGCTGCTCAAATGGCAGGGTATCCTGGGTTAGCGGCGGCAGCGGCTGGATAAAGGATGAGTGCGCCTCTCCCTGCTGACTGGCGGCGGCCAGCCACTCGCGGGCATAGCTTTGCAGTTCGTCCGCTTTGAAATTGTCGGCGTCAAACGGCATCCGCGTATGCAGATGGGTAAGGTGCGCTTTGACTCGCCGTTCGCTCTCATCGCAGTTGCGGTTTTCATCGCCCGCCAGGTAGTGGCTCTGGCCGATATAATCCACCAGCTCCTGCACCAGCACCGATGGGTAGCGCTCGCTGTTATCCTGGATCGAACGCCCGATATAGCTGATATAGAGCTTCTGCCCGGCAGACATCAGCGCTTCAAGAAACAGGTAGCGGTCGTCGTCGCGACGGCTGCGATCGCCACGCTGCGGTTTCTGACTCATCAGGTCGAAGCCCAGCGGCGCAAGAGTGCGCGGGTAAACACCGTCGTTCATTCCCAGCAGGCAGACCACTTTGAAGGGAATCGAGCGCATCGGCATCAGAGTACAAATATTCACCGGACCGGCAAGGAAGCGCTGGCTGATACGTTCCTGATCCAGCCGCTGTGCCAGTTCATCACGCAGCAACGAGAGCGGCACCGTCTCGCCGTAGTGTGCGCCAGTGCCCTGTTCAATAATGGCCTGCCACTGCTGTTCAATCAGCGCCAGCGCCGCTTCGGTGTCCTGATCGGGCAGGAAGAAGTCATTGAGCATTTCGCGGCAAACAGGCAGCCACTCTTCCAGCGGGCGCTCCTGGGCCAGCCCGCGCCGCCAGATATTCAGTTGCATCAGCAGCGATGCCAGATGTCCCACCAGTTCGGCAATCAGCCCGCTCGATTCATCATAAGGCAGCACCGAGCGCCATTCGCCTTCATGACTCTCCATCGCATAGCCAAGCAGCATACGGGTGAGGCCAAATTGCCAGGTGTGCTGCCCGGTGGCGGGCAGTTCCAGTTCGCGCACGTTGTCGTCATCCATGCCCCAGCGCACGCCGGATTCATTGACCCACTGGCGCAGATAGCGCAGCCCTTCTTCGTTGATGTTAAAGCGCGCCGCCAGCACCGGAACGTCGAGCAGCGCCAGCACGTCTTCAGAAACAAAGCGGCTGTCCGGGAGCGACAGCAGGCTGATAAACGCCTGTAGCGCCGGATGCGACTGCCGGGCGCGGCGGTCTGAAATCGCGTAAGGCAGGTAGCGGTCGCCAGTGGCGCTACCAAAAACCGCCTGAATAAACGGGCTGTAGCTGTCGATATCAGCCACCATTACGATGATGTCACGCGGGGTCAGATTTGGATCGTCCTCCAGCATCGCCAGTAGCCGGTCATGCAGAACTTCCACTTCGCGCTGCGGGCTATGGCAGACGTGGATCGCCAGGCTGCGATCGTCCGGCTCAAGCCTGCGTTTCATGTCGCTGCGCGCGAATTCTTCTGCCGTTCGCCCCGGCACCGCCGCATTCTGTAATTCCAGCACGTCATACTGGAGATTATGCAGGAGGTTATCCGGCTCAATATCCACAAAGGCGTCCAGCTCTTCATAGCGATCCAGCCCGGCCAGCAGATACATATAGTCCCGTCCGAGCTTCCCCCACGAGGCCAGCAGCGGATTGCCGACGTCCTGCTCGCCGTCGTCATTAAATAGCCCGGCCGCCTGCTGCGTATCACGGAACAGGGGCAATTCCCGCTGTTCGCGGTGGTGCTTGCGCTGACGGGCTACCAGCCGAGCCAGAAACGCCGGGTCTTTGATATCGCCCCAGTAGTAGCGGCACGGGTTGGTAAACAGGACAAAAACATCAACATGCTTACCCAACGCCTGTAATGCCTGTAAATAGACCGGCGGCAGCGCGGAAATACCGCAGATAAATACCCGTGACGGCAGCCCGGCAGGCGGCTCGCTGGCGGTTTCCAGCGTGCGGATGAAGCGTTGATATAAATTAGCACGGTGCCAGCGCGGCTGATCCAGCGCGGCGGTGTGCTCCACCAGCGCTTTCCACAGCGGGGCCTGCCACTGCTGGGTTTCGCCGAGGCCGTCAACCTGCTCGCCTGCTTCCCAGCGGGTCAGCCACTCCGGGCGATAGACCAGATACTGATCGTAGAGATCCGCCACGCGCGAGGCGAGCTGGAACAGTTTGCGTTTGTCGGTATCGTCGCTGAGATAGTGGCGCAGCATGACGAACTCTTCCCCGCCGATCAGATCCGGCAGCAGGGTCATCAGTTTCCAGCTCATGCTTTGTTTACTGAAGGCGCTTTCGCCGGGAATATCCGGCAGGACGCGGACAAACATATCCCAGATGAAGCTGGCGGGCAGCGGGAAGTCGATATTCGCCGCAATGCCGAAGCGCCGCGAGAGTGACATTTGCAGCCACTGCGCCATACCCGTACTTTGCACCAGCACAACTTCAGGCTCGAAAGGGTCGTCGAGACGCTCGCGCTCAACGATAAACTCCATTAACGCTTCCAGCACATCCAGACGATTGGAGTGGTAGACCCTTAACATATTCGCTCCTGACTACTGACTGACCGGACAATGTAATCGTGTCATTTGCCCCTGCTTGCCCACCGGCGTGGTGAGCGTGACGCTGATGCTGACACATCTTTGCTGTGTTGTCTGTACGCGGTTAACTTTCCACCCCTTCGCCAGTGCGGGAGGCTGAAGCTGGCTCTGTCGCCAGGCGCTGCGCCAGAGCTGGCGATGCTGATTAAGCAATGCGGAACCATTAACCAGCGCCCGATGATAACCCGCAAGCGCGGTGACAACCATAATCATTAGCGCCATTGCCAGCAGAACTTCAGGCAGGCTAAACCCGGCCTGTTTATTTAGCGGATCTGGCATAATGAAACCTCCGTCAGCGGGCAAAAATCACTCCAGCCGCGCGGTGAAAAACGCACTTTCCCTTCGCTAATCTCGCCGGATTGCCACAGGCTCATAGAGCGACTGGCGGCGATTAAGAGCAGCGAGCGGTCGGGGAAGATCCGCAGACACGACCGCCACTGCTGCGCGGTTTGCTCCGCGCACTGCAAAGGCTGATTCGCCTGCCAGCGTTGTGCCTTCGCCCACTGTAACGCCGAGTGCGCGCTGGCCTGCTCGCGCAGCGCCTGCGTTTCGACCGCCACGCGCCGGTAAAGCGCGCGCTGCTGCTGGTTCTGCCCCTGAAGCATCAGGCTGCCGAGCAGCAAAAGCAGCAGTACCAGCGCCAGCGATGACATGCCGCGCTGCCGGTTCACAGGTTGTACCCCGTGACGCTGTACACCGCTTCTGCCGTTTTTTGCGGAAGGTTTTTCAGGCTGGCAACCAGCGTAATCGTCAGCTCCGGCGGAAATCCGGCACGCTGCCAGGGCTCCACGGTGAAGCGCGTTACCCGCAGCATTTGCGGATCGGTCATTTTGTCCCAGCTTTTGTCTTCACAGGAGGATGCTCCGCGCAGCGTTTCCAGTACGCCATTCTGGAGACGAAAGCCGGTGACGTCCGAGGCAACTGCGGGAGCATCTTCCCACTGACCGTTACTGTTGGCATCCCATTTCACCAGCACGCAGCTTCCCTCGCGGGCGATGATCAGCGGCTCTCCGGCGCAGGTTCTCCGGCAGTAACCCGCGCGCTGTAAATGTTTCGCGACGGTATAGGTTCTCTGCCACAGTTCATCCTCCAGCGCCTGATGACGGTTTTGCTCCAGGGCGGCACGCTGTAACCCCGGCAAAAATCGTGACGCGCCCAGAAGTAACAGGCTGCTGATGGCCATCGCTATCAGCGTTTCAGCGAGCGAAAAACCCTGCTGTGCTATAGGCATGTGTTCCCCTCCCCCGGCTGACACAGCCGGATGCGCCCCCAGTTTGAAAGCACGACAATCCAGCTTCCCGCCGGGCTTTGCAGATGTAGATGCCCGGCCCAGGCCGTGTTACGCAGGCCAAAAAATTTCAGCCCGGGCGTGATATCCGTCAGCCGGACTTCAGGCCATGCCGGACGCAGCGTCCAGTGATCGCCACCCGCGCAGCTCTGCATTCCGCTGCTTAGCAAACACCAGCCGTCTGCGTCCCGCATAACGCTGACCGGATGGTCGCGGTTATGCCAGTTTGCATCGTCACGCAGCAGGACCAGGAACTCCCGGACCTGAATCGCGGTTTGCCACAGGCGCTGCTGCTGTTGCCAGCTTCGCCAGCCATACAGCCCCGCTGCGCTGAGGATAGCGATCATTGCAATGACGATGATGGTTTCAATGAGCGTATAGCCCTGTTCTCGTTTCATGGCGGGAAGTGTGCGGCGAAAGAAAAAGTGTGGCGAGCGGCGATGTTGCGTTTTACGAGGCGCTACGAGAGATTTTTACGCTATTGCAGCGCGTTGCAAAAAATCGGGAAGGCAGATTCAGAAATGCAAAAACGGCACCCGAAGATGCCGTTTTGAGGGTTGCGCCACGCGCCGCAGGAGACTTAAATAGCGACCGGGGCTTTGATACCAGGGTGCGGATCGTAGCCTTCGATTTCGAAATCGTCGAACTGGTAGTCAAAGATCGAAGCCGGTTTGCGTTTGATGATAAGTTTCGGCAGCGCGCGTGGTTCGCGGCTGAGTTGCAGGTGCGTCTGCTCCATATGGTTGCTGTACAGATGGGTATCGCCACCGGTCCAGACAAAATCACCCACTTCAAGGTCGCACTGCTGCGCCATCATATGCACCAGCAGCGCGTAGCTGGCGATGTTAAACGGCAGACCGAGGAACACGTCGCAGGAGCGCTGATAAAGCTGGCAGGAGAGTTTGCCGTCCGCCACATAAAACTGGAAAAACGCATGGCACGGTGCCAACGCCATTTTATCCAGTTCACCGACGTTCCAGGCAGAAACGATAATCCGGCGGGAATCCGGGTCATTTTTGAGCTGGTTCATGACGGTGGTGATCTGGTCGATATGACGGCCGTCCGGCGCAGGCCAGGCGCGCCATTGTTTGCCGTAGACTGGCCCCAGATTACCCTGTTCATCGGCCCACTCATCCCAGATGGAGACCTTGTTTTCACGCAGATAAGCGACGTTGGTATTACCCTGCAAAAACCACAGCAGCTCATGAATAATCGAGCGCAGGTGGCAACGCTTGGTGGTGACCAGCGGGAAGCCTTCACGCAGATTAAAGCGCATCTGGTGACCAAAAATAGAGAGCGTGCCGGTGCCGGTACGGTCGTTTTTCGGGGTGCCCTCGTCGAGCACTTTCTGCATTAAATCAAGATACTGTTTCATGCTGCCTCAGGAGAGTTGTTGCTGTGGACGACGATACGCCCAAATCATCATAGCGATACCCGCGATAATCATTGGCACGGAGAGGATTTGCCCCATGCTGATGTATTGCACCCACGCGCCGGTAAACTGCGCGTCTGGCTGGCGGAAGAACTCAACGATGATGCGGAACGCACCGTAGCCGATCAGGAACAGGCCGGACACCGACGCGGTTGGGCGCGGCTTACGGATAAACAGGTTCAGAATGATAAACAGCACGATCCCTTCCAGCACCATTTCGTAAAGCTGGGAAGGATGACGCGGCAGCACGCCCCAGGTGTCGAAAATAGACTGCCATTCAGGGTGCGCAGGCAGCAGGCTGAGATCTTCTGCCCGCGAGCCGGGGAACAGCATCGCAAACGGCGAGGAGGGATCGACCCGCCCCCACAGTTCACCGTTGATGAAGTTGCCCAGACGTCCGGCACCCAGACCAAAGGGGATCAGCGGCGCGATGAAGTCAGCTACCTGGAAGAAGCTGCGCTTCGTCCGGCGGGCGAAAATCAGCATCACCACGATCACGCCAATCAGGCCACCGTGGAACGACATGCCGCCGTCCCAGACGCGGAACAGGTACAGCGGATTATCAAGGAACAGCGGCAGGTTATAGAACAGCACGTAGCCGATGCGACCACCGAGGAACACGCCGAGGAAGCCCGCATAGAGCAGGTTTTCGACTTCGTTTTTTGTCCAGCCGCTGCCGGGGCGATTGGCGCGGCGCGTTGCCAGCCACATCGCAAAGACAAATCCCACCAGGTACATCAGGCCGTACCAATGCAGGGAAACCGGTCCAATGGAAAAAATCACCGGATCAAAATCCGGGAAACGCAGATAGCCACTATTCATCTGTCACCACAAGTGATTGTTATTCCGCCGAAAGTGGACAGCGGTAATGACACGCGCCCGCGATTGTCGGGCGCTCCAAAGGAGCGAATCATAGCATAAGCGTAGAAAGGAGATGGCGCTGAAGTTGTAAAAGATATGTATACGTACGCTATCCTTCATGCGGTCGTCCAGTACTCACCCTGGTGGCCGCCTGAAGGACGGCCTAGCGCCCACCGCGTATCAGCCCGCCCATGCCGCGCCGCTCCATAAATGCCGCGACCTGGTGGCGCACTTCCGTTGCCAGCTGTGCCTCAAGGCTGCGGCGGGCAAGGGTTTGCGCCTCTTCAAATTCGATATGGCGCAGCAGGTATTTGACCCGCGCCACCGAGCGTCCGTTCATCGACAGGTGACGGTAGCCGAGGCCGATTAAAATCGCCACGCACATGGTGTCGCCCGCCATTTCTCCGCACAAGCGCAGGTCAATGCCGTACTGCTCCGCGTCGCGGGCGATCATCGCCAGCGCGCGCAGCATCGCCGGATGCAGGCTGTCGTAAATACTCGCCACCCGCGTATTGTTGCGATCGACCGCGAGGATGTACTGCGTCAGATCGTTGGTGCCGACGGAGATAAAATCCACCCGGTTCGCCAGCTGCGGTAGCATAAAGAGCATCGACGGGACTTCCAGCATGATGCCGATACGCGGTTTCGGGATCGCGTAGCCGATCATCTCTTCCACTTCCCGCCCGGCGCGTTCAATCAGCCGCCGCGCCTCGTCCACTTCATCAATGCTGGTGATCATCGGCAGCAGAATGCTGAGATTGCCGGTCGCGGCGTTGGCACGCAGCATGGCGCGCACCTGTACCAGAAAGATCTCCGGCTGATCGAGGGTGATCCTGATGCCGCGCCAGCCCAGGCACGGGTTCTCTTCGCTGATCGGCATATACGGCAGCTGTTTATCCGCGCCGATATCCAGCGTGCGCAAGGTGACGGGCTTGTCGTTGAACATTTGCAACATGCCCTGATACTGTGCAACCTGCTCTTCTTCCGAAGGAAAGCCGCTTTGCAGCATGAACGGAATTTCGGTGCGGTACAGGCCGATGCCGTCAATGCGACTACCCAGCTTCTGCTCATGCTCCGGGCTAAGTCCGGCGTTGAGCATGACCTTCACCCGTTCCCCGCTTTTCAGTTCGGCGGGACGTTCGACGTCATCTTCCGCAATGCGGCTGAGTTCGTTCTCTTCATTGATGAGGCGCTGATACTCTTTCAGCAGCACCGGCTCGGGGTCAACCAGCAGTTCACCGCGATAGCCGTCAATGATCAGCGTGCGGCGGTGCAGCACTGAAGGCTGGATATCCGCGCCCATCACGGTGGGGATCCCCAGCGCACGCACGATGATCGCGGCGTGAGAATTGGAAGCGCCGTCGCGTACTACCACGCCCACAAGGCGATCCTGCGGCAGTTCCGCCAGCGTCGCCGCCGACAGTTCGTCGGCCACCAGCACAAAGCGTTCCGGCCAGGCATTGGGTCCCTGCGTGGTGTCGTCGAGGTGGAACAGCAAACGCTGTCCCAGCGTGCGCAGATCCCCCGCCCGCTCTTTCAGATAACCGTCGGTAAGGGCGGCGAACTGCTCAGCAAATTTTTCGACAACCTTTTTTACCGCCCATTCGGCTACCGATCCACGATCAACTTCGTCGAACAGCTCACGGCGCAGGCGCGCATCGGAAAGCAGATGTGAATAGAGATCGAAAATCGCTGCCGTCTCTTTCTGCGCCCCGACCGCAAAACGTTTGCTGTAGCGCCGGAATTCACTGGCGGCTTCTTCCAGCGCCCCGGTCAGCCGCTCGCGCTCGGAGGCAGTATCGAGGGTTGAGGCTTCATAAACCTGCTCCATCAGCGGCAGCGAGGTGTCCATCCACCCTTCAGCCACGGCGACGCCGGGCGAAGCAGGCAGCGCACGAATGCGCGTCTGACGATACTGACCAAACAGCGCCGCCAGCTGCGACTGCGAAAGGATGGCCGCCATTTGCGTGGCAAGCGTAACCAGGAAGGACTCTTCGCTTTCGTCGTACTGGCGCAGTTCACGCTGCTGGACGACCAGCACGCCCAGTAACTGACGTCGCTGGATAATCGGCACGCCGAGAAACGCGCGGAAGCGCTCTTCTTTTACGGAGGGAATGTATTTAAAGCTGGGATGTTTTTGCGCGTCGGCCAGGTTGATGGGTTCCGCCAGACGGCCCACCAGCCCGACCACGCCTTCATCAAACGCAAGCGCGACGGTGCGACCACGCGGTTTTTTCAAACCGCGCGTCGCCATCAGATAGTAACAACGCCGGTCATGATCGGCCAGGTAGACCGAGCAGACTTCAGTGTCCATCGCAAGGCAGATGTCGGTGACCAGAATATCCAGCGCTTCATTCAGGCGCGGCGCGCTGGCCACTTTCTCGACGATTTCTCGCAATCGGGTGAGCATAATTTGCGTGGCTTAACCTCTTTTACGTCGCCATGCAGGGGCGGTTTGCGGCTTAGGAGGACTTTCCTGAAGCGACATCACCATCCCTGCAAACTCTTTCATCACCCGCCGATAGACGTCACGTTTAAACGAGACGACCTGACGTACAGGATACCAGTAGCTTACCCAGCGCCAGCCGTCGAACTCTGGCGTGCTGCTGGTTTGCATGTTGATATCTGCATCGTTGCCGATTAACTGCAACAGAAACCACTTCTGCTTTTGGCCGATACAAACCGGCTTTGTGTCCCAACGCACCAAACGTTTCGGTAACTTGTAACGCAACCAGTTGCGAGTCGATGCGAGGATCCGCACATCTTTGCGGCTTAGCCCGACCTCTTCAAACAGCTCCCGGTACATCGCCTGCTCGGCTGTTTCTCCTGGATTAATTCCCCCTTGCGGGAATTGCCAGGAGTGCTGACCAAACCGCCGCGCCCACATGACCTGGCCCAGACGGTTACAGATTACAATACCCACATTCGGGCGGTAGCCATCGTCATCAATCACCGGACTACCTCAAACTAATCTTCAATGTGAATGATTGTTTCACACTCGCCGGGAACGGTAAACCACTCTCTTCGGGGAGAATTACCGGACAACCTTTGAATAACTCACAAAAATGCTTCAAGTTATAAACAGTTGGTCGGGGGAAAAGTCGATTTTATTCACTTTTTCTGTGGATAGAGTTGTGAAGAAGCATGGAATTAACGTGGGAAAACCCAGATAACTCTGATTATCTCAGCAAACGGCGCCTCAAATAAACAGCATTGATTCAGTCAGTTATATCTCAATAATGCCTCAAATAACATAAAAACGTGATAGCCATCACATAAGAGATCCACCAGTTGATGAAAGATCGCACAGCGTGGGATTTATCCACAGATTGTGCCAATAAGTTAGTCACTTTTTGTGTAAAAATTCGATTTTCGTCGCACGTCAAGGCTGTAAATGGAAACAGTAGTGCGGGTTTTTCACAGTTATCCCATTTTTCTGTGGATAACATGGTGTAAGATCCTGTTCATTGTCAGTGACCAGATTTGAAAAACCTTTTTTTAAAACGATCGCCACGCGATTTCCGGGAAAAAAATGCCAGCAAATCAAACGGCTGGTGACACCTGTCAGAAAAAGATAAACTCTTTCTACGGTGAGTAAAATCACTGCTCATTTTTTAACCAAAGGTTGTTGCAATGTCTTCTCTTTCGCCATTGTCTTCTCCACCGCAAACTCAGACGCAGCTTTTACACCAGGCGCAGCAACTCGCAGGCTACACGCTCGGCGAACTGGCCGCGCTGGCGGGCTTACCTGTTCCGCGCGATTTAAAGCGCGATAAGGGCTGGACTGGCCTGCTGCTGGAAGTGTGGCTGGGGGCGAGTGCGGGCAGCAAACCGGAGCAGGATTTTGCCGCGCTTGGCGTGGAGCTAAAAACCATTCCGGTGGACAGCCGGGGGCGTCCGCTGGAAACAACGTTTGTCTGCGTCGCGCCGCTGACCGGCAACAGCGGCGTCAGTTGGGAAACCAGCCACGTTCGCCACAAGCTGAAGCGGGTGCTGTGGATGCCGGTTGAAGGTGAGCGCACCATTCCACTGGCGGAACGCCGGGTTGGCTCGCCGCTGCTGTGGAGTCCGAACGAAGAAGAAGACCGGCAACTGCGGATGGACTGGGAAGAGTTAATGGATCTGATCGTGCTCGGTCAGGTGGAACGCATTACCGCCCGCCACGGCGAGGTGCTTCAGCTGCGTCCGAAGGCCGCCAACAGCCGTGCGTTGACTGAAGCCATCGGCGCACGCGGCGAGCTTATTTATACTCTGCCGCGCGGCTTCTATTTAAAGAAGAATTTCACCGCTGCCCTGCTGGCGCGTCATTTTCTGCTTTCCGCTGACTGACACCCGCTTTTGACATAATTTTAAGATTTTCCTGCTTTTTTATCCCCATCTGCCTGCGCTATTACTAGACTGTTATCAGAATCGGTCATTGAGGGGGAACAACGGTGAAAAAATGGGGAGTGTTAATTTCGGCTGTAGGGCTGGCCTGTGTGGTTTCAGGCTGTAGCAGCGATTACGTAATGGCAACCAAAGATGGTCGGATGATCCTGACCGACGGCAAGCCAGAAGTGGATAATGATACTGGTCTGGTCAGCTATCACGATCAGCAGGGAAATTCAGTACAAATTAACCGCGATGAAATATCACAAATTATTGAGCGCTAACCGCTGAAGGTCAGCCATCTGCTGACCTTTATGATTTTTTCCTTTCCCTTTTTCTTTCCCTCTGCCATTTTTATATTCCTTTGTCGGGAGGTTCCTGACGCGACTTATAAAAAGGAATTCGGCTATGCATTATCACCGTATCCCCCACAGCTCGCTTGAGATTAGCACCCTGGGGCTGGGCACTATGACGTTTGGTGAACAGAACAGCGAAGCCGACGCCCATGCACAGCTTGATTACGCCGTTAGTCAGGGAATTAACCTGATTGACGTCGCTGAAATGTACCCCGTCCCGCCGCGCCCTGAAACCCAGGGACTGACGGAGACCTACGTCGGCAACTGGCTGGCGAAGCGCGGCAATCGCGAAAAGCTGATTATCGCCTCCAAAGTCAGCGGCCCGAGCCGCAATGGCGACAGCGGTATCCGCCCGGATCAGGCGCTGGATCGCAAAAATATTCGCGAGGCGCTGGACAAGAGCCTGAAACGGCTGCAAACCGATTACCTTGATTTATACCAGGTTCACTGGCCGCAACGCCCGACCAACTGCTTTGGCAAGCTTGGCTACACCTGGGCGGATTCCGCGCCGGTGGTGTCGCTGCTGGAGACGCTGGAAGCGCTGACCGAATATCAGCGCGCCGGTAAGATCCGCTATATCGGCGTGTCGAATGAGACGGCGTTTGGCGTGATGCGCTACCTGCATCTGGCGGATAAACACGATCTGCCGCGTATTGTCACCATTCAGAACCCGTACAGCCTGCTGAACCGCAGCTATGAGGTAGGTCTGGCGGAAGTCAGTCAGTTTGAGGGCGTGGAACTGCTGGCCTATTCCTGCCTGGCATTTGGCACGTTGACCGGTAAATATCTTAACGGCGCGCAGCCTGCTGGCGCACGCAATACGCTGTTCAGCCGCTTTACCCGCTACAGCGGTGAGCAGGCGCAGAAAGCGGTTGCCGCATATGTCGATATTGCCCGGCGTCACGGTCTCGATCCGGCGCAGATGGCGCTGGCCTTTGTGCGCCGTCAGCCATTCGTCGCCAGTACCCTGCTCGGTGCCACCAGCCTGGAGCAGTTGAAAACCAACGTCGGAAGCCTGCATCTGGAGCTTAGCGAAGAGGTGCTGGCGGAGATTGAAGCAGTGCATCAGGTGTATACCTACCCGGCACCCTGAGTCAGCATGTCCGCCGACGGACATCGGCGGGCACGCTTTTACCCGGTTGCATCAACGCCTCTTACGGCGGTTATTTTCGCTTAACGCGGCCCCAGATCCACAGTGCGGCAATCGCCAGCGCAAAAATCACCCCAAAACCGATGCCGACGCCGATAATCGGCACGCCAATTTTGACCGCCAGCGAGTACAGCCCCAGCATCAGCAGCATGGCGCTGTTTTCACCGAGGTTTTGCACCGCAATCGCGTTACCCGCACCAACCGTTCGCTTACCGCGCTCCTGTAACAGCGCGTTAAGCGGTACCACGAAGAAGCCGCCAAATACGCCAATGATGAGCAGGATGGCATACGCCGGGAGTTGGGTAGTTTGCAGAGCGAAAAAGACCACCCCGATGCCGATCAGTATCCCCGCAGGCATACAGCGCGCGACGGTTTCCAGCGTGATGAGTTTTGCCGCCGCTCCTGCGCCAACAACGATACCCACCGCCACCATCGCGTTGAGGTAAGTCGGCGTGGCGTTATCAACAATGCCCAGCGCCACCGGCACCCACAGAACCAGCAGAAAACGCAGCGTGACGCCCGCACCCCAGAACAGGCTGGTGCCCACCAGCGAGAAGCGGGTTTCATTGTCAGTCCACAGTGTCCGGCAGGCGGAGAAGAAGCTGCGGGTCATCGGCGTAAAGCGCCAGGATTGACCGGGACGTGCGGCAGGCAGTTTCGGGATCATTAAATTGGCGACAACCGCCCCGGCGTAGGCCAGGGCGCACACGCCGAGCGCTGCCATCACGTGCCAGTCGGCCAGCACGCCACCCGCAACCGAGCCAAGCAGGATGGAAGCGATGGTTGAGGACTCCATCAAACCGTTAGCTTTCACTAACTTATCCCCGGTGGTTAATTCACCGAGAATGCCGTATTTGGCAGGAGAATAGGCTGCAGCCCCGACCCCTACCAGCGTATAGCCAATGAAAGGGTTAATGCCAAAGCAGATGCTGCCTGCGCCAACCAGCTTCAGGATATTGGCAAACATCATCACCCGGCCTTTGGCGAAGCTGTCGGCGATTTGCCCGACAAACGGAGCGAAAAGTATGTAAGCGCCTACAAACACCATTTGCAGAACCGGCTGGCTCCAGTCCGGGTAAAACAGCTCCTTCATCAGCGCCAGCGTGGCAAACAGCAACGCGTTGTCGGCGAACGCAGAGAGGAACTGCGCGCCGATCACCGCCTTCATCCCTTTCGACCATAGCGAAGTGTTAGTGTGTACTGACTCACTCATGAGCGTGTTCCGCCTCATCAACCATGCCTTTTAAGGTGACGAAATCCGGCTTACCGCTGCCGAGCAGAGGCATTTGTTTGATAAAGCGGATATCGCGCGGGACCGCCAGCTCCGGCACACCGTTGCTGCGGGCGTACTGTTGCAGTTTGTCGCGGCTAAGTTCGTTATCGGTCGTAAAGAGCACCAGCGCTTCACCTTTGCTGGCATCCTGCTTGATAGCCGTCGCGTGCATTTTGTCTGGCGAAACCGCCATCGCCAGTTGCTCGACCATCTCCAGCGAAACCATTTCCCCGGCGATTTTGGCAAAGCGTTTGGCGCGCCCCTGGATGCGTACAAAACCCTGCTCGTCAAACGCCACGATATCCCCGGTGTCATACCAGCCGGTTTCGATATCGCCGTTGGCGTTTTCCGCTGTCGGCGCTTCCAGCACGCCAGGATTTTCCACCCGCAGGTAGCCGCTCATAATGTTCGGCCCTTTTAACTGTAGCCGTCCGCCCTCTTCAATGCCCGGCACCGACAGCAAACGCGCGTCGAGGCCCGGCAGAATGCGCCCGACGGTGCCGGGTTTGGCTGCCATCGGCACGTTGATGGAGACGACCGGCGCGCATTCGGTCACGCCGTAGCCTTCCAGCACGCGCAGGCCGAATTTGTCCTGCCAGAGCTGGCGGGTGCTCTCCTGAAGTTTTTCCGCGCCCGCCACCACGTAGCGCAGACGGTAGAAATCATACGGATTGGCAAAGCGCGCGTAGTTGCCGAGGAACGTTGAGGTGCCGAACAGCACGGTGCAGTTACGGTCGTAAACCAGCTCCGGCACGATGCGATAATGCAGCGGGCTGGGGTAAAGGAACACCTGTGCCCCGGTCAGCAGTGGCGTAAACAGGCCGACGGTCAGGCCGAAGGAGTGAAACAGCGGCAGCGCCGACATAAAGCGGTCACTGGCGGTAAAGTCAGCGATGGTTTTGATCTGCTCGACGTTCGCCAGAATGCTTTTATGGCTGTGCACCACGCCTTTCGGGTTCCCTTCCGAACCGGAGGTGAAGAGGATCACCGCCGGATCTTCCGGCTGCTGCTTCACCTGCGCCAGATGCGGCATAAACAGATGGGCAAAAATCCATACTTTGTCGGCGGTGGTGACGTCGCTTTTTAAATCTTCCAGGAACACCCAGCGCACCTGCTTAAGCTGCTCCGGCAGATGCCACAATTTGCCTTTATCGAGGAACTGGCGCGAGGTGAACACCGTTTTGATTTCGGCGGCGGTAATGGCGCTGGTCAGCCCTTTCACTCCCGCCGTGTAGTTCATCATCGCCGGAATACGTCCACGTGAAATGGCCCCGAAAATCACCGCCGCGCTGATCCCGGCGTTGGGCAGCATCAGGCCGATTTTTTCACCCTGGACGCTGTATTTCTCCAGGATTCGCCCGACGAACAGCGTTTTGGTCAGCAGTTTACGGTAGCTGTCCGGCGTGAAGTTGATGTCTTCCACGCAGGGTTTGCGAGCCCCGAAGCGATCCTGCGCTGCCAGCAGCGCTTCAAACAGCGTTTCGCGCGGGCGCACGGCCATGCGCGCTTCCATCATAATTTGATGGAGCATCTCCCCCGCCAGCTTACGGCGGTCACGGGCGCGAGGCGCTTCCGGCATCGGAATAGAGGTTGGCGGTAAAATATGCAGGGTGATGCGCGGAAACAGGCGCTGTTTCACCAGCCCTTTCAGGCGGCTGAAGAAGGTCAGTTCCGCCCCTTCAATGCGTACCGGCACAATGGTCGCTCCGGCTTTGGCAGCGACAAACGCTGCGCCGTCATAGATTTTCATCAGCGAGCCGCTGACCGAGATGCGCCCTTCCGGGAAAATCACCACCGGGCGGCCCTGCTCAATCAGCCGCACCAGATGTTTAATGGACATTGGTTTGGTGGGATCGAGCGGGACGATATCAATCAGCGATTTCAGCCAGCGCATATACCATTGCTGGCTGATGGAGGTGTACACCGCAAAGGTCGGGCGAATGGGCAGAAACAGCGCCAGCAGAATGCCGTCAATAAACGAGACGTGATTAGGGGTAATCAGGATTTTTTGCTGATGCAGTGCGTGAGTGTCGCCGGTGACTGTGATCCGAAATAAGATCTGAAAAAGCTGGCGAAAAAAACCTAAAAGCATATCAACTCCCTTTGCTGGTTTGAGAACGTTTGTAACGCATAGAAGTAGCATAACAGGCGCAGCAGCAAAATGGAGGCGAAAAAAAACCTGCGCATCTGCGCAGGCCGGTGTAAGAGTCGGGTACGAAGTTCGTACCAAAAAATCTCACCAATCAATACCTCTGGGATAATCAGAGTAGCAATCCACGTTAAACCTCCACCAGCGGACAATCGCAACATCCTGGCGCAAAGTGTAACTAAAGGTATGAATTAGCTTTTTCTCATTTCACCAGGCGATGACGTAACGAGTCACCCTGACATTACTGACGGCGATCACAGGCCGCATTATTGCTACGTGCTAAGCTACACTCCTTGAACGATGAACGTTTTTCCGTAAAAATTAATATGATGTACACATAACATCACTCAGCGGCATCAGCGCGTAAAGCGACTGAAGGATGAAAGGTGTAAGCGTTTTCCCCTATAAGGCAAAGTATGGCGACAATAAAAGATGTAGCCCGGCTCGCAGGCGTTTCTGTCGCCACCGTTTCCCGCGTTATCAATAATTCACCCAAAGCCAGCGACGCTTCGCGCCAGGCGGTGCTGACGGCGATGGAAGCGCTGTCTTATCACCCTAACGCCAACGCCCGCGCGCTGGCACAGCAATCAACGGAGACTATCGGTCTGGTGGTCGGCGATGTTTCCGATCCCTTTTTTGGCGCGATGGTTAAAGCCGTTGAACAGGTGGCCTACCACACCGGCAATTTCCTGCTGATTGGCAACGGCTACCATGACGAACATAAAGAGCGTCAGGCCATTGAGCAACTGATGCGCCACCGCTGCGCGGCGCTTGTGGTTCACGCCAAAATTATTCCTGATGCCGAGCTGATCGGTCTGATGAAACAGATCCCCGGCATGGTGCTGATTAACCGTATCGTGCCTGGCTATGAAAAGCGCTGCGTGGCGCTGGATGACCGTTACGGCGCGTGGCTCGCCACCCGTCACCTGATCCAGCAGGGTCACACCCGCATCGGCTATTTATGCTCGAATCACGCGATTTCCGACGCGGAAGACCGCTTGCAGGGCTATTACGACGCGTTGAAAGAAAGCGGCCTGCCCGCTAACGACCGGCTGGTCACGTTTGGTGAACCCGATGAAAGCGGCGGCGAGCAGGCAATGACCGAACTGCTGGGGCGCGGCAAGAATTTTACCGCCATCGCCTGCTATAACGACTCCATGGCCGCTGGGGCAATGGGCGTGCTGAACGATAACGGCATTGACGTTCCGCGCGAAATTTCGCTGATTGGTTTCGACGACGTGCTGGTGTCCCGCTACGTGCGCCCGCGTCTGACCACCGTGCGCTACCCTATCGTGACGATGGCGACCCAGGCCGCCGAACTGGCGCTGGCGCTGGCGGAAAATCGCCCGCTACCGGAAATTACCCATTTATTTAGCCCAACGCTGGTACGCAGGCAATCGGTGACTACGCTCGCGGAAAATTAATGTTCGCTATACTGATAATGGCATATGATAAATGCCATTATCAGTATTTATTCTTATGCGTGTCGAGTTTTATATAATTCTCATAAATAATTACCGCTTCAGACTTACCCTTTCCGTATTAATCAGCGCATTATTCGCCTGGTTTTATTCACTCCAGGCATGTTAGCCTTAATCAGTGATCGAACCGTACCAAGAATATTCCGGCAAGAATATTGATTACGTTAATATATTAAGGATAATTATATGGCTAACATGACATATCTTTCATTAACCGGTGTCACTCAGGGGCGAATATCAGCAGGCTGTTGCTCAAGAGATTCAATCGCCAATAAATCGCAAACAACGCATATCGATCAAATAATGGTGTATGCCATTACCCATAATATCTCCCGCAATCAAAACGTTAATCATCATGAAATGGTGATTGTCAAACCCGTCGATAAGTCCTCCCCCTTGTTAGGTAAAGCGATATCAGAGAATGAAGAGCTTAACTGCACCTTTGACATTTACCGTACCAACCGCGTCGGGGCGCAGGAATTGTTTTACAAGCTCACGTTAAGCAAAGCCCACATTATGGATATTGATTTTATCATTCCTCATGCGGTGTTTGAGCCTGACGGGGAAATTCAGGAAAGGATTGCCTTCAGCTACGAGTCCATCGGCTGGGAACACTGCGCCGCCAGCACCAGCGCATACAGTTTCTGGGAAGACCGGATTCAGTAAATGCTCTGAGGGAGTGAATACGATGTCTGAATTAAGAAACGAGGATCGTTCATGGGCCGGATACATGGGAGGACTCCTCAATGGAAACGAGCGGATTAACCAGCTGGCCCCCACCCACCCTTACCTCGAAGATATTCCGCTGCTGGAAAAGATGCTGCATGACAATACGCGCTATTTCCTGCTGCTGACGCTGGAGGAGACGCGGCACATTGTCAGTGACCTTTTCGGCAGTATCGACGGTTTTTTTAGTAAAGAACTCGGAGGTGGCAATATAAAAGAAATATGGGATGGATCAAAGAATATCACTAAATTGAGCACCTGGTATAATGAGGACAGCCGCCTTGTTTTCAGATTAAAAAATTTAGCTATTAAAGCCAAACCTTACAAAATTAACGGCGTCACCTATATCAAAATTACCGGCTACGCCGGATTACGCCGTATTCTTAGCGGTACCCGCTATGGCGCGATGCACCCGCAAATGCTGGAGTTAGGCATAGGCGCTTATGGAAGATTCCATAACATAGTCAGAGGGATACGGTTTTGCATCGTTTTCTCTCTTGCCTGGCGGGGTATAGAACTGGTTCTCAAAGAGGATTATACCCTGGTGGATTTTCTGGTCGATATTCCTGTGGATGTGGCTAAAGCCGTGGTCGCAGGAGGGATTGAGTTTGCTGCGGGTGGGGTTTTGGCGCTTTTCAGTGCACCTGTAATCGTAGATGTTAGTTTCACCATTATATTAGGTGCTGTCCTGAACTGTACATTGAATGTACTTGATGAGCGCTATCATATTTCAGTCTCAATAAAAGAGAAAGTTCGGGAAGCCTTTCAGGACTCATTTAAAATAAGACAATGGCATCAACAACACCTTCCTTATGACCTGTATTTATTTTATAACTCAAGGAATTAACCATTATGTTGCAAAAAATAATCAAAAAGATGCCGGGGAAATCAATTTATTATGGTGCAAAAGCATTGACCATCATAATGTCGATAATAATGATTAAACTTATTTTTGCAATGCATCGCGGGGACATGCTTTCTATATTCAAACATGGCGATATTATCTGGTTTAACGGAGAATGCATAGGTCTTACCTTGAGCAACGGCATACTCTTCTATTTAATTTCATTTTGTATTTTCGACGATGACGCCCCCAATAAAAAAAGAAAAAAAAGAAAAAAAAGAAAAAAAGAAACAAAATTCGATAAATTATTTGCAATCTGGGGAGGGATTACATGTGCAATCGGCCTTCTTGGCATTATTATTGCCACTGTAATACACCCTATCGTTATCTTTATCCTTATGTTTTTTACCTCTTACACCTCCTGCAATAACGATGACACATATCTTCGATACTACTTTGTCAAAGACCTTGCCGTTTGTCAGACCATCCATATTGAAGATCGGTTTGACGGTTTTTAACCGTTATGCTCAGGCCGGAGGCTTTTTATCTCCCCCCGGTCACATCAGCTTCCCCTGAAAAATGGGTACTGACTCAAACAGATAGCCGTCAAAATCCGGCGCGTCTTCATCGGAGAGTTCCAACAGGCTATTTTTGACGTTTTCGAGATGCTGCCACATGGCCTGCCACGCGCCCATTACATCGCGGCGGCGCAGGGCGGCGAGGATGGTTTGCCGGTCGCCCAGCCATTTCAGGCGGTAGGCGCGGCTGGCGATATGCACGTTAAACTGCTGCCAGAGCGGGCTGCTGTCCATCTGGTGCCAGATGTTTTCCACCGTCACCAGCAGCATCTGATTTTGCGATGCCCCCGCCAGCACCAGGTGGAACATTTTGCTGTTGTCCTGGCTGGTATCGTTGCTGGCAATCGCCCGCTGCTCCTGCTCAATAATCCGCCGCAGGTTGTCGATGTCGGCACGGGTCGCCATCCGTGCGGCAAAAGCGGCGATGTTGCTTTCCAGAAGCTGCCGGGCCTGAAGGATCTCAAACGGTCCGACGTCGCTGGCGAGCAGGCGTTCTTCGTCGCTTTCTTCTTCGCAGGGGACGCGCATTACGTAAACGCCGGACCCCTGGCGGATATCCACCGTGCCCTGAAGTTCCAGCATCAGTAGCGCCTCGCGGACGATGGTCCGGCTGACGCCGTATTTTTCGGCGATGTTGCGTTCAGGCGGGAGCCGCGAGCCGGGCGGGTATAATCCCTGCACGATTTGCGCGCGTAAGTCTTCACCAATTTCCTGGTAAGGTTTTTTTTCCGGCGGGACGACGGCCTTCTCCACACTATCACCTGTGCATACGTTGAGGTTGGCGTCCGGGGGAAGCCCGGACGCGGAGCATTTTAGCAAATTTCGCGCCGCGTCAGGAGTGTCCCCCGCAGGTTATTTATCTTCATCGTCAAGCGTTAGCGTGAGTGCTCGCCGCTCGCGTAGCTGCCGGAACCACCCGGCGGATTTTTTCGCCCGCCGCGCGCGGTTATTTTGCAGGTCGATTTCAATCAGGCCGTAGCGATTTTTGAACGCGTTCATCGGCGAGACGTTATCGGTGAACGCCCACAGCATATATCCCTGGCAGTTTGCGCCATCCTGCCGCGCCAGCAGAGTGTGATACAGATGCTCGCTGATAAAACGGATGCGGTAGTCATCTTCAATCACGCCGTCGGCGTTACGAAACTGCCCTTCGTTCTCGACGCCCATGCCGCTTTCAGCCACAAACCACGGGATATTGCGGTACTCATCTTTGATGCGCATCGCCATATCGTAGATGATGCGCGGATAAATCTCCCAACCGCGCGAGGCATTCATTTTACGTCCCGGCAGGTCGAACGGTTCGTAATACCACGCCGGGTGGAACGGCGTCTGCGGATGCCAGGCGCGGGACGGCGCTTTTACCCGGTGAGGATAGTAAAGATTGATCCCCAGTTCATCGACGGTATTATCGCGGATTATCGCCAGTTCGTCCGGGGTGTGCTCCCACGCCACGCCGTGTTGCTCCAGCAAAGTGAACAGTTCGGCGGGATGACGAATACCGGCAGCGATGACAGCGGCTGGGCATGGATGATGCAGGTTGCCGCGCATCTGGTGCTGCCGGTGCTGGCGCTGGTCATGCTCCAGGCCGGTAGCCTGACGCGCTATTTTCGCGCCAGTATGCTGGACGTGGTGAAGATGGATTTTATCCGTACCGCCCGCGCCAAAGGATTACGCGAGCGGACGGTCATTTTTAAGCACGCGCTGCGCAATGCCCTGCTGCCGATTATCACCCTGCTCGGCTTTGAGCTTCCCGGCCTGTTTTCCGGGGCGATCATCACCGAAAAAGTCTTCAACTGGCCGGGTGCCGGGCATATTCATATTGATTCGCTGGCGGCCCGTGATTATCCGGTGCTGATGGGATTTACCCTGTTTCTGGCGGTGTTAACCATTCTCGGCAATTTGCTGGCCGATGTGCTTTACGCGTGGGCCGATCCGCGCATTCGGGTGAGGTCGTGATGCTGCGTTCACTGTTTTCCACCCAGCGCCGACTGCGCAAAGCTGAAATCCCGACACTGGCGCAGGTGACGCCTTCCCCGTGGCGTCAGGCGTGGCGAGCGCTGCGGCAAAACCGGCTGGCGATGCTGTGCCTGATTTTGCTGATCGTCATGGCGCTGTGGTGCGTACTGGGGCCCGTCTGGTCCCCGTGGAAAGATGACGCCACCGACGTGCTGATGATCAACAAGCCGCCGGGCGCGGAACACTGGCTTGGCACCGATTTTCTGGGGCGCGACGTCTATACCCGCCTGCTGCTGGCCGGGCGCATTTCGCTGATTATCGGCCTGCTGACCATGCTGCTGTCGGTGGCGCTCGGCTATCTGCTCGGCGCGGTTTCAGGCTATGTCGGCGGGCTGACTGATAAGCTGCTGATGCGCCTCGCCGATCTGGTAATGACCATTCCCAGCCTGCCGCTGCTGATTGTCGCCGGGGCGATGCTGTCGGAACTGGATTTTTCGCCGGAATCGCGCATTTACATGGTGATTGTCATGCTTAGCCTGCTGGAGTGGCCGAAGCTGGCGCGGCTGGTACGCGGGCAAATTCTTTCCCTGCGCGAACGCGATTTTATGCTGGCGACGCAGGTGCTTGGTCTGTCCTCGCGCCGCCGTCTGCTGGGGCATCTGCTGCCTAATACCATCCCGATTCTGGTGGTGATGGCGACGATGGCGGTGGCGAACGCCATTCTGACCGAATCCGCGCTCAGCTATCTCGGCCTCGGTGTGGTACCGCCCACGCCCTCGTGGGGCAATATGATGGATGCCGCCAATAGCCTGATTGATTTTCAACGTCGCCCGTGGCTGTGGATGCCACCGGGGATCGCCATTTTTATTACCGTCATCGCCATTAATGTTCTCGGCGACGGCCTGCGCGACGCGCTGGACCCGAAAATGAAACGCAGGAGCCTGAAATGAGCGAACCCCTGGTCGCTTTCAATCATCTTTCCGTCTCATTCGCCGCCGATCAGGGCCGCGTGCGCGCGGTGCAGGAGGTTTCCTTTGCCGTTCACGCCGGACAGACCGTGGGCGTGGTCGGCGAGTCCGGCTGCGGAAAAAGCGTTACCGCCATGTCGCTGATGGGCCTGCTGCCTCCGCAGGCGGCGCGGCTTGACGGCGGAGAAATCCGCTTTCAGGGGCGCGACCTGCTAACCCTGAAGCCATCGCAGATGGCCGATCTGCGCGGCAACGAGCTGGCGATGATTTTTCAGGAGCCGATGAGCGCGCTTAACCCGGTGCTGACCATCGGCGAACAGCTTTGTGAACCGCTGATCCGCCATCGGGGAGAATCGCCAAAAGCCGCGTGGCAGCACGCGACCCGGCTGATAACCCACGTCGGACTGGCGCGCGCCGAAAGCCTCATGACCAGCTACCCGCACCAGCTTTCCGGCGGAATGCTGCAACGGATCATGATCGCGATGGCCTTAAGCTGTCGTCCCAAACTGTTGATTGCCGACGAGCCGACCACCGCGCTGGATGTGACGGTGCAGGCGCAGATCCTGCGTCTGCTGCGCGATCGGGCGCGCGAGCATCATATGGCGCTGATGCTGATCACCCACGATCTGGGGGTGATCGCCCAGATGGCGGAGCATGTGGTGGTGATGTACGCCGGACGGGTGGTCGAGCAGGGAGCCACCGCCGACGTGCTGCGCCATCCGCTGCATCCGTACACCCAGGGGCTGATTGCCTCGCGTCCGGTGCCCGGTCAGCGCCAGCGTCGGCTGTATTCCATTCCCGGTCAGGTCCCGGATCTCGCCGCTCTGCCGCCGTACTGCGCGTTTACCGACCGCTGCGCGCAGGCCACCGAGCGTTGCCGCCAGGGCGTTCCGCCGCTGGTCGGGCAGACCCGGCAGGCGGCCTGTTTTTACAGTGGTCTTGCGGAGTCTGGTCTATGAGCCATGAATATGTGATTGAAGTGGACGGCCTGAAGAAGCACTTTCCGCTGCGCGACGGGCTGTTTGGTCAGGAAACCGGGCAGCTACGGGCGGTGGACGGGGTCAGCTTTAAGATCCGCCAGGGGACTATTTTTGGCCTGGTGGGCGAATCCGGCAGCGGCAAAACCACCGTTGGCCGCACCCTGCTCGGCCTGTACGACAAAACGGCGGGCAGCGTGAAATATCGCGGCCGGGAGTTGCACGATCTGTCGGCGCGGGAACTGCGGGCGCTGCGCCCAAAAATTCAACTGGTGTTTCAGGACCCGTACAGTTCCCTCAACCCGCGCATCCGCGTGGGGGATGCTATCGGTGAGGCGATGCTGGAGCACCGCCTGTGTTCACGGGCGCAACTGCGTGAGAAAGTGACTGAGGTGATGGCTATCTGCGGCCTGTCGGCCCAGCACTATAATCGCTTCCCGCATGAGTTTTCCGGCGGCCAGCGGCAGCGCATCGGCATTGCCCGCGCGCTGATCCTCAACCCGGATTTTATCATCGCCGACGAGCCGATTTCAGCGCTCGACGTTTCCATCCAGGCGCAGATCATCAATCTGTTTTCCGACCTGCGCGATGAGCGCGGAGTGACGTTTTTGTTTATTTCCCACGATCTCGGCGTGGTGGAACATTTGTGCGATGACGTGGCGGTGATGTATCTGGGGCAACTGGTCGAAACCGCCAGCCGCGATACGCTGTTCAGCCAGCCGCTGCATCCGTATACCCAGGCGCTGCTCGCCGCCGTGCCGACGCTCGACCCGGACAGCGAGCCGGTCGCCGTGGTGCAGGGCGAAATTCCCGACCCTTCGCGCCCGCCTGCTGGCTGCCGGTTTTCTTCACGCTGCCCGCACGCCGTGGCGCGCTGCCACGAGGAGATCCCCGCGCTGCGCGAGGTGTCGCGCGAGCACCGCGTGGCCTGCCATCGGGTCAGCGTTGAGAACGGGATCGCACGGCTGACATAGCGTTATGTTGATCCATGTACAATCCTGGCGAAGCCGTTCTTTTTCCACACAATCCCTGTGTTAAACTGCGGCTTATCATGTGGCATCAGGAATAAATAATGGCAACAATGCTGGATGTCTCACTACGCGCCGGGGTGTCGAAAGCGACGGTTTCCCGCGTACTGAACGGCACAGGTCAGGTGAAAGAGAGCACCCGTCAGCAGGTTTTTAAGGCGATGGAAGAACTGGGCTACCGGCCCAATTTTCTTGCCCGCTCGCTGGCTAACCGCACCAGTAACAGCATTGGCCTGGTGGTCTCTACCTTTGACGGCTTCTACTTTGGTCGTCTGCTTCAGCAGGCGGCGCGGCAGACAGAATCTTACGGTAAACAGCTGATTGTGACCGACGGTCATGACACACCGGAGTGCGAAGAGCAGGCGATACAGATGCTGGCGGACCGCCACTGTGACGCCATCGTTCTCTATACCCGCTTTATGAGTGAAAAAACGATGATGTCGCTGATCCAGTCGCTGCCGATGCCGCTGGTGATTGTAAACCGCGACGTCAGCCAGGCGCGTGAGCGCTGCGTTTTCTTCGAGCAGCAGGACGCGGCGTTTCAGGCGGTGGATTTTCTCATCGCCCAGGGCCACCACGATATCGCCTGTATTACCGCGCCAATCCATACGCCGACCGGCAAAGCACGGCTGATGGGGTATCGTAAAGCGCTGGAAAAACACGGTATTCCGCTTGATAAAGCGAAGATCAAATACGGTGATTCAGGCATGACCGGCGGCTACGAGCTAAGCCGGGAACTGCTGGCGGAAGGCGTCAGGTTCAGCGCGCTGTTCGCCTGTAACGACGATATGGCCCTCGGCGCGTCGAAGGCGTTGCACCAGGCGGGGCTGCGTATTCCGCAGGATGTGTCCCTGTTCGGCTTCGACGATGCCCCCAGCGCCCGCTGGCTGGAGCCGGGGCTGTCGACCGTGTATTTACCCATCGACACGATGATAGCCACGGCGATTGATCAGGCGATGAAACTGGTCAGCGGCGAACCGCCGGAGCCGATCCCGCCGTTTACCGGCAAGCTGGTGCTGCGCGATTCGGTCACGACGGGGCCGTACTTCAATTCAAAGTAATTCCAGCGCCAGTAATTCTTCAATGGTCTGGCGGCGGCGAATCAGCCGTGCGCGACCGCCATCAAACAGCACTTCCGGTAGCAACGGGCGGCTGTTGTAGTTGGACGACATCGACGCGCCGTAAGCACCGGTATCATGCAGCACCAGATAATCTCCCGGCACCACGGCAGGCAGCGCGCGGGTTTCCACTTTGCCCCCTTCCTGCTGGGTGAAGACATCGCCGGATTCACACAGCGGCCCGGCAATCACCGTTTCCAGCGTCGGCGCAGCGCTGAGATCGCGCCCGTCCGCCGCCAGCGCGCTGATATGGTGATAGCTGCCGTACATCGCCGGGCGCATTAAATCGTTAAAGCCCGCGTCAATCAGCACAAAGTGGCGGGCCCCCATCGCTTTGACGCTGCGCACCTGCGCCACCAGCACGCCGGATTCCGCCACCAGAAAACGTCCCGGCTCGATTTCCAGCTTAACGTGATGCCCAAGATGGCGGGCGATTTGCTGACGGGCGGCATCCCACAGGCCAAAATAGTGGTCGGTATCGATGGTTTCATCGCCTTCGTGATACGGGATCGATAAACCGCCGCCTGCGGAGATGGCTTGCAGATCCTGCCCGGAGTCGATCACCAGTTGCACCATCGCGCCGCAAACCTGCGCCAGATGGCCGTAGTCCACCCCGGAGCCAATGTGCATATGAATGCCGATGAGTTTCAGGCCGTGGCGCTCAAGGGTTGCCAGCGCCGCAGGCAGATCGCCATACCAGATGCCGTGCTTGCTGTTTTCGCCGCCGGTATTGGTTTTCTGACTGTGACCGTGACCGAAGCCAGGATTGACCCGCAGCCAGACACGATGCCCCGGCGAAACCTGTCCCAGTTGTTCCAGCATATCCACCGACCCGGCGTTAACCGGGATCTGCAATTCACGCACCCGCGCAAGCGTCGCGCTGTCGATGAGATCGGCGGTGAACACCACGTCGTCCGGGTGCGCCTGTGGATCGTAGCCTGCCGCCAGCGCACGCTCGATTTCACCCAGCGAAACGGAATCCACCTTCACGCCCTGCTCGCGCATCAGACGCAGAATATGAATATTCGAGCAGGCTTTCTGCGCAAAGCGCACCACGTCAAAATGGCTTAACAGCGCGATTTGGCGGCGAATGATTTGCGCGTCATAGACCCAGACCGGGCAGCCGAATTCGGCGGGGAGGCGTAACAGGTTTTCAGCGTTGAGGTCGCTGTCGGTGGTATGCAACGAGCGTGGCATAAAGAACTCCATTAATCATGCTTTTCAGCATTACGCCACAGGTCAGAGCGAATAAAAAATATCGTTTTATCGTGAGTCTATGCAAAAATGATATGGATTATTCATTCGACCGGAGCCTGTATGCCCGCCGTTAATTTGCGCCATATCGAAATTTTTCACGCGGTCATGACCACCGGCAACGTCACCGGGGCCGCGCAGATCCTGCACACCTCCCAGCCGACCGTCAGCCGCGAGCTGGCCCGCTTTGAGAAAGTGCTGGGGTTAAAGCTGTTCGAACGCGCGCGCGGCAGGCTGCATCCGACGGTGCAGGGGCTACGGCTGTTTGAGGAAGTTCAGCGCTCCTGGTACGGGCTGGACCGCATCGTCAGCGCGGCGGAGAGCCTGCGCGAGTTTCGTCAGGGCGAGCTGTCGGTGGTCTGCCTGCCGGTATTTTCCCAGTCGTTTCTGCCGCTGCTGCTGCAACCGTTTCTGGCGCGCTACCCGGAAGTCAGTCTGAATATTGTGCCGCAGGAGTCGCCACTGCTGGAAGAGTGGCTGTCCGCGCAGCGTCATGATTTGGGACTGACCGAAACCCTGCATACGCCAGCGGGCACCGAGCGCACGCCGCTGCTGACGCTGAATGAAGTGTGCGTGCTGCCGCAGGATCACCCGCTGGCCGCCCGTGAAATGCTGACGCCCGCTGATTTCCACGGCGAGAATTACATCAGCCTGTCGCGCACGGACAGCTATCGGCAGTTGCTGGATGCATTATTCAGCGAGCATCAGGTGAAACGGCGGATGGTGGTCGAGACGCACAGCGCGGCGTCGATTTGCGCGCTGGTGCGGGCGGGCGCAGGCATTTCAGTGGTTAATCCGCTGACCGCGCTTGATTATGCCAGCAGCGGCGTGGCGGTGCGGCGGTTCAGCGTGGCGGTGCCGTTTACCGTCAGCCTGATCCGCCCGCTGCATCGCCCGGTTTCGGCGCTGGTAGAGGCGTTTACCCATCATCTTCAGGCCAGCCTGCCGGGGATTACCGCGCCGCTGGAGGCGATGCTTAAGAGAGCATAAAATCCACTGCGTCTGCGGCGTGAATGGCGGTGGTATCAAAGACCGCCAGCGGGCTGCGTTCTACCGGCACCAGCAGGCCGATTTCGGTACAGCCGAAAATGACGCCTTCCACGCCTTGCTCCGCCAGGCTTTCGATGATCTGGACATACTCATCGCGCGCGCTGTCGGTGAAGACGCCGAGGCACAGTTCGTCGAAAATAATCTGGTTAATGCGCTGGCGATCGTCGGCTGGCGGAATGACGGTTTCAATGCCGAACTGCTGCGCCAGTCGCCCGCGATAAAAATCCTGCTCCATCGTATAGCGCGTGCCGAGCAGCGCCACCCGGCTTTTGCCCTGTTTCACAATGGCTCGCCCGGTCGCGTCGGCAATGTGCAGGAACGGCACCGCCAGGCGTGATTCGATCTGCTCTGCCACTTTGTGCATCGTGTTGGTACACAGCACAATGCCTTCTGCGCCAGCCTGCTGCAATCCCAGCGCCGCCTGCGCCAGTATTTCTCCGGCTTTATCCCATTCGCCGCTGGCCTGGCACGCTTCGATCTCGTGAAAATCAACGCTGTGCAACAGCAGGCTGGCGGAGTGCAAACCGCCCAGACGCTGCTTCACGCCCTCGTTGAGTAACCGATAATAAGGAATGGTTGATTCCCAGCTCATGCCGCCCAGCAAACCCAGCGTTTTCATCCTGTCATCCTTTTGTAGGCAAAACGCCAGTAAAACAAAGTTGCGATCGGCTTGCTACTGCTTTTTCTTGCTCCTGCTGCGCTAGATTAAAGGAAACTAATGAGCCGGGAGACGCTTTTCACCCACAGCGGTGTCAGCCTGATATCATCTCTACGGAAAATTTATTTCTTGCCACAATTTCCCGACGCGGATTTTTATTCGTTAATACCGTAACGCCATTCCGCATTTTTCGCCTTATTAACATACCTGAATGTTTTTATGTATAATTATTTCATTATTCTGAAATTATCCTTCCGCTTTTACCGCAAGAAGAAATGTTCATAATCTCTACGCGCATCACTATTTGGAAATAACATTCCGACTTTGATCACATTTTCACCATCAAACAGATCGCGCCTGCCAAAATACCCATAAAATCCACTGAAACCGCTTTTCAATTATGAATAAAGGCATTCAACATGTTGAATTTTATCATTAAATAACTTGTATGGTAACATATCACTATAAAAACCACTTTGATGTTAATTTATTTATACATTTAACCCATTAAATACACGGTATTAAATAAGAAACTTAACATTTCATCACCAGGAAGATAAGCATGAATGAAAACAGGCTGCTGGGGCTGGCATGGATATCACCCTATATCATCGGACTCATTATCTTCACCGCGTTCCCCTTTGTTTCCTCTTTTATACTCAGCTTTACTGAGTATGACCTGATGAGTCCTCCGGTCTTCAACGGCATTGAAAATTATCGTTATATGCTGAACGACGATATGCTGTTCTGGAAATCAATGGGCGTGACCTTTGCCTATGTCTTTTTAACCATTCCTCTTAAGCTGGCCTTCGCGTTAGGCATCGCGTTTGTGCTCAATTTTAAACTGCGCGGGATCGGCTTTTTCCGTACCGCTTACTATATTCCATCGATTCTCGGCAGTTCGGTCGCCATCGCCGTATTATGGCGCGCGCTGTTTGCCATCGATGGTTTGCTGAATAATTTTTGCAGCCTGGTTGGTATGGACCCGATCAACTGGCTGGGCGAACCACCGCTGGCTCTGCTGTCGGTCACGCTGCTTTCGGTCTGGCAGTTCGGCTCATCAATGGTGATTTTCCTCGCGGCGCTGCAAAACGTTCCGCAGTCACAATATGAAGCGGCGATGATCGACGGTGCCAGCAAATGGCAGATGTTTACCCGGGTCACTATTCCGCTGATCACGCCGGTGATTTTCTTTAATTTCATTATGCAGACCAGCGGCACCTTCCAGGAATTTACCGGCCCTTACGTCATCACCGGCGGCGGCCCGACCTATTACACCTATCTGTTCTCACTCTATATCTACGACACCGCGTTCAAATATTTCGATATGGGCTACGGCGCAGCGCTGGCGTGGATATTGTTCCTGGTGGTGGCGGTCTTTGCCTCCGTCGCCTTTAAAACGTCGAAATACTGGGTGTTTTATTCCGCTGATAAGGGAGGCAAAAATGGCTGATATACAACTTAATACGTCGACGATGAGCGACGCGCAGCGCGAAGTGGCACGCACGCTGCGCCGCCAGAAGATCAACGCTGGCGTGCGTTACGCCATTCTGTTGTTCATCGGCCTGCTGATGCTCTATCCGCTGGCATGGATGTTCTCGGCGGCGTTTAAACCGAATCACGAGATCTTCACCACTCTGAGTCTGTGGCCCGCCAACGCGACGTGGGATGGCTTTATTAACGGCTGGAAAACCGGCACCGAATACACATTCGGTCACTATATGCTGAACACGCTGAAGTATGTGATCCCGAAAGTGATCCTGACGATTATCTCCTCCACCCTCGTGGCGTATGGTTTTGCCCGTTTTGAAATTCCGTGGAAAAAATTTTGGTTTTCCACGCTCATCGCCACCATGCTGCTGCCGGGCACCGTGCTGCTGATCCCGCAGTACCTGATGTTCCGTGAAATGGGAATGCTGAACAGCTATCTGCCGCTGTACCTGCCGACCGCTTTTGCCACCCAGGGTTTCTTCGTGTTCATGCTGATCCAGTTTTTGCGCGGCGTGCCGCGCGATATGGAAGAGGCGGCGCAGATTGACGGCTGCAACTCCGCTCAGGTGCTGTGGTACGTGGTGGTGCCGATCCTGCGACCGGCGATTATTTCCGTGGCGTTGTTCCAGTTCATGTGGTCGATGAATGACTTTATCGGGCCGCTGATTTACGTCTACAGCGTGGATAAATATCCCATCGCACTGGCGCTGAAAATGTCCATCGACGTTACCGAAGGCGCGCCGTGGAATGAAATTCTGGCGATGGCAAGTATTGCCATTCTGCCGTCCATTATTGTTTTCTTCCTGGCGCAGCGCTACTTCGTACAGGGCGTTACCAGCAGCGGGATTAAGGGCTAAAAGGGAAATATCATGGCTGAAGTGATTTTTAATAAGCTGGAAAAGGTTTACTCCAACGGTTTCAAAGCGGTACATGGTATCGATCTTCACATCGCCGATGGAGAATTTATGGTGATTGTCGGGCCGTCAGGCTGCGCGAAATCAACCACTCTGCGAATGTTGGCGGGGCTGGAGAGCGTCAGCGGCGGTGAGATCCGTATCGGCGAGAAAATCGTGAATAATCTCGCGCCGAAAGCGCGCGGCATCGCGATGGTGTTTCAGAATTACGCGCTCTATCCGCATATGACGGTGCGCGAAAACCTGGCGTTTGGTCTGAAGCTCGGCAAGATGCCGAAGGCGGAAATGACCAGCCTGGTGAATGAAGTGGCGAAAATTCTCGAGCTGGAGGAACTGCTCGACCGGCTGCCGCGTCAGCTTTCCGGCGGTCAGGCCCAGCGCGTGGCGGTCGGCCGGGCGATTGTGAAAAAACCGGACGTATTTCTGTTTGATGAACCGCTGTCGAATCTGGATGCCAAACTGCGTGCGTCGATGCGCATCCGCATTTCTGATTTGCATAAGCAGCTCAAACGTTCCGGGAAACCAGCGACGACCGTGTATGTCACCCACGATCAAACCGAAGCAATGACCATGGGCGACCGGATTTGCGTGATGAAGCTGGGGCACATTATGCAGGTGGATACACCCGATAATCTGTATCACTTCCCGAAAAATATGTTTGTCGCCGGGTTTATTGGCGCGCCGGAGATGAATATCAAACCGGCTAACATCGTCAGGAAAGAAGACGGCCTGCATGTGACGGTAGGTGATGACACGCTGCCGCTGAACGCGCAGCAGCAGGAGAAGGTCGCCAGCTATGTGGAAAGTGAGGTGTTTTTCGGTATTCGCCCGGAATATGTCGCAGTATCTGCCGAGCCGTTCACCGATTCCTGCGGCAAAGGGACGCTGGTGCGCATCGAGAATATGGGCCACGAATTTTTCCTTTATTTGCAGGTGGGGGAGTATGAACTGACGGCGCGTATTCCGTCCGATGACGCAAAGCCGATACTGGCGCTGGGGCTGAACGGGCAGGTGTATTTCAGGTTCGAGATGAGCCGGTGCCACATTTTTGATGCGGATACGGAGCAGAATATTTCGCTGTAAAGGGGCTTCAGGGTTGTTGCTCCCCCTCACCCCGACCCTCTCCCTTAGGGAGAGGGAGAAAACCGCCGCCGGACGTCATCCCGCACTCGGACAGTTCTTTCTCCCTTTGGGAGAGGGCGGCACCGTACCGGCAATTCACCCTCTCCCCGACCCTCTCC
>DIJC01000018.1:0-183119 GCA_002421005.1 Enterobacteriaceae bacterium UBA5654 | reverse complement strand
GGAGAAAACCGCCGCCGGACGCCATCCCGCACTCGGACAGTTCCCTCTCCCTTAGGGAGAGGGTTAGGGTGAGGGGGAAAACGCGCCCTCTCAGCCACATATTTACTCTCTCCTTTGCGGGAGAAACCCATATCCCAACGCTACTCAGCACCCGATATCCCACCGTTTCTCCCCGGCCTCAGAGGGAGTTCGATATGCTCCAGCGTGACGTATTCGTCTGCGGACGAAAAAAAACCTGCCGGGCGGCAGGTTTTTCTACGCAACGAGCAGAGCTATTAACGCGCCAGCCAGCCGCCGTCGACCGCAATGGTATAGCCGTTAATGTAATCCGATGCGCCGGATGCCAGGAAGACGATCGGCCCCATCAGATCGCTCGGCAGACCCCAGCGGCCAGCCGGGATACGATCGAGGATTTCGGCGCTGCGCTGTTCATCCGCACGCAGTTGCTGGGTGTTATTGGTCGCCATGTAACCCGGTGCGATAGCGTTCACATTGATATTGTGCTTCGCCCATTCGTTCGCCATCAGGCGGGTAATGCCCATTACGCCGCTTTTCGAGGCGGTGTAGGAAGGCACGCGAATGCCGCCCTGGAAGGAAAGCATAGAGGCGATGTTGATAATTTTGCCGCCGTTGCCCTGGGCGATAAAGTGTTTCGCCGCCGCCTGGGACATAAAGAATACGCTCTTGATGTTCAGGTTCATCACGTCATCCCAGTCTTTTTCGCTGAAGTCGATCGCGTCTTCACGGCGGATCAGCCCGGCGTTATTCACCAGAATATCAATATGCCCAAACTCGCCGACCGCACGTTCCAGCAGCGCCGGGATACCGTCGATCTGGCGCAGGTCGGCGGTGAGGCTGAGAAAACGGCGGCCCAGCGCGGTGACACGCTCGATGGTTTCGGTCGGCTCGACGATATTGATGCCGACGATATCGCATCCGGCTTCCGCCAGACCCAGCGCCATCCCCTGCCCCAGACCGGTATCGCAACCCGATACCACCGCAACTTTACCTTGAAGAGAAAATGCATCCAGAATCATTTTGTGTTCCTTAATCTTTCAGCGCCTGTCACGACAGGCATGGTTTTAATGATGCCGATCGCGCCTAGCGCAGATCTTTAACGGCTACGTGGTCCATGTCATCAAAGACCTGGTTCTCGCCCACCATCCCCCAGATGAAGGTGTAGGCTTTGGTCCCGACGCCTGAGTGAATAGACCAGCTCGGTGAAATCACCGCCTGCTCGTTTTGCATCACGATATGGCGCGTCTCCTGCGGCTGTCCCATCATGTGGAATACGCAGGTGTCTTCGTCCATATTGAAATAGAAATACACTTCCATCCGGCGCTCATGGGTATGGCACGGCATGGTGTTCCACAGATTGCCCGGCGCCAGTTCGGTCAGGCCCATGCTGAGCTGGCACGTTTCCAGCACGTCCGGGATGAAGTATTTATTGATGGTGCGGCGGTTGCTGGTGAGGTTATCTCCCAGCGTGACCGGGGAAACGTCCGCTGGCGTCACTTTTTTGGTCGGATACGCCGTGTGCGCCGGGGCGCAGTTGTAGTAGAACTTCGCCGGTTTGCTGGCATCAATGCTGGCGAAAACCACTTCTTTCGCGCCTTTGCCGACGTACAGCGCGTCGCGATGGCCGATTTCATGGCAGGTGCCATCAACGGTAATCGTGCCGGGGCCGCCAATATTGATCACCCCCAACTCGCGGCGCTCCAGAAAATAGCTGACGCCAAGCTGTTTGCCTACTTCACCGCCCACGGAGACCGTTTTAGCGACCGGCATAATTCCGCCCACGATGATACGGTCGATGTGGCTGTAAACCATTGTGTATTCATCGGCTACAAATACTTTTTCAATCAAAAATTCACCGCGCAGCCCCTGGGTATCAAGGCTTTTGGCATGCGCGCTGTGGATACTTTGTCTGACGTCCACATCAACCTCCAAAGAAAAATGCGTCTGCGATAACGTTACGAAAGCGAAATTCAGTTCCGCTCTGTCGATAGAATCATCTTATCCCGCCTGAAACAGGTTTTCAATTATGAATAAAACGATGTTTCAATTTTTTTGCATTAAAATGGTAAAAATGCAGAGGGGATCACGAATGGGGCAGAAATGCGCACGGGAGATCCTGGTAAAAATGATAGATTACAAAACGTTAAATGCATCTTTGAAAAAGATCGCGCAACGGATAAAAAACGGTATGAAATTAAAGACGGCGGTATCAACAGGCATTGGATAAAAGGGGATGGCAGGGTTTTGGTGGGAAATGGGCGAAGCGTCACACAATATGAAACAATGTTTTGATAAATTGCGTTCATGTTTTCAAAGCAGGACACACCATCGCCTGAATGAAGACGACATCCTCCTGAATAACTATTTCTGTAACTGGCCTTTGCCCTCTTTGCTGAGGGCTTTTTTTATGGCGGCGAGTCCCGCTCAATCGCCAGCGCCACGCCTTGCCCGCCGCCAATACACAGCGTTGCCACGCCCCGGCGGGACTGGCGCTTGATCATCTCATGCACCAGCGACACCAGAATGCGGCATCCCGACGCGCCGATGGGATGGCCCAGGGCGATAGCACCACCGTTGACGTTGACCCGGCGGGCGTCCCACTCCAGCATCTTACCGACGGAAATCGCCTGCGCGGCAAAGGCTTCGTTTACCTCCAGCAAATCGACGTCTTCCAGCGCCCAGCCCGCTCTTTCCAGACAGCGGCGGGTGGCATACACCGGGGCAATCCCCATCAGGGCCGGATCGACCCCGACACTGGCAAAAGCCCGGATACGCGCCAGAACAGGCAGATTCAGCGCCTGCGCTTTCGCTTCACTCATCATCATTACGGCCGCCGCGCCGTCGTTAATCGACGAGGCGTTGCCTGCGGTGACGGAACCGGCGCGGTCAAACGCCGGGACCAGTTGGGCGAGATTTTCCGCGCTGGCATCGGTGCGCGGCTGTTCATCGGTATCGACAATCTGGCTGACGCCATCCGCGCGCACGGTAGCCACCGGGACGATTTCGTCTTTAAAGCGCCCGGAATCAATAGCCAGACGCGCTTTATGCTGTGAGCTTAACGCCCAGTCATCCTGAAGTTCGCGGCTGATGCCGTATTCACGCGCCAGATTTTCCGCCGTCACGCCCATGTGGTAATCGTTAAACGCGTCCCACAGGCCGTCATGCACCAGGCTGTCGATAAGCTGGCTGTTGCCTAATTGCGCCCCGGTCCGACTGTCGGTTAAAACGTGCGGCGCACGGCTCATGTTTTCCTGGCCTCCGGCAATCACTACGTCGGCCTCGCCACACTGAATGGCCTGGGTTGCCAGATGCAGCGCCTTCAGCCCGGAGCCGCAGACGTCATTAATGGTAATGGCGGAGATCGTATTCGGCAGGCCACCGTTCAGCGCCGACTGGCGGGCCGGATTTTGCCCCGCCCCGGCGGTCAGCACCTGGCCGAAAATCACTTCATCCACCATATGCGGCTGAAGGCCGGTACGTTCGACCAGCGCTTTAACTACCGTGCTGCCCAGATCTACAGCGGTAAGACGCGACAGCGCGCCCTGGAAACAGCCGATAGGCGTGCGCACGGCGCCGACGATGACAACCTCTTTCATGACTACCTCTGCGAAAATAACCCTCGCTATAGTAGTGCATTGTTATTTTCTCTTTTCTTAATTGTTTAAAATAAGTGAGATTTATCACAATAGATTGTTACATCAATGCAAATCATCGTCAGAATCGCCTTAACCGGCCCCTGTCAATACGCCCGACCGGGGCAAATTTATGGTAAATTGCGCTACTTTTTATTGATTATCTGGTATTAAAATTTAACTGATGTCGAAAATTTGGTCGAAAGAAGAGACTCTCTGGAGTTTTGCTCTGTACGGGACGGCCGTGGGTGCCGGAACGCTTTTTCTTCCCATCCAACTGGGGTCGGCAGGCGCAATCGTGCTGCTGTTAACGGCGCTGGTGGCTTATCCTCTGACTTACTGGCCGCACAAAGCCCTGTGCCAGTTTATTCTCTCCGCGCCGACGCCCGCCGGAGAAGGCATTACCGGCGCGGTGACTCACTATTACGGCAAAAAAGTCGGCAATCTGATCACCAGCCTCTATTTCGTCGCTTTTTTCGTGGTCGTGCTGATCTATGCGGTGGCAATCACCAATTCGGTGAGCGAACAGATTGCTAAATACCGCGAGATCACCGCTAACATTCGGATGCTGGTCAGCCTGGGCGTGGTCATCGTGCTGAACCTGATTTTTCTGATGGGCCGCCATGCGACTATCCGGGTGATGGGTCTGCTGGTCTTTCCGCTGATTGCCTATTTTCTGTTTCTTTCGCTGTACCTGACCGCCAGCTGGCAGCCCGCTTACCTGACCAGCCAGATGGCGTTTGATGGCCATACGCTGCATCAGGTCTGGCTTTCAATCCCCGTGATGGTTTTTGCTTTTAGCCATACGCCAATTATTTCCACGTTTGCCGTAGACAGACGCGAAAAATATGGCGAGCAGGCCATGGGTAAATGCAAAAAAATTATGAAAGTGGCGTATCTGGTGATTTGCCTGAGCGTGATGTTCTTTGTCTTTAGCTGCCTGCTGTCCATTCCATCGGTATATATCGAGTCCGCGAAGGAGCAAGGCGTCACTATCCTGTCGGCATTGTCGATGATGCCTCATGCGCCCGCCTGGCTGGCTATTTCCGGTGTCATTGTGGCGGTAGTGGCGATGTCAAAATCTTTTCTCGGCACCTATTTTGGGGTGATTGAAGGGGCGACGGAGATAGTAAAATCGGCTCTGGATTCAGTGGGGGTCAAAAAAAGCCGCTCATGGCATCGCGCGCTGTCTATTTTCCTGATATCCGTCACGACGTTTATCATCTGCTGCATCAATCCTAACGCCATTTCAATGATTTACGCGATCAGCGGCCCGTTGATTGCGATCATCCTGTTTATTATGCCGACACTCTCAACTTATCTCATTCCCGCGCTTAAACCCTGGCGCTCGCTGTCGAATCTGATTACGCTGACGGTAGGTTTACTTTGCGTTTCGGTGATGTTTTTTAGTTAAAAGCGTGAGGGAATTTTTCCCCCGGCAGCGGAATGAGGCCGGGGGAAGAAAAATAACCTTAATGAAATGACTGGCAAAACAGCGCAATAACAATATTATTTATAATAATAACGTTTTCCGCTTTTCATTATATTGTCATATTCACCTGATTTAACTCATTTTAATAGTAAAAAGCCGCGTGAAGTTTTGTAATCAGCATAATTCACTGTATTAATTTTAAAGCGACCCGTCCATAATGGCTCACAGTCATTGGGATCCTCCAGTGGCATCCCTTTTAAGGGGGCTTCTATGAAACATCTCTCCACCGATCATATATGCACAATCACCGGAATCCATCCTGCGAATCTTTATCGCTGGCATCGTTACGGGCTAATTAGCGCTGGCGATTTCACCGAAGGCTGGAATGAAACCCAGCTTGAGGATATTCGCAACGTAAAATCACAGACCGCGCGTGGCGCTACGCTGAGCGAAATCCGTGACAGTCACCAGTCCGGCAGCCCGGTGCGTTCTTTTGGCTGGACGGCGCTTAAGGGTGAACTGCTCTGGCTGCTGGAATTTGGCTCCGACCGGGCGCTAATCCGCTATGTCAGAGGTATCGTTCGCGATTACAGCAGCGACGATATGATTAACTCCCTGCTGCGCCCGGCTAATCTCTGGCTACAGAAGGATACCCGCCAGGGTGCCTGCCGTCGCCTGCAACGTTTTCATCAATGTGTGGTTCAGCGGGCAGACACGCTGACGCGCATGTCCGGTCGCAGCGGCAATATTCCGCTTTTTCTCGAAGCGATCAGCGTGAAAGACGACAACGAGATCTGGCTGGAAGCTATCCGCCTGAGCGGACAGGGATTTTGCGTCGAAGTATCGCCCAGCGTCAGCAACGCGCCAGCTACGGTAAGTAACCGACACGAGCATCATTTAATGTGGTGCGGCGCGGGTATCAGCATTGATATGCAACAGCATTTCAGTCATAGCATCGGTGCCGGTAAACCGGTCATGCTTTGTGGCCCGGACCGCACGGTAGTGCGCCACAGCTAAGCCTCTGGCGCAGGTATTTTCTCTTCCCGCGTTGCCACCCGCCAGCGGGAAGTTTCCCACCGCCTTGTTTAATTCTTACCCGCTGTACTAAGCTCATCATCATATGATGAAAAAAACGCCCCCCTCCGCGCCACGGCCGATTGATGAACACGGCATTATTGGCGACCTGCAGACCTGTGCGCTTGTCTCCTCTGACGGCGCGATTGATTTCTTTTGCTGGCCGAATCTGGATAGTCCTTCCCTTTTTGTCTCCCTGCTCGACGATGAGCGCGCGGGCATTTTTACCCTCGCCCCGGAAGGCGAACAGTGGCGCGCGGTGCAGTCTTACCTGCCGGACAGCAACCTGCTGCAAACCCGCTGGCTGAATGAGGGCGCGGTGGTGGAGTTGACGGATTTTATGCCGGTCAGAGAAGATCATACCGCCCTGCCCTGCATCGTTCGCCGCCTGCGGATGGCGCAGGGAGAAGCCAGCCTGACCCTGCGCTGCCGGGTGAATTTTGATTATGCCCGCGACGCCCCTGACGCCGAAATCGAGCATCAATCCGCCGTCTGGACCAGCGCGGAAGATGAAAAAATCTCCCTGCACGCCTCGGTTCCTCTGCAACAAAGCGATGGCTTTTTACATGCCACTTTCACTCTGCGCGACGGGGAAGAAGCGTTTTTTGTCCTCGGCGGTGAGGAGGTCCAGGAATGGAAAATGGCGGATATTATCCGTTTACAGCGCGATACCTTAACGTTCTGGCAGCAGTGGGTCGGTAAAAACAAATATCACGGACGCTGGCGCGATATTCTGATCCGCTCTTCGCTGGTGCTCAAAGTGCTGAGTTCACGATCTTACGGATCGATTGCCGCAGCTGCGACCTTTGGCCTGCCGGAACGGCCCGGCGGCGAGCGCAACTGGGATTACCGCGCCGCGTGGATCAGGGATTCCTCCTTTAGCTGTTATGCCCTGATCCGACTGGGCTACATTGAAGAGGTTGCTGCTTTCGGTCGTTGGGTGCGTGGCTGCATGGAAAACAGCCGCTTCGAACCTGATAAGTTGCAGGTCATGTACCGGATGGACTGTAGTACCGACCTCGAAGAGAAAGAACTTACGCATCTGAAAGGCTACTGCAACTCGACGCCCGTCAGAATTGGTAACGATGCCTACAAGCAGCACCAGCTCGATATCTACGGCGAACTTCTGGATACGCTCTATCTGGCAACCAAATACGGTGACGGCATTCCTCATCGTGGCTGGGAGCATGTGATTAAGCTGGTCGATCATGTTTGTGATATCTGGGATACCGCTGACGCGGGAATTTGGGAGATGCGCGGTGAAGCCGAGCATTTTCTTTATTCCCGGCTGATGTGTTGGGTTGCGCTGGATCGCGCCCTGCGTCTCGGCTCCAAGCGCTCGCTTTCAATGCCGTACCAGCGCTGGGAGAGCGTGCGCCAGGCCATTCGCGAAGATATCTGGACCCATTTCTGGAATGAGGATCTCGGCCATTTTACCTCCACCCGTCACGGCACCGATCTTGATGGCTCAATGCTGCTGATGCCGCTGCTACGTTTCGTCAGCGCCAAAGATCCTGACTGGCTCTCCACGCTTGAGGCGATTAAGCAAAAACTGGTCCGTGACGGAATGGTCCGGCGCTACATTGCCAGCGAGACGCCAGCAGATTCCCTGCACGGCGAAGAAGGTTATTTTGTGGCCTGTTCATTCTGGTATATCGAATGCCTTGCCAGGGCGGACCGGCTGGAAGAAGCGCGGGAAGAGTTCGATAAAATGCTGAAATATGCCAATCACCTCGGCCTGTACGCAGAAGAGTTCGACGCCTGGGGCAACGCGCTGGGCAATTTCCCCCAGGCGCTGTCCCATCTGGCGCTAATCAGCGCCGCTTATTATCTGAATAAAAAAATGACCGGCGAAGAACAAACCTGGCAACCGTAGGGGGGATAAGGTAAAGCGCTTGTCTGACTGGTAATAGCGGCACAGCATCAGATAACCCGTTTCACGGTCACAACCTCGAAGCGAGGGCCAGGTTAGATTCACGGGTACGAAGACAGGCAATCTTATGTTTCCGGTGTATTTCGGTGTACAGGTCGGTAACGGTTTGCTCGTAGTCCGTCCCCTGCGCTTTGCGGCCTTGTACGTCTACAGGTTTAAACTCATCTTCCCTTGCAAACCAAGGGATCTCAATAAGGTAATCTTTACCATTCTGACGTGCTGTTGTGTCGTGGCCTGGTGAATAACGGCTCTGCGGAGTGTTAAACAGGCTTTAGTTATGATCAAGAGGCTGTGTCACTGTGTGGGTCGGCCTTACGATATTTTTGGCAGATCCCAGCAAAATAGCCAGTGGTCTGATCAGTTACCTAACCGTGCACCAACACAACCGGGAATATTATCAGCAAGAGGATGCTATCCGGTCTTGAGTCTCCGGCTTCAAATGCCGGAATGAAGAATCATGATGAACTGTATGTTCACCCTAACGGGCCTTGTAAACTGGAACGAAGAGAGACAGATCACCCACGGGGGCGGGTTGTGAAAAGTAAAGGGGCCGTTGCGGCCCCTCTGGTGTTATGCGGTTACGCTCTCACGTTCCAATCGTCCGTATACTGAACATTACCATCAACATAACGCCAGGTGATTTTGTCGTACATCAGGGAAACAGATTCCATGTGGTTGATCTGCGAGTTCCCCGCCATTTTAGTGTTTGGCATCCCTGGGTTAATGCCTGTAACTTTCACGCCCTCAATGGTCATAACGAAGTAGCATTCCTCCTGCCCTGCGTGGTTGATGCGATACCAGCGGATCTCCGCACTTTTCAACGTCTGACCAGTCGCTACAGCTTTGTAGAGATACGGGCTGGAGCTATCAAACTCCTTTTGGTTGTGATTTTCTTCGTAATGAACCAGTAGCAAACAATCGTTAAGAGCAACTGGAAGCTCACAATCGCCGCCATAGTGAAATTCGAATACGTTTGATCGGGGAATACGGACTGGTAAGGCAGCAAGCGGAACAGCGCCCAAAACAGGAAGGTAAACCCGAAGATTTTAGCGAACCGCCGCAATGTAGAACTGGCCCACTCTCTGGGAACACCTGCTGGACTAACTTTGTGTGTCACGACACTGTACGCTGTGATAATGGCGCTCATGCCAGGTACGCTGATCAGTGTGTTGATCAGAATACTGAAATAGTCGCCTAACGATTCCCAGGCCTCTAAATCAGGCTCCCCCAAAATAAAGTGGGTAAACTTGTTAGCACTCTGGAAATCAAAAAGCCCCGTAATAGAATTAACCAACCCATCATACGGAACCACTTTTGCGACGATCAGCATAACCACAACGAACAGTACTATCTTGATGAACAAACTAAGGGCATGTCTTGCCATTGGCGATCACCTCAACCGTACCGTATGCCTTGAGTTTTCTCATGCAAGGAACATCTATCTGCTGCGTCCGAAGTAGGGCATTACTTAACATGGCAAAATCAGAATCATGCGGAAGAATGATACAACCTTCAGATAAAGAGCCTGGATGCAATCGGAAGTTGCCACGCTTAACACCCTCAATCCATGTGTAATCGTCGATTCCCCAATCATCCCGCCATATTGCAAACCATGCGTTGTGCCTGAATGTAGCGCCGTTAGCGACATAATTATAGATGTCCCGCATCCCTGCATTAACTTGCGATCTGAGTCCACCTTCTGGGCGGTCAACAATCCAGTATTTACCCGCTGGCACTGGCCCCTCTTTGGGGATCATTCCACATGCCCCACGGTTACGGTAAGCACCATTACCAGAAAACGCTAAGAACGTGCCAACTCCTGGAAACGATAGCGGGGAGTAGTAAGCATCGTTGATTACAAACTTTCCATGTAGAGCCATAAACCACCTGATACCCATTTATGATTTAGGGGTATGTTACAAGTTGTTTTGTAGGCTATCCAGATTAACTATCTGATTTTTAACAATAGAAGCCATAAAGCCCCATTAGTGGTACAAGCAACAAGCGTAGCGAGTTCATCAGATTGTCAGAAGGATCACACCTTATCAGGGTGCTCGTGTACCGTCAGGAGCGTGAGCGAAGCGCTGGCAGAGCCTGCATGCCATGTGCAGGTACGTTTACCACTATTCACCCCTCGGATATTTGGGGATTGTCGGGGTAAAAACCGGGAGTGCCTCAAAATTCGCGCTTAATAGCGCAAGCAATGGCGCAGAGCATCACCCCCTTGCCTTGGTAAACACTCCATTCCCACCGATCATCTCTTCTACGTGACCGTAATCACGCCCCGGAATAATCCTAAGCAGCTAAACAGGGTAGGTTTTTAACTACTCTTTTTTTGGGAAAACTTGCAGTGCATACATGACCAATTATTGGTCGGCTTAATCCCGTAGCCTGGTACACCGTCATGAACGACAGAGCGCAGGTGGTGCTTCTTATTGTTCCCTTCGTAGCATCTCGGACAGAAAGGAGTTTCATCACCTTCTTTCCAGTACAACGGCGGCTTAAATACGAACGTTGATTTATCTACCAACTGTTCTTCAAGCTGCTTGTTTTTTTGTTCAGCGTCGAAAAGCAAAGTCTGGGTAGTTATCGCTTCGATTTTGGCGTTAGCAAGTTCAACCATCAGATTAGCCAACTCAAGTTTGAGCGTTGCTTTGTCCAGTTCATCGCTGTTATTCGCCAGCTTCTGAGTGATACTCACCGCTTTATCAAGAATCCCTACTGCCGCCGCCGTGCTTGCCAATACACCTGCCATAACATCCCCTGCCTAAGATTTATTGAAGATTAACGCTCACCACTTTGCCGGATAACCTTCTGTTACGAAACGAAGTTTCGCTTAAGTCTACTACTTGTTGCGCATATGGTCATTGTTATTAAAATGACCGCTGTGATTATTTTAATAATAAGTAGAGGGACTTATGCAGCAATATACCAACGAACTCACTCCATCGGTGCTCGCATCATTCAAGAATCCATTCAGCGCAGAGCAATTGGCAAACGCAGACGAAGAACAACGTCAGATTTTCAAATCCCATGTTGAAGAAATGAAAGACCGTTCTTTAGTCGCAATTTGGCGCTTTGCCACTGCGGGATCACTCACCCGAAACGGCGGGAAGATTGAGAAAGCCAGTGCCAACGATTCATTTACTCTCAAAGACGGGAGCGAGGTTAATCGGGCAATGGTTGGTGATTACGTTGTTTATCCTGACGGAAAAAGCGCAAGAATCATCAACGGATCGGGATCAGTCAATACCAACGGGAACGGCGTTTCTTTTGCCCTCACAGGAAGCCAGCTTGATAACGGTGATGTGATTGTTAGCACCCCACAAGAGTATGCTCTCCTGTGCCAGTTAGATAATAGCCCAGCAATGCTGGCCGATTTTCTCACTCCAGCGGCACTCTAAAAAATAAGGAGTTCAGAAGATGGCTACAGGCTTTTGGATAGTACAGGGCGATAAAACAACATGCGGGGGATCTGTACTGACTGGACACCCGAAAGGGAAGAAAATTGGCCCGAATCAAAACAGACAAGCAACAGTAGGCTGCCAGGTATCCTGTGGTAAACACCCTGGTAAATACAGCGTGGTAGGTGGATACCCTGGCGAGTACATTCACGGGCAGTTAGCCGCCAGTACGATCTACAGCCGTTCTACCTGTCCGTGTAAGGCTTTTTTCATCCCTACCCATACTTTTATGCGCCACGGCCCTTACCAGGCTCCAGTAGAAGCAGCATCTGCCCCCGTGCAAACGAAAGCAGTATCTGAACCACTACAAGAGCCAGAGCAACATGCACAGGTAGCGAAGAAGCAAAGCAGCTTTGCTGACACCTGCAAGCCAGAAGATAACCCGTTATTGAACGGTGTTTACATCTGGACTGAAACCACCGACGCAGGACATGCTTATGTTTCTGTACACGAGAATAATTCGATTTATCTCTATACCTATGGTCGCTACGGCAGGACAGGCCCAGGAAATTTAACTGGTGATGGGATTTTAAACTTTCTGCAAGGTGAAGATGCGAGGGTTTACTATAGAGCAGAACTGTACCGGATGGGCGCAAGAGCATTTCGAATTGATGATGCCGATCCGACGAAAACGAGGCAATTCTTTGAAGATCTTTGGAACAAGGGTGAACCAGCGATTCGAACATCGGAGATGAAAGAAACAACCCAACGAAGAGGCCACACAATTGATGAGTATGACGTAACAGGAAATAACTGTACCACTCACTCTGTTGAAGGGATCAAGTTTGCTGGTTCAAAGGTATTCGAACACGGTTACACTTCCACGACTACACAGCTACCAATCGACATAGCAGAAGATTTCACTATCCCTGTATCATTGCAGCGTTATCTTGAGTCAAAAAGCTCTGACTTCTCATCAATGACTGTTGTTGAAATGACAAACGAGTTTAAAAAAATGTATCCCAACAAGGACAATTTACCGTGCTACCAAAAGTCGCCAAAGGGGAAAGTTCAGCACATTGCAGCCGAAGCCGCCGCTACTGGCGATTCATTATCACAGTATTCCAGCGGTACTTTTGGCGGTGTATTAGGTGGTTCTTATGACGTTGACGAGTAGAACTAAAACCATTCTCCGTTGGGGAGGGATTTGCATTGTCAGCCTGGGTTACTTCCTCGGTCTGTTCGTCGCCTCACAAGCATTCGCGGTTTTCTCTGAAAATCAGACTCTTGTCTCAGACCCTGTTCCATTAAAAGAGTATTACCAGGCTGTTGATTCACTTGCTCAAGCTACAAATGGTGTTTTTGATGCGGCAATTTACGGTTTCGTGATCGGTGTACCTCTGATCCTACTTATCTTTAAAAAGGTGAGATGATGAATAAGAAGTTCTGGATCAGATAGGTGAGTATCTTACTGCTCTGCGTAGCCTACTACGTTATAGTGCTTTACTTCGATCTGGTCTTCGCCGTTAACTTTTCAGAAACAGTAAGCCATAGTTATACTCTCACTTCCATAGTAACTATCCGTGACAACTAAAAGTGTACCTTGTGATGATAGTTCGCCGTTCAATGGTAGAACGATCACGACAACTTATGCTAAGTAATTTGTTGAAAGCAAAGCGAGTTTTATCGAAGTTTTGCCACAAGGGGAGAGATCTGGAGCGGGCGAAGGGAATCGAACCCTCGTATAGAGCTTGGGAAGCTCTCGTTCTGCCATTGAACTACGCCCGCTTTGAGGTGCGTAAGGCATTATAAACCTTACGCTCTGTCTGACAAGAGACCTAGGGTCTGACTGGCGATTAATTCGCCGTTAACATTTGGGTTTGCTGCCCTGCGACGGCAGATAGCGCAGCGGATCGATAGCCGTGGCCTTGTAGCGGATCTGGAAATGAAGCCGCACGGAGTCTGTGTCGCTGCTGCCCATCGTCGCAATTTGCTGCCCGATTTGCACGCTCTGCCCGTTGTTGACCATTAACTTTTCGTTGTGCGCGTAGGCGGTGATGTAATTTTCCCCATGCTTAATCATGATCAGATTACCGTAGCCGCGTAGCTGGTTGCCGACGTAAACCACTTTCCCCGATCCCGCCGCGTAAATGGGCTGTCCGCGCGGTGCCGTGATATCAATCCCCTTGTTGCCGCCATCCGCCGTTGAATAGGTGAGGATCACCTTGCCACTGGTCGGCCATCGCCAGCAGCGGTCGCCAACCGGGGGCCAACTGACGGGCGGCAGCGATGCAGGCCGTGAGGCTGTCTTCGTGCCGCTGCCGGACGCTGATTTTTTCCCGGCGGTGGATTTGCCTCCTACCTTCAGCCGCTGCCCCACTTCAATGGTATAGGGCGGGGAAATATTATTCATCCGCGCCAGATCTTTCACGCTGGTGCCGGTGAGACGGGAAATGCGCGACAGCGTATCGCCGCGCTTGACGGTATAAACGTTGCCGTCGGAGTCCGAACTGCCCGAACAGCCTGCCAGAAACAGCGCCGCCGCCAGGCAGCACATAGGACGAAAACGATGGGTGATCAGGCTTCCTGCGCGCAAAACGTAACCTCGGTACAGTAGATCGGGTGACTTATGATAGCAGCCTGGCAAAAGATGCCAATGATTAGCGTACTTAAACCACCGGAATCGGATAACCCTCGCGGGCGGATGCGTCATCTGCGGCAGCCTGGGCGCCCTTGCCCTTACGGGAGACATCTTTATACGCGAGTATCAACCAGATTGACCTTTGATAATAAACGCCAGGCGGTTCGCCTGTATGCTCCAGAGCCTGTATTGGTAATGCCTTTCCCCCATTTTTGGGCTACCCTTGTTGCCTGAAGACACGGTGGCCTGCGGGTCACTTTTTATCGTCAGGAGCATTTATGATCAGGGAACATGTCATTTTATTGGATGCGCAGGGACAGCCATCCGGCACGCTGGAGAAATATGCCGCGCACACAGCCACAACGCCGCTGCACCTGGCTTTTTCCTCATGGTTGTTCAACGCGCAGGGGCAGTTTCTGGTGACGCGCCGCGCGCTGGGCAAAAAAGCCTGGCCGGGCGTGTGGACCAACTCGGCGTGTGGACATCCGCAAAGCGGAGAGACACTGGAAGAGGCGGTTTCCCGCCGTTGCCGCTTCGAGCTGGGCGTGGAAATTGCCGATCTGGTCCTCGTCTATCCGGCGTTTCGCTACTGTGAAACCGATCCGTCCGGCATTATGGAAAACGAAGTCTGCCCGGTGTATGCCGCGCGGGTTATCAGCGATATCCACGCCAATCCTGATGAGGTGATGGGCTATCAGTGGGTGGCGCTGGATGATATGTTTCACGCCATAGCCGCCACCCCGTGGGCGTTCAGCCCGTGGATGGTACAGCAGGCTTCTTCTGCCGACGCGCGCGCCGCGTTAACGGCGTTTATCCAACAGCCATAAAAAAGCCCCGGCGCTAAAAGCCAGGGCTTATCTTCAACGTGTTACGCTTACTTCGTCGGACGCATTGCCGGGAACAGGATCACGTCGCGGATGGTGTGGCTGTTCGTGAACAGCATAACCATACGGTCGATCCCAATACCCAGACCTGCAGTCGGCGGCAGACCGTGCTCCAGCGCGGTCACGTAGTCTTCGTCGTAGAACATCGCTTCGTCGTCACCCGCTTCTTTGGCGTTAACCTGATCCAGGAAGCGCTGCGCCTGATCTTCTGCATCGTTCAGCTCGCTAAAGCCATTGCCGATTTCACGGCCGCCGATGAAGAATTCGAAACGGTCGGTGATTTCCGGGTTCACGTCATTACGGCGCGCCAGCGGAGACACTTCTGCCGGGTATTCGGTGATGAAAGTCGGCTGAATCAGATGCGCTTCGGCCACTTCTTCGAAGATTTCGGTCACGATACGGCCCAGACCCCAGCTCTTCTCAACCTTGATACCGATAGCTTCAGCAATCGCTTTTGCCGAGTCGAAATTATCCAGATCCGCCATTTCGGTTTCCGGGCGGTATTTCTTGATCGCTTCGCGCATGGTCAGTTTTTCAAACGGCTTGCCGAAATCGAAGGTTTCATCGCCGTAAGGCACTTCGGTTTTGCCCAGAATATTCTGCGCCAGGGTGCGGAACAGGGATTCGGTCAGTTCGATCAGATCTTTGTAATCTGCATACGCCATATAGAGTTCCATCATGGTGAACTCTGGGTTATGACGCACGGAGATGCCTTCATTACGGAAGTTACGGTTGATTTCGAACACGCGCTCGAAGCCGCCAACCACCAGACGTTTCAGGTACAGTTCCGGCGCGATACGCAGGTACATGTCCAGATCCAGCGCGTTATGATGGGTGATAAACGGACGCGCGGAAGCGCCGCCAGGGATCACCTGCATCATCGGGGTTTCGACTTCCATAAAACCGCGTCCGACCATGAACTGGCGCATACCCGCGAGGATCTGGGAGCGGATTTTAAACGTGTTGCGGGATTCATCGTTAGAGATGAGATCCAGATAGCGCTGGCGGTAGCGCGCTTCCTGATCCTGCAAGCCGTGGAATTTATCCGGCAGCGGGCGCAGGGCTTTGGTCAGCAGACGCAGCTCGGTGCAGTGAACAGACAGCTCGCCGGTTTTGGTTTTAAACAGCTTGCCTTTCGCGCCGAGAATGTCGCCCAAATCCCATTTTTTGAACTGTTCGTTATAGATGCCTTCCGGCAGATCGTCGCGGGAAACGTACAGCTGAATACGACCGCCGACGTCCTGCAAGGTCACGAAAGAGGCTTTACCCATAATACGACGGGTCATCATGCGCCCGGCCACGGAGACTTCGATGTTCAGGGCTTCAAGTTCTTCGTTCTCTTTTGCACCAAATTCAGCGTGCAGATCGTCAGAAATATGGTCTCGACGAAAATCATTCGGGAACGCAATGCCCTGCTCACGCAGGTTTGCCAGTTTTTCACGGCGCGCTTTCAGTTCATTATTAAGATCGGCTGAATCATCAGCGGTCTGTACATTTTGTTCAGACATTTTGGTTCCTCATAACCCTGCTTTCAAACTTGCTTCGATAAATTGATCCAGGCTGCCATCCAGCACCGCCTGCGTGTTACGGGTTTCAACGCCGGTACGCAGATCTTTGATGCGGGAATCGTCAAGGACATAAGAACGGATCTGGCTACCCCAGCCGATATCGGACTTGTTGTCTTCCATCGCCTGCTTCTCAGCATTTTTCTTCTGCATTTCCAGTTCATAAAGCTTCGCTTTCATCTGCTTCATGGCCTGGTCTTTGTTTTTATGCTGGGAGCGGTCATTCTGACACTGCGTTACGGTATTGGTCGGAATGTGGGTGATACGCACTGCGGATTCGGTACGGTTAACGTGCTGACCACCAGCACCGGACGCACGGTAGACGTCGATACGCAGATCGGCAGGATTGATTTCGATATCAATATCGTCTTCCACTTCCGGGTAGACGAACGCAGAGCTGAAGGAGGTATGGCGACGGCCGCCGGAATCAAACGGGCTTTTACGCACCAGGCGGTGAACGCCGGTTTCGGTACGCAGCCAGCCGTAAGCGTAATCGCCAGAAATTTTGATGGTTACGGATTTAATACCCGCCACTTCACCTTCTGACTCTTCGATAATCTCGGTTTTAAAGCCGCGTGCTTCTGCCCAGCGCAGGTACATGCGCTCAAGCATACTTGCCCAGTCCTGCGCTTCAGTACCGCCGGAACCGGCCTGGATATCAAGATAGCAGTCGGCGCTGTCATATTCGCCGGAGAACATGCGGCGGAATTCAAGCTGGGCCAGCTTCTCTTCCAGCACGTCGAGTTCCGCGATGGCTTCGTTGAAGGTTTCTTCATCTTCGGCTTCAACGGCCAGATCCAGCAGCCCGGAAACGTCTTCCAGACCCTGAGACATTTGATCGAGCGTATCAACGATAGCTTCCAGCGAGGAACGCTCTTTGCCCAGCGCCTGCGCGCGTTCGGGTTCGTTCCAGACGTCCGGCTGTTCCAGCTCGGCGTTTACTTCTTCGAGACGCTCTTTCTTCGCATCATAGTCAAAGATACCCCCTAAGAACGCCGGAGCGATCCGTGAGGTCCTGAATGCGGTTTTTTACCGGGTTAATCTCAAACATGGCCTGATTTCTTTTATAAGGAGTCAAATTTTGCGTATAAGAGCGGAATCTTAGCGGATTTCGCCCCCTATTTACAGCATCTGCCGTGCTAAATCGGCCAGATATTGTCAATGATAATTTGCAGGCTGCGGTTGCCGCGAAACTCATTGATGTCCAGTTTGTAGGCCAGCTCCACTTCGCGCACGCCGTTATCGGGCCAGCAGGCGGTATCGACATTAAATGCGATACCGTCGAGCAGCGGACCGCCGCCGATCGGCTCGACCATTACTTTCAGATGGCGCTCGCCGACGATGCGCTGCTGAAGCAGGCGAAAACGCCCATCAAACAGTGGTTCCGGGAACATCTGCCCCCAGGGCCCGGCGTCGCGCAGCATCTCGGCAACCTCAAGCGTCATCTCAGCGGGCGCAAGCGGCCCGTCGGAGAGCACTTCGCCCTGCAACAGCGCGGGATCCAGCCATTCGGTGATCAGCTCGCCAAAGCGCTGCTGGAATTCGTCGAAGCGCGATTCCTCCAGCGACAGCCCCGCCGCCATCGCATGACCGCCAAACTTGATGATCAGATCCGGGTAAAGGGTATCCAGACGCTCCAGCGCATCGCGCATGTGCAGCCCCTGAATCGAGCGCCCGGAGCCTTTAAGGGTGCCGTCACCGGCAGGGGCAAACGCGATCACCGGGCGGTGGAAACGCTCTTTAATGCGCGAGGCCAGAATGCCGACTACCCCCTGGTGCCATTCGGGATGATACATCGCCAGCCCGCCGGGCAGGGCTTCGCGGCTGCGCTCCAGTTTTTCACACAGCGCCAGCGCTTCGACCTGCATCCCCTGCTCAATTTCTTTGCGCGTCTGGTTGAGGGCGTCCAGCTCGCTCGCCAACACGCGGGCCTCACCGATGTTGTCGCACAGCAGCAATGCCACGCCGACCGACATATCGTCAAGCCGCCCCGCCGCGTTCAGGCGCGGCCCTAACGCGAAACCGAGATCGCTTGCCGCCAGCCGGTGCGCTTCGCGGCGGGAGATTTCCAGCAGCGCTTTAATGCCGGGCCGACATTTTCCCGCGCGGATGCGGTTAAGTCCCTGCCAGGTCAGAATACGGTTATTGGCATCCAGCGGCACGACGTCTGCCACCGTGCCAAGCGCCACCAGATCCAGCAGTTCCGCCAGATTAAACGGCGCGAGACCGCGCGCTTCAAACCAGCCCTGTTCACGCATGTGCGCGCGCAGAGCCAGCATCAGATAAAACGCCACGCCAACGCCCGCCAGCGATTTCGACGGAAACGCGCAGTCGCGCAGATTCGGGTTAACGATGGCTTCCGCCGCCGGGAGAGTGTCGCCCGGCAGGTGGTGATCGGTGACCAGAACGGGGATCCCCAGCGCGTGCGCCCGTTCAACCCCGGTGATGGAGGAAATGCCGTTATCGACGGTCATGATCATCTGCGCACCGCGTGCGTGCGCCTGATCGACCACTTCCGGGCTTAAACCATAGCCGTCTTCAAACCGGTTGGGTACCAGATAGCTCACGCTGTCGCAGCCCATCGCTCGCAGTGCGAGCACGGTTAACGCCGTGCTGGTTGCGCCATCAGCGTCGAAGTCGCCGACCACCATAATGCGCAACCCTTCACGGATCGCGTCATAAAGCATGACAACCGCGTTATCGATGCCACTTAACTGCTGCCACGTCAGCATTCCCTTCACGCTGCGCTCCAGATCCTGCGCGCCACGCACGCCACGGCTGGCGTACAGCCGCCGCAGCAGGGGAGATAAATCGCCAGGCAGTTCCGTGCTTTCATCCACCTCACGGCGGCGTAGTTGTATCGGCTGTTTCACGCGAATTATTTACCGCTGGTTTGTTTTTGGTGCTCATCGAGGAAGGCTTTCATCTCTTTCGGCCCCTGATAGCCCGGGATCAGATTGCCGTCCTGAAGGACGATGGCAGGCGTACCGTTGACGCCAAACTGCACGCCAAGCGCGTAGTGATCGGCAATGTTGATATCGCAGGACGCAGGCGGCACGTCCTTACCTTTCATCGCATCGTCAAAGGCTTTGTTACGATCTTTCGCACACCAGATCGCTTTCATATCCTGCTCCGGCTGGCTTTGAATGCCCGCGCGCGGGAAGGCCAGATAGCGCACGGTGATCCCCAGCGCGTTATAGTCTTTCATATCTTCATGCAGCTTATGGCAGTAGCCACAGGTGATGTCGGTAAAGACGGTGATGAGATATTTTTCCTGCGGCGCTTTGTAGATAATCATCTCTTTTTCCAGCGCGTTCAGGTGTTTAAGCAGCAGTTGATTGGTCACATTTACCGGCTTTCCGCCGCTGACGTCGTACATCGGCCCCTGGATCATGTGCTTGCCGTCGTCGGTCACGTACAGCACGCCGCTACTGGTGAGCACGGTTTTCATCCCCGCGACCGGCGCAGGCTGAATATCGCTGCTTTGCACGCCGAGTTTTGCCAGCGCCTGTTTGATCGCCGCATCGTCAGCATGGGCCAGTCCGCTGATGGCGGAAGTCAGAAGAGAGAGGAGCAATAAACCTTTTTTCATCACTTATCCTTTTATATCGGGCAATTACGCGCGCGGATGATGCTGCTGGTGTAATTGCCGCAAACGTTCGGTCGCTACGTGGGTATAAATTTGCGTCGTGGAGAGATCGCTATGGCCCAGCAGCATCTGCACGACGCGCAGATCTGCGCCGTGATTAAGTAAATGGGTGGCAAACGCGTGGCGCAGTACGTGCGGCGACAGCTTTTCGCTGTCGATACCCGCGAGCTGCGCGTAGTGTTTGATCCGGTGCCAGAATGTCTGCCGCGTCATCTGCTGCGCGCGCTGGCTGGGAAACAATACGTCAATGGAGACGCCGTTCAGCAGCCACGGCCTGCCGTGCTCCAGATACGTCTCCAGCCAGTACACCGCCTCTTCGCCCAGCGGTACCAGCCGTTCTTTATTGCCTTTACCGATGACGCGCACCACGCCCTGACGCAGGCTGATATCGCTCATCGTCAGCCCGACCAGTTCCGAGACGCGCAGGCCAGTGGCGTACAGCAACTCCAGCATCGCTTTGTCGCGTAGCTCCAGCGGTTGGTCGGTCACGGGCGATTGCAGCAGGCGTTCGATCTGCTGCTCGGATAAATCTTTCGGCAGCCGCTGCGGCAGCTTTGGAGACGCCAGCAGCGCGCTGGGATCGTCCGCGCGGACGTTTTCCCGATACAGATGCTGGAACAATCGCCGCACCGCGCTCAGCAGTCGGGCCGAACTGGTGGCTTTGTAGCCCCCCGCCAGCCGCTCCGCCAGCAGCGACTGGAGATCGTCGTGCTGCACGGTCTCCAGCGACAATGCGCGATGATGCAGCCATTCGACCAGCATGGTTAAATCCCGACGGTAGGCGCTAAGCGTATTTTCCGCCAGATTGCGCTCCAGCCAGAGGGCGTCAAGAAACTGTTCTATGCGTGCGAGATCCTGCTCCATCTGTGCCTCTTAGCCTGCCCATTCGCTGCATTATGCCTGATTTTTTTCCGTTTCTGGTACACTGGGCGCAAAGTCATGAGAAGAATTGAGACGTTTACGCAATGAACATTGGTCTTTTTTACGGCTCCAGCACCTGCTATACCGAGATGGCGGCGGAGAAAATCCGCGACATTATTGGCCCGGATCTGGTTACGCTCCACAACCTGAAAGATGACTCCCCCACGCTGATGGAACAGTACGATGTGCTGATCCTTGGCATCCCGACCTGGGATTTCGGCGAAATTCAGGAAGACTGGGAAGCCGTCTGGGAACAGCTCAGCGCATTAAACCTGGCGGGCAAACCGGTGGCGCTGTATGGCATGGGCGATCAGCTGGGCTACGGCGAATGGTTTCTCGACGCGCTCGGTATGCTTCACGACCAGCTCGCGACAAGCGGAGTGAAATTCATCGGCTACTGGCCGACCGAAGGCTATGAGTTTACCAGCCGCAAGCCCATCGTTGCCGATGGCAAACTGTTCGTCGGGCTGGCGCTGGATGAAACCAATCAGTACGATCTTAGCGATGAACGCATTCAGACGTGGTGCGAACAGATCCTCGGCGAAATGGCCGGGCATTTCTCCTGATCCCTTGGTCAATGCTACGCCGGTTGCTGTAATAGCATCCGGCGCAGATCGCGCCACTCGCCGCTTTCCATGCTATCCGCCGCCAGCCACAGATGCTGTTTCCGGCGGCTGCCCACCCTGCGCAACCGCAGCATCATGCCGCTTTTTAACATCCACGGTGCGCCGATAATTTCCCACTCCTGCTCCTGCCAGCGCAAATGGTAATTCATCATCAGTTTTATCTCACCCTGACGGGCATTAATACGCCGCTGACTACGCACGCAGTCGAAAACCACCAGCGATAACAACAGCAGCCAGAGCGGCATATAACTTAACGGCCACGGCATTAGCAGAACAATGGCCGCAACGATGCCATGCAGCAGAAGCGAGAGCCACTGCGAGCGCCAGGAGACGCGCAGATCAGATTGCCACAGGACCACGTTCCCGATTCCGTGTTTGAATTAATTGCACCATGCGCTGGAGGTCAGCGTCAGCGGGTTTTCCGTGATTCATCAACCAGTTAAATAAATCTGGATCGTCGCACTCTAACAAACGAATGAACGTTTTTTTATCATCGTCACTCAGCGTGTCGTACTCGTATTCGAAAAAAGGCATGATGGAAATATCGAGCTCGCGCATTCCGCGTCGGCACGCCCAGTGGATACGGGCTTTATTATTAATATCCATGAATTCAGTCCTGCGTTGCTATATCCGATTAGTGTAACGCGTTTTAAGGGCTTACTTTACAGGATTATTGCGCTCTGCGAGCTGGATTCCACTTAAAATCCTGCAATATGAACGATTTCCTCGATATTCTCTTTCCCATTGCGCGACAAAAACGGCACAAAAGGCGCGTTAAAAGCACTTGCATTGGTCAATGGCTCTTTTACCATGACCTGAACCCTAAAGAATTCGAGTTGCAGGAAGGCGGCGACGCAGTGAATCCCCGGGAGCTTACGCCAGTAAGTGACCGGGATGAGCGAGGAAGCCAACGCACAGGCAACTTGAAATATGGCGGGTATAAACTTATCGCGTTACGTAACCAGGATAACATTATGGCCTTTACTCCGTTTCCTCCGCGCCAGCCTTCCGCCTCTGCGCGTCTGCCGCTGACGCTTATGACGCTTGATGACTGGGCGCTGGCTACCATTACCGGCGCGGACAGCGAAAAATATTTACAGGGTCAGGTGACCGCCGATGTGGCGCAGCTGACTGAACATCAGCATCTGCTGGCGGCCCATTGCGACGCGAAAGGCAAGATGTGGAGCAATATGCGCCTGTTCCAGCGCGCCGGGGGTTTTACCTGGATTGAACGTCGCAGCCTGCGTGATGCGCAGGTGACGGAACTGAAAAAATACGCGGTTTTTTCTAAAGTCACCATTGCCATTGATGACGAATCGGTACTGCTGGGTATCGCCGGTTTTCAGGCGCGCGCGGCGCTGGCGAATCTGTTCAGCGTGCTGCCAGACGAAGAAAAACCGGTCGTGACGGAAGGCGAAACTTCACTGCTGTGGTTTGCTCATCCTGCCGAGCGCTTTCTGCTGGTGACTGACGTCGCCACCGCCCAGCGCGTCACCGATGCCCTGCGTGGTGAAGCGCAGCTCAACAACAGCCAACAGTGGCTGGCGCTGAATATTGAAGCGGGCCTGCCGGTTATCGACGCCGCCAACAGCGGGCAGTTTATTCCGCAGGCGACCAACCTCCAGGCGCTTGGCGGCATCAGCTTTAAAAAAGGTTGCTATACCGGGCAGGAAATGGTGGCTCGCGCTAAATTCCGTGGGGCTAACAAGCGCGCACTGTGGTCGCTGGCAGGCCAGGCCAGCCGCGTGCCGGAAGCGGGAGAAGATCTGGAACTCAAAATGGGCGAGAACTGGCGTCGCACCGGCACGGTACTCGCTGCCGTTCAGCTTGACGACGGACGGCTGCTGGTCCAGGCGGTAATGAACAATGATATGGAGCCGGACAGCGTTTTCCGCGTGCGCGATGACGTCAATACGCTGCATATCGAGCCGCTGCCGTATTCACTGGAAGAGCAGTAAACGACAATACGCCACTCGCCAGCGTCAATGATTTTACATTAAGCGCTGGCGGGTGGTGCTAAACAGAAAGGAGATGGGGTATCAATGGAGTTAAGTGGCATGGCCTGGATTGTGAGGGTTACAGCCCTGCGTCAGTTTACTCCTGAAGAAGTCAGCATCCATACCGGCCGTGCGATCTGACCGATCAAACGATTATGATCTCACAGGCACGCTATGTGCCACCTCTTACACCTGCCCGATATACAGATAAATTGCCAGAAAGTGGCACACGCTGCCGCCGAGGACAAAGCCGTGCCAGATGGCGTGGTTATAAGGGATGCGTCGGCACACGTAAAAAATCACGCCCAGGGAATAGATAATGCCGCCTGCCGCCAGCAGGGTCACGCTTCCCACTGCCAGTTTGACCGCCATTTCATAAATCACCACCAGCGACAGCCAGCCCATCGCCAGGTAAGTGACCAGCGACAGCACCTTAAAACGGTGCGCAATAGTCAGCTTGAACAATATTCCCAGCAGCGCCAGGCTCCAGATGACAACCATCAATCCGCGCGCCAGGGGAGAATTCAGCCCCACCAGCAGAAAGGGCGTATAGGTTCCGGCAATCAGCAGATAAATCGCACAGTGGTCGAGTTTTTTCAGCCATTTTTTGGCCTGCGGATGCGGGACGGCGTGATAGAGCGTGGAAGCCAGAAACAGCAGGATCATGCTGCCGCCATAAAGACTGTAGCTGGTAATCGCCGTTGCGCTGGCGTGGCTGTCTGTGGCCTGCACCAGCAGTAAAACCAGCCCGACGATCCCGAACACCAGCCCGATGCCGTGGCTGATACTATTGGCAATTTCCTCTGCCAGTGAATATCCCTGGGTCATTACCGGCTTGCGAACCATAAAAACTCCTGTTGAGCGCACAATGCGCCCGATGCCTTTACAGGGTAACTGAGAATAGTTTCAGTGAACACCTGTTAGCTAAAATAAAGTTGCACATATTTTAAATTCCAATAAAATCAATAGATTAATAACAAATTTTCGACTAACACATGTTTTATTTTTATATCCAGACAAATCAGCGACATAGCCATTTCCGTTGCTGAAAGTTACGCGGCATAATAGCGTCACTCTCTTTATCCAGGATTTACGCCACTTTGAGCATCTTTTCCCACGCTGCTGTCGCCACGCTTAACGACCTCGAAATGCAGGTCTATCACTGCGTCATTAAAAACCGGGATGCGGTGATGTACATGACCATTCGCGAGCTGGCGGATGCGGCGGGCGTGTCAACAACCACGGTGCTGCGCTTTTGCCGCAAGCTGAACTGCGAGGGCTATTCCGAGTTTCGCGTGCGCTTTAAGCTTTATTTAGAGCAAAACGAACCGCCACAGCCTAAATTTGGTGCCAGCGAAATTATCAGCTTTTTTAAAAGCGTGAATAATGATGAATTTGATGGGTTATTAGATCGCGCGGTTGATATTATTCTCTCTTCCGAGCGCATTATATTTGTCGGTGCAGGCACCTCCGGCGCGCTGGCAAAATATGGCGCACGTTTCTTTTCTAACGTCGGGAAATTCAGTAATCATATTGACGATCCCTATTTTCCGGTGACGAACGATATGGCAAAAAACGCGCTGGCGATCGTGCTGTCGGTCTCTGGCGAAACGGAAGAGATCCTGCGTTTTGCCAGCCAGTTCAGCCTGCACCACTGTAAGGTGCTGTCGATTACCAGCCATGAGCACTCCCGACTGGCGAAGCTGGCGGATTTTAACCTGTCGTGGCATATCTCCCAGACGCGCATCGGCGGGGTGTACGATGTCACCACCCAGGTGCCGGTAATTTATATTCTGGAAGCGCTTGGCAGAAAGCTGGCAAATAAAATCGGCTGAAAAACAATGTGTTTTTTCAATGTAACAAATCACCTCTGTGGCTATTTTGTTATATCGTGACATTTATTATCGCTTTGTTAGACTCGGATCAGAAAGTAATAAGCGAGACTGACAAAGATGAAAAAACTGACGTTACCGAAAGATTTCCTCTGGGGTGGTGCGGTCGCCGCACACCAGGTTGAGGGCGGCTGGAACAAAGGCGGTAAAGGACCAAGCATTTGCGACGTGCTGACCGGCGGCGCGCACGGCGTCTCCCGTGAAATCACTCAGGAAGTCGTGCCGGGCAAATATTATCCCAATCACGAAGCGGTAGACTTCTACAGCCGCTATAAAGAAGACATCAAACTGTTTGCCGAAATGGGCTTCAAATGCTTCCGCACTTCCATTGCCTGGTCACGCATTTTCCCGCAGGGTGATGAGCTGGAGCCTAATGAAGAAGGGCTGAAGTTCTACGACGATATGTTCGATGAGCTGCTCAAATACAATATCGAGCCAGTGATCACCCTTTCCCACTTCGAAATGCCTCTGCATCTGGTTCAGCAATACGGCGGCTGGACCAACCGTAAAGTAGTGGATTTCTTTGTCCGCTTTGCGGAAGTGGTTTTCGAACGCTACAAGCACAAGGTCAAATACTGGATGACCTTTAATGAGATCAACAACCAGCGCAACTGGCGTGCGCGGCTGTTTGGCTACTGCTGCTCCGGCGTGGTTTATACCCAGCACGATAACCCGGAAGAAACCATGTACCAGGTGCTGCATCACCAGTTCGTTGCCAGCGCGCTGGCGGTGAAAGCGGCGCGGCAGATCAACCCGGAAATGCAGGTTGGCTGTATGCTGGCGATGGTGGCGCTGTATCCGTTCTCCTGCAAACCCGAAGACGTGATGCTGACCCAGGAGGCGATGCGCGAGCGCTACGTCTTTACCGATGTTCAGCTACGCGGCTACTACCCATCCTACGTGCTGAACGAATGGGAGCGTCGCGGGTTCAATATCAAAATGGAAGCGGGCGATGACAAGATCCTGCGCGACGGCACCTGCGCCTATCTCGGCTTCAGCTACTACATGACCAACGCGGTGAAAGCGGGCGGCGGCACCGGCGATGCGCTTTCAGGCTTTGAAGGCAGCATTCCTAATCCGCATCTCAAATCCTCCGACTGGGACTGGCAGATTGACCCGGTAGGTCTGCGTTACGCGCTGTGCGAAATGTACGAGCGCTATCAGAAGCCGCTGTTTATTGTAGAAAACGGCTTTGGCGCTTACGACAACGTGGAAGAAGACGGCAGCATCAACGATGACTATCGCATCGACTACCTGCGCGCGCACGTGGCAGAGATGATCAAGGCCGTGACTTACGACGGCGTGGATCTGATGGGCTACACCCCGTGGGGCTGCATCGACTGCGTGTCCTTCACCACCGGGCAGTACAGCAAGCGCTACGGGTTCATTTATGTCAACAAACATGATGACGGCACCGGCGATATGTCGCGCTCCCGCAAGAAGAGCTTCAACTGGTATAAAGCGGTGATTGCCAGCAACGGCGAGCAGCTTTAACCCAGTGCGCCCCGCGAGCCGGGGCGCATTCGCTTATTTTCCACCCGCCAGATCGATAAAACTTCCCGTGACGTACGACGCCTTCTCGCTAAGCAGCCAGGCAATCGCCTGCGCGACCTCTTCCGGCTGCCCGCCGCGCTGCATCGGTAATACTGACTTGACGCGATCTACCCGCCCCGGCTCACCGCCTGACGCGTGCATATCGGTGTAGATATACCCCGGCCGCACACCGTTGACACGTACACCCTGCGCCGCCACCTCCAGCGCCAGACCGGTCGTTAAGGTATCCACCGCGCCTTTCGACGCCGCATAATCCACATATTCCCCCGGCGCTCCAAGCCGCGCGGCCGCCGACGAGACGTTAACAATCGCCCCGCCCTGCCCGCCGTGCCGGTGCGACATCCGCTTTACCGCCTCCCGGCAGCAGAGAAAATACCCGGTCACATTAGTCGACAGCACCTGGTTAATCCGCGTTGCCGTCAGATCTTCAATGCGGCTTTGCGCGAACAGAATACCCGCGTTGTTCACCAGCGCGGTCAGCGGCCCGGCTTCACGGTCAATGGCCGCAAACATCGCCATCACCTGCTCTTCATCGCTGATGTCGGCGCGCACCGCAAACGCCTTGCCACCGTCCTGCTCAATCCCGGCGACGACTGCCAGCGCCGCCTCGGTATTGTGCTGATAATTTACTGCCACGGTGTAGCCTTCATGCGCGAGTTGCCGCGCGGTAGCCCTGCCAATTCCCCGGCTTGCGCCAGTAACCAGTGCGATAGCCAATGTATTTTCTCCCCAAAAAAAAGCCGGGCAGCGCTAACGCTTACCCGGCTGGTTTCATCATCAGTGCGTTAATTACTGATAATCGCTTAGCGGCACGCAAGAGCAGAACAAATTACGGTCACCCCATACGTCATCCAGACGTTTCACGGTCGGCCAGTATTTGTTGACCGATCCCGCCGGGAATACCGCCTCTTCACGACTATAGCCGTGGTTCCACTCCGCGACCAGTTCGTGCTGAGTATGCGGCGCGTTGACCAGCGGGTTATCGTCCAGCGTCCACTCGCCGTTTTGTACGCGGTCAATTTCCGCACGGATAGAGAGCATCGCGTCGATAAAGCGATCCAGCTCCATCTGGCTTTCCGATTCGGTCGGTTCCACCATCAGCGTACCTGCCACCGGGAAAGACATGGTTGGCGCATGGAAACCGTAGTCGATCAGGCGCTTGGCAATATCCAGCTCGCTGATACCGGTCGCCTCTTTCAGCGGGCGAATGTCGAGAATACATTCGTGTGCCACGCGACCATCGCGCCCGGTATACAGCACCGGATACGCGTCTTTCAGGCGACTGGCGATGTAATTAGCGTTGAGGATTGCGACCTGACTGGCCTGCTTCAACCCTTCCGCGCCCATCATGCGGATGTACATCCAGCTAATCGGCAGAATGGACGCGCTGCCGAACGGGGCCGCAGAAACTGCACCCTGACGGGTGAGCATCCCTTCGATTTGCACCACGCTGTGGCCCGGTACAAACGGGGCCAGATGCGCTTTGACGCCAATCGGCCCCATGCCCGGCCCGCCGCCGCCGTGCGGAATGCAGAAGGTTTTATGCAGGTTAAGGTGCGAGACGTCCGCACCGATAAAGCCCGGCGAGGTGATACCGACCTGGGCGTTCATGTTAGCCCCGTCGAGATATACCTGACCGCCGAACTGATGCACAATCTCGCACACTTCGCGGATGGTTTCTTCGCACACACCGTGGGTGGACGGATAGGTCACCATGATGCAGGAAAGATTAGCGCTCGACTGCTCCGCCTTAGCGCGCAGATCGTTTAAATCGATGTTGCCGTTTTTATCGCAGGCTACCACGACGACCTGCATGCCTGCCATCTGCGCCGAGGCCGGGTTGGTGCCGTGCGCGGAGCTGGGGATCAGGCAGATGTCACGGTGCCCTTCGTTGCGGCTTTCATGATAATGACGGATCGCCAGCAGGCCCGCGTATTCGCCCTGCGCGCCGGAGTTGGGCTGCATACACAGCGCATCGTAGCCGGTCAGCTTCACCAGCCAGTCCGCAAGCTGATTGATCATCTGATGGTAACCTTCAGCCTGCTCTGCCGGGCAGAACGGGTGCAGTTCGGCAAATTCCGGCCAGGTGATGGGGATCATCTCCGCCGCCGCATTCAGCTTCATGGTGCAGGAGCCGAGCGGGATCATCGCCTGATTCAGCGCCAGATCTTTGCGCTCAAGCGAATGCATGTAACGCATCATCTCGGTTTCACTGTGATAGCGGTTGAAAACCGGATGCGTGAGGATCGCGTCGTCGCGCAGCATAGCTGGCGCAAGAGAGCGGCTGTCGTGCGCCACGTCTTTATCCAGCGCGTCAATATCCAGCCCGTGGTCGTCACCCACAATCACCGCAAACAGCGTCTGCACCTGCTCGCGGGTGGTGGTTTCATCAAGCGTGATGCCGACCGCGTTGTGAATGTCGCTGCGCAGGTTGATTTCAGCAGTCTGGGCGCGCGCCAGCACGGCGGCTTTATCCGCCACCTCAACGCACAGGGTGTCGAAGTAGTGAGCGTGGCGCAGCTTCAGCCCTTTTTGTTGCAGGCCCGTCGCCAGGATATCGGTCAGACGATGGATGCGATCGGCAATCCGCGTCAGCCCTGCCGGACCGTGATACACCGCGTACAGGCTGGCGATGTTAGCCAGCAGCACCTGCGAGGTACAAATGTTGGAGTTGGCTTTCTCGCGGCGGATATGCTGCTCACGAGTCTGCATCGCCATGCGCAGCGCGGTGTTGCCCGCCGCATCTTTTGAGACGCCGATAATGCGCCCCGGCATGGAACGTTTAAATTCATCTTTCGCCGCGAAGAAGGCCGCGTGCGGGCCGCCGTAGCCCATCGGTACGCCGAAGCGCTGCGCGGAGCCAAAAGCGATATCCGCGCCCTGTTTGCCCGGCGAGGTCAGCAGCACCAGCGCCATAAAATCAGCCGCCACGCTAACCACGATTTTGCGCGCTTTCAGCTCGGCAATCAGCGGGCTGTAATCATGGACTTCACCCGTTGTCCCGACCTGCTGAAGCAGCACGCCAAACAGATCCTGGTGATCGAGCGCTTTCTCTGCGTCATCAACAATCACGTCAAAACCAAAGGTTTCAGCGCGGGTACGCACCACGTCCAGCGTTTGCGGATGCACATCGGCAGCGACGAAAAAGCGGTTGGCGTTTTTCAGTTTGCTGATGCGTTTTGCCATCGCCATCGCTTCTGCGGCGGCGGTCGCTTCGTCCAGCAATGAGGCGGAGGCCATCTCCAGCCCGGTCAGATCCAGCGTCACCTGCTGGAAATTAAGCAGCGCTTCAAGACGCCCCTGGGAGACTTCCGGCTGGTACGGCGTATAGGCGGTGTACCAGCCCGGATTTTCCAGCATATTACGCAGGATCACCGGCGGCAGATGTACGGCGGCGTAGCCCATGCCGATGAAAGAGGTAAAGCGCTTGTTGCGGCTGGCAATGGCCTTCAGTTCTGCCAGCGCGGTATATTCCGTTGCCGCCTCGCCCACCTGCGGCGGAGTGGCAAGCTGGATATCCTGCGGGACAATCTGGCCGGTCAGGGCGTTCAGCGATTCTGCGCCGACGGTTTGCAGCATTGCCTGCTGCTGTTGAGCATCCGGCCCGATGTGGCGTTCAATAAATGCGCCGCTATTTTCAAGCTGACTTAACGTCTGTGTCATGAGCGAGGGTTCCTGAAACGTGCTGTGAATGTCAATCAGGGCAAGGAAAAGCGATTTTCCTCGCCCCAGCCTTCTCCCGGCAGGAGAAGGAGAACTGAAGCGTCCCTCTCCGGCAGAGAGAGGGACCGGCACCGATTACTCGTCTTCCAGCAGTGCCTGGTAAGCGGTGGCGTCCAGCAGTGCGTCGATTTCGGCTTCGTCGCTGGCGCGAATTTTGAAGATCCAGCCGCCCGCGTAAGGCTCGCTGTTAACCAGTTCCGGGGAATCCCCCAGCGCCTCGTTGACCGCCACAATTTCACCGCTGATGGGCGCGTAAATATCGGACGCTGCCTTCACCGATTCCGCTACCGCACAGTCGTCGCCCGCGCTAACGGTCGCACCAGGCTCCGGCAGATCGACAAACACCATGTCGCCCAGCAGTTCCTGCGCGTGCTCGGTGATGCCGACGGTATAAGAGCCGTCAGTTTCTTTGCGCAGCCACTCGTGTTCTTTACTGTATTTCAGTTCAGCAGGGATATTGCTCATCGCTCATTCTCCAGAAAAGTACATTACGCAACGGCTTTGCCATTACGCACAAAAACGGGTTTGGTCACTTTCACCGGCATTTCACGGTTGCGGATCTGCACGATAGCCGTGTCGCCAATGCCAGCCGGAACGCGGGCCAGCGCGATGCTGTAGCCAAGCGTCGGCGAAAACGTGCCGCTGGTGATCACGCCTTCCCGTGGGTTGCCCTGCGCGTCGGTGAAACGCACCGGCAGTTCGTTACGCAGCACGCCTTTTTCGGTCATCACCAGACCAACCAGCGTTTCGGTGCCTTTCGCACGCTGGGATTCCAGCGCTTCCCGGCCAATAAAATCACGGTCGGCAGGCTCCCAGGCAATCGTCCAGCCCATGTTGGCCGCCAGCGGGGAAATGCCTTCGTCCATTTCCTGACCGTACAGGTTCATGCCCGCTTCCAGACGCAGCGTATCGCGCGCGCCCAGCCCGCAGGGTTTTACGCCTGCGTCCACCAGCGCTTGCCAGAACGCCGCCGCCTGTTCATTCGGCAGCGCGATCTCATAACCGGCTTCGCCGGTATACCCGGTGGTCGCAATAAACAAATCGCCAGCCTGAACGCCAAAAAAAGGCTTCATTCCGGCAACGGCCTGACGCTGCTGTTCATTAAAGAGGGTGGCGGCTTTCGCCTGGGCATTCGGTCCCTGCACCGCTATCAGCGACAGGTCATCACGCACGGACAGGTCAATGGCATACGATTCAGCGTGCTGGCTGATCCAGGCGAGGTCTTTTTCACGGGTTGCGGAGTTAACGACGAGGCGGAAGAAATCTTCGGTAAAGAAATAGACGATCAGATCGTCAATCACGCCGCCGGAAGCGTTGAGCATCCCGGAGTAGAGCGCCTTGCCGGGTTTGGTGAGCTTCGCCACGTCGTTCGCCAGCAAATAACGCAGGAACTCGCGGGTGCGGCTGCCGCGCAAATCAACGATGGTCATGTGCGACACATCAAACATGCCCGCATCGGTGCGCACCGCGTGGTGCTCATCAATCTGTGAGCCGTAATGCAGCGGCATCATCCAGCCGTGGAAATCCACCATGCGCGCGCCACACTGGGTGTGCTGTTCATACAACGGAGTCTGTTGAGTCATCTTTTCCTCGTTGAATATGCCGGGCTGTCATCCGTTTTACGCCCGCAAAACGGCAGCGACGCAAACGTTATCTTTGGCCTGAACTTATCATTGAAACCGCAGGTTAACCATAAGCTAAAGAAGGTCATCACATTAGCTTATGACGATAATGCACTAAAGAGACTACAGAATTTTTGACTGCCAAAATGGGATTCAACAAACAGAAAATAAAGTTTGGCCTCTTCATTTTGCTGAATAGTGATATTTAAGAGGGAAAAAGCGGTGGAATTTCCGCAGTCCAAAATGGAAAAGATTAAAAAATCTAATGCGAAAAAAGGAGTGAAATTAGAATTTTTCAAACGAGGAAAAGATCCCGGCGCAGAGGCCGGGAGCAGAAGTGTGACGCAGTTAACGTAACCAGTCAGGGAGATCGTTCAGCCCCATCGCCTGGCGAATGAGCTGGGGCTTAACCCCCGGGAGCGTGTCCGCCATTTTCAGGCCGATATCGCGCAATAGTTTTTTCGCCGGGTTGTGTCCGGCAAAGAGTTCGCGAAAACCCTGCATTCCCGCCAGCATCAGCGCAGCGCTGTGCTTACGGCTGCGCTCAAAGCGACGCAGATACATATGCTGCCCGATATCTTTGCCCTGCAGGCTGAGACGGCGCAGTTCGTTAATCAGTTCAGCCGCATCCATAAAGCCGAGATTCACGCCCTGCCCGGCCAGCGGATGGATGGTGTGCGCCGCATCGCCGACCAGCGCCAGCCGGTGAGCGGCAAACTGCCGTGCGTAGCGCCCGGTCAGCGGATAAACCTGACGCTCGCTTTCTACCTGGCACAGGCCAAGCCGGTTATCAAAGGCCACCGTCAGCGCCTGGTTAAATTCCGCTTCGTCCGCCTGCTGCATTCGCGCGGCGTCATCCGGGGCAAGCGACCAGACAATTGAACATAAATGCGGATCGCTTAGCGGCAGGAAAGCCAGAATGCCTTCTCCGTGGAATACCTGACGCGCCACGCCCTGATGCGGCTCGGTGGTGCGGATAGTCGCCACCAGCGCGTGATGGTTATAGTCCCAGAACGTCAGCGGAATGTCGGCTTTGTCGCGCAGCCAGGAATTCGCGCCGTCCGCGCCGACCACCAGCCGCGCGGTCATCATCGTGCCGTCTTTCAGGCTGATAAATACTTCGTTTTCACCCCACGCCACCTGCTGCACTTCCGCCGGGGCGATCAGCGTAACGTCCTGACACTGCTGCGCCTTTTGCCACAGCGCGGCGTGAATGACGTCGTTTTCAACGATGTGACCGAGATGAGTGTGCCCCATGCTGCGGTCATCAAAACGGATGTGCCCAAAACTGTCTTTTTCCCAGACTTCCATCCCGTGATAGCAACTGGCGCGATGCGCAGTAATGGAGGACCAGACGCCAAGGTGCGAGAGCAGCTTTTCGCTGGCGGCGTTAATCGCCGAGACGCGCAGCGCATAAGGGGCATCTGCCGCCGGTGGCTGTACCGTTTTTTGCTCCAGTACCGCCACGCGCAGACCGCTGCCCTGCAGACCACAGGCAATCGCCAGCCCGACCATCCCACCGCCGACAATCGCTACGTCAACATTTTGCACTGTTTCACTCCTGAAGCCTGATCCGGCCATAATGGTTGCAGCCCGTGGACTGAAAAAAAGTTAGCCTAGCGTTCCACCCAGCCCAGCGTGCGCCGGGCCAGCGCGTCGCGAACGGGCGTTATGAATTCCATCGCCATCAGCCCCGCATTGCGTCCGGCGACCAGCGGCGACCAGCGGTTAGCGAACAGATGCACCAGCCCGTCAGTGACGCCAATCGTCGCGGTTTTATCGGCTATCCGGCGTTCGCGATAGCGGCTGAGAACCGCATAATCGCCCGGATCGCCCGCCGCCACATCCGCCAGCGTTTCCGCAAGGCTGATGGCATCACGCAGGCCAAGGTTAAATCCCTGTCCGGCAATCGGATGCAGAGTCTGGGCCGCGTTGCCGACCAGCACCAGCCGGTGAGAGATAGCGCGCGAGGCGGTGTTAAGCGCCAGCGGATACGCCGCACGCTGCCCGGCGTGGGTAATGCGCCCCAGCCGCCAGCCAAAGGCGCGCTGGAGTTCATCGCAAAAACGCGCGTCTGACCAGCCCAGCACCGCTTCACGCCGCTCGAGCGGATGGCACCACACCAGCGAATTGCGGCCACCGGACATCGGCAGCATCGCCAGCGGCCCGTGCGGCGTGAAGCGCTCAAACGCGCGCCCCTGATGCGCTACGGCGGTGGTGACGTTGGCTATGACCGCCAGTTGCTGATACGGCTCCTGCTGCCACTGCACGCCGCAGCGTTCGCCCAGCGGGGAGCGGGAACCGTCGGCGGCGACCAGTAGCTGACCTTGCAGCGTTTCGCCGCTGTCGAGCGTGACGCTGACGTCATTCTCACTGCGGGTGAAACTGACTACGCTTGCCGGACAGTGTAGCGTGATGCCGGGCGCTTTGCGCAGCAGGGCAAATAAACGCTGGCCGACGTCGTGCAGTTCGACAACCTGACCGAGCGCCGGGATCGCGTAATCTCTGGCCTCCAACATCACCGCTCCGGCGTGCCCGCGATCGCTGATATGAACCGTTTTAATGGCGGTGGCGCAGTCGGCAATCGCCTGCCAGACGCCAATGCGCGCCAGTTGCTGACAGGTGCCCGCCGCCAGTGCAATCGCCCGCGCGTCGAAGCCGGGGTGAGCGACCGTGGCGGGTGCCACGGCTTCAACCAGATGAACCGGCAGCGCGCCCTGCGTCAGATGAGATATTGCCAGCGCCAGCGTTGCGCCGGTCATCCCGCCGCCTGTAATAATCACGCTCATTGCTGGCGCGCCGCCGCCATCAGCGCCTCAATCTCATCGGCTTTTTTCACCACGCTGGCAGTGAGATTTTCATTGCCGTCGTCGGTGATGACGATGTCATCTTCAATACGAATACCGATGCCGCGATACTGTGCGGGAACGTCGGCGTCCGGCGCGATATACAGCCCCGGCTCCACGGTCAGCACCATGCCCGGCTCCAGCTTCCGGGAGCGATCCACGCCATAGGCGCCGACATCGTGAACGTCCAGCCCCAGCCAGTGACTCAGACCATGCATGAAGAACGGACGATGCGCGTTTTCGGCGATTAACGCCTCCACGTCCCCTTTCAGGATGCCCAGTTTCACCAGCCCGGTAATCATGATGCGCACCACTTCCGTGGTGACTTCCTGCATCGACGTGCCGGGACGATACAGCCGCAGGGCGGCATCCAGCGATGCCAGCACGATATCGTAGATTTCGCGCTGCGCCGGGGAAAATTTGCCGTTAACCGGGAAGGTGCGGGTGATATCTCCCGCGTAGCCGTGGTACTCGCAGCCTGCGTCAATCAGCACCAGATCGCCGTCGCGCAGCTCGCTCTCGTTTTCGGTGTAGTGCAGAATGCAGCCGTTGTCACCACCGCCAACAATGGTGTTATAGGAAGGATAGCGCGCGCCGTGGCGGGTAAATTCGTGGTGAATTTCCCCTTCAAGCTGATACTCGAACATGCCGGGGCGGCATTTTTCCATCGCCCGGCGATGCGCCAGCGCGGTGATTTCGCCCGCCCGCCGCAGAACAGCGATTTCTTCCGCCGATTTAAACAGGCGCATTTCATGCACCAGCGGACGCCAGTCGGCGATATTACCGGGCGCGGAGAGATTCTGCCGCGAGCCTTTACGCAGCTTTTCCAGGGCGGTAAAGACGGTGTCATCGGCCCAGGCGTATTCACCCTGGGCATGCCAGACCGTATCCAGGCCGTTGAGAAGCTGATAAAGCTGGGTGTTGATTTCGCTAACAGCCAGCGCGCGGTCAACGCCCAGTTTTTCCGGCGCGGCTTCCTGCCCCAGACGGCGACCAAACCAGATTTCTGCCGTCACATCGCGCAGGCGGTTAAACAGCACGCTGTGATTGTGGGTGTCATCGCTTTTAATCAGTACCAGTACCGCTTCCGGCTCGTTGAAGCCGGTGAAGTACCAAAAGTCGCTGCTCTGGCGATACGGATATTCGGTATCTGCGCTACGCGTGGCTTCGGGCGCGGCAAAGATCAACGCCGCGCTGCCTGGCTGCATCTGAGCCAGAAGCGCCTGGCGACGACGAAGAAACTCCTGCTGGGTCATGACGCCTCCATGAGTATTTTCTTAATGTAAGGTCGGTTTTTTCACTTCCGGTGCGATGGGCTGCTGGCGCGTGAAGGTATCGTGGCAGAGCAGCGCGGCGACGCGCACGTACTCAATAATCTCTTCGAGCGACATCTCCAGCTCTTCCTGATCTTCCTCAACGTCATAGCCAAGCTGGGCAATATTGCGCAGGTCGTCAATAGCTTCGCCGGTTTCGCCGGTGACTTTGTCGAGTTTAGGCTGCGTGACGCCAAGGCCCAGCAGGAAATGGTTCACCCAGCCTGCCAGCGCGTCGGCGCGATCGAACACGCTGACGTCATCGCCTTCCGGCATGTAGAGCTGAAACAGAAAGCCGTCGTCTTCCAGCGAGTCGCTGGTGGCGGAATGCATGTTACGCAGCGCCTGCGCCAGTTCGTGACCGAACGCCAGGCCTTCGTTAGTCAGATCGTGGAGCAGCGGCTGCCACGAGGAATCAACGGTGCCGCCGCAGAGGATGCCGCTAATCAAACCATGCATTTCGGCGGGGGTGAGTCCCACGCCCTGTTGGTTCAGTAACTGGTTCACATCGCTGTAACCAGGCATTTCGTTCTGTATAGACATGCGCATTCGTCATCGTTGAGGGGAATATTCATGATATGCTACCACTTTGGACCCTGGTGATACCAGAAAAGGGCTTGTATCTGCACACCAGGGTAGCTATAGTGTCGCCCCTTCGCCAGCCCCGGATTCGGGCGTGAAGGCCGCGCAGTCAATTCAGCAGGAAGGTGGCATGTCTGCACAACCCGTCGATATCCATATTTTTGGCCGTTCACTGCGAGTGAATTGCCCGCCTGAACAAAGGGATGCCCTGAATCAGGCTGCGGACGATCTGAATCAGCGGTTGCAAGATCTGAAAGAACGCACTAGAGTCACAAATACTGAGCAGTTGGTTTTCATCGCCGCGTTGAACATCAGCTATGAGTTAACTCAGGAAAAGGCGAAAACCCGCGACTACGCCGCCAGCATGGAGCAGCGTATTCGGATGTTGCAGCAGACCATCGAGCAGGCGTTACTTGAGCAGGGTCGCATATCCGAAAGATCGGGGCCGAAGTTTGAATAACACTTTGCGATCAACTATGGTAGAGTTATCGTGAAGACAAAATTTCTCTGAGATGTTCGCAAGCGGGCCAGTCCCCTGAGCCGATATTTCATACCACAAGAATGTGGCGCTCCACGGTTGGTGAGCACGCTCGGTTCGTCCGAGAAGCCTTAAAACTGTGACGACACATTCACCTTGAACCAAGGGTTCAAGGGTTACAGCCTGCGGCGGCATCTCGGAGATTCCCCTTCTTTTTTTACTACCATGACCAAACCCAGCGTTACGTCCCTTCAACGACAAGAAATTCGCCGCCATATCAGGCAGCTTCGTCATGCGCTTTCTCCGGAACAACAAACGCAGTTTGCTCAGCAGGCCGCTGCCCGCATGATGGCGTATCCGCCGATGGTGATGGCGCATACCGTGGCGCTGTTTCTCTCGTTTGACGGCGAACTTGATACCCGCCCGCTGATTGAGCAACTCTGGCGCGCGGGTAAACGTGTTTATCTGCCGGTTCTGCATCCGTTCAGCCCCGGTAATCTGCTGTTTTTACACTACCATCCGCAAAGCGAACTGGTGGTGAATCGTCTGAAAATTCATGAGCCAAAACTGGACGTTCGCGACGTGCTGCCGCTTAGCCAGCTCGACGTACTGGTGACGCCATTAGTGGCGTTTGACGCGCAGGGACAGCGGCTGGGGATGGGCGGCGGGTTTTATGACCGGACGCTGCAACACTGGCAGCAGTACCGCCTGCAGCCGGTTGGCTACGCGCATGATTGCCAGCGGGTAGAGGCGCTGCCGGTGGAGCAATGGGATATTCCGCTGCCTGCGGTGATCACGCCGTCAACGGTGTGGGAATGGTGAAGCCCTCCCCTGGCGGGAAGGGCAGCTAACATCAGTACAGCAGGCGAGCGCGGATAGTTCCGGGGATCGCCTTCATGCTTTGCAGCGCGCGCTGCGCCACTTCTTCTTCGGCTTCAATGTCGATCACCACATAACCCATCATCGGCGAGGTCTGTAAGAACTGCGCGGCGATGTTGACGCCCTGCTCGGCGAAGATCTGGTTGATGGCGGTCAGCACGCCAGGACGGTTTTCGTGGATATGCAGCAGACGACGCCCGCCGTGCAGCGGCAGCGAAACTTCCGGGAAATTCACCGCCGACAGCGTCGAGCCGTTATCGGAATATTTCACCAGCTTGCCCGCCACTTCGAGGCCGATGTTTTCCTGCGCTTCCTGAGTCGAACCGCCGATATGCGGCGTCAGCAGCACGTTGTCGAATTCGGACAGCGGAGAAACGAAGGGTTCGGCGTTCGTCGCCGGTTCGGTCGGAAAAACGTCAATGGCCGCGCCCGCCAGATGTTTACTCGCCAGCGCATCGCACAGTGCGGGAATATCAACCACCGTACCACGCGCGGCGTTGATCAGCAGCGCGCCAGGCTTCATCAGCGCCAGCTCTTCCGCACCCATCATATTTTTGGTGGAGGCATTTTCCGGCACGTGCAGGCTCACCACGTCGCTCATGTTAAGCAGATCGGAGAGATGCTGAACCTGCGTTGCATTGCCCAGCGGCAGTTTGTTTTCGATGTCGTAAAAGTAAACGTACATCCCCAGCGACTCCGCCAGAATACCAAGCTGAGTGCCGATGTGACCGTAGCCGATAATACCCAGCTTTTTACCACGCGCTTCATACGAGCCGGTCGCCAGCTTGTTCCAGATCCCGCGATGCGCTTTGGCATTGGCTTCGGGAATGCCGCGCAGCAGCAGCAGCAGTTCGCCAATCACCAGTTCCGCCACCGAGCGGGTATTTGAGAATGGCGCGTTGAATACCGGCACGCCGCGTTTGGCTGCCGCATTCAGATCGACCTGGTTAGTGCCGATACAGAAACAGCCCACGGCGACCAGTTTTTCAGCCGCTGCGAGTACCTCTTCGGTCAGATTAGTACGGGAGCGCAGGCCGATAAAATGCGCATCACGGATCGACTCCTTCAGTTGTTCGGTGCTGAGTGCGCCTTTGTGATATTCGATGTTGGTGTAGCCTGCCGCACGCAGGCTATCCAGCGCCTTCTGATGCACGCCTTCGACCAGCAGAAACTTAATCTTGTCTTTTTCCAGTGATACCTTTGCCATTTCCCGACCCTGTTTTTGCTTAACGGATGTGGTGCTATATGAAATTTCCTCTTAGCAACATATCAAAAAAAACTATCGCGGCAATATGAACGTTTGCGCAGCCAAACTGAGGAAATGTCATGCAGCGGGAAATAGCAGAGCAAAATGCTGGTGGTAAGGTTTTTTGCGGTGAGATCGCCAGGTCGGTGAGCAGAGCGTGACACAAGTCACTAAATTTATAAATTCTGAAATTTTATTCGGGGGAGCGGCTCCCCCGTCAGATCATTTCACGATGGTTTTAACGCCATCGGCGGTGCCGATCAGGGCAACATCCGCGCCACGGTTGGCGAACAGCCCCACGGTGACAACGCCGGGAATGCCGTTAATGGTGTTTTCGGTGGCAATCGGATCGATAATCTCCAGACCGTACACATCGAGGATCACGTTGCCGTTATCGGTCAGCACGCCCTGACGATATTCCGGGCGTCCGCCCAGCTTCACCAGCGTGCGAGCGACCGCACTGCGCGCCATCGGAATGACTTCAACCGGCAGCGGGAAGGTGCCGAGGATATCAACCTGCTTGGAGGCATCCGCGATACAGATGAACTTGTCCGCCACGGAGGCGATGATCTTTTCGCGCGTCAGCGCTGCGCCGCCGCCTTTGATCATCTGCATCTGGCCGTTGATCTCGTCCGCGCCGTCTACGTAAATGCCCAGACGATCGACCTCGTTAAGATCGAATACCGTAATGCCGAGGCTTTTCAGTTTGGCGGTAGAAGCATCCGAACTGGAAACGGCACCTTCGATTTGCCCCTTCATTGTGCCCAGTGCATCAATAAAATGTGCGGCGGTAGAGCCGGTGCCCACGCCAACGATAGTGCCCGGAACAACATACTGAAGGGCGGCCCAGCCTACTGCTTTTTTCAGTTCATCCTGCGTCATGATGTTTGCCTGTGGAGTGATAATCCTGCGCGCATTATAGAACATAAGGCCCGGCGATGTCCCTGTGACCCGCGTCACAGAAATGCACACGAGAATTTCGTCTGTACCCAACGCTAATTTATGTCATAGTGCTGGATAGAAAACCATTAAGGAGCCAGCCAGATCCATGAAACGCCCGGACTACAGAACGTTACAGGCGCTTGATGCGGTTATTCGCGAACGCGGATTTGAACGCGCAGCGCAAAAGCTTTGCATCACCCAGTCCGCCGTCTCGCAGCGCATCAAGCAACTGGAAAACATGTTCGGGCAGCCGCTGCTGGTGCGCACCGTTCCGCCCCGCCCCACTGAACAGGGTCAAAAACTGCTGGCGCTGCTGCGTCAGGTTGAGATGCTGGAAGATGAGTGGCTGGGTGATGAACAAACCGGCTCCACGCCGCTGTTATTGTCGCTGGCGGTGAACGCCGACAGCCTGGCGACCTGGCTTTTACCCGCGCTGGCTCCGGTGCTGGTCGATTCCCCTATTCGCCTGAATTTACAGGTCGAAGACGAAACCCGGACCCAGGAACGCCTGCGGCGCGGTGAAGTGGTTGGCGCGGTGAGTATCCAGCCGCAGGCGCTGCCCAGTTGCCTGGTCGATCAGCTCGGCGCGCTCGATTATCTGTTTGTCGGCTCTAAAGAATTTGCCGCCCGTTACTTCCCCAACGGCGTTACCCGCTCCGCCCTGCTGAAAGCACCTGCCGTCGCCTTCGATCATCTGGATGATATGCATCAGGCTTTCCTGCAACAGAATTTCGATCTGCCGCCGGGCAGCGTGCCTTGTCATATCGTCAATTCATCGGAAGCATTTGTGCAACTGGCGCGGCAGGGAACGACCTGCTGTATGATCCCGCATCTGCAAATTGAGAAAGAATTAGAGACGGGCGAACTGATTGATCTGACGCCGGGCCTGTACCAGCGGCGGATGCTTTACTGGCACCGCTTCGCCCCGGAAAGCCGGATGATGCGCAAAGTGACCGACGCGCTGCTGGAGCACGGGCATCGGGTACTGCGGCAGGTTTAAGAAAAAACCCCGCATCGGAGCGACGCGGGGCGGGAGATTATTGAGTTTTATCAGCTGTATCAGCATTAGTGGGAGCAGCGCCAGCCTGCTGCCCCTGCGCCGGTTGCAACTCGAACACCACGTCAACCTGGTCATCAAACTGAATCGTTGCCTGCTCGTAAGTCTCCTGCGCGGATGCAGAAGCGGCATCCGCTTTCATCATCCGTACCATCGGGCTGGGCTGATAGTTGGAGACGTGGTAGCGCACGCTGTAGACCGGGCCAAGGGTGCCTTTAAAGCCAGAGGCCAGCTGCTGTGCCTGACGTACCGCGTCGTCAATAGCTTCTTTGCGTGCCTGATCTTTATAGGCTTCCGGTTTTGCCACGCCCAGCGATACGGAGCGGATTTCATTCAGTCCGGCTTTCAGCGCACCATCCAGCAGGGCGTTGAGTTTATCCAGCTCGCGCAGGGTGACTTCTACCGTGCGCACCGCCCGATACCCTTTCAGAATGCTTTTCCCTTCCTGATAATCGTAATCAGGCTGGGTACGCAGGTTCGCAGAACGAATGTCTTTTTTGGCAACGCCATTCTGGTCGAGGAAAGAGAGATACTGCGCCACGCGATCGTCAGCCTGTTTCTTGGCCGATGCCGCATCTTTAGCCGCAATATTGACTTCAATCGCCAGCGTAGCAATATCCGGTACGGCATCAACGCTGGCCGTGCCGGAAGTGACAATATGCGGACCATTCGGCAGTTCATTTGCCGTGACCGTCATCGCGCTTAAACCTACCAATGCCGCCAGGGCCATCACTTTAAACTTCACTGTCTTTCCTCCATGTTGCGTTATGCGCCCGATAAAAGAGCAGATGCCAGCAAGCTTAGCCTGTGACGACGGAAAGTCCATCAGACAACGCTTAGTTCACCAGCGCCTGGAAATGATGAACGCCCTCTTTCGCCAGCGTCCAGGCGATAACCCACATCACGCAACCTACCAGAAGATTAATAATGCGCTGCGCTTTAGCGGTGCGCAGTCGCGGTGCCAGCCATGCCGCCAGCAGCGCCAGGCCGAAGAACCACAGGAACGAGGCGCTGATCGTCCCCAGCGCAAACCAGCGTCGGGGAAGACTTTCCAGTTGTCCGCCGAGACTGCCCAGCACCACGAAGGTATCAAGATAAACGTGCGGATTGAGCCACGTCACGGCCAGCATGGTGGCGATAATTTTCCAGCGCCCCTGCTTCATGACCTCAGCGCTTGCCAGTTCCAGATTGCTGCTCAGGGCCGTTTTCAGCGCGCCAAAACCGTACCACAACAGAAACGCCACCCCGCCCCAGGTCACGATGGCCAGCAGCCACGGCGACTGCATCAGCAGGGCGCTGCCGCCAAAGACACCCGCGCAAATCAGCGCCATATCGCTCAGCGCGCAAAGGAAAGCGATCATAATGTGATACTGGCGGCGAATGCCCTGATTCATCACGAAGGCATTTTGCGGACCCAGCGGCAGGATCATCGCAGAGCCTAAGATAAGCCCCTGAAAATAATAAGATAACACGTTAACATTCCCGTACTATTACTGTTTAGCGCAGACTATAACGCAGGAAATTTATTAGCGGAAATTGAAAATTTTAATCAACTATTAGTGAATTTAATGAGGATACCGCCCGGCATTTTTTCAGAATTTATTAAGGGATAATCCCCAATGTTTACCTCCACTACGGCGTAAACTGTCCGCCTGGCTCATGTAACCTAAGGATCAGGTATGCCCACTCAGCGTTTTATTCATTCACTTCTGGCAGGCTCCCTCCTGCTTCTCCTTCCTTTCACGGGCTCTGCCGCAGAGAAAATCCTTCGCTATACCGACCATGAACCTTACGGCGGTATGCGCACCCAGTTGATTAAAAACGTCTTTTTTGCCGAAATAGAAAAAGAGTCGCAGGGACGCCTGAAAATTGAGCCGCACTGGAACGGCGAAACCGCCATAAGCTATGATGCGCTGGCAACGATCAGCGACGGCAGCAAGGCCGATATGGGCATTGTGGTGCCTGAATACACCGCCAAACAGCTACCGCTGCACCAAATCTTCAAGAGTTTTGCTCTCGGCCCGGATCGCGGCGTCAAACAGGTCGAGTTTTTCCGCCGCGTCTACGCGGAGCGTCCTGAATTTTCCGCCGAGCTTGCGCGCAATAACCTGGTAAATCTGCAATTTTTCCTTGGCTATCCGGTCGGCTTTTTTACCGCCAAACCGCTGCAGTCACTCACGGATTTAAGTGGCACCCAGTGGCGTACCGCCAGCTTCTGGCATCAGGCTTATCTGACCAACACTGGCGCAAAAACGGTGACGATGCCGTGGAATGAACAAATCACCACCGCCCTGAAAGACGGTCGGCTGGACGGCCTGATGGTCAATCTGGACAGCGGCTACGATATTCATGCCGAACGTGCCGCGCCTAACGTGCTGCTCTCTCCTTCCCTGTGGCTGGGTCACGTTTACCTGCTGACAATGAATAAAAAAACGTGGGACGGCCTCGACGTCCGGGATCGCGAGGCTATTCAGCGTGCCGCTGCCACCACGCAGAAAGCGCTGGGTAATGCGCTGGACGATAATCTCACTGCGATGGTGAAAACGCTGGAGCAGGGAGGTGCGCACGTTCGCTATCTGAGCAACGCCGAGCTGAACGCGTGGCAGAAAGCGATTAAGTCCCCGCAGGTCCGGGCGCAATGGGTTGAGAAGCAGAAAAGCGAAGGCGTGAACAATGCCGGAGAAGTGATGGAAAAAGTCAGCGCGCTGCTGGATGAAACCCTGCGTTAAAACAGCGTTGCGCCCACGTCGTGCGTGGGCGCTCACTGCCCTTAGCGCGGTGCTACCGCTTCGTCCTCTTTTTTCTCGTGGACGCGTTTGAAATTCACATCCATTTGCGGATACGGGAAGCTGATCCCCTGCGCATCAAACTCGCGCTTGATCCGCTCCAGTACATCCCAGTAAACGTTTTGCAGATCCCCGCTCTGGCTCCAGATACGGATCACAAAGTTCACGGAAGAGGCCGCCAGCTCGTTCATGCGCACCGTCATCTCGCGATCTTTAATGATGCGATCGTCGGATTCGATAATATCGGTGATGATTTTTCTCACCTGATCGATATCCGCATCGTAAGAGACGCCGATCACCAGTTCGTTACGGCGCACTGGTTCGCGGGAGAAGTTAATAATGTTGCCGGAGATGATTTTACCGTTCGGGATCACCACATAGCGGCCGTCCGCTGAACGCAGTGTGGTCGAGAAAATTTGCACATGCAGCACGGTTCCGGCAACGCCGCCCAAATCCACGTACTCACCGGAGCGGAACGGGCGGAAGGTGACGAGCAGTACACCTGCCGCAAGGTTAGACAGCGAGCCTTGCAGGGCCAGACCTACTGCCAGACCTGCGGCACCCAGCACGGCAATCACCGAAGCCGTTTGTACCCCAACGCGTCCGAGCGCGGCAATCAGCGTAAAACCGATTATCGCATAGCGTACCAGCGCAGAGAGAAAGTCTGCGACCGTGGCATCAATGTGCCGGGCGAGCATCAGGCGATCCACCGCTCTTGATACCATCCGCGCCACAATCACCCCCACGGTAATAATGGCGATAGCGGCAACAATATTGACCAGATAGCTCAGCAGCAGCGCCTGATTGGTCACCAGCCATGAACCGGCGTTATTAATACTATCGACGACATTCAAATCTTCCATTCAGCAATCCTTCTGGTTACTCAAAAAGAAAAAGGTCAACCATCCCCAACGGAGTGAAGCAAGTTAATAAAGGGTAAACACAAAGCGGAGAAAATGCCAAACCGATCGCAAAGACCACAGGGTTAGTGCGTTGAATATGCACAAAAAAGGCCCGCCGAAGCGAGCCTGTGTACTACAAATGTTAACGGCTTAAATTACAGAACGTCAATCGCGTTCAGTTCTTTGAAAGCCTGCTCCAGACGAGTCACCATAGTGACCTGGGCAGCACGCAGCCATGCGCGCGGATCGTAGTATTTTTTGTTCGGCTGGTCAGCGCCTTTCGGGTTACCCAGCTGGCCCTGGAGGTAATCTTCGTTCGCTTTGTAGTAGTTCAGAACACCTTCCCAGGTCGCCCATTGGGTATCGGTATCGATGTTCATTTTCACTACGCCGTAGCTTACAGAGTCTTTGATTTCCTGAGCAGTAGAACCGGAACCGCCGTGGAATACGAAGTTCAGGCTGTTGTGCGGCAGGTTATGTTTCTTAGAAACATATTCCTGAGAATCGCGCAGGATAGTCGGGGTCAGCTTAACGTTACCCGGCTTGTACACACCGTGTACGTTACCGAAGGACGCTGCGATGGTGAAGCGCGGGCTGATTTTGCTCAGCTCGGTGTACGCGTAATCAACGTCTTCCGGCTGGGTGTACAGTGCAGAAGCGTCCATGTGGCTGTTGTCCACGCCGTCTTCTTCACCGCCGGTGCAACCCAGTTCCAGTTCCAGAGTCATGTCGATTTTCGCCATGCGCGCCAGGTACTTAGAGCACAGCTCGATGTTTTCTTCCAGAGACTCTTCGGATAGATCGATCATGTGAGAAGAGAACAGCGGTTTGCCGGTAGCAGCAAAGTGTTTTTCACCCGCGTCCAGCAGGCCGTCGATCCACGGCAGCAGTTTTTTCGCGCAGTGGTCAGTGTGCAGGATCACCGGCACGCCGTAGTGTTCAGCCATCTGGTGAACGTGGTGCGCACCAGAGATTGCACCGAGGATAGCAGCCTGCTGGCCTTCGCCTTTGAAGCCTTTACCGGCGATGAATGCAGCACCACCGTTAGAGAACTGAACGATAACCGGCGCTTTTACTTTCGCAGCTGCTTCAATAACGGCGTTAATGGAGTCAGTACCCACGCAGTTAACCGCTGGCAGAGCAAAATTGTTTTCTTTTGCTACCTGGAATACTTTCTGTACGTCATCACCAGTGATTACGCCTGGTTTTACGAAATCAAAAATTTTAGACATGTTTATGAGTCCTGTATCTGTATCTTCAACCGTGGAAACGATCGCAAGCGGATAAAAAGGCGGGATGACTCCCGCCTGAACGCGTTTTACTTCTTCGCACGCTCTTCGAGCATGGCGACTGCAGGCAGAACTTTACCTTCCACGAATTCGAGGAATGCGCCGCCGCCAGTGGAGATGTAGGAGATCTTGTCAGCGATGCCGAACAGGTCGATAGCTGCCAGGGTGTCACCGCCGCCTGCGATAGAGAACGCTTCGCTCTCAGCGATAGCATTAGCGACAATTTCAGTGCCTTTGCGGAAGTTCGGGAATTCGAACACGCCAACCGGACCGTTCCACAGAATGGTTTTGGCATTCTTCAGGATTTCAGCCAGCTGCTGTGCAGATGCGTCGCCGATATCCAGGATCTGCTCATCGTCTTTTACGTCGTTAACGGATTTCAGCGTTGCCGTTGCGGATTCAGAGAATTCAGTCGCTACGCGAACGTCCGTCGGAACCGGGATGTCGCAGGTAGTCAGCAGGCGTTTGGCTTCGTCTACCAGGTCTGCTTCGTACAGGGATTTACCTACGTTGTGGCCCTGGGCGGCAACGAAGGTGTTAGCGATACCGCCGCCAACGATCAGCTGGTCAGCGATTTTGGACAGGGAGTCCAGCACGGTCAGTTTGGTGGACACTTTAGAGCCACCCACGATAGCGACCATCGGACGAGCCGGTTCTTTCAGCGCTTTACCCAGCGCGTCCAGTTCGTCAGCCAGCAGCGGGCCTGCGCAGGCAACATCAGCAAATTTGCCGATACCGTGCGTAGACGCCTGGGCGCGGTGAGCCGTACCGAATGCGTCCATTACGAACACGTCGCACAGTGCGGCGTATTTTTTGGACAGTGCTTCGTCGTCTTTCTTCTCGCCTTTGTTAAAGCGAACGTTTTCCAGAACCACCAGCTCGCCAGCAGCAACTTCAACGCCGTCGAGGTAATCTTTTACCAGGCGAACCGGGCTGGAAAGTTTGTCTTTCAGGTAGTTAACAACCGGCAGCAGAGAGAATTCTTCGTTGTACTCGCCTTCGGTAGGGCGACCCAGGTGGGAAGTGACCATCACTTTTGCACCCTGTTTCAGGGCCAGTTCGATAGTCGGCAGGGAAGCACGGATACGCGCGTCGCTGGTGACTTTCCCTTCTTTAACAGGTACGTTCAGATCGGCACGAATAAAAACGCGTTTTCCAGCCAGATCCAGATCGGTCATCTTAATTACAGACATGGTGAATCCTCTCGTTGATTCTTAAAGTTTTGCAGACGCAATAAGCGTCTTACCTGAAACCTGTTGCGGCCATGGCTAACGTCGTGTCGAGCATTCGGTTAGCAAAGCCCCATTCGTTATCACACCAGACCAGCGTTTTGATCAGGTGCGCGCCACTTACTCGCGTTTGCGTGCCGTCAACAATGGCACTATGCGGATCGTGGTTAAAATCAGTTGAGACCAACGGTAATTCCGTATAATCAACTATACCATGAAATGCTTCCTGCGCTGCTTTTTGCAGCAACAGATTGACTTCACAGGCTTTTACCGGCGCTTTCACAGTGACGCTAAGGTCGATTGCCGTCACGTTAATCGTCGGCACGCGCACCGCTATCGCCTCAAAGCAGTCGGTAAACTGCGGCAGAATGCGGGCGATCCCGGCGGCCAGTTTGGTATCAACCGGAATAATTGACTGGCTGGCCGCACGCGTGCGGCGCAGATCCGGGTGATACGCGTCAATCACCTGCTGATCGTGCATCGCAGAGTGAATGGTCGTGACCGTACCGGACTCAATGCCAAAGGCATCATCCAGCAATTTGATCACCGGAATTATACAGTTTGTGGTACAGGAGGCGTTGGAAACAATGCGGTGTTCCGCAAGCAGTGCGTCGTGATTGACGCCAAAGACCACCGTCGCGTCGAGATCGTTGCTGCCGGGATGAGAAAAGAGCACCTTCTTCGCGCCAGCGGCCAGATGCATTTCGCCGTGTTCGCGGCTGCCGTAAACGCCGGTACAGTCCAGCACCACGTCAACGCCCAGCTCTTGCCACGGGAGATGATTGATAGCGCGCTCGTGCAGAAGACGAATGGCGTCATCACCAATGAATAGCTGTTCCCGCTCCTGGCGGACATCCCAGGCAAAACGACCGTGGCTGGTGTCGTATTTCAATAAGTGTGCGATGCCCGCAGCGTCGGCCAGTTCATTGATTGCCACTACGGTGATTTCCGCCCGACGCCCGGATTCATATAAAGCACGAACCACGTTGCGCCCGATGCGACCGAAGCCATTAATCGCTACGCGTACGGTCATAGATCTCCTGCAAAGCTTTCCCGGATCTCGTGAAGCACGACAGAGTAATGCAGCCACACGTTGAGGGAAACCTTGCCTGTCACAAACTGCGACTGATTGGTTAATTGTCGAACACTTAATCGACTGAAACGGTTCAGCTAGAATAAGCGAATCGGGGAATAAAAGGAATTATTGCCGCCTGGCTTAGCACATTTATCTGATCTGGGTCACATTTTTTGCCTGCATAAAACGGGCGATTATTCCATCTGCCGGATTGCGCATAAGCGTTGTCAGATCTTTTGTTTGCCGCCGCCTCCTTTTCCTGATTTATATCAGAGACGCACAGGGATCGCGCTTATAAAATCCGCGCCACGTCCGAGTTTCGGAGTAATCACCCGTCATGATACAGAACATTACCACTCAGTTTACCGCCTCTGACGCGCGCTTTTATGCCCTGCGCCTGTTGCCCGGTGAAGAGGTCTTTTCCCGCCTGCACGCCTTTATTCAGGCGCAGTCTGTTCGCGCGGGCTGGATAGCAGGCTGTACCGGTAGCCTGACGAATGCCGCGCTGCGCTATGCGGGGCAGGAGGAAACCACCCTGCTCACCGGCACGTTTGAAGTGATCTCGCTTAGCGGCACGCTGGAGCTGACCGGCGAGCATCTGCACCTGTCCATTTCCGATCCGCAAGGCGCGATGCTCGGCGGGCATATGATGCCCGGCTGTACCGTGCGCACCACGCTGGAACTGGTGATCGGCGAGCTTACGACACTGGCCTTTAGCCGCCAGCCCTGCCCCCTTTCCGGCTATGACGAATTAGTCATTTCGCCACGTTAACACCGCAAAACAGAAGAGGTTTATATGGCCGCGCGCCGTTTTTCCAGCCAGGCTCTGGCACTGATTGTGATTTGTATCGCCATCAACATGATTGGCGGTCAACTGGTCAGCATGTTGAAGCTGCCCATTTTTCTTGATTCGATTGGTACGCTGATCGCCGCCGTGCTGCTTGGTCCGTGGATCGGCATGTTAACCGGGCTGCTGACCAATCTGCTGTGGGGTCTGCTCACCGATCCTATCGCCGCCGCCTTTGCGCCGGTGGCGATGGTCATTGGCCTGGTCGCAGGCTGGCTGGCGCGCCTCGGTGGGTTCCGCACGCTGCCGAAAGTCATCGTGAGCGGCGTGATCATTACCCTGGCGGTGACCATCGTTGCCGTCCCGCTGCGCACCGCGCTGTTTGGCGGCGTGACCGGCAGCGGCGCGGATCTGTTCGTCGCGTGGATGCACTCGATGGGTCAAGACCTGCTGGAGTCGGTGGCGATCACCGTCCTGGGGGCGAATCTGGTGGATAAGATCCTAACTGCCATTATCGTCTGGGTGCTGCTGCGCCAGCTTCCGCTGCGTACCGTGCGCCATTTCCCCGGCACGGCGGCGGTACGCTAAATGCATCCGTTTACCTCGCTGGCGCTGTGGGCGCTGGCGGCATGTACCACACTGCTGATGCCAGCGGGTAATCTGTTGATGTTCTACAGCGCGGCAACCTTTCTGGCGCTGCTGCTGTTGCCCGCCACCCGCCGCCGGGCGCGCTATGTGGCGTGGCTGATGTTTTCCCTCGGCGCGGGTCTGTGGCTGGTTCACGGTGGCTGGGTGACGGCGTGGATCGGCGGGCAGCCACGCGATCCGCAGCGCTGGGCGCACGCGATTACCCTCTGGCTGCGCATTCTGGCTATCGTCTCCACTTCCCAGCTATGGATGCAGTATGTGCCGATTCGCCAGTTTATTCGCGCGCTGTTCGCCTCGCGCCTGCCGCCGGGCATGGCCTATCTGTTCGCCGGGCCGTTGCTGGTCGTCGAGCAGCTAAAGCAGCAGCTTGCCACGATTTATGAAGCGCAACGCGCGCGTGGCGTGCCGCTCGACGGGCGCTGGTATCAGCGGCTGAAAGCGATCCCGGCGCTGATTGTTCCGTTAACCCATAACGCGCTGAACGATCTGGCGGTACGCGGCGCGGCGCTGGACATGCGCGCCTTTCGCCTGCATCCGCGTCGCACGACGCTCTGGGCACCGCGAGATCCCCTTTGGCAACGGCTGTTACGCTATGCCATGGTCGTCGCGGCGCTGGCTGAGGCAGGAGTATGGCTATGGTTACGCTAGAGAATTTCTGTTTTCAGCCCCTTCACGGCACCCAGCCGCCGCGCGTGCTGAACTGGCAGTATTCGCAGCCCGGCATAGTGCTGATTGTCGGCGGCAACGGCAGCGGTAAAAGCACGCTGGCGCAACTGCTGGCCGGGTGGTATCCCGATTTTCTGCCGGGCAGCATCAGCGGTCTGGCGACGTTGCTGGGCGAGCCGGTGGGTAAACGTTCACTGGCTGAGCAGGCGCAAACCATTCAGCTGGTCCAGCAGTCACCGTATTTGCAACTTTCCGGCTGTACCTTCAGCGTGGAAGAAGAAGTGGCTTTCGGCCCGGAAAATTTGTGCCTGCCGGAAGCGGAGATCCTCGCGCGCATTGACGCCGCGCTAACGCTGACCGATTGCCAGTCGCTGCGCCATCGCCATCCGGGAACCCTTTCCGGCGGAGAAACCCAGCGGGTGGTGATCGCCTGTGCGCTGGCAATGCAGCCGCGCCTGCTGCTGCTGGACGAAGCCTTCAGCCGCCTGACACCTCAGGCCACCCGACGGCTGCTCGAACGCCTTCAGGCGTGGGCCGCCGACGCACAGGCGCTGATCGTGCTGCTGGAGCGCAAGCGCGATCCTTTCCTTCATTATTGTCAGCACGGCTGGCAACTGTCCGCCGGGGAGCTGGTGTCTATATGCTAACGCTCGATGATGTCACCTTCCGCTGGCCGGATGCGCCGGACGACTGCCTGCGCGGCGTTTCGCTGACCCTTGCCAGCGGTGAATGGCTGGCGCTGACCGGCGATAACGGAGCCGGAAAATCCACGCTGCTGCGCCTGATGGCCGGGTTACTGACGCCCTCTGCGGGCCGTATTACCTTGCAGGGCACACCGCTGGCGCAGATGAAAAACCGCCAGCGCGCCGCCGCTATTGGCGTGCTTTTTCAGGAGGCGGAAAATCAGATTTTCCACAGTCAGGTGGCAAAAGAGGTGGCGTTTGGTCTGCGTCTGCAAAACCTGCCCGCCGGAGAAATTGCGCAACGCACCGCCGATGCGCTGGCGCTGTGTGAATTAGCAGACGTTGCCGACGCGCATCCGCTGGATCTGCATACCGCGCAGCGGCGGATGGTCGCCGTTGCCAGCCTCGCGGCGATGGCTCCGCCGCTGGTGCTGCTTGATGAACCCAGCCGCGATTTTGACGAATACTGGCTGGGCGTATTCGAGCGCTGGCTCGCCACCTGCCGCCAGCGTGGCACAACGGTACTGGCGATCAGTCATGACGCCGGGTTTACCCGCCGCCATTTTCCCCGGACGATCCGTCTGGCAGAAGGCAAAGCCGACATTCGCGATACCCGCCGTCCGGCATCATCGCAAGCGTAACGTCCGCAGGCAGACTGCCCGCCAGCACGCGTTCAACGTTAGGGCCGTCGGTACGCAAATAAAACGCTTCCGCTTCGTCCAGAGACAGCCCGCCAGCCACTTTGCGGGCGATCAGCCGCTGGCGCAGCACCTGCGGCGGCGCTTTGATGAAGATCGAAAAATCGCAAAACTCGCGCAGGCCGTGCCAGCGGGCATCGTCCAGCAGCAGCCAGTTGCCTTCGACAATCACAATGGGCGCAGTGACCTGAATCGCCTGTTCCTGCGGATCGTGTTTTTGCCGGTCATACTGCGGCCAGCTCCCCTCCCCCGCGCGAATGTGTCGCAGATTTTGCGCCAGCTTTTCGACGTTGAACGTTTCCGGCGCGCCTTTAAACGGGCGCAGGCCGTGCTCATCAAGCCAGTGGTTGTAGTGATGGAAGCCGTCCATCGGCAGCGTCTGGATCGCGGGTAGCGTGGCGTCCTGGCGGCAGAGATATTCCCAGAACGTGGTTAAGGTGGATTTTCCGGTGCCCGGCGGGGCGCTTAAAAAAACAATCGTGCGGGGGTAAGGTGATGCCGCGTCGATTTCGGCCAGACGGCGAAGCAGCGGCTTGTGGACGGTTTCAATTTCACTGTCGGCGTACACCACCGTCGTCTCCAGCCCATTGATCCTCAGGTTTATGTTCACGGCGTGAGTTCCTTTAATATCGATGTTACCGCTAATGCCAGCGCCGTTTTGACCATTGCGATGAACCGCGTCTCTGAATAAACGGAGAAATCGGCAAACTTCATTGATTTCAGCGCGTTATACAACGTTGTATTATCCGTCACGCTATTGATATTGCAGATAAAATCCCAGCTAACTTCATCAGCAAAACCGGGGATCGGCTCCTGTTCCGCCAGATACTGACCGAACTGGGAAAAATGAATGATGTCGGCATATAGCCACTTATCCATTTTTCCCAGCGCGTAGATCAGGCGCAACGCCACATCAATATCATCGAGCGGCCCACTCTGCGCCAGCAGAGGTTTTACAGCATATTCAACGATTTCAGCATCATTGTTGACGAACAACGACGGCAGAAACTGCCTGATTGCACGTAGCAAAATGTCATTCGCCGCCGTCATGAAGGCGCGTAAATCCGGCTGAGCATTTAACTGCTCAAGCACATCATCTTCTGTCAGCGTCGTCATTCGTCTCTCGATAGATCACCTGGGATGGAGGGAATCTATTATATTACACGTTCGGTCTGCCCCACTGATAAGCAATGTTTGCGTATGGACATTGCCCCGGTACTCATGAACGCCGTTAAGCAGATCGCCATCCGTTACCCCGGTTGCGCAGAACAGGATATCGTTGCTGCGCACCAGTTCATCCAGGCCATAGATACGATTCACCTCAACGCCCATTTCGGCGCAGCGGCGGCGTTCATCGCGGGCGATGTCACCATGCGCGGCGCTGTCGCCTTTGGCCTCGCGGAAGTCGATCAGTTCAGCCTGCATCTCTCCCCCCATCGCTTTGACCGCGCAGGCAGAAATGACGCCTTCCGGCGCGCCGCCGATGGTGTACATCACGTCGAACGGGTTATCGGGCTGGCAGGTCAGTACGCTGGCGGCCACGTCACCGTCCGGCAGGGCGAAGACCTTCACGCCCAACCGGGTTGCCTGCTGTATTGCCGGTTGCAGGCGCGGTTTATCCAGCGTCACCATCCGCAGCGCATCCAGGGGTTTGCCGAGCGCCGCCGCCACGTTGCGCAGATTGTCCTCCAGCGGCAGCGCCAGATTAATGGCTCCGCGCGCGTGCCGGTTGACCGCCAGCTTTTTCATGTACATATCCGGGGCATGAAGCAGACTCCCTGCCGGGGCGAAGGCCATCACCGCCAGCGCGTTGCTCTGCCCCATCGCCACCATTCGCGTTCCTTCGATAGGATCGACCGCAATATCTACCGCCGGGCCCTGACCCGTCCCTACGTTCTCCCCGATATAGAGCATCGGCGCGCGGTCAATTTCCCCTTCCCCGATGACGATATTGCCCCGCATCGCGATCCCGTTCAGCGCCTCGCGCATCGCCGTGACCGCCAGCCCGTCGATTTTGTTCTTGTCGCCACAGCCGGTTTGCGGCCAGGCAGCCAGGGCTGCCTGTTCCGTAATGCGAAAGAGCGGCCACGCCAGTGACATCATTCCGCCGCCTCCCCGATATCCACGCCGAACTGCGCCAGCAGATATTTCTCTGCCTTTTCGTTCCAGATGCCGTGGGTGTCTTCCACCAGCCGCGCCAGCTCTTTAAACAGCGGATCGGTTTTTCCCTTTTCGGCAAAGTCGGCAATCGCCGTCAGCGGCAGGGTTACGCCGTTGTAGATCAGCTTTTTGCCACCCGGAATATCCGGCAGATTCAGTACAGTGTCCGGGACGGCATCCAGCCCGCCGATGTGCGTCACCATAAAGGAAGGCTGCAACTGACCGGAGGCGCTCAGGGCAATGGCCTCTTGCATATCGTCCGTGGAGCCGCCGGAGGTGCCGACCACATGGGTGCTGTTGTAATGCACGTTGTAGAAGTTGAACGGCACCTTAAAGTTTTTATCCGTTGGACCGGCGAAGAAGTTCAGGCAGCCGTCTTCCGCCAGCAGTTCGTCGGCCATTTCGACCACCGCAGGCACCGCCGCATACACGAATACGTCGTCAAAACCCGCGTCGTCGGTCAGCGCGCGCAGCGTCTGTACCGGATCGGTCATCCCTTGCGTATTGACATACACCAGCTCAATACCTTTGCTGGCGGCGAGTTCGACCGGCAGCAGTTTCTGCGCCTGCGCCAGGCGTTTTTCGTCGATATCGACCACCACCACCCGTGACGGATGGATCCCGCCGTTAATGGCGTAATCGATCGCGCCGATGCCCATCGGCCCGGCGCAGGCCAGCAGCGCGATATTGCCGCCCGGCTTCACGCCCATCCGGTGTTCGTAAACGTATTGCGTGGTGTGATAGTTCGCGTGATAGGCGCCGATAATGCAGCACATCGGTTCCGCCAGCGACGCCGCCGCGAAATAAGAGCCGTGATACGGTAAAACGCAGCCGAGGTTAATCGCCACTTCGGGAATAATCATATAAGTGGCGTTACCGCCGAAATATTCATAACTGTAGCCCGCAGAATAACCGCTCGGTAATCCCATTGCCGGTTGCAGAACGAAACGCTGCCCTTTTTTATATTTCCCACTAAGGTTTTTACCAACCTCGACAATAATTCCGGCGCATTCGTGACCGGTGATCACCGGATGGTTTTCTAAATCGTCCGGCACGCGTTTATGATCGCTGGCCAGCAGCGCCGCTTTCCAGGTAGATAAACAGACGCTGTCGGAAATAACGCTGACCAGCAGTTCATTATCGGTAATTTCCGGTAACTCAAATTCGCGGAGTCGGACATCCCGCTTGCCATAAATGGCAGCCACTTTCGTTTTCATATTTACCTCTGCGGTCAGTTTTTATGTTCAGCGGTTAACTGATTGAATAACGTGTCGAGTTTTGGATCGCCAATATAATTGTTAATTAATACCAGCGGCTTATTAGTTACGCGTTTAACGCGGCCTTCAAGACTGGCATGGGTGACGGCAAGATCGGCCTCCTGCGGCACGTTTTCTATTGCATAATGTTTTACTTCAATATTCAGCCCGGCTTTTTCCAGACGCTTACGGAAGGTGGTTGCGCCCATGGCGCTGGAGCCCATCCCCGCGTCGCAAACAAAGGCGATGAACTTCACGCGGCTTAACGAAAATGCGCCTTCCTGCTTCATGGCTTTCACCGCGCTGGCTGACTCAGCGAATTCATCTTCGCCCTCCGTCTCTGCCGTTTTCTCCATTTTCAGGATCAGCGAGGTGATGGCGAAGGAGACCAGCGTCCCGACCGTCACACCGGCGATGGTGGCGAGGAACGCACCTTTCGGCGTCAGCGCCAGGTAAGCGAATATCGATCCCGGACTTGGCCCGGCGACCAGGCCGCCATCCAGCAGGTTAAAGGTCCAGGTGCCGGACATGCCGCCCGCAATCATCGCAATAATGGTCAGCGGCTTCATCAGCACATACGGGAAATAAAGCTCATGGATGCCGCCGAGGAAGTGAATAATCATCGCCCCCGGCGCAGAACGTTTACTCATTCCCTTGCCGAAGAAAGTGAAGGCCAGCAGCAATCCCAGGCCCGGCCCCGGATTCGACGCCACCATAAAGAAGATCGATTTACCGTCTACCGATGCCTGCTGCATCCCCAGCGGATAATAAACGCCCTGGTCAATGGCATTATTGAGGAACAAAATTTTCGCCGGTTCATTGATGACCGAGAGCAGCGGCAAGTAGCCCGCATGGACCAGCGCTTCAATGCACTCTTTAACGAAATTATTGGCAATCAGTACCGCGGGGCCGATGACTTCAAAACCAAGCAGGCACAGCAGCATCCCGGCAATACCGAGCGAGAAGTTATTGATGACCATCTCAAAGCCAGCGGGAATGCGTTTTTCCAGCGCCTTATCAATGTATTTGATCATCAAACCGCCCAGCGGCCCCATGATCATTGAGCCAAGAAACATCGGGATATCGGCACCCACGATCACGCCGATGGTCCCGATGCCGCCCATCACCGCGCCACGCTTACCGCCGACCAGATGCCCACCGGTAGAGCCGATCATGACCGGCAGTAAATAGGTGATCATCGGGCCGACAATTTTGGCGAAATGCTCATTGGGCATCCAGCCGGTCGGAATAAATAATGCAGTGATAAAACCCCAGGCAATAAAAGCGCCGATATTGGGGATGACCATTGCGGTCAAAAATCCCCCAAAAGCCTGGACCTTTGCGCGAGCAGACTTATTTTCCATGATATGTTCCTGTAAAGGAGAGAATGATTACGCGAGCGCGATAATATCCTTCAGCTGTTCAATACTGTCGGCATTTAGCATTGCGGCAAGATGTTCTTCCTCACACAGTAATTCGCTGAGTGCCTGAATCGCCTCAATATGTGAATTAGCCTGCGCTGCGGCTAAGCCAATCAGTAATTTAACCGGATCGTTTCCCTCGTCAAAACTCACCGGTTCCTGCAGTAAAACTAATGACAGTCCTGTTTTTAATGCGCCACATTCCGGTCTGGCATGTGGCATAGCGACGCCGGGCGCGAGAATATAATAAGGCCCGTTACTCAGCGTCGAGTCTTTTATCGCCTGAACATAGTGTTCGTTGATATAGTGGTTTTTCAGTAAGGCTTCCATCGAAAATTCGATTGCCTGCTGCCAGTCTTTTGCTGATTTTTTTATTACAACAGCCCCATCGGGGAAATAATCCCTTAGCCGCATAATGCGCCCCTTATATTATTATCGGATACCGTTTAACGGTAAAAATAAAATACTCGTAGCCAGAAGCGAAAGCAATCGGGGGGCGGGGAAGGAAAAACAACGGCGGCGTCTTTTTCTCTGCTTTAAAAACAACAAGTTAAAAAATAACAATAGAATAAACGTGATATAAGCCACAAATACAGTACAAATCTAAAAACAATATTTGTGAATCAAATCACTTTAATGTGCTTGCCATGCTTAAAATTAGTGATCTGAAGCATAAAAAAAACGGGCCGCCGTAGCGACCCGATAATAGCACTCAGGTGATTACAGCAGTTCTTTCGCCTTCGCGATCACGTTTTCAACGGTGAAACCGAACTCTTCAAACAGCAATTCTGCCGGGGCAGACTCGCCGAAGGTGGTCATTCCGATAACCGCACCGTTCAGGCCAACGTATTTGTACCAGTAGTCGGCAATACCTGCTTCCACCGCAACGCGGGCGGAAACGGCTTTCGGCAGCACGGATTCGCGGTAAGCGGCGTCCTGCTTGTCGAATGCGTCGGTAGACGGCATGGAAACCACGCGCGCCTTCACGCCTTCGCCAGACAGTTTTTCCCATGCGGCAACGGCCAGTTCCACTTCAGAACCGGTAGCGATGAAGATGATTTGCGGCTGACCGTCACAGTCTTTCAGCACGTAGCCACCGCGCGCGATATCAGCCAGTTGCTGTTCGCTACGCTCCTGCTGCGCCAGATTCTGACGGGAGAGGATCAGCGCGGTCGGGCCGTCCTGACGCTCAACGCCATATTTCCACGCCACGGCGGATTCCACCTGGTCACACGGACGCCATGTTGACATGTTCGGCGTCACGCGCAGGGAAGCCACCTGCTCTACCGGCTGGTGAGTCGGGCCGTCTTCGCCCAGACCGATGGAGTCGTGGGTGTAGACCATCACCTGACGCTGTTTCATCAGCGCCGCCATACGCACCGCGTTACGGGCATATTCGACAAACATCAGGAAGGTAGAGGTGTACGGCAGGAAACCGCCGTGCAGGGAGATACCGTTGGCAATCGCGGTCATACCGAATTCGCGCACGCCGTAGTGGATGTAGTTACCGGCCGCGTCTTCATTGATCGCTTTGGAGCCAGACCAGATGGTCAGGTTAGACGGTGCCAGGTCAGCGGAGCCGCCGAGGAATTCCGGCAGCCACGGTCCGAAGGCTTCGATGGCATTCTGCGAAGCTTTACGGCTGGCGATTTTTGACGGATTAGCCTGGAGTTTAGCGATGAATTCGCTGGCTTTCGCGTCAAAATCAGACGGCATATCGCCTTTCATACGGCGGGTAAATTCAGCGGCTTCCTGCGGGAAGGCTTTCGCATAGGCGGCGAATTTTTCATTCCAGGCGGATTCTTTGGCCTGGCCGACTTCTTTCGCATCCCACTGGGCGTAGATTTCAGACGGGATTTCGAACGGCGCGTGTTTCCAGCCTAACTGTTCGCGGGTTGCGGCGATTTCAGCGTCGCCCAGCGGCGCACCGTGGCAGTCGTGGGAACCGGCTTTGTTCGGCGAGCCGAAGCCGATAATAGTTTTGCACAGCAGCAGGGACGGTTTGTCGGTGACGGCTTTCGCTTCTTCAACGGCGCGTTTAATCGCGTCGGCATCATGACCGTCAACGCCGCGCACAACGTGCCAGCCGTAGGCTTCAAAACGTTTCGCGGTATCGTCGGTAAACCAGCCTTCAATGTGACCGTCAATGGAGATGCCGTTGTCGTCATAGAACGCGACCAGTTTACCCAGTTTCAGCGTACCGGCCAGAGAGCAGACCTCGTGCGAGATCCCTTCCATCATGCAGCCGTCACCGAGGAAAGCATAGGTATGGTGGTCAACGATATCGTGACCCGGACGGTTAAACTGCGCGGCCAGGGTTTTCTCTGCAATCGCCATGCCGACCGCGTTGGCAATGCCCTGACCCAGCGGGCCGGTCGTCGTTTCAACACCCGCCGTATAACCCACTTCCGGGTGGCCAGGTGTTTTGGAATGCAGCTGGCGGAAGTTTTGCAACTCAGTGATCGGCAGGTCGTAGCCGGTGAGGTGCAGCAGGCTGTAGATCAGCATGGAGCCGTGACCGTTGGACAGCACGAAGCGGTCGCGGTCGGCCCATGATGGGTTACTCGGGTTGTGGTTCAGGAAATCACGCCACAAAACTTCGGCAATGTCAGCCATACCCATCGGGGCACCCGGATGACCGGATTTGGCTTTCTGTACTGCATCCATGCTCAGCGCACGAATAGCATTGGCAAGCTCTTTACGTGAGGACATTTTGACTCCAGATCGGATGTTAAATTGAAGGCCATGCCCTTAACGAACTTGACGACAGCGCGTTTTGGGCTACGCCGGAAAAAAGTGCCAACAATGTAACCCAAGCGACAAGCCATGTACATGGAGCATCCTTTTATGAATTCAGAAATCTCTGGATCGTGAACACAGGTTGCGCAATCTCTCGCTCACGTCGGGTTGTTTTACTTATACTTATTCCGCTATGGATCCCTGTGAATCCATTTCATCACCAAAATAAATAATTCACTCATGCGGAAGAGAATAAATGAAACTTCGTCCAGTCTTGCTTGCTCTTGGGATCGCGACCGTATTGACCGGTTGCCAGAACATGGACTCTAACGGCTTTTTAACGTCTGGCGCAGAAGCGTTCCAGGCTTATACCTTAAGCGACGCACAGGTTAAAGAACTCAGCGATGAAGCTTGTAAAGAGATGGACAGCAAAGCGAGCATCGCCCCTGCCAGCAGCGAATACAGCAAGCGCCTTGCGACCATTGCTAACGCGCTCGGCGATAACATCAACGGCCAGCCGGTGAATTACAAGGTTTATCAAACCAAAGACGTAAACGCCTTTGCGATGGCCAACGGCTGCATCCGCGTGTATAGCGGACTGATGGACATGATGAATGATAACGAAGTCGAAGCGGTGATTGGGCACGAAATGGGCCACGTTGCGCTTGGACACGTGAAAAAAGGGATGCAGGTCGCGCTTGGCACCAATGCAGTGCGCGGTGCGGCGACCTCTGCGGGCGGCGTCGTCGGCAGCCTGTCGCAGTCGCAGATTGGCGATCTGGGTGAAAAACTGGTCAACTCGCAGTTCTCCCAGCGTCAGGAATCCGAAGCGGATGACTACTCCTACGATCTGTTGCGCAAACGTGGTATCAGCCCGGCGGGTCTCGCCACCAGCTTCGAAAAACTGGCTAAGCTCGAAGCGGGACGTCAAAGCTCCATGTTTGACGATCACCCGGCTTCTGAAGCGCGCGCCCAACATATTCGTGAGCGCATGGCGGCCGACGGAATTAAGTAAGTTAATATCCTGACCTCTTCAGCATTTTGGGGCCAATGATTATTTATCATGGCCCCTGTCACAAAATCATATTTCTGTGATGGTAGACTTCCCCCTGTTTTTCCGCTGTCAATGCCGCAAATAATTATCGCCGATGCGCGTAACGTGATAATTGCCGCGAAAATATTATTCAGCACAAAAATATAAATCAGGCAAATAAAAACCCGACAGCCATATTCATCGCATAAATTCTTTGTCGCTTATTTTGCGTGAATTTATTTTATTCACCGAATATACAGGAAAATAAACTTTCACAAGGAAAATATATGAAGCAACAAATGCAAATGATTGGTCAGGCGATGCTGGTGCCCATATCCATCATCACCATTGGCTCAATGTTTATGGGATTAGGTAGTGCATTCACTAATAAAGAAACCCTCGACGCCCTGCATCTGGGCACCCTTCTGAGTAAAGGCTCGGTCGGCTATATCGCCTTTAGCGTGATGAAAGCAACCGGCGACGTGGTATTCCGCAATCTGCCCCTTTTCTTTTCAATCGGCGTGGCCTTCGGACTGGCGAAAAAAGAAAAAGCCTGGGCCGCGTTTTCCGGCGCGGTGTGCTTTATGTCGATGCATTTTATCCTCAACACCCTGCTGGATTCACAGGGCATCACCGCCCAGACCACCACCGCTGACTGGCTGATGAAAAATCAACAACTTGACCCGGTCAGCGCGGTGCAAAAAGCCTCGGTTTACACTACCGAACTGGGCATGTTCACCTACCGGATGAGCGTATTCGGCGGAATGGCGGTCGGACTGGTGACGTCGTGGCTGCATAACCGCCTGTATAACGTGAAGCTGCCGCTGGTACTCTCGTTTTTTGCCGGAACGCGCACCGTGCCGATTGTCACCCTGGTGGTAGGCTCGCTGATGGGCGTGGCGCTGTTTTTCGCCTGGCCGCCGATAGGCGGAATGCTCGCCAGTTTCAGTCAAATGATCGGCAGTTCCGGGCTGTTCGGCACCTTTATCTGGGCGGTAGCCGATAAATCGCTGCTGCCGGTCGGCTTGCACCATCTGATCACCACGCCAATTCGCCTGACCGATCTGGGCGGCTCCATGGACGTCTGCGGTCAACTGGTCAGCGGCACGACCAACATCTATATGGCGCAGTTAGGCTGTGAAGAAACGCCAGCGCTGCTGGTGCGCGGTTTTCAGTCTGGCCGGGTGGTCATTCACTTTGGCGCGCTGCCCGGTGCGGCGCTGGCGATGTATCACTGTTCCCGCTCGCGGCATAAAAAAGTGGTCGCCGGTCTGCTGCTGCCGGTGGTGGCGACCATGATCCTGTTTGGCGTCACCGAACCGATTGAATACACCTTTTTATTCGTTGCACCGTGGCTGTTTTATCTGGTCCACGTTCCGCTGACCGGTCTGATTTTCGTACTGACCGAAATGGCCAATATTTCTATTTATGGCGGATGCCTGAAAGATATCCTGCCGGTGTTATTACAGCCGAATAAGTTAAATCTGTGGGGTTATTTATGGTTAATCCCGCTCTTCTTCGTCATTTATTATTGCCTGTTCCGCTTTTTGATCACCCGCTTTAATGTAATGACACCGGGGCGCGAAGAGGAAGAAGCCAGCGAGGAAGAGATTAAATTATTCAGCAAGCAGGATTTCAAAAATAAAGCCGGTGAAGAGAACAGCTTTGCCCAACAAATTATTAACGCCTTTGGCGGGCCGGAAAATATTGTCCAGTTCGATAACTGTATTTCACGCCTGCGGGTTGAAGTCGTCGATGCGTCGCGCGTCGTCGCCGATGATGTCTGGAAAAAAACGCTGCGCGCGAAAGGCGTGGTTCATGTCAGCGACAAGGGCTTTCAGATTATCTATGGCCCGGAAGTGGTAATGATTGCCGGTGACTGCAAAGAGCTGTTAGGGGACGCCTGATGGAGAGGGCGAATAATACGTTTCACCAGCAGTGCCGGGTCTTCCCGGCCGATCAAAAACAGCTTCGTTCCATTGAGTTTCCCCTCGACGACGATGTGGAGCGGCTGGAGATCGCCTATCAGTTTAGCGAGGGCTGCGTTGTCGATTTAGGCTTACAAATCAATGATGACGTGGTGGGCTGGAGCGGCGGCGCGCGGCGGGAAATTGTCATCAGCGAAAACGTCGCCACGCCGGGCTATCGCCGGATGCGGCCTCGCCAGGGGCGCGGCTATGTGCTGCTGGGGCTGTATAAAATCACCAGCGCCTGCCTGATTGATATCCACATCACCTTCCGGCGCAAAACGCCCCGCTGGCTGCGCGGCGATACTCACGTTCACTCTGAGCACAGCGACGGCAGGCTCTCTGTGGAAGCGCTGATCGAGCGCGCGCTGGCGTCAGATTATGATTTTCTGTGTTTTACCGACCACAACACCACCTCGCAGAATCGGGTCATTAGCGGCATCAACAGCTCGCTGTGCCTGATCCCCGGCATGGAACTGACCACCGGGCTGGGCCACGTTAACTTTCTTGGCCTTGGCGAGCCGGTACAGCGCTTTCTGCCGCATTTCAGCGAGCAGGATGTGATGGCGAAAATCAACGAAGCCCGGCACAACGGGGCGCGTATCGGCATTAATCATCCCTTCTGCCACCACTGCCCGTGGCTGCTGCCGTTCAGTGGTCATCACTGGCTGGAGATCTGGAACGGCCCGTGGGAAGGGGTGGATAACGAAGCCGCGTTTCAGTTCTGGCTTCAGCGGCTGTCTGAAGGAGCAAGAATTCCGGTGACGGCGGGCAGCGACTTTCATAAAGAGAAACACCAGTCCCTGCCCTGTGCGGTGGTATGGGCAAATAGCGCGGAGCAGGAAGATATTCTCTTTGCGCTCGAACACGGCAAAAGCTATATGCAGTGCGATACCCGCACCCATCTGCATCAATTTGCCATCGGCGCAGCCGGACCCGGCGATATCACTACCGAAACCCTGTTAAAAATAGAGCTTGAGACCGAGCCGGATAATACGGTTCTGTTATATACCGACCAAAAAATTCATCTGCTTAATAACTGGCGAGGGCACGTGAGTCAAACGGTGGACTGTCGCGAAAGCGCGTTTGCGTTTTTACGCGTTAATCACGCCCGCTCTGCCCGGCTGATCACTAACCCCATTTTCCGGGAGTGACAATATGCAACGTTTCGGCGACGCCTTTACCCCCGGCGAAAGCCTCTACAGCCCGCTGTACAACAACATTCGGGGAACCAACTTCCCGAAGTGGGACGACGAAGATATCCATGCCGAATACCGGCTTCATTTCAACACGGACAAGGATGTGCAATGACTGACGTACGTACAATCCATGCGGTATCGCATACCCACTGGGATCGGGAATGGTACTTCTCCAGCCTCGACACCCAGCTTTTTGCGCTACAGGCCTTTAGCGAACTGATTGACGCGCTGGAGGCCAATCCGCGCTTTGTTTTTCATCTCGACGGGCAAAGCTCCATTTTCAACGATTTTATCCAGTTAAAACCCGCCGTTGCCACCCGCGCGCGCAGGCTGGTACAGGAAAAACGGCTGCTGATAGGCCCGTGGTACACCCAGCCGGACCTGTTTAATATCACCACCGAATCGCTGTTCCGTAACCTGCGCATCGGCATTCATTATGCCCGCGAGGCCGGGTATTGTATGGACGTGCTTTACCTGCCTGACACCTTCGGCAGCCACGCCCAGCTACCGCAGGTGGCTCGCGCTTTTGGGCTGCGCCATATTCTGTTGCGTCGCGGCTACGATCCGCAGGTGATGGGGCCGACCGAGCTTAGCTGGGAGGCGCTGAACGGCGAGCGCGTCACCACCGCCATCACCCCCTTCGGCTATTCGCTGGCGCATCCTGAACGTGGCGGGCGGATGCGCAATTTCTCGGCGGCGCATCTCGATGAAGAAACCTTCCCGCTGGTGGCGCGGATGAAAACCCTGACCGATCAAACGGATCTGCTCTGCCCTGTCGGCGGCGATCAGGTCAGCTGCGATGCCGATTTCGATCGGCTGATTGCTGAAATCGATCGTCGCAGCGACGACCACTGGATCGTCAGCAGTTATGAACAGTATTTCGCCGTGCTTGCCGCTAAAAGCCTGCCGGTCTGGCGCGGCGAGTTCCGCATTCCCAGAATTGCCAGAGTGCACAAAAGCATTGGCTCCTCTCGCTACGATATTAAAAAAGCCAACTACGATGCGGAAGAGTGTCTGATCCGGCTGGCTGAGCCGATGCTGGCGATCGCCCGGCAAAACGGCCTGGCGCACGGTGAGGAAATGCTAGAGCAGGCGTGGCGCTGGCTGGTGGAATCGCACGCGCATGACAGTATGGGCGGCTGTAACAGCGACGAAACAAACCGGGATGTGCTGCACCGTTGTCGGCAGGCGCAGCAAATCGGCGAGGCGATTTACAGCCTGCACGCCAGGCAGTTGCTGGCGAGCATCAGCGCGGATCGCCCCTGGCGCTTTTTGCTGACCAATGGCACCAGCAGCCCGCGCCTCACCGCCCGGCGGCAGACGCTCATCACGCCGACGGCAGATTTCACCCTCACCCGCCATGAAACGGGCGACGCGGTGGCCTTCGTGCTACGCGAACAGCAAAAAATCCAACTGCCGCGCAAGGTATTGCTGACGCCGGATGGCGAAGTTGAAACCGCGCAGGAAGCCTTCTACTACGAAAATATTATCGACCTGCCCGACGTGCCGGTGCCGCAGCTGGGAATGGAGGTCTTTTACGTCACGCCCGGCGGAGCGCCCTCCGCATTGTTACCGGCGGCGGAAGGAAGCACCGCGATTGAGAACGCCTGCTACAAACTCAGCTGGCACCCGGACGGGCTGCGGCTGGAAGATAAAATCAACCGGCGGACGATTGACAACCTGCTGCAATTACACGATATCAGCAACGATGGCGATCTGTATGATTTTTCACCGCTGGCGGGCGACGATGGCTTAACGTTCTCGCAGTTCGAATGCCGGGCGGTTCATCAGCACGAGCATCTCGCTGAAATGCACTTAAGCGCCACGTTGCTGCTGCCCGAAGCGCTGCGCGAAGACCGCCGCGCGCGCAGCGAACGCTGTGTGCCGGTGCCGGTCACGCTGACGATAAGCCTTGAAGCCGACATGCTGCGTGGTGAAATGCTCATCAATAATCAGGTGCGCGAGCATCGGATGCAGCTGTTGATCAACACCGGAAAACCGCTGGATGGCGTGACTGCGGATGTCCCCTTTGGGGGCCTGACGCGGCGTAATCAGGCCATTACGGCGTGGGATGACTACGCGGAAAAACCCGTGGATACCGAGCCGTTTATGCATCAGCTCAGCGCCCACCGTGATTTTCATTTTTTTGCTCGCGGGCTGAAAGAGTATGAATATCAGCAAAGCCAGCTGCGCGTAACGCTGTTTCGCGGCGCGGAACACCTGGGCAAAGACGATCTGCTCTACCGTCCCGGACGCGCATCCGGCCAGCGGATGACCGCGCCAGAAGCCAATCTGCCGGGCGAATTACGCTTTGAATTTGCCCTGTGTCTGGCGGCGCTTTCTCCGGCGCAGGTGGCCATCCACCAGCAACGCTACAGCTTTAATCCCTGCCTGTGGCAGTGGCAACGCGAGCGGGCGTGTTTGCAGCGGCTGGATAATTTCGATCTGCATATTCCGCAGCGGGAAATCCACGGCTGGCGGCTGCTGGGAGAGATCCCCCAAGGGCTGATCATTAGCGGGGTGGATGTGCTTTACGGCATGACGCTGATCCGCCTGTACAATCCCGGCGAAAATGTCATTACCGTACCGCCAGGCTGGCGCTCAAAAGTCTGTAACGCGCTGGGCGAAGCGCTGGAGAAAAGCGCGGTCGGAAGCTGCGATCATCTGACGATCAACGTCACCCCCGCCGGATAAAAAAGAAACAGCAGGAGCCACGCTCCTGCTGTTCACGGCTTATTCGCCCTTCTTCGCCGCCTGGATATACAGCATTTCCAGCGCGAGCGTGGCGGCGGCCAGCGCGGTGATTTCTGACTGGTCGTAAGCCGGAGCCACTTCCACCAGATCCATCCCCACGATGTTCAGATCTTTCAGGCCGCGCACCAGTTTGATCGCGCGATCCGACGTCAGTCCGCCAATGACCGGCGTGCCGGTGCCCGGTGCAAATGCCGGATCCAGACAGTCGATATCAAACGTCAGATACACCGGCAGATCGCCGACGATCTGTTTCACCTGGGCGATGATATCGTCCACGGTACGGTCATTAACCTGACAGGCATCCAGCACGGTAAAACCGTTGTCTTTATCGAACTCAGTACGGATACCAATCTGCACCGAGTGGTTCGGGTCGATCAGACCTTCTTTCGGTGCGGTGTAGAACATGGTGCCGTGGTCGAACTCGCAGCCGTTGGCGTAGGTGTCGGTATGCGCATCGAAATGCACCAGCGCCATTTTGCCAAAGTGTTTGGCGTGCGCACGCAGCAGCGGCAGGGTGACAAAGTGGTCGCCGCCGAAAGAGAGCATCCGCTTACCGGCAGCCAGTAACTGCTCGGCGTGCGCCTGAAGTTTTTCGCTCATCTCGCGCGCGTCGCCGAAAGCGTAAACCAGGTCGCCGCAGTCAACCACATTCAGGCGCTCGCGCATGTCGAAATTCCACGGGAAGCGATGATGCTCCCACGCCAGATTGGTGGACACCTGACGAATCGCTGCCGGACCGTGACGACCACCTGCACGACCTGACGTCGCCATATCAAACGGAACGCCGGTGATAACCCAATCCGCATCGCTGTCATACGGCTGGAAGTTCAGCGGCAGGCGCAGGAAACCAAAGGCGTTAGATACCAGGGAGTTATCGTACTGATGACCTAAGGTGCTCATGTGTTGACCTCTTGGTAAGTGAATTTATGTCAAAAAAAAATCCCTTCCGCGTCGTTAAACCCGACGAGGGAGGGATTGTATTGGTAAATATGCTGCTTATTGGCGCGGATTATCACCGCAATTTCGTCTGGATTCAATAGATAAAGTGTAGCACGGACTCATCAAATTGCACCCTCGATATAAAAGGTAAAATATTACCTAATTATAGCCATATTGCACACTTAACGGTAAATCATTACCCTTTTTTAAATGAATATATGATTTCAGCAACAGGGGTAATATACTACCTGTAATAGCTGTTAAAAGGCATTTTTAGGTAAGGAATGACTCATGAAAGACTTCTCTGCCGCTATGACCGATAGCGCTTTAGCAGAAGCGCTATTCAGTAAAATCGAAGCCCGGCGAAAAAGTATGAAGATCACCCAGGCCCGGATCGCCGAGCGTGTAGGAATAACGCCAAAAACCTATCGCGCACTTAAAAGTGGCTCCTGCAACGTGCTGATACTTCTTAGCATACTGCGCGAGCTTCAGTTGCTGGAAAATCTGAACTTACTGGTTCCTGACCCTACCATCCGGCCAACGGAGGTGTGGGCACAGGTCACGTCGGGGTCTCCCGCCGGGAAAAGGGAGATTCACCGCCGGGTCAATCATGTCAAAAACATGATGCAGCAGCGCAAAAAAATTAAGACAGGAGAGTGATGACGTGATCGCAAAGGCTTGCAAAGTACAATTTTCCGGCATTGATGTCGGGACATTAGCATTCACAGAAGATTCTCCGTGGGTCGCTTTTGAATACGATCCCGCGTGGATTGCAGCTGGCTTCTCACTTTCCCCTCTTCATATGCCACTTTCACCCGCGGTTTATCAGTTCCCGGCGCTGGCCAGGGAGACTTACCGGGGACTGCCCGCCGTTTTTGCTGACTCTCTGCCCGATGATTTTGGTAATGCGCTGATTAATAACTGGCTCGCCCGGCGCGGATTAGATAAAAACCAATTTGGTGCGCTCGACAGGCTTCTCTATACCGGCACGCGCGGCATGGGCGCGCTGGAGTATCAGGAGGCGATTGAATTACCTAAAAATAAGGATGACGAACTGCAACTCTCCGCGCTGGTCGAACTGGCGCAAAAGGTGCTCAACGACCGCGACAGGGTTGATATTGAAGCCAGCGAGCAGGACGCCATGTCACATCTTTTGCAGGTCGGCACCTCGGCAGGAGGCGCACGCCCAAAAGCGGTGATTGCGGTCAATCATGACAGAACGCATATTCTGTCCGGGCAGGTCACTATCCCGGAAGGCTTTGAACATTATTTGCTGAAATTTGACGGCGTAACCGAACAACGCAGCGATAAAGAAACCTTCGGCGATCCGAAAGGCTTTGGCCTGATGGAATTTAGCTACTATCAGATGGCGACGCGCTGCGGCATAAATATGTCCGCCAGCGAAATCCTTACCGAGCATGGCCGCAGCCACTTTATGACGCGTCGTTTTGACCGCGAAGGTAATCAGAAATACCACGTCCTCACGCTGTGCGGTATGGATCATGCTGATTTTCGCCAGCCGGGACAATACAGCTACGAAGAACTGTTGTCCGTCGCGCGGCAGCTTAATCTCTCTGTCAAAGAACAGGAGCAAATATTCCGCCGTATGGTATTTAACGTTATTGCACGCAACCACGACGATCATACAAAAAACACGGCATTTTACGTAGACGATAATTTCGACTGGGCGCTCGCACCCGCTTATGATATTGCCTATAGCTATAAACCCGGCTCGCCGTGGGTTGATCAACATCAAATGACCATCGATGGCAAACGAGATCATTTTACGCGCGATAATCTGCTGGCCGTAAGCCAGCTGATAAGCCGACTTAGCGTAAAAAATGCGAATAATATTATTGATAAGACGCTGGAGGAAGTTAGCCGCTGGCCTGAAATAGCGGAAGAAAATCACGTATTTCCAGAACTAAGAGATGAGATTAGCAAGAATCTGATACTAACGATTTAAATAAGGCCGGGCATCCTGACTATGCCCGGCCTTTTATTTTATTTACTCATCTTCCAGATACGTATACCCGTACAGTCCCGCCTCAAACTCTTCGAGGAACTGCTGCTGCAACGCGTCGTCCAGATCGGTCTGTTTCACCTGATCGCGGAAATGGGTCAGCAGCGTATTCGGATCCAGCTGCACGTATTGCAGCATATCCGCCACGGTATCCCCTTCGTCGGACAGCTCGACTTCCACGCTGCCGTCCGGGAAGACGAACACGTCTACCGCTTCGGTATCACCGAACAGGTTATGCATGTTGCCGAGGATTTCCTGGTACGCGCCAACCATAAAGAAGCCCAGCATTGGCGGATTCTCAGGATCGTACTCCGGCATCGGCATGGTGGTGGCAATGCCGTCACCATCGATGTAGTGATCGATAGCGCCATCGGAGTCACAGGTAATATCCAGCAGCACCGCGCGGCGCTCCGGCACCTGATCCAACCCTTCCAGCGGCAGCACCGGGAACAGCTGATCGATACCCCACGCATCCGGCATCGACTGGAACAACGAGAAGTTGACGTACATTTTGTCCGCCATCCGCTCCTGCAATTCGTCAATGATCGGGCGATGCGCACGGTTGCTTGGGTCGAGCTGTTTCTGCACTTCGTGGCACATGCCCAGATACAGCTGCTCGGCCCAGGCACGCTCCTGAAGGCTGAACGTGCCGGAAGAATAGCCGGTGTGGATATCGTGCAGATCCATCTGGCTGTCGTGCAACCATTCGCGCAGCGAGCGACGGGTGCCCGGCTCGTGCATCTCCTGCCAGGTTTCCCACATGCTTTGCAGCGCGCGTGGCGCATCTTCCGTCGGCGCAACGGGCACGGTGTATTCGTTGCGCTCAACGCCGATGATGTTAGACACCAGCACCGTGTGGTGCGCAGTAACGGCGCGACCGGATTCGGTGATCACCGTCGGATGCGGCAGGCCATGCTCTTCGCAGGCATCGCCAATCGCCCAGATGATGTTATTGGCGTATTCATTCAGGCCGTAGTTTACGGAACAGTCAGACTGCGAACGCGTACCTTCATAATCCACGCCCAGACCACCGCCGACGTCAAAGCACTCGATATTCACGCCGAGCTTATGCAGTTCCACATAGAAACGGGCGGACTCACGCACGCCGGTCGCGATATCGCGAATATTGGCCATCTGCGAGCCAAGATGGAAATGCAGCAGTTGCAGGCTGTCGAGACGCCCGGCTTCGCGCAGCGTTTCTACCAGTTGCAGCACCTGCGTTGCCGCAAGGCCGAATTTGGATTTTTCGCCGCCGGAAGACTGCCATTTGCCGGAGCCTTGCGATGCCAGACGCGCACGCACGCCGAGGCGCGGAATGACGTTCAGACGTTCGGCTTCATCCAGCACGATGGCGATTTCCGACATCTTCTCGATGACCAGATAAACCTTGTGGCCCATCTTTTCGCCGATCAGCGCCAGACGAATGTATTCACGGTCTTTATAGCCGTTACAGACGATCACGCTGCGGGTCATCCCGGCGTGCGCCAGAACGGCCATCAGTTCAGCTTTCGAACCGGCTTCCAGCCCCAGCGGTTCGCCGGAGTGGATCAGCGACTCGATCACGCGACGGTGCTGGTTGACCTTAATCGGGTAAACGAGGAAATAATCGCCGTTATAGCCGTAGGATTCACGCGCGCGCTTGAACGCGGCGTTGATGGAACGTAAACGGTGTTGCAGGATCTGCGGGAAGCAGAACAGTGCAGGCAAACGCTGCCCCTGCGCTTCACGCGTTTTCACCAGGTTGGCGAGATCAACGCGCGCATCCGGGACGTCCGGGTCCGGGCAGACGGTGATATGGCCCAGCTCGTTAACGTCGTAGTAGTTATTGCCCCACCAGGCAATATTGTATGTGCGCAGCATCTTGCTGGCTTCCTGGGAGCTCATCGCAACCTCCTGCATGGAACGTAGTACACCCTGTTCGCCTGCTGACGAAGGCGATACCGGAGAAATGTCGTCAGACATAGCGAACCTCAAATTTTGTCGAAAGTGTAAAACAGCAAACTACTATCGCAGCCCAAAGGTGCGATAACAACCCATAAACAGCCTGATTTTCCAGCAGATAATGCTGAAGCGCCGACTGAGCGATCGGTTTCTTGTTCATATCATTGTAAAACACGTACCCGAACTTATGTGTGACGGTTCGGAGAAACCACGAGAAAACTCTTGTTTAGCAAGAGCGCCCTTGTTCAGATTTCAACGGCTGTAACCAGCTCTTGAATCCTGAGAAGCACCGAGATGGGTAGAACATCGGCAGGTTTGCATAGTTGAGATGCGGATAGCAGAAAAGAAGCTCACACCAGAATGGTGCGGCTGCATGAGCGGCGTCCAATGGTTCATTGTTTCGTATCACCTCCACGCCAACCCATGATGGTCAGCGACAAGCCAAAGCTAAAGTTTTAACCCGGCTGGAAGTGGCGACACGGGCAAATTTGCCGTGCGCTTTTATATGAGCCGCGCGCGGCGATTTATACCTGGATTATCCCTGAAATGCAAAACATTAATCAGCGTTATGCCGGATAACGCGGCATAAATTTTCATCACGTTTCGCTGGTTATGCGACATATCTCAAAAAAAACTGGAAATCGGGTGAAGATGTGACCTAAAATAGCCATCCAGATGTTAATCCATCTATACAGATTAACACTCAGACTGCCAGTGTCATAAACCTGCAAGTCCTGGTAGAAACTTCCGCCATGGCTACTCCACACAGCAGTATGAGCTAACCGACTTCTCCTTAGGTGAAATTAAAAATGGCAAAACACCTTTTTACGTCTGAGTCCGTTTCAGAAGGGCATCCTGACAAAATCGCTGACCAAATCTCTGATGCCGTGCTGGATGCAATCCTGGAGCAGGATCCGAAAGCGCGCGTCGCCTGTGAAACCTACGTAAAAACCGGCATGGTTTTAGTGGGCGGTGAAATCACCACCAGCGCATGGGTTGATATCGAAGAGATCACCCGTAATACGGTGCGCGAGATTGGCTATGTGCATTCTGACATGGGCTTTGACGCTAACTCCTGCGCGGTACTGAGCGCTATCGGCAAACAGTCCCCGGATATCAACCAGGGCGTTGACCGTGCCGATCCGCTGGAACAGGGCGCGGGCGACCAGGGCCTGATGTTTGGCTATGCCACCAATGAAACCGACGTGCTGATGCCCGCGCCGGTGACTTACGCTCACCGTCTGGTGCAGCGTCAGGCTGAAGTGCGTAAAAACGGCACCCTGGCGTGGCTGCGCCCGGATGCAAAAAGCCAGGTCACGTTCCAGTACGATGCGGGCAAAATTGTCGGTATCGACGCAGTGGTACTGTCCACCCAGCATTCTGAAGATATTGACCAGAAATCGCTCCAGGAAGCGGTAATGGAAGAGATCATCAAGCCGGTCCTGCCGACCGAATGGCTGAACAGCGCGACCAAATTCTTCATCAACCCGACCGGCCGTTTTGTGATCGGCGGCCCGATGGGCGACTGCGGTCTGACCGGACGTAAAATCATCGTTGATACTTACGGCGGGATGGCTCGTCACGGCGGCGGCGCGTTCTCCGGTAAAGATCCTTCGAAGGTTGACCGTTCAGCGGCTTACGCGGCGCGTTACGTGGCGAAAAACATCGTTGCGGCAGGCCTGGCGGATCGCTGTGAAATTCAGGTGTCCTACGCGATTGGCGTGGCAGAACCGACTTCCATCATGGTTGAAACCTTCGGCACCGAAAAAATCGCCAGCGAGCAGCTCACCCTGCTGGTGCGCGAATTTTTCGATCTGCGTCCGTATGGCCTGATCCAGATGTTGGATCTGCTGCATCCTATCTATAAAGAAACCGCCGCATACGGTCACTTTGGTCGCGAGCATTTCCCGTGGGAAAAAACCGACAAAGCGCAACTGCTGCGTGATGCCGCCGGTCTGTAATTACGTTGTACTATTAATGGATAAAAATGAATCCGGCCTCTTATGGCCGGATTTTTTTTTGGCTTGTTGCTGTCATCCGCATGAAACACTAACCATCACCCTGAACGGTTCTGACAGATAAATGGAAGCGATTACATTTGATATTGCTTAATAAATTTTTACAAATAAGCACCCATCCCTTCTGAATGCCGTTTTGTTACATCATCCTTCAGCATTGTCTGAATTACAGGAAGTCACTAAATTCCATCTTTGTTAAAATCCTTTATTTTCAATAAGATAATTAATAGTTGGCATGAATGTAAGTGTAACCGATTACACTAGTGTGATGTTCATAACACTTTTATACTCCACACTGACCTATCCTTACGTCAACAAAATTAGCTAGCCAACCGGAGGGCACCATGCCTAACCATAAAAAACACGGGCGTTCTAATAAGGCGATGACATTTTTTGTCTGTTTCCTTGCAGCCCTGGCGGGACTGTTGTTCGGCCTTGATATTGGTGTGATCGCGGGCGCATTGCCCTTTATTACCCATGAATTCCAGATTAGTTCACACACCCAGGAGTGGGTGGTCAGCTCAATGATGTTTGGTGCTGCGGTCGGTGCCGTTGGCAGCGGCTGGCTCTCCTTCAGGCTGGGCCGTAAGAAAAGCCTGATGATCGGCGCAATCCTGTTCGTGCTCGGCTCGCTGTTCTCCGCCGCTGCGCCGAACGTGGAAGTGTTGATTATCTCCCGTGTGCTGTTGGGTCTGGCGGTGGGCGTTGCCTCATACACTGCCCCGCTCTATCTGTCTGAAATTGCCCCGGAAAAAATTCGCGGCAGTATGATTTCGATGTATCAGTTGATGATCACCATCGGTATTCTGGGGGCGTACCTTTCCGATACCGCGTTCAGCTACAGCGGCGCGTGGCGCTGGATGCTCGGCGTGATTATCATCCCGGCGATCCTGCTGCTCATCGGCGTTTTCTTCCTGCCCGACAGCCCGCGCTGGTTTGCCGCTAAACGCCGCTTCCACGATGCGGAGCGCGTGCTGCTTCGTCTTCGTGATACCAGCGCCGAAGCGAAAAACGAACTGGAAGAAATCCGCGAAAGCCTGAAAGTGAAGCAGAGCGGCTGGGCGCTGTTTAAAGAGAACAGCAACTTCCGCCGCGCGGTGTTTCTCGGCGTACTGCTTCAGGTGATGCAGCAGTTCACCGGCATGAACGTGATCATGTATTACGCGCCAAAAATCTTCGAACTGGCGGGGTATACCAACACCACAGAACAGATGTGGGGCACCGTCATCGTTGGCCTGACCAACGTACTGGCAACCTTTATCGCCATTGGTCTGGTTGACCGCTGGGGCCGTAAACCGACGCTGACGCTGGGCTTCCTGGTGATGGCCGTCGGCATGGGCGTACTGGGGACGATGATGCATATCGGCATTCACTCACCGTCGGCACAGTATTTTGCGATCGCCATGCTGCTGATGTTTATCATTGGCTTTGCGATGAGCGCCGGTCCGCTGATTTGGGTACTGTGCTCTGAAATCCAGCCGCTGAAAGGCCGTGATTTTGGTATCACCTGCTCAACGGCCACTAACTGGATCGCCAATATGATCGTCGGTGCGACGTTCCTGACGATGCTCAACACCCTGGGCAACGCGAACACCTTCTGGGTCTACGCTGGTCTGAACGTGCTGTTTATCCTGCTGACCCTGTGGCTGGTGCCGGAAACCAAACACGTATCGCTGGAACATATCGAACGCAATCTGATGAAAGGCCGCAAGCTGCGTGAAATTGGTTCACGGAGCTAAGGTTTAGCGCTTCCTCCTTCACGGGAGGAAGCTTCTTATTGCACTCCCCCGCCCTGCGCTCTATCCTCTGCCTTTATGAAAACCTCCCGTCTCCCCATCGCCATTCAGCAGGCCGTGATGCGCAGCCTGCGGGAAAATCTTGCCCGCGCCAATCTTAAACTTGACCGCCACTACCCGGAGCCGAAGCTGGTGTATCAGCAGCGCGGCACGGCGGCGGGTACGGCGTGGCTCGACAGCTATGAAATTCGCCTTAATCCGGTGCTGCTGCTGGAAAACCAGCGGGCATTTATTGACGAGGTGGTACCGCACGAGCTGGCGCATTTGCTGGTCTGGAAACACTTTGGCCGGGTGGCTCCGCACGGAAAAGAGTGGCGGTGGATGATGGAAAGCGTGCTTGGCGTACCCGCGCGCCGGACCCATCAATTCGAGCTGGAATCGGTGCGCAGCAACACCTTTCCCTACCGCTGCAAATGTCAGCAACATCAACTCACCGTGCGTCGTCACAATCGGGTGATGCGCGGTGAGGTAACCTACCGCTGCATCAAATGCGGTGAGCCGCTTATCGCTGAAACATCACTTTAGGTAACAACAGGAAGTTTTCTGATCTGACTGATTGTTTCACGCTGCGCCATCCGTTACTTTGCGGGTTCATTTTGACAAGGAGTCCGTAATGTCCCGCAATTTTTCTTTTGCCGTCGCTTTTTTGACGACAGCGCTTTCCGGCCCCGCATTGGCCGTGGGTATCACCAATTTTTCGCAGGGCAAAAACGCCAGCGTGAAGGTTAATGCTGATGTGCCTGGCGATTTTTACTGTGGCTGTAAAATCACATGGAAAGGTAAAAAAGGCACCGTTGATTTGGCGTCTTGTGGCTACAAGGCGCGTAAAAATGCCGCTCGCGCCAGCCGCGTTGAATGGGAGCACGTGATGCCTGCCTGGCAGTTTGGTCATCAGCGTCAGTGCTGGCAGAATGGTGGTCGGGCGAACTGCGCCCACGATCCGGTGTATCGCCAGATGGAAGGCGATATGCACAACCTGCAACCCGCCGTTGGCGAGGTGAATGGCGATCGCAATAACTTTATGTACAGCCAGTGGAACGGCGGCGAAGGCCAGTACGGTCAGTGCGAGATGAAGGTCGATTTCAAGGACAAACGCGCCGATCCGCCTCCCCGCGCGCGCGGCGCGATTGCCCGCACCTACTTCTATATGCGCGACGTTTATAAAATCAACCTCTCCCGCCAGCAAACGCAGCTTTTTGACGTCTGGAATAAGATCTACCCCGCCACCGCCTGGGAGTGCCTGCGCGATGAACGCATTGCCCAGGTGCAGGGCAATCACAACCCTTACGTGCAGCGCGCTTGCCAGGCACAAAAGAGCTAACCTACACTAGCGGATATTGTCACTTTTCCGCGCCGGGCTTTACTCTCTTTGAGGAAAGGATTAAAGCCCGCGTACCAGATGGAACTTAGCTCTATGCGTAAACCCCGCATCTATCACCCCGCTCCGCTGACTCCAGGCCAGGAGGTCGCGCTAAGCGACGATGCCGCCAATCACGTCGGTCGCGTGCTGCGCATGACGGCGGGCCAGCCGGTGCAGCTTTTTGACGGTAGCAACCAGCTTTTTGAAGCGGAAATTACCCGCGCTGACAAGAAAAGCGTCATCGTTAATGTGCAGAGCGGCGAGGTCGATGACCGCGAATCACCGCTGCATATTCATCTCGGCCAGGTGATGTCGAGGGGCGAAAAAATGGAATTTACTATCCAGAAATCAATAGAACTGGGTGTAAGCCTCATTACGCCACTTTTTTCTGAGCGCTGCGGCGTTAAACTGGATGCCGAACGCCTGAATAAAAAAATCCAGCAGTGGCAGAAAATCGCTATCGCTGCCTGTGAACAGTGTGGTCGTAACCGGGTGCCTGAAATCCGTCCGGCAATGGATCTCGAAGCCTGGTGCGCCGAGCAGGATGACAGCCTGAAGCTGAACCTGCATCCGCGTGCCAGCGCCAGCATTAATACCCTGCCGTTACCCGTGGAGCGCGTGCGCTTGCTTATCGGGCCGGAAGGGGGATTAACCGCTGATGAAATCGCCATGACCGCACGCTATCAGTTTACTGATATCCTGCTGGGACCACGCGTTCTGCGCACTGAGACAACTGCGCTCACCGCCATCACCGCGCTACAGGTGCGTTTTGGCGATCTGGGCTAACGGAGAATAACAATGATCAAGCTCGGCATCGTGATGGACCCCATCGCAAGCATTAACATCAAGAAAGACTCCAGCTTCGCTATGCTGCTCGAAGCCCAGCGTCGCGGTTATGAACTGCATTATATGGAGATGGCCGATCTCTATCTGATCAACGGCGAAGCCCGCGCCCGCACGCGCACCCTTGGCGTTGAGCAAAACTACGACAAATGGTACGAATTCACCGGCGAGCAGGATATCCACCTTGCTGATCTCGACGTCATCCTGATGCGTAAAGATCCGCCGTTTGATACCGAGTTTATCTACGCGACCTATATTCTCGAACGCGCGGAAGAACAGGGGACGCTGATCGTTAACAAGCCGCAGAGCCTGCGCGACTGTAACGAGAAACTCTATACCGCCTGGTTCTCTGACCTGACACCGGATACGCTGGTTACCCGCAGCAAAATCCAGCTGAAAGCCTTCTGGCAGAAGCACGGCGATATCATCTTAAAACCGCTGGACGGCATGGGCGGCGCGTCGATCTTCCGGGTGAAAGCAGGCGATCCTAACCTCGGCGTGATCACCGAAACCCTGACCGAGCACGGCACCCGCTACTGCATGGCACAGAATTACCTTCCTGCCATCGTTGATGGCGACAAGCGCGTGCTGGTAGTCGATGGCGAGCCGGTGCCTTATTGCCTGGCACGCATTCCGCAGGGCGGTGAGACGCGCGGTAATCTGGCGGCCGGTGGCCGTGGCGAACCGCGTCCGCTGACCGACAGCGACTGGGAAATAGCCCGCCGCGTCGGACCCACGCTGAAAGCCAGGGGGCTGATTTTTGTGGGGCTGGATATTATCGGCGACCGCCTGACGGAAGTGAACGTCACCAGCCCGACCTGCATCCGCGAAATCGAAGCGCAGTTCCCGGTTTCCATTACCGGTATGCTGATGGACGCCATTGAGAAGCGCCTGACAAAGTAAAATGATACGGCGGGAGGGAACCCGCGTTAACGCTGCCACCGGTTAGTGACAGCGCCGGGCTTTCCCCGCATACTGGGCGTTGTTGCTTTTTTGAACCAGGAAACAGAACCTCTGACAATGAATTTACAGCATCACTTTTTGATTGCCATGCCCTCACTTCAGGACCCGCTGTTCCGTCGCGCTGTCGTTTACGTCTGCGAATATAATGAAGATGGCGCAATGGGGATTATTATTAACAAACCGTTGGAAAATCTTCAGGTTGAAGGCATTCTGGAAAAATTAAAAATCACGCCTGAACCGCGCGATCCGGCGATCCGTCTCGACAAACCCGTGCTGCTTGGCGGCCCGCTGGCAGAAGATCGCGGTTTTATTCTGCATACGCCCCCCTCAACCTTCGCCTCCAGCATCCGCATTTCCGACAATACGGTCATGACCACGTCGCGTGACGTGCTGGAAACGCTGGGCACCCACAATCAGCCCATTGATGTGCTGGTTGCCCTCGGCTACTCGTCGTGGGAAAAAGGCCAACTGGAGCAGGAACTGCTGGATAACGCCTGGCTTACCGCGCCTGCGGATCTCAACATTCTGTTTAAAACGCCGATTGCCGATCGCTGGCGCGAGGCGGCGAAACTGATTGGTATCGATATCCATACCATGCCTGGCGTAGCGGGGCACGCCTGATGAGCGGAACCCTTCTCGCCTTTGATTTTGGCACCAAAAGCATTGGCGTGGCGATTGGTCAGCGGATCACCGCCACCGCCAGGCCGCTTACCGCTATCAAAGCCCAGGACGGCACGCCCGACTGGACTATTATCGAGCGCCTGCTGAAAGAATGGCAGCCGGATGCAGTAATCGTCGGACTGCCACTGAACATGGACGGCAGCGAGCAGCCGCTGACCGCGCGGGCACGTAAATTTGCCAATAAAATTCACGGCAGATTTGGCGTTGTGGTCACCCTGCATGATGAACGCTTAAGCACCGTCGAAGCGCGTGCCGGGCTGTTTGAGCACGGCGGCTTTCGCGCGCTAAATAAAGGCAGCATCGATTCCGCCTCGGCGGTAATTATTCTCGAAAGCTATTTCGAGCAGGGCTTCTAACTGTAAAAATGATCGGCGTTGTACTGGGACTGGTGACGCAGAAATTCATTGGCCCAGCTCACCGCCTGGGTCCGATTTTTTACGCTAAGTTTGCGAAACACATTATATAAATGGGTCCGCACGGTATTTTCACTGATAAACAGAGCGCGGGCGATATCCATATTCGACGCCCCGCAGCGTAGTTCGTTAAGAATTTCACACTCGCGCTCGGTGAGCGGAATATCATTGCCGGACCCGACGACGCGATGAGTATCACTGGCAATATCTGGCTGTGCACCACTGATTTCTGCTGCCTCGCCGCGTAGTACCGCCTCAATACCCGCAACAATTTTTGTTTGTTCATCATCATAACGAAAAACGCCGTGCAGCGCAGGCCACTGCGCCCTTTCAAATAGCTCATGCGGCTGCGCGCCATTGAGGATCAGGAAACGGCAGTTTTCAGTCTGGCTGTTAAGAATATCGCACCAGATATTATTTAATTTTTTATTCGAGACGGCAATATCAAATAAAATTACCACGCCAGCAGGTAAACGCTGATCCAACGGCTTAGTGATATTTTGTATCCGCACAGAAACGGGAAGCTTTTCGCTAAGATAGCGGGCAAAAGAATGAGACTGTACGGAGGGGTAAGTAATAATAACAATCGGCTGCGTTGACGGTAATATATTGTCCTGTTCAAACATCCTTGCTCTCCTTAATTGGTGCAAATGACCATTATGCTGCAACGGTATTTGCTATAAATCATGCTTTAGGCTAATTCCCAAAACAATAATATCACCTGAAGAGCACCCAGAATAAGACAGCCTGACAGACGAGGGCCGTTTGGCCAGGCGCACGCCCTCGATCCCGGTCACACTTTACCGATCTGCTTTTGCAAAAGCGCCGTTGTTTCTATAAAAGAAACAAATCAGGGCGCGATCAGCCGCGCGGTGAGCTGTTGCAGTTCCTGATGCCGGGCAGTGACCACCTCTTCATCCGGCTGCCACAGCCCGGCAAAGGCCAGCGCGGCAGAGTGCGCGCCCAGCGGCTGCGCCATCGATACTTCGCCATCCTGATGATGCCAGATGACGCTCCCCTGCTCGCGCTGCTGCTGAACGTGCGGTGCCAGTTGCTGCCACTGCGCTTCGGTGAAACGTTGCTGGAGATCGTCGTCGGATTCAGCCGCCAGCAGGGCCATGCCAATAACGGATTGCCATGCGGGCAGCATATGAAAACCGGCCAGCGCCTGACTGACCTGGCTGCCGGGTTCGGAGTGATAGATGTAGATCACCTGATCTTCCCACAGCACCCCCATGGCGACCACGATGTCACGCGGCGCATGGCGCTCAAGAATGGGCAGCGCCTGGGAAAACAGGGCGGAACCGCGTATCGCCTGTGCCGCCAGAGCATGAATGCCGGGACCGGGTAAATAGCGCCGCTGCTCGTCCTGCATCGTCAGCCCGATGGAAGCCATCGTCATCAGCAGTCGATTGACGCGGGTGGTGTTAATCCCCATCAGACGCGCCAGTTCACGGCAGCCGATGGCCCGGCCGCTGGAAACCAGATATTGCAGACAGCGGATGCCGTCTATCAGGCTTTGATTCGGTTGAGATGACATAGCAGTTAGGGTCCGCTTCGGGCTTAAGCAAAGTACAGATTCTAGCGCCAGTTGAGAAGGATACAAGGTAATGAAAATCTTTAGCCAGACCGATAACAGAACCTTTCCTGCAAAGCCGTTGCAGGCGGATTTACTGGTCGCCGGTGGCGGACTGGCGGGATTGTGCGCCGCACTCGCCGCCGCGCGGGCCGGTTTAACGGTTATCCTGATTCAGGATCGCCCGGTGCTCGGCGGCAATGCCTCCAGCGAAGTGCGCCTGTGGGCCAACGGCGCGACCTCGCATATGGGCAACAATAACCGCTGGGCGCGTGAAGGCGGCATTATGGGTGAGATCCTCGAAGAGAATCTGTGGCGCAACAAAGAAGGCAATCCGGTGATGTTTGACCTGCTGCTGCTGGATATGGCGAAAAGCCAGCCGGGGCTGACGTTGCTGCTGAATACCGCCGTTTATGCGGTGGAGCAGGAACAACAGCGCCTGACCGCCGTGCGCGCCTTTAATGCGATCAACGAAACGTTTTATGACGTCCGCGCCACGCAGTTTTGCGATGCCACCGGCGACGGCGTGCTGGGCTATCTGGCGGGCGCAGAGTTTCGCGAGGGTGCCGAAGAGGCTGACGAACTCGGCGAAAAAATGGCTCCCGGCGACAGCTTCGGTCACAAGCTGGGGCATTCCATTTACTTTTACACCAAACAAACCGCAGGCCCGGTCCAGTTTGTTGCGCCTTCCTTTGCGCTGAAGGATATCACCGCTATCCCGCGCTACAAGCGGCTGACGTCCACGCTCAACGGCTGCGATCTGTGGTGGCTGGAATGGGGAGGCCGCCTGGATACTGTGCATGAGAGTGAAGAGATCAAGTGGGAACTGTGGAAGATTGTCTGGGGCGTCTGGGATCATATTAAAAACTCCGGCGAATTCCCGGAAGCGGACAATATGACGATTGAATGGGTGGGAGCCATTCCCGGCAAGCGCGAGAGCCGCCGGTTTATTGGCGATCATCTGCTGTGCCAGCAGGATATTATCGAACAGCGCGACCATTATGACGCGGTGGGCTACGGTGGCTGGTCTATCGACCTCCACCCGGCCGACGGCGTTTACAGCACGCATGACGGCTGCCGCCAGTTTCACAGTAAAGGCACCTATACCATCCCGTTTCGCAGCCTGTACAGCCGCTCGCTGGAGAACCTGTTTCTCACCGGACGCCTGATCTCCGCCTCCCACGTCGCCTTCGGTAGCGCCCGCGTGATGTGTACCTGCGGGCTGCTGGGAGAAGTGGTCGGCCAGGCCGCCGCCCTTTGCCACATGCAGCGCCTGACCCCGCGCGAGCTGGCTGATAAAAGCCAGATTAATGCGCTCCAGCAACAGCTTCAGGCCAGTGGCTGTTATATCCCGCGCCAGGGACTTCACGACCCGGCGCGTGGGGCGACGGTCACGGTCAGTAGCGAACTCACGCTGAGCGAACTGCCCGCCAGCGGACAGTGGCACACGCTACGCGAACGCATGGCGCTGCTGGTGCCAATAAAGGCCGGGGAATCGCTCCCCGCCCTCACCCTGACCCTGCGCGGTCACGCCGCGCTGACGCTCGAACTGCTGGGCAGCCAGCGCGCCGGGAATTTCACGCCGGAATTATGCTATGCCACCCGCGAAATTAAGGTTGATGGCGAGGGGGAATATCCCTGCGTTTTTGACTGGCAAAGCGAGCGCGACCAGTACCTGTTTATCGCTTTTTCCGCCCAAAGCGGGGTGGATATCGCCCTTACCGACCTTCATCTTCCCGGCCTGATGACCGTCTTTAACAGCCTGAACGCCAGAGTCGCAAAACATACGCGCCAGGTGGCGGGCGGCGATTACGGCGTCGATGAATTTGATTTCTGGCTGCCGCGCCGTCGCCCGGACCAAATCATGCCCGCCCTGCGTTTTGCCACTCCGCTGCACTGCTTCGCTGCGCAGAACCTGCTTAATGGTCACTTGCGTCCCGAACAGCAGAGCAATGCGTGGGTGCCCGCCGCAGAAGACGCCTCTCCTACCGTGCGCTGGCGCTGGGAACAGCCGCTGGCGCTTACCTGCCTGACGCTGGTGCAGGATAACGACTTTGATAACGCGATGGAGACCGTACAAATGGGCCATCACCACGCCGTCACGCCGCACTGTATCACCCACTACCGCCTGTGGGCCGATGAGATCCTGCTGGCGGAAGTAAAAGACAATCACCATTCAGTTTGTACGCATCGGCTGGACAGGCCGCATGAAACGCTGGAAGTGCGGCTGGAGATCCTTGCCACGGCGGGTGCGCTGCCTGCGGTCTACTCGCTCAACGTGCGCTAAAGCAGCCCTGCCGCCACCCGCTGCTGATAGCTCTGGCTGAAGGTCTGCATTCCTGCCTGCTGCCCGGTCTGCATCACGCCGGGGAGCTGATGCGTTTTGCCCTCGCGAATAAGATTCGCCACCGCAGGCGTATTGACCAGGAGCTCAAACAGCGCCACTCGCCCCTGTTGCTGACTACGCTGGAGTTTCTGCGCCACTACCGCGCACAGGCTTCCGGCGAGCTGGCTGCGTACCTGATCTTTTTCCTGCGCCGGGAAAACGTCCACCAGTCGCTCTACCGCCTGTGCCGCGCCCCGCGTATGCAGCGTTGCCAGCACCAGATGCCCGGTTTCAGCGGCGGTTAACGCCAGCCGGATGGTTTCGCTGTCGCGCAGTTCGCCCAGCAGGATAACGTCGGGATCTTCCCGCAGCGCCGCGCGTAGCGCTCCGGCAAACGTGGTGCTGTGCCGACCGATTTCCCGCTGTTGGATCAGGCAGCGCTGGCTGGCGTGAACAAACTCAACAGGATCTTCCAGCGTCAGGATATGCCCGTCCAGATGATGATTAAGGTGATCGACCATGGCGGCAAGCGTGGTGGATTTGCCGCTTCCCGTTGCCCCGGTCACCAGAATCAGCCCGCTCTCTTCCCGCAACAGTTCCGGCAGGGCGGCAGGCACATGCAGATCGGCAAGCCGGGGGGACATTTCCGGCAGCAGGCGCAGCGCCAGCGAGGTGCCCTGGCTATGATTAAACGCGCTGGCCCGCAGCCGCTGCCCGGATGGCAGCGCAATGGCGAAGTCCACCTGGCCGCTGGCGAGCTGCGTGATTTGCCCCTCATCAAGAAATTCATGCAGCACGCTGTAAACATCCACGGCGGCAAAAGGCGCTGGCTCCAGCTTGCCCAGCCGCCGCCAACGCGCAGGCCAGGCGTTGCACAGGTGTAGATCCGAGACGTTATGCTTTACACTAAGGCCAACAATTTCTTCCATATCCATACCATCATCCTCTGAAAATGAACGACATTGCGCATAACCTGGCACAGGTCAGGGAGAAAATCTCCGCCGCTTCAGCACGTTGCGGCCGGGATTCAGAAGAAGTTACGTTGCTTGCAGTCAGCAAAACAAAACCTGCGATCGCTGTCGCAGAAGCGGTGGCGGCTGGACAGCGGGCGTTTGGCGAAAACTATGTCCAGGAAGGCGTGGAAAAGATCCTTCATTTTCGCGCAGCGGGCGTTGACGGGTTGCAGTGGCATTTTATCGGGCCGTTGCAGTCGAATAAGAGCCGTCTGGTCGCCGAACATTTCGACTGGTGTCATACGGTGGATCGCCTGCGCATTGCCACGCGACTAAGCGAGCAGCGCCCGGCGCATTTACCGCCGCTTAACGTATTGATTCAGGTAAACATTAGCGATGAAACCAGTAAGTCAGGCATTGCGCTGGCGGACGTGGACGCGCTGGCCGATGCCATTGTGGAATTAAAAGGCGTGACGCTGCGCGGGCTAATGGCGATCCCGGCTCCAGAGTCAGAATATGTAAGGCAGTTTGCCGTAGCAGGGCAAATGGCTGTAGCATTTACGCGGCTTAAAACGCGTTATCCGACGGTAGACACGCTGTCGCTGGGCATGTCGGATGATATGGAAGCTGCAATTGCGGCGGGTAGCACGATGGTGCGCATCGGTACTGCTATTTTTGGTGCCCGCGACTACACAAAAAAATAAGGAACTCTGAGGAACGCCATGAATACGTTGTCCACTCTCCTTTCACTGGTTATCCAGGTTTACACGATGATATTGCTATTGCGGATCTGGATGCAGTGGGCACGCTGCGATTTCTACAATCCATTCGCGCAATTTATTGTGAAGGCAACGCAGCCGATTATTGGACCATTACGCCGTTTTGTTCCGGCGATGGGCTCCATTGATACCGCATCGTTGCTGTTAGCGTTAATTCTCTGTATCGGAAAGGTTTTTTTGAACCCCTATGTTTCGATTACGGGAATTCTTATTCCCTTTGCCGCAGTACTGGTGCTGATTAAAACTGTTGGCTCGCTTATTTTCTGGGTGGTCCTCGCGATGTCCCTGATGAGCTGGATCAGCCGTGGACGCAGCCCGGTTGAGTATGTCCTTATACAGCTCACCGAGCCGTTATTGCGCCCGATCCGTAATTTACTGCCCTCCATGAGCGGCATTGATTTTTCTCCGATGATCCTCGTGCTGTTGATGTACGTGATCAACATGGGCGTCATGGAGTTACTGGCGAACGTGGCCACGCCGTTGGCCTACATCTGGGGCTGGGCATGACAGCGGTCAGCACCTGCTCTGACGGGCTGGTTTTACGGCTGTATATTCAGCCGAAAGCCAGCCGCGACAGCATCGTGGGGTTACATGGCGACGAGGTTAAGGTCGCCATTACTGCCCCGCCGGTGGACGGTCAGGCCAACGCGCACCTGGTGAAATTTCTCGCCAAACAGTTTCGCGTGGCAAAAAATCAGGTGCTGATTGAAAAAGGCGAGCTGGGCCGCCATAAACAGGTCAAGATTATTCATCCGCAAAAGATCCCGACGGAAGTCGCGGCGCTAACTGAGTAGATACCCTATGCAAAAAGTTGTCCTCGCTACCGGTAATCCCGGTAAAGTGCGTGAACTCGCCACGCTGCTGAGCGATTTCGGCCTTAATATTGTTGCGCAAACAGAACTGGGCGTGGACTCTGCCGAAGAGACCGGCCTGACGTTTATTGAAAACGCGATCCTCAAGGCGCGTCATGCTGCCCATATTACCGGCCTGCCTGCTATTGCCGATGATTCCGGTCTGGCGGTGGACGTGCTGGGCGGCGCGCCGGGGATTTACTCCGCGCGCTATTCCGGCGTGGACGCCAGCGACCAGCAGAATCTGGAAAAGCTGCTGGAAACGCTCAAAGACGTGCCTGACGATCGGCGCCAGGCACAGTTCCACTGCGTGCTGGTATATCTGCGTCATGCTGAAGATCCGACGCCGCTGGTATGCCACGGCAGTTGGCCCGGCGTCATCACTCGCCAGCCTGCGGGCGCAGGCGGGTTTGGCTACGATCCCATTTTCTTCGTGCCAGCCGCAGGCAAAACTGCCGCCGAAATGACCCGCGAAGAAAAAAGCGCTATTTCCCATCGTGGACAGGCGCTGAAACAGTTACTGGAAACCCTGCGTGATCGCTAATTTGCCGCCTCTGAGTCTGTACATTCATATCCCGTGGTGCGTGCAGAAATGCCCGTACTGCGATTTCAACTCGCACGCGCTGAAGGGCGAAGTGCCGCACGACGATTACGTTCAGCATTTGCTAAGCGATCTGGATGGCGATGTGGCTTACGCGCAGGGACGTGACGTTAAGACCATTTTTATCGGTGGCGGGACGCCAAGCCTGCTGTCAGGTCCGGCGATGCAAACGCTGCTGGACGGCGTGCGTGCGCGTCTGCCGCTGGCGGCGGATGCTGAGATCACGATGGAAGCCAACCCCGGCACGGTGGAGGCTGACCGTTTTGTGGAGTACCAGCGCGCGGGGATCAACCGCATTTCCATTGGGGTGCAGAGTTTTAGCGAAGCGAAATTGCAGCGGCTCGGACGGATCCACGGCCCGGAAGAGGCTAAACGCGCCGCACGACTGGCGTCCGGGCTGGGACTGCGCAGCTTTAACCTCGATCTGATGCACGGCCTGCCGGATCAATCTCTGGAAGAAGCGCTGGACGATTTACGTCAGGCCATCGCGCTTAATCCGCCGCATTTGTCCTGGTATCAGCTAACCATCGAGCCAAATACGCTATTCGGCTCGCGTCCGCCGGTGCTGCCGGACGACGACGCGCTGTGGGATATTTTCGAACAGGGGCATCAGCTCCTTACCGCTGCCGGGTATCAGCAGTATGAGACATCGGCCTACGCGAAGCCGGGCTATCAGTGTCAGCATAATCTCAACTACTGGCGTTTCGGCGACTATCTCGGTATTGGTTGCGGCGCGCATGGCAAAGTGACGTTTGCGGACGGGCGCATTCTGCGCACCACCAAAACGCGTCATCCGCGCGGCTATATGCAGGGGCGTTATCTGGAAAGCCAGCGCGATGTGGCGCAGGCCGATAAGCCGTTTGAGTTCTTTATGAACCGCTTCCGTCTGCTGGAGCCTGCGCCGCGCGCTGAGTTTGTCCGCTACACCGGCCTGACGGAAGCCGCCGTCCGTGCGCAGATCGATGCCGCGCTGGCGCAGGGGTATCTCACCGAAAGCGAGCAGCACTGGCAAATTACCGAGCACGGCAAGCTGTTTCTGAATTCGCTGCTGGAGCTGTTCCTCGCTGAGGAATAGCGCCAGCGCGCTTAGGGGATCACGCCCTCTTTGCGCATCCGCGCTACGCCCTCCTGCCAGCGTTTATAATCATGCTCCAGCTCGCGATTGCTGCTACCCAGAGCAAAGAGCTGGCGGCGTAATTCGTCCGTTTTTTTATCAAGCGCCTTATTCTCTTTATCCCGCATCTCCAGCGGTACCACACCCTCCTTTTCCCTCGCGCATTTTTTCTGTTCTTCCAGGCTGGCTAACTCTGTTTCCAGCGTTTTTTTCTTTTCCAGCTGTTTGCTGAGGGTGGTCTTTTGTACCGCAAAGCTGGTGTCAATTTTCGCAAACTGAGTCATAAAGTTGCTGTCGTTGACGACCAGTGATTTGCTGAGATCCTCGTTCTTGTCAAACGGCCTGCCTGCATTTCTCGCCGCCGTTTGCATTGAGAAGAATTCCGTTTTCCAGCCAGAATCTTTTGTGCCTACGGCGGTCATCATCGCCGAAAATTTTACCGGCTGGCCTTTAGTCCAGGTTCGTTCATAAAACAGATACTCACCCGCCTCTCCGACAAGGGAGTATATGTTGTCGCTGGCTGACATATCCCCTTCCACCATGTAAGTTGCCCGATTGCCCACGGCATCCAGCTGGCGCAGCGAGATTTTCTCCAGTTGCATCAGACCCTGATGCCGTTCGCTAAACTGTTTTTTAATGACGTTGTCGCCAGGAGTATTGGTATCGGCAATGGCGTAACCGGAGGAGAGAACCAGGAGAGCGAGGCCCACGGGCCAGCATGTTTTCATAACAAAATCCTTTTTGAGATAGTTTTCTCCGACATTATATCCTTGGTGATTATTTGTCTCATAACGTTTTTCTGGAAGGCATCTTCCAGATTCTGACATTGTTTGTGGTGGTTGCGCATGAGGTCAGCACAATGGACGCATGGAGAATGTTAAAGCATTAAGAGCGCAGCAAACCCCTGAAGAGCAACGTCTCTGGCAACTTCTGCGTGCGCGCCGCTTTTATGGGTACAAGTTTCGTCGTCAGATGCCGATAGGGGCATATATCGTTGATTTCGCCTGTTATGAGGCGAGATTGATTGTTGAACTGGACGGTGGGCAACATGCCGAAAGAGCGGAGTATGATTTATCGAGAACGGCTTTTTTGCAGGCTAAAGGCTGGCGGGTGATCCGCTTCTGGAATAATGATTTCAGGGCGTTTGAAGAGGGAGTGCTCATGGTGATTCTGGAGCATTTGCGGGCTGGTGGGGATAAGGCTGGATCAGCATGAGCGCGGTGGATGGGGTTCCCCCTCTCCCTAACCCTCTCCCTCAAGGGAGAGGGGACTGTCTGGCATCGGTTGTTACGCTGGGCGTTCATCTCAGGCTGGGTAATCCACATAATCCCCAACCGTGGTACATTCCACTCCCTCTTCCTGCGGGAGAGGGCCGGGGAGAGGGCATTCGTGGGCACGCCCACTCCCACCGGGAGAGGGAACCGTCTGGCATCGTTGTTACGCGGGGCGTTCATCTCAGGCTGGGTAATCTACAAATCCCCAACCGTGGTACATTCCACTCCCTCTCCCTCCGGGAGAGGGCCGGGGAGAGGGCATTCGGGGCACTCCCTCTTCCTCCGGGAGAGGGGACCGTCTGGCATCGGTAGTTACGCTGGGCGTTCATCTCAGGCTGGGTAATCCACATAATCCCCAACCGTGGTACATTCCACTCCCTCTCCCTCCGGGAGAGGGCCGGGGAGAGGGCATTCGTGGGCACGCCCTCCCTCAGGGGAGAGGGAAAAGCGTCAGCCTTATTTCAGCCCGCCCACCAGCGCCTTGCGGCTGTCTTCGAGGGAAATCACCCGCTGGCACACATCTTTACCAAACTGCTGAAAATCCTGTTCCTGATTTTTCCATTCGTTCTGTACGGCGGTTTGCAGACCACCGAGATTGCCGAGCACGCTTTGCAGCGGGTTACCGCCTTTGGTCACCGCCTGCGCGCCCATCTCGTTGATACTGTCCTGGAGCAGCCCACCCATCGCCTGATTCACCAGTTGCTGACCGTTAGCGCGAACCTGGTCAATCGCCTGATAGTGGAACGTCAGCCCGTCGGTGCGACGTTCGATAATTTTATTCAGTTGCTCTTTAAGCTGCGCATCGAGCTGAGTCAGGCGGTTGCGCATTTTGCTGTTGGAACCAACCTGTTGGGTGATGATTTTATCCAACGCCACGCGGCCTTTTTCGACGCGGGTGCGGGCACCATTATCAATCCACGGCAGGGCGTTACGTAAATCGGACTGGTAATCTTTCGCCTGCTCGCGCTGACTGGCGCTGAGGGTGTACTGCTTGCCGTTGAACATCACGCTGCCATCCGGGGCGATCACCAGATTGCCGTTTTCACCTTTCACCTGTACGGTTTGCGGGTTTAAGATCACGTCGTCGCGCGGCGTGACACTACATTTGTAGTCTGCCTGCGCGGCAAACGCCGTTACCGTCAGTGCCGCTGCCAGCAGCGCTTTACGCATCATAGATATTCCCCTGAAGACAAAATGGGCCAGCATATGCCAGCCCTGTGTTTCTTAGTCCCACCAGACGTCGAAAAGTTCGCTGGTGCGCACGTCTTCGAGCTTGCGCTCTTCCAGCCATTTACGCACTTTTGCCTGGTCTTCTTCGGTGCATTTGCCAATTTCCTGACGGCAAATCAGCCCTTCCCAGGCAAGGTAGCCGCTGCCATCAAAGGCCAGTTTGTTCGGCTCAATGACGTCGTTGATAAAGCCATCAACGGTTTGATCGACCTGCTCTTCCGACGTGCCTTCCGGGAAACGGAACGCGACGGAAAAGCCTAATTCCTGAAACTCGTCGATGTGCATTTTTTTACGCAGACGACGGCTACGATTCTTTGCCATTATTTCACCCTCTCGAACATTAAGTCCCATACGCCGTGACCAAGACGATGGCCACGCTGTTCAAATTTGGTTACCGGACGCGACTCCGGGCGCGGTACATAGTCATTGCTGGCAGACTGATTTTTATAACCGTCCAGCGCCGACATTACTTCCAGCATATGTTCCGCATAGGCTTCCCAGTCGGTTGCCATATGAAAGACGCCGCCCAGCTTCAGTTTGCTTTTCACCAGCTCCGCAAATTCGGTCTGAACGATACGGCGTTTATTATGACGGGCTTTATGCCACGGGTCAGGGAAAAAGAGCTGAACCATGGTTAAAGAATTGTCAGGGATCATTTTGTGCAGCACTTCAACCGCGTCATGACACATCACGCGCAGGTTTTCCACGCCCTCTTCCTGCGCGGAGGCCAGGCAGGCACCGACGCCCGGCGAGTGAACTTCAATGCCGAGGAAGTTTTGTTCCGGCTTTGCTTTTGCCATAGTGACCAGCGAAGCCCCCATACCAAAGCCGATTTCCAGCGTGACCGGTGCTTCACGGCCAAACAGGGCGGCAAAATCCAGCGGCGCGTCGGAAAACTCAACGCCCATCACCGGCCAGTAGTGATCCAGCGCGTGCTGCTGCCCTTTGGTCAGGCGTCCCTGGCGGCGGACGAAGCTGCGGATACGGCGCAGCGGGCGACCGTTCTCATCAAATTCCGGTGAAATGACGTCGTTATTCATAAAAGTAAGTCTGCTTGTGAGAGTCTTCGGGAAAACGGGCATTATCCAAAGTTAGTTGCCGGATGCAAGCATAGCAAAGATCCGATTTACAGCCTCGCCCGGCTGTGCTGGAATCTGGCCCCCTGATACTGCAAATTCGGAAGCCAGCTTTGACCTTACAAGCGTCTCAATTTTCAGCCCGCGTGCTGGAATGGTACGACCAATACGGGCGGAAAACGCTGCCCTGGCAAACAGAAAAAACGCCCTACAAAGTATGGCTCTCGGAAGTGATGTTGCAGCAGACGCAGGTTGCGACCGTGATCCCCTATTTCGAGCGTTTTATGGCGCGCTTCCCAACGGTGACGGATCTCGCGCAGGCCCCGCTCGACGAAGTGCTGCACCTGTGGACCGGGCTTGGTTACTACGCCCGCGCACGCAATTTGCACAAGGCCGCGCAGCAGGTTGCCAGTCTTCACGGTGGTATTTTCCCGCAAACGTTTGAGGACGTTGCCGCCCTGCCCGGCGTGGGCCGTTCAACCGCCGGGGCGATTTTGTCGCTCTCCCTCGGTCAGCATTATCCGATTCTGGATGGTAACGTTAAACGCGTACTGGCCCGCTGCTATGCTGTTGGCGGCTGGCCTGGAAAAAAAGAGGTCGAAAACCGCCTGTGGACGCTAAGCGAAAAGGTGACGCCCGCGCAGGGCGTGGCGCGCTTTAATCAGGCGATGATGGATTTGGGGGCGATGGTTTGCACCCGCTCAAAACCGAAATGCGAACTGTGCCCGCTTCACACCAGCTGTGAGGCTTACGCCACGCACAGCTGGGCGCAGTACCCTGAGAAAAAGCCGAAGCAGACGCTGCCGGAGCGCACCGGTTATCTGCTGCTGATGCAGCATAACGATGAGGTGTATCTGGCGCAGCGACCGCCCAGCGGCCTGTGGGGTGGCTTGTTTTGCTTCCCGCAGTTTGCCAGCGAGGAAGCCTTAAGAGAGTGGCTGGCACAGCGGCAGATCGGCGCTAATAATCTGCGTCAGTTGACCGCGTTTCGCCATACTTTCAGCCATTTCCATCTGGATATTGTGCCAATGTGGCTTCCGGTGTCCTCTTTCCACTCATGCATGGATGAAGGCAACGCGCTCTGGTATAACTTAGCGCAACCGCCGTCAGTCGGACTGGCGGCACCCGTGGAGCGCCTGTTACAGCAGCTACGCGCCGGAGCCTTTGCATAACGCTCTGGCCGATAACGAGGAATATTTATGAGCAGAACTATTTTTTGTACCTTCCTGCAACGCGATGCCGAAGGTCAGGATTTCCAGCTTTACCCCGGCGAGTTAGGCAAACGTATCTATAACGAGATCTCCAAAGAAGCCTGGGCGCAGTGGCAGCAGAAGCAGACCATGCTGATCAACGAGAAAAAGCTCAATATGATGAACGTCGATCATCGCAAATTGCTGGAGCAGGAGATGATCAACTTCCTGTTTGAGGGCAAAGACGTGCATATCGAAGGCTACACGCCGGAAGACAAAAAATAATATTCATTCAACCCAACATACGCTCCCGGAATGATGAAAAAATATTTAGCGCTAGCCCTTATTGCGCCGTTACTCGTCTCCTGTTCAGATTCAAAAAAACAGGGTGAAGCGTTTAACGAAGCCTGGGTCAAGGATACCAACAGTTTTGACATTTTGATGGGTCAGTTTGCCCATAACATCGAGAATATCTGGGGTTATAAAGAAGTCCTGATCGCAGGCCCAAAGGATTACGTTAAATATACCGATGGGTATCAGACGCGTAGCCACATCAACTTTGATGACGGCACGATCACCATCGAAACCATTTCCGGGACCGAGCCTGCCGCGCGGCTGCGTCAGGCGATTATCCAGACCCTGTTGATGGGCGACGATCCGGGTTCCATCGACCTCTATTCGGACGCCGATGATATCCAGATTTCGAAGCAGCCCTTCCTGTACGGTCAGGTGGTGGATAACAACGGCGAGCCGATCCGGTGGGAGTGGCGTGCGGCCCGCTATGCGGATTATCTGCTACAGCAGCGGATGAAAAGCCGTAACAACGGTCTGCACATCATCTACAGCATTACCATCAATCTGGTGCCCAACCACCTTGATAAACGTGCGCACAAATACATCGGCATGGTGCGTCAGTCCGCGCGTAAGTATGGTGTCGATGAGTCATTGATCCTCGCCATCATGCAGACCGAATCCTCCTTCAACCCTTATGCGGTGAGCCATTCTGACGCGTTGGGCCTGATGCAGGTGGTGCAACACAGCGCCGGAAGAGATGTGTTCAGGATGCAGGGGAAAAGCGGGACGCCGGACCGTAGCTATCTGTTCGATCCGGCAAGCAATATTGATACGGGGACGGCGTATCTGGCGATGCTCAGCAATGTGTATCTGGCGGGCATCACTAACCCGACGTCGCGCCGCTATGCGGTGATCACCGCCTATAACGGCGGCGCGGGCAGCGTGCTGCGCATGTTCTCTGAAGATAAAGCGCAGGCGGCAAATATGATTAACAGCATGTCGCCGGGCGATCTCTATCAGACCATTACCACCCGCCATCCGTCGGCGGAATCGCGGCGCTATCTCTACAAAGTAAACAGCGCCCAGAAGACCTATCGCCGGAAATAAAGCCCGGCCCCTGCTTGTCAGGGGCTGACGCTACGCCTGCATTTTCTGTTCGAAATTTACCGCCGCGCCGATTAAATTGGCGCTGCTGCGGTGCTGGCAAAGAAGCACCTCAGGCATAAACTCCGTCAGACCTCTTTCAGCCACCAGCGCCTGCAACCGCTGCCTGATGCCAGCAAACAGCGCGTCATTGGCAGAGATGCCGCCGCCGATAATAATACAGTCGGGATCGTAACAGACCTGCAAATTGAGCAGCCCGACGGCCATCCAGTGATAAAACTGCGCCAGTTCTTCCTGCGCCACCGCATCGCCTTCCTGCGCCCGTTGAAAAACGTCCGCCCCGGACAGTTTTTCCGCCGTCGGCACGCGCTGATTGTAGCGTCTGGCCATCGCCACCGCCGTTCCCAGCTCGCTGAATGTATGCCCGTCATCCAGGATCATCAGGCCAAATTCCCCGGCGTATTTATGGCTGCCACGTTGCAGGATTTTATTGCGCACGATAGCACCGCCAACGCCGGAGCCGACAATCACAAACAGCACCTGCTCCTTGTCGCGCCCCGCGCCGACGGCAGCTTCCGCGATACCTGCCGCGTTAGCATCGTTTTCGATATGCACCGGCAGCTCAAACAGCGCTTCGAGTTCAGCCACGAGAGGAAAATGATGAATGTACGGAATAGCGCTTAGCCCACCAATTACGCCGCTGTCAGGATCGACATTTCCCGGTGCGCTGATGGAGATACCGTCGAGCGTAAAGCGGCGCTGGCAGTGGCGAAAGATGTCCATCATCAGCGCTTTCATAGCAGGCCAGCTGGAGGGCGTAGTGGCGGCAGCGCTTATTTGCAGCGCCCCGTTATCCCAGACGCCATATTTTACCGATGAGCCGCCCCAGTCAAATAGCATAATTGCCATTCATTCCTCCTTGATTATATATCAGAGCCATTCATAGATTTCCTGAATATTTAAAGCCAGGCATTTTTCCATTTATTACACCTCTTGTCTCCTCCACTCAACATAAAATTACGTCGTGTAGGTAAATCAGGAACCGGGATCACAAAAGACATATCTTTTATAAATATTGATATTTACATGCCATCGCAAAAGCGTATTTTTAAGCCGCTGCCGCTGACCGCGCCAGGATAAATAATTGTTAATATGAAGGAAATTACCCATGAATATTTCACTTTTTTGTAACTCAGGGATGTCTACCAGCATGATGGCATCCAAACTCAAGGCCGCGTATAAGGCCGCAGGCATCGACCATCAGGTTGAAGCTTACGATTATTCCAGCCTGCCTGATGTCGCAGAAGAGACCCAGATTATTATTCTCGGCCCACAAATTGCCTGGGCGCTGGAAGATGTCCAGCGAGACTATCCTGATAAAATCGTTTTTACGCTCGGCATACAGGAGTTTGGCAGCATGAACGGCGAGCTGTTAAAAAACAGAATTGATGGACTATTAAAAAATTAATTATTGCATTACGACAGGGATGAGGCAGCACAAATGAGCATTCTCTCTATACCCGTTATTCAGCAAATTCTGACAAGAAGCATCAGTAAAGTTGCTGGCAATCGTTTACTGCTGGCGCTACGCGATACCTTTATTATGAGCGGCGTGCCATTAATGATTGCCGGTATCGCCATTATGATAAGCTCCGTTTTTCTTGACCCTGCGGGGATCGTATTCGGCGATGCCGGGCTGGGAATTGGCGTGCTGTTTCATGACAATAGCGAGGCATGGCTGGCGTCAGGCATGGCAGCGAAAATGGTCATGCTACAGCATTACTGCAATTATTTTATTAACGGTACGATGGCAATAAACGCCATTCTGATTATTGTCGGCTTTACCTTTTTCGGCACCCGCCGTTTTTTCCCGAAAAACAAAGAGCCGATTGTATGCGTTTTTTATGCTATTGCCGCTTTTTTCATTTGTCTGCCGTGGCAATTTACCACCAATGATGTAAATCAGCAGGTGGTGACGCTCAGTGGCATCGTTAACACCCGGTTTATTGGCCAGGAAGGAATTTTTACCGGCCTGCTGGTTTCCGGCCTGACCATCTGGATTTTTAACCGCCTGATCGAAAAGAATTTCACCATCAAAATGCCGGGCAGCGTTCCGCCAGCGGTGGCGCGCAGTTTTGAATCGCTGATCCCCGGCTGCTTTACCCTGCTGTTTTTTGTGGTGCTGGCAGCGGTTTTACATGCTTACTTTGACTCCTCCGTGCCGGAAATTCTGCTGACGATATTGCAGAAACCGACGCTGGCAGTCGCCTCCACGCCTTTTTTTGCGATTGTCGCAATGGTGACCGGGCCGCTATTGCAGTGGTTCGGCATTCACGCCACCTCCGTCTGGGGACCGATATTTGGCCTGACGTGGGCCATCAACGATAACGAAAACATTATGGGCGTAGGGCAGCATCTTTACTCCACCCTGTTTTTCAATTTTTCAACGGTTTCCTCCGGCGGAATGACGCTGGCACCGATTATTGCGGTGTATCTTTTCTCGCGCCGCATGGAAAACCGTAATACGGCAAAAATCGCCCTCGCCCCGGCTATTTTTAATATCAGCGAGCCGATTAACTTTGGCCTGCCGATTATTTTAAACCCGGTGATGTTTATTCCTTACGTACTCAGCTGGGTGTTGCCGTTCTTTGGCGCGGTGCTACTGACCAATATGGGGCTGCTGCCAATTATCACGCATAACGTTCCGTGGACAGTACCGCCGATTATTTCCGGGATCCTTTTCTCCGGGCAGGTTTCCGGGGGCTTATATCAGCTACTGGTGATTGTCGTCATGACCGCTATTTATATGCCTTTCGTCAAAATAGCGAACTCGATTAACGAAAAAGCCACTGAAGCGTAAGGTGAAACACGATGAAAGAACATATTATCAATAAAGCGATTAACGGCTGGGATTATCAAAACAGCGACCGTATTTTTTATCATGAAGGCTATCATTACGATTATGTTACTGACGCCACGGACATTAATCTGAAAGACGACGGCGTTGAGATTATCCTCACCCTGACCAGTGGCAAAAGCGCCTGTTTAACGCTGGCGGCACTGACGGATCACAACCTCAGTTTTGAATTTGGCCCGTTGCCGCTCAGCCATGAAATGCCCGCGTTTTATCTGCCGGTCACCGCCCTGCCCCGTCATGCGTTATCCATCAGCGAGGAGTCGGATCAGGTACAGTTAGAGTATGGCGAACTGCGCGTCACGTTGGCCCGTTCCCCTTTCTCTTTGCAGATCCAGCGTGGGAGAACCCAATTTACCCTGTCAGGCAAAAAGGTTTCCCGCCAGCCCGTGACGCCGGGACTGGGTATTCGCATTGATGCCCAGGGCCATAGCGAAACGTATATGTCCTGGGAAAGCAAAAACGGGCAGCATTTTTATGGGCTGGGCGAGAAATTCAGCAAAGTCGAAAAATCTCAGGCCCGCATCACCAGCTATGTGATGGACGCCTGCGCCACCAATTCCACCGATCTCAGCTATAAAGCGCACCCGATACTGCTGTGCGATGCCGGATATGGGGTGATGATGGCGACCGCGCGGCGTACCCACTGGGACGTGGGGCATTTTTGCTTTGAGTCCGTCAGCGTGCTGAGCGAAAGCGCCCTGCTGCGCGGTTATCTGTTCTTCGGCGATTCGCTAAAAGCGCTGGTGCAGATACAGGCCGAAATGCAGGGTAAGCCGGACTTCCCGGCCCCGTGGACGCTTGGCGTCTGGTACAGTCGCTGCGCGTATCAAACCGCAGAGGAAGTGCTCGGCATCAAACATCAGTTAGAAACGCACCGGTTGCCGTTCGATGTTCTGCATCTGGATGTGAACTGGGGCAAGCACTACTGGTATAAGGATTTCTGGGTCGATTGCTGCGATTTTGAGTGGGGAGATGGACACTTCCCGCAACCGGAAGCCTTTTTGTCCGCGCTGGAGCACGATAACGTCGCCTGCTCGGTCTGGATCAACCCTTACCTGCCGCCCGGCACCGCTATTTATCAGGACGCGCTGGATAAAAACTACCTGGTTAAAACGCTGGATGGCGGCATTGCCCACGTGTACCGGCGCAACGTCAGTGAAATCGGCATTCCCGATCTCAGCAATCCGCTGGCGTATAGCTGGTGGAAGGAGCATCTGAAAACGCTGCTGCGTCGCGGCCTGAAGGCGCTGAAGCCGGACTATGCCGACCGCATCCCGGAAAACGCGCTGTATCATAACGGCTACAGCGGCAGAGATATGCACAACGCGTATATCTGGCTGTATGCCAAAGTCTGCTACGAAGCTACTCAGGAAATTCACGGCACCGCGCTGGTGTGGAAAAGACCGGGATTCCTCGGCTGCGGACGCTTCGCCGGAACCTGGTCGGGCGATGTGGAATCGACGTTTGAAGGGCTGAAGCACACCCTGCGCGGCGGGCTGAGCGTCGGTTTCAGCGGCGAATGCTACTGGAGCAGCGACATCGCCGGATTTAAAGGGCAAAACGTCGACCCGGAACTTTACATTCGCTGGTCGCAGGTGGGTATGCTGTGCTCTCTGGCGCGCTATCACGGTGTCAGCCCGCGTGAGCCCTGGCATTTTGGGCAACAGGCGGTTGATATCGTCCGGCGTTACAGCCAGTTGCGCTATCGCTGGTTACCGCTGCTGCTGGCACTGGGCAGCGAAGCCCAGGACACCGGTCTGCCGCTGATGCGCCATCTGGCGCTGGAGTTTGCAGACGATCCTTTTGTTCACGCGATTGACGATCAATTCATGCTTGGCGAGAACGTCATGGTGATCCCGATCCTTGAGCCGGGTCAGCAGCTGCGCAGCGTTTATCTGCCCGCAGGCCGCTGGTATTCCCTGCATGAAAAACGCTGGTATGACGGTCAGTGCGTCCATAACCTGGATATTACACTGGAGGATATTCCGGTCTTTATTCGCGAGGGGGCGATTATTCCGACCTTCGCCGAGGATATTCGACATCTGAAAACATTTAATCACGTCCCGATTGTGCTTCAGGGATACGGCAATATTACCCAGGGAAGCGGCACACTAATTGATGAAAATCGCCAGCGCTATCACTGGACGCTCAATAATAACGACCTGAATTGCGACTATCCCGGCGTTGTTAAATTCGCAGCCCTTTTATAACACTCACAGGATCAACTATGAAATTAACATTTCCCGACCGTTTTATGTGGGGCAGCGCCGCCTCCGCCACCCAGACTGAAGGAGCCAGCCAGCAGTTTGGCAAAGGTAAAAATATCTGGGATCGCTGGTTTGAAATTGAGCCGGAAAGATTTCATCAGCGCGTCGGCCCAACGGATACTTCGCAGTTTTATATGAATATGAAAGAGGACGTTAAGTATTTAGCCGCCACCGGGCATAATTCTTTTCGCACCTCAATTAGCTGGTCGCGCCTGTATCCGGAGGGCACCGGCGATATTAATCCGCAGGCGGTGGATTTTTATAACGCCATGATCGATGAGCTGATCGACAATGGTATTACGCCAGTCATTAATCTGTTCCATTTTGATATGCCGCTGGCGATGCAGGATATCGGCGGTTTTGAGAATGAGCAGGTTGCCCATCACTTTGCCCGCTACGCGGCCAGTTGCTTCCGCCTGTTTGGTGACCGGGTGAAATACTGGTTCACCTTTAACGAGCCGATTGTGCACGTTGAAGGCGGATATTTATACGATTTCCATTACCCTAACCGGGTCGATCCTCAGGCCGCCGTGCGGGTGGCATTCAATACGCTTTACGCCAACGCGCTGGCGATTGAACACTATCGCGCGCAGGCGCAGGATGGGCAGATCGGCATCGTTCTCAATCTGACGCCCTCTTATCCACGCAGCCAGCATCCGGCAGATCTGCGCGCGGCGGAGATCGCCGATCTTTTTTGCAATCGTTCATTTCTCGATCCGGCGGTGAAAGGCGTGTTTCCGGCAGAACTGGTCGCACTGCTGAAAAAACACGATCTGCTTCCTTGCGGACTGGAACAGGCGTGTGAGGTTATCCGCCATAATACCGTCGATTTTCTGGGGGTGAATTATTACCATCCACGCCGGGTCTGCGCCCGCAGATCTCTGCCTGACCCGGAAGCGCCCTTCACCCCGGAATATTATTTTGACAACTACACCATGCCGGGTTGCCGAATTAATGAGGATAAGAACTGGGAAATTTATGAGAAAGGGCTTTACGATATTGCCATCTCTATTCGTGATGATTACGGTAATATTCCGTGGATGGTCTCTGAAAATGGTTTTGGCGTAAAAGACGAGCGCAACCGCATTATTAATGGTGAGCTTAATGACGACTACCGCATTCAATTCTACCGCGACCATTTGTTCTGGCTGCATAAAGGGATTGAAGAAGGAAGCCACTGCTTTGGTTATCATGTCTGGACGTTTATTGATAACTGGTCGTGGTCCAATGCCTACCGCAACCGCTATGGTCTGATTTCACTCGACCTGCAAACTGGCAGTAAACTTATCAAGAAAAGCGGCTACTGGTTTAAAGCGTTGCACGACAATAACGGGTTCGATTACTCGCCTTCGGGCACGCAATCCGACTGAATAACTGCCCGGTAAGTGGTATAGTACAATCCATTTACGGATGAAGAATGTACTATGAGCGACAATTCACTGAAATATAAAATAATCTTCAATGACCTACGCGCTAAGATCATCACCGGTTATTATAAAATTAATCAGCAATTGCCGCTGGAAAAAGAGCTGGGCGATCGTTATTGCGCCAGTCGGATCACCGTTAAGAAAGCGATGGATTTGCTGGTTAACGATGGGCTAATCATCAAGCGCCGGGGAGTCGGGTCTTTTGTTAAGGGCGCGGCCACCCTGGCTGTTAGCGCCCCGATGGGCAGTAAACCATTTGGCTTTACTGCCTCTCATCCGGATGAAACCGTTTCGTCAAAACTGATCGAGTTCAGCGTGGTGCATCCGCAACCGGACACCATTAAGAATCTGTATCTGGAAGAGACCGATTTTGTTTATCACTTCAGCCGCGTGCGCTATCTCGACAAACAACCCTGCTGTATTGAATATACCGAAATCCCCATCAATATTATTCCCGGCATTCGCATTGATAACCTGATGGATTCAGTCTATCGGCATATTGAGGTTGAAACGCATTTTCGTATTCAGAGCCAGCATCAAACGGTTCGCGCCTGTCGGGCGAATTCGCTGGAAGCAGAAAATCTGCATATCGCCATGATCGATCCGATAATGGAAATAGAGCAGGTGACTTATCTCGATAACGGTATGCCGTTTGAATACAGTATTATTCATTACCGGCATGACCGCTACGAATTCCACAACGTCAATATTGCGAGTTAAGCAGAGCGGCCGCGCGCTTATTTCAGCACGTAGCCATACAGCCGCTTAATACCGTCGGAGTCGGTTTCACTGTATACCCCCTGTAATTCCGGTGAGAAGCCCGGCAGCAGGTTTACGCCTTCTTCCAGCGCCAGGAAGTAACGCAGCACCGCCCCGCCCCAGATTTCGCCCGGCACCACGCACAGTACGCCGGGTGGATACGGTAGCGCACCTTCTGCCGCGATCCGGCCTTCGGCAGCGCTCAGACGCACCAGCTCCACATTTCCGCGAATAAATTCGCTGTTCGCTTCCTGCGCGCCCATCGCCACCTGCGGCAGGCTTTCCCGACGGAACATGGCCTTTTGCAGATCTTTCACGTCGAAACTGACGTATAAATTGTGCATTTCCTGGCACAGATCGCGCAGGGTGTAATCCCGGTAGCGCACCGGATATTTGTTGAAGATGGTCGGCAGCACGTCGGCCAGCGGAGTGTTGTCTTCAATATGGTGTTCGAACTGCGCCAGCATCGCCACCAGTTGCGCCAGCTTTTCCGCGCTTTCGGCAGGGGTCAGCAAGAACAGGATCGAGTTCAGATCGCATTTTTCCGGCACGATCCCATTCTCACGCAGGTAGTGCGCCAGAATAGTTGCCGGAACGCCAAAGACGGTGTACTGCCCGGTTTGCGCATCAATACCCGGCGTGGTGAGCAGCAGCTTACAGGGATCGACAAAATACTGATCGCGGGCGTAGCCCTCAAAACCATGCCACGCCGCTCCCGGCTCAAAGCTGAAGAAACGGCGCTCGCTGGCAATCGCTTCAGTGGGATGATCCTGCCACGCCCGACCGTCCACCTCCGGTGGCACAAAGGGTTTGATCATTTTACACTGCGCGATAATCGCCTTACGCGCTTCAATGCCCAGCGCCACGCATTCCGCCCACAGGCGACGTCCGCTCTCCCCTTCATGGATTTTAGCGTTGATATCCAGCGCGGCGAACAGCGGGTAAAACGGGCTGGTAGAAGCGTGCAGCATAAAGGCATTGTTCAGCCGCTTGTGTGGGCAGAAACGCGCCTGGCCGCGAATGTGGTTATCTTTTTTGTGGATTTGCGAGGTCTGCGAGAAGCCCGCCTGCTGTTTATGCACCGACTGGGTAACGAAAATCCCCGGATCGTTTTCATTAAGCTCCAGCAGCAGCGGCGAACTGTCAGCCATCATCGGGATGAATTGCTCGTAGCCCACCCACGCCGAGTCAAACAGGATGTAATCACACAGATGACCGATTTTATCCACCACCTGACGCGCGTTATAGATGGTGCCATCGTAGGTGCCAAGCTGGATCACCGCCAGACGGAACGGGCGCGGCTGGCTGGCTTTTTCCGGGGCCACTTCACGGATAAGCTCGCGCAGATAGCCATCGTCAAAACAGTGTTCATCAATGCCGCCAATAAATCCAAACGGATTACGCGCCGCTTCCAGATAAACCGGCGTGGCTCCGGCCTGGATCAGCGCCCCGTGATGGTTAGATTTATGATTATTGCGGTCGAACAGCACCAGATCGCCGCGCGTCAGTAGCGCATTCGTCACCACTTTATTCGCCGCCGACGTGCCGTTGAGTACAAAGTACGTTTTGTCGGCATGGAAGACTTTGGCGGCAAATTTCTGTGCGTGTTTGGCCGAGCCTTCGTGGATCAGCAGATCGCCCAGCTTCACATCGGCGTTGCACATATCCGCCCGAAAAACGTTCTCGCCGAAAAAGTCGAAGAACTGACGCCCCGCCGGGTGCTTTTTAAAAAACGCGCCGTGCTGGTGGCCGGGACAGGCAAAGGTGCTGTTATTCATCGCCACATACTGACTGAGCGTATCAAAAAACGGCGGCAGCAAATTCTCTTCATAACGGCAGGCGGCAGCTTCCACTTCCAGCCATTCCTGCGCGGTTCCCTTGATAATGGCAGTCACGCCGTCGGGCAGCGCGATTTCTGTTTCACTGAACAGGAACACCGGCAGGTGAAAGCCGGTCCGTTTGAGCAACGCGAGGAGACCGCTGCGGCTGTCCGCAACGGTAATGACGACTGCCGCCACATCGGTAAAGTCGGTGCTGTCCAGCGTTATAACCGTGCGCGAAGTGGACAGCGTGGAGACCAGCGCGCTGCTGGCGGCAATGTTCATTGATTTCATAAGCAGATATACCCCTTTCGGGACAGTAAAAATCCCGGACAAGGCTGCGGCCTTGCCCAACGAAGGGTCTGGATCAGAGTGATTAACAGCTCCGACCGCCAGACATCAGTAAAAGCAGATCGCGTCTGATTTTACTGTTATCCTGCAGCGAGCGTGCGGAGGCCTCACCGCATGGTGAGAAGCGTGGCGCGGGGCGGCCTTCGCGACAGGGCGCGATGAGTCAGGCGATGTGGTGACAGGGTTGTCATCTCCGGTAGCCCCTAAACAGATGAAGAAAATTCGCGCAATCATGGCACCTTTCCCCGGCAGGTGCAACACCTCGCCCTGCCGTTTAATGCAGGTTAGCAGAATAACGCTTTTAACCTTTTTGCGAAGCGATTACCCTTGAGATAACCGAATTCACTCTTCGCACATGTTGGAGACACCAGTAAAGCTTCCGGCAGGCTATGCAATTCTTGCGCATAGTTAAGCGACAAACATTTATGGAGAAACAGTTTGCTGATCGGACCTTTTATTAACGCCAGCGCCGTGCTGGTGGGTGGCGTACTGGGCGCGCTTCTTAGCCATCGCCTGCCTGAACGCGTTCGCCTCTCGATGCCTTCCGTATTTGGACTTTGCTCGCTGGGTATCGGGATTTTGCTGGTCATCAAATGCGTGAACCTGCCGGTGATGGTACTGGCAACGTTACTCGGTACGCTCATCGGCGAGCTTTGCTTCGTGGAAAAAGGGATCAGCAGCGGCATTTCCGGCCTGCGCAAACTGACGCAGAAGAAGAATGCAACGGCGGCCAGCAGCAGCGCCCACGAGTCTTTTATTAACAGCCTGGTGGTGCTCATTATTCTCTTCTGCGCCAGCGGCACCGGGGTTTTTGGCGCGATGCACGAGGGCATGACCGGTGATGCCAGTATTCTGATTGCTAAATCTTTCCTCGATTTTTTCACCGCCTTGATTTTTGCCACCTCGCTCGGCATCGCGGTGTCGGCGATTTCGCTGCCGATGCTGGCAATCCAGCTAACGCTCGCCAGCTGCGCCATGCTGATCCTTCCGCTCACCACCCCCGCCATGATGGGCGATTTCTCCGCCGTCGGCGGCATTTTACTGCTGGCAACCGGCCTGCGCATCTGCGGCATCAAGCTGTTCGCGGTCGCCAATATGCTGCCCGCGCTGCTTATCGCCATGCCGCTCTCCGCCCTGTGGACCGCCTTATTCACCTGAAAATGGCTGCATTCTCGCCAACATGCTGGCATAATGCGCAGTCCGTAGCGGATTTGATAATTTTCATTGACGCCGCCAGGGGATTACGGTTTAATGCGCCCCGTTGCCCGGATAGCTCAGTCGGTAGAGCAGGGGATTGAAAATCCCCGTGTCCTTGGTTCGATTCCGAGTCCGGGCACCACTCATTCAGAAAAACCAGCCTACGGGCTGGTTTTTTGCTTTGTAGCGCCGCAATCCTGTCGCCGGTCGTAATGATTTGCTGTAGAAATACTGCTCAGTAAGAAGTCCGAAAGAAACGCCATCCATAAAAATATGTTCTTATATAACAATCAATAAAGGGTTATCTCCAGGATTTTTATTCCTTTTAAAATCTTACTGGCAAGCACCAGATAACCGCTAAGCTTCTGCAAACAACCTTCTCTTTGCTCATTCTGGCACAGCTGGCAGGTGTATATCATACCGTTATCCTTCCTGCGGTATCTGGCCTTACATACGGGTTGTCGTGTCGAGATACTGCTGGTTCTTAAGATGTCGGAGTAATACCCGCCCTTCTGGCATAAACTCTGTGCCATATCGCACGAGGCCAATACCCTTGAGCTCAGCATCAATGGCATAGCGCAGTTCTCCCGGGAAATTCTGCTCCAGCAGGACAACAGTTATTTTTTTCAGACGTGGCTCATATTTGAGCAGAACAGCCGACAGGGTGCCCATCAGCTTATGGGCAGCGCCCGGCATACCCTGCAGAATTTTGGTCATATCAGGCAAACCATAGTCCGGCAGATGCGCCAGCGTTCCTGCACGGCTGTTCAGGATACGTTGCATATTGTCGAGTACGGACAGAATAACCAGGTTCTGCTCGCTGACCTGATGCAGATCGAGGCCGCGGGTAAAGTTGCCGTAGAGCGTTTCATACAATGAAGGACGGGATGACTCACTCATATTTCAGCGCCTGCAGGGTCAGTTGGTTATTGCCCGCATCAATCACCCGGGATGTATCCGGATCAAGGTCATCGCGGCTCAGTACCACGCGCCAGGTATTGTTCACCTGATCCGGTGACATAAACATCCCGGCCACTGCCACGTACTGAGCGTCTTCCGCCATTGGCATATCAACTATCACTGCCCCGCCCGGTTGCAGACGGATATCCTTTTCGGCCACCAGGTCTGCCCTGATGGCCTGACTGTCGGCTTTAAACAGTGACGGGTAGTCCGTGCTGTCGAAGGTCTTGCGGTCTTTCAACTGATAAATCCTGACAACAGTGGATAACGCCACGCCGCTGGCATTGCTGTTCACGGCTTCGCGGGCGCGTATATCCAAATGCAGGGTTTTTACCTGCTTATAAAAAATCGATTTGGTCACAGCAACGGTGCCGTCTGTCACTTTTTGAGTCAGCCCACAGCCAGCCAGTATCAGTGTGATACCCGCGACCAGCGCAATCTGAGGAAATTTACCAGCGGTAATCGCCATCTTCATCGGTCTCCCTGCGGTGAATATTTTCCTGTACCCACATCAACCCATCGTTTTCGGTGCTGACGTTGACGTCGCCGACAGTATATTTCTCAGGAAAAGCCCTCTCCCAGGCCGTGATAATCTGCTCATCTTTCAGCACGCCATCATGGCGAAGGCGAATAACAAGCTTACCGGTAAATTGTGCCAGTTCGGTATGTAGCTGCAGGATGATGCGACCCAACACCGCCTCCAGCCGTGACTGATGTTCTGCTTCAGTAGATATGTTTAATGCCGGAGAGAGTGTGGCCGAAGTAATTACAGACTGAAGGGCTTGAGAATAGTGCGACTGAAGCGCATTTGCTCCCTGTAAAAGCGCGGCAGCAAGTTTGTTGCTGGCAACAGGCGTAGTGTAACTCATGCCAAGTACGCCAAGGGCCTGTCGACCCAATAAAACCTGTTCGTCATGCTGCGTTTGATGTAAATGGTTCCACCACATTACGCGATCGCGTTCATTTTCATAATGCCGTAACCTGACAATATAGCCAGCCAGCCCTATAGAGAAAGGAATGAGAAGCGTACAGAACCAGAACCACGTGGAATGCGTGGTCAGGCCCTTTGGCCAAAGAGAAAGCACCAGTATGGATCCTACAATCACGATCAGAACAATCACGAGAAACCAGCGAGGCCTGTTCGGAGGAACAGGTAATGGTTCCGCCTCAGGGATTTGTTTGAGATTTACTGGCATAATTAACGTTTTCCGGCCTGAGGCAATGAAGAAATCAATGTGCAGCCGCAACCACAGCGATGGCCGTGCAGTGCAACAGGCTTGCCATTAATTTTTGAACCTTCATCCCCCTCTGCAATAAACGTTTCGCCATGCGCAGGACAAAATACTTTATCCATCAGACAGGCAACCTCAAGCCCCATAAATTTCACACCGGAACTCCCTTCAAGCACTGTGCCACCATGGGTCGTTTTATCATTAATGCGAATCACACCCTGCATAACCATTCCTTTAAGCCAGATAACACACTTCTCCAGGTAATACTGTCGCTATGAATATAAGCCAGAGCAAAGGAGAACCATACCTGTCAACAAGACTCTTTTTGAGCTCCCAACCAGAGTTTTTAACAATACCAAAAACAGTTTTCTTATATCTGAAGTCCTAAATTTTTAAGAGTACTGTTCACCAGGAACCCCATCCGTTTTGTTCCCAAGACCGTCAAAAACTAAATTCCTTACGACTACCTGATTGAACATTTTTAAAACCTACTCTCTGTACTTATTTCCATTTCAATATCGGTTGATTTTTCTCTATAGCTCTCACGATTCTTCACTTCATCACAACGAAGTATCAATTCATATTGCCTCTTTAGACCGCCAATACCAAATAACTCGATCCATTTCGCACCCACAACTTTCCACGAGGCGATCAATTTATCGCCCTGCTCAATGACAGAAAGCGGGATGTCACCACTCTGGTTCAATCCTAAAAGTCGATCTTTTAACTCTGCCAGAGAAACTGATTGTTCGCTTTTCATATCGAAACCCATTATTACCATTTACCTCTTTTTTTAAGATAACAATGTGAAACGAATTATTAAAAAAACACAAACCGTTTAAAATACATATAATATATACATTGAATTATGAGAGTGAAATTATTTAATTGAATCAGATGAATTAACTACACAGCGTACCGTGGTTCCATCAGGATAATCATTATTTTGCCGATTATATCCGCGGAAAAATGTTAGACCAACATCTCCTGTGGGATCCGGACTGAAACCTCCCCGCCTAACTTTGAGATATTGGCTTGTTTTTATATCTTTGATCACAGGCTTATCTGGCCCTTGAGGATCCTTTTTGGGAGATTTTTTGTAATATTCTGGATCATACCAATCTTGAACCCATTCATAGCCATTTTCTGACATTCCATATAATCCAAAAGGTGTCGGGGGGTATTTATTTACAGAAAAAAGAGTCAAAGAACCATTTATTCCATAGGTCTCTTCAACCTTGTATCGATCTTCATCTGTAGCATAGTTTTCACCATATCCGTTTTTATCCTCCCGCCAAACACCGTCATCAGTCGCGACCAATGTGTATTCACCACGACTGCGAGCGGCGAATTCCCATTGCGCTTCTGTTGGAAGAGCAAATGGCAACCCGGTCTCTTCTTTTAACCAGATACAATAATTTTCCGCCTCGGTCCAGGTTACAACGGCAGGACTATTCTTGAAATAAGTCATATTTAAAAGCATTTCGTTCATCGACTTATCGCCAGAATACTGCCTCGGTAAACCGGCCATTTTCAGATAAAATTCATAATCCTCATGTGTGACTTTAAATTTCCCAATCGAATAACTGCTTAATTCAACTTCATGAAGTGGTTTTGTGTCTTTTTCAGGGGAACAGTAAGGGCCCCCCTCTCGCATCTTCTTGCAAAAATCGCCCATCCAGAAGGTACCGCCTTTGATATAGACTAAATCTGTCTTAACACGGTTTAGGTAGTTCTGGAGTTCTGCCTTTTCTTGCGGGGTATATTGAGCATCCTGAGTAGCACGATCGCAATCCGAGATGAATAAAATCATCGAAATACAGTATAGATACATTAACTGTTTCATTTTATTGATTCTGAAGAATTTACTACACAGCGAACTGTAGTACTCACAGGAAATGGGTTATCCGTAATTCTATAAGCACGATAAAATGTTAGCCCAACATCACCCGTGGGATCTGGATTATTACCACCGCGCAATACCTTCCTGTATTGACCAGTATCTTCATCTTTAACAATAGGTTTTCCTGGACCTTGTGGGTCTTTTTTGGCTGATATCTTATAATAGTCAGGATCATACCAGTCTTTCACCCACTCATAGCCATTATCGGCCATTCCATACAATCCAAGAGGAGAAGGAGGGTATTTATTAACAGGGAAATGAATTAATGGCCCATTCAACCCAGTCGCATCTGAAACTGTTATTCTATCTACATCCGTCGCATAATTCTCTCCTTGACCCGTTTTTTCATTTTCACGCCACAAACCATCATCAGTAGCGGCCAAAATATACTGACCATGATTACGCGCAGCATATTCCCACTGTGCTTCTGATGGAAGAGAAAATGGCAGCCCACTCTCTTTCCTCAACCAGGCACAGTAATTATCCGCCTCCGCCCAGGTTACTACAGCAGGACTATTTTTAAAATATGTCATAGTGTCCAGCATGTCTTCTTGAAACTTTTCTTCAAAATGCTGTTTTGGTAACCCAGCCATTTTGAGATAAGAATCATAGTCTTCATGCGTGACTTTAAACTTCCCAATTGAATAACTGCTTAATTCAACTTCATGAAGTGGTTTTGTGTCTTTCTCTGGAGAACAGTAAGGCCCCCCCTCTCGCATCTTCTTGCAAAAATCACCCATCCAGAAGGTACCGCCTTTGATATAGACTAAATCTGTCTTAACACGGTTTAGATAGTTCTGAATTTGTACTTTTTCTTGTGGCGTATGTTTAACTTCCGGATCAGAACGATCACAACCACTAATAAGCAAAATAATCACAATACTGCTTCGATATATTATCCGTTTCATTTTACAGGCTCCACTGAATTAACAACACATCGCACTGTAGTTCCATCTGGAAAATTATTATTTTGTCGATTATATCCGCGAAAAAATGTAAGACCAACATCTCCAGTAGGATCTGGACTTTCGCCTCCCCGTCGAACTTTGAAGTATTGGCCTGTTTTAATATCTTTAACTACAGGTTTATCTGGTCCTTGAGGATCCTTCACGGGAGAATTTTTGTAATAACCTGGGTCATACCAGTCCTTAACCCATTCATAGCCATTCTCCGACATACCATACAGCCCGAAAGGTGTTGGTGGATATTTATCTACAGACAAAAGAGCCAAAGAACCATTTATTCCATAAATTTCCTCAACCTTATAACGATCCTTATCTGTGGCATAGTTTTCACCATATCCGTTTTTATCTTCCCGCCAAACACCATCATCAGTCGCTACCAAAATGTACTTACCACGACTGCGTGCTGCATACTCCCACTGTGCTTCAGTTGGAAGAGAGAATGGTAGTCCTGTCTCTTTTTTAAGCCAGGAACAATAATTATCCGCCTCAGTCCATGTTACGACCGCAGGGCTTTTTTTAAAATAATTCGTCACTGATAGCATTGTATTGGAACTATTTTTTTCAAAGGCCTGTTTCGGTAAACCAGCCATTTTCAGATAAAAATCATAGTCCTCATGCGTGACTTTAAACTTCCCAATTGAATAACTGCTTAGTTCAACTTCATGAAGTGGTTTTGTGTCTTTCTCTGGAGAACAGTAAGGGCCCCCCTCTCGCATCTTCTTGCAAAAATCGCCCATCCAGAAGGTACCACCTTTGACATAGACTAAATCTGTCTTAACACGGTTTAGGTAGTTCTGAATTTGTGCTTTTTCTTGTGGCGTATGTTTAACTTCCGGATCAGAACGATCACAACCACTGATAAGCAGAATAATCACAATACTGCTTCGATATATTATCCGTTTCATTTTACAGGCTCCGATAAATTAACGACACATCGCACCGTGGTTCCATCAGGGAAATCATTATCCGGAATATTATAACCACGGAAAAATGTCAGACCGACATCCCCTGTAGGATCAGGGTTATTTCCGCCACGGCGAACCTTTCTATATTGTCCGGTTTTCTTATCTTTAATAATAGGTTTGTCCGGCCCTTGAGGATCTTTCAGAGGAGAATTATCGTAATAATGTGGATCATACCAGTCTTGAACCCACTCATAGCCATTGTCAGCCATGCCATATAAACCAAATGGCGTAGCAGGATATTTATCCACAGGAAAGTGAACCAATACACCATTTATTCCAAATTTATTTTCAACTATTTGTCTGTCTTCATCAGTTGCATAATTTTCGCCTTGTTTTGTTTTACTGTCCTCACGCCAAAAACCAGTATCTGTAGCAACCAATATATTTTTCCCACGACTGCGTGCTGCATACTCCCACTGTGCTTCAGTTGGAAGAGAGAATGGTAGTCCTGTCTCTTTTTTAAGCCAGGAACAATAATTATGTGACTCAGTCCAGGTGACTACTGCTGGACTATTCTCGAAGTGTGTCATAGTCGCCAGCATATCTACCGCGAACTTTTCTTCAAAATATTGTTTTGGTAAGCCAGCCATTTTGAGATAAAAATCATAGTCCTCATGCGTAACTTTGAATTTCCCAATTGAATAACTGCTTAGTTCAACTTCATGAAGTGGTTTTGTGTCTTTTTCTGGAGAACAGTAAGGGCCCCCCTCTCGCATCTTCTTGCAAAAATCGCCCATCCAGAAGGTACCGCCTTTGATATAGACTAAATCTGTCTTAACACGGTTTAGATAGTTCTGAATTTGTGCTTTTTCTTGTGGCGTATGTTTAACTTCCGGATCAGAACGATCACAACCACTGATGAGCAGAATAATCACAATACTGCTTCGATATATTATCCGTTTCATTTTACAGGCTCCGATGAATTAACGACACATCGCACCGTGGTTCCATCAGGGAAATCATTATCCGGAATATTATAACCACGGAAAAATGTCAGACCGACATCCCCTGTAGGATCAGGATGATTTCCTCCGCGCCGAACTTTCCAGTACTGTCCGGTATCTTTATGCTTAACAACTGGCTTTTCAGGGCCTTGAGGATCTTTTTTTGGCGAATACCTATAGTAATCAGGATCATACCAGTCTTTTACCCACTCATAGCCATTTTCTGCCATGCCATATAGACCAAATGGTGTTGATGGGTACTTATCTACAGGAAAAAAAACTGACAAACCGTTTATTCCGAAGTCCTCTTCAACCTTATTCCGGTCTTCATCAGTAGCGTAGTTTTCACCTTGTCCGCTTTTCTCATTTTCTCGCCAAACTCCATCATCTGTTGCTACTAAAATATTCTTCCCACGGCTACGTGCGGCATACTCCCACTGTGCCTCAGTTGGTAGTGAAAAAGGCAATCCAGTTTCATTTTTCAACCAAACACAATATTTATTTGCCTCCGTCCAGGTTATTATGGCTGGGCTGTTTTTAAAATAAGTCATTTCAGCTAACATGTCGTTCCTCCAATTTTTATCGAATCGCTGTTTGGGTAAGCCTGCTATTTTAAGATAAAAATTGTAGTCTTCATGTGTAGTTTTAAATTTACTGATCGAATAACTGCTGAGTTCAACCTCATGAAGAGGTTTGGTATCTTTCTCAGGGGAACAGTAAGATCCCCCATCCCGATTTTTTTTACAAAAATCCCCCATCCAGAAGGAGCCACCTTTGACATACACCAGGTCTGCCTTTACTTTTTTAATATATTGTTGAATTTCAGCCTGCTCCTGCGGTGAATGCTTTATAGATTGCTCAGCGTTATCGCAACCACTAATAATTAACAACAAAAATACACTATATCCATAAAAACCGATTTTATTCATTACTCATTCCCTTCCCATTTTTGCTTATACTGCGCATCCACAGGAACAAAATGGCATAACGAGGTGTAAAACGGATTATCATCACAGTGTAAAAAGTACTGCTTCGAACAGTTAGGAGAAAAAGCATATCCGTAGGCGGGATTATTTTTTAGACGATTCACCACCTCGTTAAAATCTCTCAAACTTAGCTTATCAATAATATCCTCAAGTTCTTTATCCCGGTTAAACCCTATCTGTAAAAATGCAGTCAAATTCTCCTGAGCCAACTTGACTATGGTATCTTCGTTGCCCGGAACGGCTGTTCCTTCCTTTGTAATACGAGTCAACACTTTTTTCCATTCCCGCTTAGTCTGAATACTGGATAAAATATATAGCACAGCAGTCTTTCTGTTTTTACCAGTATCAGGTAAGAAGCCATCACCCTGATTGTTAATATCTATTCGATCGTATGCACCGTCACCCGTAAGGATATACAGAGCAATACCTTTCGCTTCAGGGGAAAACAGATATACGCTACCAGGATCTGCGTTAATTACATTAGCAAAATTATTACGCTGTGTAGACTCATCTCTTGCAATCAACAGGTCGCTTGATGCTTTTTTTACGAATAAATTGAAGTCCGTGATTACATTCCCAATTTCGGAAGAAAGATCATCATAATAATCTTTGTATATTTTATTCCCACCCATGATTAATATGTAAGACAACGCCATAAACGCTTCTTTAGTAATAATGACCAAATGCTTATAATCAATACCATATAACTGATAAATGACCCAGATAGCGAATTCCTGGAACAACTCAGGCGTAATTTCACCTTCCACCTCACCTTTCGCACCAGCCCCCAGACACAAACTGCCTTTAATATGGAATCTGAATTTTCCTTTGACGAACCGGACTCTGAATTCACCGCTTAAGCCAATGCCTAACTCTGCATCCCCTCCCAAGGTTAACGAGGCGAAATCCTGAAATTCACCCAGATAAGCTTCTTTTTTCTTTTCTGACTGACTAACAGGGGGAAGAATTTGCTGTAATGCAGGAGAATCCAGCCCAAAGGTATGCAGCATATTTGGTAATTCATCCACCAGCGAATCAAAGGGCTTTAGCCACTGCAATGCTCCCCCAAGGCTGCCACCGACTTTTGCTCCACCAAAGGCTTCCCCTTTCAGCTCCAGCCCTTTTGGATTCTCTTTACTGTCTTTGATGGTTACACCTTCTTTTTTCCGGGCAGCGAAGCGTGAACCAGGTGTACGGTTTCCCATCAATAGTTGCTTATTGTCGTACGCAACAAACTGCAGGTTACCTTCCGCCTGCACCGAAGCCCCGACATAGCCAGTCAACTCTCCGTCAATCTTTGCCCGCAAAATCCCAATGTTCGCTTCTTTGGTATCATTGACCATAAATTTAAGCTCCCAGCCAACCCGGTCAGGAACATAAATGGTTGAATTCACTTTTCCGCAAAAAAGGGCCAAATCTGCTTTCGCCTCCCCTTTTATATGGACCTCACCCGTAACCGGATCCCAGGTATTAAATGTGGAAGCATTGGCCGTCAGTCGAAGAAATTGAGCTCCGGCGGAAACATCAATATAACTACCTTCTTTACTATATCCTTTATATTGATTGTTCCATGCATCAGCCCAGTCTGTCAGCGTAGCTTCGTAGCTAATATCTGCGCTGACGGTCATGGTATTGTCCATCATCTGTCTGATAACATTTTGCGCAGAAGCTAATTTGTTTTTTAACGCACTGATATTGATCCCTGTAATATTACCTTCATCATCTTTAGTAAAGATCGCCTCACCGCTGAACGTATCAACAGAAATGATAGTGAATTTACTTTTATATGCATCATAATCAAGCTGTTTTATATAAGAGTAGCAACGACCATAAATACCTTTATTTAAAGGCTGAACAGGAATCAATTCAATGACAGGATCATAGCCTTCCTGCTCATTGAATTCACCTAATTCAGCATGGAGTTCTTTCGTTGCCTTGTCGAGAGCCGTTTCGGCCGTAGCGATTTTATCCTCATATTCCGACAACTTATCTTTATTCGCAATGTCTTTTAGATTTTTACCGTATTTCTCTATTGCATGAGAATAATCAGCCCTGGCCTTATGCTGTTTATCTATTAACTCACTAAGCTTGCTCATTGCCTTCTCAAGCTCTGCGGCATCATCCTCATCAATAAAAATCAGTTCCAGCTTTTCTATTCTGAAATAGCACTGGCATGATTTATGGAGAACTATTTTTACATTTTTTTCTACTTTACTCAGCGAATGTTCTGCTGCAGGCTTTCCTTGCTCGCTCATCATCTTCTCCCTGATTATTCAAAAAACAATTTTATTGCTTTTGGGTCAACACCATAGTGGGCTTGTGTACAACCATTTTCATCAGTGACGCCACGAATAACTAGCCCATCCTCCGTTTCAATCCTATAAGGTATATATGGCTTAGGCTGATTATTGGCCTGATCCTGAATTTGAAACCCACCATTCATCGGATTATGAAACTCGGGATCGCTCACTGTCACAGGAGAAAGCGCCTGTTCAAGCGATGCACTTCCACCCCACAAAATATTTGTGCTTTTCAGATCTATTTTCCCAGGAGCGCCAATTTCCACAGCACCATCTTTGATCTTTATATACGCACCACCTTTGCTGGTCAGCGTAATCCCCTGAGCTCCATTCAGCACTACCTCACCGTTAACGCTGTTAATATTCATTATTTTGTCTGACTGAATTCGCATGGCATCAGTTTGCGCCTGAATATCTACTTTGCCCCTGGCGGAAAATATCGATATCCCCATCCGCTGGGCGAACAGACTAATAGCTTCTCCCGCCGCAAGGGTAAGTTTTTTCATAATGCTTATATCCACATTTTCTCCCGCTGTGGCGGTCAGCGAATGACCCGCAGAAAGTTGGATATTTTTCGGCGTAACAAGACCGATCCCAGCCGGTGCCGAAGCCAGTAATCCAGCCTCTTTCAGTTGGATCAGAACATTGCCAAGCTGCTGCTGAGAGCCCATATCAGCTTCCATAGCACCAGATGCACTCGCACTTTGCGCCAGAGAGGTCACCAACTGTAGCGCTCCCTGCAACTGGGCAATAGCAGCATTCATATCCAGCATTTGTCCCTGCGCGTCGGGCTGATTATCGGCACTGATGAAAATCCCCTTACCACCCCGAATACTCACCCAATCATCAGTCCGTAATTCAGCCCCTTCACCACGCAGTTTTCGGGAAGCATCCACGTTGTGACCCAGATTAAGCTGAGTCTTACCCCCGTACTCTGTACTGAGCTTAACGTGCTCTTCGCCGCGCTTATCCTCCATCCGCAGTTTGTTCAGGCCAGCAGTGCGGATAACATTTCGCGTGCTATTGGCCTCAGTGACGTGGTCAACGTGACGGGAGTCGTGCAAGGCATGGGCAATATACGGGCGATCCGGATCGCATTCGTGGAACGCAATCGCCACTTCAGTGCCCTGTATCAGCGGGAAGTGGAAGCCGTACTTATCACCGCCGTAAGGTTTAGCGAAACGCACCGGCATACTTTCCATACCCTGACGTTTGTCGTCGCGGTCAGCATCGAATTTTACCCGGTACATGCCCGATGCATCCTGCCAGGCGTAGATGTCGTTATCTTTCGCACTGGTCACACGTGCAGTCAGGGTGCCGCTGACCACCGGGCGCTTTTTGGCGGCAGGGCGCCAGCAGCGGTTCTCGTAGTACGGCATCCCCTCCCACATCACGATCAGGGCATCTTTACGACTGGCTATATAGCCCGTGCGGGTAATGATAATGCCGTTGTCCGTTTCTGATGGCAGTGTCGGTGGTACGACACGTTCACTGATGGTCAGCACCTGGCCTGGAGAAAGCAGGGCATCATTGCTGCACCCGCTGATAGCCGTCTGTCCTGACAGAAAACGCTCGTGTTCAAACCGAGCCCAAAAGTTGCCGGTTTCCGCTGAAGGTGTGATTTTATCGCCACGTTCAAGATGACGCGGCAGATAGTGATAAACCTCACCGTAGGTACCCGCCTTACACAACAGCGGGAATTTCGTCTGCAGTTCATGATTTGGCATCGAAGAGCGCACGGAGAGGTAGAAATCGGCCCCTTCGCGCAGGCGTGCATCATGAAGGGAGCCTTTCCAGATCTGCTCCTGCAGCTCAAGCTGAATACTGATAACCCAGGATGGCAGGCTGGCTTCCAGTAATTTATCAAGCAAGGTCAGTAACGGCGGAAACACGCGTTCAGGTGCATCATGCTGATAAGCAGGGATATGCCCGGCATCGTGCTCCAGTGAGAAAGTCAGCAGGCTGCCCGCCAGGCGGGTCAGTTCACGCCAGAGCAGCTCAGGGTGACGACCCGGCGTCTGCAGCAGTTCGGTCAGTACCGGCTCGGCGCTGTTCAGGGCATTGAGAAGCCAGAACAGGGAAACATCGGCCACCGCAAAATCGGCCAGACGCGCGTTGCTTTCGCGCCGCATCGCCATCAGACGCTTACGTCGTGCCTGCAAACGGATCAGCAGGTCGCCCAGTTCGGTAACCAGCGAAGGGCTTGCCGCAATCGAGAGCATCGGCGGGATAAAGGAGGGATCACGACGCCACTGCCCTTGCGCATTTCGTGCCAGGCGGGCCACCGGACAGGTCAGGTATGCGGTATTTTCCTGCGTGGACAAACGAAGCGTGATGGCATTACGCAGAATGGCCAGTTCACCGCTTTCATGTCCGGCCAGTTCCTGGACCACAACGCGTTCCGCTTTCCAGCGACGCGGGCGCTCACTGTCCTGACCGTTATCCAGATTGCCGCCACTGGCACTCAGTAACGGCAGTGCCACAACCACTTCAACAGCCTCAGAGCTGCTTGCGGCAGATAAATCACAGACCGGCGGAAGATTATCCACTGGAGAAGTTAAACAGCGCTACCCTAAGCTGCGTCCAGGTTATACCGGTTTTATATCATGCACTGACCACATGAGAATTGCCCGCCGTTAAACAATCCAGCTCAGCAGTAAGGTCGCGGCGATAACCGTTGATGCGCCGCCAATACGCGTTGCGATTTGCGCGAATGGCATCAGCGCCATACGGTTTGCGGCGGATAAAATTGCCACGTCGCCGGTGCCGCCAAGTCCGCTATGGCAACTGGTGACAATTGCCGCCTCGACAGGGTACATATTCAGCCGCGAGGCAACGAAATACCCGCTTAACGCCATAGAGATGACAATTGCACCGCACACCACCACGTAGCCAATGGAAAAGACCGAGACCACGCTCTCCAGCGGTACATAGAGCATACCGAGGCCGATCATCAGCGGCCAGACCAGCGCTGCGGAGACAAATTTGTAGCAGCTGTGCGCACCCTGCTCCATTGAAGCCGGAATGATCCGGGCGTATTTGCACAGCACTGCGATAAGGATCATCAGCACCGGCCCAGGAATGTGGACGATCTTTTCGAACAGGCCGCCGACGATAAAGAAGGCGCAAATCAGCAGCAGTCCGCCGCCCATTAAGTGGAAATCCGTCTGCTGCGCGTCCTGCGCGCCGGTAAACATCCGGTTCTCTTCATTGCTGCGGATCAGCATCCCGTTGCCGGAAAGCGCCGGGCGACGGCTGCCGAGACGCGCGAGAACGCCCGCGCAGATAATCGCGAAGATGTTGCCGACCACCGCTGCCGGGGCCAGTTGCGCTACGTAGACATCCGGCGTCTGGCCGAGGATCGCCGAATATGCCAGCGACAGCGGCAGTATGCCCTCGCCAATCCCTCCCCCGATAATCGGCACGATGATAAAGAAAAAGGTGTGGTACAGGCTGTAGCCAAACAGCGTCCCCACCGCCAGCCCGACAATCGTCGCCATGACCGTGCCGACGACCAGCGGCACGAACATACGCAGCATCCCCTGGATGAGAATGACGCGGTTCATGCCCAGAATGCTTCCCACGACCAGGCAGGCGATGACAAAGTAAAGCAGGTTCGCCTCTTTCATCAGCAGGTGCACGGTGTCGAGGGTGTGTTTCTGGAACACGCCGAAGTAGACCAGTATCGACGGCAGCATCAGGCACAGGATTGCCGGGCCGCCGATATCTTTAAGTAGCGGAATGCGGCGGCCGATTTTGGCGAAGGCAAACCCGAGGGTCATGATCACCGCCAGCCCACCAATCATGTTTTTCGGCAGCACCCCCGCCCAGGCGGATAGCGCCACAATCATCGCAATACCGATAAACAACATTAGCGGGACGGCACCCACTTCGGTAGTGCTCAGCAGACGCGAGGCGGGGCCTGCGAGGGCAAAGCGCGACGCGGGCGTCGGGGGAGTCGGATGCAGAGGATTATTTTTCATTGTGTTCACCTGATTTGCTCGTAGGTAAAAAGGAACAGGAATACGCAACGCTTATTCCTGATGTTCTCATTTTTGAAATAATTAAAAGCGTTCAGACAGTTTCTGGTTTGCCGGAAAATTAGCACGGCAGATTCTACTCAAAAAGAGGATGCACAATAACGGACGATGAAAATGTGAACGATCCGCAAATTCATCGTTAAATAACTTAATACAGTGTTTTGTAAGTAAAGTTATTTTCTGACGATGAGAATGTATTAATAATTTTTTAGTACCACTGCCAACTTAACTGCGATAAATTACTGAATCAGCACGGCGGTCAGTTTTTCACGCAAGCCATTACCCTACAAAAATCATTGTTAAACAAACAATTAACCTGAACTAAAGGGTTTAATTTTCGCTATTTCGCCAGCATTTGAAATTAAATTAACCCTTTTGAAATTATTTAAACCGAACGGAGTGTGATCCTTATCACCCCTGATGAATTTCCCGTTCGTTAAATTAGCGACTGAATCAAACCTAAAAATAATACCCTACAGGATATGTCATGCCTTCATTACTTTTACAATCGTTGTTTCCGCTTGTCTTTGTTATGTTATTAGGATGGATGAGCGGGAAATTAGGCTATACACGCCGTGAAGATGCCAGCGTTCTGGCGACGGTGGTGATCCGCTTTGCGCTGCCCTTTCATCTTTTTATCGGCGCACTGAATACCGATCCAAATAAAATGAAGAATTTTTCTTTTATGGCCGTGCTGGTGATTGGCCTGATGGGATCGTATTTACTCACTCTTTGCCTTTCACGCTACGTGTTTCGCCACGACATCAAAACCAGTGCCATTCAGTCGCTGGTCTGTGCTTTCCCGGATATGGCCTATTTTGGCGCACCGGTCCTCTCGGTGCTTATCGGCCCGGAGGGTTTTCTCGGCGTGCTGATTGGCAACCTGATCACCAGCGTAGTCATGATCCCATTGACCATTGTTCTGATTCGGATGGGCGATAAGGACGGCTCCCTCAGCGCGCTGAATCCAGGGAAAATGGTGGTGCAGAATCTGGTTAAAGCGGCGCGTAATCCCATCGTGTGGATCCCGGTTTCCGGCGTCTTGCTGAGCCTCGCAGGCGTGCAAATTCCGCACCTGCTCAGTATGTCGATTGAAATGGTCGGTAAAGTGGCAGGCGGGCTGTCGCTGTTTGCCCTCGGCCTGCTTTTTTACGGCGAACGTCCGCAGTTTACTATTCAGACCTGCACCAATATCGGCATTAAAAATCTTATTCAGCCCGCCATTATGGCTGCCGCAGGCGTGGCATTCGGCCTCAGCCATACCCTGTTGCAGCAGGTGGTGATTGTTGGCGCGACCCCTTCCGCGATTGCCGCCGGAATGTTTGCCCTGCGCAGCGATACCTATATTGAATCGGCCTCATCGACGATTTTAATCGGCACCGCCATTGGGGTCGTGACGGAAGGAATAATGATCTATCTGATTTCGTAAACGTCGGGCCGTTATGGTCACGCACTCTCTCTTTATTCAGGAGCAACGCATGTCACGCAATGAAATTTTGTACACCCCCTATAACGGCGCGGTTCTGCTGGAAACCCCGTTATTAAATAAGGGACTGGCTTTCAGTGAACAGGAACGCGATAACTTTAATCTACACGGTTTATTACCGGAAAATATCGAGACCATTGAAGAGCAAACCGAACGCGCCTGGGGGCAATTCTGTCATTTTAATCGCGATATCTCCCGCCATGTGTATCTGCGTAATATTCAGGATACTAACGAGACGTTATTTTATAATCTGTTACGTGCGCATATGAAGGAGACGCTGCCGATTATTTATACCCCAACGGTCGGCGAAGCCTGCGAGCATTTTTCCACTCTCTACCGTCGCGCGCGCGGCCTGTTTATTTCCTGGCCCAACCGTCACCGCATTGATGAAATGCTGCAAAGTTTTTCGCGCAACGATATTCGCGTCATCGTGGTCACTGACGGTGAGCGAATTCTCGGCCTTGGCGATCAGGGCATCGGCGGGATGGGTATTCCAATCGGCAAACTGTCGCTTTATACCGCCTGCGGCGGCATTCCTCCCGCCAGCACGCTGCCCATCATGCTGGATGTCGGCACAAATAATACCCAGCACCTGGAAGATCCGCTCTATATGGGCTGGCGTCATCCGCGCATCAGCGATGATGAATACACCGAATTTATGGATATGTTTATTGAGGCAGTAAAAAACCGCTGGCCGGACGTGCTGCTGCAATTCGAAGATTTCGCCCAGAAAAATGCCACCAAACTGCTGCACCGCTACCGGGATCAGCTTTGCTGCTTTAATGACGATATCCAGGGCACCGCTGCCGTCACGTCCGGCACGCTGATCGCCGCGGCTCACGCCGCCGGGACTCGCCTGCGCGATCAGCGGGTGGTGTTTTTAGGCAGTGGATCTGCGGGCTGCGGCATCGCGGAGAAAATCATCACCCTGATGGTCGCCGACGGCCTGACCGAAGCCGAAGCCCGGCGCAATATTTTCATGGTGGATCGCTTTGGCCTGCTCACCGACGACATGCCAAACCTGCTCGACTTCCAGCAGAATCTGGTCACCGCCCGCGACGATCTCAGCCACTGGCAGGTGGAATCGACCAACATCTCGTTGCTGGAAGTGGTGCAAAACGCCCATCCGACGGTGCTGATCGGCGTATCGGGCCAGCCGGGTCTGTTTAGCGAGGAAATCGTGAAAGCCATGCACGCGCACTGCCCGCGCCCAATCATTATGCCGCTCTCTAACCCGACCTCACGCGCGGAGGCACAGCCTGTGGATCTGATCGAATGGACGCAAGGCGCGGCGCTGGTGGCCACCGGAAGTCCATTCGCACCCGTGTTCTGGCAGAACGCGCAGTATGACATCGCCCAGTGCAACAACGCCTATGTCTTCCCCGGTCTCGGTTTAGGCGTGCTGGCCAGCAAGGCCCGGCGGGTCACAGAAGGGATGCTGATGACGGCCAGCCGCACGCTGGCGTCGCATTCGCCGCTGGTGAGGACTGAAAAAGGCGGTCTGCTGCCGCCAGTCGATGATATTGAAGCGGTTTCCCGCAGTATCGCGCTGGCGGTAGCGCGCACAGCGGTTGAAGAAGGCATCGCCCCTGCACAGAGCGACGCCGCGCTTGAGGAGCGGATCGCGCGCATGTACTGGAAAGCAGAATATGCGTCATACCGACGCTCGTCGCTGTAAGCGCGATCTACCCGCCGCGAGCGCCGCGCGTTCAGGTTCAGTCGCCGATGACGCTCGCCGGGCTTTGCGCCTGCTGCAAGGCAAAGCGCAGGCTATCGCCGTTATCCTTCAGCAACCCTCGCGCCTCGCGGGGGTCCAGCCCGGTCAGGATCGTCAGGATTGCCGTCGGGCAGTGGCGATGGCTGGCCTGAAGTGCGGCTTTCGCCTCGCTGCGCGAGCAGTCGCTGGCGGCCATCACCACGGCGATCTGGCGCTCACACCAGCGATCCGAATGATAAGGCACATCGACGCGCATGTTGCGCCACGTCCGTCCGGCGCGGATCGCCAGACCGTTGGCGATCATCGTCAGGATCTGCTGCTGCGCCAGTTGCGCTTTAGGATCGCTGAAGCCTGCCACGATTTCCGGGCCGGTTTCCGGGGCAATGACCATGTCCGCCAGTTGCGCGGCCTCGCTGGTGCCGTTGCGGGTCACGATCGCGATGCGCGCTCCCTGCGATCCTGCGTGACGCAATCCGCCCCACACCCAGGGGGTTTTGCCGCTGACGGAGAGGGCGAGCAGCATGTCGTTGCTGTCAAAGGCAATCGCCTGCAAGTCTCTGATCCCCTGCTCATAGTCGCCTGCCACCTCGTTGCGCTGATGCAGCATCGCTTTCTCACCGCCCGCAATAATGGCGCGCAGACCGTGGTCGCCATCCGGCGCGTAGTCGCTGACCGTTTGCATGGCGGCGCGTCCCGATGCACCCGCGCCGATCAGTACCAGTCTGCCGCCCCGGCGAATAATGTCGGTGGCATTGTCGACGACGCGGGCGATGGTCGGCAGCCAGGCGCTTACCGCCCCGGCAATTTGTTTATCTGCATTGTTGATGTTGGTCATCATGTCCAGGGTGGACAGGTGATCGACATATTCCGTTTCGGCGGTACGCCAACCCGCGTGCTCACTGCTCATACTTATCTCCTTATCAATGAGTCCGCTTTTACTATAAGGTTATTTATATTGATTACCTGCGAATGGCGTCACGCTTCCCGGCGCAATTTGCCTGGCGGAGAAGGCTTTATGATCTCGCGCCAGTCGGTGATAATGTTTTATGGTTGTATTATCCGGGCTGGTTATGAACGCTTTCCCCTTCTTTTCTTTCCCTGCACGTAAGCGCCCTATGAAACTGAGTACCACGGTCACTCTGATGGTGTGCTGCGTTACCGGATCTATGCTGGCACTGGTTTTTGCACTGTGGTTCTGGCAGGCCAGCAACGTCGCCCGCGATAATTTGCAGGCAAGGGCGCTGGCAGTGGCCCGCACGTTCGCCAATGCGCCGGAGGTCAAACGTGGCCTGACGCAAACGTCGGCCCACGGCCCTGTCCAGTCTCAGGCTTCGGCGGTGACGGCGAGCAACGATCTCTTATTTACGGTGGTGACGGATATGCACGGTATTCGCTATTCGCACCCTAATCCCGATCTTATTGGTCAGCGGTTTATCGGCGACGATCTGCTCATCGCGCTGCGCGGCAAAGAAAATATGGCCATCAACCACGGCGTGCTGGGTCTGGCGATGCGCGTTTTTACCCCGGTGTATGACGCGCAGCACAAGCAGATTGGCGTGGTGGTAGTGGGCATCTCCTTAAGCAAAGTGGATGCACAAATTAACCGCAGCCGCTGGAGCGTGTTATGGACGCTGTTGTTCACCGTGGCGGTGGCGACGCTCGGTATCTGGCGGCTGGTACATGCCCTCAAGCGGGTGCTGCTGGGACTGGAGCCCTATGAAATTTCTGCGCTGTATAAACAGCGTCAGGCCATGCTTGAGTCGTTAAAAGAGGGCGTGATCGCCACCGACGCCGAAGGGCGCGTCACCCTGCTCAACAACGCGGCAAAACGCATGTTGTTTAGCGATAAAAACAATCCGCACCACGCGGCAGATAACCTGTTGCTGATGACGCTCTTGCAGGAGGTGGTCAGAACCGGCGTGGCGATCCCCGATCGGGAACTGAGCTGCAATGGGCTTTTGCTGCTGAGTAATACGGTCCCGGTCCGCAGCCAGGGGTCGGTGATCGGTGCCATCAGCACGTTCCGTGACAAAACCGAGGTTAGCGAGCTGCTCCAGCGCCTTGACGGCATGGTTAACTATGTCGATGCCCTGCGCACCACTTCGCATGAGTTTATGAATAAGCTGCATGTGATCCTCGGCCTGCTGAGCATGAAACGCTATGACAAGCTGGAGGAATACGTGCTGCAAACCGCCCATGGCTACCAGCGGGATATCGGCGCGATTCAGCACCGCATCAAATCGCCGGTGGTCGCGGGGTTTTTGTTGGGTAAAATCAACAGTGCCAAAGAGCGCGGTTTCAGTCTGACGCTGGCGGAGGAGAGTCAGGTACCCGACAATCCCGACGAAAAGCAGGTGATGGTACTGGTCACCGTGCTGGGCAACCTGATTGAAAATGCCCTGGACGCCATGCGCGGTCAGGACGAAGGTGAAGTGAGCCTGCTGCTGCATTATATGAACGGCTGGCTGGTTGCCGAAGTGAGCGACGACGGCCCCGGCATCGCCGCGAACCATCTGCCGTTGATTTTTAATAAGGGATTTTCCACTAAAGGCGATGACCGTGGCGTGGGTCTGTTTCTTGCCAGCCAGCAGCTTCATGAATTAGGCGGGACCATCACCGTCGAGTCCGAACCGGGCGTGTTTACCCAATTTTATGTCCATCTTCCCTGGAATAGTGAAAGGAACAGCGCGTGATAAATGTCCTGATTGTTGACGATGATGCTATGGTTGCCGAACTTAACCGCCTGTACGTGGCGAAGATCGCCGGTTTCCGCTGCTGCGCTACCGCTTCCACGCTTCGCCAGGCCGAAGCGCTGATCAACGATCCGCAGCAGGAGATCGACCTGGTGCTGCTGGATGTCTACATGCAGCAGGACAGCGGTCTGGATTTGCTGCCGACCATCCGCGCCTCCGGGCGGGCAATTGATATCATTATGATTACTTCTGCGGCCGACGCCGCCACGCTGCAAACCTCGCTGCGCTATGGCGTCGTCGATTATCTGATTAAGCCGTTTCAGTTTCCGCGCTTTGAAGAGGCGTTGCTGACGTGGCGTAAACAACGCAAGCAGATTGACACCCAGCAGTGGTTTGAGCAGTCTGACGTCGATCGCCTCCTGCACAGCGGCGCGCCGGACACGGTAGACACCAGTCGCCTGCCGAAAGGGCTGACCGCCCAGACGCTGCGCACGATTTGCCAGTGGATCGACGCCCATCCCGAAGCGGAATTTTCAACCGATGAGCTGGGTAATGCGGTCAATATCTCCCGCGTCTCCTGCCGCAAGTACCTGATCTGGCTGGCGCAGATTAATATTCTCTACACCACCATTCACTATGGCGCGACCGGACGACCGGTGTATCGCTACCGCCTGGTGGCGGAACAGTACGGGCTGCTTAAGCAGTACACCCACTGATCCGGTAGCTGTCGTCAAGCAGCGTAAAGCGGAACTGACGCTGTGAGGAGAGGATCACCTCACGGTTTTTGGTGATAAAAATCGCGTCAATGTCTTCGCGCTGGCGCAGCACGGCGCAGCCCTTCTCCACGCCGAATCCGTAGATCAGCGTGGTCCAGACGTCACCGTCCAGCGAGTCGTCAGAAACGATGGTCACACTCTCAATGTCGTTGTCCAGCGGGTAGCCGGTTCGCGGATCGAGGATGTGATGCCAGCGTTTCCCGTCCTGCTCAAACCAGCGTTCGTAGATACCGGAAGTCACTACCGATTTGTTGGCGACGTCGACCACGCCAACCAGCCCATCGGCAGCAGCGAAGGGCTTTTTCACCCCTACCGACCACGCACCCTGCGGCGAGCCGAGGGCCAGCACGTTGCCGCCAAGATTAATCAGCGCCTGCTCCACCCCCTGCTGGCGCAGAAAATCCCGCACCCGATCGGCGATGTAGCCTTTGGCGATGGCCCCCAGATCGATCTCCATTCCGGCACGGGCCAGAAAAACGCTGCGCTCGTGGTCATTAAGGATCACTTCTGCCGGGCGGGTCAGCGGCAGGCGTTCGGCAATCTCCTCCCGGCCCGGCACCCGGCTTCCCTGAAAGCCGATGCGCCACAGTTTGACCAGCGGGCCGATCGCCAGATTAAACGCGCTGTCGTTGACCATGCTGGCGGCTTTCGCACAGCGGATCAGATCGTAAACCGCGCCGCTGACTTTTACCGGATGCAGACCGGCGGCGTGATTGACCGCCATCACCTGGGAAACCGCGCGGTTGACGGTCAGCGCATCTTCATAGCGCTGGATCAGGCGGAAAACGCGGGCGGCCAGATCGCGATCGTCGGTAAACAGGGAGAGGACGATGGGCGAGCCCATCAGGACGGTGGACCAGCTATGCAGGCGAGGTTCAGACACAGGAGCCTCCTTTATTGAGCGGCGGGCGATGAAATGCCCGGCGGCGTCCTGCCGCCGGTATCGGGAGATTAACCTGCCATGCGTGCCGGTGCCTGTGCCAGACGGCTGGCGCGTTCGGCGGCGTGGTGACCGGCGAGAATACCAAAGATAATAATATCCGCCACCGCGTTGCCGCCGATGCGGTTGCCGCCGTGAATACCGCCCACGACTTCCCCGGCAGCCCATGCGCCAGTCAGCGGCTGGTTGGCCCGATCGAGAACTTCGGTTTTCACGTTGATGGTAACGCCGCCCATTGTATGGTGAACACCGGGGGCAATCTGAATCGCATAAAACGGCCCGGCGTTGACCGGCGAACGCAGCGCGGTGGTACGGCCAAAGTCCTCATCACACTGCTGTTCGACAAAGCCGTTGTAGCGCTCAAGCGTGGCCTGGAATACGTCGCCGTCGAAGCCTGTTTTTTCCGCCAGCGCGCGCGGCGAGCTGGCGCTGATCACCAGACCACGGGCGATGTATTCGTCAGCGGCTTTGTTTTTCGCCCGCACCTGCTCATCAAAGACGATCCACGCGCATTTCTCTTCCAGGGCGATAATGGCAGCGGAAACTTTGTCACGGGTCTCCATTTCGTTGAAGAAGCGTGCCCCCTGCTGATTGACGAGGATTGCCCCGCCGCCGCGAATGGATTCCGAAATAAGATACGAGGTGCTCTGCTCCACCGTCGGGTGGATCTGGATTTCGCCCATATCTACCGTGCCCGCGCCAATGCGCTCCAGCAACGCGATGCCGCCGCCCGTTGCGCCTTTGTGGTTGGTCGTGACAAAGCCTTCCAGGTCGGGACGGTATTTGACGACCATCGCGCTGTTGGCGCTGAAGCCACCGGTCGCCACAATCACGTTTGTCGTCTCAACGGTCAGGGATTCCTGTTCGTCGGTCAGCAGCCGCACGCCGCACACTTCGCCGTCCTCGCGCAGGATTTCTTCCACGCTGGTTTCCAGCATCACGTCGATGCCGCGACGGGTGACATTGCGCACCAGCCCGCTGATCAGATAGCCGCCTACGGCCGATCCATCCCGTGGGCGGTGAGTACGATCGATGCTCATCCCGCCGGTGGTGGTGATGTCGTTAAGCATAATTCCGCGATCCGCCAGCCATTCGATGGCGAGCGGCGCATTCATCACAAACCGGCGCAGTAGCTGCGGATTGTTTTTATTGTGTCCGCCCTTCAGACTCTCCTGATAAAACAGCTCTTTGCTGTCCTGAATACCTCTGGCGCGCTGGAAGCGCGTTTCCGCCGCGTTCATCCCGGCAGAGGCTTTCAGCGTGTTGCCACCGATGGTCGGCATTTTCTCGACGATCAGCACACTGGCACCGTCGTCATGAGCCTGAATGGCTGCTGCCAGTCCGGCACCGCCGCTGCCCACCACCACCACGTCGTAGCATTTCGCCGCGTCGGTGTCCTCGCCCTCTTCTTCGCGTCGGGCCTTGCTGGATTTCGCCATCGCTTTGGCGACCGCTTTTTTCACCGCTTCGCTCTGGCTGGTGGCCCCGGAGATAGCGTCCACGTGGGGAGTGTTGGCGTTAAGAATGCGCGTGCGGATCTCGCTGAAGCTGCTGGTGAACTCGACGTCATCCAGCGGGCCGGATGACAGTTCGATGTCGGTGAGGCGGTCTGTTTCCAGACTGACACTGACGACCAGTTCATGAGCGTCATCCTGCACCGTCTCAACAAACACGCCGGGTTTGAACTTCGCTGCCGTCATGCTCATGTCGCGGATCATCGCTTCGACCAGTGAAAAGCGCCACAGCGGTTCGGGGATCTTCAGGGCTTCCCGCTGGGTGCTGTCGATAAGCAGTTCGAGCGTCTCACCACGGGCTATGCGCGCCGTCCAGTCAGGATACGCGATGCAGGCGCGTCCGACGGCCATCAAATCGTAGCCGTTAGCAAGGCCGCACTCCGCATCCGCCATATTCACCACGCCGCCCACGCCCATAATCGGGATTTGCGCCAGCACGGGAGAGCGTAGCTCAACATATTTCTTAATCAGCGGCGTCGGATCGCCGGTATTGATAATCGAGGGGCGCAGACTGGTCCCGATGGAAAAATGCAGGTAGTCCAGCCCACGCGCCGCCAGCTTCTCCAGCAGGAAAAGGGTGTCGTCGAAACGGATGCCCGGCACTTCCAGCTCTTCCGGGGAGAAGCGGTAGCCGATGATGAAGGCGTCGTCCGCGTATTCGCGCGCCATCTGATGGGTAATGTCCAGTACCGCCAGCGGGAAACGGGCGCGGTTATCACGGCTTCCGCCCCATTCGTCGTCGCGCTGGTTGGAGTTAGGAGAGAAAAATTGCTGGATCAGGTAGGTATTGGCCCCGTGGATCTCCACGCCGTCAAAGCCCGCCTGAATAGCACGGCGCACGCCGTCGCCGAATTTATTGACCATCTCCGCCACCTCTTCGCGGCTGAGCATGGCTGGCATGGCTGCCCCCTCGCGCGGCGCGGCCAGCGCTGACGGTGCCACCGGCGTTCTGCCGCCGATCAGCAGCGGATCGACCATCCGGCCGCCGTGGTAAATCTGTAAAATCGCTTTAGAACCTTCCGCTTTAATGGCCTCGGCGATTTTCGCCAGCCCGGCGATCTTTTCATCGCTATCAATACCAATCGCCCCAGGAAACGCCGGGCCAAGCGGATCGATAAAGCAGCACTCGACGATAATGGCGCCGACGCTCCCGGCTCGGGCGCGGTAATATTCCACCAGCTCCTGGCTCACCGTGCCATCAAAATAACCTGAACAGGTCGTCATCGGAGCCATCAGCAGGCGATTTTTGAGCGCAGCGCCGTTGGGTAAGGTATAAGGGCTTAAGATTTGTTCATAGCTGGTCATAATAACTCTCCAGTTCCTGAAAATTTAAAAATAAAAAATGGGGTGGCAGATTTTTCTCGTTATGGTTTTCATCCTTAATGCCAGATCATTAATATACTACTAACTTTAATTACAAAAGTTCTTACGTTAGTTAAATAACTATTTAATTACTGCGGTAACAGCATTACCTCTTATTGGTTATCAAATTTAAATATAATTTTTACATGTTGTTAATTAACTGCAACATTGCAGTTACCTTAAAGGTGTCTTCCGCCATGTAACAACCATAATTTAAACAACATTATCAATGGGATACAATAAATTCGTGAAAATATCGCTTTATTAACGCCAGCTGTCAAGCTTTGACCGGTTACGGGCCGGAAAAATAATTATCAACGTAGCAGGTGAATAACGAAAATAATAATTCTATACTCTCTCTAAGTTTTATTGATCTCTATCAATTGGCTCCTTCAACGGATGGGCAATATAAAAAGAAGCCAATAATTTTTCAAAACGTCCCGTTTCGCGACGCGGCGTTATTGCCGATGAAGCATCGCATCAGAGTTAAATAAGTAAAAAAGGTTTCGTAATTAAAGTTACTCGCGGTATTTCATGGCGCAACCCTATTTTTAACTACTCGTAGACGCTAATTATGAAAGAACAAACGTTACCCCTGCCGCGTGCCGGTGCGGCGTCCGCAAAAGCGGGCAAAAACCGCCGGTTGCTGATGATGGCGCTGCCCGTGATCGTCGCTCTGCTGCTGCTGTTAGTCCCCGTTCCTGACGGGCTTCCGCCGTATGCCTGGCACTACTTCGCCCTGTTCGTCGGGGTGATCGTGGGGCTGATTTTCGAGCCGCTGCCGGGGGCGGTTATCGGCATGACCGGCGTGGTGGCGATTGCTCTCGGAAGCCAGTGGCTGCTGTTCAGTCCTGAACAGCTGGCGGCTCCCGGCTTTAAGCTTGCCAGTCAGTCATTCAAATGGGCGGTCAGCGGCTTTAGTAATTCGACGGTATGGCTGATTTTCGGTGCTTTTATGTTTGCCGCCGGATATGACAAAACCCAGTTTGGCCGCCGTCTGGCGTTGATTCTGGTTAAATATCTTGGCCGCCGCAGCCTGACGCTGGGCTATGCCATTACCTTCGCCGATCTGCTGCTCGCGCCTTTCACCCCGTCCAATACCGCGCGCAGCGGCGGCACTATCTATCCGATTATCGCCAACCTGCCGCCGCTGTATGGCTCGAAGCCAAACGATCCGAGCTCGCGCCGCATCGGTTCGTACCTGATGTGGGTCGCCATCACCGCCGCCTGCATCACCAGCTCAATGTTTCTTTCTGCGCTGGCACCGAACCTGCTGGCGCTGGCGCTGGTGAAAAGCACCGTTGGACTGAATATTACCTGGGGCGGCTGGTTTCTCGCCTTCCTGCCGGTGGGCGTGTTGCTGATCCTCACCATGCCGCTGCTGGCTTACTGGCTCTACCCGCCGGAAGTCAAAATTAATGACGAAGTGCCCCTGTGGGCCAGTCGCGAACTGGAAAAGTTAGGCAAGCTTTCGCGCCATGAAATGCTGCTGCTGGGCTTTGTCTGCTGCGCGCTGATCATGTGGATTTTCGCCGCGCAGTGGATTGAACCGGCCATGGCTGCTCTGCTGATTGTGGTGCTGATGTTGTGGACCGGCGTGCTGTCGTGGGGCGATATCACCGGCAACAAAGCCGCATGGAACACCTTCGTCTGGTTTGCCACGCTGGTCGCGCTGGCGGATGGGCTTTCCACCACCGGGTTTATCGCCTGGCTGGGTAAAGAAGGCGGAACGCTGATGAGCGGCATCTCCCCGGGCGTGGCTACCGTTTCGCTGCTGCTGGCGTTTTATTTACTGCATTACCTGTTCGCCAGCGCCACCGCGCACACCACCGCGCTACTGCCAGCCATGCTGACTATCGCCTCCACCATTCCGGGAATGAATATGGAAGTCTTCGTCATGCTGATGGTCACTTCGCTGGGCGTAATGGGCATCATCACCCCATACGGCACCGGTCCCAGCCCGATCTATTACGGTAGTGGTTATCTTCCTACCAAAGATTACTGGCGGCTCGGCACCATTTTTGGCGCGATTTTCCTCGCCGCGCTGCTGCTGATCGCCTATCCGTGGATGACCATGATGTTCTGATACACGGCCACCTGCTCTTTGCGGGTGGCTTTATTTTATGGAGAAAAAAGATGTCGAATAAACCCTTTGTTTATCAGAACCCTTTTCCGCTGCAAGCAGATGACACTGAATACTATTTGTTGAGCACGGAGCATGTTAGCGTGAGCGAGTTTGAAGGCCAGACCGTTCTGAAAGTGGCACCCGCCGCGCTGACCCTGCTGGCGCAGCAGGCTTTTCACGATGCCGCGTTTATGCTGCGACCTTCTCATCAACAGCAGGTGGCGGCGATCCTCAGCGATCCTGATGCCAGCGATAACGACAAATACGTCGCCCTGCAATTTCTGCGCAACTCTGACATTGCCGCGAAAGGCGTGTTACCTACCTGCCAGGATACCGGCACGGCAATTATCATGGGTAAAAAAGGCCATCGTGTCTGGACCGACGGAGACGACGAAGCCGCGCTCGCGCGGGGCGTTTACCATACGTATACCGAAGATAACCTGCGCTACTCGCAGAACGTGGCGTTGGATATGTATACCGAAGTGAATACCGGCACCAACCTGCCCGCGCAGATCGACCTCTACAGCGTTGCGGGCGAAGAGTACAAATTTCTCTGCGTTGCCAAAGGCGGCGGCTCGGCCAATAAAACGTATCTGTATCAGGAAACCAAAGCGCTGCTGACGCCGGGGAAACTGAAGGATTACCTGGTCGATAAAATGCGCTCGCTCGGCACCGCAGCCTGTCCGCCGTACCATATCGCCTTTGTTATCGGCGGCACCAGCGCTGAGGCCACGCTGAAAACCGTCAAGCTGGCGTCGACCCGCTATTACGATGGTCTGCCGACCGAAGGCAACGCGCACGGCCAGGCGTTCCGTGATGTTAAGCTTGAGCAGGCGTTGCTCACTGAGGCGCAAAATCTGGGTCTCGGCGCACAGTTCGGCGGTAAGTATTTTGCGCACGATATCCGCGTGATACGCCTGCCGCGCCACGGTGCGTCCTGCCCGGTCGGCATGGGTGTTTCCTGCTCCGCCGATCGCAATATCAAAGCCAAAATTAACCGCGACGGTATCTGGATCGAAAAGCTGGAGCACAACCCAAGGCAATACATCCCGCAGGCGCTGCGTCAGCAGGGTGAAGGCGATGCCGTCAGTATCGATCTGAATCAGCCGATGTCAGCGATCCAGCGCCAGCTTTCCCGCTATCCGGTGTCGACCCGTCTTTCGCTAAGCGGCACGATTATTGTGGCGCGTGACATCGCTCATGCGAAACTCAAGGCGCTTCTTGATAACGGCGAGCCGCTGCCGCAGTACGTGAAAGATCATCCGATCTACTACGCCGGACCGGCGAAAACCCCTGAAGGTTATGCTTCCGGCTCCCTCGGCCCCACCACCGCCGGGCGCATGGATTCCTACGTCGATCTGCTTCAGTCCCACGGCGCCAGCATGGTGATGCTGGCGAAAGGCAACCGCAGCCAGCAGGTGACCGATGCCTGTGCGAAACACGGCGGCTTTTATCTGGGCAGCATCGGCGGTCCGGCGGCGGTGCTGGCGCAGAACAGTATTAAAAGTCTGGAATGCGTCGCCTGGCCGGAACTGGGGATGGAAGCGGTGTGGAAGATCACCGTTGAAAATTTCCCGGCGTTTATCCTGGTCGATGATAAGGGCAACGATTTTTATCAGCAGATCCACAACGCACAGTGTCAGGGCTGCGATAAAGCCCGCTAAGTGAAAACAAAAAACTCCATACCAGGTATGGAGTTTTTTCGTTCAGACAGGGATAGCGAAATTGTCTTAGTCCGTAATGAAGGCGGGCTTCAGAACCGTTTCGCACCAGTGACGAAAATGGGTTGGCGTGCTGTTTTCGGGCGTTCGGGTAACGCCCAGATCCAGCCCTTCCCCTTTTGCCCGTGCCATAGCAGTTAAGCCTTCCGCCATACCTTCGGAAAATCCAAAACGCAGGAATTGCGCTTTATAAGCCTCCGGGGAAATTTGCTGGTATGTAATCTCACGCCCCAGTACCTCACTCATTATCTGCGCCATTTGATTGAAAGAGATATTTTCCGGCCCCAGCACCGCGATTTCCTGCTGTCCCTGCCAGTGATTATCCAGCAACCAGTGCGCTGCCACCGCAGCGATATCATGGGTCGAACAGGAAGGCAGGGGCAGGTCGCCGGGGATCGGTAAAAAGAACGCGTCTTTTTCACGCAGGGGCTGCAACTGCATCAGGATGTTATCCATAAAAGAGGGCATCGTCAGCGCCCGCAGGTTTACGCCCGTGGCGGCAAACAGATCGTCCATCGCCAGTGAACCGGTCACATAACCGGCATTTGCCGCCAGAGCGGTGCCGCGCCCCAGAGCGGTAATATCCACCACGTGAGTGATGCCGCTGGCTTTTATCGCTGCGGCGGCAGGACGGCTGAAATCAACATAGGCCTCGAAAACGTCTTTGGCTTTCGGGTCGGCGGGCACAAGCCAGAACAGTCTCTGTGCGCCCTCGAAAGCGCGCTGGACGATGTCAGCATCCGCATGGCTGCCCTCGACGATATCGACGCGCGCGCGTACCTCCGGGGGAAGTCTGCTGGCGTCGCGGGCAATGACCCGGATGGGGGCATGTGCCGCGAGCAGATGCGTCAGCAGTTGTCTGCCAATGTTGCTGGTTGGAGCGGTCACCACGATCATAAGGTTTCTCCCTGGGGAAAGTGCCTGTTCCGGCGTTGTTTTGATAAGCTACCTTATTCCTTGCGGTCTGAACGATCCATTCTCTATAGTGCGTATTATTTTATTTATCGTTCGGAATTTTATGGATGTACTCTCAGAGTTGCTTTCGCTGTTACGTCCGGTCGCGACGGTGTCATCGGGTTTTGTGGCGGGAGGCGACTGGTGTATAGACTTTGCTGACCAGCACGGGCAGATCAAATGCTACTCCATTCTTTCCGGCAACGGCTGGATGGCGGTAGAGGGCGTTGAAGAACCGATCCATCTCGAACAGGGCGATACCTTCATCTTACCCAGGGGCCGACCGTTTCGTTTGGCCAGCGACCTGTCCTTACCGGCCACGCAAGCCGCCACCCTATTTCCGCCTGCTCAACCCGGCGGCACGGTGATGGTGGGCGCAGGCGAAACCTTTTCGCTGGCAGGTGCCCGTTTTGCCATCAGCGGCAGCCATGCGGATTTGCTTCTCGGACTTTTGCCGCCGGTGGTCCACCTGAAAGGGCAAATGGAACAGGCGGCTTTGCGATGGGCGGTAATGCGCATGATTCAGGAGACGCGTGAAGACTTGCCCGGCGCGCAATTGCTGGCGCAGGATCTGGCGCATATGATTCTGGTGCAGGCTCTGCGATCCCAGTTAATTCATGAGAACCGCCTGGAAACAGGTTGGCTGGCAGCCTTATCGGACAAGCGACTGTATCGCGCCATTCAGGGCATCCATGCTGAACCCGGTCGACGCTGGACATTGCAGGCGATGAGCGCAGAGGCCGGAATGTCGCGCACTATTTTCGCCACCCGCTTTCGTGAAGTAATGGGAGAGACGCCGGGGCAATATCTGACCCGCTGGCGCATGGTACTGGCCTGCGACCGGCTTGAACATTCGGCGGAGCAGGTTACACAGCTGGCGTCGTCTTTGGGATACGAATCGATTAGCGCGTTTTCCACCGCCTTCAAGCGCGTTCTCGGCCATTCCCCGCAGCAGCATAAGCTGGCGCAGGTCAGCAAAGTAAAAGCGCAGGCGTGATCAACGCGCCAGAGCGGCGCTGTTCAGGTCGCTTTTTCTTCTTTCAGCGTTTCGGCCAGCAGACGCGCGACCCCGATCAGTCCTGCGTCCCGCACCGGGCCTGCCTCAACTGAATCAATAATTTCCTGCGCTTCTTCAGCAAGACCTTCCAGCGCGCGCCATTTTTGGCAGTGCGCGGGTAATCTGTTTTTCCGCACTGTAAACATCGGACAAATCGTGAATAAATAATTCCTGAAGGGTTGTAATCGTCATAGTAAACCTTTTATTTAAAGCAAAAATTCGGCATACGTTTTTTACGTACTGACTTAAGTCTGGCAGTGAACGGGAATATAAATTTTTAATTAATTAACTTATCGATAATCTGTGGTTTATTATGACGTTACAGAGGCGGGTAGCGTTATGAATTTTTTACTGACTGATTTCAGGGCGCGTCAAGCCGCTTTAAATGAGCCATTATCATTCATCGCCATTGCGATTTTCTGGCGGTACCTTTTTGTTATGGTAAGACATTTTATTTTTCTCTGCGGCTTTACGCCCTGAAAATTCCGCATATTCTTGCCTCTTTTTTCACGGTCCTGAGATTTTTCTCTTTATTAAAATAAGTGGCAAAAAAGGAATGCTAATGCTAAGGATTGTTTTTTATTTAATGACGCGTCGCGTTTGAATTCAAAATGAGTGGCGTGATGCATGAAGCAGAGACATACCATCGTGAGCCGCCAAGCACGCTGCGGATGCGGCGCTTTGGGCTGTGATGAGCGCATGTGCGGCAGGCCAGGAGAATATGCATGATAATAAATAATTCAATAAGTTACGTTAAAACACCCTGCTTCAGGCCAACGGGAAATAAATAAAACGCAGCTTTCTGCGAAATCAGGACAATAAAAAACCCGCACCAGGCGGGTTTATTTTATTATCCGTAAAACTTAGCTGCTCAGACTGTTGTCTTCATCGCTGTTGTAAGCCTCACTGATAATTAACGCGATTTAGATCGCGGTAACGTTTCCGGCGGCCGGGCCTTTCGCACCATTTTCAATGGTGAAAGAAACCTGCTGACCTTCATCAAGCGTTTTGTAGTTGTCACTCTGGATAGCAGAGAAATGTACAAATACATCTTTGCTGCCGTCGTTCGGAGTGATAAAGCCAAAACCTTTATCGGAGTTAAACCATTTTACTAAACCAGTCATTTTATTAGACATAGATACTTCCTTAATTGATGAGCCACTAAGCGCGGCGGTAATGGCCTGTAATGAGAGAGTGACTTATTTGGCACTTAGGAGGAGGCTCATGAAGAAGGGTATCTTTAGATAACACCTGAACTGAGGACTGCTTTACTAAAACTGCTTTCATAAGGTCTGTATTTCAAACCGATGAGTCATTAAGACACAGGGGAATTTATTTAGCAACGTTTATATTTTTTATTTTAACCGCTTATACACCCGGATGTCCGTATGGCTTTTATACCATTGACATCCGCGCCTCGATTTCCCCCTTAACCCGCCAGCGCCACTCCCCTGATCAGCGAAGCGAAGGCCGCCACCGCTTCCGAAGGCTTCAGGCGTCCACGAGTGAGCGCAACGGACAGCGCCTCCCCCGCACCGACCAGGCCAATACAGCATCGCTGTAACGACGGGGGCGACATGTTGACGTGCGGCGTCAGGACGGCGACAAACATCGCGACGCAGTTATCAAGCAGTTCCTGGAAAACCGCCGCTTTCTCTTCGCTGCCTGCCAGCGCCGCACCGACCGAATGGAACTCGTCGGTTTTATCTGCGGCGCACTGGATATAGGCGCTTGCCAGCACCTGCACGGTTTCCTCAAGACTTCTGCCGGAAGTCGTCATGGCTTCGGTGAAGGTTCTGACCCGCTCCGTATCAATCCACCGGTACAGCTCAATAAGTAACTCTGAACGGGTGGCGAAATGATCATAAACCACCGGTTTTGAGACGCCAGCACGCGCTGCGAGATGACCCAGAGTGAGGCGATCTGCGTTTTCCTCGCGCACGATCAGCAGCGCGGTATCAAGTAGTTGCTGTCGCCGTTCTGCCTTCGATAACCTTTGCGCACGGGACTTCGTGACCGGGGAATTATTGTCTTTCATCATACCTTTTCCGTAAAACCTACTAAAAGTAGCTTTTGTTTATCAGTGATGCTACCTTTCCTACCAATGGTAGCTTACCACGTAAACGAGGAAACATGCGTATGTCATTTGATCCGATACTACTCCTGGGCGGCAGCGGCGCTATTGGCCGTCAGACCGCCAAAGCATTACGCGCCACTTATCCTGATATTCCCCTGCTGATAGGCGGCCGCGACGAGGCCAAAGCGCAAAACGCAGCCGCAGAAATCGGGCGTGCGCAGGGAGTGAAGATCGACACTGCCCGCGCCGATCTGGGGCTGGGGCAGCAAAAAATCAGTGCGGTGGTTGTGCTCTATAAGGACCATTCGCTGGCTGCACTTCGCTTCGCCCAGGCACGCGGCGTGCCGCATCTGAGCATCTCGTCGGGCGTGTTCGAGATTGCCCCGGAAATCGCCAGCTTTATGAATGCGACGGGTGCCGCCGCGATAGTGCTTGGCTATGAATGGCTGGTGGGTGCCACGACGGTGCCTGCGCTCCATCTGGCCCGGTCATTCAGCGAAGTACATGAAATCCGTATTGGTGCTCTGGTCGATGAAGAAGATGTCGGCGGTCCGGCAGTGGCGGCTGATTTTGAACATTTAAATCATCTGATGCCCAGAGCGCTCACGCGCCGGGCGGGCGACTATATATGGCGTGAAGGTGATAATGCAAAGGCGGTATTCTCTGCGCTGGACGGCAGTCAAATTGATGCCACCGGCTTCTCGTCGATTGACGTAGTCGGACTGGCGTCGTCCACGGGCGCACGCAGCGTCCAGTTCGACCTCGGTATGGGTGTCAGCTCGAGCAGACGCCGGGGTGGAGCCTTTTCAACCGAGATTATTATTGATATTTCTGGTCTGGACCCTGCGGGACAGGCTCTGCATACCCGCCATGCGGTAGTCCATCCAGGCGGCGCGGCACCCTTAACCGGTATGAGCATTGCTTTGCTCCTTGAACGACTGGTTGGGCTGGATGGCAAGCCGCCGGTTGCGCCGGGCCTGTACTTCCCGTACCAGATTCTGGATGCGCCGCACTACCTGGCGCGTCTGGCTGAAGAGGGAGGACAGGTGCTGGAACTGTCGTAGTCATACGATACCGGCAAGCTCGCCATGAGCCTGCCGGTGTCCCGCAATCGCATTCAGCAATCCGGCTGATGTCGCAAGCCACAGCGCAAGCCGACGATCTTCCTGGTGGCAACGTTCTTTTTTGAATTTAATCAGCAAAGAATACCTCCGTATTGAGCACTGCTTACATTACAAAGCTAACATTTTCATGTAACTAACGTTATTACGAATTGGCGTGTAGGGTAAGAACATCTGGCAAAAGCTGCGTTACCGCCCGCTGTCATAGACAAAAAACGCAAAAACCGCATTTTAGCTTCCTTTCTGAAATCGCCCTTTTATTACAATAGCCAGACGCGCAGCACTGGCTCGCGAACATGTTTTTATTTCAGTACATTTTAAGGTCAACTATGAAATCACATATTGCTGTTTTTACCGGACTTCTTCTTCTCGCCGGCGGGTTTATGACAACAGCACAGGCCACAGAGCAGGCGCACCAGCGTCGTGAAGCGCGTGATACACGCCAGGACGCTCGTCAGGATGCACGCCAGGACAAACGCCAATGCGTGGTCAGTAACGATAAAAGTAATCATGAATGCCGTCAGGACAAACGTCAGGACAAGCAGGATGGGCGTCAGGAAGCCAGAGATATCAAATATTGATTTAGCGGCTTAATAAAAAGGCTCGATCCTATCCTGGTATCGGGCCTCTGAAGCCTGGCTTCACTTCTTCGGATTAACGTTTTTACCCGTCTCATTTACCGCGCGGAACGCATTCCCTTGCGCAGAGAACAGGTGGCTGTAGCGGGCGCGGATATTCAGCGTGACTGCGGCACCCGGGGTTAGTTCTGCCTCCCCGGCAATGCGCTGCGTCAGCGTTGTGTCCATGCCCTCCGGCTGATAATACGCCAGCATTTCGTGACCGAGATGCTCACGTAATACCAGCGTTGCGGTCAGCTTTGCCCCCTCCTCCTCATTGATCAGCAGGTGTTCTGGACGGATCCCCAGCCATGCGGCATGACCAACCACGGCCTCACGCCCATCCACCGCTACCGTTAATAGCGCCTTACCCGGCAAGCGTACCTGCACGCCGTGCTCGTCTGCCGCCTCAATAGTGACGGGCAAAATATTCATTCGGGGTGAGCCGATAAACGTCGCGACCTCAAGCGTAGCCGGGTGATGGTAAAGCTCCAGCGGCGTGCCAATCTGGGCGATGCGGCCCGCTGACATCATGACGATACGGTCAGCCAGCGTCATCGCTTCCACCTGATCGTGCGTCACGTAAATCATGGTGGAGGCGAGCCTCTGATGCAGGCGCGCAATTTGTACCCGCATTTCTACCCGTAAAGCCGCGTCGAGATTGGATAAGGGCTCGTCAAACAAAAACAGGGACGGCTCTTTTACCAGCGCCCGGCCAATAGCCACGCGCTGGCGTTGCCCCCCGGAAAGCATCGCGGGTTTACGCGCCAACAGCGGGGTTATTTGCAGAATACTGGCAGCGTCATTTACCCGTCGGGCGATCTCCTCTTTTGGGCGCTTTGCCAGCGTCAGTCCATAGGCCATGTTTTCCGCCACCGTCATATGGGGATACAGGGCGTAAGACTGGAATACCATCCCGATACTGCGCTCCTGCGGCAGGGTATCGTTGATAAGATTGCCGTCGAGAAACATTTCCCCGGCGTTAATGTCCTCCAGTCCTGCGATCATACGTAATAGCGTGGATTTACCGCTGCCGGACGGCCCAACGATCACCACAAATTCGCCATCTTCTATGGCAAGGTCGACACCCTGAACCACGTTCAGGTCGTGAAAAGTTTTTCCCACGCCCTGCAATACTAAACGTCCCATAGCATTCTCTTAATTCCGATAAGTACGGAATCTCTGCGGATCAATAAATCGGGTATCAAGATCGTTCGGTTTGCCCAGCGTCTGTCGGGCAACGATTTCACCCAGCGCGGGGGCATGTTTGAAAGCATGACCGCTGTCACCGCCAGCCACCAGCACATTGCCTTTATAGCGCCCGACAATAAACTGCGCGTCCGGTGTGCGGGTGATCATGCATGGATGCACACCGATCGGCTTTGGGTTAATGCCCCCCAGCCATTGGCGAACGGCCCCGGTTAACGCGGCGGTATCTTCCGGGCGAATATGGCGATCAAGATGATCCGGGTTTAGTCCGCGTCGCGGCACGCCGATATCACCGACACCGAGTTTGACTGCGCCTCCCGGCAACGCTCCGTGCCCCCACAGCGTCAACTGCGGGTTGATTTCGCGGACAAAAACCGGGAACGCATCGAGTCCATAGCCCGGCGCTGCATCAAACCAGGTCATCACCGTGCGGACAGGATCGAGAGGAAGATCCGGCGCAAAACGGGTTAACCATGCGCCGCCCGCTACCACCACCTGCGTGGCGCGGATCTCACCGGAGGAGGTCGCAATGCTGACGCCGGTGCCTTCATCACGGATGCCTTCGACCCGCACCTGCGACAGGACATCTGCCGATAACTGTCCTGCACGTTGCAGCGCCGCACGAATGAATCCCTCCGGGTTAGCCACGCCTGCTTCGGCATCCACTACCGCCACTTCGTCGGCGCGTAAGCCAAGATGCTGCGGCTGGCGCTCTGCCAGTTCGCGGGCAGACCATACCGGCAGCTGCACGCCGAGGCGGTCAGCTGCCTGTAGCGTGCCGCTGACCGCCTGCGAATTCGGGCGACCAATGATCGTTCCCCCGGTCACTGATAGCAGTTTTTCCCCGGTCTGCTGTTCCAGTACCGCAAAAAGCTGCCGGGATAACCGGGCATACTCCCCCAGCGCCGGGTGCTCAAGGCAGAAGGTGCGAAACAGCCGGGTTTTACCGTGCGTTGCGCCAAGATCGTGAGGCGGCGTGAACTGCTCTATCCCAATCACTTTCGCCCCCTGCTCTGCCAGTCGCCACAGCGCCGCTGCGCCCAGCGCCCCCAGACCAATCACCGCCACGTCATATTGCTGCTCTGCCACGTCACAAATTCCTTCTACAGTTCGGAGGAAATTTTCCACGGGTTAACGCCGCCATCATGCACCGCAAACTGGTCTATACGTGCCAGTTCGTCAGCGCTGAACGTCAGGTTATCCAACGCCTTCAGGTTCTCCGCCAGTTGCTCCTTACTGGAGACGCCAACCAACGTGGACGCCACACGCGGATTGCGCAGGGTCCAGGCGATCGCCAACTGGGATAACGTCTGCCCACGCTCCGCCGCAATACTGGCCAGGCCACGCAGTCGGCGCAGGTTGTCTTCCGAGCGCGCTTCAGCGGAGATATAAGGCCGGTGGTGGGCGCGTGGTACATCAAAGCCCTGCAAGTAGCGATCGGCCAGCAATCCCTGTGCCAGCGGCGTAAAGGCCACCGCCGCCCCGCCAGCCTCTTCAAGGTCATCCAGCAGTTCATCTTCAATCCAGCGGTTCAGTAACGAGTAGGACGACTGATTGACCAGTAACGGCGTGCCCAGCTCGCGCGCGATGGCAAAGGCCTCGCGTGAGCGTTGAGCGGAATAGGACGAAATGCCGACATACAGCGCCTTGCCAGAGCGGACAATGGTATCCAGCGCTTCGATCGTCTCAAAGAGCGGCGTATCCGGGTCGAAGCGGTGGGAATAAAAAATATCGACATATTCCAGGCCGAGGCGTTCGAGAGATTCATCAATGCTGCCCAGCAGATGTTTTTTACCGCCAAGACGACCATTCGGCCCTAACCACTGCGGCCAGCCCGCTTTGGTGGCGATCACCAGTTCGTTGCGGTATGGACGAAAATCTTTATGCAAAATGCGGCCAATATTTTCTTCGGCCGCTCCCAGCGGCGGACCATACTGGTTGGCAATATCAATATGGTTGATGCCGTTTTCAAAGGCGAAGCGGACGATATCGCGCTGCTGCTGGAACGGCGTGGAATCACCGAAGTTATACCAGGTGCCGAGGGCAATCGGCGAGACAATCAGCCCACTGTTGCCAGTACGGTTATAGGCATAACGTTTAAAACGGTTTTCCGGCGCGACCCAGGTGGTGTTCGCATCCGGTCGATCGTCAAGAAATTCAGCACGTTGTGGGGAGTGAGTCATCAGTTTCTCCTGCTTGTCAGGTCAATTTATTTGCTGCCGGTATGGCTGAGCGAACGGGTAAATGCGCGCTGACCAAAGAAGATCAGCAGCGCCGGGATCAGCGCGAGAATGAAGACTTCCGCAAAGGACAGGCCGTAATCCTGGGTGTAGGCGGAATCGGATAACCCAATCGCTACAGCGCCAGTTTGTTTACTGTTGTCGGTAATAATCAGCGACGGCCACAGCCAGGCATTCCACTGCGCCATGGCGAGGATCATCGCCGATCCGATTACCGCCGGGCGCACCAGCGGCAGGTAAATCTGAAACAGGATGCGCCACCAGGACGCACCATCCAGCAACGCCGCCTCCAGTTGCTCACGCGGGATACTTAAAAAGAACTGGCGCAGATTAAAGATCGCCAGACCATGTACCAGCCCTGGCACAATCAGCGCGGTCAGCGTGTTGGCGAGATCGAGCTGTGTGAAAACGGTCGTCAAGGGCAGCGCCACGACTTCAAAAGGGATCATGAATGCAAACACCACCCCCACAAACAGCCAGTCGCGCCCAGGAAAACGCATTACCGCGAGCGGAAACGCGGCAAGGATCGCCAGAACAGTTCCGACGACGGCGGAAATGCCCGTCACCCACAGAGAATTAAACAAGTTGGTGGCGAAGCCCCGGCTGAACGCTGAGACAAAATTCTCCAGCGTCCAGCTACGCGGCAGAAAGGTCCACAGGTTGACGCTTGCCTGGAACGTTTCGGTGACCGGACGAAAAGCAGACGCCACCAGCCAGAGAAAAGGCACGGCAAACAGCAGCGAAATGACCAGCGCCACGCTGGTCGTCACCACACGCCGTAACTGGCGTCGCCGTAACGCCCCCTGGCGATTTACGGGGCGCTTCTCATACGGTTCAACAGCCTGAATTGCAGCCATACCGTTGCTCCCATTAAGCCAAATAAAATCGTCATTTCCGCCAGCGCCGCGCCCGGTGAACTCAGGGCGTAATAGCGGGTGATGATGTCGTACATCAGAAAGTTGCTGGACCCCTGCGGCCCGCCTTTGGTCAGCGCGCTGATGGGCGCATAGAGGATGAAATTCCAGACGGTGCTGGCAGTCAGGACAAACAGTAACTGGCGCTGGATCAGCGGCAGAGTGACATTTAAAAACTGACGCCACTCGCCTGCACCATCCAGCATTGCCGCATCGTAATAGTCCTGCGGGACATCACGGATGGCGGCGATCAGAAAAATCATCCAGTAGCCGACGGCGGTCCAGGTGGAGAGGATCACCAGCGCCGCCATTGCGCCATTCACATCGGTAAACCAGCCGCTGGTCGGCAGGTGCACCAGCGCCAGCAGATTGTTTACCACTCCTTCCGGTCGCATCAGCACGCCAAACACGACCGTGGTACCCATCAGCGGCAGCGCCGTCGGCAAAAAAGCCAGCGTGCGCCACAGTCCGGTGAGCGCCACGTTGCGCGTGAGAAGCCAGGCAAGGAACAGCGCAAATATCATGGTCAGCGGGTTAACCAGCACGGCGAAAAGCAGAGTGCGCCACACCGAATCCCAGAAACCGGGATCTTCAAAGAGGTCGAGATAGTTTTGCCAGCCGACCCACTTTGGCGGGATCACACTGCCCGGCACCGAGGTGTAAAACGATTCAACCACCGCGACGCCGGTTGGGATAATACGCAGCAGCAGGAGCAGCGCCAGAGCCGGAGCCAGCAGCAGTAAGGCCGTGCGCGCTTCATGACGGCGGGCCTTGCCGATCACTGATACTTTCTCCACGCCACTTTCAGCTTCGCATTGGCGGCATCCAGCGTTTTTTGTGCGTCCGCACCGTTGATGATGTCAGCGATCGCCGCCCCCACCAGTTGGGTAAATTCAGCACCGCCAGTGGTCTGCGGACGGATACGGGCAGAATGCTGCGCCTGCCAGGTCAGAATATCCTGCAAACCCGCAAGACGTGGATCGGCGTAGATCGGGTTTTTCCAGAACACGGCGCGAGTGGCCTCAGTGGTGGGCACATTTTCGGTTTGTGGATCGGCAGCAACAAAACCCCCGTTTTCACCGAACAGATACCAGTTGAGGAACAGAGCAGCCGCCTGCTGTTTTTCCGGGCTGGACAGCGCGCTGATCCCTAAGGCCCAGCCCCCGCTGGTCGTCGCATCCTGACCACCGTTAAATTTTGGTGCGGTCGCAATGCCGAAATCGAGATCGGCATTTTTGGTGATGGTCGGCGAGTTCCAGATACCCCCATAGAAAAAGGCGCTGTCACCGTTGGCAAACGCCAGCGCGGTTTCACGCACGCCACGCGGTGCCAGGCCATCAGCATACAGTTTGCCGTACCAGCCCAGCGCCTTTACCCATCCGGCATTGTTAATATCGGGCGTTAACTGGTTCTCTCCCTTCACGCCTGTACCTGCACCCAGCGATTCCGCCAGCGGCTGGAGGTAATAGTACATATCCGGGGTGGAAAAGGTGATCCCATAGGGCGATGCTTTCGCCTGTACCGCTTTTCGTGCCGTGGCTTCTACCCATTCCCAGGTCGGTGCTTCTCCCGCTTTGTCAGAGGGGAACGCTACGCCGATCTGCTTCAGGACTTTTTTGTTGTAATACAGAAAGGTGGTGCCGATCTGATACGGCAGGTTCAACAACTTGCCGTTAATGGTGGACTCTTTCAGAGCAGGTGGATCGATAAGATCACGTTTTGCGGCGAAGGCGTCCGTTAAATCCGCCTCCCAGCCGCGCACCGCATAACTGGCGCTCTGCGGCTGGTCGATGTCGAAAATATCAACATTCCCCTGTGCAAAGCGCGCACCCAGCGTTTCGTTATAGCTGTTAAACGGTACGGCGTGATAACTGATTTTGATCGTCGGGTAGCGCTTCTCAAATTCCGCGATGATTTTATTGGCCCGCTCTGCGGGGATAGCGCCACCAAAGTAATTGAGTGTGATGGTTTTTTCCGGCGCTTTCAGGCTTTCGACCGCCGGAATAACGGCGGCAGACGCGGTTCCCACGCTCAGGATTAATCCCGCCAGAATACTGGCTGATGTTTTTGCAGGTGCTGTCATGTTATTACCCCTTCAAATTATTGTTGTTATTTTTGCGCTGTGAAATGCCCACGATAATCCGCCGCCGGATGGGGAGCAGCCAGCCGGTCCCCTTTATCAAACAGGCGGTTACGCAGAGAAGAATCCGGTTTTGGCGGCTGGAACAGACCGCGCGCGGATAGCACCGGCAGTACCTGTTCCGCAAATTCAGTAAAGTCACGCGGGCTGACAAATTCATGCAGATTAAAACCGTCGACGCCGGTGACGCGGACAATCTCTGCGATGTCATCGGCAATACGCTCCGGTGTTCCGACCAGCGTGCGGGCGTAGGGGCTAAGATTTACCAGCCGTTGTTTAATCGCGCCGATACTGTCCGGGCGGGCTTTTTCGCTGGTAAAACGCGCCGACTCCGAGCGTGAGAAGTTATGCGGCTCGGAAGAAAGCGTGTCGTCGTCATGATAGCGTGACAGGTCAAAACCACTGGCTCCGCCAAACGCTGCATACTGCGCTTCGGGTGACTGGGCAGCACGGATCGCATCGGCTTTTTCTTCCGCCTCTGCCTGGGTTTTCCCTGTGACCACGGAAAGATCCGTCAGTACCCGAATAGCATCCGCCGCTCGTCCGGCGTCTACTGCCGCCGCGCGCAGCTTATCCACGTTGATGCGCAGCGCATCCAGGTTCATGCCGTTGACGAACACCACTTCCGCATGGCGCGCTGCAAATGCCAGCCCGCGAGCTGACGCTCCGGCCTGGAAGATCACCGGCGTGCGCTGTACGCTCGGCTCGGTCAGTGCGGGTCCCTGTACCGAGAAAAACTCGCCCTGATGATTAATGCGATGCACTTTGTCTGCGTCCGCATAGCGCTTTGCGGTTTTGTCGTACAGCACAGCGTCCTCATCCCAGCTTCCCTCCAGCAGCTTGTAAAAAACGGTTAAAAACTCTTCCGCCCGCGCATAGCGTACGTCATGGGGAAGCTGATCCGGCAGACCATAATTCCGTGCTGCATTCGGCAGATAAGACGTCACTACATTCCAGCCAATTCGCCCTTTTGACAGATGATCCAGCGTCCCGAAGCGGCGGGCAAAGGTAAACGGGTGTTCATAGGTGGTGGAGGCAGTGACGGCAAAAGAGAGATTTTTACTGGCCGCGAGCATGGCGGGGATCACCATAAACGGATCGTTTAACGGAAAATCAACGGCACCTTCAATCGCGGGCACCGGGGACTGACGGTAAACGTCATACACCCCCAGCACATCCGCAAAAAACAGCGCGGTGAATCCCGCCTCGTCCAGCGCACGTGCACGTTCCACCCAGTAGTCAAGGTCTTTATAACGATGACGCTCTGACAACGGATGGGTCCAGCTTCCCTGGGCGTAGTAACCCACGCCATTCATTTCAAAAGCATTAAATATTAACGGGCGCGGGGTGCTCATGACGCAGACTCCTCATATAGCGCAATTTGACTGCGACCCAATTCCTGATAACGCAGGCGTACCGGATCGTGCAGAGTGTGAGTCCGGGCATTGCGCCAGTAACGGTCAAGGCGCAGGGCGCGATCGGCGGCGCGGGCACCGCTCCAGGAAAAGACATCGCTGCTGGCGGCGAGACTCACTTCCGCCGCCAGCGCTTTGGTGGCGGCAAGTTGATTCTGCAACTGCGGAAGTTTTGCGGCACCGTCATGCTGAACGTCATCCAGCAGCGTTGCCGTATTTTCCAGCAGCGCCGAGATAGCCAGAATACGCGCGCTTAACACCCCGACCTGGTATTGCAGTACGGGGTCCAGCGCAAGCGAGGGATACGGAGACTCAAAGGGAATGCGCGTATCGCGCGCGACACTTTGCGCGCCCCATTCCACGATGCCTTCAGCGATGCCAAGATCGATAGCCGCATGAAGCAGACGCCCGCTTTCATGCCAGGCTATATTGCGATGGGCAACGTCCCACACCGGGATAACATACTCTGCCGACACCTCCACCTCTTCCAGCAGCAACGAACCACTGGAGCTTCCCCGCTGACCTATCCCATTCCAGTCATCCGTCAGCGTCACTCCCGGCGCATCAGTTCGAACCCAGGCCAGCGCTTGTACGCCGTGTTCGCCCTTAGCGATCACGGTGATCCAGCGTGCGCCAATCGAGCCGGTAGAATAATATTTACGCCCGTTAAGACGATAACGATCGCCGTCACGCAGCAGAGTGGTGGAAAAATCCGCCGAATGCTTGCCACCGCGTTCGCTCGCGGCATTAGCAATGCGCTCGCCGTTCAGTACATCCTGATACAGTACCCGTTGCGCCTGGACCGAAGGCAGCAGAGCAATGGCGTCAGTAAAGCCATAATGAGGCTGAAGTAATTGGGCAATACCGGCATCAGCCTGCGCCAGAATCCGGCTAACGGCCATCACCTGTGCCTGGCTTCCTCCCGATCCACCAGCATTATGCGGCACACGCAGCGCCAGCAGGCCGGACTGACGTAAAGACTCCCGTGCCTGTTGATAATCGCTGCGCAGATCGGATGCCACCGCCAGCGCCGCTAATTTTTGCTTCAGGACATTCGCGGCGGCGATGACCTCTGAAAAAGATAAACTACCGTCAATAATTATTGACGGACTGGTAAATGAATTATGCATAATACCCCGGATAACAATAAGGAAATAATTTTCCGCAATAAAACCCTGCAAATACGGTGGTAATTAATCTAAGAGTAAATATTTTCGAAACGGTATAACCGGGGAGTAACAAAAGCAATCCTGTTGGTTATGCGCATTACAGATATTGAAAGCAGGAAATGTGGTAATGCTGGGCCTGTCAGGTCAGTTAGATTTGTGAAATGGATTGCCGGATTCAGGATTTAGATATGTCTGTACCATCAAAATTTTCAGATTCAGCAAATCATGGCTTTACTATTTTTTAAGGATTAACTTAGCAACAACACGCTCAAAGCACACTGCCCTGCAACAATGTATTTTTCCTGACGGGGGATAAATATCTTTATTTTGGGGAGGCATCTAAATCAGGCATTATTTCTCATATTTATAAAAATTCAACAATACACATTTGTTGTTTTTCTGACAGCCACCAGATGCATTCATTTAATGAATAACTAAACAAGGGTAATTGTGCTTTGTCAGTACCCGATGCAGGTATATAATTCTATTTAAATAATCATAATGTCAGGCAATACCACGGAGGGACTTATGCGGATCAGTACCAGAACAACACTTCTTTTTATCATTACGGTATTTTTGCTGGCGGGTTGCACGCGCCACTCGACTATTGACCAGAAAAAGTCTGGCGTATCTCGTGCCGAAAATCGTACCGGTAAAAATCCACTATCATCACAATTGACTGATAAAGACATTTTTGGGAATGAAACCACACTCGCCGTTTCCGAAGAGGATATTCAGGCGGCGCTGGAGGGAGAAGCATTTCGGGTACCGCTGAATTCTTCGGTTATCCTGGTGCAATCCGGTAGTCGCGCACCGGAAATGGCGATGCAGCAGGAAATAAGTAAATATTATACTGTCTCAACCTTTTCTGGAATTCCTGACAGACAAAAAGCCATGTCCTGTAATAAAGATGAGAAAGGACTCCCTGTCGCCAGTGAAAATATGAACTGGATGCAGGCGCTTCGCTACATTGCGGCAAAAGGTCACCAGCGGGTGATTATTGTTTACGAGGGTGCACTACAGTCAGGAAAATATGATTCAACGCTGAAATCTACGGTATGGTCGGATTTTAAAAATGAAAAGCTGACTGATGCAGTGTCTTTGCGTTATCTGGTGCGCTTTACCCGCCCGGAAGTGGTGAACGGCGTTCGCTACCGCTATGACAGCTTTGGCCGGGTGACGGAACGGGCGCGGTATCATAAAGTGTAGCACCCGGAATATGACTCATTTCACCAGCTGGTGAAGGGCACCTGCCTGCCGTCGGACTGGCACCGCCTGGAGCGCCATATCCGCTATGAGTATGATGCGCCATGTGCTGCGTCCGGGTTCTGCGGGCAGGAATAAACGGGAGCAGGTGACGCATTTTATCTGGAACGGCCTGCAGTTGCTGGCGGAAGAAACCGCCGCACGACTGGTGGTGTATGTGTATGAGAATGTTTGCTGCAAGCAACATCTTCCCGCGACCAGAAAGTGAAATACCTCTTCCCTGCTACATCCGTAACGAGGAATCCTCCCCCCGAAAAACGTGACAAACCTCACATCTATGCCAGGCTTACTAACACCTTAAAACAATGTTCAAAGGAGTAAGCATGTCTGAGCAAACCAAGAAAACCTCCCTCGCACCGGAATACCCTACTCCTCCCTTCGTTGAGCAACCGCAGCCAGTACCGGGCCTTGCCAGCAAGATGATCCCCGTTCCCGATCACGGTGAAACCAGCTATCGCGGCTCCGGTCGGTTGACCGGACGCAAGGCGCTGATCACCGGTGGTGATTCAGGTATCGGTCGTGCGGTGGCGATTGCCTATGCGCGTGAAGGTGCGGATGTTGCCATTAACTATCTGCCGGAAGAAGAATCTGACGCGGCGGAAGTGATCAAGCTGATCGAGGCGGAAGGCCGTAAAGCCATCGCTATTCCCGGTGATATTCGTTCGGAAGCGTTCTGTGAAAAGCTGGTTAAAGAGGCAGTCAGCCAGCTTGGCGGGCTGGATATTCTGGTTAACAACGCAGGCCGCCAGCAGTTCAATGAGTCGATCCGCACTCTGACTACTGAAGATTTTGATGCGACGTTCAAGACTAACGTTTATGCAATGTTCTGGATCACTCGTGCTGCGGTGGAGCATCTGCCACGCGGAGCCAGCATTATTAATACGTCTTCCGTGCAGGCTTATCAGCCCAGCCCGATCCTGCTGGACTACGCGCAGACTAAAGCGTCGATTGTGGCCTTCACCAAATCACTGGCCCAGCAACTGGGGAAAGACGGTATTCGGGTGAACGCTGTCGCGCCGGGGCCATACTGGACGCCATTGCAGTCCAGCGGGGGTCAGCCACAGGAAAAAGTTAAACAGTTCGGTGCCAGCGCGCCGCTGGGTCGTCCGGGTCAGCCAGCAGAAATTGCTGCGCTGTATGTGACGATGGCCTCCCCGGAGAGCAGCTACAGCTCCGGCCAGGTATGGTGCTCTGACGGTGGTACCGGCACGTTATAAGTCTGTTCTGCATGGCCGCCGTCCGGCGGCCATATCTGCTATCTGCATCAGCCTGGATATAAACATTGAAGAACGCTGAATATCACTCCCCCGTCCGCAAGGAGGGCTACGCCGAACTCGGCGACTATGCGGCTATCGGCGAAGGGCGCTCAGTGGCGCTGATCGCGCCCGATGGTTCCATCGACTGGTGGTGTGCGCCTAACCTCGACTCCCCTCCCCTCTTTGACCGCCTGCTCGATCCCGGTATCGGCGGTTTTTTTCAGCTTGAGCCCGAAGGGGAATATAAAGCTACCCGCCAGTACCGGCAGGACAGCAACGTGCTGGAAACCTGTTTTGAAACCGAAACGGGTAAAGTCCTGCTGACGGAATCCATCAACAGCACGCTGGCGGGCCGACTGCCGTGGAGCGAACTGGCGCGTCGTATTGAAGGTGTTGAAGGTGAGGTCACCCTTAAACTTTCGTTGCGCTTTGGCACCCACGCGGAGACCCGCTCACCGTGGATGGCGCAGACAAACCTGGGGAATGTCTACCATATTGCCGATCTGATGGCGATGCTGCGCACCAGCGATGAAGTGGATATTATGCATGCTGATGACGAACAGGTTGAAGGTCGGCTAAAAACGTCGCCGGGTTCACGGGCGCTGGTCGCGCTGCTGGTGACGGAAAAAGAGCCGCTGGCGGTGCCGGAGCTTTCCGCGATTGATGATCGAATTGAAACCAGCCATACCGCCTGGTGCGACTGGGCAAAAAGCCTGAGCTACGAAGGACGCTTCCAGAAACACGTTGGCCGTTCGGCGCTGGCGCTGAAATTTCTCTGGTACTCCCCGACCGGCGCGCTGGCTGCCGCCGCAACCACCTCGCTGCCGGAAGGTATCGGCGGCGAGAAAAATTACGACTATCGCTACGCGTGGATCCGCGATGCCTGCCTGATCATCAAAGCCTTTGCCTTCCTCGGCGCGCTGGAAGAGTGTAAAGCCGCGTTCTCCTGGCTGTCGAAAACTATCCTGCGCCACGGCGTGCGGCTCCATGCCTGTTACACCCTTGAGGGCGATCTGGTGCCGGAAGAAACCTTCCCGCCGCTGCGCGGTTATAAAGACTCGACGCCGGTCCGTGTGGGCAATAACGCCCGCGATCAAATGCAGTTAAGCATGTACGGCGATATGCTGGCTACCGCGCAGCTGTTCGTTAAAGCCGGGCACGTCCTGGATCTGACGACCTCCCGCCTGCTCGGAGAACTGGCGAACTGCTGCGCCGATCACTGGCGGCAGAAGGACTCCGGGATCTGGGAATTACCGGATCTCCAGCACTACACGCACTCAAAAATGGCCTGCTGGCTGGCGCTGGATATGGCTGTACTGATGGCGGAAGAGAAGCACATCGAACCGACCTGGCTACATCGCTGGCAGCGCGAGCGGGACCGCATCCGCGACTGGATCGAAAGCCACTGCTGGAGTGAAGAGAAGCAGGCATACCTGTTTTATCCTGGCAGCGACGGCGGTCTGGACGCTTCGCTGGCGCTGGTGCATCGCTACGGACGCAAAGTGGATCCGCAGCGGATGCTGGCGACCTATCAGGCGATCCGCAAGGATCTGGGCAATGACTGCGCAATGCTCTACCGCTACAGCGGCGTGGACCAGGAAGAAAATACCTTCGTGGCCTGCTCGTTCTGGCTGGCTGAAGCCTGGGCGGCGATGGGGCATATCGATAAAGCCGAAGAAGCGATGAAAGAGATCCTCGACTCGTTGTGCGATAAGGGCAACGTCGAAACCTTCAATGAAATGTTCGACGTCAGAACGGGTACATGGAGCGGCAATATGCCTCAGGGACTGAGCCATCTGGCGCTGATCTGCGCCGCGCAAGCCATGACCGATCACGACCAGCGCGCGAGTAAGATGAGAGTAATTGATAGTAAGTGACATGTTAAACCCGGCGCTTCCTGCTAAATCTGGCGCTATTTACATTCAGCAGGAACGCTACTATGAAACTTATTGCTATCGCCAGCGGGCTGCTCTCTGCCCTCACGCTATGCACTTTTGACGCTCATGCAGGCCCGCAGGCGCAGACCCTGTGCGCCTACCACCACACCCTCGGCGACGATGCCATTATGATGTTCGGCAAAGCAGGCCAGGCAATACTGTACGATTTTTTTGGCAACACCCACACTGATGCCTCCTCAACATGGCAGACGCTGCGCACGCAGCCGGAAACCAGTTGTGATAACCAGGCTGACAGCTCAGCCTGGTGGGCACCCAGCCTGAAACTGCCCGACGGCGAGGTGGTAAAACCCGCATGGCAGAAAACGTATTATCAGGCGTCAGGCGTGGATAAATATCCGCTGCATCCTTTCCCGGCGGGACTTGAACTGCTGGCAGGCGATCATCGCGGCACCGCCCCTAACGCCAGCATTAACTTTTTATGCTCCGACGCGGAAGCCACCCATACCGCAGGTGAAGTCTGCGGGCTGCGTAAATCAGGCGATGCCGTGCAGTTTAATATCGGTATTTTGTTCCCCAACTGCTGGGACGGCACTCACCTCAAACCAACCCGCGACCACAGCAACGCGGCCTATGCGGATAACGGCAAATGCCCGGCGGACTACCCGATCAAACTGCCAGGGATCAATATGAACATCGCGTATGTGATGCCGCATCTGACTTCACTGGATACCTCAAAAATTCAGCTATCGCTGGACCCGACCCTGAATGGCAATCACCGTGAGGAACACTGGGGCAGCATTTATACCGCGCACGCTGACTTTATGAACGGCTGGCGCGAAGAATCCGCGCACTTCATGACCGAAATGTGTATGAATAACGACATGGACTGCGGCTCCAACGTTCCCTATGCCTGGTCAAAAGCGGAAGAAAATACCTGGGTCAGCAGTCAGAGGCCGAATGTTCACAACGACTCGCCTGCCAGACTGGAAGTACGGGATGACTGGAGCAACGGCGGACGTACCCACAATTCGGAAACCCTGGCGCTGATTAAATTTAAAATTCCTCATCTGCCCGCGGGAATGGATACCTCACTGTTCAAATACCGCGTGCGTCTGTACGGCAGCACCGTCGAAAAAAACGGCACGCATCAGATATTCCTCTATCCGACCAGCAACAGCTGGAATACCCGAATCGTCACCTGGAATACGCGCCCGGCAGCGAACTACAACGCGGACGGAAGTCTCTACATTAACAACACCCGTGAGTATCGTTATGTGGATGTGGATAAAGCCGTGCGCAAAGCGCTGGCGGAAGGGAAAAGCGAGATTTCCTGGTATATCGGCGGCGACCGTCAGGGCAACCACTATGAATTTTACCCGGAGGAGTCGCGCCAAAGTCTGGTACTGATGCTGACGGGGTATAAAAAAGTTTCGCAGAGTTAACGGCGCATGGCGGAGCCTTAACCGGCTCCGCCAGCGGGTTACTTCTCGACAATCAGCGGTTCAATATCGCTCTCTTTTTTGATCACCAGCGAATCGTCCCCGCGCAGGCACGTTCCGCCGTAGCTACCGCCGATGGTAAACGTGCAAACCTGAATATATTTCCCGGCAACCCTGGGCAGACACCAGAGCTGCTGGTAAATATTTTTCTGCGCGGCAAATTTACCGCTGGTTTTGTCCAGCAGCTCTTCCTGATGGCTTACCAGATCGATATTGCTGCCGCAGCGACCGGCAATCGGTTTAACTGCGTATCCCGTCTGCACCAGCTCGTCATTGACCACAAAATCGGTATCCAGCAGATAACGATGGTGCGGGAACAGCGACCAGAGGATCGGCAGAATGGCTTTATTGCCGGGGATCACCGTCCACAGCGGTTCGAATACTAACACTTCAGGACGCAGCAGCACGTCGATGAGTCGCACCTCGTGCTGCGGGTGCCCGGTGCGGATGGGCACAGCGGCATACTCCGTCTCGCTGACTTCACGCACCTGCTCCAGTGCGGTCTCCCAGGCCCAGGTTTTCCAGACGCAGTTAACCAGCCGCCCGTCGCCATCAACAAGCTGACCCGCGCTATCCCAGCAGAGTTCATCCAACCCGCGCAGGATTTTGCTTTCGAATCCGGCCTGCTCCAGCGCCTGCTGCATAAACTGGGCGTGGTAGTTCTCCTCGATGTCCTTATCCTGCATGATATGAACAAAGGGGCGGGCGTGGCTGTGTTTCCAGGCACCGATCAGATCGTTCAGCAGCCCTTCGCCGGGGTTATAGCCTTTGCCTTTATAGCCCCGTTCGGCCCAGCGTTCGAGGATCAGCCCCGCTTCGGTGTGGCAGGAGGCCGAATCCGCGTTGTACTCATAGACTTTTAGCCCGCGCTCATCCATACAAAAATCCATTCGCCCGGTGATCATGTCGTGGCGACGGCGCTGCCAGGAAAGGCGCAGGCGCGGCCAGAGGATTTTAGGAATATCAAACAGCGCCAGCAGATTATCATCCTTCATCACCTTGTCGGTGGCGTGGAGATACATCAGGTGCAGCTCGTTAGTGGCTTTGATCAGTTCCTGCTCGGCGGTTTGCGAAATGGTAAAATACTGTTCGGGATCGCGATTAATCACGTGACCGTTTGCCTGCACATAGGCGTGCTGCAGCGGGTCATCCTCATTAAGCCATTTACCGTCAAACTGCCCTTTGTTTTCAAGGCGTGCGCCTTTAATGACCAGTGCATCACCAGCCACTTCCGGCTGCGGCAGGCTGTGTTCGGTGTCATCCGTCTGGATCATCCAGCCCAGAATGGTGGTGTCATCAAAAGTATCACGCAGGGTGTAGTGGCCATCTTCAACCACCAGCGTCAGCTCACGGGTCCACTGCTGACCGGGAGGGAGCGGAGTGTGCAGCACGTTCTGCTCGGCGATCCTGACGCTGTTCTTGCGCAGTTGGGTGATCACCGCGACGTGTCCGGTGTCTTTAAACTCGCCGCCTTTTTGCCAGATCAGCAGCGCACCCGCTTCAGGAGGACGCCGCGAGCCGTTGGCAAACGCCTGTAGCGGCAGAATGTTGTCATTCACCACCTGGCGCAGAAAGCGCAGCGAGAAAATCTCCCACGCCATACCGACGTCGGTAAACACCACGCCATAGTTAAGGAACAGAAAACGGCGGGCGAACTCCACGCACTGCCATTTATAGCCCATGTATTCGTTGTCGATATAGCTGCGGAAGGCCGCGTCATCGGCATACTCTTTGGGATCGAGGGAGCTGTAATCGGAAGAGTAGATCGCCACACCGCCGGGGGCATAGCCTAAAAGCGTCCCAAAAGGGGCATCCTGATGGGTAATTGCGTTGCTCATTAACCTGACCTTATGTGCTAACCAGACAGACATCGACTTATCATACTCCTCATTAGCCGCTACCATGATCCAACAAAGGAAAAATTCATCCGTTGTCATAAAGGCAATGACTTCACCTCAACAAGGCAGGGCAACATGTCAGAAAACAGCTATCAACCCCCGAAGGTATGGACATGGAACCAGAAAGGCGGCGGCGCATTTGCCAATATCAACCGCCCGGTATCTGGCGCAACGCATGAAAAGGAGCTTCCTGTCGGTCAGCATCCGCTCCAGCTGTATTCACTGGGAACGCCGAACGGTCAGAAAGTGACCATTATGCTGGAAGAACTGCTGGCGAAAGGCGTGACCGGCGCGGAATACGACGCCTGGCTGATCCGCATCGGTGAGGGCGACCAGTTCTCCAGCGGCTTTGTTGACGTCAATCCGAACTCCAAAATCCCGGCGCTGCGCGATCATTCCACTACCCCGCCGACGCGGGTATTTGAATCCGGGTCGATCCTCGTTTATCTGGCGGAAAAATACGGCTACTTTTTGCCAAAAGATCTGGCGGCCCGTACCGAAACCCTTAACTGGCTGTTCTGGCTACAGGGATCGGCTCCGTTTCTCGGCGGCGGCTTTGGACACTTTTTCAGCTACGCCCCGGTGAAAATTGAGTACGCGATTGACCGCTTCACCATGGAGGCGAAGCGTCAGCTTGATGTGCTGGATAAACAGCTTGCCCGGCATCAGTACGTGGCGGGCGAGGAATATACCATTGCGGATATGGCAATCTGGCCGTGGTACGGCAACGTGGTGCTTGGCAACGTTTATGACGCCGCTGAATTCCTGGATGCTGGCAGCTACAAAAACGTACTGCGCTGGGCGAATGAGATCGCCAGCCGTCCGGCGGTGAAGCGTGGACGTATTGTTAACCGCACCAACGGCCCGCTCAACGAACAGCTCCACGAACGTCATGACGCCAGCGACTTCGATAACCAGACCGAAGACAAACGCCAGTCCTGATCGACGCTCCCGCCGGGCTTATGCCGGCGGGAGCGTGAGTCCATCAGAAAGCCACCCACTCTTCCTGTGATGCGTTTTTTCCGGTGCGTGGCGTAATGACGGGCGTCACGACCTCAGGCATCCGGGCCTCCTGCGCAGAAAGCCGGAATTTTTGCACCGAGCTTTGCAAGTCTTCGGTCTGGATGCGCAGCGCCGCCGCTGCCGCCGAGACCTGCTCAACCAGCGAGGCGTTCTGCTGGGTCACGCCGTCCATTTGCGTAATGGCGATCCCGACCTGAGAAATGCCTTTGCTCTGCTCGCCTGTTGCCGCTGCAATCTGCTTCATAATGGTGGTCACTTCCTGCACCGCGCGCAGGATTGCCTCCATCGTGGTTCCGGCATCGGAAACCAGACGCGAGCCTTTATCCACCCGATTCACGGAATCAGCAATCAGCGTTTCGATCTCTTTAGCCGCGTTCGCACTGCGGCTGGCGAGATTACGGACTTCGCCTGCCACCACAGCAAAACCGCGCCCCTGCTCACCCGCCCGCGCCGCTTCCACCGCCGCGTTAAGCGCCAGAATATTGGTCTGGAAGGCAATGCTGTTGATCACATTGGTAATTTCGGCGATTTTCTTCGAGCTGGCGGAGATACCGACCATCGTATCGACGACTTCTCCAACCAGTTCGCCGCCACGGCTGGCGGTGGTTGAAGCGACATCGGCAAGCTCGCTGGCCTGCTGAGCATGGTCGGCGTTCAGTTTCACCGTCGCGGTCAGTTGCTCCATGCTGGCCGCCGTCTCTTCCAGCGCCGCAGCCTGCTCTTCGGTGCGCGAAGAGAGATCGTTATTGCCGTTGGCAATTTCGGTCGCCCCGCGCCAGATGTTTTCACTGCCGGAGCGAATATTGCTGACCGCATCGCGCAGGCTTTCCTGCATCGCCTGTAACAGCGGCACCAGTTGCCCGACGCAGTTACGCCCCAGATCGTCCATCGGTTGGCTCAGATCGCCCTGCGCAATCTGCCGGAACTGCTGGCGAATACGCTCCAGCGGCTTAACCAGAAAATTAACCAGATAGCGGTCAGAAAAAATCAGCAGCAAAATGCCGACGATCACCGCCGCGATAATGGCGTAACGGGTGACGCTGGTCCGCGCATCGACCATCACGCGGGTGCGCTCAAGCGTTGTTGCGGCAGCGGCGTTGAATTTCTCGGCGCTTTGACCAAACGCGCGGCTCAGCGGCGGCGTGATTTGATTGGCCTGAGCGCGATACTCCTCCGCCGTTCCCTGCTGCGCGCGCTGCATTTGCGGGATCACACCCTGATCCAGCAGCGCCTGCCAGTTGTTGATCACTTCCGCCGAGATTTGCGCATCCATCGCGCCAGGAGAGAGCTTTTTCAGCTCCTCCAGTCTGGAGCGCATACTCTCCAGCGCCTGCTGCGGCGACGCAAAATCCGCCGTGCCGCCTGCCGCTTTGGTTTCCATCGCCCGACCAAGACGGGTTACAAAACGAAAATACTGATCGTTACCCTGGCTTAACACGGTCATTTGTTTAACCAGTTGCCGGTCAATGTCGTTCCCTTCAGCGACTTTGCTGAGGGCAAAAACGCTGTACAGGCCGACGCCGCACCATAGCACGCAGAAGATACCGAGGATCATCAGCATAACGAGGCGGATAGTGAGATTACGAAGAAGTCGCATTGAAGTTCCTTGCCTTGTGGGATTGCTTACCTCTCGTTATCGGCAAGGCGTGGAGAATTTATAACCTTTTGTGATTATTTTTTGTAAATATTACTTTTCATAAAGGTAAATTCAGTGCTGCTACACAACAGAACAATCATTTTTCTTAACCTGATTTAGAGGAATATTCTACCAGAGATCAGGGTTAAACATGGTAAGGTTTCACGAACGGGCGCTGGAATTCTGGCCACACCAGCGCGACCAGCGTGGGGTAAGCGTCCAGGCTGAACTCGCGAAAACACTGTTGCAGATTCACCACGTCGAGGTCGGCGTGCGGCACCTTCTCGCCGTTCAGGCAGCGCTGTTTAAGATTGTCGTAATATTTATACACCGCAGAATTGAGATCGCTACAGCGACGCTGGGCGTCAAATAAACCCGGCGTCGCCTTTATTTGCGTGACGTCCATGCGCTTAATAGTGGCATGTAAAAAGTCAATATATTCATGATTTACCCGCCAGTACCATGCCGGAGTAATTGCATTCATTAGCCGGGAGAAATGGTCTTCCCCCTCTTCTTTCGACCTCGCGACTACCGGTGCCGGTGATTCTTCTTCACTTTCCGTCGGTGCTTTATTGAACTCTGCCATCAGGAAGAGAATAATAGCGGTGAGCAATAGCAGTGCAATCACTAAATAAATAATGCTGTTCATGGCGCGCTCCATTTTTTTTGATTTTAAAAGTGCGCCATGTTATTGTCAACGAGCCTCATATTATAATGTTCCCCATGATGTTGAAAGTTAAGGAATTTAAATGATACCCGAGACCCTTATCCCGGCTCGCTTTCACACGTCCGAGACAGGGGAAGAAAGTGGGGAAGCAGAAAGTACCGCCAGTTTAACTCAGGGAAAAAGAACCCTCGCCGATTTCGAAAGAGACATATTAACCTCGTCCGGGCGCAGCGCTTTTTCCAGAAATATGTTACTGGAAGAACGCGATCGCCATATAAAAGACAGACTGTTCCGTGTTGTCAAAATTGAAGCTTTCTGCCACATCCTTAATCAGTTACAGGCCGAAGGTGATTTCTCTGCTCAGGAATTAAGTCAAATTTTAGCAGATAAAACGCTGGAGATTAATGAAGCCGGAAATGAAATTTGGCTTAATTTGATTACCGGCGAAAAGGCTGCGCCTATGTTTTACAATCTGGAGGACGAATAACGTGAAAAAATATGATAGCAAAGACGTTTATTTGACTTTAGACGATACAAAAAGCGATGAAGTTATCTTAAAGCACAATCTTGCGGTATTGATTAGCGATAAAAATGCCACCATTCAGAACACGGCGAAAGCGCTGACTTCAATCCCCGCTGCGCTGGTTAAAATGAAATGGCAGAACCGCCGCGAGATATACGCCTATCAGATCAAAGAAGAAATTTACGGCGCGATCCTTAATGAGATTATCGCCCGCCGTCCCGATCTGGAAGACAAAATCCTCGACGGCGTAGAAGAGAAATATCAACGCATACGTGAGCGCGAGACGGCAACGCTTTCCCTCACCCGTAAACTCTCCGACGGCGGTTTTCGCACCTCCAATGTGCGCATCGTCCCGCTGGAAAACGTCCCACCCGCCCCACAGCCCGCAGCCACACCGGGTACAGAAGATCCCGATTAATTTCCCCCCTCCGGCATGGGCGACTACGCTTAACGTATTCGTCACCCACCATGGAGATCGTATTCATGTCAAAGAATCAAACCACTGTCCAGGATCCGACCACCCAATATCACACCGGTGAATACCCAAAACAGAAGCAGCCTGCGCCGGGCGTACAGGCCAAAATGACGCCGGTGCCGGACTGCGGTGAAAAAAGCTATGTGGGAAGCGGTCGTCTTAAAGAGCGTAAGGCACTGGTGACAGGTGGTGACTCCGGTATCGGACGCGCTGCCGCCATTGCTTACGCACGTGAAGGTGCAGACGTGGCAATCAACTATCTGCCTGCGGAAGAAGAAGACGCGCAGGAAGTGAAAGCGCTGATTGAGGCGGCGGGCCGTAAAGCGGTCCTGATCCCTGGCGACCTGAGTGATGAATCTTTCGCCCGCTCGCTGGTGCATAAGGCCCGTGAAGCGCTCGGCGGACTGGATGTGCTGGCGCTGGTCGCCGGGAAACAGACCGCCATTGAGGACATCGCCGATTTGACCAGTGAACAGTTTCAGCAGACCTACGCGGTGAACGTGTTTGCGCTGTTCTGGATCACCCAGGAGGCGCTGCCGCACCTGCAACCGGGGGCAAGCATTATCACCACCTCCTCCATCCAGGCCTACCAGCCCAGCCCGCACCTGCTGGACTACGCCTCGACTAAAGCCGCGATCCTTAACTACAGCCGTGGTCTGGCCAAGCAGATTGCGGAGAAAGGTATTCGGGTAAATGTGGTCGCGCCAGGTCCAATCTGGACAGCACTTCAGGTTTCTGGCGGTCAGCCGCAGCACAAGCTGCCGGAGTTTGGTCAGCAAACGCCGATGAAGCGTGCCGGGCAGCCAGCCGAGCTGGCACCGATTTATGTCTATCTGGCAAGCCATGAATCCAGCTACGTTACTGCCGAAGTGCATGGCGTATGCGGCGGGGAACATTTAGGCTAAGCATAAAAAAAGCTGGCATGAAGCCAGCTTTCATCGACTGAGGCGGCGAGGGCGATTACTTCGCTTTCGTCACTTCTTCACCTACCAGACCAATCTTCAGATAGCCTGCCTGGTGCAGTGTATCCATCACTTTCATCATCGTTTCGTAATCCACGGTTTTATCCGCACGGAAGAAAATGGTGGTGTCTTTCTTACCTTCGGTCAGGGTATTCAGCGTGTTAACCATCGTCTCGTCGGTGATCGGATCGTTACCGAGGAACATGCTGTTGTCTGCTTTCACCGAAAGATAAATCGGTTTTTCCGGTCGCGGCTGCGGCTGGCTGGAGGAAGCCGGGAGATTCACCTTCACATCGACAGTCGCCAGCGGCGCGGCCACCATGAAGATAATCAGCAGCACCAGCATCACGTCGATAAACGGCGTGACGTTGATGTCATGCATTTCACCGTTATCATCCAGATTTTCATTAAGATGCAAAGCCATGCTGCATTACCCTAAGCGGAGTTTCTGGGTGGTACGCACGGGATGCGCGACGTTGCTGGCATCGAGATCGAGATCGCGGCTCTGCAACAGCAGAATTTGCGCGGCAACATCACCGAGCGAGGCTTTGTAGCTGGCAATCATACGGGCGAAAATGTTGTAAATCACCACCGCCGGGATGGCCGCAATCAGGCCAATCGCCGTTGCCAGCAGCGCTTCCGCGATGCCCGGCGCAACGACCGCCAGGTTAGTGGTCTGGGTCTGGGCGATACCGATAAAGCTGTTCATGATCCCCCACACTGTCCCGAACAGGCCGACGAACGGGGAAATCGCGCCGATGGTGGCGAGATAACCGTTGCCGCGTCCCATGTGGCGACCAAACGCCGCCACGCGACGTTCCAGGCGGAAGCTGGTGCGCTCTTTAATCCCTTCGTTATCCGTTGAACCTTCGGAAAGCTCCAGTTCGTTCTGTGCTTCATAAATCAGGCGAGTGCTGAGGCTTCGGGCGTGGAAGGAGGAGGCGATATCGCTGGCCTGGTCCAGAGAGCGGGCTTCAGCGAGCTGCTGCTGTTCGCGCTTAATACGACGCTTATGCGCCAGCATTTCCACGCTTTTGCTGAAGAAAATAGCCCAGGTGACAACCGACGCCAGAAGCAGACCAATCATCACAATTTTAACCACGATGTCAGCATGTTGATACATGCCCAGAACGGAGAGATCCGTCTGCATCAAATTATTACCCACTCTTAATCTCCAGGACCCAGGTCACAAATCTGAGCATAATAATATCAAAACATCATCGAATTGATAGTAGTTCTCATTAGTATTTACATACTGCCGCAAATTCCGCTCATTTTCCTTGCGCTTACGCAGTAAAAAAGTCTTAAGTCGAATTCCGGGAAATTTTTCTACTGAATGCACCTGCGCGCAGGTGCATAATGCATCAATCGTGTTAATTTAGACATCCAGATGGATAAAAGCAGGTTGAGCGACTATGGCAGAGAAGCACATTGATACGGCCCTGGTGAATGCAGGGCGCAGCAAAAAATACACCCAGGGATCGGTAAACAGCGTCATTCAGCGCGCCTCGTCGCTGGTATTCGACAGCGTGGCGGCAAAAAAACAGGCCACCCGCAACCGGGCGAAAGGCGAACTCTTTTATGGTCGTCGCGGGACGCTGACCCATTTTTCGCTTCAGGAAGCGATGTGTGAACTGGAAGGCGGCGCGGGCTGCGCGCTGTTTCCCTGCGGTGCGGCGGCGGTAGCAAACAGCATCCTGGCGTTTGTCGAACAGGGCGATCATATCCTTATTACGAACAGCGCCTATGAACCGACGCAGGACTTTGCCACGAAAATTCTCGGTAAACTGGGCGTCACCACTGGCTGGTTCGATCCAACAATCGGCGCAAAAATTGCCGATCTGGTGCGCCCCAACACTAAAGTGGTTTTTCTGGAATCCCCCGGCTCGATCACCATGGAAGTGCATGATGTTCCGGCGATTGTGAGCGAGGTCAGGCGTGTAGCGCCTGATGCCATCATCATGATCGACAACACCTGGGCGGCGGGCATTCTGTTTAAGGCGCTGGATTTCGGCATTGATATCTCCATCCAGGCGGGCACGAAATACCTGATTGGGCATTCCGATGCGATGGTCGGCACTGCCGTCGCCAACGCCCGCTGCTGGGATCAACTGCGCGAGAACGCCTACCTGATGGGGCAGATGGTGGATGCGGACACCGCCTACATGACCAGCCGTGGTCTGCGCACGCTGGGCGTTCGCCTGCGTCAGCATCATGAAAGCAGCCTGAAAATTGCCGAATGGCTGGCTATTCATCCGCAGGTTGAGCAGGTGAATCACCCTGCCCTGCCCGGCAGCAAAGGCCATGAATTCTGGAAACGCGATTTCACCGGTAGCAGCGGCCTGTTCTCGTTCGTGCTGAAAAAGCGACTTAACGACGCGGAGCTGGCGGAGTACCTCGACAACTTCACGCTGTTCAGCATGGCCTACTCGTGGGGCGGCTATGAATCGCTGATCCTCGCCAACCAGCCAGAGCACATTGCCGCCATTCGTCCCGACGGCGAAGTGGACTTTGACGGTACGCTGATCCGTGTTCATATTGGTTTAGAGAATGTTGACGATCTTCTTGCCGATTTAGCAGCCGGTTTTTCCCGTATCGTGTCATAATAAACGCAAAATCACTCCGGTCGCGTAAGCGCTCGTGACCTGGAAGATGACGCGGACAGGCGACCAGAAGCACATCTTTTCGTACTTCAAAAGTGGAAAAGTCTGTAATGTTGCGTCCGGGATCAAGGTGTCCCGGGGCAGTAAAAGATACAATCGTCGAATAGATGCAGTTTCACGGGAAAGTTCATGGCTGTTATTCATAATATCGTCGCCGCACTCTGGCAGCATGATTTCGCTGCTCTGGCGAATCCGCACGTTATTGGTGTTGTTTATCTGGTTATGTTCGCCACGCTGTTTCTGGAAAACGGCCTCCTGCCTGCGTCTTTCTTACCGGGCGACAGCCTGCTTTTACTGGCGGGCGCGCTGATCGCCCGCGACGTCATGGGTTTTGTTCCCACCGTTGTCATTCTGACCACCGCTGCCAGTCTTGGCTGTTGGCTAAGCTACGCGCAGGGGCGCTGGCTGGGCAATACCCGCGTGGTCAAAGGCTGGCTGTCGCAGCTTCCCGAAAAATACCACCAGCGGGCAACCTGCATGTTTGACCGGCACGGTCTGCTGGCGTTGCTGGCGGGGCGTTTCCTGGCTTTCGTGCGTACGCTGCTGCCGACAATGGCGGGCATTTCCGGCCTGTCCAACCGCCGCTTTCAGTTTTTTAACTGGTTAAGTGCGCTGCTGTGGGTGCTGGTCGTCACCAGCTTCGGCTACGCGCTCAGCATGATCCCCTTCGTCAAGCGTCATGAAGATCAGGTCATGACCTTCCTGATGGTCCTGCCGATTTTCCTGCTGGTCGCCGGGCTGCTTGGCACCATTATCGTGGTGGTCAAAAAGAAATACTGTAACGCCTGATCGCCCGCCGCCCCGCTAAACCGGGGCGATTACACGCCCTGTAACGTTCTGATCCTCGCCGCGTCCTCACCCGGCGTCATGCCAAAATAGCGCTTAAATTCCCGACTGAATTGCGAAGCGCTTTCGTAACCTACCCGCATCGCCGCCGCGCTGGCCTTCATGCCATCGTGGATCATCAGCATCCGCGCCTTATGCAGGCGATACGATTTCAGATACTGCAACGGCGAGGTGCTGGTGACCGATTTGAAATTATGGTGAAACGCGGAGACGCTCATATTCGCTTCGGCAGCGAGCTGATCAACGCTCAGGTTCTCGGTGTAGTGGCTTTCGATGCGCTTGAGCACCCGGCTGATCAGGCTGAAATGCGTCTGGCGGCTGACCAGCGCCAGCAGTGCGCCCCCACGCGGGCCGGTGAGAACGTGATAAAGAAGCTCGCGGATAATCTGCCTGCCGAGAATGCGCGCATCCAGCGGGCGCTCCATAACGTCCAGCAGCCGCTCCGCCGCGCAGAGAATGTCATCCGACAGCACCGACGAGTTAATACCGCTCGCCGATGAGCCAGGCTGAAAACTCTCGTCTTCACCAATATCCATCAGCAGTTCCTGCAATTGCAGGATATCCACATTCAGGCGCAGCCCGGCCAGCGGCACTTCCGGCGTGGCGTAGGTTTCGCACTCGAACGGCAGCGGTACGGTAAGCAGCAGATACTCATTGGTGTCATAGCGAAAAACGCGCTCATTGATATAACCAATTTTATAGCCGGAAAAGAGAAAAACGATCCCCGGCTGATACATCACCGGCGTGCGCGTCCCCGGCTGGGTGCCGTACAGCAGACGCACGTCCGGCAGCAGGGTGCTCAGGGATTTTTCGTTAGCTCTTAGCAGGTTAATTTTTTCGGTGAGTTGCTGGCAGATTTCCTGACGGTCCATAATGGGTCATCTCCGGGGCGCAATGAGGGAATATGAGTGTGCCTGCATTTATCCGCATTCTCCAGCGCCGTGGAGAAATGGGCAAGAGATCGACAGGAATATGCATTGAGAGCAGACCACAGCACGCCCACAATGGAAGCCTGTTTTTTCACCCACATTAGGGAACGAACAATGAATAATTTTACTCTGCATACCCCCACCCGCATCCTGTTTGGTAAAGGCGCGATTGCCGATCTGCGTGCGCAGATCCCGGCTGACGCCCGCGTACTTATCACTTATGGCGGCGGTAGCGTGAAAAAAACCGGCGTGCTGGATCAGGTTCACAGCGCGCTCGCCGGGCTGGACGTGCGCGAATTCGGCGGCATTGAGCCAAACCCGTCTTATGAAACGCTGATGAACGCGGTAAAAATTGCCCGCGATGACCACATCACCTTTCTGCTGGCCGTCGGCGGCGGTTCAGTTCTCGACGGCACTAAATTTATTGCCGCCGCCGCTCACTACCCGGACGGCACCGATCCGTGGCACATTTTGCAAACCAGCGGCAGCGAAATCAAAAGCGCAATCCCGATGGGCTCCGTCCTGACCCTGCCCGCCACCGGATCTGAATCCAACAAAGGCGCGGTGATCTCGCGTAAAACGACTGGCGACAAGCAGGCGTTTCACTCTCCGTTCGTGCAGCCGGTATTTGCGGTTCTCGACCCGGTTTACACCTACACTCTGCCGCCGCGCCAGGTCGCTAACGGCGTGGTCGATGCATTCGTTCACACCGTTGAACAGTACGTCACTTATCCGGTGAACGGCAAAATCCAGGATCGTTTTGCGGAAGGCATTCTGCTGACGCTGATTGAAGACGGCCCGAAAGCGCTTCAGGAGCCGGAAAACTACGATGTGCGCGCTAACGTCATGTGGGCGGCGACCCAGGCGCTCAACGGCCTGATCGGAGCGGGCGTGCCGCAGGACTGGGCTACCCATATGCTGGGCCATGAGCTAACGGCGATGCACGGCCTCGATCACGCGCAGACGCTGGCGGTCGTGCTGCCCGCGCTGTGGAATGAAAAGCGTGCTGCCAAGCGCGGCAAGCTGCTCCAGTATGCCGAACGCGTCTGGAATATTACCGAGGGTAGCGAAGACGAGCGCATTGACGCCGCCATCGCCGCCACCCGTCACTTCTTCGAACAGCTCGGCGTGCCGACCCGCCTTTCCGGCTACGGCCTGGACGGTAGCTCTATCCCGGCGCTGCTGGCGAAGCTGGAAGAGCACGGGATGACCGCGCTGGGCGAACACGGTGATATCACCCCCGACATCAGCCGCCGGATTTACGAAGCGGCGCGTTAACCATTTCATCTCCCGGCTTTCGTTTTTGACTTTTTCGTCCAGACTTAATGCACACAACTTCGCCGGAGGACACTTCGGCGAGTTTTCAAAAAGGAGGTATGCATGACACATCCAGGCGTAATCAAACTTCAGGACGGCAACATCATGCCGCAGCTGGGGCTCGGCGTGTGGAAGGCAGGCAATGACGAGGTTGTCCAGGCCATTCATAAAGCGCTGGAGACCGGTTATCGTTCCATCGATACCGCGGCCGCGTACAAAAATGAAGACGGTGTAGGGAAAGCGTTACAGAGCGCTGGCATCCCGCGCGATGAACTGTTCATCACCACCAAGCTGTGGAATGACGATCAGAAACGTCCGCGTGAAGCCTTGCAGGAGAGCCTTGAAAAGCTTCAGCTCGATCACGTCGATCTCTACCTGATGCACTGGCCGGTTCCGGCGATCGATCGCTATGTTGAAGCGTGGCAAGGCATGATCGATCTGCAAAAAGAGGGGCTGATCAAGAGCATCGGCGTCTGTAACTTCCAGATCAACCACCTGCAACGGCTGATTGACGAAACGGGCGTAACGCCGGTGATCAACCAGATCGAACTGCACCCGCTGTTACAGCAGCGCCAGCTTCATGCGTGGAACGCGACGCATAAGATCCAGACCGAATCCTGGAGCCCGCTGGCTCAGGGCGGCGAAGGCGTATTTGACCAGAAAATCATTCGCGATTTAGCCGACAAATACGGTAAAACGCCCGCACAGATTGTTATCCGCTGGCATCTTGATAACGGGCTGGTGGTGATCCCGAAATCAGTCACGCCGTCGCGCATCGTAGAAAACTTCGGCGTCTGGGACTTCCGTCTGGATAAAGACGAACTGGGCGAAATTGCCAAATTGGATCAGGGCAAACGTCTGGGACCGGACCCGGATCACTTCGGCGGCTGATTCCCCGTCACATTTTCCATTAATTCACGATGACATATCTCCGGCGGCGGCAGTTGCGTCGTCGCCGGGATCTGGCAGACCACAGCAAACTGCGCCCCGTCAAAGGCGTGCGAATTACCGAACGCGCCGCCCAAATTAAACGTGTTTACCTGCCCGGCAGCAGGAACGTGTAATTTAGCCTGGTGTATCCAGTCAATCGGGCCGATCGGGATAAAGAACGCCAATTCATGTTTCCCGGAAAACGTAAAACGCCCTGCACCATCGGATTGCGTCGTTTCTGAACCGGCATTACTTTCGAGGGTGACCTGCTGGTCCGCGAGCGGCTGTCCCTGACTATTGAGCATCAGCCCTTCCACCTTCGGCTGCGACTGGTACCAGGTGACGCAGCCGCTCTGTAACAGCGCGGCGCTAATCAATGCTGGCCAGAATTTTTTATTCATTCTTATTGTCCTTCACGGCGTCTGCATGTTGCGCATCAGCGCTCATAGTAATACGCGTTAGTCCGCCACGCTAAACCGCCCGGCAGACCAGGCTGCCGGGCAAAGCATTTAACGTCCGGCAACCTTCCCACGTTTTTTATTACCCGCAGGCGTCTGCCGCTGGTGCGCCACCGGCGTATGCTTCGTCAGCGCCGGGCGGGTATTACGGTTCTGCCGCCGGGCTTCGCGCATCTCTTCGAGGGTCGGCGCGGGCACCAGGCAGTCGCGGCGACCACCAATCAGATGCTTTTTGCCCATCTCTTCCAGCGCCTGGCGGATCAGCGGCCAGTTGGCCGGATCGTGATAGCGCAGCAGCGCTTTATGCAGGCGGCGCTGTTTATCTCCTTTCGGCACCACCACGTCTTCACTCTTGTAATCAATCTTAGCCAGCGGGTTTTTGCCGGTATAATACATGGTGGTCGAGTTGGCGAGCGGCGACGGATAGAAGTTCTGCACCTGATCGAGACGGAAACGGTGCTGCTTCAGCCACAGCGCCAGATTCACCATGTCCTCATCGCGGGTGCCAGGGTGCGCGGAGATAAAATACGGGATCAGATACTGCTCTTTCCCCGCCTGCTTCGAATAGGTATCAAACAGCTCCTTAAAGCGGTGATAGCTGCCCATCCCCGGCTTCATCATCTTCGACAGCGGGCCTTCTTCGGTATGTTCCGGGGCGATCTTCAGATAGCCGCCCACGTGATGGGTCGCCAGTTCCTTAATATAACGCGGGTCCGCCACCGCCAGATCGTAACGCACGCCGGAAGCAATCAGGATCTTCTTCACGCCCTGCAGATCGCGGGCGCGGCGATAAAGATCAATCGTTGGCTGATGGTTGGTATCCATATGCGGGCAGATCTCCGGGTACACGCACGAGAGCCTGCGGCAGGTCTGCTCGGCGCGCGGCGAGGTGCAGCGCAGCATATACATATTGGCCGTGGGGCCGCCCAGATCGGAGATCACCCCGGTAAAGCCGGGCACCGAGTCGCGAATGGCTTCGATCTCATTGATGATCGAGTCCTCGGAACGACTCTGAATGATGCGCCCTTCATGCTCGGTGATCGAGCAAAACGCGCAGCCGCCAAAACAGCCGCGCATAATATTGATGGAAAAGCGGATCATCTCATAGGCCGGAATACGGGCCTGACCATATGCCGGATGCGGCACGCGCTGGTACGGCAGGGCAAACACGCTGTCCATCTCTTCGGTGGAGAGCGGAATGGCGGGCGGGTTGATCCACAGATAGCGATCGCCATGCTTCTGCATCAGCGCCCGCGCGCAGCCGGGGTTGGTTTCATGATGCAAAATGCGTGATGCGTGGGCGTAAAGCACTTTGTCGCCCTTCACTTTCTCGAACGACGGCAGCAGCACGTAGGTTTTTTCCCACGGCTTCGGACGCGGCGGCTGCACGGTCACGCGCTTCGCCTCTGACTTTTGCGGGGCAACCGGTTTGTTATCGGCGCACGGCAGATCGTCGCCGTAAGGATGCGGGATCGGGTCGATTTTGCCCGGCGTGTCCAGCCGCGTGGAGTCCACCCCGCTCCAGCCCGGCAGCGCTTCTTTAACGATAATCGCAGTATTACGCACGTCGCGGATCTGACTGACAGATTCTCCCATCGCCAGACGGTGTGCCACTTCCACCAGCGGACGCTCGCCGTTGCCGAAAATCAACATGTCGGCTTTGGAATCAACCAGCACCGAGCAGCGCACGGTATCCGACCAGTAATCATAGTGCGCGGTACGGCGCAGGCTGGCTTCGATGCCGCCGAGGATCACCGGTACGTCTTTCCACGCCTCTTTACAGCGCTGGGTATAGGCCAGCGTGGCGCGATCCGGGCGTTTGCCCGCCACGTTATCCGGGGTGTAAGCATCGTCATGACGCAGGCGGCGATCCGCCGTATAACGGTTGATCATCGAGTCCATATTGCCTGCCGTTACGCCGAAAAACAGATTCGGCTTGCCGAGGCGCATAAAGTCCTCTTTGCTGTTCCAGTCCGGCTGGGCGATGATCCCCACCCGGAAGCCCTGCGCTTCCAGCATCCGCCCGCAGATCGCCATGCCGAAGCTCGGATGATCCACGTAAGCATCGCCGGTAACAATGATAATGTCGCAGCTATCCCAGCCCAGTTGATCCATCTCTTCACGCGACATCGGCAAAAACGGCGCGGGGCCAAAACAGGCGGCCCAGTACTGCGGCCAGGAGAAAAGGTCACGATCCGGCTGGATCAGGGAAATTGCGCTCATAATGCTTCCGGGGAAAAAATAATCAAAGGGCGAGGATTATAAGCCCGATTTCAACAGAAATCGAAGGGTTAATGCAGGATGCCGCCGGACAGGTTATCCGGCGCGCGGTACAACACAGTGAGACCGTCGAAAATGACCAGCAGAGTAAGATAACCGCCTGCAGTCACCATCCAAAACGTGAGGAACCGATAGCCTGCTTCGCTGCTCCTCACTGGACGTCCTTGTCCGTATTGCTGCTTTTAAGGCGCAGGATTCACCAGCAGTTGCCCGATAGATCCCCGATCCGCCATTTCCAGCGTCTGGCTGGCGTACTGGAACGGGAAATGCGCCCACGAGGGCTGACCGAAGTACACCAGCAGTTCAACCTGACCGTCGATCCAGACGGTATCTTTCCAGCCCCGGTCTTCCGGGAACGGCATCGCGCCGTTGACGTTGCGGATCTGGAACATCACGCCTTCAATATGGAAAGATTGCGGCATATCGGCGCGCACCGTCCAGCGCTCCCAGGTACCCTGCTGGGCGGTGATATCCACGCGCTGCGGGTCCCAGAGCTGGCCGTTAATACCCGGATCGTCGCCGAGGCTGATATCGCGGCTGCGCACCGCCGCGCCGCTGATCAGCTCCGCCGGAAGCAGGCGCTGCGGCAGGCTGTCGGTGACCAGCGGGAGCAGGCCCGTCGGGCGCAGGGTCAGCACCAGCGTGGAAATCAAAATGCTTGATGGCTCAAAGAAGCCGCGAATGCGGTCCATAATGCCCGCCGCTTCACCGCAGGTGATCGAGACTTCATCACCATTAGTCATGTCGACGAGGATCTCGCGCCGCTCGCCCGGTGCCAGCGAAAGCTGTTTGACGGAAACCGGCGCGGGCAGGAATCCCTGATCGCCGGAAATGACGTGGATCGCCCGACCGTCGCTCATTTGCAGCTGGTAGCGGCGGGAGTTGGAGGCGTTGAGCAGGCGCAGGCGCACCCAGCCACGCGATACTTCAACGTAAGGGCTTTGCGCGCCGTTCACCAGCAGCGTATCGCCAACAAAACCGCCGCTGCCCGGCTCGCTGTACTCCGGCGTACCGAAGTTATCCAGCCTTTTATCCTGAATAATAACGGGGAAATCATCCACGCCGTAATGACCTGGGATCGGCAGCGATTTGCTGATCTCATCTTCCACCAGCCACATGCCCGCCAGCCCCTGATAAACCTGTTCTGCCATCCGGTTCGGCGTATTGGCGTGATACCACAGCGTGGCCGCGTTCTGGCGGATCGGTAATACGGGTGCCCAGTCGGCATTCGGCGACATCATCCGCGCCGCGCCGCCAATCAGCGGCCCCGGCACCTGAAGGCCGCTTATGGTCATCGCCACGTTTTCGGTCATCCGGTTACTGTAGATGAGCTTGACGTCATCCCCGCGCCAGACGCGGATCGTCGGCCCCAGATAACGGCCGTTGATCCCCCAGACGGGCGCGCGCGTTCCCGGCGTAAACGTCCAGTGCGAGCGCTGAAGCGTCAGAAAAAGCGGCTGCCCGCGACGCGACTCCAGCAAAGGAGGGACCGGCAGAGCCTGCTGCTGTCCGGCTGCATTTGCCCTCAGCGGCACCGCACCAGCGCAGAGCGCCAACCCTGATGCCTGAACAAACTGACGCCGACTGAGTGACATATTGACTCCGTTGAGACCAAAAAAGTAAGAGGGTTCCGTTTCCCGCCGGGTAAACCGGATTAACGCTGTTCCGCCGCTTCCCGCTCGGCAACTTCTTTATCCAGCTCGGCAATTTTTGCCGCCATCACTTCACGGCAGTGGGTGGCGAGATCGCGGACCTGATCTTTACCCCAGCGGCTGGTATCAATGGGTGGCAACATTTCAACAATCACCAGCCCGTTATTCAGTCGGTTAAGCTTAATTTTATTGGACGTATTAGAAACGCACACTGGGATCACCGGCACGCCTGCGGCAATCGCCGCGTGAAATGCACCGGTCTTGAACGGCAGCAGGCCGCGTCCACGGCTGCGGGTGCCTTCCGGGAACATCCAGATAGAGATACGGCGCTTTTTGAATTGATCGACCACGGCGGCGATGGTGCTGTGCGCGCGTGAGCGGTTGTTACGGTCAATCAGCAGGTTCCCGGTCAGCCAGTAAAGCAGGCCAAAAAACGGAACCCAGATCAGGCTTTTTTTACCGACGGTAACGGTCGGTGGCTGGACGATGCCGGAGGCGGTGACCATATCGTAGTTGTTCTGATGGTTCGCAATATAAATAGCGTTACCGTAGCTGCCCGCATCGGCAGGCATCCGCCGTTCAACCTTCAGGCCGAAGACGGGCGCGAGACGGGCAAACAGATGACCAAATGTAGCAACGTGCTTAGGATTACGCGGACTAAAAAGACAATAAATACAGCCAAATACGCATACCAGAATGCTATAAATGACCACAACAATTAAACGCAAAATTGAAAGCATAGCTACCTCTAACACCCGGACCGTTTAGAATTATTCAGGATATTAACCCGGTCCGCCGTCATGTGAATTGCAGGTTCCCGAAGGGGTATTGTTATTCGCAGCGCGTGAATTAACAACGATTTTACAGCAATTTTATTGCTTCCCCTTCCACGTTGGGAAGGGGAAATCAGGATGTTTTATTCTTCGCTATCGCCCGCGCTCGCCCGGTGTGGAGAGTCGATATCCACGCGGTCGATTTTTTGCAGCCCGCGCATCAGGGAACCGCGGCGTCCGCGTTCACCGACCACTTTCTGCAGCTCTTCCGGGCGCAGTTTGATCTTGCGCTTGCCGACGTGGATAGTCAGCGTGCTCTGTGGCGGCAGCACAAAGAGATGCGCCAGGCCGTCCGTTCCCGCCGCCGCTTCCGCTGAAGGGATGCTGATAATCTTGTTCCCCTTCCCTTTCGACAACTGCGGCAGGTCGCTGACCGGGAACATCAGCATCCGTCCGGCATGGGTGATGGCCAGCAGCATGTCGGATTCATCTTCAACGATCAGCGGCGGCAGCACGTGAGCGTTTTCCGGCAGCGTAATCAGCGTCTTGCCTGCGCGGTTGCGCGAGACCAGATCGTTAAAGGTGCAGACAAAGCCGTAGCCCGCATCCGACGCCATCAGCAGCTTCTGCTCGTCGCCGGTCATCAGCATATGCTCAACCGTCGCGCCCGGCGGCAGCGTCAGCTTGCCGGTCAGCGGCTCGCCCTGCCCGCGTGCCGATGGCAAAGTAATCGGATCGATCGCATAGCTGCGGCCAGTGGTATCAATGAACACCACCGGCTGATTGCTCTTGCCTTTTACCGAGGCTTTCCAGCTATCGCCCGCTTTATAGTTCAGCCCCTGCGCGTCGATGTCGTGGCCTTTGGCGCTGCGCACCCAGCCCATCTGCGACAGCACGATAGTCACCGGTTCTGACGGCAGCATGTCATGCTCGCTCATGGCTTTCGCTTCTTCGCGCTCGTGCAGCGGGGAACGACGGTCATCGCCAAACGCTTCCGCATCGGCCTGTAGCTCTTTCTTCAGCAGGGTATTCATTTTACGTTCGGACGCCAGAATGCCCTGCAGTTGATCGCGTTCTTTTTCCAGTTCCGCCTGCTCGCCGCGAATTTTCACTTCTTCCAGTTTGGCGAGGTGGCGCAATTTCAGTTCGAGGATGGCTTCGGCCTGGGTTTCGCTGATGCCAAAACGCGACATCAGCGCTGGTTTCGGTTCATCTTCGCTGCGGATGATCTCAATCACTTCGTCGATATTGAGAAACGCCACCAGCAAACCTTCAAGGATATGCAGGCGCTTAAGGACTTTCTCCAGACGGTAATTCAGACGGCGACGCACGGTATCGCGGCGGAACACCAGCCATTCGCTGAGGATTTCCAGCAGGTTTTTCACCGCCGGACGCCCGTCAAGGCCGATCATGTTCAGGTTGATGCGATAGCTTTTTTCCAGATCGGTCGTGGCGAACAGGTGGTTCATTACCTGATCCATATCCACGCGGTTGGAGCGCGGCACAATCACCAGACGGGTCGGGTTTTCGTGATCGGATTCATCGCGCAGGTCATCGACCATCGGCAGCTTTTTATTGCGCATCTGGGCGGCGATCTGCTCCAGCACGCGCGCCCCGGAGGTCTGGTGCGGCAGCGCGGTAATCACCACCGCGCCGTCTTCTTTTTTCCACACCGCGCGCATCCGCACGGAGCCGCGACCGTTTTCGTAGATTTTACGAATTTCAGCGCGGGAGGTGATGATTTCCGCTTCGGTCGGGTAATCCGGCCCCTGCACGATATCCAACAGTTCGTCGAGGCTGGTTTTCGGCTGCTCAATCAGCGTAATGGCGGCTTTGGCGATTTCGCGCAGGTTATGCGGCGGAATATCCGTCGCCATTCCCACCGCGATGCCGGTAGTACCATTAAGCAGAATATTCGGCAGGCGCGCAGGCAGCATTTTCGGCTCCTGCAACGTGCCGTCGAAGTTCGGCACCCAGTCCGCCGTGCCCTGGCCAAGCTCGCCCAGCAGAAGTTCTGCATATTTTGACAGCCGCGATTCGGTATAACGCATCGCCGCGAAGGATTTCGGATCGTCCGGCGCGCCCCAGTTCCCTTGCCCGTCCACCAGCGGATAGCGGTAAGAGAACGGCTGTGCCATCAGGACCATCGCTTCATAACAGGCGCTGTCGCCGTGCGGATGGTACTTACCGAGGACGTCGCCGACGGTACGGGCGGATTTTTTAAATTTCGCGCTGGCATTCAGCCCCAGTTCCGACATCGCATACACGATGCGGCGCTGAACCGGCTTCAGGCCATCGCCAATAAATGGCAATGCCCGATCCATGATGACGTACATGGAGTAGTTCAGGTAGGCGTTTTCTGTGAATTCATGTAGCGCAAGGCGCTCTGCCATATCGCTCATTGATTGTGATTCCTCAACTTGTACCCGGCTATTGATGGGCAATATTGCCGCAGATACTACCCTATCTGCGGCGTTGAGTCACAAAGAAAAAGGGCCGGAGAACCGGCCCGGCAGGGGATTATTTCGTCACTTTATTGACGTGCTTAACATCAATTTCAACAGAGTTGCGGCCTTTATCGACTTCCCCCTGAATTTCAACGGTATCCTGCGGGGTAATGGTCACGCCGTTCCAGCGCTTGTCGTCGATATCGACGTTAATCGTACCGGAAGCATCTTTGAACAGATACAGTTCGTCGCCTACTCGCTCAACCAGCGTACCGCGCAGGGTAACCGGCGCATCGTCATTGAGTTTTTTCGCATTCTCAACCGTGACCGCGCTGCTGTTCGGGCCATTGAAGCCCCCGTTTTGCGTGGCGTTCTGGGTGCCGTTTGGTCCGTTAAATCCACCCTGGGTGGCAGCAAACGCCGGGGCAGCGCAAATCGCAAGAATAGCCGTCATTGCAGCAAATTTTTTCATCTGATCTTCTCCCTTCGGTTTATTTCATCTTTATTAAACAGTGTAATGCTTAACAACTTCTTAACTGGAAAAAATAAAAATTTTCAGCCTGTTCCGGGTATGAGAAGATCGCAGGCTATCTTCATCGGGGCACAAGGAGCGTCAGATGCGTATTTTGTTGATAGAAGACGACAAACTGATCGGCGATGGCTTAAAAGCCGGATTAACAAAAATGGGCTTTAATCTCGACTGGTTTACCAGAGGTGAAGACGGACGCGCGGCGCTGTATAGCGCGCCCTACGATGCGGTTATTCTCGATCTGACGCTGCCCGGCATGGACGGCCTTGATATTCTGCGCGAGTGGCGCGAAAAAGGGCGCGACGAGCCGGTGCTGATCCTCACCGCCCGCGATGCGCTGGCGCAGCGCGTGGAAGGGCTGCGCCTCGGGGCGGACGATTATCTGTGCAAGCCATTTGCGCTCATTGAGGTTGCCGCCCGGCTGGAAGCGGTGATCCGCCGCGCCCACGGTAAGCCCCGCAGCGAACTGCGCCACGGTCAGGTCATGCTGGACCCCGGCAATCTGGTGGCGACGCTTGCCGGTGAACCGCTCGCGCTCAAGCCGAAAGAATTTGCCCTGCTGGAACTGTTACTGCGCAACGCCGGGCGCGTGCTGCCGCGTAAGTTGATCGAAGAAAAGCTCTATTCCTGGGATGATGAAGTGTCCAGCAACACCGTGGAAGTTCACGTCCACCATCTGCGCCGCAAGCTCGGTAACGAATTTATTCGCACCGTGCATGGCATCGGCTACACCTTAGGTGACGCATGATTTTTACCCAGCGCCTGAGCCTGCGCGTCAGGCTGACCCTGCTCTTTTTACTGCTGGCCCTCACCGCCTGGTGCTGCGCCAGTCTGGTGGCGTGGCATCAGACGGCAAAACAGCTCAACACGCTGTTTGATACCCAGCAGCTCCAGTTTGCCAGACGGCTTAGCGCGATGGATTTTAACGAACTGCGCCTGCCGCAACCGCCCCTGACGCCCTCGCGCAAGGTTAAAAACGGTCACTACGACGACGACGTGATGGCCTTTACCATCTACAGCAGTGACGGCACGATGGTGCTGCATGATGGCGAGAATGGCCGCGATATTCCTTATAATTATCAGCAGGATGGATTCGAAAACGGCTATCTCACCACCGACGACGACACGTGGCGTTTGTTATGGCTGACGACGCCGGATAACCGCTACCGTATCGTGGTCGCCCAGGAGTGGGAATACCGCGAAGAGATGGCGCTGAAGATCATCACCTCCCAGCTCACGCCGTGGCTGATTGCGTTGCCGCTGATGTTGCTGCTGCTGATCGCGCTGTTAAGCCGCGAACTGCGCCCGCTGAAGAGACTGACCCACACCCTGCGCCACCGCTCGCCGGAATCGGCGGACTCACTGAGCACCAAAGGCGTACCCAGCGAGGTGCGCCCGCTGGTCGAAGCGCTCAACCATCTGTTTCTGCGCACCTGGGAAATGATGACCCGCGAGCGACGGTTTACATCCGATGCCGCGCACGAGCTGCGCAGCCCGCTCACCGCACTGAAGGTGCAGACGGAGGTCGCCCAGCTTTGTATGGACGATCCTGACGCGCGCAGCAAAGCGCTGGCCCAATTGCATACCGGCATCGACCGCGCGGCGCGGCTGGTGGAGCAGCTTCTGACCCTGTCGCGACTGGATTCGCTGGAAAATCTCGACGACGTGCAACCCGTCCACCTTGCCGATCTGCTGCAATCGGCGGTGATGGATATTTATCATCCCGCGCATCAGGCGGGCGTAGAGGTGGGGCTGCATATCGCCGCCCAGAACGTCACCCTGACCGGGCAACCGCTGCTATTAAGCCTGCTGGCGCGTAACCTGCTCGACAACGCCGTGCGCTACAGTCCGCCGGGCAGCAAGGTTTACGTCACGCTGAACAGCCGAAGCTTTATGGTGCGTGACAACGGTCCCGGCGTCAGCGATGAAACGCTGGCGCGGCTCGGCGAACGCTTTTACCGCCCGCCGGGGCAGGATGAAACCGGCAGCGGGCTGGGGCTGTCTATCGTGCAGCGCATCGCCACGCTGCATCAAATGTCGGTGACGTTCTCACATGCGCCGGAAGGCGGGTTTGATGTTCAGGTGCGCTGGTGATCTGATTATTGCTCTGAACGCAAAAGTCTTTGCTCATTTTGCCAATGTTACCGCTGTGCCCCATGCCGTAAAATACCCGGCAAACGCAATATACCGGGAACACACAATGAGCAATATTTTGATTATCAACGGCGCGAAGAAATTCGCCCACTCTAACGGCCAGCTTAATGACACCATGACCGAAGTGGCAGAAACCTTTCTGCGCGACGTCGGTCATCAGGTGCGCGTAGTGCGTGCGGAAAGCGACTACGACGTGAAAGAGGAAGTGCAGAATTTCCTCTGGGCCGACACTATCATCTGGCAAATGCCGGGCTGGTGGATGGGTGCCCCCTGGACGGTGAAAAAATATATCGATGACGTATTTACCGAAGGTCATGGCGCACTGTACGCCAGCGACGGTCGTACCCGCTCTGACGCCAGCAAAAAGTATGGTTCCGGCGGCCTGCTGCAAGGCAAAAAATATATGCTTTCGCTGACCTGGAACGCGCCGCTGGACGCATTTACCGACCCGGAACAGTTCTTCCACGGCGTCGGCGTGGACGGCGTATACCTGCCGTTCCACAAGGCGAATCAGTTCCTGGCGCTCGAACCTCTGCCGACATTTATCGCCAACGACGTGATTAAATTGCCCGACGTCCCGCGTGATATCGCAGAATACCGCAAGCATCTGGCGGCGATTTTTGGTTAAATACAGGAATTATTCACAGAAGGAGTTGAGTAACCATGTTGACCGTTATTGCTGAAATTCGCACCCGTCCTGGACAGCATCACCGCCAGGCGGTACTGGATCAGTTTGCGAAAACTGTTCCGCTCGTACTTCAGGAAGAAGGCTGCCACGGCTATGCGCCGCTGGTCGATCACGCGGCGGGCGTCAGCTTCCAGACTACCGCTCCCGATTCCATCATCATGCTGGAACAGTGGGAAAGCGTGGCTCACCTTGAAGCGCACCTGCAAACGCCGCATATGAAAGCGCACGGCGAAGCGGTGAAAGGCAGCGTACTGGAAACGCACATTCGCATTCTCGAAGCCGGTATCTGACCGCAACAGTAGCGCGAACGGGCAAACCTCCGATCCGGTTTGCCCGGTCAGCCACCGCTGTTTTATATTCCCGCCCGCCCCGGTGAAGCGTTAATAAACATTCACCATTTCAATAAATGCAAACAATTCACATAGAAAACATAAATAAAACAAATGGCTTTAATAAAAGCTATTTTTTCGGCAACCGGACGCAATGTCCGATTGGGTTTTTTTTATGTGATTTAAACCGCATTCACCCCGTCCCTTTTATCGATATTATCCGTATATAAATAAGCGCATGGAGAAGTTGCCGAATGGAGATATTACTTGCCCTGGTTGCCGGGTTAATTACCGCATTTATTTTTACATTCATTAAATTACCCATTTCTGCCCTTCGGATGTGGTCGGGGAGCGCGGGGTAAATTATGTCTGGTCGCTATAAGCAAATGCGCCAACGTTTTATCCTTCTTGAAATTAAGAAAAATAAAAGCGTAAAAATTAACGCGCTCGCCGCCCAGCTCGCCCGCGGAGAAAACATTACTGCCGCGCTGACCTACGCCAGCGCCTTTGCATCGCTGGCCGTGGAGCGCGAAGGGGCATCGAATATGCCGGAACATAGCGCCGTCATTGAAAGGCTCCACTCACTCATAGATTGATATTGATATAAAACGCATCGCCGACGGATACGGCGATGTTTGATCTCTCGCGTGACTTATGATTTTTCACTAAAGGAATACATTGCTATGTCTACCGCACAATGGCCAGCGTTAACGCTGGAAAAAAGAATCTCGCTGATGTCAGTTCCGGCCAACGGCCGCGTGCCGATCGTCATCGACAGCGATACTTACAACGAAATCGACGATCAAATGGCGATCGCCTGGGCTTACCTTAACCCGGAGCGCCTCGATCTTCAGGCAGTGTATGCCGCCCCGTTTACCAACCATTTTTTTGGCGAAGGCAGCTCACATACTTACATCGATAATCCTGAAACGGGCATGACGCTCAGCGTCGAAGAGATCCACCGGGTCTTTGAAAAGCTCCCGCTGCGTCAGGCGCGACCGGGCATTTTTAAAGGCGCGACGCGCTACCTGACCGGCAGCGAAACGCCGGAATGTTCGCCCGCCGTCGCCGATTTGATTGCCCGCGCCCGTTCCGCCACGCAGACGCTGCATGTGCTTAGCATCGCCGCCCCGACCAATATCGCCAGCGCCCTGCTGCTCGCCCCGGATATTATCGACAAAATCCATGTGATCTGGCTCGGCGGCAACAGCTACGACTGGAAAGATAATCAGGAATTCAATTTGATGCAGGATATCGCCGCCAGCCGCGTGCTGTTTGACAGCGGCGTGGCGCTGACGCAAATCCCCTGCTTCGGCGTGGCGAACTGCATGGCGTCGTCGGTGCCGGAAATGCAGTTTTACTTCGCCAGTACCAGCCGCATCGGCAGCTATTTCGCGGAGATCGCCCCGCGCTGTCCGTGGATCGGCTTCGCTTCCCGCAAGGTTATCTGGGATATCACTACCGTCGGTTACGTGCTGGACCCGGACTGGTACACCTGCCAGTACCGCCCTGCCCCGCTCATCAACGACAACCTGAGCTGGAGCTTTGACAACCGTCGCCATCTGATTCGGGTAGTGCAATTCATTGAGCGCGACAATCTGTTCAGGGACATGTTTCGCAAAATTATTGACGCCGATAAGGAGGGATGATGCGAATTCTCATCCTGTGTCTGGGGATCGTGGTGCTGCTGGCGATTGCGCTGCTCTTTTCCGCCAACCGGCGGGCGATTAATCTGCGCACCGTGGGCGGCGCGTTTGCCATTCAGGGCGGACTGGCGGCGTTTATTTTGTACGTCCCGGCGGGAGAAAAAATCCTGCTGGCGATTTCCAACAGTCTGTCTGGCGTACTCACCTACTCTTCTGAGGGGATCAACTTTCTGTTTGGCGATCTGGGCCGTTTTAAAATGGGCTTCCTGTTCGCCTTCCACGTCCTGCCGATCATCATCTTTATGTCGGCGCTGTTCTCGGTGCTGTATTACCTGGGCATTATGCAGTGGGCGATCCGCATCATTGGCACCGGTATTCATAAACTGTTGAAAACCAGCCCGGCGGAGTCGATGGCGGCAACGGCCAATATTTTTGCCGGGAATACCGATGTGTTTGTGCTGATGCGCCCGTATGCGCCGAAAATGACCCGCTCCGAGCTGTTCGCCCTGATGTGCGGCGGCGTGGCGTCGATTGCCGGATCGGTGTTAGTCGGCTACGCCAGCATGGGGATTGAAATTCGCTACCTGGTGGCGGCGTCGTTTATGTCCGCACCAGGCGGGCTGCTGATGGCGAAGATCCTCTACCCGGAAACCGAAACGGAGAGCGTCGCCGACGTTTCCGGCGAAATGGCTGCCGGCGAGGAAAAGCCGATTAACATCGTCGAAGCAGCCACGAACGGGGCCAGCCAGGGGCTGAAGCTGGCAGTGAACGTGGGCGCGATGCTGCTGGCGTTGATTGCGCTGATTGCCATGGTTAACGGGCTGCTTGGCTGGGCGTTCGGTCTGTTCGGGATGGAAAACGTCAGCCTGCAACTGATCTTCAGCTACCTGTTCGCCCCTGTCGCCTGGCTGCTGGGTGTGCCTTCGTCCGAGATCCTGCAAGTGGGGAATTTGCTTGGGCAGAAGCTGGTGCTCAATGAGTTTGTGGCCTATACCAGCTTTATTCCGCTGAAAGACAGCCTCTCCGACTATTCACAAATTATTGTGATTATGGCGCTGGCGGGGTTCGCCAACCTCTCCGCGCCTGCGGCGCTGATCGGCGTGCTGGGCGGGATTGTGCCTGCGCAAAAAAGCTTTATCGCCAAAATGGGGGCGAAGGTGATCCTCGCCGGTACGCTGTCGAATCTGATGAGCGCCGCATTGACCGGGCTGTTTTTCCTGATTGCGCATTAAGAAAAGCGGGGGAACCTGTTCCCTGATGCTGGTCGGTTAAGCATTTGTATGAATAAAAATTCATACAAATGCCTGAAAATAACGCGAAGGAGTCAGGCTTTCAGCCAAATTTATCTTCTTCAGAGGCTCGGGTAATCGGGCCTGGTTGTGTTAAGTACCCGCAATTCCCCCCTCTCCCCAGCCCTCTCCCTCAAGGGAGAGGGAGCAGGACGTGCCCCGGGTGGAGTTTGGTGGACCCTTAGCCTGAGCCGGACCTCTCCCTCAAGGGAGAGGGGGCAGGACGTGCCCCGGGTGAGGTTTGGTGGACCCCTTAGCC
>DIJC01000013.1:121386-286322 GCA_002421005.1 Enterobacteriaceae bacterium UBA5654 | reverse complement strand
AGAATCAATATATTTTTCTAATTTCCTTCCGGTTAGGGATTGGTCTTTTCGTGAGTCGTTTTCAAATTCCGCCAGAAGCTCAATAAATTCCGCTTCGGTATAATCTTCGATCTTGTTCCTGAACTTAACCATAGCGTTACTCCCTGTAGTGGATTTCATCGCATCATCAGGATGCGATGATTTTGATGTTAGCGACTTCCTTTATGTTCACTTCGAGTCTTTAAACAGCGGCAGCCCCTGCGCACGCCGCCATTCTCTGACGATTTTTACAATGTTTTCAGGTTTATCGTCATCACGCGTTTTGGGATAAAAGAGCAAATCGCCCTGTGCCGGATGCTCCGTGATTTTAATGAAATGGTCCACGATAGAATCGATATATTTTTCTAACTTCCTTCCTTGTAAGGAGTTTTCTTTTCGTGTTGCGATCCTTAATTCATCAAGAAGCTCAATAAATTCCGCTTCGGTATAATCTTCAATTTTCCCCTTGAATGTAAACATAGTGTTATCTCCTGTAGTGAATTTCATCATGCAAACGCGGTGTAACAATCCTTAGATTATCAATATCATACACTGGGCCTCCATATTTGATTTCAATGACATGATGTATCTGGAATTTTCTAACTATCTCATTAGGCCCATGGTAGTAACCCTCCTCAGGTGTATATGGGGCATGAGATTGTTTTAAGGTATCCTGGTTACTTTCTCTAAACTGCTCCATTAAATCCGGGTCCTGACTAATTTCAAACCACATCGCCTTCCTGAATTCATCAAAATTATTAAAGTGTCTGCCGCGTAATTTATCTGCTATATGCGCGGGTATGGGTGCCCCCTCTCCCGCATTGGTCACCGACATATCCAGCCAAATTGTGCCCGGCTTGAGCTTGACGCCATTGCCCGTTGCAACACCAGGTACGTTCCGCGGGTCAGCTTTCAGGTAGACATAAATCGGCTGGATGCCGGAGTCCGCCGGGAAAACCAGAATGTAGTCATTAAAATCGGCTGCGTCGGGAGCCGGAAAAGGCGGAGTGGTGAACTCGTTGTTCCCTTCAGGGATCGGAGTCACCAGAATGGTTGGCTGATCGACCGGCGGAGCGCTATTACCGGTGTTGGCGGGGTAGTCAGAGCCGTCTGGCTTTGCCGGGGTCCAGGTAATTAATGGCCCATCCACCTCGTGGGCGGGAGTGAACTCGTACCGCTGCGCGTTGGCATTCCAAAGCATGTTGGCAACGCGAACGTTTTCATAAGGCGTTCCCTCCCCGGTATGGACGCCAAAAACCTGCGGCTTGCCGTGTATATCGGTTCCCCAGAAGAAACGGACCCGCGTCGTCGCCGTGCCGCCTGACAGTGCTTTCTTACGTAGCTCTTCCTCATACCAGAACTCATCGCGTCCCGGCACGCGATCGCTTCCTTCCCCGGCACCCGGAATATACAAAGTGGAGGCCAGCGCCCCTATGTAGGGGACGCCTCTTGCCGCACCGAATAACCCGCTAAGCGACCACTCTCCCCAGACCTGCGTCGCAAGCCCCCCGCTTAGCGCCAGTGGCGCGGCGGCTGATTTAACCGGGAGATCTGCGTCTTCATCATCATGCTGATGGCGGTAACCGCAGCAGTCATCGACAACCGGTTGCGCGAAAATCGCCATTTGCCCGAAGTTTTCAGCTGGCTCTTCGGTCGTCCCGGCGTCCGTACATCCTTTCTCTTTCAGGCAGGATTTGGCATAAACCGGCGTCACTTCCGCTGACGGAGGCTGTGGCCTGACGGCATTCACTACGGAGGGTTCAGGCTTGTTTATCGATATGTCATTACGAGGAATAAACATACCGTTATAATCGGCAGGCAGCGTTAAGTAGTAGAACTCTGTATTAGCAATAAGGTGTTTACAGTGAATATATTCATAGGTGACAGCTATCACTTCGCGATGAAGTTCATTTTGCACTAAAGTCGTATGAATATCAGTTATTGAAGCATTTCTTAGTTGAATATAATAATAACGCTCCCAATGGCCTGTTCTGCTAATTCGATAAAAGTCACACTCGATAAATAGCCGCTCATTGTTAGTGATTGCATTACAAAGTAAAGGTGAGCTTTTATCGACAGGCTTACAAAAACTTAACCCTTGAATAGTAAAACTTTTTTCGTCCCTGAACTGGGCGCCTGATAGTGAAAATGCAAAAATTTCATCTTCATGCCCGGCCTGCCCGCGATTGCCCACCGACGCAACGGTTCCACAACCTGCAGAAATATCACCTTGTTTCTCACCTGTTATTTTCAGGTAGATGATGTCGCTCATTCCATTTCACGCTCTGGTATTCCATTGTGACTTAATTAAACGCCCGCAGATTTGTTAATACAAATAAAATATAAGCTTGCGAGGCATTTTTCCAAAATAACGACTCAGTATTGACAACCAGTAGCGCTATTAAGCCCGGCATTAATTAATATTGTTTATATATTTACGAATAATGAATGACGTAATGATGTGCTGCGGGAAGATAACGTTTTACTGACCATTGCCGAATTAAGGGCTATTGATTTTTTTAACTTAAAATTCAATAAATTAGACAGTTAAATTTGCGTTAAATGTTGATTAGCGAAGTACGCGGCCTTTCTCAACTGTACTGTTTTTGCGCAACTCGTCATCATCCCTTCACAAAGGATGTGCATTCGCGGCGATATACCATTATTCTGATTCGGACAAAAGCATCCAGACCATATTTCATGCCACTGCGATGTAAAGATAACAATACACAAAATGGAATTGCAAACGTACACACGCACCACAGCGTCAACCCCATAATAAATACTCACGAGGTTTCACGATGGAAGGTCAACAGCATGACCACCAGCTGAAGCGCGGGCTTAAAAACCGCCATATTCAGCTTATTGCGCTGGGAGGGGCTATCGGTACCGGCCTGTTCCTGGGCAGCGCGTCCGTTATTCAGTCCGCCGGGCCCGGCATTATTCTCGGTTATGCCGTTGCCGGTTTTATCGCCTTTCTGATCATGCGTCAGTTAGGGGAGATGGTGGTGGAAGAGCCGGTTGCCGGTTCGTTCAGCCACTTCGCCTATAAATATTGGGGCGGCTTCGCCGGTTTTGCTTCTGGCTGGAACTACTGGGTGCTGTACGTGCTGGTAGCGATGGCGGAGCTTACCGCCGTCGGCAAATACATTCAGTTCTGGTGGCCGGAAATCCCGACGTGGGTTTCGGCGGCGGTGTTCTTTGTTGCCATCAACGCGATTAACCTCACCAACGTGAAAGTGTTCGGCGAGATGGAATTCTGGTTTGCCATTATTAAAGTTATCGCGGTCGTCGCGATGATCCTGTTCGGTGGCTGGCTGCTGTTCAGCGGCAACGGCGGCCCGCAGGCCACCGTGCGCAACCTGTGGGAGCAGGGCGGCTTCCTGCCACATGGGATTAACGGGCTGGTGATGATGATGGCGATCATCATGTTCTCCTTCGGCGGGCTGGAACTGGTGGGGATCACCGCCGCAGAAGCCGATAACCCGGAGCAGAGCATCCCGAAAGCGACCAACCAGGTTATCTACCGTATTCTGATTTTCTACGTCGGCTCGCTGGCGGTGTTACTGTCACTGCTGCCGTGGACGCGCGTCACGGCGGATACCAGCCCGTTTGTGCTGATTTTCCACGAACTGGGCGATACCTTTGTGGCTAACGCCCTGAACGTGGTCGTGCTGACGGCGGCACTGTCGGTCTATAACAGCTGCGTTTACTGTAACAGCCGGATGCTGTTCGGCCTCGCGCAGCAGGGTAATGCCCCGAAAGTGCTGATGAACGTTGATAAACGCGGCGTGCCGGTCAACACCATTCTGGTTTCCGCGCTGGTCACCGCGCTGTGCGTGTTGATCAACTACTTTGCCCCGGAGTCCGCTTTCGGATTGCTGATGGCGCTGGTGGTATCAGCGCTGGTAATCAACTGGGCGATGATCAGCCTGGCGCACATGAAATTCCGCCGGGCGAAACACCAGCAGGGTGTGACGCCTCGTTTCCCGGCGCTGTTCTACCCGGTAGGTAACTGGATCTGTCTGCTGTTTATGGCGGCAGTGCTGGTGATCATGCTGATGACCGACGGGATGGCGATCTCCGTTTACCTCATCCCGGTATGGCTGGTGATCCTCGGCGTGGGCTACCTGTTTAAGCAAAAAAGCGCCAGAACGGTAAAAGCACAGTAATCTTATCGCCCTCACCCGCCCTGGGTGAGGGTTGTTACCTGCCTCACACTTTCTTCTCCAGAGCCATTTTGTCCATATCGTCGCCTTTATCCTGCAACGCATTTATTTCATAGCCAGCGAATAATTCTCTCCATACTGCAATGGAGGGTTCTGGCAATGAACAACAACGCGCTGACCGTGAAAGAGAAGATTGGCTATGGAATGGGTGACGCCGGATGCAATATTATTTTCGGCGCCATCATGTTGTTTGTTAACTATTTTTATACCGATATTTTTGGCCTCGCACCGGCACTGGTCGGGGTACTGCTGCTCTCTATTCGGGTGATCGACGCCATTACCGACCCGATTATGGGCGCGCTGGCGGACCGCACCCGCAGTAAATATGGCCGCTTTCGCCCGTGGCTGCTGTGGATTGCCTTTCCCTACGCCCTGTTTAGCGTGCTGATGTTCACCACGCCGGAATGGAGCTACAGCAGCAAAGTTATCTATGCCTTTGTCACTTATTTCCTGCTGTCGATCACCTATACCGCCATTAATATTCCCTATTGCTCACTGGGCAGCGTGATCACTAACGATCCCAAAGAGCGCGTCGCCTGCCAGTCTTATCGTTTTGTCATGGTCGGGATCGCCACCCTGCTGCTCTCTTTAACGCTGTTGCCAATGGCGGACTGGTTCGGCGGAGATAACAAGGCGAAGGGTTATCAGATGGCGATGACCGTGCTGGCGTTTATCGGCATGTGCATGTTTTTATTTTGCTTTGCCACGGTGCGCGAACGGGTACGTCCGGCCGTTCAAACCAATGACGAACTGAAAAAAGACCTGCGCGACGTGTGGAAAAACGATCAGTGGGTGCGCATCCTGCTGCTGACGCTGTGCAATGTCTGCCCCGGCTTCATCCGCATGGCGGCCACCATGTACTACGTCACCTGGGTGATGGGTGAAAGCACCCACTTCGCAACCCTGTTTATCAGCCTCGGCGTGGTCGGCATGATGATCGGCAGTATGCTGGCGAAAGTGCTCACTGACCGCTGGTGTAAACTTAAAGTCTTTTTCTGGACCAACATCGCACTGGCGATCTTCTCCTGCGCCTTTTACTTTTTTGACCCGCACGCCACGGTGATGATTGTGGTGCTCTATTTCCTGCTGAACATCCTGCACCAGATTCCCTCCCCGCTGCACTGGTCGCTTATGGCGGACGTCGATGACTACGGCGAATGGAAAACCGGTAAGCGCATTACCGGGATCAGCTTTTCCGGCAACCTGTTTTTCCTGAAGCTGGGGCTGGCTATTGCCGGGGCGATGGTGGGTTTCCTGCTCTCCTGGTACGGCTACGACGCGGGCGCGAAACAGCAAAGCGCGACGGCGATCAACGGCATTATGCTGCTGTTTACGGTGATCCCCGGCATCGGGTATTTGATCACCGCAGGCGTGGTGCGACTGCTGAAAGTGAACAGTCAATTTATGCAGCAGATCCAGGCCGATCTGGAGAAACGCCGCGTGAACTATCGTGAGCTGAGCGAGTATCAGGAATTGCCATCCACTGAACAGACGAGGAAAGCCTGATGGAAAACTGGCCCAACCCCTTTATTGAGCAGCGTGCCGATCCATTTATTCTGCGCCATGACGGCAGCTATTACTTTATCGCTTCCGTACCCGAATACGACCGGCTGGAGATCCGCCGCGCCGCGACGCTGGAGGCGCTGCCCGCAGCCGGAGCGGTGACGGTATGGCGCAAGCCGGACAGCGGCCCGATGAGCGAGCTTATCTGGGCACCGGAACTGCATCATATTAACGGCAAGTGGTATATCTATTTTGCCGCCGCCCCGACCCGGGCGCTCGACGATCTGGGAATGTTTCAGCACCGGATGTTTGCCCTGGAATGCGCCGATTCCGATCCGCTAAGCGGAACGTGGCACGAGAAAGGCCAGGTGATCACCCCGTTCAACACTTTCGCGCTGGACGCCACCACCTTTTTCCATCAGGGAAAACAGTGGTATTTGTGGGCGCAGAAAGCGCCGGATATTGCCGGAAACTCAAACCTCTGGCTGGCGGAACTGGAAAACCCGTGGACGCTTAAAGGCCAGCCGGTGATGCTAAGCCAGCCTGAATTTGACTGGGAATGCCGGGGATTTAAGGTTAACGAAGGACCGGCGGTGGTCACCCACGGCGAGCGGCTTTTTGTCAGCTACTCCGCCAGCGCCACGGATGAAAACTACTGCATGGGATTGCTGTGGATCGACAAGGACGCCGACCCGATGGTGCCGCAAAACTGGCATAAATCATCGCAGCCGGTATTCCGCACCAGCTACGAACATCGTCAGTATGGCCCAGGGCACAACAGCTTCACGCAGACGCCCGACGGCCAGGATGTGCTGGTGTATCACGCGCGCAACTACACGGAAATTGAAGGCGATCCGCTGTACGATCCCAATCGTCACACCCGAATGAAGCTGCTCCACTGGGATGAGAACGGGATGCCCAACTTCGGCATCCCGCCTGCGGATACGCATTAAAACACGCGGCACGCGGGCTTAGAGCAGCGTGCCGTAAATCGTCAGCAGCGCCACGATCACCACCAGCACAAACGAGGTCTTTTTCGCCATCGACACCGCCGCTTTTGGCGTCTCTACCCGTGCAACGTGCGGTTCACGCGCCAGCGAAAACTGCGCCAGCCGGGTCAATACCTGATACTGCGAGGTATGCAGATCCCCCAGCGAGGCAAACCACGCGGGCAGCGCTTTTTCACCATGTCCCAGCAGGGCGTAAATCACTCCGACCAGCCGCGTCGGCACCCAGTCCAGCATATGGAGGAGGAAATCAATGCCCGATTGCAGGCGATGATGCGGCGTCTGATAGCGTGCCAGCCATGACTGCCAGCCGCGCAGGAACGCGTAACCGACCAGCGGCACTGGCCCCCATACGCCGCCGACGATAAACCAGAACAGCGGAGCCAGATAGTAGCGGAAGTTGATCCACAGCAGCGCATTTTGCAGTTCGCGCAGATATTCGCGCTCGTCGCAGCCGGGCGGCACGCCGTGGATCAGCGTCAGTTCGCTGGCCATTGAATCCCGCGCGTGGCTGTCATTGCGGGCGGCGGCTTTCAGATACGCGTGATAATGCAGCCGCACTCTGCCCGCGCCAATACACAGCAGCCCCAGCAGGATCCACGCCACCAGCAACGGCACGTTGAAAAACAGGCCGTACAGCGCACGCAGCAGCAGAAACGTCAGTGCCATGATCATGAAGGTCATCAGCAGCGTCCGCGCCATCGAAAAATGCTTCATCCGCCGGAACAGCACTTCAAGCCGATGATCGAGCTGCCAGTGCTCGCCCAGCTTAAATAAACGCTCGGCGATGAGGACCAGCAGCAGGGTAAACAGCGTCATGATATCTCCTTTTCCGCCGATGAAAGAACCAGAGCGCGAAACCTCGCCCAGTCAAACGCAGGGCCGGGATCGGTTTTACGATCGGGAGCAATATCACAGTGTCCGGTCATATGGTCGGCAATCGCCGGGTAACGCGCAATCAGCACGCGGGTGACCGCCGCCAGTTGCTGATACTGAGCATCGGTATAGGGCAGGGTATCCATGCCCTCCAGCTCAATGCCAATCGAAAAATCATTGCAGCGCTCGCGTCCGTGATACAGCGAAACGCCCGCATGCCAGGCACGTTTATCGAAAGGAACATACTGAACGATTTCACCGTCGCGGCGAATCAGACAATGGGCAGAAACGCGCAAATGGGCGATTTCAGCGAAAAAAGGATGCGCGTCGGGGTCGATCGTGCCGGTGAACAGGGCATCAATCCACGGACCGCCAAACTCACCGGGCGGAAGGCTAATATTATGCACCACCAGTAAAGAAGGAATTTCATCATCCGGGCGGCAATCATAATGCGGGGAAGGAACGCGTCGCGCCTCCGCCAGCCAACCCTCGTCTAACAACATGCAGGATCTCCTTATTTGTGGTGCGAATATCCGCTTCAGAGTAGCATGTTTCAACCTTATGATTCGTTATCAATCTGGAGTTTTATCATGCCGCCTCGCCGCTATAACCCTGACCATCGACGTGACGCGCTTCTGGAACGTATTAACCTGGATATTCCCGCCACCGTTGCGCAGGCGCTGCGCGAAGATTTAGGCGGGGAAGTCGATGCGAATAACGATATTACCGCGCAGCTCCTGCCGGAAGACAGCCGCTCTCATGCCGTCGTGATCACTCGCGAAAACGGCGTTTTCTGCGGCAAGCGCTGGGTCGAAGAAGTCTTTATCCAGCTGGCGGGCGATGACGTTCAGGTGACCTGGCACGTTGCCGATGGCGATAAAGTCGTCGCCAATCAGCCGCTGTTTGAACTTGATGGCCCGTCGCGCGTGCTGCTCACCGGCGAGCGCACGGCGCTGAACTTTGTGCAAACGCTCTCCGGGGTAGCCAGTGAAGTCCGGCGCTATGTTGAATTACTGGAAGGCACGCAGACGCAGTTGCTGGATACCCGCAAGACCCTGCCAGGCCTGCGTACCGCGCTGAAATATGCCGTCCTGTGCGGCGGTGGCGCGAATCATCGTCTCGGTCTTTCCGATGCGTTTCTGATCAAAGAAAACCACATTATTGCTTCCGGCTCGGTCCGTCAGGCGGTCGAAAAAGCTTTCTGGCTACACCCGGATGTCCCGGTTGAAGTGGAAGTCGAAAACCTGGATGAGCTGGATGATGCCCTGAAAGCCGGGGCGGATATCATCATGCTGGATAACTTCACCACCGATGTCATGCGCGAGGCGGTAAAACGCACCCGGGGACAGGCACAGCTTGAGGTTTCCGGGAATGTGACCTTTGATACGTTGCGCGAATTTGCTGAAACCGGCGTTGATTTTATTTCTGTCGGCGCGCTGACCAAGCATATCCGCGCGCTGGATCTGTCGATGCGCTTTCGTTAGTGACTCCCTTCTTTGAAACGGGCCTGATGGCCCGTTTTTCGTATTGTCTCGCAACATGATGTAACGCCTGTGCAATAACCCCAGAAAGTCTGGAAAGCCTCTTCACGATCCGCTTTTTGCCGCTCGCCTGTTTATGCCCGCGCTGTCAGAGTTCCCGCACTAACAAAGGAGTACGCAATGAACAGACAACACGGATTTACCCTTATTGAGCTCATGGTCGTTATCGGCATTATTGCCATCCTTAGCGCCATTGGCATTCCCGCCTACCAGAACTACCTGCGCAAAGCGGCGCTGACCGATATGCTGCAAACCTTTATTCCCTACCGCACGGCCGTTGAACTGTGCGCACTGGATCACGGCGGCCTGGCTTCCTGCGACGGCGGTACAAACGGCATTCCCTCCCCAACCACCACCCGCTACGTCTCGGCAATGAGCGTGGCGCAGGGCGTCGTGTCCCTGACCGGACAGGAGAGCCTTAACGGTCTGGGCGTGGTGATGACCCCACGCTGGGATAACGCCAATGGCGTCACGGGCTGGCAGCGGGTCTGCAATATTCAGCAGGACAGCGCGCTACAGCAGGCCTGTGAAGACGTTTTCCGCTTCGACGTGCAGTAAGGAGATCGCGATGAAACAGGAACAGTTAATTGCGCTGTGCAAACGTCATGCCGCCGTGCTGTTGGGGAGCAATGCCGATACGCTGAATATCGCCGTCATCGGCGAGCCGGGGCAGGAATTTCTGGACGCGTTACGCTTCGCCACCCAGAAAAATATCGATATTGAATGCTGGTCGCAGGAACGGATGGATAAACATCTGCATATGGCGACGCAAACGCATTTGCCTGCGGTGAGCGCGGGGAGCGCCAGCGCGGTCGAATTGCTGAATCAGACGCTGGAGCAGGCGCAGCTCCAGCGGGCGTCCGATATCCACTTTGAGCCGTATGCCGGGCAGCTACGCGTCCGCCTACGTGTGGATGGCGTGCTGCACCTGCTGACGTGTATTCCCGCTGAACTGGTCGCCACGATCACCGCGCGCCTGAAAGTGCTGGGCAATCTGGATATCGCCGAGCGCCGCGTGCCGCAGGACGGACAGTTCACCGTCGAACTGGCGGGGAAGTCCGTCTCCTTTCGTATTGCCACGCTGCCCGGTCGCAACGGTGAAAAAGTGGTGCTGCGTCTGTTGCATCAGGTGGAGCAGGCGCTCGACATACAAACGCTGGGCATGGCGACCCGGCAACTTGAAGCCTTTCGCAGCGCGCTGAATATGCCGCAGGGGTTGCTGCTGGTGACCGGACCTACCGGCAGCGGCAAAACGGTGACGCTCTACAGCGCATTGCAGGCGCTGAATGCGCCGACGGTGAATATTTGCAGCGTTGAAGATCCGGTAGAAATCCCGCTTGAAGGGATTAACCAGACGCAGATTAACTCCCGGACCGGGCTCACTTTTCAAAATGTGTTACGGGCGTTACTCCGTCAGGATCCTGACATCATTATGGTGGGGGAAATCCGCGATGGCGAAACGGCGGAAATCGCCATTAAAGCGGCGCAAACCGGGCATCTGGTACTTTCAACGCTGCACACCAATTCCACCACCGAGGCGCTGGTGCGTTTACAGCAAATGGGCGTCGCACGCTGGATGCTCTCCTCTTCCCTGCTGCTGGTTATCGCCCAACGGCTGGTGCGTAAACTCTGTCCGTACTGCCGTCAGCGCATCGGCGAGCATCCCGCCCTGCCGTCCTCGCTGTGGCCGCGCGCCCTGCCCCGCTGGCAGGCCAATGGCTGTGACCGCTGTTATCACGGATTTTATGGTCGCATAGCGCTGTTTGAGGTGCTGGAGTTGGACAACGAACTGCATCAGGCCATCGCCGGAGAAGAGAGCGCCGCAGAAATTGAAGTCCTGGCACGACGGGGCGGTATGACCACCCTGTTTGAAAACGGCTGCCTGGCGGTGGAACAGGGACTGACCAGTCAGGAAGAACTGCTGCGCGTACTGGGCACGCCGCATGGCCGCTAAGCAGCTCTGGCAATGGCGCGGCCTTACGCGTGAGGGAAAGGTGCAGGAGGGCATCCGCTGGGCATCTGGCCGCGCGGCGGTGTTAATAGCGCTCCATCAGCAGCACATTACCCCGCTGCGTCTGCGCCGCTGCGCGGTTCGGCGCGCGCTCTGGCGAAATGAATATGGCTGCGATCTGATCCAGCAACTGGCGACTCTACTTCATGCCGGGCTGACGCTGCCGCAGGGGCTGCATTTACTGGCACAGCAGCAATCCACCCGGCAATGGCAGGCGTTGTTACAGACCCTGGAAGAAGAGCTGGAAAACGGCGTGGCGTTTTCTGGCGCGCTAAAACAGTGGCCGCAGGCGTTTCCACCGCTGTGGCTGGCGATGATCCGCACCGGTGAACTGACCGGTAAACTTGAGGAATGCTGTTTCCATCTGGCCCGACAGCAGGCCGCACAGCAGCGGCTGGGCGCAAAAGTCAGAAAGGCGCTGCGTTATCCGGCGATCGTCCTGGCACTGGCGCTGGCAGTGGTGCTGGCGATGATCTGCTGGGTGCTACCGGAGTTTGCCGCGATTTATAAAACCTTCAACACCCCGCTGCCTGCGCTGACTCTGGGAGTTATGGCGTTTGCCGATTTCATCCAGCGCTGGGGAGCCCTGCTTGCCGCCCTGCCCGGTATGCTTTTTGTGGTGCTTCAGGCACTACGCCATCATTCCGGCTGGCTGTTGCTGCGGCAAAAATGGCTGCTGGCCTGCCCGGTGGCGGGCGACCTCATTCGGGGACAACGACTCAGCCAGATTTTCAGCGTGCTGGCGCTGACGCAAAGCGCCGGGATTGCCTTTTTGCAGGGCTTAGATAACGCCTGTGAAACGCTGAACTGTCCATACTGGCAGCGCATACTGCGCCAGGCGCATCAGGAGATTAGCCAGGGTTCATCGATCTGGCAGGCGCTTGAACGCAGCGGCGAATTCAGCCCGCTATGCCTGCAACTGATTGGCACGGGCGAAGCCTCGGGCGCGCTGGACACCATGCTGGATAATCTGGCCCGGCATCACAGTGAAAAAACGGAACGGCTGGCGGATAACCTGGCGACATTGCTGGAGCCAGTGCTGCTGATTGTTACCGGGATGATTATCGGCACGCTGGTGGTGGCCATGTATTTGCCGATTTTCCATCTGGGGGATGCGATGAGCGGAATGGGATGATCGTGCTGGCGCAGACGCGCCAGCACCTAGCGGTTTACAGGCTGTTAAAAACGCGGTTTTCCTGTTCCTGCACGCGGATAAAGGTCGTGCGCTTAGTCAGTTCCTTCAGGCGGGATGCGCCAACGTAGGTACAGGCCGAACGCAGACCACCAAGGATATCGCGAGCGGTATTTTCTACCGGACCGCGCAGCGCCAGCTTCACGGTTTTGCCTTCCGCCGCACGGTAGCCCGCGACGCCGCCAACGTGACGATTCATCGCCGACTCAGAGCTCATACCGTAGAACAGCATAAATTTCTCGCCGTTCTCTTCGACAACTTTGCCGCCGCTCTCGTCATGCCCGGCCAGCATACCGCCCAGCATAACGAAATCTGCGCCGCCGCCGAAGGCTTTCGCCACATCGCCCGGCGTGGTACAGCCGCCATCGCTGACGATTTGTCCGCCGAGCCCGTGTGCGGCATCTGCGCACTCGATGACCGCTGAAAGCTGCGGATAACCAACGCCGGTTTTTACGCGGGTAGTGCAAACAGAGCCAGGGCCGATGCCGACTTTAACGATGTCCGCACCGGAAAGGATCAGCTCCTCGCACATTTCACCCGTCACCACGTTGCCAGCGCAGATGGTTTTATTCGGCCAGGCTTCACGCGCTTTACTGACGAACTGCACGAAATGCTCGGAATACCCATTCGCCACGTCAATGCAAATAAAGCTCAGCGCCGGATGGAGATTAAGAATTTGAATGGTTTTCTCAAAATCGGCATCAGAAGTGCCGGTGGAGACCATTACGTGTTTCAGTACATCCTCAGATACGCTCTGGATAAACGCTTTCCAGTCTTCCGGGGTGTAATGTTTATGCACTGCGGTAAGAATGCCAAAAGACGCCAGTGCTTTTGCCATGCCAAACGTCCCTACGGTATCCATATTCGCCGCAATAATGGGCACGCCACACCAGCTCAGACCGGAATGTTTAAAGGTGATTTCGCGCTCCAGCTCGACTTCGGAACGGCTTTTAAGAGTAGAACGTTTTGGGCGGATAAGAACGTCTTTAAAACCTAACTTCAGATCTTCTTCGATACGCATGTAGGGTTCCTGGGGTTAAAGGCAATAGAAAAAGCACAACTCCAGTGATGTCATCATACGCACTAATCATGACTCCGCAAGACTGCGATTTTCTCTTTTTTTACGCTACAATCCTATAAATTTATCTGACGAAAGGTGAGAAGGTAATTATTAGCACTCGCTTTAATTTCTTCTTCCGCAACTCTCTGATTTAGTACAACAATCATTCCGGGACTGGCTTTTATGAGGTATACGGTAGCGTTAACAGGCGGCATCGGCAGCGGAAAAAGTACCGTTGCGGACGCGTTCGCCCTGCTTGGTGTTAACGTTATTGATGCGGATATCATCGCTCGCCAGGTTGTGGAGCCTGGCACTCCGGCCCTTAATGCGATTGCTGAACGCTTCGGCACAGATATGTTGACCGCCGAAGGGGCACTGAATCGCCGTCTTTTACGCGAGCATATTTTTGCGCATCCTGACGATAAACGCTGGCTTAATGCGCTACTGCATCCCCTGATCCAGCAGGAGACCCAACGGCAAATCGCGCGAGCCTCCTCGCCCTGGGTGTTGTGGGTCGTACCGCTGCTGGTTGAAAACCGGCTTTATGAGAAAGCCAACCGTGTCCTTGTGGTCGATGTCTCGCGTAATACCCAGCTACAACGCACCATGCAGCGTGATGGCGTCACCCGTGAACACGCCGAACAAATTCTCTCCGCCCAGGCGACGCGCGAAGAACGCCTTGCCGTGGCGGATGATGTCATTGATAACAACGGTGCGCCAGAAGCCATTGCTTCTGATGTCGCCCGCCTGCACGCGCTGTATCTGAAACTGGCGGCGCAGGCTGTTTCACAGGAAAAAACGTAATGCATCACACCCACATTCTTTTTGAACATCCGCTAAACGAGAAAATGCGTACCTGGCTGCGTATTGAGTTTTTAATCGAGCAGTTATCTGGCGCATTGCCGGTCGCCGATTACGCGGGGGCATTACACTTTTTTCGTAATGTCGGCGATTTACTGGATGTCTTTGAACGCGGCGAAGTTCGCACCGAGCTGCTGAAAGAGCTGGAACGCCAGCAGCGTAAACTTCAGGCGTGGACCGAAGTCCCCGGCGTGGATCTGAATCTTGTTGATTCGCTGCGCCAGCAGCTTAAAGCCGCTGGCAGCACGCTGATGTCCGCGCCGCGTATCGGGCAAGTTCTGCGTGAGGATCGGCTGATTGCGCTGGTGCGCCAGCGTTTAAGTATTCCGGGCGGCTGTTGCAGTTTCGATTTGCCGACGCTGCATATGTGGCTACATCTGCCGCAGGCGCAGCGCGATATCCAGACGGCGCAGTGGATGGACAGTTTGCAGCCGCTTCAGCAGGCGCTGACGTTGATTATGGATCTGATCCGTAATTCTGCCGCCTTCCGTAAGCAAACCAGCCTGAACGGGTTTTATCAGGACAACGGCGAGGATGCCGACCTGTTGCGCCTGCAACTGCCTCTCGACGAGCAGCTTTATCCACAAATTTCCGGGCACAAAAGCCGTTTTGCGATTCGTTTTATGCCGCTGGATAGCGAAAATGGTCTGGTGCCCGAGCGGCTCAATTTTGAGCTGGCGTGCTGTTAAGGAGTAAATATGTCTGAACAAACTATTGTTAATTGTCCGACCTGCGGGAAAAGCGTTGTCTGGGGCGAAATCAGCCCGTTTCGCCCGTTTTGCTGTAAGCGCTGTCAGCTAATCGATCTTGGCGAGTGGGCGGCGGAAGAAAAACGTATCGCAAGCAAGGGCGATCTGTCTGACAGCGATGACTGGAGCGAAAACCAGCAATAATGCTGGCGTGAGTTTCAGGGCTGAACGCCGGATAGCAATTGCTTAATCACTGCCTCATTAGCCGGCGGGAAATCGCTGGCATCAAGATCCTGCTGTAATACCCAGCGCCCCGGCTGCCCCTCTTTTCCCCATGGCTCACCCTGCCATGCTTCCACCAGATAAAACCACAGCGTAATGTGGCGATCCGGGAAAGCGTGTTCAATTTTCATGTAGAGGGGCGACGGGCCAGGCACAATGCCCACCTCTTCCTGCAACTCGCGCGCCAGCGCCTGTTCCGGGCCTTCACCCGCTTCAATTTTACCGCCGGGGAACTCCCATTTATTCGCCATATGCGCATCGGCGGCACGACGGGTGATAAAGATTTGGCCTGCGGGATCGCGAATAATCCCGGCGGCAATTTGGATTACTTTCATCTTGTCTCATCCAATAAAAAAGGCGCAGAACTCTGCGCCTTTCAGGGTTAAGTTCGCAATTAGCTCAGACGGCCATGGCACTGTTTGTATTTTTTACCGGAACCGCACGGGCACGGATCGTTGCGCCCGACTTTGCGCTCGCCGGTCTGCGCCGCAATGGCTTCCGCAGCCGCCGTTTGCTCATCCTGATGGCTAAGCTGCTGCATCTGCGCCAGACGCTCGGCTTCCGCGCGACGCTGTTGCTCCATCTCTTCCACTTCTTCCGGCTCGCGCACCTGAACTTTGCTCAGGGTGCTGATCACTTCATATTTCAGCGATTCCAGCATAGCGGCAAACATGGCGAAGGATTCACGTTTGTATTCCTGCTTCGGATCTTTTTGCGCATAGCCACGCAGGTGGATCCCCTGACGCAGATAATCCATCGCTGCCAGGTGCTCTTTCCACAGAGAATCGAGAGTTTGCAGCATGACGCCTTTTTCGAAATGACGCATCATTTCAGTGCCGACGATTTTCTCTTTATGCTCGTAAACTTCAATTGCGCTGGCCAGAATACGCTCGCGCAGCGTTTCTTCATGCAGATCGTGTTCTTTGTCCAGCCACTCAGCAATCGGCAGATCCAGATCGAAATCTTTTTTCAGGCGATCCTGTAAACCCGGAACATCCCACATTTCTTCCAGAGACTGCGGCGGAATGTGATTGTCGATCGTCGCTTTGAATACGTCTTCACGGATGCTGGCGATGGTTTCGCTGACGTCGGAAACGTCCAGCAGCTCGTTACGCTGGGAATAGATAGCACGACGCTGATCGTTCGCAACATCATCGTATTCCAGCAGTTGCTTACGAATATCGAAGTTGCGGCTTTCCACTTTACGCTGGGCGTTGGCGATAGCTTTCGTCACCCACGGGTGCTCAATGGCTTCGCCCGGTTTCATCCCCAGCTTACGCATCATGCCTGCCACACGGTCAGAGGCAAAAATACGCATCAGGGCATCTTCCATCGACAGATAGAAACGGGAAGAGCCCGCATCCCCCTGGCGACCAGAACGACCACGAAGCTGGTTATCAATACGGCGCGATTCATGACGCTCCGTACCAATGATGTGCAGGCCACCTGACGCCAGCACCGCTTCGTGACGCACCTGCCAGTCGGCTTTAATCTGTGCGATCTGCTCCGGCGTCGGGTCTTCCAGTTCGGCAACTTCTGTCTGCCAGCTACCGCCAAGCACGATATCCGTACCACGGCCCGCCATGTTGGTGGCGATAGTGACCGTTCCCGGATAACCGGCCTGGGCGACGATTTCCGCTTCGCTGGCGTGGAATTTGGCGTTCAGAACGTTATGTTTGATCCCGGCTTTAACCAGTTCGTTAGAAACCACCTCTGATTTTTCAATCGAGATAGTCCCCACCAGAACCGGCTGACCATTGGCGGTACGCTCTTTGATGTCTTCGATAATGGCCTGAATTTTTTCCGCTTCGGTCATATAGACCAGATCCGCCATATCCTTACGGATCATCGGACGGTTAGTCGGCACCACTACCGTATCCAGCTTGTAAATAGAGCTGAATTCGAACGCTTCGGTATCTGCCGTACCGGTCATACCGGCCAGTTTTTCATACAGGCGGAAGTAGTTCTGGAAGGTGATGGAAGCCAGCGTCTGGTTTTCGTTCTGGATTTCCACGCCTTCTTTTGCTTCAACGGCCTGGTGCAGACCGTCTGACCAGCGGCGGCCCTGCATGGTACGACCGGTGTGTTCATCAACGATGATGACCTCACCATCTTTAACAATGTAGTCCACGTCGCGGGTAAACAGCACGTGCGCACGCAGCGCGGCGGTGACGTGGTGCATCATCATAATGTTGCCCGGCGAGTACAGCGATTCGCCTTCTTCCATGATGCCTTCTTTCACCAGTAGTTCTTCAATCAGCACCAGCCCGCGCTCGGTCAGGTTAACCTGACGCGCTTTTTCATCCACGGAGAAGTGGCCTTCGCCCTGGAAGGTGTCGGAGTCCTCTTTTTCCTGGCGGATCAGGTACGGAATGATTTTGTTCATCTGCTTGTACATTTCTGAACTATCTTCGGCCGGGCCGGAGATGATCAGCGGCGTACGCGCTTCGTCGATCAGGATGGAGTCTACTTCATCCACCAGCGCGTAGTGCAGCTTACGCTGGACGCGCTCTTCCGGGCTGAACGCCATGTTGTCACGCAGGTAGTCGAAACCGTATTCGTTGTTGGTGCCGTAGGTGATATCCGCGCCGTAAGCTTCACGTTTAGCGGGGGCTGGCAGGCCGGACATGTTGATGCCTACGGTCATGCCGAGGAATTCGAAAAGTGGACGGTTGTTTTCGGCGTCACGCTGCGCCAGATAGTCGTTGACGGTAACGACGTGCACGCCTTTACCTGACAGCGCATTAAGGTAAGCTGGCAGCGTTGCGGTCAGGGTTTTACCTTCACCCGTACGCATTTCCGCGATACAGCGTTCGTTGAGGACCATGCCGCCAAGCAGCTGGACGTCAAAGTGACGCATGCCGAAGACGCGTTTGCTGGCCTCACGAACGACCGCGAACGCTTCCGGGATCAGGCTTTCTACGGTTGCACCTTTCGCCAGACGGGTGCGAAACTCTTCTGTTTTCGCCTTCAGCTCTTCATCAGAGAGCTTTTCCATCTCCGGTTCCATGCTGTTGATCAGGTTGACCGCTTTGCGCATACGGCGCAGGGTACGATCGTTACGACTACCAAAAACTTTAGTTAATAATTTGATTAGCATAATAAAATCTCAAACGCCCCGCCGTGCGGAAGCAAAAATTAGTTGAAAGAAGGATCGTTCAGCTAAGGCGTTGAGGTCCGGCGCGGATGCCCTGTGCCTGGCTTATCCAGGCACAAACGCTAAAGGTGGATGGCGGAGCAATGGAAGCAAATGCGACCTGGCGGATGATCACCGGCGGCTTGCTTTCCTGAGTCAGCATCGCGCTGAGCGTGTTCAGTAAGGCAATATGGTGCGCGTCAAGCGCCAGCGGCTCCTCTGCCACCGGCAGTACCTGCGGGGCCATGGCAAAGGAAAGATGACGAATCACCGTGCGAATAGCGTGTTGATGCCAGTAATCGACAGTAAAAGACGGACGGCGGTTCGCTTCCAGCAGCGCCAGATGGGTAAAATTTACGCTGGAAGGATGGTTATGACTGGCGGCGGCTTTCGCCGGAACGGTGGGTTCGGTATTGCCGAGCGCAGGCAGGCCAAAGCCAGCCGCGACCATCCCCAACAGGAGATGCGGCCAGAAGTACCGTCTGCCTAACTGTCGCCAACGCGTCAGTAACCCACTCACGTAATCCACCACTCTGTAAAATCTGGAAGAGACTGACGCTCTTAATTTTATATCCTGCAATGATATTACCATTAATGCGGATGCCCGACAGCAGGAATCAAGCCAGAGGGGGAGATAAACCGGCTAAGAAAACGGCAATCGCATCAGGTATGTCAGGTGCGGGGGGCAATAAAAAAGCAGGACGGGAAATTTGTTGCGGTGCAGAAATGAAAAACGACTGGTTTCCCTGGACGGAGAGGGTGCCAGGTAAACCAGTCGAATTACGGAATGTTATGCCAGAACCAGAGAAGGTGCTTTGAATGCCAGCGGCAGTTCAGCGTCATCTTCGAAGGTGACATATTCCCAGGCTTCCTGTTTAGCCAGGACCGCCTGCAACAGTTTGTTGTTCAGTGCATGACCCGATTTAAAGGCGGTAAATGCGCCGATAATATTGTGACCACACATGAACAGATCGCCGATAGCATCCAGCATTTTGTGACGCACAAACTCGTCTTCAAAACGCAGGCCGTCGTCGTTCAGTACGCGATAATCGTCAACAACGATGGCACAATCGAAGCTGCCGCCCAGGCACAGGCCACGGGACTGCAAATATTCGATATCACGCATAAAGCCGAAAGTACGGGCACGGCTGATTTGACGCATGAAAGCATCAGCAGAGAAGTTCATCGCGTAGCGCTGGTTGCTGGCATCAATCGCCGGATGGTTAAAATCGATGGTAAAGTCCAGCGAAAAACCATTGAACGGTTTGAATTCAGCCCATTTGTCGCCATCTTCGACGCGAACGGTCTCTTTGATGCGCACGAATTTCTTCGCGCTGTTCAGCTCGTCAATACCGGCATCTAACAGCAAATACACAAACGGCGCGGCGCTACCGTCCATAATGGGGACTTCCGGCGCATCGACTTCAATAATGATGTTGTCGATACCCAGGCCAGCCAGCGCGGCGTTCAGGTGTTCTACCGTTGAAATCCGCACGTCATGCTCATTAACCAGGCAAGTACAGAGCATGGTATCACGCACAGATTTGGCATCGGCCGGAAAATCAACCGGTGGATTCAAGTCGGTGCGACGATAGATGACCCCGGTATTTGCCGGCGCAGGGCGCAGCGTCAGCGTGACTTTTTTGCCGGTGTGTAGACCGACGCCAGTCGCCTGAACGATACGTTTAAGTGTCCTTTGTTTGATCATCGTATAATCTCGCCAAATAACCTATCCAACCGAAGTGTACAATACATTCGGGCGAGCAGTTTAGCACAAAGAGCTAAGATGCCCAACTTCCAGCCAATTCTTAGTCCGCTTGCTTACGCAAAAATGCAGGAATATCGAGATAATCCGGCTCTTTAGCTTGTGAAGTGTTGTCATTAACAACCTTCGCGGCAGGTTTTTGTTCCTGCGTCAGCGGTGCCATACCGTGCTGCTGATAACGATCCAATACGGGCTGCTGCGTTTGTTTGTTTGTGACCAGGGTAATTTCAGGACGTTTGTCCATACCGATACCGGTGGCAACAACAGTGACGCGCAGTTCGTCGTTCATATCCGGGTCGAGAGAAGTACCGATAACCACGGTCGCGTTATCCGAAGCAAAAGCACGGATGGTGTTACCCACGGTTTCAAACTCGTCCAGACGCAGATCGAAGCCCGCCGTAATGTTGACCAGGACGCCACGCGCGCCGGACAGGTCGATGTCTTCCAACAGCGGGGAGGAGATAGCCATTTCAGCCGCTTCTTCCGCACGGTCTTCACCGCTGGCAACGCCGGAACCCATCATCGCATAACCCATTTCGGACATCACGGTGCGCACGTCTGCAAAGTCGACGTTCATCAGGCCCGGACGGGTGATCAGTTCGGCAATACCCTGCACCGCGCCTTTCAGCACGTCGTTCGCTGCGCCAAACGCGTCGAGCAGAGAGATACCGCGACCCAGCACTTTCAGCAGCTTGTCATTCGGAATGGTGATCAGGGAGTCAACGTGCTTGGACAGCTCGGTGATGCCCTGCTCGGCAAACGCCATGCGCTTTTTGCCTTCAAAGTTGAAAGGCTTGGTGACGACAGCAACCGTCAGGATGCCCAGATCTTTTGCTACTTCAGCAACAACCGGCGCAGCACCCGTACCGGTACCGCCGCCCATACCTGCGGCGATGAATACCATGTCTGCCCCGTCAAGCGCTGCACGCAATGCTTCACGGTCTTCGTCAGCCGCGTTGCGACCCACTTCCGGGTTAGCGCCTGCGCCCAGACCTTTGGTGATGCCACCGCCAATCTGAATCGTCTGGCCAACCGCCGTTTTACGCAGCGCCTGAGCGTCGGTATTTACCGCGAAGAATTCAACACCTTCGATGCGTTCGCGCACCATGTGTTCAACGGCATTGCCGCCGCCGCCACCGACGCCGATGACTTTAATCACCGCGTCGTTGGTTAGTTCCATAGGTTCAAACATAGTTTCTCTCCGTTGTGCCTGTCGCCTGAGACCGCTAATTTTCTGCGTTCTCTTTAAAAAATCAAAATTCTTTTCGTAGCCAACTATTGAGCCGCTTGATCCACGACCCGACCGTTACACGTTTTTCAACTTCTGCTTCACCGCTTAAATGAGACTCTTTGCCGTAGTGCAGCAGCCCCACCGCCGTTGAATAATACGGCTCCTGGGCGTAATCCGTAAGTCCGGTAATATTCAGCGGCGCGCCAATGCGCACCTGCGTGTGAAATACGCGTTGCGCGCAGGCCGCAAGACCTTCAATTTGCGCCGCACCACCGGTTAATACAATGCCTGCTGCCAGGTGATGCTTCACCCCTTTCTCGCGCAGCATTTCCTGCAATTGCAAAATTTCTTCGTTCACCAGATTCAGCAGCTCGGTATATCGCGGTTCGATAACCTCTGCCAGCGTCTGACGTTGCAGGCTGCGCGGCGGACGTCCACCTACGCTTGGGACCTCCACGCTCTCGTCTTTTCCGACAATTGAGCCAAAAGCACAGCCATGACGAACTTTAATGGCTTCGGCGTCGCTTGGAGGCGTACCGAAAGCATAAGCGATATCGCTGGTCACTACGTTCCCTGCATAAGGGATCACTTTCGTGTGGCGCAGCGCTCCGCCTGTGTAGACGGCGATATCCATTGTACCACCACCAATGTCAACCACACAGACACCCAGCTCACGTTCATCTTCAGTTAATACTGAATAACTCGAGGCCAGTCCGGCAAAGATCAGTTGGTCAACTTTTAGCCCACAACGTTCAACGGCTTTGACAATATTTTTCGCCATATCGTTGTGACATGTGATCAAGTGCACTTTTGCCTGCATCCGCACGCCCGACAGACCTACCGGATTTTTAATGCCTTCCTGGTAGTCAATCGCATATTCCTGAGGAATAACATGCAGTACCCGATGTTCGTCACGCACGCGAACGGATTTTGCCGTATGTACGACGTTTTCGACATCTTCCTGCGTCACTTCCTCTTCTGAAATCGGTACCATACCAATTTCATTCTGACAACTTATATGTTTACCTGAAAGCGCCAGATAAACCGAGGAGATTTGGCAATCAGCCATTAATTCAGCCTGATCGATAGCGCGCTGGACGCATTTTACGACCGACTCAAGATCGTTTACTCCGCCTTTATCCATACCACGCGACGGGCAACTGCCCACGCCAATGATATTGACCATACCGTCGGGCAGAACCTCCCCTACTAAAGCGGCCACCTTCGCGGTGCCAATCTCCAGTCCAACTACCAGTTTTCTGTCCGTCGCCTTGATCATTATTGCTCTGCCTGTGCCTGATTCTGTTGTTGATTAGGTTCCTCAGTCGGCGCCGGTAACCAACCGACCGCTGCGCCTGAGTCATAGCGCAAATCAACGTAGCTAATCCGTTTGCCATCGGTCTGCGCCTGCTGTTGTAAAACTGGATACAGTTCTATAAAGCGCTCCAGACGTTTCATCGTGTCGCCGCGTCCCAGATTAAGCCTGATATCGTTATTAAGCGTTAATTGCCAGGAGCGACGCGCAGTCATTGCTGCCGCTTTTAACGTGAATTTGTCCTTTGCCAGCACCTGCCCCATATCGCGATAGCCCTGCAATACTTCATTTTCACTGCCTTCAGGCCCGGATAACATCGGCAAATTAATTTTGCTGGTGCGATCTACGGGGACGCTGAAAGAATTGCCTTCAGCATCGACCATATGCTGATCATTCCATCGTGCTATCGGCACATATTCAACCAGATGAATCTTTAATTCGTCCGGCCACTGCTTTCTTACGCTAGCCTGTTTAATCCAGGACAACCGTTCAACCTGGCTCTGAATAATGTTTACATCCTGGGTCATAAACGTGCCGGGTTCGCCAAGCGCCAGAATAACCTGACGAATATCATCATTACGCGTGTAATGACGATCGCCCGTGAGCACCAGTTTTGACAGCGGCAACCGCTGCGCATCTTCCATCCAGCCCAGCACCATCCAGCCGCTGACTAACACGGTACACAGCACCGCCAGCAGGAAAGTGATTCCCGCCAGGCGTGTTCCATTATTTCGCCGGGAAGAAGAAGCCGCTTCCTCTTCGCGGTTTCGCGTGTTCAGCGCCGCCTGCGACATATCACCCCGCCAGGTCCAGAATACGAACGACAAGTTGCGAGAAGCTCATTCCGGCCTGGCGCGCAGCCATCGGGACCAGACTGTGGTTTGTCATACCCGGAGAGGTATTGGCTTCCAGCAGATAAAACTGATCATCGCTGTCCAGCATGACGTCAATTCGCCCCCAGCCGCGACAGCCGAGAACATTCCATGCATTGACTACCAGAGCCTGTAATTTTGCTTCACGTTCTGCTTCCAGACCGCTTGGGCAAAAATACTGCGTTTCATCAGAGAGATACTTCGCCTCATAATCATAGAAGGTTCCGGCGGGTTGAATACGAATTGACGGTAAAATTTCTTCACCGAGTATCGCGACAGTAAATTCTGGCCCGCTGAGCCATTTCTCAATTAAAACTTCTTCATCATGCTGAAAAGCCAGAGATAAGGCATCCTGTAAATTGTCACCTTCCGTTACTTTCGACATGCCCACGCTGGAGCCTTCGCGGCTTGGCTTAACGATAAGCGGCAGGCCAAGTGCGGCAATGCGTTGATGAACGTCCGTGGAAAGCCCCTGATTGAAGGCCTGACGTGTGACGGCGACCCATGGCGCGACGGGCAGGCCCGCGCCCTGCCACAGCAGCTTGCTGCGCAGTTTATCCATGGAGATAGCAGACGCCATTACGCCGCTACCCGTATATGGAAGAGCTGAAAGTTCCAGTAATCCCTGTAACGTTCCATCCTCACCCCCACGTCCGTGTAAGGCTATAAATACTTTCTGAAACCCCATGTCTTTAAGATGGGTGATGTCAGTTTCGCGTGGATCAACGGGCCAGGCATCAACGCCAGCTTCTCGTAACCCGGCCAGCACCGCAGCGCCGGAATTGAGTGATACTTCACGCTCAGCGGAAGTCCCACCGAGCAAGACTGCAATCTTATCAGCCACGGCGCTCTTCCTCCGACGTTTGCGACTTCAGTTTAGTTTCCGACAGGTAACGGGCGATTTTGCCTATATTCCCGGCACCCTGGACCAGAATCAGATCGTTGCCGGTCAGCACCGGTGCCAGCATTTCAGCGACCTGCGCCGGATCGGACACCAGAATCGGGTCTACTTTGCCACGTCCACGGATGGTACGGCATAAAGAGCGGCTGTCCGCGCCGGGAATGGGGGCTTCTCCCGCCGGATAGACGTCCAGCATCAACAGCGCATCAACCTGTGTCAAGACCCGCGCGAAGTCGTCGTAGAGGTCGCGGGTACGGGTATAGCGATGCGGCTGGAAGAGCATGACCAGGTTTTTATCCGGCCAGCCTGCGCGTGCGGCCTTGATAGTTGCATCTACTTCAGTGGGATGATGACCGTAATCGTCAACCAGCATCGCGGTTCCTGGCTTGCCGTTAACCTCTTCCAGCGGATATTCACCGAGGAAGTCAAAACGCCGTCCGGTGCCCTGGAAGCTTTCCAGCGCGCGGAGGATCGCTTCGTCTTCGATACCTTCTTCAGTCGCCACCGCAACCGCCGCCGCCGCGTTTAACGCATTGTGGCGGCCCGGCGCGTTAAGGATGACATGCAGCGCGGGTTTGTCCTGACGCAGCAGCGTAAAATGCCCTTGCGGGCCATTCTGCTCGTAATTCTCCACGCGAACGTCAGCATCGTCGCTGAAACCGTAGGTCGTGGTTTGACGACCGACGCGCGGCAGCAGTTCGCGGATCACCGGATCGTCAACGCACATCACCGCGCGTCCGTAAAACGGCAGGTTGTGCAGGAAATTAATAAACGTCTGCTTAAGGTTCTCGAAGTCGCCCTGGTAGGTATCCATATGGTCGGCTTCAATATTGGTCACGATAGAGACCATCGGCTGTAAATGCAGGAACGACGCGTCGCTCTCGTCAGCTTCTGCAATCAGATAGCGGCTGTGACCCAGGCGCGCATGTACGCCCGCCGCTTTGACCAGGCCACCGTTAACAAAGGTCGGATCTAAACCGGCCTCGGCATAAATGCTGGCGACCATTGCCGTAGTGGTCGTTTTTCCGTGGGTGCCCGCAATGGCGATACCGTGACGAAAACGCATCAGCTCCGCCAGCATTTCAGCGCGGCGGATCACCGGAATACGCGCCTCGTGCGCCGCAACAATTTCCGGGTTATCGGCAGAAATTGCGGTGGATACCACCACCACGCTGGCGTCGAGAACGTTTTCCGGGCGATGGTTAAAATAGATTGTCGCGCCAAGCGACGCCAACTGCTGCGTGACCGGGTTCGGAGCCAGATCGGACCCGCTAATCTGATAGCCTTCGTTGGCCAGCACTTCGGCAATACCGCCCATACCGGCACCACCGATGCCGACGAAGTGAATGTGCCGGACGCGACGCATCTCGGGCACGATTGAACGCAGTTTAGCCAGTTGTTGTGTATTCATTCTCTAACGCCATAACTTCAAATATTCATGCGGTGCAAACGGCACCACCACAGTTAAGCCCGGGCAGCCAGGCTTACTTCATTTGCTACACGTTCCGTCGCATCGGGAATGGAGGCGGCACGCGCGCGCTCTGCCATGTTCAGTAAGGTTTCCCGATCCCATCCTGCCAGCGTTTCAACGACGGCCTCCACGGTGAACTGTGGCTGCTCAAGAATTTTTGCCGCGCCCGCTTTTTCCAGCGGCAGCGCATTCCAGTACTGCTGACGATCCTTATGCTGGAACGGCACAAACAGCGCGGGTAGACCAGCGGCAGCGATTTCACTAACCGTCAGCGCGCCGGAGCGACAGACGACCACGTCCGCCCACGCATAGGCAGCCGCCATATCATCAATAAACTCGGTCACTTTATGCTGCGGCTGACCTGCCTGGGCATAAGCCTGCTCGACCGTTTGCTGCGCGCCTTTCCCGCTCTGATGCCAGAGGGTGATTTTGTCACCCAGCTGCGCTGCGACCTGCGGCAGCGTCTGGTTAAGCACCCGCGCACCCTGGGAGCCGCCGACGACCAACACCCGCACCGGGCCTTCACGCCCTGCCAGCCGCGACTGCGGCAGTGGCAGCGCCAGCACATCGGTACGCACCGGATTACCGACGACATCCGCATGGGGGAAGGCGCCGGGAAATGCCTGCATCACTTTTTTGGCGATTTTCGCCAGCCATTTATTGGTCAGCCCGGCAATGCCGTTCTGTTCGTGCAGCACCACCGGAATGCCCAGCGACCACGCCGCCAGCCCGCCAGGACCAGAAACGTAGCCGCCCATACCGAGCACCACGTCCGGCTTAAAACGTTTCATGATTGCCCGCGCCTGACGCCAGGCGTTGAAGATCCGCACCGGAGCCAGTAACTGAGCTTTAATTCCTTTACCACGCAGCCCGGAGATACGAATAAAGTCGATCTCAATGCCGTTTTTCGGTACCAGGTCTGCTTCCATACGGTCGGCGGTGCCGAGCCAGCGCACCTGCCAGCCTTGCGCCATCAGATTGTGTGCGACGGCCAGCCCCGGGAACACATGTCCGCCGGTGCCGCCCGCCATCACCATCAACCGCTTGCCCTGACCACTCATCGTTGACCTCGTGTAAACGCCTGGGCTTTTTCCAGACGCGTTTCATAATCAATACGTAACAGCATCATGATTGCCGTCGACATGATCAGCAGGCTTGACCCCCCGTAGCTGATCAGCGGCAACGTCAGCCCTTTGGTTGGCAGCATCCCCGCTGCCGCACCGACGTTAACCAGCGCCTGAAAGCTAAACCAGACGCCAATAGAACAGGCCAGAAAGCCCGAAAAGCGCTGATTGAGTTCCAGCGCTTTGCGGCCAATCGACATCGCGCGAAAAGCGACGAAGAATACCATCAGCAGCGCCAGTACCACACCGATATAACCCAGTTCTTCACCAATAATGGCAAAGATAAAGTCCGTGTGGGCTTCCGGCAGGTATTCCAGCTTCTGTACCGAGTTGCCCAGCCCCTGCCCCCACAATTCGCCGCGACCAAAAGCCATCAGAGATTGGGTGAGCTGATAACCGCTGCCGAACGGATCGGCCCACGGGTTCCAGAAAGACGTCACGCGCGCGACACGATACGGCTCTGCGAGGATCAGCAGCACCACCGCCGATATCCCCATGCCGATGATGGCAATAAACTGCCACAGCTTTGCGCCCGCCAGAAATAACATTGCCAGCGTAGTGACAAACAGCACCACCACCGTGCCGAGGTCCGGCTGCGCCAGCAGCAGGATCGCCAGCACAAAAATCACTCCCATCGGTTTTAAAAAGCCGCGCAGGTTATTACGGACTTCATCCGCCTTGCGCACCAGGTAGTTGCCGATGTAACAAAATAGCGCCAGCTTAGTAAATTCCGCAGGCTGAATACGCAACGGACCGAGCGCAATCCAGCGCGATGCCCCGTTCACCGAACTCCCGATGACCAGCACGATCAGCAGCATGATGATGGCGGCAATCAGCAGCGACGTGCTATGGCGCTGCCAGAAATCCATCGGCAACCGCAGAGTGATCAGTGCCAGACAGAAGGCGAGGAACAGATACAGCGCGTAGCGTTTAGCGAAGAAGAACGGATCTTCCGTCAGACGCTGCCCGACCGGCATTGACGCGGACGTCACCATCACAAAACCAATCGCCGCGAGGCCCAGCGTCAGCCAGACCAGCGTGCGATCGTACATAATCAGACTGTCAGCGTCTTTCTGACGGGACGCCATCACCCAGCCATTCAGCGCCGCAAAGAGCCAGGCGAAGACACTAAACCCCGGCAGGCGCGGCATTCTCAGGCGTGGGAGAGATAAACGCATCAGCCTAACTCCTTCGCCAGACGGGTAAAGATATCGCCCCGCTGCTCAAAATTTTTAAACTGGTCCAGACTGGCGCAGGCCGGTGACAGCAGCACCATATCGCCAGGCTGGACGCGCGCGGCGATAAGACGCATCGCCTCTTCCATCGTTGCGGTTTGTTCAGCCACTTCCGGGCGCAGTTCCGCAAGCTGTTCGCTGTCACGACCGAAGCACCACAGGCAGATGTTATCGCCGCTCAGGTAGCGTTTTAGCGGCGAAAAATCCGCTGATTTGCCGTCGCCGCCGAGCAGCAGGTGGAGCGTACCCTCAACCTGCAAGCCGTTCAGCGCCGCTTCGGTGCTGCCGACGTTGGTCGCTTTAGAATCGTTGATCCAGCGCACGCCGTTATGCACCAGCGCCGTCTGGAAACGGTGCGCCAGACCGCTAAAGGTGGTCAGCGCTTTCAGGCTGCTGGCGCGTGGCAGGCCGACGGCATCCGCCAGCGCCAGCGCCGCCAGCGCGTTGGTGTAGTTATGCTGCCCGGTAAGTTTCATCTCGGTGACGTTCAGCACCTTCTCACCTTTTGCCCGCAGCCAGACTTCGCCCTGCTGACGATTAAGGTGATAGTCGCCAACGTCCACGCCGAAGCTCAGGCAGCGTTCATCCGCGCCGCGTACCGGCATGGTCAGCGCATCGTCGGCGTTAACCACGCAGGTTTTGGCATTTTCATAGACCCGCAGCTTTGCCGCACGGTACTGTTGCAGACCGAACGGATAGCGATCCATATGATCTTCGGTGACGTTTAAGATCGTCGCCGCAGCCGCCTGCAGGCTGGAAGTGGTTTCGAGCTGGAAGCTGGACAGTTCCAGCACGTACAGTTCACGCGCCGCATCCAGCAGCATTAAAGCAGGCAGGCCGATATTGCCACCCACGCCGACGTTCACGCCTGCCGCTTTTGCCATTTCGCCCACCAGCGTCGTCACGGTGCTTTTGCCGTTTGAACCGGTGATGGCAACGATCGGTGCCTGGGCTTCGCGGCAAAACAGTTCGATGTCGCCGACGATTTCCACACCCGCATCGGCAGCGGCGCTCAGTGAAGGATGGGCGAGTGCAATACCAGGACTGGCGACAATCAGATCCGCTGCCAGCAACCAGTCGTCATTCAGTCCGCCGACATAGCTTTCCACGCCTTCCGGGAGCTTATCCAGCCCCGACGGCGCGGTACGGGTATCCATCACACGCGGCGTAACGCCATGCGCCATAAAGAAATCCACGCACGACAGGCCGGTCAACCCCAGACCGATAATAACGACTTTTTTATCCTGGTAATCTGCCATGATTAACGTACCTTCAGCGTAGCCAGGCCAATCAGCACCAGCATCAGCGAAATAATCCAGAAGCGCACGATCACGCGCGGTTCCGGCCAGCCTTTCAGCTCATAGTGGTGGTGGATCGGTGCCATGCGGAAAATGCGCTGACCGCGCAGTTTGAACGATCCGACCTGCAGGATCACCGACAGCGTTTCCACCACAAACACACCGCCCATGATCACCAGCAAAAACTCCTGACGCAGCAGCACGGCAATAATGCCCAGCGCGCCGCCCAGCGCCAGCGAACCGACGTCGCCCATAAATACCTGCGCCGGATAGGTGTTAAACCACAGGAAGCCCAGCCCCGCGCCCACGATGGCGGTACAGACAATCACCAGTTCGCCCGCGTGTCGCAGATAAGGAATATGCAAATAGTTAGCAAAATTCATGTTACCGGTCGCCCACGCGACCAGCGCAAACCCGGCGGCCACGAAGACAGTCGGCATAATCGCCAGACCATCGAGGCCGTCGGTCAGGTTAACGGCATTGCCGGTGCCAACGATCACGAAGTAGGCCAGCAGGATGTACAGAACGCCCAGCTGCGGCATGACGTCTTTAAAGAACGGCACCACCAGCTGCGTGGCGGGGGTATCATTGCCGACCAGGTACAGCGCAAAGGCAACGCCCAGCGCGATGATCGACATCCAGAAATACTTCCAGCGGGCAATCAGTCCTTTGGTATCTTTGCGCACCACTTTGCGGTAGTCGTCCACAAAACCAATGATGCCGTAGCCCACCAGCACGACCAGCACGCACCAGACGTAAGGATTAGAAGGATAGGCCCACAGCAGGACGGAGATAACAATGGAGGTCAGGATCATAATCCCGCCCATCGTTGGCGTACCGCGTTTGCTGAAGTGCGATTCCGGGCCGTCATTACGGACGACCTGACCAAAAGAGAGTTGTTGCAGGCGGGCGATCATACGCGGGCCCATCCACAAGGAGATGAACAGCGCGGTCAGCAGGCTGACAATGGCGCGAAACGTCAGATAGGAAAAGACGTTAAAGCCGGAATAATATTTGACCAAATGCTCGGCCAGCCAAACTAACATGTCCCGTTCTCCTGTAGTGCGAGTACCACCTCTTCCATAGCGGCGCTACGTGAACCCTTCACAAGAAGGGTAATAATTTGCTGTTCAGCAATAAGTTCTTTCAGGCGCGCGATGAGCGCGCTCTTTTCAGTAAAATGTTCACCCACGCCGCTGGCCTGGCTGATGGCCTGGCTTTGCGTGCCGACGCTCAGCACCCGGTCAATGCCCGCCGCTTTCGCTGCTTCGCCAACCTGAACATGGCAGGCTTCACTTTCCGTTCCCAGTTCTGCCATATCCCCTACCACCATCACGCGGTAACCCGGCATTTCAGCCAGTACCTGAACAGCAGCGGTCATGGAACCAACGTTGGCGTTATAGGTATCGTCCAGCAGCAGCTGATTTTCTGCCAGCTGTACCGGGAACAGACGCCCTGGTACCGCCTGCAAAGTGGCAAGGCCGTTTTTCACCGCAGACAAGTCGGCACCGACCGCCATCGCCAGAGCTGTCGCCGCCAGAGCGTTGGCTATGTTGTGTCGGCCCGGCAGCGGCAGCAGGACATCGATACTGCCGACGGGCGTTTGCAGCGTAAATTCAGTACCACGGGTGGTAACGTGAATATTGGTGGCGGTAAAGTCGCTGTTGGCGGCATTCGGTGAAAAGCGCCACACTTTGCGTTCGCCAATCACACTCTGCCAGTTCAGCCAGTCGTTGTTATCGGCGTTCATAATGGCGATACCGTCTACCGGTAGTCCGGTGTAGATTTCGCCTTTCGCTTTCGCCACGCCCGCCAGCGATCCAAACCCTTCCAGATGGGCAGCGGCCAGGTTATTGACCAGCGCCGCTTCCGGCTGGGTCAGCCCGACGGTCCAGGCGATTTCACCCTGATGGTTCGCGCCCAGCTCAATAACCGCGTACTGATATTCCGGCGTCAGGCGCAGCAGCGTCATCGGCACGCCGATGTCATTATTCAGATTACCTGCGGTATAAAGCGTTTTGCCGCATTCGCTGAGAATGGAAGCGGTCATCTCTTTTACAGAGGTTTTACCGGAGGAGCCGGTCAGGGCCACCACGCGGGTTGGCACCTGCTGGCGTACCCATGCCGCCAGTTCGCCAAAGGCGCGGCGGGTATCGCTGACGACCAACTGCGGCAGGTCGATATCCAGTTTACGACTGACCAGCAGCGCGCCCGCGCCGCCTGCTTTCGCGTTGTCCGCAAAGTCGTGGGCATCGAAGCGCTCGCCCTTCAGCGCCACAAACAGGCAGCCTGGCGTGACGTTGCGGGTATCGGTAGTCACCGCCTCAAGGGTCAGGTCGCTGCCGTGCAATTCGCCTTTCAGGATGGTGGCAAGCTGGCTTAACGTAACACGGATCATGCAATCACCCCCAGCAGACGTGCAGCGGTGACGCGATCGGAATAGTCCAGACGACGGGTACCGACGATCTGATAATCTTCATGGCCTTTCCCTGCCAGCAGTACCACGTCGTTTTCTTTCGCCTGCATGATAGCGCTGGTAACCGCTTCGGCACGGCCTTCCATCACTTTCGCCCGGCCTGCGTCAAGCATTCCGGCGAGGATATCGTTGATGATGGCACGCGCCTCTTCGGTGCGCGGGTTATCGTCGGTGACGACCGGGATGTCGGCGAACTGCTCGGCAATCGCGCCCATCAGCGGGCGTTTGCCTTTATCGCGGTCGCCGCCGCAGCCAAATACGCACCACAGTTTCCCCGTGCAGTGTAAACGCGCTGCCGCCAGCGCTTTTTCCAGCGCGTCCGGCGTATGGGCGTAGTCCACCACCACGGTCGGTTTGCCCGGTGCGCTGAAGACTTCCATTCGCCCGCAAACAGGCTGTAGCCGCGCCGCGGTTTTCAGCAGTTCCGCCAGCGGATAGCCCAGCGCCAGCAGCGTAGCGAGCGCCAGCAGCAGATTGCTGACGTTAAATGCCCCCATCAGGCGGCTTTCGATTTCGCCCTCGCCCCAGGAGGAGGAAAAGCGGATCGTCGCGCCGCTGTCGTGGTAATTCACCGCCGTTGTCTTCAGCCAGCGACCATGACAGTTCGGATTAATGTGATCTTCCATCGACACGGCAACCGCGTCCGGCAATTTGCTCAGCCAGCGGCGACCAACTTCATCGTCGGCATTGACGATGGCCTGACCAAAATGATGGGTAGAATAAAGCAGCCATTTTGCCGCTTCGTAATGTTCCATATCACCGTGATAATCAAGATGATCGCGGCTTAAATTGGTGAATACCGAGGCGGCAAACTTCAGCGCGGCAACGCGGTGCTGCACCAGACCGTGTGAAGAGACTTCCATGGCGGCGAAGGTCGCCCCCTGCCCTGCCAGGTTCGCCAGCACCTGTTGTACATCGACGGCGGAACCGGTCGTATTTTCGGTGGGGCTGACTTTCCCCAGCAGGCCGTTGCCCACGGTGCCCATCACCGCGCTGGTCTCACCCAGCAACTGGCTCCACTGCGCCAGCAGTTGCGTGGTCGTGGTTTTGCCATTGGTTCCGGTCACGCCGACCAGACGCAATTGTTCGGCTGGCTGCCCGTAAAAACGGCCTGCCAGCGCTGAAAGGCGCTCGTTAAGCTGGCTAAGGTACACCACCGGCACGCCGTGCATTTCACGGATTTCGCCGTCGGTGGCTTCATCTTTAGCTTCAGCAATGATGGCAGCTACACCTTGCGCTATCGCCTGCGGGATATATCGACGCCCGTCCGCCTGATGACCTGTTACCGCCACAAAAAGATCGCCCGATGCAGCCGTCCGGCTGTCGAGCGTCATTTCCCGCAGCGCCCGCGCAGGCAGACCTGCCACCCACGGAGCAAGAAGGTCGCGCAAATTACGATCTGCCACCGGTTCCCTCGCCTTGATTAATTACGAATTCACTTTTTTCGCCCGTTGCCAGCGCGTCCGGCTCGATGTTCATGGTGCGCAGTACGCCGCCCATGATGGCACCAAACACCGGTGCGGAAACGGCACCACCGTAGTACTTACCCGCCTGCGGATCGTTGATGACCACCACCAGCGCAAAACGCGGCTGGCTGGCGGGCGCAACGCCTGCGGTATAAGCAATGTATTTATTGATATAGCGCCCGTCGGGGCCAACTTTTTTCGCCGTACCGGTTTTAATCGCGATGCGATAGCCTTTGATGGCGGCCTTCACGCCACCCCCACCGGGCAGCGCGACGCTTTCCATCATGTGCACCACGGTGCGCACGATGGGCTCCGGGAAAATACGCTCACCGGGAACCGGCGGGTCAACTTTGGTGATCGACAGCGGACGATACACGCCGTAGCTGCCAATCGTTGCATAGACTCGCGCTAACTGTAACGGCGTTACCATTAGCCCGTAGCCGAAAGAAAAGGTGGCCCTCTCTATGTCAGACCACCGTTGTTTTTTAGGATATAAGCCACTGCGTTCTCCGACCAACCCCAAATTGGTCGCTTTTCCCAGTCCAAAGTGTGAGTAAGTATCTACTAACGCTGAGGACGGCATCGCTAACGCCAGCTTGGAAACGCCAACGTTACTCGACTTCTGCAATACCCCGGTAAGGGTTAATTCGCTGTAGCGCGCCACGTCTTTAATTTCATGACCATTAACGCGATAGGGAACGGTATTCAGGACGCTGTTTTCACGCACCACGCCACGCTGGAGCGCGGTCATTACCACCATGGGCTTCACCGTGGAGCCGGGTTCAAACACGTCAGTGATAGTGCGGTTACGCATGACGTCTTTCGCGGTGCCGCTCAGATTGTTCGGGTTGTAGGAGGGGCTATTAGCCATCGCCAGCACTTCGCCGGTGTTTACATCGACCAGCACGGCGCTGCCCGACTCGGCTTTATTGAAGGCCACGGCGTTGTTCAGTTCACGATACACCAGCGCCTGAAGGCGTTCGTCGATGCTCAGCGCCAGATTGTGCGCCGCCTGACTGTCCGTGGAGGAAATATCTTCAATAACGCGGCCGTAGCGGTCTTTACGCACAATGCGCTCACCGGGTTGTCCGGTCAGCCACTTATCGAAACTGTTTTCGACGCCTTCAATTCCCTGACCATCAATGTTAGTAAAACCAATAAGGTGAGCGGTCACTTCCCCGGAAGGGTAGTAGCGGCGCGCCTCTTCCCGCAGGTGAATACCGGGCAGCTTAAGCTTTTTGATATAGTCACCCAAATCCGGGTTGACCTGACGGGCAAGATAAATAAAGCGCCCTTTGGGATTGGCGTTTACGCGAGCGGAAAGCTGGTCGAGCGGCATTTTCAGCGCATCGGAAAGCGCTTTCCAGCGGTTATCAAGGGTGATGCCGCCCGCATCATGTAGCTCTTTGGGATCGGCCCAGATCGCTTTCACCGGCACGCTGACGGCCAAAGGACGACCGGAGCGGTCGGTGATCATGCCACGGGAAGTGGAGACTTCCTGCACGCGCAGCGAGCGTAGATCGCCCTGGCGCACCAGCATATCCGGGGCGATGATCTGCAACCAGGCGACGCGGCAAAGCAGAAAACCCAGCGCCAGTAAAATGCAGCCGCACAGCAACGCAAAACGCCAACTGATAAAGTTGGCTTGTTCTTCCTGCCGTTTTAACTTATGCGTCTTTGCCGCGGCTTTCATGCGTTGTATAAATCCTTATTTTTGTACGACGATATTTTCCTGCGAAGGATCGACATGCTGCATTTGCAGCTTTTCCGTTGCGATCCGCTCAACCCGGCTGTGATCGCCGAGCGCATTTTCTTCAAGGATCAGGTTGCGCCATTCAATGTCCAGCGCATCACGCTCCACCACCAGTTGTTCGCGCTGGGCGGTTAGCAGGCGCGTATGGTGCGCGGTGGTGACGACCGTAATCGCGGTAACAATAATGCAAATGAACAGACAGAGTGGCAGTTTGCCAAAGCGCATGAGATCGCTGCCGATCACGCCAGGCAAGGCATGGCGCTCGTTGCTTCCTAACGATCCTTTAACTTTGCCTATGGCTTCTGTCACTCTGCCGATCATGCGTTCGTCCTCTCTGCAATGCGCAGAACTGAACTGCGGGCGCGTGGATTCTCTGCCACTTCATCTTCGCCCGGCATCAACTTGCCTAACGCTCGTAACTGACGACCGCCCAGTTTGCTCAGCTGCGCTTCAGTCATCGGTAACCCTGCCGGAACCTGCGGACCACGGCTTTGTTCACGCATAAAGCGCTTCACAATGCGGTCTTCCAGCGAGTGGAAACTGATGATCGAAAGCCGCCCGCCGGGGGCCAGTACATTGATCGAGCTTTTTAGCGCCTGCTCTATCTCCTCCAGTTCACTGTTTACCCAGATGCGCACCGCCTGGAAGGTACGGGTCGCGGGATGTTTGAATTTGTCTTTTACCGGCGTAGCCGCCGCCACGACTTCCGCCAGCTCTTTGGTGCGGGTCATTGGCTCTACGCGGTTACGCTCGACGATGGCACGGGCAATACGTTTGGCAAAGCGCTCTTCGCCAAAGGTTTTAAGCACCCAGGTGATATCGGCCTCTTCCGCCTTCAGCAGCCATTCGGCAGCCGACTGCCCACGGGTCGGGTCCATACGCATATCCAGCGGACCGTCGCGCATAAAAGAGAAGCCGCGTTCAGCATCGTCAAGCTGGGGGGAAGAGACGCCAAGATCGAGGAGGATGCCGTCGATCTTGCCGGTAAGTTCGCGCTCGCTAACATAGTCTGCCAGCGCGGAAAAAGGCCCATGAATAATGGAAAAACGCGGATCGTTGATCGCCTGCGCTACAGCAATGGCCTGCGGATCGCGGTCGATCGCCAGCAGACGTCCCTGCGGTCCAAGCTGACCGAGGATCAGGCGTGAGTGACCACCACGACCAAAAGTACCATCAATATAGATACCTTCCGGGCGAATGTTCAGACCGTTGACGGCTTCATCAAGCAAGACCGTGGTGTGTTTAAAATTTTCCATCATATTATAGAGATAAGTCCTGCAACCGCTCCGATAATTCTCCGGTGGCGGATTGCTCAGCATCGATGTCTTCCTTGACTCGTTGATACCAGGCCGTTTCGTCCCACAGTTCAAATTTATTAAACTGTCCAACCAGCATCACTTCTTTGGTCAGTCCGGCATGCTGCCGTAAAACCGGCGCAATTAATAACCGCCCAGCGTTGTCCATCTGACATTCGCTGGCGTGTCCCAGAAGCAGGCGTTGCACACGACGCTCAAGGGGATTCATGCCTGACAAACGAGATAATTTTCGCTCGATAATTTCCCACTCAGGCAAAGGGTAAAGCAGCAGACAAGGGTGATGGAGATCAATGGTGCAAACCATTTGACCGGAGGCGCTTTCAATCAGCGTATCCCGATACCGGGTAGGTACGGATAACCGACCTTTGCTGTCAAGATTGACCAGTGCCGCTCCACGGAACATGCCCGCTCACCCCTTATCACCACTTTATCCCACAAATTCCCACCAGAGGGAGTTTACGGAGCGGAGGAAAAGCTTGTCAAGCCAGCAAAAACGCCAGAGCGATTAAAAAACCCGATCCTGACGGTCGTTGATGGCTTTGATTAAATACCGAGCGATATGTGAAGCAAATTAACGCTATGAATATTTGTAAGAAAAAAATCCCGCGCTTCATTCTCAGAAGAAAGCGATCGGTATCTTCAGGCGAAAATATAAAGTGTCAGTTTGCGACGCGAGCGGCATTTTAGGACATTCCCGGAAGGGTTAACAGCACATCTTGTCTACGCAGTGAGTGAAATGCAGGGTTGTCGCCTGATAAACATACACCGGGCGGATGATAAGAGGCCCAGGCGGGCAACGAATGTAACAAAAAGATACGACAGAAATATAAATTTACTTATCTGCCACCTGATAACGGCTTTTAAGCGACGCATTAAAGATGAAATAAATTTACCCTGCAGAAAAAATGGATTTATCTGAATCTTAATTAACTGTTATTCAAAATATCAGTAATAAATGAACAATATAGACTGCATCCCGCAAGCGCGTCCGACGGTCGACACCGCCGGACGTGAGGCGTGAAGTTAGTGACGGCTGAGTATACCGCGGCGATACAGATTACGGCGGATGCGACTTAAGCCTGGCTTAGGTTTACGCGGTTCATCAAGGCTGGCAAGAACGATTTCTAAAACCCGCTCAGCCACATCACGATGACGCTGGGCTACCGCCAGCACCGGACACTGTAAGAAATCCAGCAGCTCATTGTCGCCGAAAGTGGCAATCGCCAGATCGGACGGCAGCTTGCCATCGCGACGCAGCGTGACATCCATCACGCCCTGCAATAGCGCAAAGGAGGTGGTGAATAACGCCTGCGGCATCGGATGCGTTTCAAGCCATTTCTCAAACAATTGCGCGGCGGCCTCACGCTCATAGCTATTGGCATACAGGTAATGGACGTCGCGCGGATCGTCTTTCCAGGCCGTGCGGAAACCCTGCTCGCGCAGGAAGCTGACCGAAAGCTCCGGTAACGCGCCTAAATAAAGCACGGTGTCCGCCGGGAAAGTGCGCAGTTCCGCCGCCAGCATTTCGGCATCATCCTGATCCGCACCGACCACGCTGGTGAAGTGTTCGCGATCCAGTGCACGATCCAGCGCCACAATTGGGAAAGTATCATTCGCCCAGCGCTGATAAAAAGGATGCTCCGGGGGCAGCGATGTGGAAACGATAATGGCATCCACCTGACGCTGTAGCAGATGCTCAATACAGCGCATTTCGTTATCCGGTTGATCTTCCGAACAGGCAATTAATAACTGATACCCACGCTGACGCGCCTGACGCTCAAGATAGTTAGCAATGCGGGTATAGCTGGTATTTTCCAGATCCGGGATCACCAACCCGATAGAGCGGGTGCGTCCTGCGCGTAGCCCTGCCGCCACCGCATTCGGGTGATAATTGTGCTCGCGCACTACGGCCATGACTTTTTCGACGGTTTTATCGCTGACACGGTACTGCTTCGCTTTACCGTTAATCACATAGCTGGCGGTAGTCCTTGAGACGCCGGCAAGCCGGGCGATTTCATCCAGTTTCACAATTGCCCCTTAAGAAAAAAGATACTCCATAACCTTTTTAAGGTTAAAATCCTTAACATCTAAGCGCAGAATAATCACAGGGGCAACCGCTTTTCTTTGCGCTCATCCCGGTTTTCGTAAAAAAAAGCCCGACCAGCGCGCGGTCGGGCGTTATATCAGGCGGTTTTAACGATTAACGCATGATTTTATCGCCGCGCGACAGTCCAACAATTCCTGAGCGCGCCACTTCTACAATGCGGGCCACGTCGCGCAAAGTGGCGAGAAACGCATCCAGTTTATCGCTGGTTCCGGCTAGCTGAACGGTATACATCGATGGGGTAACGTCAATAATTTGCCCACGGAAGATCTCCGTGTTGCGTTTGACCTCTTCACGCCCGTAACCGCTGGCCTGTACCTTTACCAGCATAATTTCCCGCTCAACGTGTGGCCCCTGCCCCAGCTCGTTCACGCGCAGTACATCCACCAGCTTATGGAGCTGCTTTTCGATCTGCTCGATGGCTTTTTCATCCCCGACGGTCTGGATCGTCATCCGCGAAAGTGTGGGATCGTCGGTAGGCGCGACCGTTAAGCTTTCAATGTTATAGCCACGCTGCGAAAAAAGGCCGATCACGCGCGACAGTGCGCCAGACTCATTTTCCAGTAAAACCGATAATATCCGGCGCATAATCAGGTCCTCTCCGTTTTGCTCAGCCACATTTCATCCATTGCACCGCCCCGGATCTGCATCGGGTAGACGTGCTCGCTCCCGTCAACGGTGACATCGACAAAGACCAACCGTTGATTGCGGACCTGCTCCAGCGCTTCACTCAGCTTCGCGTCAAGATCCTGCGGATGGGTGATTTGAATACCGACATGACCATAGGCTTCCGCCAGCCGCACGAAATCCGGCAGCGACTGCATATAAGAGTGGGAATGGCGGCCGGAGTAGATCATATCCTGCCACTGCTTCACCATACCGAGATAGCGGTTGTTGAGATTGAGCACCAGCACCGGCAAATCATATTGTAATGCTGTGGACAACTCCTGAATGTTCATCTGGATGCTGCCGTCACCGGTTACGCAGACTACGGTTTCTTCCGGCAGCGCCATTTTCACGCCCAGCGCGGCAGGAAGGCCAAAGCCCATCGTCCCCAGACCACCGGAGTTGATCCAGCGGCGCGGCTTGTCGAAAGGATAATACAGCGCGGCAAACATCTGGTGCTGACCGACGTCGGAAGTCACATAGGCCTCGCCCTTCGTCAGACGCCAAATCGCCTCAATCACCGCCTGTGGCTTGATGCTTTCGCTTTGCGTGTCGTACTTCAGGCACTGACGAGCGCGCCACTGGTCGATTTGCAGCCACCAGTCGCGGATCTCATCCAGCGGCTGGGCGGCACGCTCTGGCTCCAACAGCTCCAGCATCTGCTCCAGCACGCGGCGGGCATCGCCGACAATGGGCACGTCAGCATTCACGGTTTTTGAAATTGAAGTAGGATCGATATCAATATGCAGCACCGTGGCATTCGGGCAATATTTCGCCAGATTATTGGTAGTGCGATCGTCAAAGCGCACGCCAACGGCAAAAATCACATCGGAATGATGCATCGTCATATTGGCTTCGTAAGTGCCGTGCATCCCCAGCATACCCAGCGCCTGCCGGTGGGTGGCGGGAAATGCGCCAAGTCCCATAAGAGAGGAAACGACCGGCAGATTTAGCGTTTCGGCCAGTGCGCGTAATTGATCGTGACACTCTGCGTTGATTGCCCCACCACCGACGTACACCACCGGTTTTTTCGCGGCGACCAGCGTTTGCAGCGCGCGCTTGATCTGGCCTTTATGCCCGGACGTGGTGGGATTATAGGATCGCATACTGACCGACTCCGGCCAGACGTAGGGTAATTTATTCGCGATGTTAAGAATGTCTTTCGGCAGATCGACCACCACCGGACCAGGGCGACCGCTTGCCGCCAGCCAGAAGGCTTTTTTCAGCACCCCAGGAATATCTTCCGTCTGCTTGACCAGAAAGCTGTGTTTTACCACCGGGCGGGAGATCCCCACCATATCGCACTCCTGGAAAGCATCGTAGCCAATCAGCGATGAGGCTACCTGTCCGGAGAGGATCACCAGCGGTATCGAATCCATATAGGCCGTGGCGATACCGGTTATTGCATTGGTCGCGCCGGGGCCGGATGTCACCAGCACGACACCCACTTCCCCCGTGGCGCGCGCCAGCCCGTCGGCCATATGCACGGCGGCCTGCTCGTGGCGGACCAGCACATGATCGATGCCGCCAACGGTATGTAGCGCATCATAAATATCGAGGACTGCGCCTCCGGGATAGCCGAAAACCTGCTTTACGCCCTGGTCGATAAGCGACCGGACGACCATCTCGGCTCCTGACAACATCTCCATGGTTTGCCTCCAGGCTTCTGTTTTTAATTAGGGCAGAACTCATTTTCCGCCGCTGATTTTTACGGGATTATTCCTTGCACGTCTCTAACATAACCGCTCGGTATAAGGCAGGCAATCGATTAACAGAAGGTACAAGGGCAAATCAGAAGAGGAAATAACAGCAAACGGAGGGAAATTAGCGGAAAGTTCGAGTGATGATAAAAAATGATGTTCAATACTCGGCGATGAGGATAAAACACAGGAAATCATCCATTTTTTGCTGCCGCGTGAGCAGCGCCCACCCGACATAACAGAATAAGATACTTTAAATGAGGAAATAAAAAGAATAAACCGGACGTCTGGCATCCGGTTTATTGGCGGGAGATATTAGCGGCGGCAAACTGAAACCAGCAGTTCTTCCATCCATTGATGGCCTTTATCGCGGCCTGCGGCCTCATGCCATGACAGATAGCAGGTCCGGCTATTCAGCTTCAGCGGTAACGGCAGGATCTGGATTTCCAGCTTGCCGGAAAACTCTTCCGCCAGCCAGCGCGGGGCGATACACACCAGATCGGTTTTAGAAATCACGTTCAGTACGCTGATTAATGCCATGCCCTGATAAGCAATGCAGGATTGTTTGTCTGGCGTGTCGTACCACGGGGCGCTGAAAGAGGCAAAACGGTCAAGCGCAACAACGGCATGTTCTTCGTTATACACATCGCTTTCGCGCAGTGGGCCTTTTAAACGTGGATGTTTTCTGCTGGCAACCAGCACCATTTCATCTTTAAACAACGGCACGCACGAAAACTCCGGGCGACGAAAATCTTCATAGCCGATAACAAATTCTGTTTCCTGATAACGCAGCTGATGTTCTGTATTTTGATTGAGCGACGATTTGAAAACCAGGTGGATATTCGGTGCGATTTCTTCCACTTTGTTATAGATAATGGAGGTCAGGTAATTATCCAGCGGGCTGCAAACGCACAGGTTAAAAATACGTTCGCTGCTCACTGGTTCGAATCCAGACCCCGGCAGTTCATTTTGAACCAGTTGCAGCGCCTGACGCACGGAGCCAAAAAGCTGGAAAGCTCTTGCCGTTGGTTGAATACCACGACCATAGCGCACAAAAAGTTCATCATTAAACATCACTTTAAGGCGTGCTACCGCATTACTGACGGCAGGTTGAGACATACCTAACGCGTGAGCAGCACGGGTGATATTTTGCTCCTGCATGACCGCGTCAAATACCGTTAGAAGATTTAAATCCACCATCCGAAGCTGAGGCTTAATTTCTTCGCGACTTTGGGGGTGTTCTGTTTTTTCAGCCTGCATATTTAACTCCACTGTCACACTAAGTTCCCTTTGCCATTACGCAGCGATAAATACTATTAATATGATTTACCATGCATATAGAATGAGCAAAAGGGAAAGTTTACATTTTAGGAATATATAAAGGTTTGGAAGATTAAAAATGGAGATGAAGCCCAAACTGAATGAGACAAAAAAACGCCAGAACCATAACCATGACCTTATAGATCAAGTTTAATCATAAACACCATCAATAAACAATCAGCCATCTGGTTAATAACGATTTAAGTAAAACTTAACCCTCACCTCTTTAAACACAAATATTTTACACTGAATGATCAAATAATATATATTTACGTTAAAAACCCATATCCTCATTAGCAAACAGGATAAAAATCAATACATTATAAATATTTCTAAAAATAAAATTTTGAAAAAAATGTTATTGATGTTAATCCCGTGATTAAATCATCCGCGCTCACTAATATATTCCTCCATTAAAACGGCGCTTTTTCAGCACAATTAGCTAAAGTTCGTTCTGGATAAAACACCGATTAGCGGCGTTTTGTCAGGCAAGGGGTTGACATCGATCGCGCTATCCAGTACCACTAAAGGCATATCTTATTCATCTGGAGTATGGCTTACATGATTCGTTCCACTCGTCGCCTCGGTCTACTACTACTAAACGCATCCTCATTGCGCGGTAGACTGGCGGGCGACGGACAACGTTAAGCCTCTTCAGTAAGAAAAAACCCGCGCTACTGCGCGGGTTTTTTTATGCTCGTTGCACAGCGCCCCGGACAGACAAAAAGGACCTAAACCATGAGCCAGCAAGTCATTATTTTCGATACCACCTTACGCGACGGTGAACAGGCGTTACAGGCAAGTCTGAGTGTGAAAGAGAAATTGCAGATTGCGCTGGCGCTTGAGCGTATGGGCGTTGACGTGATGGAGGTGGGTTTCCCGGTCTCTTCTCCGGGGGATTTCGAATCTGTCCAGACTATTGCGCGCCAGGTTAAAAACAGCCGCGTCTGCGCCCTGGCCCGCTGTGTCGAGAAAGATATCGATGTTGCCGCTGAATCACTGAAGGTGGCTGACGCGTTCCGCATTCATACTTTTATTGCGACCTCCCCGATGCATATCGCCACCAAGCTGCGCAGCACCCTGGACGAAGTGATTGAGCGGGCGGTGTACATGGTCAAACGCGCACGCAACTATACCGATGATGTGGAATTCTCCTGCGAAGATGCCGGGCGCACTCCGATTGCCGATCTGGCCAGGGTGGTGGAAGCCGCCATCAATGCGGGTGCGAAAACGATTAACATCCCGGATACCGTCGGCTACACCATGCCATTTGAATTTGGCGGCATCATTCAGGGGCTGTACGAGCGCGTCCCCAATATTGATAAAGCGATTATCTCTGTACATACCCATGACGATCTGGGCCTGGGCGTCGGCAACGCGCTGGCGGCGGTCCATGCGGGCGCACGTCAGGTTGAAGGCGCAATGAACGGCATCGGCGAACGCGCCGGTAACTGCTCGCTGGAAGAAGTGATCATGGCGATCAAAGTGCGCCATGACATTCTGAACGTCCACACGCAGATTAATCATCAGGAGATCTGGCGCACCAGCCAGATGGTCAGCCAGATTTGCAACATGCCGATCCCGGCGAACAAAGCGATTGTCGGCACCGGCGCATTCGCTCACTCTTCCGGCATCCATCAGGACGGCGTGCTGAAAAACCGCTCCAACTACGAAATTATGACCCCGGAATCTATCGGCCTGAATCAGGTTCAACTGAATCTGACTTCCCGCTCTGGCCGGGCGGCGGTAAAACACCGCATGGACGAGATGGGTTACAAAGAGACCGATTACAATCTGGACAACCTGTACGACGCCTTCCTGAAACTGGCAGACAAAAAAGGCCAGGTCTTTGATTACGATCTGGAAGCGCTGGCCTTTATCAATAAGCAGCAGGAAGAACCGGAGCATTTCCGCCTGGACTACTTCACCGTGCAGTCCGGTTCGAATGATATTGCCACCGCCTCCGTGAAGCTGGCCTGCGGTGACGAAGTGAAAGCCGAAGCCGCCAACGGCAACGGTCCGGTGGACGCCGTGTATCAGGCGATCAACCGCATCACCGATTACGACATTGAACTGGTGAAATATGGCCTGACCGCGAAAGGCCACGGTAAAGATGCGCTGGGCCAGGTGGATATCGTGGTCAACTACAATGGTCGCCGCTTCCACGGCGTGGGTCTGACAACCGATATCATCGAATCATCGGCAAAAGCCATGGTCCACGTGCTGAACAATATCTGGCGCGCCGCCGAAGTCGAAAAAGAATTACAACGTAAAGCTCATAATAAAGAACACAACAAGGAAACCGTGTAATGTCGAAGAATTACCATATTGCCGTGTTGCCGGGTGATGGCATCGGCCCGGAAGTAATGACGCAAGCCCTGAAAGTGCTGGACGCCGTGCGTCAGCGCTTCAACCTGACCATCTCCACCAGCCATTACGACGTGGGTGGAATTGCCATCGATCGTCACGGCAACCCGCTGCCGCAGGCAACCGTAGCAGGCTGCGAGCAGGCCGACGCTATTTTGTTTGGCTCGGTTGGCGGCCCGAAATGGGAAAAATTACCGCCGGATCAGCAGCCGGAACGCGGCGCGCTGTTGCCGCTGCGTAAACACTTCAAATTATTCAGCAACCTGCGCCCGGCTAAACTGTACCAGGGGCTGGAAGCGTTCTGCCCGCTGCGTGCTGACATTGCCGCCAACGGCTTCGACATCCTGTGCGTGCGTGAACTGACCGGCGGCATCTACTTCGGTCAGCCAAAAGGCCGCGAAGGCACAGGCCAGCATGAGAAAGCGTTTGATACTGAGGTTTATCACCGCTTTGAGATCGAGCGCATCGCGCGGATCGCCTTTGAATCCGCCCGCCAGCGTCGCCGTAAAGTGACGTCCATTGATAAAGCAAACGTCCTGCAATCGTCTATTCTGTGGCGCGAAATCGTCAGCGAAATTGCCGGGGATTACCCTGACGTTGAGCTGGCGCATATGTACATCGACAACGCCACCATGCAGCTGATTAAAGATCCTTCTCAGTTCGACGTGCTGCTGTGCTCCAACCTGTTTGGCGACATTTTGTCTGACGAATGCGCCATGATCACCGGCTCGATGGGGATGCTGCCCTCCGCCAGTCTGAATGAACAAGGTTTTGGCCTGTACGAACCGGCTGGTGGCTCCGCGCCGGATATCGCCGGGAAAAACATCGCCAACCCCATCGCGCAGATCCTGTCGCTGGCGCTGTTGCTGCGCTACAGCCTGAACGCAGGCGACGCGGCAACCGCCATTGAAAGCGCCATTAACCGCGCATTAGAAGAAGGCGTCCGCACCGGGGATTTAGCCCGTGGTGCGGCGGCGGTCAGTACCGATGAAATGGGCGACATCATCGCCCGCTATGTTGCCGAAGGGGTATGATCATGGCTAAGACGCTGTATGAAAAATTGTTTGATGCGCACGTTGTTTATGAAGCGCCGAATGAGACCCCGTTGCTGTACATCGACCGTCATCTGGTACACGAAGTGACTTCTCCGCAGGCATTTGACGGTCTGCGCGCCCACGGTCGGCCGGTCCGCCAGCCGGGGAAAACCTTCGCGACCATGGATCATAACGTCTCAACGCAGACCAAAGACATCAACGCTTCCGGCGAGATGGCGCGTATCCAGATGCAGGAGCTGATCAAAAACTGCAATGAGTTTGGCGTCGAGCTGTACGACCTGAATCACCCGTATCAGGGGATCGTCCACGTGATGGGGCCAGAACAGGGCGTGACCCTGCCGGGCATGACCATCGTCTGCGGCGACTCCCATACCGCGACCCACGGCGCGTTTGGCGCGCTGGCGTTCGGCATCGGCACCTCGGAAGTTGAGCACGTGCTGGCAACGCAGACTCTGAAACAGGGCCGCGCCAAAACCATGAAAATTGAAGTCCAGGGCACGGCGGCGGCGGGGATCACCGCCAAAGATATCGTGCTGGCGATTATCGGCAAAACCGGCAGCGCGGGCGGTACGGGCCATGTAGTGGAATTCTGCGGCGACGCGATCCGCGCGCTGAGCATGGAAGGCCGGATGACCCTGTGCAATATGGCGATTGAAATGGGTGCCAAAGCGGGCCTGGTTGCGCCGGATGAAACCACCTTTAACTATGTGAAAGGCCGCCTGCACGCGCCGAAGGGCAATGATTTTGACGATGCGGTTGCGTACTGGAAAACCCTGAACACCGACGAGGGCGCACATTTTGACAGCGTCGTCACTTTGCAGGCCGCAGAGATCGCCCCGCAGGTCACCTGGGGCACCAATCCGGGTCAGGTGATCTCCGTTAACGAGATCATCCCCGATCCCGCATCGTTCAGCGATCCGGTCGAGCGTGCCAGCGCCGAAAAAGCGCTGGCCTATATGGGGCTGAAGCCGGGTATTCCGCTGACCGACGTCGCCATCGACAAAGTGTTTATCGGCTCCTGTACCAACTCACGTATTGAAGATCTGCGTGCGGCGGCAGAGGTTGCCAGAGGGCGTAAAGTCGCGCCTGGCGTCCAGGCGCTGGTCGTGCCCGGCTCCGGCCCGGTAAAAGCGCAGGCGGAAGCGGAAGGTCTGGATAAAATCTTTATCGAAGCCGGTTTTGAATGGCGTCTGCCGGGCTGCTCCATGTGCCTGGCGATGAACAACGACCGCCTGAATCCAGGTGAGCGCTGCGCCTCCACCAGCAACCGTAATTTTGAAGGTCGCCAGGGGCGCGGCGGACGCACGCATCTGGTTAGCCCGGCAATGGCCGCCGCCGCCGCCGTCACCGGTCGTTTTGCCGACATTCGCAGCATAAAATAAGGAGCACATCGTGGCAGAGAAATTTACCCAACACACTGGCCTGGTGGTTCCGCTGGATGCCGCTAACGTCGATACCGACGCCATCATTCCAAAGCAGTTTTTGCAGAAGGTAACGCGCACCGGTTTTGGCGCGCATCTGTTCAACGACTGGCGTTTTCTGGATGAAAATGGTCAGCAGCCAAACCCGGAATTTGTGCTGAACTTTCCGCAGTACAAAGGCGCGTCGATCCTGCTGGCGCGGGAAAACTTTGGCTGCGGTTCCTCACGCGAGCATGCACCGTGGGCGCTGACCGATTATGGCTTTAAAGTGGTGATCGCGCCGAGCTTCGCCGACATCTTCTATGGCAACAGTTTTAATAACCAGTTACTGCCGGTCACGCTCAGCGATGAGCAGGTTGATGAACTGTTTACGCTGGTGCAATCCCGACCGGGCATCACCTTTGAGGTCGACTTGGAAGCGCAGATGGTGAAAGCGGGTGATAAATCCTACCGTTTTAACATTGACGCTTTCCGCCGCCACTGCATGTTAAATGGCCTCGACAGTATTGGTCTGACGTTGCAGCATGACGACGCCATTGCCACTTACGAAAATAAGCAGCCCGCGTTTATGAACTAATCTATCGGGGGCCAGCGGCCCCTGTTTTTTTATTGCCCAGGGATCTGCTCACCTGCCTCTTTTTGGATTGACCTGAACATTACCAGCCGCGTTATTTCTCTCCCCCGCCCTGTTATTAAACAGAATAATTTTTAGTAAACCTGTTACGGGCTTCCTTGGCGCACAGGATTTCAGTAGTAATAAAACTGCGATAGCCAGCGGCGTTTTATGTAACGCAACAACATGTGAACTGGCTTACATTTTCTCCCGCGCTCGCCACTTATAGTTCTTTTATCTTATGGACAACACATTTAATCACTATGGCATCACTGAAAGATGTAGCAAAAAGAGCCGGAGTCTCTACTGCCACCGTGTCACGGGTTATCAATAACCATCCCGGTGTGGTTCAGGAAACCCGCAAAGCGGTACACGATGCGATGGATTATCTTTGTTATGTGCCAGATAAAAGCGCGTTTCAACTTAGCGGGAAATGTTCCGGGCTGGTGGGTGTGGTATTACCGAATCTGGTTAATCCGCATTTCTGTGAGTTGTTAGCCACATTTGAAGAAGAAGCAAAACACATTGGAAAGTCAATAATCGTTAAAACTCATCAAAACCAGCCGCAGCAGGATAAACAAATTATTCACACGCTGGTTGGGATGGGAATCGACAGCCTGCTGTGGGTGCCGACCGAAGCCGAGGCCGGGCTTTCAGAGTGGTTGACGATAACCAACATTCCGGTCGCGGTGGTCACGCAGGTATCGCGTTTTTTTAATTCCGTGTCGATTAATCAGGCAAAGGGCGCGGAAAGCATAGCAGAACATTTCATCCACACGGGATGTACCTCTTTTGGATTTGTCGCCCAACAGGGTGTCGATAACCGAAAAGTCTCTTCTTATAGTAAAAAGATCGCCAGTCACGGTCTGACCATCGCCAAAGAAAACCAGTTCTGGATCAGTAAAGGAGAAGGCGAAAAAATATCAGGGCATATTCATATCCTTGATGTCATCATTGAAAAACTGGCTTCAGGACAGCAACCCTGCGCATCCCTTTTAGTCTATAACGATGTCGTCGCCAGTTATATTATAGAGGGTCTGAAAGAAAGGGGCATTATTGTTCCCGGAGATATCGCCATTGCCAGTTTCGATAATACCTTACTGGCGCAAACTAAAAAAATAACCAGCGTGGCGCAACCGATCAATGAAATTGCCCATCTGGCATTTCAATTAGTTAAAAATAAACATCGTCAGGAAAGCATCGAAATGTATGAAATTGTCTCCCGACTCATGATACGGGACAGTAGCATCGATATTACTATGACCACCCTGTAGATTTTATTTCACTGCCCCATTTTTATCACAGGCATTTATTTGCCTGTATTTATGACTGCACACAAAGAGGTGTAATTATGTCTGTTACTGCAATGGATAAGCAAAACGCATACGGAAAAATAAGTTTGCGAGAGAAAATAGGCTACGGGATGGGCGATGCCGGATCGTGTATGATCTGGAGCGTGCTGGCGCTGTATCTGACCTGGTTTTATACCGATGTGTATGGCCTTGATGCCGGAATTGTCGGCACACTGTTTCTCGTCGTGCGTATTTTTGATACCTTTACCGACCCGCTGATGGGGGCGATTTGCGATCGAACCCAAAGCCGCTGGGGAAAATTTCGTCCGTGGTTACTCTGGATGGCCTTACCGTTTGGTTTAGGTGCCGCCGTCATGTTTACCACGCCTGACCTGAGCATGAATGGAAAAATCCTCTATGCCTGGGCAACGTATATTGTGATGTCGCTAATTTACACCGCGATTAATATTCCCTACTGTTCCGTTGCTGGCGTGATTACGCTCAACCAAAAAGAGCGAATGGGCTGTTTATCATGGCGTTTCTTCCTGAACGGTTTGGCAACGCTGATTATCTCCTCCTCTATCCTGCCATTAACTGACTGGCTCGGTAACGGCGACCGGGCTTCCGGTTTCCAGCTAACCATGATGATTATGGGTGCTGCGGGTACGCTGATGTTTCTGTTCTGCTTCGCCAGCATCAAAGAGCGCGTCGTATCAGTGAAAAGCAATGATTCATTACTGCGGGACCTGAAAGATATCGTCAAAAACGATCAGTGGTTATTGATGATTTCAATTACCTTTTTAAACGTCTTTCCGGCATTTATTCGCGGTGCGGTAACCATTTATTATGCGACCTACGTAATGCAAGCCTCTGTCGGATTTATCACTTTCTTTATGGGACTTGGCGTCGCCTGTAGTATGCTGGGCAGCATTATCGCTAAACCACTGACAGACCGCTTCGATAAAATTAAACTGTTCCAGACGCTCAATATCATCCTCGGTTTACTTTCTCTGGCCCTGTGGTTTGTTAATCCCCATTCCCTGCTGCCATTACTCACTTTATTTATCATCATTAATATTCTGCATCTTATCCAGGCTGGTCCGATATTGTGGGGCATGATGTCTGACGTCGATGACTATGGTGACTGGAAATTCGGCAAACGCCTTACCGGGATCTCGTTTGCAGGCAATCTGTTTATGTTGAAAATGGGGCTGGCCATCGCCGGGGCAATCGTGGCCTGGATTCTGGCTTACACCGGTTATATCGCCAATAAACCAGAACAAAACCCGCAAACCATTCAGGGCATTATTATTATGTTTTCGCTGCTGCCGATGGTGAGCTACTTCATCAGCGTATTTATGGTGCGCTATTTCAAACTGAATAATACCTTCCTTGAAAAAATTAAAACTGACCTTGCCAAACGCGAATTAACGCGTTGCCAACCGCATTCACAGGAATAAAAAATGATGCTGTTATTGAATGTTAAGCACGGCCAGCGCCTGGATTTATGGCTGAAAGAGACGCAGCCAGCAGTACAGGCTCTGTTCGCCATAAGTATTAATGGCAAAGAGGTTTTTAAGATCGTCGGGGCAGCACGTTATTTCCAGTATTTTAGCTGGACTGCCTGTCAGGATGGCGTTGCCAGTATTGAATGGCGGCCTGCGTATAGCGAGATTTCGCTGTGCTACAGCTGGCACCCGGATTCGCTGCCGGGCAACGGCGTCACCTTTATCTCCACCCAACCCGATGATTTTCGCCTGTTGAACGACCACGACACGGCGCGTTGGTATCAGCAGGAGCCGTTACGCCCGGCGCTGCACTTCTCACCGCGCACGGGCTGGATGAACGATCCCAACGGCCTGCATCGTAAAGGCGACGAGTGGCATCTGTTTTATCAATATCATCCCCATTCAACCCAGTGGGGACCGATGCACTGGGGGCACGCGGTCAGCCGCGATCTTTACCACTGGCGACACTATCCCGTCTTTCTGCAACCGGAGCAAAATCTGGCGGCGCTCGGGGCGACCGGCGGCGCGTTCTCCGGTAGCGCATATACCGATAAACAGGGCCAGGCCCGCTTCTGGTACACCGAACGCCTTCCGGCTTACGATCTGTACCGCGACTACCGCGAAATTCAGAAGATGGCCGTACCACATCCGGATTACGATAAACCCGCGCTGGTAAAAACCGCCTTGACCGAACTCCCACCCGGCGTCGATTGCGATTTTCGCGATCCGAAAGTCTGGTATGAGGAAGCCGATGCCACTTTTTATATGATTCTTGGCGCAGCGGTTAACGGCGATCCGGCCATGCTGCTGTTTCATTCCCTGGACAGTGAGCACTGGACATTTCACCACGTTTTGTATGTGGCTCCCGCGTATTTTCGTGAAAACGGCGGACGTAGCATTGAATGCCCGGACTTTTACTGCCTCGACGGTATCTGGGTATTGATCATCAGCGTGGTCGGTTACACGGAGCCTGTCACCGGTCGGCATAATATCCTGTTCGCGCAAACCGGTGATTTCTGCCGGGGCTTCTTCACACCTTCCTCCCAACCGCTGCAAATGCTGGATTTTGGCACCGATTTCTATGCTTTGCAGACCTGGGGCGAAGAAGACAGCCGAACGGGTTTTGCCTGGCTCTATAACTGGGCGACGCAGAAAAATGTTGATTCAGCTTACAGCGGAGAGATGTCATTGCCGCGTCGCTTTCATCTGAATACCCGGCAGCAGCTTTGCATGACGCCCGTTCTGCCACCCGAATCGCTGATCTTAAGCCGGGAGATACTGCCCGATCATCACCGCTGGACCTGTCGTGAAGGTTGCAAGGCCTGCACGATCGTCTTCACGCCTGCCGCTCTTTTCCATCTGATGCTCACCGGTGATAGCGGTCAGCAAATCAGCCTGGACTATGACGGCAAAAATTTGACGCTGCGGGAACACGGCGTGGATGACGGACGCTACCACGCCCCGCTCGCCGCCGCTGGCGATGTGACGCTGTGCTTTGATGCCGGGATCGTTGAGGTCTTTGCCCATCAGGGCAGCGTATGCGGCACGCGGCGCTATTACTCATGCAGTCATTTAACCGGCGTTCAGATTAGCGGCGCGTCAGCCGTGCTTACCCGCTATCGGGCAACGTACGTGGAAGAATAAATTTATTAGCAGGAGGATAAATAATGACAGGTAAAAATTATTACGATGTGACGCAATGGAACGTGGGCGATCCCTGTGAAGACATCGGCGAAGTGATTAACAGTATCATTTTCGATATCAAAAAAAGACAAACCGCGACTGATATTAACGAGGGAGGAAAACCGGGTGCGGTAATTTATATTCCACCGGGAGACTATCATTTACGCAGCCAGATCGTCATTGATATTAGCTATCTGAAAATCAAAGGCTCCGGGCACGGGTTTGTTTCTTCCAGCATCCGTTTTAATACGCCCGCGAGTGAATGGAAAAACTTACACGAGCTATGGCCTGGCGGCAGCCGCATCCTTGTCGACCTTAGCCCGGCAACGGATGATGATGAGCATGCCGGGGCCGCGTTTTACGTTAAGCGTCGCGGAGAGCCTCGCATCAGCTCGGTTGAATTTGCCGATTTTTGCATCGATGGTTTGCATTTTGTTGATGATGGTTCAGGAAAAAACGATCCAGAAAACACCTATGTGAATGGCAAAACGGGCATTTATATTGAAAGCCCCCATGACTCCTTTCGCATTACCGGGATGGGGCTGATCTACCTGGAGCATGGCATCACGACGTATTATTCAGATGCGCTTACCGTTCATGATAATTTTATCGCGGAATGCGGTAACTGCCTCGAATTACGGGGGGCAGGACAGGCATCAAAGATCACCGATAATCTGATGGGGGCGGGCTATAAAGGATATTCCATTTACGCGCAGAATTTTGGCGGCCTGTTAATTGCAGCCAACAATATTTTCCCGCGCGGTGCCAGCAGCCTCCATTTTTCTGGCGTGGTGCGTTCAACCGTGACCAGCAACCGCTTCCATTCCTTCTATCCGGGGATGCTGGTATTTGAGAATAACTGCACGGAAAACCTGGTATCTGCCAATCATTTTTTACGCGATCGTGAACCCTGGCCGCCGATGCAGACATACGACAATGGCCTCGATGATTTATATGGCCTGCTGCATATCAATGGCAGCCATAATTCGATCGTTGCCAACCATATTTCAGAAACGATAGACCAGCAATACATCCAGCCATCGGGCAGCAAGCCGGTGATCGTTCGCCTCGTGTCCGGGCAGGGAAATTATCTTGCCAGTAATCATATTGTTGCCACCACCGAAACCGCTGACACGCAGACGGCGGCAGTGGATGCGTCCTGTTTTACTGCCCAGGTAGAGGCGTTACTGACGACGGACAGGCTGACGGCGCTGGATGTCAGCGCGGTTGTGATTGAAAAAGCCTCCCGGCACAACACTATCCTTGATTCGGCAAGCGATACTGAAGTGGTGATGGACAGGACGGTCAATGCCTTCAGGGCGACACCCGCAGCAGGGGTGTAGAGGGGTGCGTTGAGGATGCAGTGACTTCATGAGCGGCGGGGAAAAACACGCCCCCGCCGTTCAGCTCTTAACGTTTAACTTCGTAGGCTAAAACCGCCGCAAGCTCCGTTTTTCCCTGTTTCATTTGCAGCTCACACAGCGAGTCGCGTACCATCCAGGTAAACAGCAGAATAGTGATGCAAATCACTATCAGTCCGTACAGCAGATAACGTTGCGGCATTCCAGCCTCCTTCGTTGCTTTCCAGCAGTTAAGAGGCTATTCTCATGTTGTATATGCATGGAATTGGCCTCATTCGATTTAAAGTCGGGTGGGGCTTTTCTCTGCATGCCATTCAGCCAGCGCCAAAGGCATACAGCCTCAGGCACCCGTCGCACACTCTATGCCTGCTATTCTCTGCTGTAACTCCTGTCGTCTCGTTTTTACGCGTTGCCTTCCAGAATTTCATTCAGAACAGATTTTGTGATCCCGCGTAATATCGGCTATCGTCAGCGTCAGCTGATCTAAAAAAGATGACAGAGATAACAATGGATAAATCGGTTACCGTAAAAAACATCACTTTCCGTGAAGGAGAAACGCTGATTTGTGTCCCGCTGGTAGGTAAATCACGCGACGAATTACAGAGCCAGGCAGAGTATCTCGCCACGGTGGGGGCCGATATTATTGAATGGCGCGTCGATCATTACGCTGAGGTTGCCACCTCATCCCTTGTGCTCGATGCATTACGGGCTATTCGTCAGGCCTTGCCACATATACCGCTGATTTTTACCTTTCGCAGCAAAAAAGAGGGCGGAGAATGCGAACTCTCCGAAGAGGCCTATTTCGCCCTCAACCAGCAGATAGCGGTGAGCGGCCTGGTCGATATTATTGATATTGAACTGTTCAATGATGAAACGCGTATCCGCGACGCGATCGCCACCGCTCACGCGTCGGGGGTGAAGGTCATTATGAGCAGCCATGACTTCCAAAAAACGCCCGCTAAAGAAGAGATTATCCACCGCCTGCGGCGAATGCAGGATCTGGGTGCCGATCTGCCTAAAATTGCCGTTATGCCCCAGTGCGCAGAAGATGTGCTACGGCTGCTCGACGCCACGTTGACCATGAAGCAGCAGTTCGCCACCCGGCCACTGATCACCATGTCAATGGGTAAAATAGGGGGCGTCAGTCGGGTGACGGGAAAACTGTTTGGCTCCGCCATGACCTTTGGCGCGGCGGGCCAGGTTTCAGCGCCGGGGCAGATTGAGATCCGCCAGCTGCGGGAAATGATGTCGGTGCTTAGCTAAAAAGTTGGGTGCGTTGAGGATGCGGTCACTTCATGAGCGGCGGGGAAAAACGCGCCCCCGCCGTTCAGCTCTTAACGTTTAACTTCGTAGGCTAAAACCGCCGCAAGCTCCGTTTTTCCCTGTTTCATTTGCAGCTCACACAGCGAGTCGCGTACCATCCAGGTAAACAGCAGAATAGTGATGCAAATCACTATCAGTCCGTACAGCAGATAACGTTGCGGCATTCCAGCCTCCTTCGTTGCTTTCCAGCAGTTAAGAGGCTATTCTCATGTTGTTCATGCATGGAATTGGCCTCATTCGATTTAGAGTCGGGTGGGGCTTTTCTCTGCATGCCATTCAGCCAGCGCCAAAGGCATACAGCCTCAGGCACCCGTCGCAAACTCTATGCCAGCTACTCTCTGCTGTAACCCCTGTCGTCTCGTTTTTACGCGCTGCCTTCCAGAATTTCGCTTACGGCAATTTATACATCCTTTACCCGGCTGATCATGGTCAGGGTGACAATCGAGATTGCCGCAATCGCCCAGTAGACCACGGCGTGACCAGCGTATTGTGCCAGCACGCCCTGGATCATTCCGGCCAGAATAACGCCGGTAGAAATGCTGTTGGAGAAAAGGGTGGTAGCGGCCCCTGCCCGTCCCGGCATCAGATCCTGAAACCAGAGCATACCGATTCCGGCAACAATCCCGATAAAAACGGCGTTAAAAAACTGTAAGACCAGCAGCCCCTGCTGGCTGTGAAAAAAGATCAGCCCGCAGTAGAAAATAAAGCTGGAGAGCGTCGCGAGTATCATCATTCGGCGCTTGCCGAAGCGTTTGACGTAATACCCGGCGATGATCATCACCGGGATTTCCAGCCCCGCGCAGGTGCCCATAAGCAACCCGGCCAGTTTATCCGGCAGGCCTAAATCCTGGCTGATCCATATCGGCATATCGATAAAATACATGGTGTTGCTGGTCCACATCAGCGTGGAGGCAATAAATAACAGGCGGACGTTTTTATCCTGCCAGCCGCCGGTGGGTAGCGCAATCGCCGCCCCGGAAAGCGGTTCCACGCGCGGCACCGACGGCAGCCATAGCGCAATCAGCACCAGGCTGACGGCGAAAATACCGGCCGCGGTGATAAACATGGTGGTAAAGCCGTAGTTCAGCGCCAGCATAAAGGCCAGCGGTGGGCCGATAACCCACGCCAGCGAGAGCTGAGCACGCATTATCGAACTGAACATCACGACTTCGCGGGCAGAACGATCGGCATATTCCCGCGCAAGGGCAAATAGCTGCGGCATTACACAGCTGGCTATCGAACTGAGCAATACGCCGCAGGTAATGAGCGTCATGTAGTGGCGGTTAAACGCAAACAGCAGCGCATTGACGACCGCCAACAGGCAGCAGAAGACAATCAGTTTTCGCCGGTCGCCCTGGCTGTCGGAGCGCTTTGCCAGCAGCAGGCTAATCAGTATCCCGGCAATGGCGTTAACGGTGTAAAAAAAACCGACCCAAAACGGTTCGGCCCCCACTTCGCGGTTCAGAAACAAACTGAGCGTTGGAGCCTGTAGCGCCCCGGCGATACCTACCATAAACGCTGCGATCATAAATGCGGCATAAATTCCGTTGAGCCGCCGTGCCATCGTCATTACCCAGAGCATGAAAAGTCCCTTACGCACAAGAATGAAAACGAAAAAAGCCAGCAGAAATAATCTGCTGGCGGGTGATTTTACACCAATACTCAGTCACACATGATGTCTGCAAATCAGTTTTCAGAGGTCCGGTCTGTAACGTCCCACTGCATCAGTTCCTCAAGCAACCGGAGCCGCTGTAGTGCGCTCTGACGGGCCAGCCAGGACACTCCCTGTGTCGCAATAAAATAGCGCAGATAAAACTGACGAATGAAAGACCCCTTCATATTCCACCTCCTTGCTTCATCGCTGATGATTATTGTCTTAATATGGGGATAAATAAATTGCTGGGTTTTTAGCGGGAGTTCCTCTTTTATGTCCTCTGGCCGTCTACAACAACAATTCATCCGCCTGTGGCAATGCTGCGACGGCAAATCGCAGGAGACCACCCTGAACGAGCTGGCAGAACTGCTGAGCTGCTCGCGGCGGCATATGCGCACCTTGCTGAATACCATGCAGGCCCGCGGCTGGCTGACCTGGGAAGCCGAGGCCGGACGCGGCAAGCGCTCGCGCCTGACGTTCCTGTATACCGGGCTGGCGCTCCAGCAGCAGCGGGCGGAAGACCTGCTGGAGCAGGATCGTATCGACCAGTTGGTCCAACTGGTGGGCGATAAAGCCACTGTCCGCCAGATGCTGGTCTCCCATCTTGGGCGCAGCTTCCGTCAGGGGCGGCATATTCTGCGCGTGCTCTACTATCGGCCAATGAAAAATCTGCTTCCCGGCAGCGCGCTGCGCCGTTCAGAAACCCATATGGCGCGACAAATCTTTAGCGCGCTGACGCGCATAAATGAGGAAAACGGGGAACTGGAACCGGACATTGCTCACCACTGGCAGCAAATTTCTCCGTTGCACTGGCGATTTTTTTTACGTCCCGGCATTCATTTTCATCACGGGCGCGAACTGGAGATGGAGGATGTCATCGCCTCGCTCAGCCGAATCAACCCCCAGCCGCTGTATGCGCACATCACCCGCATTTACTCCCCCACCGCCTGGACGCTGGATATTCATCTCAGCCAGCCGGACCGCTGGCTGCCCTGGCTGCTGGGAAATACGCCGGCCATGATTTTGCCCCGCGAGTGGGAAACGATGAGCCGCTTCGCCAGCCAGCCGATTGGCACCGGCCCCTACGCCGTCGGGCGCAATAACCAGAACCAGCTGAAAATTCACGCGTTCGACGACTATTTTGGCTACCGGGCGCTGATTGATGAGGTGAATGTCTGGGTGCTGCCGGATCTTAGCGAAGAACTTAACGGTAGCCTGATGCTGGAGGGATCGCCGGACGGGGAAAAAGCGGTAGAGAGTCGTCTCGAAGAGGGTTGCTACTATCTGCTATTCGATGCCCGCTCGCCGCGCGGGTCAAACATGGCGGTGCGCCAGTGGCTAAGCTATATCCTTGCCCCCGCCAGCCTCCTTTATCACGCTGAAGATAGTTATAAATACCGCTGGTTCCCGGCCTATGGACTGCTGCCGCGCTGGCATCACGCTCACAGTGAACGCAGCGAAAAACCGGCGGGCCTGGAAGCGGTGACGATGACCTATTACCGCGATCACGTCGAACATCATATTATTGCGCAGATTATGGCGCGGTTGCTGGCGGAGCACGGGGTAAAACTGGACATCAACGAGGTGGACTATGATGAATGGCACCGGGGCGATGCAATCAGCGACATCTGGCTCAACAGCGCCAATTTTACCCTGCCGCTCGATTTCTCGCTTTTCTCGCACCTGTATGAAGTACCGTTGATCCAGCACTGCATTCCCATCGACTGGCAGAAAGACGCCACGCGCTGGCACGCGGGTGAAATGGATCTGGCAGTCTGGTGCCAGCAGTTACTGACCAGCCAGGCCATCGTGCCGCTGATCCACCACTGGCTGATCATTCAGGGACAGCGCAGTATGCGCGGTCTGCGCATGAACACGCTGGGCTGGTTCGATTTTAAATCGGCCTGGTTTGCGCCGCCGGAACCATAAAGCTTTCAGAAAACTCACAAAATTATTACACTGATGACGTTCTCAACGGGGTGCCGCGTAAGGCTGAGAAAATACCCGTCGAACCTGATCCGGATAATGCCGGCGAAGGGATTTGAGGCTGGTGCTCAAAATCCTTTGCCACCCATCGACTGAGGTGCAAAGTGTTGAAAAAATATCTGCCGTTGCTGGCGCTGGTCGCCGCGCCCGTTTTCGCTAAACCTGTTCTTACCGTCTATACCTACGACTCTTTCTCCGCAGACTGGGGACCGGGGCCGGTGGTCAAAAAAGCCTTTGAAGCCGACTGCCAGTGCGAACTGAAATTCGTGACGCTGGAGGACGGCGTATCGCTGCTTAATCGTCTGCGCATGGAAGGCAAAAACAGCAAAGCTGACGTAGTGCTGGGGCTGGACAACAACCTGCTGGAAGCCGCCACCCAGACCAAACTGTTTGCCAAAAGCGACGTCCCGGCAAGCGCGGTCAAGGTGCCAGGCGGCTGGAACAACGATACCTTCGTGCCGTTCGATTACGGCTATTTCGCCTTCGTCTATGATAAAAACAAACTGAAAAACCCGCCGAAGAGCCTGAAGGAACTGGTAGAAAGTGACCAGAAATGGCGGGTAATTTATGAAGATCCGCGTACCAGCACGCCGGGTCTGGGCCTGCTGTTGTGGATGCAAAAAGTCTACGGCGATAAAGCCCCGGAAGCCTGGCAGAAACTGGCGGCGAAAACCGTCACCGTCACCAAAGGCTGGAGCGAAGCCTACGGTCTGTTCCTGAAAGGTGAGAGCGACCTGGTGCTGAGCTACACCACTTCCCCGGCCTATCACATCATCGAAGAGAAAAAAGACCAGTATGCGGCGGCGGATTTTGCCGAAGGCCACTATTTGCAGGTTGAGGTCGCCGCGCGCACCGCAGCCAGCAAGCAGCCGGAACTGGCGAAAAAGTTCCTCACCTTTATGGTATCTCCTGCTTTCCAGAACGCCATTCCGACCGGCAACTGGATGTATCCGGTCGCTGACGTCACCCTGCCGGACGGGTTTGCCGCGCTGGCGAAACCCAAAACCACGCTGGAATTTACCCCGCAACAGGTCGCAGCCGACCGTCAGTCATGGATTAGCCAGTGGCAACGCGCCGTCAGCCGCTAATTCCGGGCTGGATGCTGCCGGGTCTGAGTGCCGCCACCCTGATGGTGGCGGTCGCGCTGGCGGCATTCCTGGCCTTGTGGTTCAGCGCGCCGCAGGCGGCCTGGCGCACGCTGTTTGCGGACAGCTACCTGTGGCACGTGGTGCGCTTCTCCTTCTGGCAGGCGTTTTTGTCGGCGCTGCTGTCGGTGGTTCCGGCGATCTTTCTGGCCCGTGCGCTGTACCGCCGCCGCTTTCCCGGCAGGCTGGCGCTGCTGCGCCTGTGCGCCATGACGCTGATCCTGCCGGTGCTGGTCGCGGTATTCGGCATTCTGAGCGTCTACGGGCGGCAAGGCTGGCTGGCTTCGCTATTTCAGGCGCTGGGGCTGGAGTGGACCTTTTCTCCCTACGGACTACAGGGCATTCTGCTGGCGCACGTATTCTTTAATCTGCCAATGGCGAGCCGCCTGCTGCTTCAGGCGCTGGAGCAAATCCCCGGCGAGCAGCGGCAACTGGCGGCGCAACTGGGGATGCGCGGTTACGACTTCTTCCGGCTGGTCGAGTGGCCGTGGCTGCGTCGCCAGATCCCCCCCATCGCCGCGCTGATTTTCATGCTCTGCTTCGCCAGCTTTGCCACCGTGCTGTCGCTGGGCGGCGGGCCGCAGGCGACGACCATTGAACTGGCGATCTATCAGGCGCTGAATTTTGATTACGATCCCGGGCGCGCGGCGATGCTGGCGCTGATCCAGATGGTCTGCTGCCTCGGACTGGTGCTGCTCAGCCAACGGCTAAGCAAAGCGATTGCCGTGGGAAACTCGCATCTTCAGGGCTGGCGCGATCCCGACGATCGGCGCTTCAGCCGTCTTGCCGACGCGCTGCTGATCGTCGGTGCCCTGCTGCTGCTGTTACCGCCGCTGCTGGCGGTGATCGTTGAGGGACTCAATCGCGACTTGCCTGACGTGCTGGCCCAGCCCGCGATGTGGCAGGCGCTGTGGACGTCGCTGCGCATCGCGCTGGCAGCGGGCGTGCTCTGCGTGATCCTCACCGTAATGCTGCTGTGGAGCAGCCGCGAGCTTCGCGCCCGCGCCCGTCCGCTGGCGGGTCAGGCGATGGAGCTTTCCGGGATGCTGATCCTCGCCATGCCCGGTATCGTGCTGGCGACGGGCTTCTTTCTGCTGCTCAGTAACAGCATCGGCCTGCCGGGTTCGGCAGACGGCATCGTTATTTTCACCAACGCACTGATGGCCATTCCCTACGCGCTGAAAGTGCTGGAAAACCCTATGCGCGATCTCACCGCCCGTTACACCCTGCTGTGCCAGTCTCTGGGCATGGAAGGCTTTACCCGCCTGAAAGTGGTGGAGCTGCGTGCGCTGAAGCGCCCGCTGGCCCAGGCGCTGGCTTTTGCCTGCGTACTGTCAATTGGCGACTTTGGCGTGGTGGCGCTGTTTGGCAATGAGGATTTCCGCACGCTGCCGTTTTACCTGTATCAGCAAATCGGCTCCTACCGCAGCCAGGAAGGGGCCGTAACCGCGCTGCTCCTGCTGCTACTGTGCTTTGCGCTTTTTACCGCTATTGAAAAACTTCCGGGACGCCATGCTGAAACTTACTGATGTTATCTGGCTTTATCAGCATCTGCCGATGCGCTTCACTCTGTCGCTTAAGCAAGGTGAACAGGTGGCGGTGCTGGGACCGAGCGGCGCGGGCAAAAGCACGCTGCTCAATCTGATTGCCGGTTTTCTGCAACCGGAAAGCGGCACCATCCTGATTGAAAATCAGCTTCACACCCACACGCCGCCCGCGCGCCGTCCGGTGTCGATGCTGTTTCAGGAAAATAATCTGTTTAGCCATCTGACGGTGCGGCAGAATATTGGCCTGGGTTTGCATCCGGGGCTGAAACTTAGCGAGGCGCAGCGGCAGAAATTGCAGTTGATCGCCAGCCAGATGGGCATTGAGTCGCTGCTGGAGCGCCTGCCGGGAGAGCTTTCCGGCGGTCAGCGTCAGCGGGCGGCACTGGCGCGTTGCCTGGTGCGCGAGCAGCCGGTGCTGCTGCTTGATGAGCCGTTTTCGGCGCTCGATCCGGCGCTGCGTCAGGAAATGCTGACGTTAGTGAGCGACGTCTGCCGTCGCCAGCATCTGACGCTGCTGATGGTATCGCACAGCGTGGAAGATGCAGCGCGCATTGCGCCGCGCTCACTGGTCGTTGCCGACGGCAGAATCGCCTGGGATGGGGAAACCCACGCGCTGCTCAGCGGCCGCGCCAGCGCCTCGTCGCTATTGGGAATTCACTCAGTGACCGGTGACGACCTTCAGCAGGATGTCAGCATAGACCGGCATTGACGGATGGCGGATCGCCGCCGCCAGTGCCACCACCGCCACACCGCCGATCAGCGGGGCAATCCACAGCAGACGCTGGCGTGGCAATAATAAAGACAGACGGTCGCGCCCGCTTTTCCCGCTGCGCCATAAGCGCCAGCACAGCCAGGCGGCAATCCACAGCAGCAGCGCTGCCGCCAGCAGCAGCCACTTAAACGCGCTGCTCTGCGCGTCGGGGGGAATATCAATCGCCGCTCCCGCCAGAATGCCCGGCAGGAAGTAAACCGGCGGCCAGAACAGGCAGCCGATAATATTGGGTAACACAAACTTAGCCACTGGCAGATCGAGCATACCGGCGACCATCGGCACCAGCGGACGGGTCGGCCCGACAAAGCGCCCGACCAGAATGGTAAACATGCTGTGCTGATGCAGCGCGTGCTCGGTTTTATCGAGCAGCGATTTATTCTTCTTCATGAACGACCAGCGGTGCAGCGGTTTTTTGAAACGCCAGCCCAGCCAGAACGATATCCAGTCCCCCAGTAAACAGCCGACAATCCCCGCCAGCCATGCCTGCCAGAAGTTCACTTCGCCACTGCCGATCAGTGCGCCCAGCCCGGCCATCATCACCGTGCCCGGCAGGATCAGCCCGACCAGCGCCAGCGATTCCAGAAACGCCACCAGCGCGATGGCAATCAACGAGTAACTGGCGGATTGGGTAATAAAATGTTCCAGCAATGCTTGCATTAAAATGTCCGTCAGGATGTTGGAAACCGCGATTCTGCAAAGCGGCGCAGTCTTCGTCAAGCCATCAATTGTCTGAATAGATTAACGGTTATGACAAGTATCCTGACACATCATTCACTTTTTATTCACAACCGGAGCGGAACTCGCTGGGACTGGCACCGGTGCATTTCTTAAAGACGCGGGAAAAATAGAGCTGATCCTCAAAGCCAATATTGCGCCCCACGCTGGCAATCGGCATCCGGGTGGTGCTCAGCAGGAATTTGGCCTGGCTGATGCGTTGATCTTCGCGCCAGCTCAGCACGCTCACGCCAAGCTGCTGGCGAAACAGATGCGACAGGCGCGAAGGTGAAAGGCAAACGTGCTGCGCGACGCTGGCGATATCAAACTGGGTATCGGAGAGATGATCGCTGATGTACTGGCAGGCTTCGCGCACCCGGTGATCCATCGGCGGATGCAGCGATTCATTCACCGCTTCCATACGTCGCAGCAGCAGTTGTTCCAGCAGGTTAATCGCCAGCAGTTCAGAGTAGCGTCCGGCTCCCTGCCCGGCATCGATAATTTGCCCGAACAGGGCGCGAAGCATCGGTTCATGAGACGAGTCCGGGCGGTAAAATCCCGTTTGCGCAAAAATGGTCGGCCACGCCAGCCACTCCTGCCAGTAAGCGCGCGGGCGGAAATAAACCCACTGGTGATACCACTCTTTCGCCTCCGGGTGACGTCCGTAGTGGTGAATTTCTCCCGGCGGGAACAGCAGCATATCACCCGGACGGCAAACAAAACGCTGACCGCTGTTATCAATCACTCCTTCCCCGCGCACGGTCAGATTAAGGATATAGCCTTTCATGCCCAGCGGACGGTCGATAAAAAAATCGAGATAGCCGCCTGCCTCAATCGGCGTTAATCCCGCCACCAGATGGGCATTAAATGAGTAGCCCGGCAATAGCGGATCGTTTTGCGTTTCAGCCATGAACTTCATACTCCCAACAGAGTTTTCAGAAACCAATTGTCCATATTGCATTTTTGATCGGTACAGACCGGGCCAGCGCAGCCAAAACGAGAAAAAGTCGGGCCAATCCCGCTTCACAGCGGCACTTCATTCACAGTAACGCGGCGAAATCCGTAACAAGAGTGTCTATAAAGAAGGCTAAAAAGTCCACATTGAATATTTGCACGCCGTCACACTTTGCAATGGCATAGCAAAATAGTCCATAAGATTAGCGGTTCCAGCCTGACGCTTTTTCCCTTCAGTCTCTACTGTTTCAGCATCACTGTTTTTCTGGATGGAGTAACACGATGGCGATAGCAATTGGCCTCGATTTTGGTAGTGATTCTGTACGCGCTCTGGCGGTGGACTGTACCCGCGGCGAGGAGATCGCCACCAGCGTGGAGTGGTATCCGCGCTGGCAGGAGGGCCGCTATTGCGATGCCCCGAACAATCAGTTTCGTCATCATCCGCGTGATTACATTGAATCCATGGAGCAGGCGATAAAAAGCGTGTTGGCTGAACTTACCGCCGCCCAGCGTCAGCAGGTGGTCGGCATTGGCGTGGACAGTACCGGCTCCACGCCCGCCCCGATTGACGCCGACGGACACGTGCTGGCACTGCGCGAGGAGTTCGCCGATAACCCGAACGCGATGTTCGTGCTGTGGAAAGACCACACGTCTGTAGAAGAAGCGGAAGAAATCACCCGCCTGTGTCATCAGCCAGGTAAAGAAGATTACTCGCGCTACATCGGCGGCATTTACTCCAGCGAATGGTTCTGGGCCAAGATTCTGCATGTGACCCGCAAGGACAGCGCCGTGGCGCAGGCCGCCGCATCGTGGATCGAACTGTGTGACTGGGTGCCCGCCCTGCTTTCCGGCACTACCCGGCCGCAGGATATCCGCCGGGGCCGCTGTAGCGCCGGACATAAATCGCTGTGGCACGAAAGCTGGGGTGGACTGCCTCCGGCCCGCTTTTTTGATGAACTGGACCCGCGCCTGAATCAGCACCTCGCCTGGCCGATGTTCAGCGAAACTTACACCGCCGATCTCCCGGTCGGCAATCTGTGCCCCGAGTGGGCACAGCGTCTGGGCCTGCCGCAGAGCGTGGTGATCTCTGGCGGCGCGTTTGACTGCCATATGGGAGCCGTCGGCGCGGGCGCACAGCCGAACGCGCTGGTCAAAGTGATCGGCACCTCCACCTGCGACATTCTGATTGCCGACAAACGCAGCGTCGGCGAGCGCGCGGTAAAAGGCATCTGCGGTCAGGTTGACGGCAGCGTGGTGCCGGACTTTATCGGCATGGAGGCCGGGCAATCGGCCTTCGGCGATATGTACGCCTGGTTTGGCCGCATTCTCGGCTGGCCGCTGCAACAGCTCGCCGCGCAGCATCCCGAACTGAAAGAACCGATCGCCGCCAGTCAGAAACAGCTGCTTCCCGCGCTCACCGAGGCATGGGCGAAAAATCCGTCTCTCGACCATCTGCCGGTGATCCTCGACTGGTTTAACGGTCGGCGCACGCCCAACGCCAACCAGCGGCTGAAAGGGGTGATCACCGATTTAAACCTCGCCACTGACGCCCCGGCGCTGTTTGGCGGTCTGATCGCCGCCACTGCCTTTGGCGCACGCGCCATTATGGAGTGTTTCACCGAACAGGGTATTGCGGTCAACAACGTGATGGCGCTCGGCGGCATTGCGCGCAAAAACCCGGTGATTATGCAGGCCTGCTGCGATGTGCTGAATCGGCCGCTGCAAATCGTCGCCTCCGATCAGTGCTGTGCGCTCGGCGCCGCGATTTTCGCCGCCGTTGCCGCAGGCGTCCATGCCGATATCCCGACGGCACAGGCGAAGATGGCCAGCGCCGTGGAAATCACCCTGCAACCGCGCCCGCAGCAGGCGCAGCGTTTTGAACAGCTCTATCGCCGCTATCAGCAGTGGGCGGTGAGCGCCGAACAGCAATACCTCCCTGATGCCGCGCCGGTGCAAAACGCGCCGGTCAGCCAGACAACTCTGACCTGTTAAGGACCCCACAATGACAATTTTCGATAACTACGAAGTATGGTTTGTGATTGGTAGCCAGCATCTCTATGGCCCGGAAACCCTGCGCCAGGTAACGCAGCACGCCGAACACGTGGTCAACGCGCTCAACAGCGAAGCCAAACTGCCCTGCAAACTGGTCCTCAGGCCGCTCGGTACCTCGCCTGATGAGATCACCGCCATTTGCCGCGACGCCAACTACGACGATAAATGCGCAGGCCTGGTGGTCTGGCTGCACACCTTCTCCCCGGCGAAAATGTGGATCAACGGCCTGACTATCCTCAACAAACCGCTGCTCCAGTTCCACACCCAGTTCAACGCCGCCCTGCCGTGGGACAGCATTGATATGGACTTTATGAACCTGAACCAGACCGCGCACGGCGGCCGTGAGTTTGGGTTTATCGGCGCGCGGATGCGTCAGCAGCACAGCGTTGTCACCGGTCACTGGCAGGACAGCGCCGCCCACCAGCGCATCGGCGCGTGGATGCGTCAGGCGGTATCCAAACAGGATACCCGTCACCTGAAAGTCTGCCGTTTCGGCGACAACATGCGTGAAGTGGCGGTTACCGACGGCGATAAAGTTGCCGCACAGATCAAATTCGGCTTCTCGGTCAATACCTGGGCGGTGGGCGATCTGGTGCAGGTGGTGAACGCGGTCAGCGACGGCGAGATCAGCGCGCTGGTGGATGAATATGAAAGCAGCTATCGCCTGACGGCGGCGGCGCAGGTACACGGCGACAAGCGCCAGAACGTCATCGACGCGGCGCGCATTGAACTGGGCATGAAACGCTTTCTTGAAGAAGGCGGCTTCCACGCTTTCACGACCACGTTTGAAGATTTACACGGCCTGAAACAGCTTCCGGGTCTTGCCGTACAGCGTCTGATGCAGCAGGGCTACGGCTTTGCGGGCGAAGGCGACTGGAAAACCGCCGCGCTGCTTCGCATCATGAAGGTGATGTCAACCGGTCTGCAGGGCGGCACTTCATTTATGGAGGATTACACCTACCACTTTGAAGCGGGTAACGATCTGGTGCTCGGCTCGCACATGCTGGAAGTGTGCCCGACCATCGCGCTGGATGAAAAACCGATCCTCGACGTACAGCCGCTCGGCATCGGGGGCAAGGCCGATCCGGCGCGCCTGATTTTCAATACCAAAACCGGTCCGGCGATCGCCGCCAGCCTTATCGATCTCGGCGATCGTTTCCGCCTGCTGGTCAACTGCGTTGACGCGGTTAAAACGCCGCACGATCTGCCGAAGCTGCCGGTAGCCAACGCCCTGTGGAAAGCGCAGCCGGATCTGCCGACGGCGTCGGAAGCCTGGATCATCGCCGGTGGCGCGCATCATACCGTCTTCAGCCATGCGCTGACGCTCGACGATATGCGTCAGTTTACCGAACTGCACGGTATTGAGATCGCGGTGATCGACAACGACACCCGCCTGCCCGCGTTTAAAGACGCGCTGCGCTGGAACGACGTGTATTTCGGTTCCAGACGCTAAGCCTTTCCCCCTCCCCTGCCCTTTTGCTGGCGAAAAGGCCAGAGCGAGGGGGATATACGCTATCAGGAGCACATAATGTTAGAAGATCTTAAACGTCAGGTGCTGGAAGCGAACCTTGCCCTGCCGAAACACAACCTGGTGACGCTCACCTGGGGCAACGTCAGCGCGGTCGACCGCGATCGCGGCGTGCTGGTGATCAAGCCTTCCGGCGTTGATTACGGCGTGATGCGTGCGGAAGACATGGTGGTGGTCAGCCTGGAGACCGGTGAAGTGGTCGAGGGAACGAAAAAACCCTCTTCCGACACGCCAACGCATCGCCTGCTGTATCAGGCATTTCCGACCATCGGCGGCATCGTTCATACCCATTCGCGCCACGCCACCATCTGGGCGCAGGCGGGGCAATCCATTCCGGCAACCGGCACCACCCACGCCGATTATTTCTACGGCACCATTCCCTGCACCCGTAAAATGACCGACGCGGAGATTAACGGCGAGTACGAATGGGAAACCGGTAACGTCATCGTCGAAACCTTCGAAAAGCAGAGCATTGATGCGGCACAAATGCCCGGCGTGCTGGTCCACTCGCACGGCCCGTTTGCCTGGGGAAAAAACGCCGACGACGCGGTACACAACGCTATCGTGCTGGAAGAGGTCGCCTATATGGGCATTTTCTGCCGCCAGCTCGCACCGCAGCTGCCGGATATGCAGCCAACCCTGCTGGACAAGCATTATCTGCGCAAGCACGGGGCAAAAGCGTATTACGGGCAGTAAACGTTTATTACGCTATCCATCACCACGGGGCTGATTTATTCAGCCTCCCTTTTTTAGCGCGAAACAATCATGAAGCTATTTTAGTGCCGTTAATTCGGGGTATTTTTCCGCTTGCCGCTATCCCCAGTCGCGTTTTGTGGCGATCGCTCGTCGGGTATGCCCCGCCCGGTTGCCTTTTCTGCTGCGCGAATCGTTTTACGACAGCATCTGTCGCCTCTGGCGTTATATTCCCCGAATACCTGTACAAAAAGTCAGTATCAACCAGCTAACCAGGCTATAATAAGCGCTGATTTTAGCTGACGAGAAAACGGCGTGGCGCAGGCGCGAGAAGGCTTTATTTTAACCCGGCACTGGCGGGATACCCCGCAGGGTACGGAGGTCGCATTCTGGCTGGCGACCGACGACGGCCCGCTGCACGTCACCCTGCCGCCGCAGGAATCCGTGGCTTTTATTCCCGCCGACCACATTGCCCGCGCCAAACAAACCTTAAGCGGGGAAAACGGTTTTCGCCTGACGCCGCTGGAGCTGAAAGATTTTCACCGCCAGCCGGTTTACGGTCTTTACTGCCGTGCCCATCGTCAACTGATGAACTACGAAAAACGGCTGCGCGAGAACGGCGTGAAGGTGTACGAAGCAGACGTGCGCCCGCCGGAGCGCTTTTTGATGGAGCGCTTTATTACCGCGCCGGTCTGGTTCGACGGCGACGAGCGTAACGGCGCGCTAATCAACGCCCGCCTGAAGCCCAATCCCCACTATCGCCCGCCGCTGAAATGGGTGTCGCTGGATATCGAAACCACCCGCCACGGCGAGCTGTACTGCATTGGTCTTGAAGGCTGCGGGCAGCGGGTGGTGTACATGCTGGGGCCGCCCAACGGCGATGCTTCCTCCGTCGATTTTCAGCTTGAATACGTCGCCAGCCGTCCACTGCTGCTGGAAAAACTCAACGCCTGGTTTGCCGAGCATGACCCGGACGTGCTGATCGGCTGGAACGTGGTGCAGTTCGACCTGCGAATGCTGCAAAAACACGCCGAGCGCTACGGGGTGCCGCTGCGTCTGGGACGTGGCAACAGCGAGCTGGAGTGGCGCGAGCACGGCTTTAAAAACGGCGTATTTTTCGCGCAGGCGAACGGTCGGCTGATTATCGACGGCATTGACGCTCTCAAATCGGCGTTCTGGAATTTTTCCTCTTTTTCGCTGGAGTCCGTGTCACAGGAGCTGCTGGGTGAAGGCAAATCCATCGACAACCCCTGGGATCGGATGGACGAAATCAACCGCCGTTTTGCCGAAGATAAACCCGCGCTCGCCACCTATAACCTGAAAGACTGCGAGCTGGTCACGCGCATTTTCCACAAAACGGAAATTATGCCTTTCCTGCTGGAGCGCGCGACGGTCAACGGCCTGCCGGTGGATCGGCACGGTGGATCGGTCGCGGCCTTCAGCCATCTCTATTTTCCCCGAATGCACCGCGCGGGTTACGTCGCGCCTAATATGGGTGCGGTGCCGCCGCAGGCCAGCCCCGGTGGCTACGTAATGGACTCGCGGCCCGGTTTGTATGATTCGGTGCTGGTGCTGGATTACAAAAGCCTGTATCCGTCGATCATCCGCACGTTTCTTATCGATCCGGTCGGGCTGATTGAAGGCATGGCGCAGCCCGACCCGGCGCACAGCACCGAAGGTTTTCTTGACGCCTGGTTCTCGCGAGAAAAGCACTGCCTGCCAGAAATCGTCACCCAAATCTGGCACGGGCGCGATGAGGCAAAGCGCCACGGCAATAAGCCGCTTTCCCAGGCGTTGAAGATCATCATGAACGCGTTTTATGGCGTGCTGGGGACCAGCGCCTGCCGCTTCTTCGATCCCCGGCTGGCCTCGTCGATCACTATGCGCGGCCATGCGATCATGCGCCAGACCCAGGCGCTGATTGAAGCGCAGGGCTACGACGTTATTTACGGTGATACCGACTCCACGTTTGTCTGGCTGAAAAAGGCCCATTCTGAAGAAGACGCCGCGAAAATCGGTCGCCAACTGGTCAGCCATGTTAACGCCTGGTGGACGCAGTCGTTGCAGCAGCAGGGATTGACCAGCGCGCTGGAGCTGGAATTTGAAACCCATTTTTGCCGCTTTCTGATGCCAACCATTCGCGGCGCAGATACCGGCAGCAAAAAACGCTACGCCGGATTGATTCAGGAAGGCGAGCAGCAGCGGATGGTCTTTAAGGGGCTGGAGACGGTGCGAACCGACTGGACCCCGCTGGCGCAGCAGTTTCAGCAGGCGCTGTATCTGCGCATTTTCCGCAACGAGCCGTATAAAGACTACGTGCGCGAAACCATCGAAAAACTGATGGCGGGCGAACTGGACGCACAGCTGGTGTACCGCAAAAGGCTGCGTCGGCCGCTGGCGGAATATCAGCGTAACGTCCCGCCGCACGTGCGCGCGGCAAGGCTGGCGGACGAAGAAAACCTGCGGCTTGGTCGACCGGCGCAGTATCAGAATCGCGGGACCATTAAATACGTCTGGACCACCAACGGCCCGGAGCCGGTGGATTATCAGCGTTCGCCGCTGGATTACGACCATTATCTGGCCCGCCAACTGGAGCCGGTGGCCGAAGGGATACTCCCTTTCATGAATGATAACTTTGCTACACTAGTGACGGGGCAACTGGGACTATTTTGACAGGTGACGAATCCGCTGCCATCCAGTACCATAGCGCCCTCTCCATCCCTGGACCCAATTCAGATCCCTGCCTCTTAGCCAGGCAGAGGTCAGTTATTGCCTGAAATTAAAGAAATAGAGCCGAACACATATGCCTTTTACACTTGGTCAACGCTGGATCAGCGACACCGAAAGCGAACTAGGACTTGGAACCGTCGTCGCGATGGATGCGCGCACTGTCACCCTGCTATTCCCGGCAACCGGTGAAAACCGTCTTTATGCACGCAGTGATTCCCCTGTGACCCGCGTCATGTTTAACCCCGGCGATACGGTGACCAGTCACGAAGGCTGGCAGTTACACATTGAAGATGTGAAAGAAGAAAACGGCCTGCTCGCCTATACCGGCACGCGCCTGGATACTGAAGAGACTGACGTGCTACTGCGAGAAGTGTTCCTCGACAGCAAACTGGTGTTCAGCAAGCCGCAGGACCGTCTGTTCGCCGGACAAATCGATCGGATGGACCGCTTTTCGCTGCGTTTTCGCGCGCGTAAATACCAGAGCGAACAGTACCGGATGCCGTGGAGCGGCCTGCGCGGACAGCGCACCAGCCTGATCCCGCACCAGCTTAACATCGCCCATGATGTGGGTCGTCGCCACGCGCCGCGCGTGCTGCTGGCGGACGAAGTGGGTCTCGGTAAAACCATTGAAGCCGGGATGATCCTGCATCAGCAGTTGCTGTCAGGTGCCGCCGAGCGCGTGCTGATCGTCGTCCCGGAAACCCTGCAACACCAGTGGCTGGTAGAAATGCTGCGCCGCTTTAACCTGCGCTTCGCCCTGTTTGACGACGAACGCTATGCCGAAGCGCAGCATGATGCCGATAATCCGTTTGAGACTGAACAACTGGTGATCTGCTCGCTGGACTTCGTGCGCCGTAATAAACAGCGCCTGGAGCATCTGTGCGAGGCCGAGTGGGATTTGCTGGTGGTCGATGAAGCGCATCATCTGGTGTGGAGCGAAGACGCGCCCAGCCGTGAATATGCCGCTATCGAAGAACTGGCAGGTCACGTCCCCGGCATACTGCTGCTGACCGCGACGCCGGAACAGCTCGGCATGGAGAGCCATTTTGCACGTCTGCGCCTGCTCGATCCCGACCGCTTCCACGATTTTGCCCAGTTTGTTGAAGAACAAAACAATTACCGTCCGGTCGCCGACGCCGTGGCGATGCTGCTGGCGGGCAATAAACTCAGCGACAGCGAACTGAATATGCTGGGCGATCTGATCGGCGAGCAGGATATTGAACCGCTGCTCCAGGCCGCCAACAGCGACCGCGACGACGCGCAGTCTGCCCGTCAGGAACTGGTCGCCATGTTAATGGACCGCCACGGCACCAGTCGCGTGTTGTTCCGCAACACCCGTAACGGCGTGAAAGGCTTTCCGAAGCGTGAACTGCACACCATCAAGCTGCCGCTGCCGACCCAGTATCAGACGGCGATTAAAGTCTCGGGCATTATGGGCGCACGCAAAAGCGCGGAAGACCGCGCCCGCGACATGCTTTACCCGGAACAGATTTATCAGGAGTTTGAAGGCGATACCGGCACCTGGTGGAATTTTGACCCGCGCGTTGAATGGCTGATGGGCTACCTGACCGCTCACCGCTCGCAGAAAGTGCTGGTGATTTGCGCCAAAGCCACCACCGCGCTGCAACTGGAGCAGGTACTGCGCGAGCGTGAAGGCATTCGCGCCGCCGTGTTCCACGAGGGGATGTCGATCATCGAACGTGACCGCGCCGCCGCGTGGTTTGGCGAAGAAGACAGCGGCGCGCAGGTGCTGCTGTGCTCGGAAATCGGCTCGGAAGGGCGCAATTTCCAGTTTGCCAGCAACCTGGTGATGTTTGACCTGCCGTTTAACCCGGATCTGCTGGAGCAGCGCATTGGCCGTCTGGACCGCATCGGTCAGGCGCACGATATTCAGATCCACGTGCCTTATCTGGAAAAAACCGCGCAGTCAGTGCTGGTGCGTTGGTATCACGAAGGGCTGGACGCGTTTGAGCACACCTGCCCGACCGGACGCGCTATTTACGACACCGTTTATAACAGCCTGATTACCTATCTGGCGACGCCGGAAAACACCGACGGCTTTGACGATTTGATCAAATCCTGCCGCGAGCAGCACGACGCGCTGAAAGCGAAGCTGGAACAGGGGCGCGACCGCCTGCTGGAAATCCACTCTAACGGCGGCGAAAAAGCGCAGGCGTTGACTGAGAGTATTGAAGAGCAGGATGACGATACCAGTCTCATCGCCTTCGCCATGAACCTGTTCGATATCGTCGGCATTAACCAGGACGATCGCGGGGATAACCTGATTGTACTGACGCCTTCCGATCATATGCTGGTGCCGGATTTCCCTGGTCTGCCGGAAGACGGTTGCACCATCACTTTTGAACGTGACGTGGCGCTGTCGCGGGAGGACGCGCAGTTTATTACCTGGGAGCACCCGCTGATCCGCAACGGTCTGGATCTGATCCTCTCCGGCGATACCGGTAGCAGCACGATTTCTCTGCTGAAAAACAAGGCGCTGCCTGTCGGTACGCTGCTGCTGGAACTGATTTACGTGGTCGAAGCGCAGGCCCCGAAACAGCTTCAGCTCAACCGCTTCCTGCCTGCCACACCGGTGCGGATGCTGCTCGATAAAAACGGCAATAACCTGGCGGCGCAGGTCGAGTTTGAGACCTTTAACCGCCAGCTTAGCGCGGTGAATCGTCATACCGGCAGCAAGCTGGTCAACGCCGTCCAGCAGGAGGTTCACGCCATTCTGCAACAGGGCGAAGCGCAGATCGAGAAAGCTGCCCGCGCGCTGATCGACGCGGCACGCCATGAAGCAGACGAAAAACTGTCGGCGGAGCTGTCGCGTCTGGAAGCGCTGAAGGCGGTCAACCCGAACATTCGTGAGGACGAGCTGGCCGCCATCGACAGCAATCGCCAGCAGGTGCTGGAAAGCCTGGCGCAGGCGGGCTGGCGTCTGGACGCGCTGCGCCTGATTGTCGTCACGCATCAGTAACGGAAACTAAAAATGGGGATGGAAAACTACAATCCGCCGCAGGAACCCTGGCTGGTCATTCTGTATCAGGATGAGCACATTATGGTGGTCAACAAGCCGAGCGGCCTGCTGTCCGTGCCGGGGCGTCTTGAAGAGCACAAAGACAGCGTGATGACGCGCATTCAGCGGGATTACCCGCAGGCGGAATCAGTGCATCGTCTGGATATGGCGACCAGCGGCGTGATTGTAGTGGCGCTGACCAAAGCCGCCGAGCGGGAGCTTAAGCGCCAGTTCCGCGAGCGTGAACCGAAAAAGCAGTACGTTGCACGCATCTGGGGACACCCGGAAAAAGCGGAAGGACTGGTAGATTTGCCGTTGATTTGCGACTGGCCGAACCGGCCAAAACAGAAAGTCTGTTTTGAGACCGGGAAAGCGGCGCAAACGGAGTATGAGGTGGTGGACTACGCGGCGGATAACACCGCCCGCGTGGTGCTAAAGCCCATTACCGGGCGCTCGCATCAGCTGCGCGTCCATATGCTGGCACTGGGGCATCCGATTCTTGGGGATCGCTTCTATGCCACGCCGGACGCGCTGGCAATGGCACCACGCCTGCTGCTACATGCCGAAATGCTGACCATTACTCATCCGGCGTACGGGAATTCAATGACGTTTAAGGCTCCGGCTGATTTCTGAGGGCTTCCCCCCCTCTCCCCGGCCCTCTCCCTCGAGGGAGAGGGGGAAAAGCGGCGTCGGGGAACAGGGGCAAACCTGTGCCACGGACTGTCCCCTCTCCTGGGGGAGAGGGGGAAAAGCGGCGTCGGGGAACAATGGTAAACCTGTGCCACGGACTGTTCCCTCTCCTGGGGGAGAGGGTCAGGGAGAGGGCGTTTACGCTCCCTTGAGGAAGAGCGAGCCGCTCACCTTACTTAAACCCTTTCTGCTCTTTAATTAGCTCGTAGGCTTTCTGGATTTCCTGCGCTTTTTCCTTCGCCATCGCCATCATCTCCGGCGGCAGGCCTTTCGCCACCAGTTTGTCCGGGTGATGCTCGCTCATTAGCTTACGGTAAGCACGCTTGATGGTGGTGCCATCGTCGGTCGGCTTCACTCCCAGCACGTTGCAGGCGTCTTCCAGCGTCGGTCCGCGCTGCGCCTGCTGCCAGCCGCCGCCGGACTGCTGCTGGTGCTGATAACCTCCGCCAAACTGCGCACCGCCCTGCATCATGCGCAGGAACTGATCGAACTGAAGACGGGTGATGCCTAACTCCTCGGCAATCACGTACAGCACTTCGCGCTCGTTCGGATGCAGTTGCCCGTCAGCAAACGCGGCCTGGATCTGGATTTCCAGAAACATCCTAATCAAATCGGCACGACCAAAACAAATGCTGCGAAACCCGCGCATTTTTTCGCGCAGCGGGTAGTTATCCGCTTTCCCCACCCGAAACGCCTGCTGCGCGGCGGTGCGCGAGTCGCCGTGGAGATTCATCCGATCCATAAACACGCTGGCAATCTGAATATCCGCCTCGGTGACGCGGCCCTTCGACTTGGTAAGATGCCCCATCACCTCAAACGTGGTGGCGAAAAACAGCGATTGTCGCTCCTGCTGATTGGCAAACCAGTTCATGCGGCGGCTGCGCGCTTTGTCAAACATATGGCCGATCAGCAGTCCGAGCACCGCGCCCCAAAAGCCGCCGCCCATAATTAATGCCATCGCCACACCGATCACTTTTCCCCAATACTGCATATACTCCCCAAATCGTCATGCCTGCGACTAAAATATGTTTTATCATACCCGTCATTCTATGCCGTGCCTAACACAAGGGCATGAAACGGGCAGGATTAAGACTAGCGCGATGGGGTTGAGTAAGTTAGTCTCTGACCGTTTGCTAGTCGCTACGCCACTGATGACGGAACAACAAATACAACGTATGAAAAAACGTATTCCCACCCTTCTGGCCACCATGATCGCCAGCGCCCTGTACAGTCAGCAGGGAATGGCCGCCGATCTCGCCTCGCAGTGTATGCTGGGCGTGCCGAGCTATAACCGTCCTCTGGTGCAGGGCGAGCCAAATGAATTGCCGGTCACCATCAACGCCGATCATGCCAAAGGGAATTATCCCGACAACGCTGCGTTTACCGGCAACGTGGATATCAATCAGGGCAACAGCCGCCTGCAGGCTGATGAAGTACAGCTTCATCAAAAAGAAGCGGCGGGCCAGCCGGAGCCGGTGCGTACCGTTGATGCTCTCGGCAACGTCCACTACGACGATAATCAGGTGATCCTCAAAGGGCCAAAAGGCTGGGCCAACCTGAATACCAAAGACACCAATATCTGGGAAGGCGACTATCAGATGGTGGGTCGTCAGGGACGCGGTAAAGCGGATCTGATGAAGCAGCGTGGCGAAAACCGTTACACCATTCTGGAAAACGGCACCTTTACTTCCTGTCTGCCAGGCTCAGACACCTGGAGCGTCGTGGGTAGCGAAGTGATCCATGACCGTGAAGAGCAGGTGGCGGAAATCTGGAACGCCCGCTTTAAGCTGGGTCCGGTTCCGGTCTTTTATAGTCCATACCTGCAACTGCCGGTGGGTGATAAACGCCGTTCGGGCTTCCTGATCCCCAATGCGAAGTACAGCAGCAAGAACTATTTTGAGTTCACCCTGCCGTACTACTGGAACATCGCGCCCAATATGGACGCCACCATCACGCCGCACTACATGCATCGTCGTGGCAACGTGATGTGGGAAAACGAATTCCGCTATCTGACCCAGGCGGGCGCGGGCCTGATGGAGCTGGACTATCTGCCGTCGGATGACGTCTATCAGGACGATCACGATAAAGAAGGCAGCCGCCATCGCTGGCTGTTCTTCTGGCAGCACGCCGGGGTGCTGGACCAGGTGTGGCGCTTTAACGTTGACTACACCAAGGTCAGCGACTCCAACTATTTTAACGACTTCGACAGCAAGTACGGTTCCAGTACCGACGGCTACGCCACGCAGAAATTCAGCGTCGGCTACGCGGTCGATAACTTCGACGCCACCGTATCGACCAAGCAGTTCCAGGTCTTCAGCGATCAGAACAACAGTAGCTACTCCGCTGAACCACAGCTCGACCTGAACTACTACCAGAACGACGTCGGCCCGTTTGATACCCGAATTTACGGCCAGGCCGTTCACTTCGTGAATACCGAAAGCAACCAGCCGGAAGCCACGCGTCTTCACCTGGAGCCGACCATCAACCTGCCGCTCTCTAACGGCTGGGGCAGCGTCAATACCGAAGCAAAACTGCTGGCAACGCACTATCAGCAGACCAATTTAGACACCTACAACAATAACAACACCACCCAACTGGACGACTCGGTGAATCGCGTAATGCCGCAGTTCAAAGTTGACGGCAAGATGGTTTTCGAGCGCGACATGCTGCTGGCGGATGGCTTTACCCAGACGCTGGAGCCGCGCGCGCAGTACCTGTATGTGCCATACCGTGACCAGAGCCATATCAATAACTATGACTCGTCGCTGCTGCAATCTGATTACACTGGCCTGTTCCGCGACCGTACCTACGGCGGCCTTGACCGCATCGCGTCAGCAAACCAGGTAACGACCGGCGTCACGTCTCGCGTTTATGATGAATCTGCCGTGGAACGTTTTAACGTTTCCGTAGGTCAAATCTACTACTTCACCGAATCACGCACCGGTGATGACAATATACAATGGGAAGAAGACGACAAAACCGGTTCGCTGGTCTGGGCCGGAGACACCTACTGGCGGATCTCCGACCGTTGGGGTCTGCGCGGCGGCGTCCAGTACGATACCCGTCTGGACAACATCGCCACCAGCAGCAGCACCATTGAATATCGTCGTGACGAAGACCGACTGTTACAGTTGAACTATCGTTACGCCAGCCCGGAATATATTCAGGCAACGCTGCCGTCTTATGCGAAGTCTGATGAGTACAAAGAAGGTATCTCCCAGGTCGGCGCGGTGGGCAGTTGGCCGCTGGCCGATCGCTGGTCATTCGTTGGCGCGTGGTACTTTGATACCAACGAGAAAAAAGCGGCTGACCAGATGGTGGGCGTGCAATACAGCTCCTGCTGTTATGCCATCCGCGTTGGTTACGAGCGGAAGCTTAACGGCTGGGAAGATAACAAAAGCGTGTACGACAATGTCATCGGCTTTAATATTGAACTGCGTGGCCTGAGCTCAAACTATGGTCTGGGCACACAGCAGATGCTGCGCTCGAACATTCTGCCTTATCATAGCTCTCTGTAATGCAGTTGTTTGAAAACGTAATCCGCATTGCGGTTAATTGAAATGGAAAATGTATGAAGAACTGGAAAACGCTGCTTCCTGCTTTCGCCCTCGCAATGGTGGTGAATTCAGGTTTCGCCGCCCCACAGGTTGTCGATAAGGTCGCCGCCGTCGTCAACAACGGCGTCGTGCTTGAAAGCGACGTCGATGGCCTGATGCAATCGGTAAAATTAAATGCGGGTCAGGCCGGACAGCAGCTTCCCGATGATGAAACGCTGCGTCATCAAATCCTTGAACGTTTGATCATGGACCAGATCGTCCTGCAAATGGGCCAGAAGATGGGGGTGAAAATCTCTGACGAACAGCTCGACGAGGCTATCGCCAACATCGCCAAACAGAACAACATGACGCTCGATCAAATGCGCAGCCGTCTGGCGTATGACGGTCTGGACTACAACACTTACCGTAGCCAGATCCGTAAAGAAATGACCATTTCTGAAGTGCGTAACAGCGAAGTGCGTCGTCGCGTCACCGTTCTGCCGCAGGAAGTGGACACCCTGGCGAAGCAGATTGGCAACCAGAACGATGCCAGTACCGAGATCAACCTGAGCCACATTCTGCTGCCGCTGCCGGAAAATCCGTCTTCCGACCAGGTAAAAGAAGCGCAGGACCAGGCCAATTCTATTGTTGAGCAGGCGCGTAACGGCGGCGACTTTGGCAAACTGGCGATCACCTACTCTGCCGATCAGCAGGCGTTACAGGGTGGTCAAATGGGCTGGGGCCGTATCCAGGAGCTGCCTTCACTGTTCGCGCAGGCGTTAGTCACCGCGAAAAAAGGTGACATCATTGGCCCCATCCGTTCCGGCGTTGGCTTCCATATTCTGAAAGTGAACGACATGCGCGGCCAGAGCCAGAATATCTCCGTGACCGAAGCCCATGCCCGTCACATTCTGCTGAAACCGTCGCCGATCATGACCGACGAGCAGGCCCGCGTGAAGCTGGAAGAAATTGCGGCTGATATTAAGAGCGGAAAAACCACCTTTGCTAACGCGGCGAAAGAGTTCTCGCAGGATCCCGGCTCGGCTAACCAGGGCGGCGATCTGGGTTGGGCAACGCCTAACATGTACGATCCGGCGTTCCGCGATGCGCTGATGAAACTCAGCAAAGGCCAGACCAGCGGACCGGTCCACTCTTCCTTTGGCTGGCACCTGATTGAACTGCTGGATACCCGCCAGGTTGATAAAACCGATGCGGCGCAGAAAGACAAAGCCTACCGTATGTTGATGAACCGCAAGCTCTCTGAAGAATCAGCGACCTGGATGCAGGAACAGCGTGCATCGGCTTATGTAAAAATCCTGAGCAACTAATGGCTTCTCTCCACCGCGTAATTATCACTCCCGGCGAACCTGCCGGGATTGGTCCTGATCTCGTTGTTCAGCTTGCCCAGCGCGACTGGCCGGTTGAACTGGTGGTTTGCGCAGATGCCACACTTCTCACGGACCGGGCAGCGATGCTCGGTCTGCCGCTTTCTCTGCTCCCCTGGTCTCCCTCGCAGCCTGCCCAACCGCAGTGCGCGGGAACGCTGACGCTATTACCCATTTCCCTGCGCACGCCGACGGTCGCCGGGCAGCTTAGCGTGGAGAATGGGCATTACGTGGTAGAGACGCTGACACGCGCCTGCGACGGCTGTCTGAACGGTGAATTCGCCGCGCTGATCACCGGCCCGGTACATAAAGGCGTGATCAACGATGCGGGCCTGCCGTTTACCGGCCACACCGAGTTTTTAGAACAGCGCTCCCACGCATCGAAAGTGGTGATGATGCTGGCGACCGAAGAGCTGCGCGTCGCGCTGGCAACAACTCACCTGCCGCTGCGCGCCATTGCGGACGCCATCACCCCGGCGCTGCTGCGCGAGGTCATCACTATTCTGCATGATGATTTACAGCGCAAATTCGGCATCGCTCAACCGCATGTGCTGGTTTGCGGCCTGAATCCCCACGCGGGCGAAGGCGGGCATATGGGAACCGAAGAGATCGACGTGCTGATCCCGGTACTGAACGAGATGCGCGCGCAGGGCATGAATTTGACCGGCCCCCTGCCCGCCGACACGCTTTTCCAGCCGAAATACCTCGATCATGCAGACGCCGTGCTGGCGATGTACCACGATCAGGGCCTCCCCGTGCTAAAATACCAGGGCTTTGGCCGTGGCGTGAACATCACCCTCGGTTTACCCTTTATTCGTACCTCCGTTGACCACGGCACCGCGCTTGAACTGGCGGGCCAGGGAAAAGCGGACGTCGGCAGTTTTATTACGGCGCTTAATCTCGCCATCAAAATGATTGTTAATACTAAATGAATAATCGAGTCCATCAGGGCCACTTAGCCCGTAAACGCTTCGGGCAGAACTTCCTCAACGATCAGTTTGTGATCGACAGCATTGTCTCGGCCATCAATCCGCAAAAGGGCCAGGCGATGGTCGAAATCGGTCCGGGCCTGGCGGCGCTGACCGAGCCGGTGGGTGAACGTCTGGATCAACTGACGGTTATCGAACTGGATCGCGATCTGGCCGCGCGCCTGCAAACGCACCCGTTTCTCGGCCCTAAGCTGACTATCTATCAGCAGGATGCGATGACCATGAACTTCGGCGAGCTGTCTGAAAAAATGGGGCAGCCGCTGCGCGTATTCGGCAACCTGCCGTACAACATCTCCACACCGCTGATGTTCCACCTTTTTACCTATACTAACGCCATTGCTGATATGCACTTCATGCTGCAAAAAGAGGTGGTTAATCGACTGGTTGCAGGGCCGAACAGTAAAGCGTATGGTCGTTTAAGCGTCATGGCGCAATATTACTGCCAGGTGATCCCGGTGCTTGAAGTGCCGCCGACGGCGTTTACGCCAGCACCGAAAGTAGATTCCGCCGTGGTGCGCCTGGTGCCGCATGTGGTCATGCCGCATCCGGTAAAAGATATTCGCGTACTGAGCCGTATTACGACGGAAGCCTTCAACCAGCGCCGTAAAACGATTCGCAACAGCCTTGGCAACGTCTTCAGCGTTGACGTGCTGAACGAACTGGGTGTTGACCCGGCCATGCGCGCAGAAAATATTTCGGTCGCACAATACTGCCAGCTCGCTAACTATCTGGCAGATCAAGCGCCCCCGAAGGAGAGTTAACCGATGATCGATTCGCCCCGAATTTGCGTACAGGTGCAGAGCGTCTATATTGAGGCGCAGTCTTCCGTAGAAGATGAGCGTTACGTTTTTGCCTACACGGTCACGATTCGCAATCTGGGGCGATATCCGGTTCAACTTCTGGGACGCTACTGGCTGATTACCAATGCGAACGGCCGTGAAACCGAAGTACAGGGTGAAGGAGTGGTCGGCGTTCAGCCCCACATCGCCCCTGGCGGTGAATATCAGTACACCAGCGGTGCCGTTCTTGAAACGCCGCTCGGCACGATGCAGGGCCACTATGACATGATCGATGAAGAAGGTAAGCCTTTCACCATCGACATCCCCGTTTTCCGTCTGGCAGTTTCAACTCTAATCCATTAAAAATATGTCTACATATCTGATTGGCGACATTCACGGTTGCTACGATGAACTGATCGCGTTGTTAGACCAGGTGGCGTTTACCCCTGAGCAGGATACGTTATGGTTAACCGGTGACCTGGTCGCGCGCGGCCCCGGCTCGCTGGAAGTGCTCCGCTACGTGAAATCACTTGGCGACAGCGTGCGCATTGTCCTCGGCAACCACGATCTCCACCTGCTGGCGGTGTTTGCGGGCATCAGTCGTAATAAGCCGAAAGATCGCGTCACGCCGTTGCTGGAAGCGCCGGATGCCGACGAATTGCTGAACTGGCTGCGTCGTCAGCCGCTGTTACAGGTTGATGAAGAGAAAAAACTGGTCATGGCCCACGCCGGGATCACCCCACAATGGGATCTGCCGACCGCCATCACCTGCGCGCGCGACGTCGAAGCGGTGCTCGCCAGCGACTCCTATCCCTTTTTCCTCGACGCCATGTACGGCGATATGCCAAACAACTGGTCAACAGAACTGACCGGGCTGGCGCGACTGCGCTTTATCACTAACGCCTTTACCCGTATGCGCTACTGCTTCCCGAACGGGCAACTGGATATGTACGCCAAAGAATCGCCGGAAAATGCCCCTGCCCCGCTGAAGCCGTGGTTTGCGATTCCGGGGCCGGTCAGCGAAGCGTACAGCATTGTTTTCGGGCACTGGGCCTCGCTGGAAGGCAAAGGAACGCCGGAAGGCATTTACGCGCTGGATACAGGCTGCTGCTGGGGCGGAGATTTAACCTGCCTGCGCTGGGAAGATAAGCAGTATTTTGTGCAGCCGTCGAACCGGCAGATGGATTTGGGCGAAGGCGAAGCGGCGGCGTCGTAGCTGAAAACCGGCGAATATGGCGCACGTACCGAAGCATCACTGTTAACAATTATTCATTCTCCCGGCGAACATCCGCCGCCGGGAACACTGGCTTATCGCCGTTCGAGGATCTCAAAGCAGTAGCTGTGGGAGTTTTGCGCGTCGGCGTCGTGGAATTCGCTGAAGACCGATTCCCACTCGTCCGGCTCGTAGTCCGGGAAATGGGTATCACCTTCCACTTCGGCATCAATATGCGTCAGGTACAGCTTCTGCGCTTTCGGCAGGAACTGCTCGTAAACGCGCCCACCGCCGATCACCATAATCTCTTCGGCATCGCCGCAGGCGGCAATGGCCTCATCCACGGATTTCACCCACAGTACCCGGTCATCCGTGCCGGGCTGGCTGCTGATAACAATATTTTTACGGCCAGGCAGCGGGCGTCCAATGGACTCCCAGGTCAGGCGGCCCATCACCACAGGCTTGTTTAAGGTCGTACGTTTAAACCAGGCGAGATCTGCTGGTAGATCCCACGGCATCGCATTTTCCATGCCGATGACGCGATCTACCGCTAACGCCGCAATCAGACTGATCATTAGAAGTTATCCCGGATACAAAAATTGCCGCCACTATACGTAAAGCCTAATCTTTCGTCGACTGGCGGTAGAGTAAAGAATGAGAAAAATTTCTGTTTTGCGGGGTTCTGCACGGCGTTCCGGGGATTCATGTCAGGGACAAACCCAGACCGCGTTAAAGATGCAACATGCAGAGAGGATCATAAAACAACCTGCGCCCACGGGCGTGGGCGCAGGGCGCTGAATTAGTTATCCAGCTCGTTCATGCCTTTAACCTGATCGCGGTTAATCTGCTCGGTTTTACCGGTTTCCGCATTTTCATACGACACCAGACCGGTATCGCTGTCCACTTCCGGCTTGCCGTCGGTCACAATCGTTTTACCATCGGTGGTTTTCACTGCCTGGTTGGATGAACAACCGGCCACGGTGAACAGCGCTGCGGCAGCAAAAATTGATGACATAAGTAATTTATTGCGCATGGTGTACTCCCTTGCTTTCAGTTGGTTTTCATTATTAACAGGATCAGTTTAGGCTAATTCACTGAATGTGGATGGAAAACCAGAACGTTCTGAAGGCGAGCCTCAACAACGCCAGAGGCCCGTTCGGGAGAGATATTACTCTTTCAGCTCAAGAACAGAGCTCATCATCGTGTGGTTAAGGGTACTCATGATTTCATAATAATGTGAGGTTTCCTGACCACCGGTTTTGGGATTACGCCATTTTTCGCGATTTTGTTTTTCGAATTCGTCGAGCAGATCTTTTTGTTTGCTCGCCGAATCGGCATGAATAAACGCGGTGTAGATTTTTGTCGCTTCCGCCAGATTCTGCTTCAATTCCGGGGAGGAGAAGTTATAGGTAATTTCCGGCGGCTGATAGCGCGACTCGGTGATCCGCGTCAGCTGGCTGTAATCCACAGAAGGCGTAAATTCGTTGGCGTAATACTGGAGGAAATCATCGACCCGGAAGAGTTTGGTTTTGTAATTGTCTTTCGACGTTGAGGACATCGACTCCGGCAGCGCCTCGGTCGGGCCAAGCTCCCAGTCGTAGCTGAATTTATCAATAAACAGTTCGCTGCCCAGATCCTGGAACGGCCCGGTAACGACCTCACCGTTAATGCGGATGGTGTGCACGTCGCTGTTTTCATTGGCGGGCTGAACCCCTGCCGCAACATATTTTTGCACCACCTGAATATAACGGGTGCGGGTCGGGTTAATTAAGCCGCTGACGCCGGAACGGGGCCAGGCGTCGAAGACGTTAAACTTGATATTCTCGCCATTCTCCAGCGACAGAGTATGCAGACCCGCATCAAGCTTGATGTTTTGCGTTTCCTGCGCCGGAATGGTTATTTTTTCGTTATCAATGGAAATAGCCAGGGGTTTTGCGGTGGGGTTGTCGATAATGAATTCTTTGCTGTCGCCAAAACAGGCGGTCAGGCTGACGCAGGCACCCAGCAGTAATATTCTTTTAATCACAAGTTTCTCCGTTAACTTTAACAAGGCTAAAACACCTTTAAGGCTAACGATGCTAATGGAGTTGTGAAAAAGACGTTAGAAATTTTAAAATCCCCCTCCTAAAAATGGGGGGCAAAAGTCACAAAACAGCGCTTCCCGGAGATAAAACAGGCCAGCTTATGCTGGCCTGTTTTGACGCATTAATCCTTACTTCTGGATTTGCGCATGCATCTCCTGCACTGACGTCACCTTCTCGGTGGCATCCGCGTTCAGCGCCATGGCTGTGGCAAAGCCGCCGTTCAGAGTCGTGTCGTAATGCACTTTGTATTGCAGGGCGCTGCGGCGGATCAGTTTAGAATCCTCAATCGCCTGGCGGCCTGCGGTGGTATTGATGATGTAGGTGTATTCGCCATTCTTGATCCGGTCCTGAATGTGCGGACGCCCTTCATGCACCTTGTTTACCAGCCGCGGGTTAATGCCAGCTTCACCGAGCACCACCGCCGTGCCGTGGGTCGCATCCAGCTCGAAGCCCTGCTTAAGCAGCTTCGCCGCCAGATCCACTACCCGCTCTTTGTCGCCTTCACGCACTGAAAGCAGCGCACGCCCTTTCTTCTTCATCGTCGAGTTGCTGCCCAGTTGCGCTTTGGCAAAGGCTTCAGCGAAGGTGCGGCCCACGCCCATCACTTCACCGGTAGAGCGCATTTCTGGCCCTAACAGCGGGTCAACGCCGGGGAACTTGTTGAACGGCAGTACCACTTCTTTCACCGAGTAGTACGGTGGGATGATTTCTTTGGTGACGCCCTGCTGGGCCAGCGTTTTGCCTGCCATCACCCGCGCCGCCACTTTCGCCAGCGGTACGCCGGTCGCTTTGGAGACGAACGGCACGGTACGCGCCGCACGCGGGTTGACCTCAATCAGGTAAACTTCATTGTCTTTCACCGCAAACTGCACGTTCATCAGGCCGCGCACCTGCAACTCAAAAGCCAGTTTCTGCACCTGCTGGCGCATCACATCCTGAATTTCCTGGCTTAAGGTATAGGCTGGCAGCGAACAGGCGGAATCGCCGGAATGTACGCCCGCCTGTTCGATATGCTCCATGATGCCGCCAATCAGCACCATTTCGCCGTCGCAGATGGCGTCCACGTCCACTTCCACCGCATCGTCAAGGAAACGGTCCAGCAGCACCGGCGCGTCGTTAGAGACGCTGACAGCGGTCAGGAAGTAGCGGCGCAGGTCAGCTTCGTCATAGACGATTTCCATCGCCCGTCCGCCCAGGACGTAAGACGGGCGCACCACCAGCGGGTAGCCGATTTCTTTCGCTTTCTCTACTGCCTGCTCGATAGCGGAGACGGTGGCGTTGGCAGGCTGTTTCAGCTTCAGGCGATCGACTGCCTGCTGGAAGCGTTCGCGGTCTTCCGCGCGGTCGATAGCATCCGGGCTGGTGCCAATCACCGGCACGCCCGCCGCTTCCAGCGCGCGCGCCAGTTTCAGCGGCGTCTGGCCGCCGTACTGAACGATCACCCCTTTCGGCTTTTCGATACGGACGATTTCCAGCACGTCTTCCAGCGTCACCGGCTCGAAGTAGAGACGGTCGGAAGTGTCGTAATCGGTAGAGACGGTTTCCGGGTTGCAGTTGACCATGATGGTCTCGTAACCGTCTTCGCGCAGCGCCAGCGAGGCGTGGACGCAGCAGTAGTCAAACTCAATGCCCTGGCCGATACGATTCGGGCCGCCGCCGAGGACCATGATTTTGTCACGATCCTGCGTTGGGTTAGCCTCGCACTCTTCTTCATACGTCGAGTACATGTAGGCGGTATCGGTGGCAAATTCCGCCGCGCAGGTATCCACGCGCTTGTAAACCGGGTGCAGGTCAAACTGTTCGCGCAGCTTGCGTACTTCCGCTTCGCGCACGCCTGCCAGCGTCGCCAGACGGGCATCGGCAAAGCCTTTACGTTTTAACTGGCGCAGGAATTCGGCGTTGAGACCGTTAATCCCCACTTCCGTTACCTTCTCTTCCAGCCGCACCAGTTCTTCGATTTGCACCAGGAACCAGCGGTCAATGTTGGTCAGGTTAAAGACGCCATCCACCGACAGCCCGGCACGGAACGCGTCGGCGATGTACCAGATCCGCTCCGCGCCCGCGTCTTTCAGCTCGCGGCGGATTTTGGTCAGCGCTTCCGGGTCGTCAAGGCTCACTTTCGGGTCGAAGCCGGTTGCGCCCACTTCCAGCCCGCGCAGCGCTTTTTGCAGCGACTCCTGCTGGGTGCGACCAATCGCCATCACTTCCCCGACCGATTTCATCTGGGTCGTCAGGCGGTCATTCGCCCCCACAAATTTTTCGAAGTTGAAGCGCGGGATTTTGGTCACCACGTAGTCGATGGACGGTTCAAACGAGGCCGGAGTCCGTCCGCCGGTAATGTCGTTCATCAGTTCGTCGAGGGTATAACCTACCGCCAGTTTCGCCGCCACTTTGGCAATCGGGAAACCGGTCGCTTTTGAAGCCAGCGCCGAAGAACGGGAAACGCGCGGGTTCATTTCAATAACAATCAGGCGACCGTTTTTCGGGTTTACCGAGAACTGGACGTTCGACCCGCCGGTTTCAACGCCGATTTCACGCAGTACCGCCATCGAGGCGTTACGCATGATTTGATACTCTTTGTCGGTCAGGGTCTGCGCCGGGGCCACGGTGATGGAGTCACCGGTGTGGATGCCCATTGCGTCGACGTTTTCGATAGAGCAGACAATGATGCAGTTGTCGTTTTTATCGCGCACTACTTCCATCTCGTACTCTTTCCAGCCGATCAGTGATTCATCAATCAGCAGCTCGTTGGTCGGAGAGAGATCCAGACCGCGCGTACAAATCTCTTCAAACTCTTCGCGGTTGTAAGCAATGCCGCCGCCGGTGCCGCCCATCGTAAAGGACGGGCGGATGATGCACGGATAGCCCACGTCGGCGGCAACCGCCAGCGCCTCTTCCATATTATGCGCAATGCCGGAACGCGCGGTATCAAGGCCGATTTTCTTCATCGCCACGTCAAAACGGCGGCGGTCTTCGGCTTTATCAATCGCGTCGGCGGTGGCACCAATCATGGTGACGCCGAATTCTGCCAGCACGCCCTGGCGCTCCAGCTCCAGCGCGCAGTTCAGTGCGGTCTGTCCGCCCATGGTTGGCAGCACCGCGTCCGGGCGCTCTTTTTCGATGATTTTACGCACCACTTCCCAGTGGATCGGCTCAATATAGGTGGCGTCCGCCATTTCCGGGTCGGTCATGATGGTCGCCGGGTTGGAGTTCACCAGAATGACGCGGTAGCCCTCTTCACGCAGCGCTTTACACGCCTGGGCACCGGAGTAGTCGAATTCGCAGGCCTGGCCGATAACAATCGGGCCAGCGCCGAGGATCAGGATGCTTTTTATATCTGTACGTTTTGGCATGGTCTTCTCGGCTCCTGATTATTTAGCGGACTGACGGTACTGCTTAATAAGGTCAATAAAGTGGTCAAACAGCGGCGCGGCATCGTGCGGGCCGGGGCTGGCTTCCGGGTGTCCCTGGAAACTGAACGCCGGTTTATCGGTGCGGTGAATGCCTTGCAGCGTGCCGTCGAACAGCGATTTATGCGTTACGCGCAGGTTGGCAGGCATCGTCGCTTCGTCGACCGCAAAGCCGTGGTTTTGCGCGGTGATCATCACGGTGTTGTTGTCGATATCTTTCACCGGATGGTTACCGCCGTGGTGACCGAACTTCATCTTCACGGTTTTCGCGCCGCTCGCCAGCGCCAGAAGCTGATGGCCGAGGCAGATGCCAAAGACCGGAACATCGGTTTCGAGGAATTTCTGAATCGCGGTAATTGCGTAATCACAGGGTGCCGGGTCGCCGGGACCGTTGGAGAGGAACACGCCGTCCGGGTTCATTTTCAGCACGTCTTCGGCAGGCGTTTTTGCCGGAACGACGGTCAGGCGGCAGCCTCTGTCCACCAGCATCCGCAGGATGTTGCGCTTAGCGCCGTAGTCGTAGGCCACCACGTGGAACGGCAGCTCGTCGTCTTTTTTGGCTTCCGGCAGTTCGTCCGCCAGCGTCCAGCTTCCCTGATTCCAGCTATAGGCCTCCGGCGTCGTCACTTCTTTTGCCAGGTCCATACCGTTCAGTCCCGGAAACGCTTTGGCTTTTTCCAGCGCCAGCTGTGCGTCCGGGCTATCGCCCGCGATGATGCAGCCGTTCTGCGCGCCTTTCTCGCGCAGCAGGCGGGTCAGCTTACGGGTGTCTATATCGGCAATGGCGACGATGTTATGGCGTTTGAGGTAAGCAGAAAGGTCTTCCGTGCTGCGGTAGTTGCTGGCAATCAGCGGCAGGTCGCGAATGACCAGACCCTGCGCATGTACCTGGGAAGACTCTTCATCGGCTTCGTTGGTGCCGACATTACCAATATGGGGATAAGTTAGAGTGACGATTTGGCGGGAGTAGGAAGGATCAGTGAGGATTTCTTGATAACCGGTCATTGAAGTATTGAAAACGACTTCCCCAACCGCCGAACCCGTTGCCCCGATGGCCCGACCGTGAAACTGGGTTCCGTCTTCCAGAACCAATAGCGCTGACTTAATCAAAACACCCTCCAGAGAATATTCACTCACTTTATTTGCATATTAATTCATTAATACGGCCTGAATCAATGCAAATTTCGTTTACCGGTGGATTTCTGGCAAACGGCGGCATTCTGAAGACAAGTCGCCTCAAAGTCAACTTATGACGCGATTTTTTCTGTCATTTTGCGCCACAGGGTAAGATATCCGAAGATGGGTGACAAAACAGAAGGATAAACCACAGACGAAAACGCTTGCGCAGCGCACCTGGTTAGGTAAAAAACATCAGATACTTTTAACAGACAGAATTTGCTATAAAAACACACTTTGATAACAATAAAGATGAGGATAAGACAGAATAAAACTAGTTAAGATAAAAAAAACCATCAAAGCCCATAAAATAAAGGGACAATAAATTATTGTCCCGTGTAATCAAAAGATTATGATTACAACAACCACATCACGATGGGTAATAAATCACTATAAATCGTGCAAACCGAGCACATCTCGCATATCAAACAGACCGTTTTTCTTCTCTTTCAGCCATAAAGCCGATTTAACTGCGCCATTTGCAAAGGTCATGCGGCTGGAGGCCTTGTGGCTGATCTCCACGCGCTCGCCGATGTCGGCAAACATCGCGGTATGCTCGCCCACGATGTCACCCGCACGCACGGTGGCAAAACCAATCGTGCCGGGTACGCGCTCGCCGGTGTGCCCTTCCCGGCTGTAGACCGCGCACGCTTTAAGATCTTTATCCAGCGCCGAAGCAATAGCCTCGCCCATCGCCAGCGCGGTGCCGGATGGCGCGTCAACCTTGTGGCGGTGGTGCGCTTCAATGATTTCGATGTCGGTATAATCGCCCATCACTTTTGCCGCCTTCTCCAGCAGCTTCAGCATGACGTTAACGCCAACGCTAAAGTTTGCCGCAAAGACAATTGGCACCTGCGCGGCGGCATCATGAATCGCCTGCTTGCCCGCGTCGTCAAAGCCAGTGGTGCCGATGACCATTCCCTTGCCGTGCTGCTGGCAAAACGCCAGATGCGCCAGCGTCCCTTCCGGGCGGGTGAAGTCGATAAAGACGTCGAAATCCTCTTTTACCGCCTCTAAACTGCTCTGTACGGTCACGCCTGACTGACCTGCGCCCGCCAGTTCGCCCGCATCGCTGCCGATAAGCGTGGAACCTTCGCGCTCCAGCGCCGCGCCCAGTTCAACGCCTTCCATTGCCAGCGCAGCCTGAATAAGCTGACGTCCCATACGACCGCCCGCGCCAGCAATGGCGACACGGATTTTTGCATCATGCATAGTCTTACTCTTATGTTAAAAAATGATTACAAAACGTTTTCAGATTACCCAGCCTGCGCGCAGGCTGCCAGCCAAAAACCGCGATAATTAGAAATTTATGTTAACCGCAGAGAGATATCAGCAAAAGACATGATCGGCAGCGGGTCTGCCGGGGTCTTTGCGTCCACCCGCTCGCCGCGGCATTTGTGCATTCTGATGGGTTAATCACATTAATGATCGTAGCAAGATAAGATGATTCCCCCCCTGCGCTATGGCATTCTGGAGGCAAATGTCGTGCACTACGCGGCGTTTACAGGTCTGCTGCGCGATAACAGCTGGAAAACAGCGCGCCAGAAACGCCGGTATTTCTAATCAATTCTGCAAAGGAAGGGCGATCGGAATGGATACTTTTTCAAAGACTGAACGTATTATTTATGAATATATCCTGTGTAATATTCATCGGCTATCGACGCTCTCCGCCAAAACCATTGCCAATAATACTTTTTCCACTACGACCTCAGTGAATCGCGTCAGTAAAAAAATGGGCTATTCCGGGTATACGGAACTGCGCTATAAATATGGAACAGAGCCATCGTCTCAGATTATGGACAACCAGCCTGCGCCCTCAAACGATGAGCGCGAGCTTATTGACATCTGCCGGGAATTAAATAACGGGCAACACATCTATTTATATGCCAGAGGGGCAACGCTAACCAGCCTGAATTATTTATCACGGTTTTTATCTATCGCCGGGATCCCGCACCTGATATTGATCGACATTCATCAACTGGCGTTAATTACCCGGGGAACTATTCTGCTGGTGAGTAAATCCGGCGAAACTGCCGATATTCTGGATATGGCGCGCAACGCAAAGCGCAAGAAAATAAAGATTATTGCGATCACGCGCGAAATGTCATCGCTGTCAAAAATTGCCTCTCGTGCCTGGCACGTGGATACAGTGACCGATATGTCTTCACTTTATAAAAGAGAAACGCAGATCCAGCTTTTAAATTTTATCGACAGCATCGGATGCAGGCTGCTCAGTACGTCCGATAACGGATAGCCCTGGCGCAAACGCCGCTCGTTCACAGCCCACATATTTGTTGGATCTCATGATAAAAAATCCGATGAATAACCTCATAGCCTTCGGCATTCGGGTGGACGCGATCTTCCAGATAGCGACTCTCGTTTTCTTTATGGATATTCGTTAAGCGCCCAAAGTCGATGAGGTTAAACCCGTAGCGTTTGCTGGCGGCTTCCAGAGCGTTGGCGTAATCCAGTAACGTATAGCCGACGGCGTTTGGCAATGCATAAGCCTCACCGCTGCGTTGCGTTAAGTGAGGTGCCTGCCAGCGATACAGCGGCGTCCCCCAGACAATGCGTGCGTCAGGGAGTTTTTTACGTAGCCGGGTGACGACGTAGTCAATCCCGCCCCAGAAGGTATTTAACGCCGTATCACCCTCCCGGCCAATCTGCGTTCCCCAATACCAGTCATTCGTGCCGTGCCAGATAATCACTAAATCGGCGTCGGCGGGGATTTTGTCATCTTTTTTAATCAGCGCGACCATAGAATCAGGTGTACTGGTGGAAAGACCACTGGAGCCAATGGAATAATTATAAATTTGCGCCAGCTGTAATGATTGTTTTAGCTTAGCTTCGTATCCGCCCTTGCCGTGCGTTCCGGTGGAGATACTGTCACCGTAAATTACTGCTTTTCTTAATGGAATGCCGTAACAGTTTATTTGTCGCATGGTCAGGTCCGCTTTATTTTCGCCATGAGCGACGAAAGACGCTGTAGAATTATTTATCTTTTTCTGCTGACACCCTACAATAAACAGGACTGAAATAGCCAGGGTGATCGTTGCTTTTATATTCTTCATATTTACCCATTATTCACCGGGACTAACGAAAAACAGAGTTTAACTATCAGACAAGGCTAACCCTGCATCCTCCGGGAGTGACACTATTTTATGATACATTCGTTGTATCGCTATACGCTTGACACAAAATGAGGCGACACGCTTATATAAACAGCACAAACCCGGCTATTAAAAATTAACGCGCTTTTTATTAATTCATACGAGACAACCATGCAAATAGCAAGTTTCATATATTAATTGAATGAATAAACGTATCAACTTCGCTAATGCAATAGCGCATGAAGCCTGAACGACAAGAGGTCAGGCAAAACGCTTCACCACCAGCCCGTTAATTTAAAAAATATTCGCTATGGCGGATTAATCGCATTAACCCTGACCGAAAAGCGTCATCGATTACTCCGCACAACGAACAAAGACATAAGAAATCGTACCATTTTGGGGGATATATGTTTTTAAGTGACGTGACTTCACAGGAGCTCATTCTCCTGGACCAGACGTGGAACAGCCGCGAAACCATTCTGGAAAATCTCTGTAACCTGTTATTTGAACAAGGGAAAGTCTCCGATAAAGCCGCGTTTCTGCGCGCCGTCTGGGAGCGGGAAAATCTTTCAGAAACCGGATTTGAGCAGGGTATCGCCATCCCGCACGGCAAATCGGCGGTGGTCAGTCAGCCCGCTTTTGCCGTCGCGCGGTTACGCCAGCCAGTCAGTGACTGGCCAACGATGGACGGTGAAGACAGCGTTTCGCTGGTATTTTTGCTGGCGGTGCCCTTTGGAGACGACGACGGGCATCTGCGATTACTTTCAACGTTAAGCCTGGCGTTAATGGATGAAGACAACGTTGCCGCGCTGAAAGCCGCGCCGACCGTCGCGGAATTTCTCGCGCTGCTGGATGCTCACCAGGCTCCCGCAGAAAAAACGCTGGTCAACGATAGCGGTAAAAGCCTTATTGTCATTACCTCCTGCCCGGCGGGAATTGCTCACACTTATATGGCGGCGGAAGCGCTGGAAAAGGCGGGCGCGGCTCGCGGTATTCGCGTTTACAGCGAGAAACAAGGGGCCAGCGGTATTGAGGATGCGGTCAATGAGGCGCAAATTCGCCAGGCCGCAGGGGTCATTTTTGCCGCCGAGCTACCGCCAAAAGGTAAAGCACGCTTTAACGGTAAACCCTTTATCACCACCTCAGTGTCTGAACCGTTGAAGGATGCCGACGGGCTGATTGACCGCCTGCTGACGCGCCCGGATGGCATCGTGGATGAAGCGGAAAACGGCGATCGCCAGACGGCCACGCAATCGCTCTCCTTTGGCAGACAGCTCTATCAGGGAATTTCCACGGGCATCTCTTACATGATCCCGGTGATCGTCGCGGCGGGCTTAATGATCGGTATCGGGCAACTGCTGGCAAGCACGCTTGGCATTACGGATATCGGTAACAGCGCCTGGGCTACCGATGAGAATACGCTGCTGGTCATTTGTCACTTTTTAACCCTGTACGGCAGCATGATCATGAAGTTTATGTATCCGGTTTTTGCTGCTTATATGGCTTACAGCATTGCAGACAGGCCGGGGCTGGTGCCGGGATTTGTCGGCGGCGCATTTGCCGGTGGCCTGCATTACACCTTCTGGTCGGTCAGCGGCGGCATTCCTTCCGGTTTCCTCGGCGCGCTGATCCTCGGTGCGCTGGCAGGGTTTATCGCCAACTACCTGAATCGCCATATTCGCCTGCATAAAAACCTCCAGGCCATGAAGCCGATGCTTATTGTTCCCGGCCTGTCCGTGCTGGCGATCTTTTTCATCAACTTTTACTTTGTCGATCCGGTTTTCGGCGGCATCAACCGCTTCCTGCAAGAGTTTATTACCGATCACGGCACCTCAAGCACCATTATGCTGGCGACCATTATCGCTGCGCTCACCGCGTTCGATTTGGGCGGTCCGGTAAATAAGTCTGCGGGCGCTATCGCCATCGGCCTGGCGGCGGATCACATCTTCCCGCTCACATCGCGGGTGCTGGGCATCGTGATCCCGCCGATCGGGATTGGCCTTGCCACGCTTCTCGATCGCTTTATCGTCCGCCAGCGGGTGTTTGATGAAAACCAGCGGGTGACCGGCATGACCTCCCTGATCCTCGGCTTTTTAGCCATCGGTGAAGGGGCGATCCCTTTCATGCTCAGGAATCCGATCATCACCATTTCCATCAACATCACCGGCGCGATTATCGGCTCGCTGATCGCCATCGGGCTTGGCTCGGTGCAGTGGTATCCCCTGCCCGCGATCTGGGGCTGGCCGCTGGTACAAAACCTTCCGGCTTATCTTTGCGGCATGGGCAGCGGGATACTTTTCATCGCCTTTGCCAACGTTCTGGTTCGTTACTACTTAATTAAAATCGGCAAAATGACGCTGAATTGATCAGGAGATTAATGGAGATGACGCCAAAAAACGTCTATGTCGTTCCACACTGTCACTGGGATGCAGAATGGTATTTTACCTGTGAGGATTCCCACATTCTGCTGGTCGAGAATATGGATTATCTGCTGAACCTGCTGGAAAGCGATGCAAACTTTTCCAGCTATACGTTCGATGGCCTGGCGGTGGTGCTTGACGACTATTTGCAGGTGCGCCCGGAGAATGCGTCACGCATTGCTGAACTGGTTCGCCAGCGGCGGCTTTATGTCGGTCCGTGGTATACACAGTGTGATTCCCTGTTGATTCGTAGCGAATCGCTGATCCGCAATTTACAGTACGGCATCCGCACCGCCGCGCAGTTTGGTCACAGTATGAACGTTGGCTACCTGCCGGATATTTTCGGTCAGCACGCTTACCTGCCCGCCATCTTTACCGATGCCGGGATTGATTACTGCGTGTTGCAGCGCGGCGTCTATACCGATCAAATCCGTGGCGATCTGAACTTCCTCTGGCGCGCTCCGAACCAAAAAACCGTCGCCACCAACTATATGTATTACGGCTACGGACCGGGAAAATTCCTCTCGGCAGATGCGGATTACCTTCAGCATCGCCTGTTCCCCATCCTGCAACAGCTTAGCGACATGAACCGCCATACCGATAATCTGCTGCTGCCCTGCGGCGGCGATCAGGTGCTGCCCAACGCGCAGTTCCCGGCTACCGTAAAAGCGCTGAATCAACGGGATACGCCTTATCATTTTACCCTGTCCAGCTATGAAAATTACATGCAGGAAACGTGGTCAGCGCAGACCTTTGACAACGTGATCGACGGCGAGCTGTTTGCCTGCCAGAAATCACGTATTCACCGCACCTGTCATTCCACCCGTTATGACATCAAGCGCCAGACCTGGCAGACCGAGCATTTGCTGCTCGACCAGCTTGAGCCGCTAACCGTGATAGCCAACCAGCTTGGCATTCACTGGCCGCAGCCGCTGATGAAGGAACTGTGGAAAAAAGTCTTTTCTTCCCATGCACATAATGGCATTGAAGCCACCAACGCCGACCCGGTAAACCACAATATCAAACATCGGTTAATCAGCGTTGAACGCTCCGCGCTCAGCCTGATTAACCTGCTGAAAAAGAAAATCAGCCACGGGATCGGCCGTCAGATGGGACAGAATAATATTCTGGTGGTGTTTAATGGCGACCTTAATCCGCTTAACCGGCTGGTCAGCGCCGTAGTGTTCAGCAAAGGAAAACACCTCTCCCTGCATCGGGGAGAAACCCGCGTTGACTTTACCCTGCTTAATCAACAGATGCTGGATGGCGGGCAACGGGTGATTGTCACGGCCGCAGGCGAGAAGCTGGAAAACGTTGATAACTACTACCGCAGCGAAATTCTGTTTAAGGCTGAGGGCATTAATGGCCTGGGCTATCAGACCTTCGTGGTCGGTGAAGAAGAATCGGGATCGGTGCTGACGCGGTGCCAGCGTCCGTCCATCGAAAACGATCGCTACCGTATCAGCCTGCATAACGGCGAATTAACCCTGGAAAATCTTCAGACCCGCCAGTGCGTTAATAACGTCCTCAGTTTTGTGGACTGCGGCGATAACGGCGATGAATTTGACTTCGCGCCGCTTGAGCACGAACAGCCGCGCGTGGCCCAAAACTTCACGCTGATCGCCTGCGAAGTCAGTCCACAGGTATGCCGGATGACGCTGGAAGCCACCCTCACGCTGCCGCAAAACATGCAACAGCGGCTGGCGGGCGAGGCGTCACTGCCGATGACCATCCAGACCACGCTGGAGTTGCGCCAGCACGAAGAGTATGTGCGCGTACAGCATCAACTGGAAAATCAGGCCGACGATCACCGTCTGCGCGTCCACCTTAAAACGCCGGTGGACCACCCGCAATACTCCTGGGCCGATCAGGGCTACAGCCTGCTGCGCCGGGATAGCGTCAGCCCGTGGGTGGCGACGTGGCGCGAACAGGGCTTTGTCGAAAAACCGGTGCCCATTTACACCCTGGAAAACACTGTGGTCGTGCGCAATGACCAGCACGTTTTCGGCGTCATCACGCGCGGGATTAAAGAGTATGAAGTGCTGGTGGCGGAAAATACGCTGGCGCTGACGTTATTCCGCAGCGTCGGTTTGCTCGGCAAAGACGACACCCTCTGGCGGCCGGGCCGGGCCTCCGGCATCAACAATAAGGTCGTCGAAACGCCGGATGCGCAAATGCATCAGAGCATGGTCTTTGAATACGCGCTGATGATGAACAGCCAGACCGACGATACGGCACTGTTTCAGGCCAGCCATCACTATCGCGAACACTACATGACCTATCAGCTTCAGCAGCTTAATACCTTTGAAGAGCGTCTCGAGCGCTTCACCATTCCGCTGCCTGATGCCGGTATCGCGCCAGCTGCAGCCTGGCTAAGCCAGACGAATCCCCACATTCTGTTGAGCATGTGTAAGCCGGGAAGCCATGCGCACGAGTTGATTATCAGGGTGTTTAATCCCACCGACCAGCCACAGACCGCTGACTTTGCATCGCCGCAGGCGTTGCGCTTCTCTGCGCTGACGTTACGGGAAGACACCCGCCAGCCGATAACCGGCGAGGTGGTCATTGCCGCCAAAGATTACCTCACCCTGGCGGTGGAAAGCGTTGCCGGAGGCCGTCATGACTAACATTGCCTATGATAAGTTCCCGGAAATCGTCGTCCCGCACTGTGACGACAGCGTATGGCAAGGCTGGTCAGCGGTGACCGATGCGCTCACCGCCCGGCTTGCGGGTCGGCAGAAAACCGTGCTGGTTATTGACTGCTACCCCGGCGTGCGCCTCGATGAAATGCGCGCCGCGCTGGTTAGCTCCCTGAACGCAACGCTCATGCTGAACGCCGAAACCGCCCGCCGCGACGCCGAAGATCTCCACCATTTGCTGGCGAGAAATCTCACCGACGACCGCGTGTTCGGCGTGCTCTCCTGCCACCAGCTCAGCGAATTTTTCGTTGCGGATAAACTGGCTGCCCTTCGTCAGCAAATTACGGCCTGTCCGCAAGGATTAATCATCGTCTACGGTCCGGGTGCGGCGCTGGTGCATCCGGGAGACGTCCTGATCTACGCCGATATGCCGCGCTGGGAAATCCAGCAGCGGATGCGCAGCGGCGAGATGGGTAACTGGGGCGCAGATAATCAGGACGAAGACATGCTTCGCCGCTACAAACGGGCCTTTTTCGTCGAGTGGCGCGTGTTTGACCGGCATAAAACGCCGCTGCTTAAGCGCCTGGATTATCTGCTGGACACCACCGTGGCAAACGAACCGGTGATGATCGACGGCGAGGCGTTTCACGCCGGGCTGCGGCAGGCCACCCGGCAGCCTTTCCGCGTGGTGCCGTTTTTTGACCCTGGAGTATGGGGCGGGCAGTGGATGAAAGAAAAGTTCGATCTCGATCCCGGCGCGCCAAACTACGCGTGGGGGTTTGATTGCGTCCCGGAAGAAAACAGCCTGCTGCTGCGTTATGGCAACGTTCGCCTCGAAATTCCCGCGCAGGATCTGGTCCTGCTGTACCCGCGTCCGCTGCTGGGTGAAAAAGTTCATGCCCGCTTCGGCGCGGAGTTTCCCATCCGCTTTGATTTTCTCGACACCATGGGCGGGCAGAATCTGAGCTTTCAGGTCCATCCGCTGACGGAATACATCCAGCAGCAGTTCGGAATGCATTACACCCAGGATGAAAGCTATTACATCCTCGACGCGGAGCCGGGCGCGACGGTGTATCTGGGGAGACGAACGAAGAGCGATCCTCAGGCGTTGCTACGCGATCTGCACGCGGCGCAGCGCGGCGAAAAAGCGTTTGACGATGCCCGCTTCGTCAACCGGATTGCCGCGTCGAAACACGATCACTTTCTGATCCCCGCCGGCACCATGCACTGCTCCGGCGCAGGCACCGTGGTGCTGGAGATCAGCGCCACGCCCTATATTTTCACCTTCAAACTGTGGGACTGGGGCCGACTCGGACTGGATGGCCTACCGCGCCCGGTACACCTGGAACACGGGGCGCAGGTGATCGACTGGGAACGCGATACCCAATGGGTGATGGACAACCTCGTCAATCGCATTGAGCCGCTGGCAGACGGCGACGGCTGGCGCGAGGAACGCACCGGGCTGCATGAGCGCGAGTTTATTGAAACCCGCCGTCACTGGTTTACCGCGCCGGTGACGCACGACACATGCGGCGGCGTCAACGTGCTAAATTTGATCGAAGGCAGCGAGGCAAAAGTGGACAGCCCCACGGGGGCATTCGAACCCTTTATCGTTCACTACGCTGAAACGTTCATCGTTCCTGCGGGCATCGGGGAGTACCGAATTTCCCCTACCGCTCACAGCGCCAGTGAACAACTGGCAACCATAAAAGCCTCGGTCAGAGCCTAAGCCACGCGGCGAACGGTAGCGGGTGCTGCCGTTCGCTTATTGTCGGCGTGGTGATGGTCATTGCGCATCAAAACCTGGCATTAACGAAAGCCGCACGATTCACGTACCACCAGCGCGGGCGGCAAAATAATGCTCTTTGGCGGTTCGTCGTTGCCCTGAATCCGGCTGAATAACAGTTCTCCGGCCTTGCGGCCAATCTCTTTGGCGGCGACGGAAACCGTGGTTAAGGCGGGCTGGACCAGCGCGGCCTCGCTGATGTCATCAAAACCGACCAGCGCAAAATCGCGCCCCGGCTCGCGGCCCATTTTGCGCAGCGTCTGCATCACGCCCAGCGCGACAATATCCTGATAGCATACCGCCGCCGTGATCTGCGGGTAACGGCTGAACAGGGCTTCCGCCGCCCGCGCCCCGTCGCTCTGGCTGGCTTCGGCTGTGACCAGCCACTCTGCCTTCGGCGCGATGCCGTTTTCCAGCAGTTTGCTGGTAAAGCCGCCGATACGCTGCGAACGCGTTCTGGAATGCTGACTACCGCCGATAAACGCAATATCGCGGTGCCCCATTTTCAACAGGTGCGCCGTCGCCATCTGCGTGCCGAGAAAGTTATCCGTCCCCACGAAATCAAACCCCGGCTCGTCCGGGGGACGCACCACCATAATGGCCGGAATATTGCGCCGCTTTAGCGCCTCGAAAAACGCAGGCGGCGTCTCGCGCGCCGCGCAGAGCACCATTCCGCAGGCGTTATTGCGCATTAACGAATCAACAAATTTTTGCTGCCGCTCGCAGGATTCTTCGCTGTTCGCCAGAAACAGCAGCATTTCATGCCGTTCCATTTCATGGCTTAGTCCGGCCGTCATTTCGCCATAAAACGGGTTGGTAATGTCATGCAGCAGCAGGCCGACCTGATTGCTGCTGCGGTTGCGCAGATTCGCCGCCGTCTGGTTATAGACGTAGCCGGATTCATCCAGCGCCTGCAATACCCGTTCGCGCGTCGCCGGGGAAATACGCCCCCGGTTGCGTAACACCATTGATACCGTCGCCGTGGATACTCCGGCGCGTTTTGCCACTTCAGCCAGCGTAATTGTGGTCATCGTCTCCCCCTGTTACTGCACAAGATTAATCGAATAACCTTTTTTGTGCCTGTTTCTTTGTGATTCGATTCACACATCCATTCACGAATCGCCTCCACTCGCGGTAAATGACGGGTTAATCGCATTAACCACTCTTCCCACGCAAGGTTAATCGATTAATCTTAATACAATGACAGGGGAGAGAAAGCATGAGTAAAACGCGTTATGACAAATTCCCGGAAGTCGCTGTTAGCGGCTATGACCACTGTGCCTGGCAGGGTTGGGAACCGATCGTTGCCACGCTAAAAGCGAGCCTCGCCCGCCGTCCCCGGACGGTGCTGATCGTGGACTGCTACCCCGGCGTGCGGCTGCACGATCTGGAAACGCAATTGCTGGCGGATCTGGACGCGGTGCTGACGATCAACGTGGAAACGGCGCGTCGGGATCGGCAGGCGCTGCACGATCTGCTGGCCCGCAACCTGACCGACGACCGGGTATTCGGCGTGCTCTCCTGCCACCAGCTTGCGGAGTTTTTTGACAGCGCCCGCTTAAGCGCCCTGCGCGCTGAGGTTGAGCAGGTTCAGCGCGGGCTGGTGATCGTCTACGGGCCGGGCGCGTCGCTGGTGCATCGCGGCGATGTGCTGATTTACGCCGACCTGCCACGCTGGGAGATCCAGCAGCGGATGCGCAGCGGCGAGCTGGGCAACTGGGGCGCGGACAACGCGGATGAAGAGATGCTCCGGCGCTACAAACGCGCGTTCTTCGTAGAATGGCGGGTCTTTGACCGGCATAAAACCCCGCTGCTCAGACGCATGGATTATCTGCTGGATACCACCCGCCGCGACACGCCCGCGCTGGTCAGCGGCGACGCCCTGCGCGCCGGTCTGGTGCAAACCACCCAGCGCCCCTTCCGGGTAATGCCGTTCTTCGATCCCGGCGTGTGGGGCGGTCAGTGGATGAAAGAAAAGTTCGATCTCGATCCCTCAGCGCCGAATTACGCATGGTGTTTTGATTGCGTGCCCGAGGAAAACAGCCTGTTACTGCGTTTCGGCGCTGTGCGGATCGAGATCCCCTCCCAGGATCTGGTATTGCTGGAGCCACGCGCCCTGCTGGGCGAAAAAGTCCATGCCCGTTTCGGCGCGGAGTTTCCGATCCGTTTTGATTTTCTCGATACCGTCGGCGGGCAAAATCTCAGTTTTCAGGTGCATCCGCTGACGGAATACATCCAGCAGCAGTTCGGGATGCACTACACCCAGGATGAGAGTTATTACATTCTCGATGCCATCCCCGGCGCGACGGTGTTTCTGGGGACCAAAACCGGGACGCAGCCGCAGGCGATGCTGGCCGATCTTCATGCCGCCCAGCGCGGAGAAAAAGCCTTTGATGATGCCCGTTTCGTTAACGCGATCCCGGCGCGTAAGCACGATCACTTTTTAATTCCGGCAGGCACGGTCCACTGCTCCGGGGCGGGGACGATGGTGCTGGAGATCAGCGCCACGCCCTACATTTTTACCTTCAAGCTGTGGGACTGGGGCCGCCTGGGTATGGACGGTCTGCCTCGCCCGGTGCATCTTGCGCACGGTGAACAGGTGATTGACTGGCAGCGCGATACCGACTGGGTGATGAAGAACCTGGTTAACCGGATTGAACCGCTGGCGGAAGGCGACGGCTGGCGCGAGGAGCGCACCGGGCTGCACGAGCGCGAGTTTATCGAAACCCGCCGCCACTGGTTTACCGCCCCGGTGACGCACCATACCCACGGCGGCGTCAACGTGCTGAACCTGGTCGAGGGCGACGAAGCGCGGGTGGAAAGTCCTTCCGGCGCGTTTGAACCCTTTATCGTGCGCTATGCCGAAACCTTTATCGTCCCGGCGAGCGTCGGCAAGTATCGTATTTCACCCACAGGCGAAGGCCAGACGCTGGCGACGGTCAAAGCCTGGGTAAGGGGGTAAATTATGATCCATTTTATTGTTGCCACCCACGGGCCGCTGGCAACGGCACTGCTGGAAAGTAGCCGGATGGTGTACGGCACGCTACCCAACGTGCGGGCCGTCACGCTAAGTGAAGAGGCCGGAATTGACGGGTTTAAGGCCGATTTTAGCCGCGCGCTGGCGGATGCCAGCGACGGCGCGGACGGCGTGCTGGTGCTGTGCGATATGCAGAGCGGCACGCCGTGGAACCTGGCCTGCCAGTTTGCCTTCTCACCGCGCACTGCCCCGCCGGTGGCGGTGGTGGCTGGCGTGAATTTTCCGATGCTGCTGCAAACCGACGAGGTGGGTGATTTCTCTGATGTTAACGCCGCCGCCCGGCAGCTTATCGAGCTGACGCACCCTACGCTGATTCAGGCCGTCCTGACGGTATTCCCCGAGACGGACGACTTTTAAGGAGCATGCTATGAGTATTTCATTTGTTCGCATCGATGACCGGGTGATCCACGGCCAGTTGATTACCCGCTGGGCGAAGGAGCTACCCTGCGACGGCATTGTGGCGATTGACGACGCCGTTGCCGCCGATCCCCTGCTCTCCTCGGTGATGAAAGGTGCCGTCCAGGATACCAAAGTCTGGCTGTTCGATACCGCTACCGCGATTGACAAGCTGCCGAAAGTGATTGCCAGCGACAAGCGCTACTTCGTGATTGGCAAATCGCCGATTACCCTGCAACGCCTTGAGGAGGCGGGCATCAGTCTGCAAAACGCCAACGGCAAGATCAACGTCGGCCCGATGAGCGCCCGCGCGGGTACGACCACCATCGGACCCAACCAGTCGGTCAACGCCGGGGAAATCGCCGCCTTTGACTGGCTGACGGCGCGCGGGCATCTCGTTGAATTTCGGCTGGTGCCGGATGCCAGCGCTTATCAATGGCAGGACGCCCGGCAAAAGCTGAAATAAGGAACACACCATGTTTATCGAAGCTTCGTTAATTGGCATCCTCTGCTATCTCGGCGCGCTCAGTAGCCCCTGGCTGCTGGGGCTTACCGGCGGCTGGTATCTGATCACCCGTCCGCTGGTCTCCGGTTTACTGGTCGGCCTGATCCTCGGCGATGTAAAAACCGGCATTATGATTGGCGTCGCGGTGCAGGCGGTGTATATCGCGATGGTGACGCCCGGCGGCTCAATGCCCGCTGATCTGAACTTCGTGGCTTTCCCGGCGATTGCGCTGGGGGTGCTGTCCGGTCAGGGGCCGGAAGTGGCGGTTGCGCTGGCCGCCACCATCGGAATTGCCGGAACCATTCTGTTCAACGCGATGATGGTACTGAACTCATTCTGGAACCACCGCGCGGATACGGCGATTGAACAGGACAACCCGCGCGGAATTTATCTCAACAGCGTGATCTTCCCGCAGGCCACCAACTTCCTGCTGCGCTTTATTCCCACGTTTATCGCGGTCTATTTTGGCGCGCAGTACATCAGCGGCTTTATGGAAAGTCTGCCGAAAATGGTGCTGTCGACCATGAACGTGCTGGGCGGGATCTTACCTGCCGTCGGTATCGCCATTTTGCTTAAGCAGATCATCAAAAGTTATTCCCTGCTGATCTACTTCCTGGTGGGCTTTGTGTGCATTGTTTTTCTGAAGCTCAATATGGTGGCGCTGGTGATCGTCGGCGCGCTGCTGGCGCTGATCCACTACAACTACAAACCGGAACCGCAGACCAGCGCCAGCGCGCCGCGTGCGGCAGATGATGAGGATGAATTCTGATGGACGATCGCAAACTGACCCGATCCGATCTGCGCCGCTGCTGGCGGGCGTGGATGATGCACAATCTGTCATCGATGAGCTTTGAACGCCTGGAATCGCTTGGCTTCTGCCTCAGTATGTTGCCCGTCGCCCGCAAGTTGTACCCGGATGTCGCGCAGCGCACCGAAATGCTGCGCCGCCACGCCTCTTTCTACAATACCGAGCCGCAGCTTGGGGCCATCGTTAACGGCATGGTGCTGGGGCTGGAAGAGAAAAAAGCCAACGGTGAACCGATTGACGGCGAGACGATTAACACGCTGAAAGTCGGGCTGATGGGGCCGGTGGCGGGCATTGGCGACTCCATGATCCCCGGTATGCTGATCCCTATTTTGCTCAGCATCGGCATGGCGCTGGCGGCGGGTGGCAGCATCCTCGGCCCACTGTTTTATACCGTCGCCTGGCTGGCCATCATCATTCCCGGCTCGTGGCTGCTGTTTCTGAAAGGCTACAAAATGGGGTCCGGCTCGGTGGAGATGCTGGTCAGCAGCAAATCCACGCGCCTGCGTGAGGCGTTGTCATTACTGGGCGTATTTGTGATGGGCGGCGTGGCGGCGAGCTACGTCAAGCTCGGCACCGGGCTGGAGTTTATTACCAAAGACGGCGTGAATATTCATGTTCAGCAAATGCTGGACGGCATTTTCCCACAGCTGCTGCCGCTGATTGTGGTGCTGGGCACCTGGTATCTGATGGCGAAACGCGGCGTGTCGCCGGTCAAAGCCATGCTGTTACTGCTGGCGTTGGCTGCCGCTGGGGTGGCGAGCGGTCTGTTTGCCGGTTAATCGCGGCTTATTCACAGGGAGGACATACCTTTTATTAGCAACCAGCCGTAAGCACCACAATGAAAGATGAAGGCCAGTAAATATGAGCGCCGCCCGTTACCGGGCGCTCAAAGGACGATCTTTTTGGCTATGGAGATAGTAATGAATAACATTGAGGGTTTTTTAGAAAAATGGCTTATTCCGGCAGGTAATTGGGTCGCAAATAACAGCACTTTAACGATATTAAAAAATACAATGATATCGTTAATCCCAATTACCATTGGCGGCTCGTGCGCCTTAATTATTATGTATTTTCCATTTATTGAAAAAGTTGTTCCCGAGGCTGCATTACTTTTTATCAGAGAAATGCTGTCGCCGATTGTTGATATTACTCTGGGGTTTATTTCCGTCTACCTGATTCTCTGCATCGGTTATTTTTATGCGAAGCAGCATCAAACTTCGCTACTTTTTACCATTGTTATCGTGGCAGGATCGTTCTTTATATTGATTCCGTTTACGCTAACGACCAATGCTGAAGGCATGAGCGGCGTCACCATTCCCACCCAATATCTTGGCTCGGCAGGCATGTTTGTCGGGATTATCTCCTCCTTTTTCTCCTGCAAACTGTATCACTGGTTAACAACAAAAAATTTGGCCATTAAATTACCGGAGATGGTGCCGCCGAACGTGGCGAACTCGTTTATCACCCTGCTTCCGCTGATCATCACGTTTTTCGCGATGGCGCTTGTCCGCTACGGCTTCGTGTTAACGCCCTACGGGAACATGAATAAATTTATTTATGAAGTGCTGCAACTGCCGCTGGTTAACATTGGGACCGGACTGATACCTACCGCCATCGCCGCCGTATTTATTCAGCTGTTCTGGTTTATGGGGCTGCACGGACAAAGCCTGGTCGGGGCGATTATGTCGCCGCTGTGGCAGGTGGCCTCCACCGCTAACGCGCAGGCTTTTGCTGCCGGAGAAGCCTTGCCCTACATCGTGACCCAGCAATTTATGGATATTTTTATCGCCCCGCAGTTCTTCTCGCTGGTCATTGCGCTGGTGCTGTTCGCCACAAAAGGCACCTCCGGTGCTGAAATTGGCAAAATCTCGGTCCCGGCAGGCGTGTTTAATATTTCGGAACCGGTCGCCTTTGGCCTGCCGGTGGTGCTCAATGTTTTGACGCTGATCCCCTGGGTTTTGGTGATGGTCGTTTTCGTGATCAGCACCTACCTCTTTATGAGTCTGGGTATGGTCCCCCGCCCCACCGGGGTGCAGATCCCCTGGACCACCCCGCCCTTACTCTCTGGCTTTCTGGCGACTAATTCCATGATGGGCGCGCTGCTTCAGGCATTTAATATTTTTATCGGCGTCTTAATATGGCTGCCCTTTATCCGAGTTATTAACAAACAAAATATGATCAAACGCGAGCAAAATTAATTCATCATCAAGGAGTTTCTATGTTTTATCAGTTTCCTGACAATTTTTCCTGGGGAAGCGCGATTTGGGCCCAGGGAACAGAAGGCGCATGGGATCACGACGGCACAGCACCGACGGTGTATGAAAAATATTATCAGCAGCACCCGGACCGTTTTTATCAGCAGCAAGGCCCGAATGAAACCTTAGACTGGTATCACCGTTTTCCGGTTTATCACGATTATCTTTCACAATTACAGCACGACAGCTTCCGTACCTCAATTTTGTGGGCAAGGCTGATGCCGGACGGCAAAAATGTTAATCCGCAGGCCGCAGACTATTACCGCTCGCTGTTTCAGGACTTACGCCGTCGCGGTATTAAGGTGTATGTGGTGCTTTACTGGTTTGATATGCCGGTACTGTTTGAAGATCGCGGTGGCTTTGGCAATCGGGAAATTATTGATGATTTCGTCAACTACTGCCATCACTGCTTCGACCTTTTCGATGACTTAGTAGATATCTGGCACGTCTATAACGAACCGCGTGTTGATGCTGATTTAAAATATCTGGATAACCGCTGCTATCCGAATATCACTGACTTTCGTTATCACAGCCAGGCCATTTTTAATATGGTACTGGCGCACGCCAAAGTGGTTGAATGCTACCGGCAGAACCATTTCCGTAACAAGATTGGCTCGGTGATTGACGTCAGTTATGCCTATCCGCGAAGCCAGCAGGCGGAAGATATTCAGGCGGCGCAAGCTTACAGCCTGTTCAATTATGAATGTTTTCTTGCGCCGCTTATTCACGGCCATTTCCCGGAAAATTATCTCCCGCTGCTGGCGCAGGCGAATGCGGCACCGCAGATCCACGACGGCGATCTGGCGACGATTGCCGCGAATACCATTGATGTTCTGGGGGTGAATTACTACTTCCCGGCTCGCATTATGGCGAAAGAAGCCAGCGATACGGTTAAAACCAGCCGTTATGATTTTTATGACTTCTGGGAGATGCCGGGGCGAGTGATGAATACTTCACGCGGCTGGGAGATTTTCCCGCAGGCGCTGTACGATACGCTGGCGATGATCAAAACCCGCTATCGCAATATCGAATGCTATATCAGCGAAAACGGCATGGGCGTTGAGCGGGAATGGCAATACCGGGGCGAGAACGGCGAAATCGCCGATGATTACCGGATCGACTTTCTGAAACAGCATCTGATCGCCGCACACCAGGCCATTGGCGAAGGGGTTAATCTGCACGGCTACCATTTATGGTCATTTATTGATTTATGGTCGCCCAGCAACCAGTTTAAAAATATGTACGGGCTGGTCGAGTTCAATCCTGAAACCAAAGAAACCCGCCTGAAGAAAAGCGCGGGCTGGTATAAACAGGTCATTAATGAGAACGGCTTTTCTGCCGATTAAGGCGGGCAGGTTGCAGGGATTTCCCTGCAACCTGATGCGCTACGGATGAAAATGGTGCCACAGTTCCGCCGATTTATCCGGGCGGGAAATAAACTGGAAGCGCGCCGGATCGGTAATAAATTGCTGGTAGATTGGCGCCTCGGTAATTCCGAATTCGCTGTAGCGCCGGGGGGTAATCACCTGCAACCGTCCCGGCTGGTAATGCGAATTATGCTGCCAGATAATATTGTTATCCTGCACTAACGGATACCAGGCCAGCCCCTTGTGCGCCCGCACCGCCTCATATTCAAAGCCATACTCCCGGTCGCACCATGCGCCGAAGGTCAGCGCCTCGTCCGGGCTGGCGGAAATGGTGGCGTGCCCCCAGCCCGGCGGCACCAGCACTTTGTCTCCCGGCCCGGCAAGTACGGCAAAGCAGCGGCCCGGATCGTTCTCGACCCGCTCCTGCATATAGATAATCGCTTTCCCCTGCCAGATTTCATACAGCTCCGGCGGCGACCAGCCGCTGTGCTGACTGATGCGGTGAATGTGCCCCTGACTGCGGATCGGCTCGTCCCCCAGTTTTCCCGCCGCATAGGTGACGACGCCAAACAACAGCATCCGCTTTTGCAGCTCGTCACGATCCTGGAGGCGGGCCACGTCCATCGCAATGGCATACACCCGATCCGGCCCTTCGCAGGCGGGATCGCGCAGCGAGGCGCGGATCTGATCGAGGGTGCGGATCTCCGGCATCGGTCCGGTGACGTCATTACCGTAGCTGAATCCCAGCGGCTGATGATGGATGGTCATGTCCAGGCCAAAATTAGTCATGGGTCTTCTCCTGCACCCGCGCTTGCCCGCCCTGCTCGATCACCCGCACGCTAAATCCCTGCGCCAGCGCCGCGTAATCGTGCCCGGCCGCGCTCGGCCAGACGGCCAGCGCCGACAGCACCTCGCTTGCGGTATTAATCAGACGATGCGCGGTAAAGCCGGGGATGATATGTACCGAGCCGGGAAAGACGTGCTCAATCCGCGCCTCGCCCTGCGCATCCTGAAGCAGAAGATACCCCGTACCGCGCAGACCGCAATAGACCTCGCCCTGCTCGCGCCGGGCGTGAAAATGCCCACGGGTCATAAAATATTCGTCGCCCACTTTCCCTGGCTGGAGATGGGTCACGCCGGTGTAAAGTGCGCCTTCAGGGGAGGGGGAATCAAACATTTCCACGTCATACACCACCTGCTGCGGATCGAATTCCCGCCAGGCGTTGCGATCGGCAAAAACGCCGTTGAGATCCGCGATGCGGGTAGATTTATGGATCAGAGGAGCGCCAGACAGCAGGCCGCTGGCCCACGCCACCTGCGGCGGCTGGGTAATTAAGGTATGCATAATTTTCTCCGGCCCAAGGAGAACAGCAGCGTCATAATAGCAGATTAATCGATTAACCTTGCGGCAGGCGACGAGGATTTGCGGAGGCGATCACGTTTATGATCAGGAATATTGTCGGGCTTATCCAGCCCGACCAGGCGAAGCGTTACTCGACTTCCCGCACGTCCACGCGCAGTTCTTTCGGCACTTCGAAGACGATATTTTCTTCGCGCCCTTCAAGCTGAATAGCCTCACCGCCGCCCAGCGCCTGCAGACGGGAAATGACGTTTTGCACCAGCACGTCCGGCGCGGATGCGCCTGCGGTGACGCCCACGCAGTTAACGGTTTTGACCCAGGCTTCCTGGATATCGCTGGCGTCGTCAATCAGATACGCCGCTTTACCCATCCGCTGCGCCAGTTCGGCCAGCCGGTTAGAGTTGGAAGAGTTTTTCGAGCCGACCACCAGCACCACATCCGCCTGTTCAGCCAGCGCGCGCACCGCTTCCTGACGGTTGGTGGTGGCATAGCAGATATCGTCTTTACGCGGTCCGACGATTTTCGGGAAACGTTCGCGCAGCGCATCGATCACATCCGAGGTATCATCAACCGAGAGGGTCGTCTGGGTCATAAACGACAGCTTGCTTTCGTCTTTGACGTTCAGCGTCGAGACATCGTCCGGCGATTCGACCAGATACATGCCCCCTGCCGGGTTGCTGTATTGCCCCATAGTGCCTTCCACTTCCGGGTGCCCGGCGTGACCGATCAGAATGGATTCTTCCCCGCGACGGCTGGCGCGCGCCACTTCCATATGCACTTTTGTGACCAGCGGGCAGGTGGCGTCAAAGACGGTAAGATCGCGGCTTTTCGCCTCGTTACGCACCGCCTGGGAGACGCCGTGCGCTGAGAAAATGAGGATCGCGCCGTCCGGCACTTCGCTGATTTGCTCAATGAAAATCGCGCCGCGCTCGCGCAGGGTGTCAACCACGTAGCGGTTATGGACCACTTCATGGCGCACGTAAATCGGCGCGCCGTAAATCGCCAGCGCGTTTTCAACAATGCTGATAGCGCGGTCTACCCCGGCGCAGAAGCCGCGCGGGTTGGCCAACAGGATCTGCATCTTATGCCTCCAGTGCCGGATCGACTTCCAGCACTTCGATATCAAAATGGACGGTTTGCCCGGCCAGCGGATGGTTGAAATCGACGGTGATCGAGTCGCCGTTAATTTCGCGGATCACGCCCGGCATTTCACTGCCATCCATCGCGGTGAAGAGCATAATTGCGCCGATTTCCGGCTCGCCCGCGTCCATAAATTCCCGACGCGAGAAATACTGAATCAGGTCCGGGCTGGGAACGCCAAACGCCGCATCCGGCTCCAGAGAAAACGTCGTTTTGTCGCCGTTTTTCAGCCCCAGCAGGTGCTGCTCCAGCCCTTCGGAGAGCGACGCATCGCCAAGACGAAACAGCGCCGGTTTCCCGTTATTGCGCGTCGATTCGGCGGTCGAGCCATCTTCCAGCTTCAGCGTGAAATGCACCAGCACCGCGCTGTTGCTTTGTACAGAATTAGACATGCAGATTGCTCAGTTATAGTGCCCGATGGCGGGCCGACATTTATTACAGGCCGGATAGCGTAACGCTATCCGGCAATGTTTTAAGCGATTTTCTTTGCTCTGGAAGGCAGAAACCCTTCCAGCACAATCAGCGCCGCACCGATGCAGATGGCGCTGTCGGCAAGGTTGAAGGTGGCAAAATGCCAGTCGCCGACGTAGAAATCGATCATATCGACGACGAAGCCGTGCCATAAGCGGTCGAACAGATTGCCCAGCGCACCGCCAATAATCAGCGCGTAAGCAATATTGTTCAGCTTCTGCGTGGCCTGCGAGCGGTACATCATTACCGCCAGGACCAGTGAGATCCCGATGGCGATGCCCGCAAAGAACCAGCGCTGCCAGCCGCCGCTATCCGCCAGAAAACTAAATGCCGCGCCATAGTTACGCGCGTAATGCAGATTAAGCGACGGGAACAGGGACACCGTATCCCCCAGAGCAAAATTCTGGAGGATCAGGTATTTACTGCCCAGATCGATAATCAGCACGACTACCACCAGCCACAGCCAGCGTAGCCCTGTTGAAGAGATCGGTTTACTCATCAGGCGAACTTACGTTTTTCGCCGTCACCGGCGACGTTGACCACACAGCGGCCGCAGATTTCTGCGTGTTCCGCCACCTTACCGACGTCCTGAGTATAGTGCCAGCAGCGCGGGCACTTCTCACCTTCGGCTTTGCTCAGAGAAACTTTCAGATCTTTGAGTAATTCGCTTTGCTGCGCATCAGCAGGCGCGTTGGCATAATCGGCAACGCTGGCCCCTGAGGTCAACAGGACAAATCGCAATTCGTCACCCAGCGCCGTCAGTTTAGCCGCCAGTTCAGGTTGTGCAAATAACGTCACCGAGGCTTCCAGAGAGCCGCCGACTTTTTTGTCGGTACGCGCCTGTTCGATCACCTTGTTCACTTCCCCACGCACTTTCAGCAGCTCGTTCCAGAAGGCATCGTTCATGGCTTCCGTTTCCGCAAGACCGAAAAGCCCCTGATACCACTCGCCGGTGAAGACGTATCTTTCACGCTCGCCCGGCAGGTAGCCCCAGATTTCATCTGCGGTGAAGGACATGATCGGAGCCATCCAGCGTACCAGCGCTTCGGCGATGTGATACAGCGCGGTCTGGCAGCTACGACGCGCGACGCTGTCCGCTTTGGTGGTGTACTGGCGGTCTTTAATGATATCGAGCCAGAAAGACCCCATTTCGACGGAGCAGAAGCGCATCAGGCGCTGAACGACTTCGAGGAAATCGTAGGATTCGTAGGCGTTGATAATATCGTCCTGCGCCGCTTTCGCGCAGCCGACCGCCCAGCGATCCAGCACCACCATGTCTTCCGGTTTCACCATGTCAGTTTCAGGGTTGAAGCCGTTAAGGTTCGCCAGCAGGAAACGCGCGGTGTTACGGATACGACGATAGCTGTCGGCAGCACGTTTGAGGATCTCGTCGGAAACGGCCATTTCGCCGGTGTAGTCCGTTGATGCCACCCACAGACGCAGAATGTCCGCGCCCAGTTTGTTCATCACATCCTGTGGCGATACGGTGTTACCGATGGATTTGGACATTTTACGGCCCTGACCATCAACGGTGAAGCCGTGGGTCAGAACCTGGCGGTAAGGCGCTTTGCCTTTCATGGCGGTGGAGATCATCAGCGAAGACATAAACCAGCCGCGATGCTGATCCGAGCCTTCCAGATACATATCCGCCGCGTGACCCGCGAATTCCGGGCGTACGTCAACCACGGACGCGTGGGTTGAACCGGAGTCAAACCAGACGTCGAGGGTATCCGGTACTTTCACGTAGTTGTCGGCGTCGTCACCGAGGATGTCGCGGGGATCGAGATCCCACCATGCCTGAATGCCGTCAACTTCCACACGTTTGGCAACGTCTTCGATCAGTTCCAGCGTGCGCGGGTGCAACTCTTCCGTCTCTTTGTGGACGAACAGCGACATCGGCACACCCCAGGTACGCTGGCGGGAGATACACCAGTCAGGACGGTTAGCGACCATTGATTCGATACGCGCCTGGCCCCAGTCCGGGATCCACTGCACGCCTTTGATTTCGCTAAGCGACTGCGCACGCAGACCTTTTTGATCCATGCTGACAAACCACTGCGGCGTGGCGCGGAAGATAATCGGCGTCTTGTGACGCCAGCAGCACGGATAGCTGTGCTGCATTTTTTCTACGTGCAGCAGCGCGCCTTTTTCACCCAGCAGGGTAACGATGGCATCGTTGGCTTTGAACACGTTCACGCCGTCCAGACCCGGCCAGGTTCCCGGCAGATAAGTGCCGTCCGGGCCGACCGGGTTAGCGATTTCCAGACCGTATTTCTGGCTGATGGTGTAGTCGTCAGGACCGTGACCGCCTGCGGTATGGACCGCGCCCGTACCGGCATCCAGCGTAACGTGATCGCCGAGGATTGCCGGAACGTCGAAGCCCATAAACGGATGGGTAAAGCGCAGCAGCTCCAGTTCAGACCCTTTTACGGTGCCGAGGATGCTGTAATCGGCAACGCCGATGCGCTGCATGACGCTTTCAACCAGATCTTTGGCGAGGATCAGCGCCTGCCCTTCGACCTGGACCAGCGCGTAGTCAAATTCCGGGGAGAGCGAGATCGCCCGGTTGGCTGGCAGGGTCCACGGGGTGGTGGTCCAGATCACCAGCGAGATCGGGCCGCTAACGCCAGGCAGACCAAATTTCGCCTGCACCGCTGCCTGATCGACCACCTGGAAAGCAACGTCGATGGACGGCGAGGTTTTGTCGTAATACTCGACTTCCGCTTCCGCCAGCGCAGAACGGCAGTCTACGCACCAGTGCACTGGCTTCGCGCCTTTGTGCAGGTGGCCGTTGCCGATGATTTTACCCAGCGCGCGGATGATGTTGGCTTCGGTTTTGAAGTCCATGGTCAGGTACGGATGCGACCAGTCGCCGAGCACGCCCAGGCGGATAAAGTCTTTACGCTGCCCTTCAACCTGACCGGCGGCGTATTCGCGGCATTTCGCGCGGAACTCGGCGGCGGTGAATTTCTCGCCCGGCTTGCCAAATTCCTGCTCAACTTTCAGTTCGATCGGCAGACCGTGGCAGTCCCAGCCTGGCACGTAAGGCGAGTCAAAACCGGAAAGCCCTTTAGACTTGATAATAATGTCTTTCAGGATCTTGTTAACTGAGTGACCAATATGAATGCTGCCATTCGCATAAGGAGGGCCATCATGCAGAATGAAGGTTTTTTTGCCTTTTTTGGCCGCACGGATGATGCCGTACAGGTCATCATCGGTCCAACGCGCCAGCATTCCCGGTTCGCGTTTGGCGAGGTCGCCACGCATCGGGAACCCTGTTTCCGGCAAATTCAGGGTTGATTTATAGTCACTCATCAGATTCTCGTTTCCGTATTTTATTACTCAGGCGTTAAGCCGGGTTTGATAGCCCAAAAAATTCACGGGCAGTTAACTCATCTTTGGCGATTTGCGCTTTCAGTTCGTCGAGGGAGGCAAATCGCTGCTCGCTGCGTATTTTTTTGCGCAGCACTACATCTATATGGCGACCGTAAAGGTCCATTGCAACGTCAAGCAGGTGAACTTCAAGCTGCTGGCGCACGCCTGCCACCGTCGGGCGGGTGCCAATGTTTGCCACGCCGGGCAGAGGCTTTTCACCGAGGCCCATCACTTCAACCGCATACACGCCTTTCACCGGCGTGACCTGGCGGCGCAGTGGGACATTCGCCGTCGGAAAGCCAATTGTGCGCCCTAACTCGTCGCCGTGGACCACGCGCCCGGAGATGGTGAACGGATGGCCCAGCAGGCTTTCAGCCAGCGCGAGATCGTCTTCTGCCAGCGCACGGCGCACGGCGGTACTGCTGATCCGCACACCGCCTTCACAGAAGGTCTGGGTGCTGGTGACGTCAAAGCCATACTCTGCGCCAGCCTTCTGTAATAACAAGAAATCGCCCTGGCGACCAGCACCAAAGCGGAAATCATCACCTACGGCCAGAAACTGCACGCCGAGACGGTCGACCAGCAGGTCGCTGATAAAGGCCTGCGCCGTCAGCGCGGCAAAGCGCCTGTCGAAGCGCAAACAAAGGACGTAATCGACCCCGCATTCTGCCAGATAGCGCAGCTTTTCACGCAGCCGCGTCAGGCGGGCGGGGGATTTATCCGGGGCAAACAGCTCCAGCGGCTGCGGTTCAAAAATCATCACCACAACCGGGAGATGACGGGCCTGCCCTTCCGCACGCAAATTTTTCAGCAGCGCCTGGTGTCCGCGATGCACGCCGTCGAAATTACCAATGGTTAGCACACACCCGCGCGGGGCCTGGCTGAGGTTATGTATGCCGCGTATCAGCTTCATCTCTGGCTCAAAACAGTGAAAATCGTCGGATTATACCTTGTACAGCAGGCGACGTTAACCGACGATTGCATCCTTAAGCAGAAAGAGGCAGCGATTTCAGCCACCTTGCGGTGCATACAGGAAAATCTATCGCCAGACTGCGATTTTTATGGCGGAAAAGCTGTATTCACGCGGCGCAAGCTGGTAGAATCCTGCGCCATCACTACGTAACGAGCGTCGCCGTAATAACGACGCTTATTTGCACAAATCCATTGACAAAAGAAGGCTAACCGGGCATATTCCTCGGCCTTTGAATTGTCCATAAAGATCACATTTGGGAGTTGGACCTTGGCTAATATCAAATCAGCTAAGAAGCGCGCCGTTCAGTCTGAGAAGGCTCGCAAGCACAACGCAAGCCGTCGCTCTATGATGCGTACCTTCATTAAGAAAGTATACGCAGCCATCGAAACTGGCGACAAAGCTGCTGCACAGAAAGCATTTGACGAAATGCAACCGATCGTGGATCGTCAGGCCGCAAAAGGTCTGATCCACAAAAACAAAGCTGCGCGTCATAAAGCTAACCTGACCGCACAGATCAACAAACTGGCTTAATCGCCTGATTGTTGAAGCTTTGTGAAAAACCCGCGCAAGCGGGTTTTTTTATGCCTGCTGGCTTTCCAGAAACGTATTACCCTCCCCAAAACCTTAACGTTACCCATCCGCATGGAGCAGGCAAAATGATGTCTGGCATTGAAAGCATCTTGCCGCAGCTTGTCGGATTCACGATATGAATAGTTTTTCGCCCTGTTCGGAATACGCGATTTATACTGGCGCAAGCCTCAGAAAAAAAGCCCCGAATCGCTTCGGGGCTTGATAATAGCAACAAGGTTTTAAAACTTAGTACGCGCCGAGATCGGTCCAGACTGAACCCTGGCTGCAGTTTTCATCCGGCTGCTCGCCCTGGCTCCACCATTTCACCTGGTAGTTGTGGCCTTTCCAGCTGACGGTTTCAAACGCGCCCCAGGTTGCGCCATAAACTGTGTTGGCATCCCACCACGGGTGCGGAGCGTTCGGATCGGCAGGGGTGGTTTCTTCTTCGTCGTACTCGAAGTCATCTTCGTCGTACTCGTAGTCGTCATCGCCGTAATCGTAGTCATCATCGCCGTACTCGTCGTCGTTGTACTCGTCTTCTTCCTCATCTTCCGGTTTGATTTTGGAAGCCGCAGGCACAACGGTCAGGACAAAACGCTGCTGGGTAGAAGGCTCGCCCCAGGTATCACGCACGAACAGCGTAAAGGTGAACTCAGTGTCAGAAGTCACTTTCGGCGCGTTGAATTCGATAGATTCGGTGGTTTTATCTGCCACGTCGATATCTGCCGGTACGCCCCAGCTGAAGCTCATTTCGTCGTTGTCTTCATCGGACGATTTTGCCCCGGACAGACGAATGCGGGAACCGCCAACAACGTGCAGTTCAATCGCGGCTTTCGGTGCATGGTTCACCGTCGGCGCTTGTTTGTCTTCTTCTTCCTCTTCTTTTTCTTCTTCTTTGGTCACGTTAATGCCTTCGAAGTAGAACGGCTCCATGTCGATGACTTTTTTGCTGATCTCATAACCCAGGCCTTCACGCGCGGCGTTAACCAGCACGCCGTTATCCTGATCGATAGTCCAGGTAAAGAAGCCGCCCAGGCCCAGTTTCGCTGCATATTCGCCTTTCGCTTTCACGGTACGCGGGGTATCCAGAGAAATGAACAGTTTGGATTCCGGGTTGTACAGGTAGTCAGCGTTGGCTTTCTGGTCGGTGTACACGTTAAAGCCGTTACGGCCTTTCTGGTTTTCCAGATCCAGGTAGTTGTAAATCACGTCGTACCATTCAGACGTACCGGATTCAAACGAACCGGTGGTGGTGCCTTCACCTGGGTTGTAGGTGCCTTCCAGCGGAGAGAAGCTGGAGATTTCAGCGTTGCGACCGTTACGGGTGTAGCCTGCGTAACCGATGTTGATACGCTCAGCCGGGAAGCCTTGGGCCAGCAGGTGATCGACGATGGAATCTACAGCCCAGCCGCCTGCGGTCAGTGCATTCAGGTTGGTGTGGTGAGTCAGCGTCTCAGCCCACGGCGTACCAAAGAAGTCGTAGGTCATCACGTTAACGAAATCCATACCGGATTTCACCAGCGTATGAACGTCGGCGTAGTCGATGTTGGCAGCAACAGCAGAAGCGGCGATGGAGATTTTCACGTCTTTACGGTTAGCCGCGTCCAGCTGCTTACGCACTTCCGCGATCAGCAGAGCAAAGTTCGCGCCATCTTCGGCACCGTAAGGGTTGCCCGCCGCTTCAACGTTCGGGTATTCCCAGTCCAGATCCACGCCGCTGAACATCGGGAACTGTTTGAACAGTTTCACCACGCCTTTCGCGAAGGTTTTACGGGAAGCGTCAGAGGCCGCAGTTTCGTGGAAACCGTTACTCATGGTCCAGCCGCCGATGCTCATGGACAGCTCAAGGTTGTGGCCCTGTTTCTTCGCTTTGGCCTGCAAATCGCGCAGACCGCCGAGGAAACCTTTGGTGTTCGCCTGGGTGACGGTCTTCGGATCAACGTCCCAGCCGCTAACTTCATGGCCGACGTTAACGTAGGACTGGAAGTCGCCCCACGGATCGAGGAAAGTCGGCTCGTATTTCACTTTGCCGCACAGTTCAGCCGCTTCTGCGACGACATCACGCGCCATGCCGTCCACTTTATGGAAGCCCACGATGCCCACGAAGCCGACAATGATTTTGTCGTAAGCCGTCGGAGAGACATTCATCAGATCGTAACCGCGACCACGGTTAGCAGGAACATCGTCGCCCTGCAAACGCGCATCGTACTGGGACCAGTCAGTGAAGTAGCCAAACACTTTCGGTTTAGAGGCATCAGCTTTGTACTGGTTGTAGACCGGTTTAGCTACGCGGGCAGAAGTGTAGCTATATTTGCTGTCTTCTGTTGCCGGGTTAAAGCCGTCAGCGGCATGACTGGTTTCTGTGAGAGTATCACTCTTAATGAGCTTGCTCTGTGCCATGATTAATTTCCTTTTAATTTAAATGTTGTTGCAGTGCATTCTGCCGGGCAAATATTCCCTTTCCCGCCGTTAAATGACTAATCACAAAATAACAAAAACGATTAAAAAGAAATGCGATGAAATAATGAGAGGGACGTTGAGAGAGAAAAGATATGCGGGCAACGCTGTTCAGGCTGCCCGTAAAGTTAATCATTAGTCATAAATGATACGCAGGAGCGTAATTTGTTTGTCATCATCCAGCCAGACCTGCTCGACCGTTGCGCTCGGTGAGGAAATAGTGGTATTTAAATTTTCTATAATGATATGACGTTCAATCGTATTACGTTTCTGGCACAGGACCATCGGCAAATTAGATTCATGCCAGCAGCCGGATTCTATTACCGAGCCTCTGAAATCAAGCTGACCCGCTGCGCAGAGTAAACCGGATGGCAGCCAAAGAGGGAAAAAAAGAATAACCGGGGTAAATGGCTTTATATTCATAATGCATGACACTCCTTTGTGCGTGGCGCGGTAAAAACCATTTCTCATGGATAATCCATAATAAAGCAAAAAATACAGGGAAGCCCGCAGGCATCCCTGACAAATTAGCCTTTTGCTTTCTGGATGGCCATCAACAGCATATCCTGCGAGGTGCTGCCCGGAATGACGGAGATCTGTTTGACATCAGGATTCATGGTCTGCGGCATGACCACAAAGGCTGGCGTGCCGGTAAAGCCCATATGCTGCGCCAGCCCACGGTTGATCAACAGCGCGTCGTGTACCGGACCGTTATCATGCTGCTCTTTCACGGCGGCAATTTGCTGGGCGGTTAAATACGGCTGGGCGAGAGTAATGATATCCTGGTCGGCCAGTTCGTCCTCGACTTTCCCGGTCGCGTACATCGCGTTATGCCACGCCACGTACGCCTGCCCTCCTTTATTCAGCCAGATTTGCTCGCCGACACGCGCCGCCAGACCCGACGCAGGCCAGCGGGAGGCAAAAATCGGGAACTCTTTAAACACAAAGCGTGTGTCCGGGTTCGCTTTCATTACCTGCTCAATGACCGGTGCCATTTTACTGCACCACGCGCACTGGTAATCAAAGAACATCACCACCGCCGCCCTGGCATTTTTCGGACCAACGGAAGGGCTGTTTTCCGACAACAGATCGGACTGATACTGAAGCGCAAGCTGTACGTAAGCCTGCTGCTGGGCGATTTGCTGACGCTGATGCAGGCTTTCGCTGGCGGCGATCAGAAATTCCGGGTGGTTCGCCAGATACGTGCCCATGATCTCGCCCATTTTATCCGGGTGGGCGGTGAAGTAACTTTCAGCGAGCTGACCAATTTGTGCCTGCTGCGCGGGCGTAAATGCCGGACTGGCTTCCGCGTGAACGGCTGGCGCAACGAACGCCCCCGCCAGCAGCATCAATCCGGCAAGGCGGCGAATTTTGAATAATTTATCAGACATAACAGACTTCCCATTTCGTGGAGTTAAATACGGTTACTGAACCTGCGAGGTTAACGGCGGCATCACCCGCCCGTAATCATTCAGCGTCTGCCAGCGGATCGGGCAGGCGGCGGTGTGCTGACAGCCAGTGAAGGTACGTGCAGAGCGGGGGGCAACGACCCCTGCGTTATCGATCGGCCTGCCGTTGATCTCGCTCATAAAAAGCGTGACGTAAAAAGGCGTCGGGTTTTCGACCTTCACGCCATCGGCGGTGCGCGACCAGCGCAGCTGGCTATAGGCCTGGGCGGGATCGCCTGCCAGTCCTTTTGGTCGGTAAATCAGTTTGAGAGCGGAGCGGACCCCCATCTGCACGCTGTTTGGCCCGACGGTTCCGGCCGGGATCGTCGCCACGCTGAGGGTAAACAGGCTCTCCCGATCTGCCGGTAGCGGCACCCCGGTGCGGATCAGGCGCACCTTATTCGCCTGGTTTGCAGGCAGCTTAAACAGCGGCGGCGTGACGATAAAAGGCGCGGCGGACAGGTCAGGCACCTCCGCCCCCGGCCAGCGTTCAGCAGAGAGCACTTTACTGTTGATAAGCCAGGCGCTGTCCGAGTCATTTTGCAGCGACACGTCCAGCGACGAGCGACCCTCGCCATAAATAAAGCGCGTGCCGCCGATCACCACGCCCGCATGAGTCGAGGCGCAGAAGAACATGAGCAGCGCCAGCAGGATGCAAAGAAGGAATTTACGCATAGGTTAAAATAAACGTTGCCGAGGCGTTAGCGGTGCCTGCCGCTACCGCGCCGCCGTCCGCCACGTAGCGGGCGTAAAAGTTGAGATGCGCGGATTGCTGGCCGCCGATCAACGGCAGAAACTGGCTGTCATCGCCGATCGGGATCGGACTTTTATCGGCGTTATAGAGCGCCACGCCGACGCCCGACGCGTTCCCTGCCCCGGCGCTGAGTGCCAGCAAACCCGGGTAGGCGCTGTCCGCTGCGCCGTTGAAGCTCACGGTCACGCCGTTGACGGTGCTGCCACATTTTTCGATATTAATCGTAAATTTTTCATACGCTGCCCCCGCGCCCGGCTGGTAAAACTGGCGATTAGAGACGTTGCCCATCTCAACGGTGATGTTCTCTGAGTCCTGCGACAGCGTGCAGGTATTGTCGGTGATGGTGCCGGTAATATTGACCCGGCCATCATACGCCTGCACGCTGGCCGTCAACGCCAGCAGCAGCGCCCAAAAATAGTTCATAACCGTTCCTTACTGGTATTCCAGATCAAAATACATCACCGCCGTCGCGTTACCGGATGTGACCTGTGGCCGGGTGGATTTATAGCGGATATAAAATGAGAGCGTGTTGCGCCCGGCCTTCAGCGGATAGACAGCCGAATCACTGTTATTAATGACGATCGGATCCTGATCATCGTTGAGCAGTTCCACACCCACGCCGGTGGCCATTATCGTCATGGTGCCCATTCCGGTGTCCGTCAGCGCCAGCAGTGCGGGGTTATCGCTGTCCGCCTCGCCGCTAAACCAGATTTTCGTGCCGCTGATGCTGCGCGAGCAGCCGATCAGGTTAATGTTAAACGGCTTAAATTTGGTCGTCGTGCCGACGGAGGCGAACTGATCGACCGGAAACTGTCCGAGGTCGATACTCTGATTGATGCTCGACAGATCGACACTACAGCTCTGCGCCACAATGGTGCCGGTAAATTCAAGGTTATAATCTGGGTCATCGGCGTGGGCCGCCAGGCTGGCGATCAGAATGCCGCCAGCCAGCCATGCTTTTATGTTCATTTAGTCAAAGTCCACCCGTAAGCTGGCTAGCGAGGTAAACGTCCCCTCTGCGGGCGTATTGCCGGTGGTGCTGACGGGGTAAGCCTGGAACTGAAGATCCGCGATGCCCGCCGCGTTGGTGGTAAACGGCACCTTGCTGGAACTGTCGTTCGGCGTCAGGGCGCGGCCCTGGCTGTCCGCAACCACCACGCCGACGTCCGCGTTATCCGAGGCGATTGCCTGGCTGAAATTACTGTCCGGCGTCGCCATTACGCGCATACTTAAACTGACCCGATCGTCGCCACCGCTGCATTTCACCGGTACGTTAAAGGTGCGGGTGCGCACGCCTTTCGGCTTCTGCCCCGCGCGAATAAATCCGCCGCTGTTCAGCGTGCCGAAATCGACGAGGATCGTTTGCCCGGCGTTGATTTCACAGCTTTGCGGCACGGTAACGCTGCCGCTGTAAACGATGTTATAAACCACGTAATTAAGTGGATCGGTGTTTCTGGTCGTGACGTAGACGCTAAACATCGTTTTCAGAGGAATAGTAATCTCGCCAATAAAGGGCTTGACGATTTTAATCTGAAAAACCAGGTTCGAATCGCGAATATAAAAAGGCAAACCCTGATCCACATTTTCGTCATACCCCATCAGGACATAATTCCGTGGCGGATAAATCGTCCCCGCTACGGAGTCCTGAATTTCCATCGCTCCTTCGAGGTACTCATCATCTAATTTAAGGTATTGCCATGACCCACTGGTTTCTACCACTGGCAAAGAGGTGACGTAGGAGCGATAGGTCCGGCCGTACCGCGACATTCCCTCCGGGCAAACGGCCTGTACATCCACCTCCTGGCTTCTCGCCATTTGTACCGTCTCACCAGGCTGGTCTTGTGCCACGGTTAACGCCGCAGAGAGATCGTAATCAATCGTTGATGCCGTACCGTTAACATTCTGACAAACGTCCGCCAGACAGCTTTGTGCCAGAAATAATCCAACCAAAAATATAAAACGCACCCTCATTACTGACATTCCACTTTTTGCCGCACCAGCGGTTGCTGAGTTTTTGGCAGTTGATAATGAACCAGACACTGCTGATCGGACTGACTGCCCCATTGCGCTTTCAGTGTTCCCCGGGCGCTTAATCCTGACAGATAGACTTCGCCATCGTCGCCGACAATGGTTTCTCCGCTGATATCGTCCCGGCTGACCGTTGCGCCGAACGGCACCGGTTTGCCGAGGTGGATCAGGGTGAATAACGCGCGCTCCCCGACGTGAGCGTTGAAGGAGGCTTTCACCAGCGCACCTGCGGTAGGCACCACGGTGGTCACCGCATCATCGATATCCACATCGTCGGCCATTGAGTCAACGTTCAGCGCCACGCGGTTCTGCCGGTAGGTCGTGGCATACGGCACGATGGCATAGCCGCGCGCGTCGGTGTGAATGCCCGGTTCGCCTTCAACCCGGACACCCTTCGCGCCAGGCACCACGATCAGCACGTTGGTATCGCCAAGCGGCTGACTGAACGTCACACCCTGCGAATGAGCAACTACCCCTCCGCTCACGCCGTAGTTCAGCCGGTGATAGTTGCCGTTGTCGCTGTTGTTATAACCGACGTCGACATTGCCATACGCCCCGTCATATTCCATGTCGGCCGACCCGCTCGCCCCCACGCCGTGATTCTGATAACCCTGCTGCACGCTGTAGTTAAGGTTGTTATCGTCCAGCAGCGTGCCGCTAATACCCGCGTTCTGGGTGACGTTATGGTGTTTGTCGGTGCTGGCGCTGTAGGTGGCATAAACATTGTGATGATGCTGGGTGACATCCCCACCCGGCTGTAGCCACTGGCCGAGCGGCAGGGCCAGGCTTAGCGAGAAAAGCTGGTCGCCCTCTTTTTCGCTGGGCGCTCTGGTGTAGCTGTAGGTCAGGCTCCAGTTCACCCGGCATAGCGTTCCGCTATAGCCAACCTGGAGTAATGAATTGGTGCGATCGGTATGCCAATAGCTCTGCTTGCTGCCGGTAAAAAAGACCGATCCGCCCTGGCCCAGCGGCTGGGAAAGGTTGACCTGGATCTTGCCGCGTTTGGTGTAGTAGAGGCTGTAGTAATCCTGCCATTCCGGCTTATTGTCGTCGTCGTCCGAGTCGGTATAGCCCTGCATATGTCGCCAGGTGGTTTCATCAAGGGTGTAAAAACCGGAGGTTGAGTAGCGGTAGCCCGTCAACTGGACGTGGGTGCCGATCTCTTCAAGGGATTTGGCATACAGGAAACGTACCGACTGCCCCTGATGCGTACTGCCGTCCGCAAGGGTGCTGTGCGCCTGGGTGACGTCAACGGAAACCGCGCCGATCTCGCCCATGTTCATGCCGCCGCCCAGCGCCGCCGCGCGGTAATGATCGGAAAGCTGGCTGCCGCCGTAGAAGGTAAAGCCGTGCGGCAGGCCCCACAGCAGCGTCGCCTGGCCGAATTTCACGTCCTCTTTCTGGCTGCTGTCTCCGCGATATTCTGCGGCGGTCGCCGAATATTTCACCCGTCCTTCACGCTGCAAAACCGGGACGGCGGCGTAAGGCACCACGTAGCTGTGCAGCGAGCCATCTGACTCTTTCACTTCTACCGTTAAATCGCCGCTGGAAGAGGTGGGATAGAGATCTTTAATGGTAAACGCGCCCGGCGGTACATAGCTCTGATAGATGGTGTAGCCGTTTTGTTTGATGGTGACCTGAGCGTTGCTTTTGGCGATGCCGCGCACGTTAGGCGCAAATCCTTTCATGCTGTCCGGCAGCATATTGTCATCGGAGGCGATCTGCACGCCGCGAAATGGCACGCTGTCGAAAACTTCGGCGGTCGTATAGCTGTCCCCGGCGGTCAGTTCCCCTTTCAGCGCTATGATATCGCGCTCCGCGTAGGTGCTGATATGCTGCCAGTCGTTTTCGCTCTGCTCACCGCCGCTGGTGTAATTCCAGGTAGAGTAATCGCGCAGTCGCCACGGTCCCAGATTCAGGCCGCTGTTTAAGCCGAGGAAGTTGTCGTTGCTGGTGCCGCCGCCTTCGCCGTCGTGGCTGCTGGCACCGGTAAAGTTGTAGTTGAGGGTCAGCGCATTAATGCCCTCATCCCACTGTTCCGGGGGAATGTATCCCCTGGCATTGGCGTTCATCGCCGCCTGGGGAATACTGATGTCAAGCCGCTGCTGTTCAAAATCAAAACGGGCGCTGGCGGCCGGGATCGCGGCGCTGATATCAATACAGCTACCCGCAGGCGCATGGGCCAGCGCCGGAAATGCCCTGAGGTTGACGCCCATCTGCACCAGCATGTCAGAGGTCAGGCAGGCGCTCAGCCCGGTATTATCGCGCTGTTCCGCGACAGACGCCGACAGCACCGGTTTTGCCGTTTTGAATTCGATATCCTGGCTGGCGAGAAAATTTCTGTTCAGATAGACGTCAACCCGGTAAGTACCGGGTGCTTGTCCACTGCCCTCAAAATGCGAAAGATCGGCAACCGCTGCCGGATCGTCCGATAGAAAAGCCGGGTTAAAGTAGTTATCCGCCTGGCCGGTCCCTGGCGTCAGCGCACCTGCTACCGCCAGTGCCAGCGGCGTTAGCCAGCACCTTGCAGCAGGTTTTGCGCTTTTCAGCATGTTGCGTTTCATTCCATCAATCGCCAGTACAGGTCTGCGAAGGCGTATTGGCCCCGAAATCGTTGACCGTTTCAAATTTGATCTCGCCGCCAGCGGGCGCGTTCAGGATCAGCGTACCTTTCGGCGCAACCATGGTGTTTGCCAGCCGGGTTTTACCGACGAACAATTCAACCAGCGACACATAATAAGGTGATGGATTGGCGATCGTGACTTTGCCCGCCGCCTGATGACAGCGTAAAGACGCAGGCGCCTCCAGAGAGGTGGTCGGCAGATTTTTCGGGCGAACAAACAGCTTGATCACGCTCTGGGTGGCAATCTGTAAAACATTGCCCTGAAGTTTGCGTTTATCCACCGACGGAATCGCTTTGCTGTTGATATAAAACACGCTTTCGCGATCGGTGGGCAGGCCCGGACCCACATACATAATACGTAAAACGTTTTCTTTCTTCGGCTGGATCACAAACAGCGGCGGCGTCATAACAAAATCCGCTGATTTGCTACCGTCCGCATTGGCGATCCACGACTGGATCAGAAACAGATTGCTGTCAGAAGAGTTGGTCACCGGCAGAGAAACCTGTTTATCGCCCTGCGGATAAATCACGCGCGTTGCGCCGAGCGCCACACCGCCCGCGCAGGCACTAAAGGGGGTTCCCAGCATAATCAGGCCTGCCATCAGCGCAGGCGCGAACGCTTTCACCCGCCGTAAAAGCCGTTTAATGATGTTGTATTGCATATTAATCATTCTTTATTTTTCGGCTTGCTCTGCTTTTTGCGCCGCAAAAAGCACGCCGCCTTCCTCACCGTGAGGAAGGCGGAAGGAGCATCCGCTTAGGAGTAAACCATGCTAAAGGTTGCGGTTGCTGCCACAGTACCGGAGGTCGCTTCGCCGGTCGCGATGTAGTCAACGCTCAGCGGGATCGTGTTGCCGCCGTCAATAAGCGTCACGGTTGAAGAGGACTCACCCACATTCAGTACCTGCCCGTCCGGGCCATACAGTTGCAGCGCTACGTTGCTTGCCGCACCCGCACCGGCAGTGTTGACCAGCGCACCAATCTGAGTCGGATCTTGCTGACCGTTGAAAATAACGGCAGCGTTCTGGCTTACGGTGATGTCGCAGTCTTCCAGTTTGATGTTGAAGTCTTCTTTCTGGTTCGCCGTCATGCCAGCGGTCGTTAATTTGCTGGAACGTACCTGGCCTAAGGTCACAGTCTGATCGATGGAATCTGCCGTTACGGAGCAGGCAGCATCAACAACCTGACCCACGAAATTCACGGTGCCGCCAGTAACGGTTGACGCTTCTGCGGCCATTGCTGTTCCACCCGTGGAGATAGCGGTCATCGCCATCGCTAATAAGTACTTTTTCATATAACCTCTTTTAATTTTAAATACGGTAAAAGTGACCCTCTGATAAAATATAAGAGCGCTGGCCCCACCCGCCTGCCTGGTATATTCCCTATACGATATGCATAAGCAGAGATAAACTCCCTGTAAAGAGCTTTGGTCGTTATTTATTTAAACAATAAGTTTGCAGCTTTAATCGGTAAAACAGATTGAGTTTCCGATTCGAATTTTATTATTACCAACAGCGTGTTCAGTAGCAATATTATTATCGTCCCTTTAAAGGACTTCGCGTAACTTGTTGATTCAAAAAAGACTATTAAAGTCAGATAAGAACAGACCAATTTACGGGTTGACCATGAAATAAGATTATGCTAATGAAAAAATATCCACAGGCGTAATGCAAAGAAATCCGGCCTTTTTCAGCCCGTAAAAAGGCCGGATTCAATAAGATTAATAGGCCACCGGCAGCTTTTTCAGATCGGTAAGCTTTCCGGCATCAATATCGATATAGCCGCCCTTTTTGAGCTCAGACAGCAGCTTCATGATCCGGCTTTTGGATAAGCCGGTACGCTGCTGAATAAAGTTCAAAATATTAATCCGTTTACGATACGCTTCAGGATAAGCCCAGACCTCAATAAGCTGCGCTTTGACTTTGATATAGGAATCAACGCCCACCAGCTCCTGCTCGCGCGCGCTCATGATCATCAGGCGATGCAGCAGAATGCGGGCAACGTCGTGCCAGAGTTCAAAGCGGTCAGCCAGTTCAAGAAAATCAGCCAGCAGGATGGAATAGCCTTTGCAGTCGGTTTCGGCAATCACATAGTGCTCCGGCCACGCAGAAACGTTGAAGGTTCTGGCATAACTGTCGAGCATCCCCAACATTGAGGGGGCAAACATGGAACCAAGATGCAACTGGCTTTCCTTATGGCAACAGGAACAAATACCTTCCAGCAGCAGCACAATTTTAGACTCTTCTTTTCTTGCGCCCAACTGATAAACCTCACCCGCCGCTAATGAAATGGGCACGCTGTAGGGGATCAGGGCCGAAAATATCTTATCAAAAGATGCGTACGGTTTTCCCTGACGCGCAAAGATGAAAGAGTGTAATGAATCATCATTATTATTCTCAATGTTCTCTAAATTCATTATCTATTCTTATTTAACAAATTAAGGGGAGCTTAATGTACGAATTACGAAAGTCAAAATCAATTAATTATAACTAACACAGGCTTATAGAATTTCTATATTAACTTAACCAGGATAATTCTTAACATCAAGAGTTAAAATAATTCACATAGCATGAAAAATATAATGACCCGAAAAACCGGGTCATTATTTACTCAGGCATTAAACAAAGCGACGTGGCGCTGCATAATATTCACGCATTTTATCCGCCAGCCAGCCGCCGTCTTCGCCATTAGAATGAATGGTGGTAATGCTGACGGTAGAGCCGCCGCCCCACAAAATGGAAAAGACATTGTATTCCGGCAGATTCAGCGCCTGCATTTGCCCCCAGTCGTAGCCCTTATCTTTGCGCAGGAACTCGCCCACGGTGGCCGCGCCATAGGTTGACTTGTTAAGCGCCGTATTCTGCAACAGAGAGGTGATCGCATCGACATTGCTGCCAATACGTTTATCTCCCATGAAGAACGTTCCGCCTGAAGCAAAATGCATTTCGCTGATTTTCGAGGTGCCCTCCTCCACGGTTGGCATATGCCCGCCGGGGATCTGCCAGAGCATGGCCGGTTTGTTCAGGCCTTTTGCCGCCTGTTTGACCATGCCGAGGTAGTTCATCCAGCAGGTGGCGTTCCAGCCGTAGTGGGCCAGCGCGTCCGGGCTGAAACAGTCACGCTCGAATTTATCAAACGCAATGAAATCAGGCGTGTAGCTGCCGCTGTAAACGCCCAACTCATTAATAAAGTCGGCAATCTGTTTACCCTGGGCCACAGGATCGGCATTGTCGCGCAGCACCCAGTCCGCCGTACCGGTGGACCAGACGTTGGTCTGCCAGCCGAAAGCGACGTCCGGCGCAAATTGATGGACGATATAGTTTATCGCCTGGATATAACCGTAGAGATCGTCGCTGAATACCGGCAGCGTCGGGATGCTGTAACCCAGCAGCGGCGCGAGCGCCTTCACCGCGACCGCAAGCTGGGCGTTAACCTGCACGCTGTTTTTCTGCCGTACCGCCGTGTAGCCGTAAGGCTCCTGCTGGATGGCCCCGAGGAAATCCGGGTTCATCACGAACGTCGCCGGTACCGGATGCGTCTCATCTTTGTAAGACTGCGCGGCGCGGCACTGGGTAATAAAGTTACCGAAGTGGTTACGCAGCTTTTGCGTATCCTGCAAATCGCTTAACGCGCTGCCGCCGCTGGCGTTCGCGGTATAAACCACCATCACCGGCATGATCGGGCGACCCGCTTCTTTTTCGATCTGACGCACCAGCGGCACGGTTTTATGGATTGGCAGCAGGTCGTAATCGAGGAAACCGTCGCTGTTGAGATCCATTTCGCGGGCCGGGATCGGATCGCCGCCGCCGTCGAAACCATCATACTTAAACAGCGCGCTGAACGGCACGTCGCGGTAAAGATTGGCGGTATCCGCCGCGTTGACCGTGACGCCACCGTGGGCGACAAAATCCGGCCAGCCGCGAACCTGCAAAATAATCCCTTTTTCGAACGAAAGAGTGATCACGTTAATGCTTTGCATTAAGCGCAGGACGCTGGTGGTTTCACAGTGCCACAGCACGCCGTCACAATGCACATCCGCGACCTCAACGCTGTATTGCCCCGGCGCAACGCGCAGCGGGAACGCCTGCTGCTGGCTGTGACTTTCCAGCGTGACTAAATATTGATACTCCCCTTTTCCGGCTCCGCTACGCAGGCGATAGCGCTGGGCGCCGGCTCCTTTTGGTAATCCCAGCACGTTAGCCTTCACCTCAACAAAACCGGCAGTATTCACGCTTTTTTGCTGATAGCCAACGCTGATGGCAGTCACGTGACCGGCCTGGGGGATCGCCACACCAGGCTGCGCAGGTGAGCTAATGGTCTGGTTATTGATGCAGGTGGAAAGCAGACGAATTTCGTAGCGCTGACCGGCATTCAGACGGTTAAGCAGCGTAACCTCGCCGACGTTCAGCGCGACGGTGCGGGCGACGGTGTTATCACTGCCCCACAGTTCTGCACTGACCACGCCGCCTTCGCAGCCCGCGATATCCAGCTTCAGGCTCAGAGACGCGAACAGCACTACCGGCTGATACGCGATTTGCACCCGCTGGCTATCCTGCCCGGACGCGAGCGTGACGGTCAGCGTTTCTTTTACCGGGGCGATCTGCATATCATCATTTTGCAGCGTCGGCACAGAGATCTGGTGCTGACCCGCCGCGAGGTCGGTCACGACCAGCGTTTTTCCCCATTCGCCGGTGTAGTGCTTCACCGTACCGTCAGGGAGAGTGATATCGACGCCCGGCCGCAGATCCGTTTTCACCGCTTGCGCAGGCATAACCAGTTCAATTTTACCCTGCCGTCCCGGATCGCGGGCCAGCTGGGCGATAAGATCGTCAAAGACAATGGGCGTCTGGGTGGCAGAAAGATAAAAATCCAGTTCAGCGGTTTTGCCCGCGCCCAGCATCATCGAGCTGTCGTTGTTAATAATGATGCTATTTTTTTCGATCGGCCAGCCGCCGTCGCTGCCCAGTTTCACCGGCTGATTACCCAGCAGGCTGCCGCTGAACGGGCTGTAAGGATCGGGATGGGCACTGGCTTTGAAGGTGATTTGCAGCTTATTCAGATCAACAGAACGGGAATAGCCGTTTTTCAGGGTCAGGCGAACGCGCTGATACCAGCTAAAGGTGTTGATATCGCTGACTGACAGGGTGATCCCCTCTCCGCTCACGGGCTGCGGGGCGGGTTCTTGTGCTTCATCCGCAGGCGCTTCCGGTGTCGGAAGCGGTTGTTCTTCTTTATCTTCCGGCGCAGGGGCGGGTTCTTCTTCGTCCTCTGGCTCCGACGGTGTCGGAAGTGGCTGTTCTTCTTCTTTGTCTTCCGGCACGGGAGCGGGCTTAATCTCTTCTTCTTCTTTCTCATCCGCGACCAGCGCGATGCTCAGGTCAGAGAACGTCAGCGGGCAGCGCGTTGCCGCAAGGCTGAAGGAAAACGTCCCGCTTTTTCCTGGCTCCAGCAGCAGCGGTGCACGGTTATTAATGATCATTTCGTTGATGTCCAGCGCGCCCTTCGCGTGGGTGCTCAGCTTCACAGGAATGTTACCCTTCAGCGTGCCACCAAAATTGCCCCACGGATCGGGATGCCCCGTCGCCGTGAAACTGATTTTCGCGTGATTCATATCCACGGCGCGGGAGCCGTTATTGGTGAAGGTGAGCGTGACTTTTTGATACCAGCTCTGGCTATTGATCGCGCTGGTCTTGATTGAAATGGTCGACATCATAAATCCTCTATCCTTAGTGGAACAAAGCCCCGGTAAACCGGGGCTTTCCATTTACCTGTATCCTTTATACAAGGTGGTATTTGATTGATTAGTACGCGCCGAGGTCAGTCCAGGATTTGCCTGCACCGCAGTTCAGGTCCGGCTGCTCGCCCTGGCACCACCAGTTCACCTGGTAGTTGTGGCCTTTCCAGCTAACAATCTCAAACGTACCCCAGTTGGCACCGTAAACTTTGTTCTCATCCCACAGTGCGTAAGGCGCAGGTTTCGGCTCTGGCTGCGGTTCCGGCTGTGGTTCTGGCTGCGGCTCTGGCTACGGCTCTGGCTGCGGCTCTGGCTGCGGCTCCGGCTGTGGTTCTGGCTGCGGCTCTGGCTGCACATCAGACATGGCAGGAACAGCGGTCAGCGTGAAGCGCTGCTGCGTTGACGGCTCACCCCAGCTATCACGAACAAACAGAGTGAACTGGAATTGCGTTTCAACCGTCACTTCCGGCACCTCGAACTCGATCACGGCTTTGGTCTTATCAGCAACGGTAATCGCTGCCGGTACGCCCCAACTGAAGCTCAGTTCGTCTTTGTCTTCGTCAGAAGAGTTCGCGCCGGAAAGCTGTACGCGGGATCCGGCAACAACGCGCAGATCGATAGCCGCTTTCGGTGCATGGTTCACTTTTCCGCCTTCTTCTTCTTTTTCTTCTTTCTCATCAACGTTGATGCCTTCGAAGTAGAACGGCTCCATGTCGATAACTTCTTTGCTCAGTTCATAGCCCAGACCTTCACGCGCCGCGTTAACCAGCACGCCGTTGTCCTGATCGACAGTCCAGGTAAACACACCGCCCAGACCCAGTTTCGCTGCGTATTCGCCTTTTGCTTTCACGGTACGCGGGGTGTCCAGGGACATGAACAGTTTGGATTCCGGGTTGTACAGGTAGTCAGCGTCTGCTTTCTGGTCGGTGTAAACGTTGAAGCCGTTACGGCCTTTCTGGTTTTCCAGATCCAGGTAGTTGTAAATCACGTCGTACCATTCGTTGGTGCCGGATTCAAACGTACCGGTGGTGAAGCCTTCGCCCGCATTGTAGGAACCTTCCAGCGGAGAGAAGCTGGAGATTTCAGCGTTGCGACCGTTACGGGTGTAGCCTGCATAACCGATGTTGATACGCTCAGCCGGGAAACCGTCTGCCAGCAGGTGATCAACGATAGTTTCAACTGCCCAGCCGCCAGCGGTCAGCGCTTTCAGGTTGGTGTGGTGAGTCAGGGTTTCAGCCCACGGCGTACCGAAGAAGTCGTAGGTCATCACGTTGATGTAATCCATACCGGATTTCATCAGTTCTTTAACGCCAGCGAACTCAATGTTGGCAACCACAGCGGAGGCTGCGATGGAGATTTTCACGTCTTTGCGGTTAGCCGCGTCCAGCTGCTTACGCACTTCCGCGATCAGCAGAGCAAAGTTCGCGCCATCTTCGGCACCGTAAGGGTTGCCCGCCGCTTCAACGTTCGGGTATTCCCAGTCCAGATCCACGCCGCTGAACATCGGGAACTGTTTGAACAGTTTCACCACGCCTTTCGCGAAGGTTTTACGGGAAGCGTCAGAGGCCGCCGTTTCGTGGAAACCGTTACTCATGGTCCAGCCGCCGATGCTCATGGACAGCTCAAGGTTGTGGCCCATGCTTTTCGCTTTGGCCTGCAGATCGCGCATACCGCCGAGGAAGCCTTTGGTATTTGCCTGAGTGACGGTCTTCGGATCAACGTCCCAGCCGCTCTCAGTGTGACCCACGTTTTCGTAAGACTGGAAATCGCCCCACGGATCGAGGAAAGTCGGCTCGTATTTCACTTTGCCGCACAGTTCAGCCGCTTCTGCGACGACGTCACGCGCCATGCCGTCCACTTTATGGAAGCCCACGATGCCCACGAAGCCGACAACGATTTTGTCGTAGGCAGTCGGAGAGACGTTCATCAGATCGTAACCGCGACCACGGTTAGCAGGAACATCGTCGCCCTGCAGGCGAGAATCGTACTGGGACCAGTCAGTGAAGTAGCCAAACACTTTCGGTTTAGAAGCATCAGCTTTGTACTGGTTGTAGACCGGCTTAGCAACGCGGGCAGAAGTGTAGCTAAATTTGCTGTCTTCTGTTGCCGGGTTAAAACCGTCAGCAGCGTTGCTGGTTTCGGTCAGGGTATCGCCCTTAATAAGTTTGCTCTGAGCCATGATTAATTTCCTTTTAATTTAAATGTTGTCGCAGTTCGTTCTGCGGTAGCCATAATCCAACGGCAGCGTAAAAAGCGCTAATCACAAAGCATCACATCATCAGATGATACTCAAAATACCTATATATCGAGCAATTAGTGATAAACAAACCCGCATCACGCCAGTAATCACCGCAATAAAAACACAAGATAAGCGGAAATTAAAATGGGTATTAAATCTCACTAAACAGTCAGTTAAATACGGTTTAAAAAGGGTTGTTTTTCGTGATGCAGGCAAAGTTTTTGGCGTTCAGACAGCGAAAATCATCGACAGCCAATGGAATAAGCTGTTTCTCATAAATTAGTATTAGCCCACACCAAACAGGACGTAAATCTCTAAAGGACGACATAATGAAAACCTATATCATCAATAACAACTGCATCTTTAACGAACGGAATCACGAGTTAAGAAGCGTCTCAAACTCACTGGTCATCAAAATGACAGCGATGCGTGCGCGGTGCCTTAGCTTTATCATCGAAAATGCAGAAATGGAGGTAATTGAACGCCAGCAACTCACAACGGCGCTATGGGGAAGCCGTGGGAATTTTGTCAATGATGCCAATTTAACTCAGATACTTTATCTCATTCGTCGCGATCTGAAATCACTGGGTGTGAGTGATTTTCTTATTACAGTTCCGCGCAAAGGTATTCAGGTAAATAACCAGATCCCGGTAAAGGCCGTCACCAGACAAACAAAAAGTCGCTGGTTATCGCGTGCAACAATGCCAGTGAGAGCGATGCTTACCGCGACAGCTGCGGCACTGCTTGCCGTTGCCTTTTATTTAAATGCTCGTTAACAGGGAAGGAACAGGGAATGAATCCAGTAATTGATGGTATTTTAATGACCGAAGGTGGCTACACGAATAATCCGAAAGATCTCGGCGGCGAAACAAACTGGGGAATTACGGAAGCTACCGCCAGGGCGCAGGGTTATACCGGTGAGATGCGTGACATGACGCGGATGGAAGCCTATGACATTCTGGAAAAGAACTACTGGCTGAAACCGGGGTTCGATCGTATTTCCGAGCTGTCCTGGCCGATTGCATTTGAACTCTGCGACGCCGCCGTTAATATTGGTCCACGGCTGCCATGCACATGGTTACAACGCTGGTTGAACGTGCTGAATCGCGAACAGAAAAATTACTGCGATATCGTGGTGGATGGCAAAATTGGTGCCAAAACCATTGCGGCGTTAGAGGCTTATCTGAACTGGCGCGGAAATGAAGGAATGCATGTGCTGGTCGAAGCGCTGAATTGTAGCCAGGGAGCCTACTATCTCAACATCACTGAAGATAGATCGCAAAACGAAGAGTTTGTTTATGGCTGGATTAAAAACAGGGTAGCGTAACGTTTTTGCCGTATCCCATCAGAATAATAATAAGGCTCACGGATGAGCCTTATAGAACTATTTGATAATTTTATTATCCTCGAGGATTTTTCTTACTTTGTCGCCAAAAAGTTTCAGGATTGGCGCAGCAAAAACGCCTCCCAGTCCTGCGGCCAATAAAACCATATTAAAGCTAAGCTCTTTCTCAATAGCTAAAGCACTTAACAAAAAACTGGTAAAACATGAAATAACGATCTGGGTCAGGCAACTCATTACGCTTTTGTTGGTGCCATGGGAAATTTTTTTCTTAGCTTTGAGAAGATAACTGACAAAACCGCCCCAGGCCCCTGTGGCAACGATGGTTAACAGTATCTCCATTTCCAGCAGTACAACTTCCGATGTTTCTAAGTGGTTTGGAATCGACATTTTAAACTCCTGTATCAATGTGAGTGACCAGGAATCTAAAGCAACCAGACGAAAATCAGTAGTCATAATCTCTCATCGAAAACCATTTCTTGTGATGACCTCTACAGGCGATCTGACTGGCGGCGGAATGAGGAAAGCGTTTGGAGCATAGTAACCAGTTCTTCAATTTCCGATCGTTTTGCGCTTTTTTTATGCCAGGAGGCATAAATATTCAGAGGTTTGAAGCTCAGTTCCGGTGGTGGCTGGAGCATTTTAATGGCGTAGCGACGCTGATTCTTATAAAAAAGCGCCAGCTTAAGCGGTATCAGGGCAATCAATGAGGTACGCTCAATGATACTGATAATGCCGCTAATAGAGTCACTGCGGTAACCTTTTTCACGAACGCCTTTATAATCGGCATCTTCAGGATGTAAATCGCTGTCATTGATCATCATCGGCGAAAAAACGCCCGACTGATACACGGCGTGACGTGCGGAATAAAAATTATGCAGCGTTAACTGCGAAAGCTCACTGTAGATGTGGTCGGTGCTGCAAATACATACAAAGGATTTGAAGCTATCAATCACCCGATATTCTGCGTTCGGATCAACCACTGGATCAGGATTAATAATGAGATCGCAATCGCCGACAATCAATCGCTCATGTATTTCTTTTTTATCCATATTTCTGGCAGAAAAATGATGCAGTGAAAATCGCTCAAAAATATCATCGTCATAAAGCTGAGACAGATAATAATTTTCAGCAATCTCACTGCCGAGAATGGTGATTTTACGCCCCTGACCGTTTTTCTTTTCCGGGATAAACGTGCCGCTAACCAGTTCCATCGCCTGACGGAAAGCGTTATGGATTTCCAGCGCTTTGGCCGTGGGGATCAGGCCGTCTTTACCCCTGACGAAAAGCTCTTCCTCGTAGAAGCTCTGTAAACGGGTCAGGGCAAGGGAAACCGCCGCTGGCGTTACGGATAATCGTTTGGAGGCTTTGCTGGCGCTGCCGGCCGATATAACAGCATCAAGCACTTTGATTAAATTATAATCAAAGTTCTTATTGGCACTTTTTCCTCCCATTCATTGCCAGCCTCTATTAATGAAAAAATGCAATATAGATAATACTGAAAAGAAAGCAAATAACAGTTTATAAAAATAGAAATAAATTATCAGAATGATGATGAGGATTATCCTATATACAATAAATATACAAAATCACCCGTCTAATCCAACATATATATTTAGCTAAACCAAAAATGATTTTTAATAAAACTTAAAAGATAACCATCAACAATGTCCGTTGAGGTCGCTGTAGCAAGTCGCTGTGGCGGGTGTAAGTGGCTGACAGGAGAAAGGAAAGTCTGGCGGCAAAGATAAAAAAACCCGGAAATTGTTCCGGGTTTTTTATTAACATCAATGACATTAACGGGTTAAATCATCGAAGAATTTCTTCACGCCGTCAAAGAAGCTTTTCGACCGCGGGCTGTTATTTTCCCCGGTCGGACCGCCAAAGCTGTCCTGCAAATCTTTGAGGAGTTGCTTCTGCTTGTCGTTCAGGCCCACCGGCGTTTCAACCACGACGCGGCATAGCAGGTCGCCCTGCGCGCCACCGCGCACGGACTTCACGCCTCTCCCGCGCATACGGAACAGTTTACCGGTCTGGGTCTCGCCTGGCACTTTCAGCATCACGCGACCGTCGAGCGTCGGCACTTCAATTTCACCGCCCAGCGCCGCCATCGCGAAGTTAATCGGCACTTCGCAGTACAGGTTATTGCCTTCACGTTCGAAGATAGGATGCTGTTTTACCTGCACCTGAACGTACAGATCGCCTGCCGGTGCGCCGTGCTCGCCCGCTTCACCTTCGCCAGACAGACGAATGCGATCGCCGGTGTCCACGCCTGCCGGGATTTTAACCGACAGGGTTTTGCTCTTCTCAACGCGCCCGTGACCGTGGCATTTATGGCACGGATCTTTAATCAGCGTACCGCGTCCCTGACAGTGCGGACAGGCCTGCTGTACCGCAAAGAAACCCTGACGCATCTGTACCTGGCCGGAGCCGTGACAGGTTGGACAGGTTTGTGGCTGGGTGCCGGGTTTTGCGCCGCTGCCGTGGCAAACGTCACACTCTTCCAGCGTCGGAATACGAATTTCTTTGGTGACGCCACGCACCGCTTCTTCCAGCGTCAGTTCCATGTTGTAGCGTAAGTCAGCGCCGCGCGCTGCGCGCTGGCGACCACGACCGCCGCCAAAAATGTCACCAAACACGTCGCCGAAGATATCGCTGAAGTCCGCACCGCCGCCGCCAAAGCCGCCGCCACCGCCCATGCCGCCCTGTTCAAACGCAGCATGACCGTACTGATCGTAAGCCGCACGTTTCTGTGCGTCGGTCAGGATTTCATACGCCTCTTTAATTTCTTTAAATTTGGCTTCGGCGTCTTTATCACCCTGGTTGCGGTCCGGGTGATATTTCATTGCCAGGCGTTTGTACGCCTTTTTGATTTCGCGCTCTTCCGCTGTTTTGGAAACGCCCAAAATCTCGTAATAGTCTTGTTTCGCCATTTTCTTTTTCAGCCCCTAACATGCGAGCACGGGCGGAGAGGCTTACCTCTTCGCCCGTGGCAATCTCTATACACGTCATTCTTCAGGCTGCCCGTTGGCTACGCCACGAGCCAACCTGAATGATTTTGCGTATAACCCATTCAAAGGGCGATTATTTTTTGTCTTTTACTTCTTCAAACTCTGCGTCGACCACATCGTCGTCCTGCGCATTGTTTGCGGAAGCATCAGCGCCACCCGCCTGCTGCTGAGCGTGCTGCTGCTGGGCGATTTCCATCAGCTTCTGGGAAACCTGTGCCAGCGCCTGCATTTTGGCTTCGATATCCGCTTTGTCTTCGCCTTTCAGCGAGGTTTCCAGCGCGGTCAGTGCAGACTCAATTGCCGATTTGTCATCAGCCGGTAACTGCTCGCCCGCTTCTTCAACCTGCTTACGGGTGCTGTGCAGCAGATGATCGCCCTGGTTGCGGGTCTGTACCAGTTCTTCGAACTTACGGTCAGATTCCGCGTTCGCTTCGGCTTCGCGCACCATTTTCTGGATTTCATCTTCGTTCAGACCAGAAGAAGCCTTGATGGTGATCTTCTGCTCTTTACCGCTGTTTTTGTCTTTTGCAGACACGTGCAGGATACCGTCAGCATCGATGTCGAAGGTGACTTCGATTTGCGGCATACCGCGCGGCGCAGGCTGAATACCATCCAGGTTAAACTGACCCAGATCTTTGTTATCAGAGGCGCGTTTACGTTCACCCTGCAACACATGGATGGTGACCGCAGACTGGTTGTCTTCAGCGGTAGAGAACACCTGGCTGTGTTTAGTCGGGATGGTCGTGTTTTTGCTGATAAGCGCAGTCATCACGCCGCCCATGGTTTCGATACCCAGCGACAGCGGAGTAACGTCCAGCAGCAGAACGTCTTTAACTTCGCCGGTCAGTACACCACCCTGAACGGCAGCACCGATAGCCACGGCTTCGTCCGGGTTAACGTCTTTACGCGGCTCTTTGCCAAAGAACTCGGCAACTTTTTTCTGCACCATCGGCATACGGGTCTGACCGCCGACCAGGATCACGTCCTGCACGTCGGATACGGACAGGCCAGCATCCTGCAACGCCACTTTCAGCGGGTCGATAGAACGGTTAACCAGATCTTCAACCAGGCTTTCCAGTTTCGCACGCGTCACTTTGATGTTCATGTGCTTTGGACCGGTCGCGTCTGCGGTGATGTACGGCAGGTTGACGTCGGTCTGCTGGGCAGAAGACAACTCGATTTTCGCTTTTTCTGCCGCTTCTTTCAGGCGCTGCATTGCCAGCGGGTCGTTACGCAGGTCGATGCCTTGATCTTTCTTAAACTCTTCAACCAGGTAGTTGATCATGCGGCTGTCGAAGTCTTCACCACCGAGGTGAGTATCACCGTTGGTTGCCAGAACTTCGAAGGTTTTTTCGCCGTCAACGTCGTCGATTTCGATAATAGAGATATCGAAAGTACCGCCGCCGAGGTCGTAAACCGCGATAGTCCGGTTGCCGACTTCTTTATCCAGACCGTAGGCCAGTGCCGCAGCGGTCGGTTCGTTGATGATACGTTTGACTTCCAGACCGGCGATACGGCCAGCGTCTTTAGTCGCCTGACGCTGCGCATCGTTAAAGTAAGCCGGTACAGTGATAACGGCTTCAGTTACCGTTTCACCGAGGTAATCTTCCGCCGTTTTCTTCATTTTTTTCAGCACTTCGGCAGAAATCTGCGGCGGTGCCATTTTCTGGCCTTTTACGTCAAGCCATGCGTCGCCGTTGTCGGCAGCAATGATTTTGTACGGCATGATAGAAACATCACGCTGCACTTCTTCGTCCTGGAAGCGGCGGCCGATCAGGCGTTTAATCGCAAACAGGGTGTTTTGCGGGTTTGTCACTGCCTGACGCTTAGCCGGCTGACCAACCAGAGTTTCACCATCCTGAGTATATGCAATGATAGAAGGCGTGGTGCGATCGCCCTCGGCGTTCTCCAGCACACGTGCAGTAGTGCCATCCATAATCGCTATGCAAGAGTTGGTAGTACCCAGGTCGATACCAATAATTTTACCCATCTAAACGTCTCCACTAAAAATTCGGTCATCATGTGGTTGTGAACCTGTAATAAGGGCGAAACGTGCGGTTTCAACTACCTTAAATCGTTTTTTTTCAGGCTCACTCACTGCGGTTGAGTACAAGATGGGGTCGCTGCGCCTCGCATCAAGGGGGAAGGTGAAAAAAAAATTTGCCTGGCGGCGGCGATGCTGTCCAAAACGCCGTCTCCCGGCGGCCTTCATTGCGACCCATCCCTTTATATTTCGCAGGCAAAAGCCCAAACATACTCATATAACTTTTGAAATAATCCGAAAGCATTGTCTGCTCATCGGCGCTTTACCCCGGCAGTTAAAATAAAAGGCTTTGTCTGAAGCCGCTAAAAAAGCCGGTAGCCCTCATCGGCGATAAATAATTATTAACGGTTCATTTTCTAAACACATTTTAAGCGGATAGTCGTCACAATGAACGTCACGTATTTGCAGGATAGCGATCTGAGTTTTCTTGAGCATTGCAATGAAGAACAATTAGCCCGGCTTGCCCGTTTATTAACCCACAATGAGAAAGGCAAGCCGCGCCTTTCCAGCGTGCTGCTGCGCAATGAGCTTTTTCTTTCGATGGAGGGCCATCCCGAACGCCATCGTCATAGCTGGCAACTCATTGCCGGAGAGCTACAGCATTTCGGCGGTGACAGCATCGCCAACAAACTGCGCGGCCACGGAAAACTTTACCGCGCCATTCTGCTGGATGTCGGCCATCGCCTGAAACTGAAAGCCGATAAAAAGCAGTCCACCTTTGAGATTGAACAGCGCCTGCTGGAACATTTTCTGCGTAACGCGTGGGAAAAGATGAATGACGAACAGAAAGCGGAATTTTTTGCCGCCGTTAAAATCAGGGTCGCCGAGCTGGAAGAGTTGCTGCCTGCGCTAATAAAGGATAAAAAACTTGCCGACGGCGTCGCGCATCTGCTTTCCGGGCAGCTTAACCGCATTTTGCGCACCCACGCGGCAATGAGCGTGATTGGACATGGCCTGATACGCGGCGCGGGGCTGGGCGGACCGGTAGGCGCTGCGTTGAACAGTGTTAAAGCCGTCAGCGGCACGGCCTACCGCATCACCATTCCGGCCGTATTGCACATTGCCTGCCTGCGCAGAATCGTCGCCGTCCGACAGCCGTAATTCCTTCCTTTCCCACAGGGGTAAATATTTGCATTTTACCCCTGGTAGATCATAGACAGCCCCTATATGCCCGCTTATTATGCTGCGCCCTCCCGTTATGTCGGGGTCCTGGGCATATACACTTCACTATGAATTAATGAACTTGAGGAATTATGGGCAACACTAAGTTGGCTAATCCGGCTCCGCTGGGCTTAATGGGTTTTGGCATGACGACAATTCTGCTGAACCTGCACAATGCGGGCATTTTCCCCTTCGACGGCATTATTCTGGCAATGGGGATTTTTTACGGCGGTATCGCACAAATTTTCGCGGGCCTGCTGGAGTTTAAAAAAGGCAATACCTTCGGTTTAACCGCATTTACCTCTTACGGTTCCTTCTGGCTGACGCTGGTTGCCATTCTGCTGATGCCGAAAATGGGCCTGGCCGATGCGCCGAACGCGCAATTCCTCGGCGCATACCTCGGGCTGTGGGGCGTGTTTACCCTGTTTATGTTCTTCGGCACGTTGAAGGGCGCAAAAATGCTGTCGTTCGTCTTTTTAAGCCTGACCGTACTGTTTGCTCTGCTGGCTGTGGGCCACATTGGCGGTAATGAAGGCGTGATCCACATTGCAGGCTGGATTGGTCTGGTTTGTGGCGCGAGCGCGATTTATCTGGCAATGGGTGAAGTGCTGAACGAACAGTTTGGCCGTACCGTACTGCCGATTGGTGAAAAGCACTGATCGATTCTGCGGCGGGTCAGCCTGTGGCGACCCGCCGACACGATTCAGACCGCCGACCGTTGTAACGTTTTCTCCCGGCTTCCCTCACGCAATACGATCCCCAGCGCAAAACCCACCAGCGACAATCCCAGAATATACCAGGCCGGAGCCATCGGTGAGACGCCCATCAGCATCGTCACGGCCACCGGCGTAAGTCCGCCGAAAATAGCGTAAGCGACGTTGTAGGAAAACGAGATGCCGGTAAAACGTACCGCAGGCGGAAACGCTCTGACCATCACGCAAGGCACCGCGCCCACCACGCCGACGCACAGCCCCACCAGCCCGTACAGGATAAACAACTGTTCCGGGTGCGCACCGGAGAGGTGATAAAACATCCAGCTTGAAGCCGCCAGCAGCAGGCTGCCGATAATAAAGGTTTTGCTCGCGCCGAAGCGGTCAATCGCCAGCCCGGCAATCAGGCAGCCGAAACACAGCATAATGGTGGCAATACTGTTCGCCTGTAACGTCAGCGCAGGCGCAAAGCCGTACTGCTTTTGCAGCCAGACCGGGGACATCAGGATCACTACCACGATACCGGCGGAAAGTAGCCAGGTCAGCAGCATTGAGATCGCCACCGCTTTTTTATGCCGCAGAATCACCGATTTCACCGGCAGTTCCTGCGCCAGCACTTTGCGCTGCTGCATTTCCAGAAATACCGGCGTTTCCTGCAACCAGCGGCGCAGATACATGGCGATCAGCCCAAACGCTCCGCCTAACAGGAACGGTATCCGCCAGCCAACATCGTGGAGCGTCTGCGCACTCATCGTGGTATTAATAATGGTCGCCACCACCGAACCAAGCAGGATACCTACCGTCAGCCCGGCAGTCAGCGTGCCGCAGGCGATACCCGTCCGACGCGCCGGGACATGCTCGGCGACAAACACCCATGCCCCCGGCACTTCTCCGCCGATCGCCGCGCCTTGCAAAATACGCATGAAAAGCAGCAACAGCGGCGCGGCTAACCCCGCAGAGGCATACGTCGGCAGCAGCCCCATCGCCAGCGTTGGCAGCGCCATCAGCAGGATGCTGAGGGTAAACATCTTTTTGCGCCCGACCAGGTCGCCAAAATGCGCCATTACGATCCCGCCCAGCGGTCGCGCCAGATAACCGGCAGCGAAAATGCCGAAGGTCTGAACCTGACGTAGCCATTCAGGAATGTCAGCGGGAAAGAACAGATCCGCCATGACGGCGGCGAAGAATACGAAAATAATAAAATCATAAAACTCCAGCGCCCCGCCGAGGGCGGCAAGCGTCAGTGTTTTATAATCCTGGCGATTCAGAGGGCGTGTGTTGTTTGGCATAGGAAACCGGGCATTATCAGGCAGCGTGGGATTACGCGAGTGTAAATTAAAAATTACTATATCGTAAATAAAACGCCACGCCACCAACCGATTAACTCATGCCAGAAAACGGCGTTATTCAGGAGATTATTTCGCGTATCGCACTTTTAGGGCGAAAGGCTGCTACCACCAGCGGATCGGTTTCGATATAGGGCCCGTCCAGTAGCTGTACACAATACGGTACACTTGCGAAAATCCCCGGTACCAGCGCCTTACCGCTGGCATCTTTCACGCCTTCCAGCGTCTCCTGAATGGACTTCGGCTGACCGGGTAAATTGAGGATCAGCGCCTGTTTGCGGATCACCCCTACCTGACGTGAAAGAATGGCGGTCGGCACGAATTGCAGGCTGATTTGCCGCATTTGTTCGCCAAAGCCTGGCATTTCACGGTCGGCAATTGCCAGCGTCGCGTCCGGCGTGACGTCACGACGCGCCGGACCGGTGCCGCCGGTAGTCAGCACCAGGTGACAGCTCATTTCATCCACCAGCTCACAGAGCGTCTGCTCAATGATGCTTTGCTCGTCCGGGATCAGGCGCGTTTCGATTTCAAAAGGCGTGGTTAAGGCTTTTTCCAGCCAGGCTTCCAGAGCGGGAATGCCTTTATCCTGATAGACGCCGCTGGAGGCGCGATCGGAGACAGAAACGAGGCCAATGCGTAATGTATTCATGGTTTTTCCGTTAATCAGTACCGTTTAGCGGAATAATACGGGGAATTGCGCAGAAGCTCTACTGACGGGGGACAACCTGCGGGGAACAGACGCCACAAGAAGGGAATAAAAAAGGCCGGTATTGCTACCGGCCTCGTTGATTACAGCAGATCGCCGATCATTTTTTCCAGTTTTTCCTGGTCAACGGCAAACTTGCGGATGCCGTCCGCCAGTTTATCAACCGCCATCGGGTCCTGGTTATGCTGCCACAGGAATTCCGCTTCGGTGATGCGTTCCGGGCGCGCTTTCACTTCACCGCTGAACGACAGCTTACGCTCGATGGTCCCTTCGCTTTCCGCCAGCTCTTTCAGCAGCGCAGGTGCGATGGTCAGACGGTCGCAGCCCGCCAGCTCAAGGATTTCGCCGAGGTTACGGAAGCTTGCGCCCATGACCACGGTTTCATAGCCGTGCTGTTTGTAGTATTCGTAGATTTCAGTAACGGAAACCACGCCCGGATCTTCAGCAGGTGCGTACTCTTTCTTGTCAGTATTGGATTTGTACCAGTCAAGAATACGGCCCACGAACGGGGAGATCAGGTAAACGCCCGCTTCCGCACAGGCACGAGCCTGTGCAAACGAGAACAGCAGCGTCAGGTTACAGTTGATGCCTTCTTTTTCCAGCTGCTCAGCGGCACGAATGCCCTGCCAGGTTGAAGCCAGCTTGATCAGAATACGATCGTTGCTGATGCCTGCGTCGTTATAAAGCTTAATCAGGCGTTTTGCTTTAACGATAGACGCTTCGGTGTCGTAGGAAAGACGCGCGTCCACTTCGGTAGAGATGCGGCCCGGCACCAGTTTGAGAATTTCCAGACCAATGTTAACCGCCAGTTTGTCGCTTGCATCAACAATCTGCTGCGCGCGATTGCTGCTCTGGCTACGCGCCCAGGTCACGGCGTCGTCGATCAGTTTACGGTATTCGGGAATTTGTGCTGCGCCAAGGATCAGAGAAGGGTTAGTTGTGGCATCCTGCGGCTGATACAGCTTCATTGCCGCGATATCTCCGGTATCAGCCACTACGGTGGTGTACTGACGCAGAGAGGTCAATTTATCCGTCATAATAGTGTTTCTCTTTAAACAGCTTGTTAGGGGGATGTAACCGGTCTGCCCTGATAATATCACGCCCCACCCTCAGCGCAACCGCAGACAGTGTATGGTAAACTCCGCGAATTCATTACCCCCGCGGTAACAGTTTTTAAAAAAGTGGTAGCGCTTACACGAGCGCACCGGCATAAACAAGAGGACGTTTAATGCCTGATTTTCTACGGTTTATGAGCGATATCATCTGGGATTCTGTGATGATTTACCTGCTGGCAGGTGCGGGTATCTGGTTTACCTGGCGCACAGGATTTATCCAGCTTCGCTATCTCCGGCATTTTGGCAAGAGTCTGAAAAATAGCGTGACGCCCCAGCCGGGAGGACTCACATCTTTCCAGGCGCTGTGCACCAGTCTTGCCGCTCGCGTAGGCAGCGGCAATCTGGTGGGCATCTCGCTGGCCATTACCGCAGGCGGTCCGGGAGCCGTTTTCTGGATGTGGATATCTGGGCTAATGGGTATGGCGATCTGTTTTGCCGAATGCTCACTTTCGCAGCTTTATAAAGAACGCGATGCACACGGGCAATTTCGCGGCGGCCCGGCGTGGTACATGGCGCACGGCCTGGGAATGCGCTGGATGGGCGTGCTGTTTTCACTTTTTCTGCTGCTCTCCTACGGCCTGGTGTTTAACACTATTCAGGCCAATTCCGTTGCCCATGCCATGAGCTATGCGTTCTCCGCACCCGCGCTGATGACCGGTATAGTGCTGGCCGCGCTGGTTTTTCTCACAATCATTCGCGGGCTGCGTGGCGTCGCCAGGCTGATGCAATGGCTGGTGCCGCTGATGGTGGTCCTGTGGGTGCTCACCAGCTTGCTGATCAGCGCCTGGCATATTACGGCGCTTCCCGGCACGGTGGCCGCTATCGTCAAAAGCGCCTTTGGCTGGCAAGAAGCGGCGTCAGGCGCGGCGGGTTATACGTTGAGTCAGGCGCTGACCAATGGCTTTCAGCGCGGAATGTTTTCCAATGAGGCGGGATTAGGCTCTACTCCCAATGCCGCTGCGGCTGCCGCTTCCTGGCCTCCGCATCCGGCGGCGCAGGGGATCGTGCAGATGATCGGCGTTTTCAGCGATACATTTATTATTTCCACCTGTAGCGCGCTAATTGTACTGCTTGCCGGACACCATCCCGTTGACGCCTCGCTGGAGGGGATTCAGCGCGTTCAACATGCGATGGTGATGCTGATTGGCGAGGCTGGCGCGGGTGTGGTGGCGGTAGCGGTGGCGCTGTTTGCCTTTACCTCCATCGTCGGAAATTATATCTACGCCGAAAATAACCTGATTTTCCTGCGATTTGATACCCGCTTTACCCGCTGGATGCTGCGGATCGTTACGCTGCTGATGATCATTGCGGGTTCGCTGATCGGCTTTCCGGTGGTGTGGCAACTGGCGAATATCACGGTAGCGCTGATGGCGATGACCAATCTGACCGCGATTTTGCTGCTGTCGCCGGTGGTGCAGTTGATTGCCAGCGACTATTTGCGCCAGCGCAAGCTCGGCGTGCGTCCGGTGTTCGATCCCCGGCGCTATCCCGACCTCCAGCTTATGCCCGGCGCGTGGGATGATGTGCCAAAACTTTAGTGCGTCAATCGCAGCCATCGCCCACTTCGGCGCATTTTTTTGCTACAGTGCGGGCAACATTTGCCGCAAGGATTAACTATGCTGATTCTGATCTCTCCTGCAAAAACGCTGGATTACCAAACTCCGCTGGCGACCACGCGCTATACCCTGCCTGAACTGCTGGATCATTCGCAGCAGCTGATCAAAGAAGCGCGGAAACTGTCGGCACCGCAAATCGGTAAGCTAATGAGCATCAGCGACAAACTCGCCGATCTGAACGCTACCCGCTTTCACGACTGGCAGCCCGATTTCACCCCGGACAACGCCCGCCAGGCCATTCTCGCCTTTAAGGGCGATGTGTATACCGGCTTGCAGGCGGAAACGTTCAGCGAGGCGGATTTTGACTTCGCCCAGCAGCATTTGCGGATGCTTTCAGGATTGTACGGCGTGCTGCGTCCGCTGGATCTGATGCAGCCGTACCGGCTGGAGATGGGTATTCGCCTGGAGAACGCGCGCGGGAAGGATCTTTATCAGTTCTGGGGTGAGATAATTACTGAACACCTGAATCAGGCATTAAAGGCGCAGGGTGACGATGTGGTGATAAACCTGGCGTCGGACGAATATTTTAAATCGGTAAAAAGCAAAAGCCTGCACGCGCAGATCGTCAAGCCGGTGTTCCTTGATGAGAAAAACGGCAAGTTTAAGGTGATCAGCTTCTATGCGAAAAAAGCGCGCGGCCTGATGAGCCGCTATATCATTGAGCATCGCCTGACCAAACCGGAACAGCTCACACAGTTTAATAGCGAAGGCTATTTCTACGATGCGTCAGCGTCCGGTGAGGGCGAGCTGGTGTTTAAACGTCACGAGCAGTAAAACATCATTAACGATGGCGCATTTCCGGTCCCGGCCCACGGTCGGGCTCCGGGCGGCGGTCGTCATGACGATTCTGGTGACCATCGCGCGGCTGCCAGTGATTTTCGCGCCAGTCATAGTGCTTCTGCCACCAGCCGTGGTCGCGCCAGTGTCCGCCGTTCCAGTACTGACCGCGATCGTCACGATCACCAATTTGCAGTTTTACCGCCGGGATCAGGGTAATTTCAGCCGCCTGCACAGCGAGCGGAGTGACCAGCATCATCGAAAGTGCAAGAAAGAGAGGTTTCAACATAGGTGACTCCTGTTTCATCATTGCCCGTTATGGGTCGATGCAAGTAGCTTACGCAATGTGAACACCGGTTGTTATTCTCCGCAATCCTAATATCTAAGTGCCCGCATTTATTGGGAATCTCTCCATTTTCCCTGCTATTTCTCTCCTTATTTTCTCCGTATTCAGGCGTAAAAAAACCGGGGTTTCCCCCGGCTGAAAATCATCTTATTACGCGTGGCGCATCATCAACTGACGCAGCGCGGAAAAATCGGCTGGCAGGCTATGCGACAACAGCGGCAGATCGGCGCGATCTGCCAGCGCTTTGGGCAGCGGCAGGGCTTCGCTGAGGATCTCTTCCACGCTCTCTTTAAACTTTGCCGGATGCGCAGTGCCAAGGAATAAACCGTATTCGCCCGGTTTGAGCTGGTCACGCAGGGCGCGGTAAGCAATCGCCGCGTGCGGCTCGGAAATATAGCCCAGCCCCTGTAACTCGCGCATCGTGGCTTTGGTGGTGTCATCGTCGACGGCCGCGTAGCCCAGTTCGTTCAGACGCCAGATTTTACGACGGAAGATTTCTTCCACGCGCGGCCAGTTGTTTGGCTGGCTGACATCCATCGCGTTGGACAGCGTCGCCCGGGTCGCATTCGGCTCCCATTTGCCACCGTGAAGAAAACGCGGCACGGTGTCGTTAGCGTTGGTCGCGGCAATGAACCGTTTCACCGGCAGGCCGAGAGACTTCGCCAGCAGCCCCGCCGTCAGATCGCCGAAGTTACCGCTCGGCACCGAAATCACCAGTTGATTACGCGCTTCCTGCGGCAGTTGCGCCACCGCCTCAAAGTAATAGCAAATCTGCGCCAGCAGACGGCTGATGTTAATCGAGTTGGCGGAGTTAAGCCCCAGCGCCAGCTTCAGTTCTTCATCGTCAAATGCCTGCTTAACCAGCGCCTGGCAGGCATCGAAATCGCCGTCAATCGCCACGGTTTCAATGTTGCCACCGAGGGTGCAGAACAGTTTTTCCTGTAACGGGCTGATTTTGCCGCGCGGATAGAGGATCACCACCCGCACGTTCGGCAGACCGTAAAAGGCGTGCGCCACGGCGGCTCCGGTATCCCCTGAGGTCGCGGTCAGGATCGTTACCGGCTTGTCGCCGCTGATGTGCGTCAGCATCTGCGCCATAAAGCGCCCGCCGAAGTCTTTAAACGCCAGCGTCGGGCCGTGAAACAGTTCCAGGCAGCCCACGTCTTCCGTTACCGGTTTAACCGGGGCCGGGAAAGCGAACGCCGCACGCACGCGCTCTTCAAGCTGTTCCTGAGGGATTTCATCACCGATAAAGGCATTGAGGATTTTGGCACTGCGGCTGACAAAATCCTGCGCCAGCATGTCATCGATTTCGGTCAGGCTGAACTCTGGCAGATCGTGCGGAAAGAACAGCCCCTGATGTTTGCCCAGCCCTTGCGTGATGGCCTGCGCAAAGCTGACCTGTTCGTTATGATCTTTTAGGTTATAGAGTTTCATTAGTTATCCCACTACTCGTGCGCCTGCCGTGTCCAGCTGGCAAATATGAACAAAGCCTTCCTGATTTTGCAGATAGTATTTACCGAGCCAGTCCGCCACGCGCTGCGCGGTGTCCGGTTTGTCACACAGCGCGAACAGCGTCGGGCCGGAGCCGGAAATACCGCAGGACAGCGCGCCAATTTCCGCCACCGCCTGACGCGCTTCGTTGAAGCCCGGCAGCAATCTGGCGCGGTACGGCTCTGCAATCACATCTTTCATCAGTTTCGCCGCCAGCAATGGCTGGCGGGAATAACAGGCGTGAATGAATCCGGCCAGATGACGACCGTGCGCGATGCAGTCCTGGCGGCGATACTGCGCGGGGAGGATCGCGCGCGCTTCGGCGGTTGACACCACAATGCCCGGATAGGCCAGCACCCACAGCCACTCATCAAAGCCTGGCACCTGCTGGCTGATGATGCCGTTTTCTTCGATCATCAGTTGCATCCCGCCGAGATAACAGGGCGCGACGTTATCATAGTGAACGCTGCCGGAAATACGGCCTTCCAGCTCGCCCATCAGCGCCAGCATCCGGGTTTCATTCAGCGGTTTGCCACAGTGTTCGTTCATGGCGACCAGCGCCGCCACCACCGAACAGGCGCTGGAACCCAGCCCGGAGCCAATCGGCATATTTTTTTCCAGCGTCATGGTCACCGGCACGGTTTTACCGATCTCCTGGCAGAACCGTTCCCAGCACTGCCAGACGATGTTTTCCCGCGGCTCTGCGGGCAGCTTGCTGGCGAAACGGCCGATATTATTGACGCTGAAGCGCTCTGCGGCTTCCACCGAAACGGTATCGCCCAGCAGCGAACCGTCAACGGGCGTGACCGCCGCCCCCAGCACGTCAAACCCGACGCTCATATTGGCGCTGGAAGCCGGGGCATAAACTTTAACCATGTTAAACTCCTAACTTCCATGACAGGGTGCGCAGCAGATCGGCAAAAACACCGGCTGCCGTGACGTCGTTGCCCGCGCCGTAGCCGCGCAGCACCAGCGGCAGCGGCTGGTAATAATGGCTGTAGAAAGCCAGCGCGTTCTCGCCGTTTTTCACTTTATACAGCGGATCGTTACCGTCTACTTCGGCGATTTTCACCCGGCACACGCCGTCTTCTTCGATATTGCCAACATAACGCAGAACGTTGCCCTCATCACGCGCTTTTGCCACGCGGGAGGCAAAGCTGTCGTCAAGCTGCGGCAGACGCGCCATAAAATCGTCGGTGTCGCCGCTGGCGTCAAAGCTCTGCGGCAGGACGGATTCAATGACGATGTCGCTCAGTTCCAGGCTGCGCCCGGTTTCACGTGCGAGGATCAGCAATTTACGTGCGACGTCCATCCCGGAAAGATCGTCACGCGGGTCCGGCTCGGTATAGCCCATTTCACGCGCCACGCGGGTGGCTTCCGACAGGCTCATGCCTTCATCCAGCTTGCCAAAAATAAATGACAGCGAACCGGAAAGAATGCCGGAAAAATGCTGTAGCTCGTCGCCAGCATTGAGCAGGTTTTGCAGGTTTTCGATGACCGGCAGACCCGCGCCAACGTTAGTATCGTAGAGGAATTTGCGTCGGGAATGCCCCGCCGCGTGGCGTAACTGGTGGTAGTAATCCATCGATGAGGTATTGGCCTTTTTGTTCGGCGTGACCACATGGAAGCCTTCGCGCAGGAAGTCGGCGTACTGATCGGCAACCGCCTGGCTGGAGGTACAATCGACAATCACCGGATTCAGCAAATGGTACTCTTTCACCAGGCGGATCAGGCGGCCCAGATTGAACGGCTCTTTTGCCTCTGCCAGTTCGCTGTGCCAGTTTTCGAGATTCAGGCCGTGGACGTTGGTCAGCAGCGCTTTTGAATTCGCCACTCCACACACGCGCAGATCGATATGTTTGCTCTTCAGCCACGCCTGCTGGCGTTTGATTTGCTCCAGCAGCGCACCGCCTACGCCGCCTACGCCAATGAGGAACACCTCAATAACCTGGTCGGTATTGAACAGCATCTGGTGCGTTACGCGCACGCCGGTCGTGGCATCGTCATTGTTCACCACCACCGAAATGGAGCGTTCAGAAGAGCCCTGGGCGATCGCCACAATATTGATATTGGCACGGGCCAGCGCCGCAAAGAACTTCGCGGAGATACCGCGCAGAGTGCGCATTCCGTCGCCAACCACTGAAATGATCGCCAGTCGTTCCATAATCGCCAGCGGCTCCAGCAGCCCTTCTTTCAGTTCCAGATAGAATTCATCGCCCATCGCCCGCTGCGCCCGCGCGCAGTCGGCCTGCGGTACGCAGAAGCTGATGCTGTATTCGGAGGAAGACTGGGTAATCAGCACGACCGAGATCCCGGCACGGGACATGGTGGCAAATACACGCGCCGCCATCCCGACCATGCCTTTCATGCCCGGGCCGGAGACGTTAAACATCGCCATATTATTCAGATTCGAAATGCCTTTTACCGGCAGACCGTCTTCATCACTGCTGGCCCCGATCAACGTTCCCGGTGCCTGCGGATTACCGGTGTTTTTAATCAGACAGGGGATCTGGAACTGGGCAATCGGCGCGATGGTGCGCGGATGGAGAACTTTCGCGCCAAAGTAGGACAGCTCCATGGCTTCCTGGTAGGACATGGATTTCAGCAGCCGCGCGTCCGGCACCTGACGTGGGTCGCAGGTGTAAACGCCGTCAACGTCGGTCCAGATCTCACAACAGTCAGCGCGCAGACAGGCGGCCAGCACCGCCGCTGAATAGTCTGAACCGTTACGGCCCAGCACCACCAGCTCGCCCTTTTCATTTCCGGCGGTAAAGCCCGCCATCAGGATCATATGGTCAGCCGGGATGTGGCTGGCGGCGATGCGGCGCGTGGATTCGGTAATATCGACGGTGGATTCGAGGTAGTGCCCGACCGCCAGCAGTTTTTCGACCGGATCGATCACCGTGACCTGGTGACCGCGTGCCTGTAGCAGGCCCGCCATGATCGCTATAGAGAGCTTTTCACCCCGGCAGATGAGCGCCGCATTGACGCTGTCCGGACACTGGTGAAGCAGGCTGATGCCGTGCAGCACGTGCTTAATCTGCGCAAATTCCTGTTCAACGAAGGTTTTCAGCCGGGCGAGAGGAAAGCCAGGCTGGATGTCGGCAAGACCGTGAAGCAGTTCGGCGAAAATACGTTCGGCATCGCTGATATTGGTGAGGGCATCCTGTCCACCAATGGTTTTCTCAATCATCGCCACCAGGTGGTTAGTGATTTTTGCCGGGGCAGAAAGGACGGTTGCCACCTGCCCCTGCCTGGCATTGCTCTCAAGAATATCGGCAACCCGCAGAAATCGTTCTGCATTTGCCACGGATGTACCACCAAACTTCAACACTCGCATGATTGTGACCCCTTGATTTTTCCCCGAAAAAAAAGCCCGCACTGTTCAGGTGCGGGCTTTTTTCTGTTTTTCCTGTACGCGTCAGCCCGCACCGTTACCTGTGGTAATTGTGATGGTGGTAATGGTGGTTGTGCTGATGCGGATCATGATGTTGTGTGCTCTGTATTATTTATCTGTCTGTCGTGTCTACCTTATTGGTTAAAGTATCTGCCCGCTTAAGTCAACGAATTTTTAAATTGGTCACATTTCATCCGTGCTGTGTATATCACCACAGGACGGATGATTTTCAACTTATCCGCGCGATCCGCACTTCAGGAAACAGAATATTTAACTGGAAACAACAATTCTTACAGAATTTTATTTATCGAGCTTTTTTTCGATATCATGGAGTAAACGATGCAGCATTGCCGTATCGCGCTGTTGCAGGAGGCCAATCCGTTGCTGGAGCCAGTCGGCTAATTTTTCATCATCTGCTACGTCCAGCTTTTGCAGCAGCGCAGAAACGCGCACGCGTAGCGCCTGGAGCTGATTTTCATCACTGACGGCGGGCTGAATGGCGCGTTGTTGTATTAACGGCGCTAATTGATAGCAGAAGACCATTACCGCCTGACCGAGATTCAGCGAGGGATAATCCGCTACCATCGGCACCCCGGTGAGGATATCCGCCAGCGCCAGCTCTTCATTACTTAACCCGGAATCTTCACGACCAAACACCAGCGCGGCGCGCGTCAGCCAGCCCGCTTTTTCTTCCAGCAGGGGCATCAGCTCTGCGGGCGTGGCGTAGTAATGAAACTTCGCCCGACTGCGCGCGGTGGTGGCAACGGTGAAATCCACATCGTGCAGCGCCGCCTCAAGCGTCGGGTAAGTGCTTATATTATCCAGAATATCTGCGGAACCGTGGGCGACCCAGCGGGCAGCGGGTTGCAGATGGGCGTCGCTGTCTACAATGCGCAGCTCAGTAAAACCCATGGTTTTCATCGCCCGCGCCGCAGCGCCAACGTTCTCTGGCCTTGCCGGTGCGACCAGTACGATTGTTAAATGCATGTAACTCTCTTATTGATCAGTTTGCGATATGGACAGCTTTGCGCAGACTTATTTCTCTTCGCGAATTTACAAAATTGCAACAAGCATCACTCTCGTCGCGTTTACGCATAGTTAAAAGACGCTACACTGTTTTAATGTGTCCGATGGATGTAGTATGTTAACAGAACATGCTTATCCCCATGTTTACTATTAATATTTATATTTTGTATGTATTGGGCACCATAAATTCATCAAACTTATAAGTTATCATGAGCAACTTGTTGAGTTGTTGAAAGATTGTGATTAACGCTAGCATTTGGCTGCATGAATTTCATCAAAATGTTAACGTGCTACAATTGAACTTGATATATGTCAACGAAGCGTAGTTTTATTGGGTATCAGCTGTCTCCTGCCCTGTTATGTCGCTGTTAAAATGGTTAGGATGGCAGCCGTTTTGACACTGTCGGGTATCAGAGGGAAAGTACCCAGACCAAGCTAATGATGTTGTTGATGTTGATGGATTCACACGAGTCGTTCAAGTTACATTCAGGCGGCAAAGCTTTACGCCCCCTGGAGCGATGACCAGCGCATAGACGCAGCCAGCGCAGAAGCAGCCTGAGGGATAAGTGGATGGTGCATCAAAAACGCAATTACGTACTTTAGTCTTGTTATGCTGCGCATGTTAATTTTCGACATGCATCAGCCAGGTCAGGGACTTTTGTACTTCCTGTTTCGATTTAGTTGGCAATTTAGGTAGCGAACCATGCAGATCCCGCACATTCTTATCGTTGAAGACGAGTTGGTAACCCGCAACACGTTGAAGAGTATTTTCGAAGCGGAAGGTTATGATGTTTTCGAAGCGACCGATGGCGCAGAGATGCATCAAATTCTTTCTGAGTATGACATCAACCTGGTGATTATGGACATCAACTTGCCGGGTAAAAACGGCCTGCTGCTGGCGCGTGAACTGCGCGAGCAGGCGAACGTAGCCCTGATGTTCCTGACCGGTCGTGATAACGAAGTGGACAAAATTCTCGGTCTGGAAATCGGCGCTGATGACTACATCACCAAACCGTTTAACCCCCGTGAGCTGACGATCCGCGCCCGTAACCTGCTGTCGCGCACCATGAATCTGGGTACGGTGAGCGAAGAGCGTCGCAGCGTAGAAAGCTACAAATTCAACGGCTGGGAGCTGGATATTAACAGCCGCTCGCTGGTAAGCCCTAATGGCGACCAGTACAAGCTGCCGCGCAGCGAATTCCGCGCCATGCTCCACTTCTGTGAAAATCCGGGCAAAATTCAGTCGCGTGCTGAACTGCTTAAGAAAATGACCGGACGTGAACTGAAGCCGCACGACCGCACCGTAGACGTGACGATTCGCCGTATTCGTAAGCACTTCGAATCCACGCCGGACACGCCGGAAATCATCGCGACCATTCATGGTGAAGGTTATCGTTTCTGTGGCGACCTCCAGGAATAACCCCCAAAAAAAGCGGCGCAATGCGCCGCTTTTTTTATTTCCAGATCCTTAACGCCTCTTCGTCCACATCAGGTTTTACCTCTTTCTTCGGTCTGCGGGCGCAGGTGTGCCAGTCAACGTTTTTGGTCAGCAGCATCATTGCGCTCAGCGCGACAAACAGCACGCCACTCCCCAGCAGCAGCGCATTATCTTCCGATCTCAGCAGCAGCCACATCACGCCGTCCAGCGCCAGCAGAGAGCCGGTAAACGCCAGACTGTTACGCCAGCCTTTAAGGACTGCTTGTAAATAAATGAGCATGACGATGGCCCCGGCAAAACTGGCGCTGATCCAGGCAGCGGTAAAACCAATGCGTTCCGAAAGCGCCAGTAAAATCAGGTAGAACATCACCAGAGACAAACCCACCAGCAAATACTGCATCGGGTGCAGGCGCAGCGACGTCAGGGTTTCAAATACAAAGAACGCCATAAAGGTCAGGCCGATCAGCAGAATGGCATATTTGGTCGCCCGGTCGGTGAGCTGGTATTGATCGGAAGGCGTGGCGATATTCACGCTAAATGCGGGCAGCGCGCGCCAGCGTTCGCTCATACCCTGCGTAAATCGACTGTCGAGGTTATTGGCAAACCACGAGCTTTGCCAGTGCGCCTGAAAACCGCTCTGCGTGACTTCACGCTTCTCCGGCAGAAAATCGCCCATGAAGCCCGGATGCGGCCAGTTGCCGACCAGTGACAGTTCGCTGTTGCGCCCTACCGGGACCAGCGCCAGTTCGCCGGTTCCCGTCAGGCTTAAGGAAAGTTCAACGCTCAGCTTTTCATCAAGGGTGCGGGAGGGCAACGGGATATGCAGCCCCTGCTCATCATTGAGCAACATGCCGGGGCCGGGTTCCACATTAAACGCCTCCCCGTTCACTTTTGCCGGTGCCACCCGGCCAATACCGCGCGCATCGCCCACGCTCAGGACGATAAAGGGATCGCCCGCAATGCTGCCAGCCCGGGTAATCTCACTCAGCCGGGCCGGATCGAATTCGGCTTTAAGGGAGAAATCGCCGTGCCAGACCTTACCATCATAAATGCCGATCTGCCGCGTTTCGATCTCCTGATTGCCTTTGACCACCAGCGATTCCGGCAGCCAGTAATACAGATTGGTGCGTTTCTCGTTAACTTTCTGCTGCGTGCCGTCATCGTTCTGGCGGATAACGGTGTACATCTCAGTTACCGGGATCGCAATCAGCGGCCCGACCACCTTCTGCGAGCCGCTGGTGCTTTGGCGCAGCGAGGCTTCGACATCGTCACGGTAACTGGCACGCTCGCTGATAACGTTATGCAGCAGCATCAGCGGGATCAATAGCAGGACCATGCAGCCGAGCAGAGTCAGGACTTTAATAAAAATGGGTGATTTCAACATAGCGTTCTCCTCTGATAGTGCGCAGAGCGTAGAACGGCTATGTGTGGACAGTTTGAAGCTATGTGAAGCGACGGTGAAGCGTCAGCGTGGCTTCTACTCCGTTCGGGGAAGCATTCTTCAACTGGACGGTTCCGCGATGCAGACGCGCGACTTCACGCACGAATGCCAGCCCGAGGCCGCTGCTTTTCTGTCCGTTTTCACGCGGCAGGGAATAGAAACGCTCAAAAATGCGCTCAATGGCGTAGTCAGGAATGCCGCTGCCGTTATCGGTGACGCGGATCAGCACACTGTCCTGCACCGCCGTCGCAGTCAGGGAAATCACGCCGCCCGGCGGGGTAAAATCGATGGCGTTATTCAGCAGGTTGCCCAGCGCTTCTTCCAGCAGTTCTTCCTCACCGGCCACCTGCAAATCGTTGTGATCCACCCGCAGTTCGAGGTTTTTCTGGCTTAGCTGGACCGTGCGCGAGGCGTCCAGCCGGGCAAAGAGATCGCTGACCGCCACCGGAGCAAGCACAATCTCCAGGCGGCTTTCGACCCGCGCCTGGAGCAGCATTTTTTCCACCAGCGCCTGCATCCGCGCATTTTGCGCCAGAATATTGCCGGTAAAACGCGCAACCACCTCGGCGGGCGGGCCTTCGCGCAGAATTTCAGCCGCCCCGCGAATGGCGGCCAGCGGACTTTTCAGTTCATGCGTCAGGGCGTAAACGTAGTGCTCGATGTAGTTCTTTCCTTCGAGCTTAATGCGCATACTCTCCAGCGCGCTCGCCAGCCTGCGCAGTTCACTGCTGCCGATGTCTGGCAGCGGGATCGGCTGGTCTCCGCTGACGGAATCCGCGTAGCACACCAGTTTGCCGATAGAGTGGTTGATCCACCAGACCATCATACCGCCAATCAATAGCGCAATCCCCAGCAACGCGCCGCCAGCCCACAGGATGCGGCGCTCGCTGCGTTTGATGACTGGCGTCATGGTATTATTTGCTTTGCCGACGCTCAGCACGCCGAGGATATGCCCGTTAGCGATCACCGGCGCGGCAACGTACATCACCGAGCTTTCAGGACGGTCAGGATCGGCAAGGGTACTACGCGCGCCGTATTGACCGCGCAGGGTCAGCCAGACGTCATTCCAGCGGGAGTAATCCTGCCCTACAGCGAGCCCGGCGGAGTCAAAAATCACTTTGCCCTGCCGATCGGTCAGGTAAATGTGATACTCGTTGCGAACTTTATTGATCCCACTGATGCTGGCGTTAATCGGCTGAAAGCGCAGTTCATTAAAGGCTTTTGCCAGCCTGCCGTCCTGAACGTGGCCGGAAAGCAGATCGTCTTTCGCCACTTCCGCCATCAGCGTGGCGGTGTCGATGAGCGTGCCTTCCATGGCGCGACGCACGCCAGGCTTCACTTCCTGCACGAAAATGGCAAACACAAACCAGCCCGCGACGGCCACAATCAGGAAGTAGCCCAATAAAAGCCGCATTCCCATGCGCATCAGTGCAGCCCCAGACTGTAGCCCAGCCCCCGGTGAGTGTTGATGGGAGACATCTCCGGGTTCACCGCCCGCAGCTTGCCGCGCAGGGTTTTAATGTGGGTATCGACCGTGCGATCGAAACTTTCCTGCGCATCGACCCACACTTTGTCCATCAGTTGCTGGCGGGAAAAAACCTGGCCGGGGGACTTTAGCAGGGTTTTCAGCAATAAATATTCGTAGCGGGTCAGCGGCAGCGTTTGCCCGCACCAGCAGATTTGCGCCCCCGCTTCATTCAGCTCAAACTGACCAATGCGCTGTAGCGCCGACGGTTCGCTGCTTTTATGCAGCCGCCGCAGCACTACCCGCACGCGGGCGCACACTTCACGCGGTGAAAATGGTTTCGCAATATAGTCATCCGCGCCCATTTCCAGCCCAAGCAGCTTATCAATTTCATCATTACGGGCGGTGAGAAACAGGATCGGCAGGGAAGGATAGTTCGCCTGAAGCTGGCGGCACAGTTCAAACCCGCTGATGTCCGGCAGGCCGATATCAAGGATCGCCAGATCCGGCAGTTGCCGCCGCGCCCGCTCCAGCGCGGGCAGGCCACGTTCAAAGGCTTCTACCGCGAAGCCTTCCTGTTGCAGGGTATAAATGAGCGTTTCCGCAATGCTGACTTCATCTTCCACTAACCAGATTAACGGTGGCTGCATAGGCTATCCCTGTTTATCGGCTCCACGGCATAATAGGTACTGCGCTAAGCGCGTTTTTTGGCGACCCCTCCACGACTTTATCGGAATACGCGAGGTAGGCCAGGGTGTTACGTTTGGCGTCGTAGAATCGTACCACCTGCAATTTCTTAAATACCAGCGAAGTCCGCTTCTGGAATACCACACTGCCCTTACCTTTAGCGTCTTTAATTTTGTCGCTTAGTTCAATCGGGCCAACCTGCTGACAGGAAATCGCGGCGTCAGAGGTATCTTCCGCCAGCCCCAGGCCGCCTTTGATGCCGCCGGTTTTGGCGCGGCTGATATAGCAGGTGACGTTGTTGATATCGGGATCGTCAAAGGCTTCCACCACGATTTTGTGATCCGGGCCAAACATTTTGAAAACCGTATCGACAGAACCGATCTCCTCAGCATGAGCGATCTGCGCAGCAGAGGTTAACAGCAGTGACAGAACTAAACTCTTGTATTTCATATTGTTACCGTTTCCAAAGATTTAACTGCGTGATTATTCAACTTTTTTAAAGAAACTGTTTATAGATCACAGGATTACAAAGATCATCTTTTCCGGTGAGTCTCAACCGCACTTATCAGCAAAAAAAACACTGAATGCTAAAACGTCAAAAAATGCTATTATCCGCTACCTTAGTATCAGGCACCTGCGTAAATGGATGAGGACATTATATGGATCAGGCTGGGATCATTCGCGATCTACTTACCTGGCTGGAAAGTCATCTTGATCAGCCCCTGTCACTGGATAATGTGGCGGCAAAAGCGGGCTATTCCAAGTGGCATCTGCAAAGGATGTTTAAAGATGTGACGGGCCATGCCATTGGTGCCTATATCCGTGCGCGCCGCCTCTCCAAATCCGCCGTTGCCCTGCGTCTGACCGCGCGCCCGATTCTGGACATTGCGCTTCAATACCGTTTCGACTCGCAGCAGACTTTTACCCGCGCGTTTAAAAAACAGTTTAACCTGACGCCAGCGCTCTATCGCCGCACGCCGGACTGGAATTCGTACGGAATGCGCCCGCCGCTGCGCCTCGCAGAATTCAGTATGCCGCAGTATGAATTCATGACCCTGCAACCGCTTGAACTGATCGGGGTGACGCAGAGCTATACCTGTAAACTGGAAGAAATTTCCGATTTCCGTAACCAGATGCGGGTGCATTTCTGGCGCGATTTCCTCGGTAATTCACCGAAGCTGCCGCGCGTACTGTACGGTTTGCATGAGCCACGCCCGAGTCTCGAAAAAGATGACGAGCAGGAAGTGTTTTACACCACCGCGCTGACGACGGACATGATGAGCACTCACCTGCCGGAAAGCCAGCCGGTGAAGCTGGAAGGCGGCGAGTACGTTCAGTTTACCTACGAAGGGCCAGGAACCGGTTTACAGGAGTTTATTCTGACGGTTTACGGCACCTGTATGCCGATGCTCAACCTTACCCGCCGTAAAGGTCAGGATATTGAGCGCTTCTTCCCGCAGGATGAAGCCCGGAATCAGGAACCGCCGATTCAAATTCGCTGCGAATACCTGATTCCGATCCGCCGCTAACGCTGTAATTCGTCCAGAGCAGGTGCGTCAAGATGCGAGACGTCGCCTGCCGTTTCAACCACCCAGCCAGACGCCAGCCACGGGCTTTGCTGATAATCAATCCGCGAGATCGAGCAGTTACGCAAACGCAGACGACGCTCCGCCCAGGCAGGCAGGCCGAGGATGGTACTGACCAGGCAGCCCAGCGCCATGCCGTGGCTCACTACCAGCGGACGGCTTCCCTCCGGTAATTCCAGACACTCTGCCAGCGCCGCGTGCATACGGTCGCTGAGATCCTGCATTGACTCGCCATCGGGAATACGTCCGTCCGCCGTGCCGTTAACCAGCTGGCGACGCCAGGCTTCTTCCTCGCTGGTCAGCGAATCAATATGCCGCTCTTCCAGCACGCCCATATCCAGCTCGCGCAAACGCGCATCCAGCGTAATGTCGCAGCCGCAGGCTTCGGCAATAATGGCGGCGGTTTGCTGAGTACGGCCTAAATCGCTGGAAATGATGTGGGTGATGCCGAGCGCTTTAGCACGCTCTCCCACCTGACGGGCCTGCTGCTCGCCCTTTTCAGTGAGCGGACTGTCTGACTGACCCTGAATACGTCGCTCGGCGTTCCACTGCGTCTCACCGTGGCGAACAAGGTATACCTGTAACATGTTGTTTATCCGTTATACTGCGATGATATTTGAATGAGAGTTAATGATGATTATGCACAATGTTGTCGTAGCTACCACTAATCCCGCCAAAATTCAGGCAATTTACCAGGCATTTAGCGAGATCTTCGGTGAAGGCACGTGTCACATTGCGTCCGTTTCCGTCGACAGCGGCGTGCCGGAGCAGCCGTTTGGCAGCGAAGAAACGCGCGCGGGCGCGCGAAACCGCGTGCAGCACGCCCGGCAACAGTGCCCGGACGCCGATTTTTGGGTGGCGATTGAAGCAGGCATCGACGAGGGCAGCACCTTTAGCTGGGTAGTGATCGAAAAGGACGCGCGGCGCGGTGAAGCGCGTTCCGCCACCCTGCCGTTGCCAGCGGCGATCCTCGATAAGGTGCAGACGGGCGAAGCACTGGGGCCGGTGATGTCACGCTATACGGGGATTGATGAAATTGGCCGCAAAGAAGGCGCGATAGGCATTTTCACCGCCGGTAAACTCACCCGCAGCAGCGTGTATCATCAGGCGGTGATTCTGGCGCTCAGTCCTTTTCATAATGCGATTTATGACTGAGGTTTTAGCAGCACCGTTTCCAGCCACTGGCGTAGCTCAACCGGCGCAGATTTCAGGCTGTTTGAACCCCGGGTGATGGTGGCGATCCCCGCACCCAGCTCGTTTTTCAGCTCGCGCTGGCTCATTTCGCCGCGCAGCAATTCCTCAATAATTCTTACCCGCGTACCGAGCGCCTCGCGTTCGTCCGGGGTGAGCATCAATTGCAGCAGCGGAAGTTGCAGATCCTGCGCGCAGGACTGGGTCAGCAGCTCGACAAAACGAAGCCACTCCTGTTGACGCTGCCCGGCCAGCGCCGATGAGTATGGTGATTGCTGATTCATGTTACGCCGCCCCTGTGAAGTGATGACGCCGGGACCGGCGTCATCCTGCTGTTGTACTCTTAAACGAGTACAAGCATATCACAACTCGTGCGGATCAGTAACGACGTTGCCATTCCGCATCCTCAAGGATCTCCGGTTTCTGTCCCATGAAGTAGCGGTAGTAGGCATCGTAGGCCAGCACGTTTTTCACATAGCCGCGCGTTTCAGAGAACGGAATGCTCTCTACGAACGCCACCGCATCGATACGCCCGGCACTGTTGCCAAGCCAGGTGCGCACGCGGCCCGGCCCGGCGTTGTAGGCAGCGGACGCAAAGATGCGGTTATTGCCAAACTGCTGATAGACATATTCCAGATAGCGGGTCCCGATATTGATATTGGTATCAGGATCGAGAAGCTGTCCCTGACTGGTATAGCCCGGAATGGAGAACATTTTCACCGTGTGGGTGGCAGTGGCGGGCATGATTTGCATCAGGCCGGATGCGCCAACCGGTGAGCGAACTTTCGGGTTCCACGCGCTTTCCTGACGGGCAATCGCCATCGCATAACTTTGCGGGATATTTTTGCCGCTGGTGTAGCGTGCAAAAACGTCTTTCCACGCCAGCGGGAAGCGCTCTTCGAGCTGATCCCACAGCTTACCGGCAATCGTCGCCTGTACGCTCAAATCCCACCACTGGCGATCAAAGGCATAGCGCGCAAGCTGCGCCTGCTCCGCTTTCGTCCGGCTGCTGACCAGATTAGCCCACTCGCTGCGAGCGGTGTTATCCAGCCCCCAGTACATCAGCTCGCGCACCCGCGCCATTTCCGCGCCGTCCACCAGCGCAGGCGCAACGCTGCCCGACGCTTTGTCGATCTGAAGCTGATAGTCTTCACCAAGACGACGCGCGGCAATCATCGGATAAAAGCCACGCTGCTGCATCAGGGCGTGGAGGATCTCTTTGGCTTCGCTTTCCCGTCCGCGCTCCATGAGCAAATCCGCCTGCCAGTAGCGCCACTCATCTTTCTCTTTGGCTTCCATCGGTAAACGCGACAGCCAGGTATTTAGCCCCTTGCGGTCGCCGGTGCCCAGCGCCATCCGCACACGGCGTTCGACAATGGAGATGGACTGCGAGCGCATGATCGCATCATCACGCCAGCGGGCCTGTTCTTCAGTCACGTCATTACCCATCAGCCGCCACGCGACGATATCGCGCAGTTCCTGGGTCTGGTCTTCATTCAGTTCCTGTGCCTGCACCAGTGAAGGGATCATCAGACGGGCGTTTTCCGCGTCCTGACGTGCGACGCTGGCAAACGCCACGGCGGCCATCTGGCGGGTAAAATCGGTCGCGCCGGTCATCCGGGCGAAAGTCAGCACGCTGTCAGGAGCATTAGCCAGCGAGATAATCGCCGTGGAGATCGTCTGATAATCAGCGGGCATTTGCCCGGCTAACACTGTCACCAGCCCGGTGTTGCCTGCTTTCATCGCCAGACGGATCCGCTCCAGATACGCACGCGGGTCCTGATTGCCGGAAGCGCGCCAGGCTCCGAACAGTTTATCGCAGGCGTTCGGCTGGCTTTTGCCGGTTAACCATAACTCTTTAGCTCCGTCCCAGGCTTCCTGCGCCTGACCGGTATTCCACTTCGCGTAGTAGTAATTACACTGGGCTTCCGTGGAGCCCGGTTTATCCGGGCTGAACGCCAGCAGCCCGCGCCAGTCTTCGCGGCGCGCCAGCTCGTTCACAAAACGCGATTGCAGCGAGCGGGCAGTGGGCAGCGTCGGATTAGCACGCACGAAATTAGTTACCGCAATCGCGGTCTGATTCTGCAAATCGTCGGTGATCTGGCGGTATTCAAGGTAGGGATACAGCGGATAGCTCTGCAACGTGGGCATCAGTTGACTCACCGTATCCATCTGGTGGTTATCCCATGCCTGTTTAATTTGAGCATAGCGATTGCGTTGCTCATCCAGTGAGTCAGCGTGGACCTGGTAACTGACGGTTAGCAGGCAAGCACTAACCGTCAGAAGACGCCAGGCCACATGTTTAGCTTTCTCCACAAGCTCTTCCTCTTTTAAAGGTGCATTTCAGGCAGCATCGTGCCGCGTAATCACTTTATGCTAATCAGACATTGCATATCGCGCCACGTTCCGGGCATTTTTTTACGTTAACGCTGCGGATCCGGTCCGCTGGGATTCACTGCGGAAAACGGCTACACTTCGGCTCTGAACTCATTACCATAAAAGAGGCGAAGTCCAACGTGGCTCAATTCGTTTATACCATGCATCGTGTCGGCAAAGTGGTTCCGCCGAAACGTCATATTTTGAAAAACATCTCTCTGAGCTTCTTCCCTGGGGCAAAAATCGGCGTACTGGGCCTGAACGGTGCCGGTAAGTCCACCCTGCTGCGCATCATGGCGGGTATCGATACTGATATCGAAGGTGAAGCGCGTCCGCAGCCCGGTCTTAAAATCGGCTATCTGCCGCAGGAACCGAAGCTGAACCCGGAACACACCGTCCGTGAATCCATCGAGGAAGCGGTGGCCGACGTGGTCGGCGCGCTGAAACGTCTGGATGAAGTCTACGCGCTGTATGCCGAGCCAGACGCTGATTTCGACAAGCTCGCCGCTGAACAGGGCAAGCTGGAAGAGATTATTCAGGCGCACGACGGCCATAACCTGAACGTCCAGCTTGAACGCGCCGCCGATGCCCTGCGCCTGCCGGACTGGGACGCAAAAGTAGAGAAGCTTTCCGGGGGTGAACGCCGCCGCGTGGCGCTGTGCCGCCTGCTGCTGGAAAAACCGGACATGCTGCTGCTCGACGAACCGACCAACCACCTGGATGCCGAATCCGTGGCGTGGCTGGAACGCTTCCTGCACGATTTCGAAGGCACCGTGGTCGCCATTACCCACGACCGTTATTTCCTCGATAACGTGGCGGGCTGGATCCTGGAACTGGACCGTGGCGAAGGTATTCCGTGGGAAGGCAACTACTCTTCCTGGCTGGAGCAGAAAGATCAGCGTCTGGCGCAGGAAGCCTCGCAGGAAGCAGCGCGCCGTAAATCCATTGAGAAAGAGCTGGAGTGGGTGCGTCAGGGTGCGAAAGGCCGTCAGTCGAAGGGCAAAGCCCGTCTGGCGCGCTTCGAAGAGCTTAACAGCACCGAATACCAGAAACGTAACGAAACCAACGAACTGTTTATTCCACCTGGACCGCGTCTGGGCGATAAAGTCGTTGAAGTGTCTAACCTGCGTAAATCCTATGGCGATCGCCTGCTGATTGACGATCTGAGCTTCTCCGTACCGAAAGGCGCGATTGTCGGCATTATCGGTCCGAACGGCGCGGGTAAATCCACCCTCTTCCGCATGATCTCAGGCCAGGAGCAGCCGGACGCGGGCAGCATTGAACTGGGTGAAACCGTCAAGCTGGCATCGGTCGATCAGTTCCGCGACGCGATGGATAACAGCAAAACCGTGTGGGAAGAAGTGTCCGGCGGGCTGGATATTATGAAAATCGGCAACACCGAAATGCCGAGCCGCGCCTACGTTGGCCGCTTCAACTTCAAAGGGGTTGATCAGGGCAAACGCGTCGGCGAGCTGTCCGGCGGTGAACGCGGTCGTCTGCATCTGGCGAAGCTGTTGCAGGTCGGTGGCAACATGCTGCTGCTCGATGAACCGACCAACGACCTGGATATCGAAACCCTGCGCGCGCTGGAAAACGCCCTGCTGGAATTCCCCGGCTGCGCGATGGTGATCTCGCACGATCGCTGGTTCCTCGACCGTATCGCTACCCACATTCTGGATTACCAGGATGAAGGTAAAGTCGAGTTCTTCGAAGGTAACTTTACCGAATACGAAGAGTACAAGAAACGCACGCTGGGCGCTGACGCGCTGGAGCCGAAGCGTATCAAGTACAAGCGTATCGCTAAGTAATTGCCTGAAGCGAATGGCTCCGGTCATTCGCTTTACTATTTCTTAAACTCAGTTTAATTAAATCTAAAAATATTCCTGTCTCAATTTCCGTTTCCAGCCAGGGTACCGAAAGGTGCTTTCGTCATGGTTCGCCTTCATTCGACGTTTTATAGGCAATAAATACTGTCTTCCCTGCGCCTGATAAATAGCGTTACTGTCAATAATGATATCCACAAACCCTGTTCCAGCAAAAAAAAGGCCCTTTCAGTGAAAGGGCCCTGC
>DIJC01000013.1:97267-121140 GCA_002421005.1 Enterobacteriaceae bacterium UBA5654 | reverse complement strand
CCCTTCCTGCACGGTGAAGGTTTTACGCCCTTCAGAGCGCAGCTCCAGGTACTGCTGGCGGGTGGCTGATTTCGCCGTTTCGCTCACGTCGCCGTAGCTGATGGCGCGGTTGCTGTCGAACTGGTGCACGTCATAACGCAGGCCGTTGTTCCAGGACAGACCGTTCTCACCCAGCGGCATGGCATGGTTCAGACCGAAGAACTGGCTGTAACCGCCTGCCCGCCGTGCCCCCGGCGGTGGTGCCGACGGTGTACTGGCTGACGCCGGAGCGCAGGCCACTGCTCTGTACCGGTGCAGTCGGGTCAACCGGCAGGGTGTAGGTGGCGGCATGGGTTTCGGTGCCGTTACCGCCGGTGCCGTTGCCTTCCGGGGTGATGCCGGCCTCTTTCACCAGGCCGCTGCCTTCCCCTTCCAGGTTCACGGTGCCGTTGTTGATGACACGGCCATTCGCACCCAGGCGGCTGAAGGCGTAAGAATCTTTGGCGTAGATATTGATGGCACCGTTGTTCTCAATCACCGCGGCGGCGGTGGCGTTCGCGTCCAGCTGCATGGCAATCATGCCGCTTTCCGTGGTGCCTTCCGTGCCGAGATTGATGGTGCCGTTGTTCACCAGCTGGGCATTTTTGCCGCCCTTCATGGCAACAGCGCCGTTACCGCTGATGTTGATGGTGCCGTCGTTGATACCGGCAAAGTTATCGTGGGTCAGGCTGACGGCGCTCTGGCCGGACGCAGTGGCGGTGAAGTTCACCACCCCGTCGTCCTGGTTCCAGAAGAACGCCTTCCCGGCAGCGGCGTTACCTGCCGATGCCACCAGAGAAACCCCCGTGGCGTTTGCCGTGCCGTCGTTGATGAAGTCCGCGGTGTTGTTCCAGATATTCACTGCCGCCGGATTACTGCTGGCGGTGAAGGTCATGGTTGCACCCTTATCGTTCTTCAGGGTGCCGTCATGATTCAGGTGGACAGCGTTCTTATTGTTATCGCCCGTTACCTGACCACCGGCGGCGTTCTCAAACACGCTGCTGTTGTTCAGTTCCAGAATGCTGGCATTTTTGGCATCCGTGCTGCTGCCCAGGACGACCGTGCCGCTGTTGGTGACTTTACCGGAGGCACTGAGCTTCACGCCTTTATTCACAGTACCGGCGTTGACAACTTTTCCGGCACCCGAAACGGTAAGGGAGTTAGCGACAGTACCGGTACTGTCATTGTTCAGCGTTCCGCCATTCACGGTGGTGGTTCCGCTGAGCGTACCGCTGTTATTGACCACGCCGCCTGCGCTGACGGTCACCGGCGCGCTGGTTACCGCTCCTGACTCGTTATTAAAGGTGCCGTCAACGCCCAGCGCACCCTTGCCCGTGGCCGTCATTACGCTACGGTTAGTGACCGTACTGCCTGACATAATGACTGTATTTTTATCCAGGGTAAGCGGTGCTTCCACGATGGTGCCGTTCGCCAGTTCTGGCGTAACCAGCGCCGCGCTGTTATCCGCCGTGGCCGGTACGTCAGCGCCAAGGTTAATGGCACCGAGGTTGATAATGCGGTTGTTGGCATTGCCGTCGGAATAAAAAGCCTGACCGTTTTCAGCATTGATATTAATCACACCGGTGGTGTCGTTAATGGCGGTAGCGGCACTGCTGTCGCCATTGTTGTTGATGCTGTTATTGTTACCGGTCACGTCCGTACCGGTGGAGCCTTCACCGTCGACCGTGGCTTTGCCTTTGTTATCAATGGTGTTGCCATCGCCAGCCACGCTGGTGCCGGTCCCCCCCTCTCTGGCGGAGGTATCCCCATTGACTTCAGCGTTGTTGCCGTCACCGGAGATGACCTGACCCGCATTGCCGGTCCCGGAGGCTTCTCCCCCGTTGGTATTGATCTGCTGACCGTCGCCTTCATGCCAGTTGGCTGCATCCGTCCGGGTGAGTTTGCCGGTATTGTTATACAGCCAGTTCTGGCTGCCGTCGGCGCTCTGCCCGCTCAGGCTCAGCGAGCCATCCGCATTTTTCGTCCATTTGGACAGCAGCGCCGTATTGCCCGTGGCCGGGTCCGTCAGCACATACGTGCCGTCTGCGTTTTTGCTGTAGGTCCAGACCACATTTTTGATGGTCAGCGTGCTGCTGGCTTCATTCCATTCCACGCCGTTGGTAAAGCTGGCCGTTCCCGGAGCAGGAGGTGCCGGAGGCGTCGGGGTATCGCTGCCGTCATCAGGCGGCGTCGGGGTATCGCTGCCGTCATCAGGCGGCGTCGGGGTATCACTGCCATCATCAGGCGGCAGGGGGTTATCACTGCTGTTATGGCTGCTGTTGCTGTCATCATCGTCGGACACGACAATACCGACCGCAGCAGCCACCGCGGCCACGCCGCCTGCCACCCATTCCCAGCTTTCCTCCAGGAATGACGGTTCTTCTTTCAGGCAGGTGGCGGGTAATTTTGCTTTTTGCGCTTTGGTTAATGATTTGATATCTTCAGGACAGCTGATGGAATGACTGTTATTGACGTTGTTAATTGTTTCTGCCCAGACCGTGTTTCCCTGCAATGCGAGCGCAATACATAATGATATCGCACTTTTCCGTGCATCAATTTTACCTGAAATATATTTCATATATAAATGTCCTTAAAGGTAATTTATTTCCATAGGTGGAGCACAAAGAGAAAACCCTGTGATAATAACTCACAAACCATTAACTTCATCAACGAGTTACACTCATTACTCCGAACGGGTAATTTAAACGTAATACGCGGAATTAACTATGTTATTGCCTTTAAATAATCTTAATGATGGATTAATTTATTCTAAATTAATAAGTCTGGTGATTAGGAAGTGGAAGTGAAATAACTGCCGTAAATACCCGACGCATCCTGTCTGCGTCGGGTATTTTTTTACTGGCTCTCGCCCATCAGACGCTTCACCAGCTCCACGCAGTGCAGGAAGCGGGAGTCATAATCCGACTCTTCAACATGGACGAATTCGATATTGTTTTCCTGAAGCATGGACACCAGCAGGGTCTGAAATTCTTTGCGATCGACCGAGCTGCCGAGGCTGCGCAGGCCGTCCGCGACCCACGGTGTGTTATTCTCCAGCAGGATCACCAGGTCAAAGCGGTATTCATCAATCATAGCCTGGACGAATGGATGCTCGCGCCCTTCATATTTTTTACAGAAGGCCTGGGTAGTCACAAAGTCGGTATCAATAAAAGCGACTTTATTGGCGTATTTGACCGCAAAGTCGATGTACTGCGCCTGACCCAGCGCGATTTTATCGTAGTCTGAATATTGCAACGCCATCTCATCGCCGCCGAGGTGCGAAAAGACGTAGTCGCGGCCATATTCCCAGGCACTGGTGGTGTTGAAGATATTAGACAGTTTGTTGACCAGCGTCGATTTACCGCTTGATTCCCCACCCAGCACCGCAATAGTTCGCACGAAGAAGGGTTTTACTTCAGTGGGAATATATTCCCAGTAGCGGAACGGATTTTCACGGATCTGCCCACCGCTGATGTTCATGAACGTCCGCTTCGGATCGATGAGCACCGCTTCGGTCCCCAGATGCAGCGGATATTGCTTCGCATCGGCCTCTTCCGAGGTGTAGATCCAGTCAGGCTGAATGCCCTTCTCCTCCATAAACGCGCTGATACCGCGACTCCACACATCCCAGCCGTGCGGATACGGCTCCATACCCTCTTCATTGAAGGAATGAATGTGAATATTTTTCTGATACTTAAAGGTTTGTAGCAGCCAGCGCAGGCGATCCGGGACCGTCGGCTGTTGCGACATCGCGCTGTCTTCAAACAGTTTACGATCGCGCGTTTCATCATAGCCCATGATGATATGCAGCTCGTCGACCTGGCTACAGGCGCGCTGGATGAGATAAATATGTCCGGTATGCAGCGGATAGAATTTGCCGAACACCACGCCGACGCTCTTTTGTCGGCGCGGGAACTCAAGCCCAAGGAAGCGGTGCAGCGCCTCCAGCTTCTGGGCGCTGGGGCTTTTGATTTTGGCATTCAGAAGCTGACTTAAATACCCCTTGGTCATACCGCTGGCGTCCGCCACCTGTTGCAGCGTGCAGCCTTTCTGGCGGATGGCGGTTTTAAGATAGTCGAATGATGACACAAGAGCCTCCTGCTGGGTCAAACTGCCCGGCACGCGCCGGGTCAGCGAAATATCTGCTGATACTCGTCATCCTTCAGGGTGCAGGTGCTTTTTCCAGGCAACCCGAATGATTAAGAATACCGAGATGGGTATATAGATTATAAGTCGTCAAACACGCTAAGCGCATCGGTAAGTTTCTTAACGCCAAAAACCTGCATCCCTTCCGGGATTTTTTTCGGCACGTTCGCTGCCGGAACAATGGCACGTTTGAAGCCGTGTTTTGCTGCTTCAGAGATACGCTCCTGCCCGCTTGGCACCGGGCGGATCTCACCCGCCAGACCGACTTCACCAAAGACCACCAGATCCTGCGGCAGCGGGCGGTCACGCAGGCTGGAGACCATCGCCAGCAGCAGCGCCAGATCCGCGCTGGTTTCGGTGACCTTCACGCCGCCGACTACGTTGACAAACACATCCTGGTCGGACATTTGCAATCCGCCGTGACGATGGAGCACCGCCAGCAGGATCGCCAGTCGGTTTTGTTCCAGCCCTACCGCCACCCGCCGGGGATTAGCCATCATGGAGTGATCGACAAGCGCCTGGATCTCCACCAGTAGCGGGCGCGTGCCTTCCCAGACCACCATAACGGAACTGCCGGGAGTCACTTCATCGCCCCGGCTCAGGAAGATAGCCGACGGGTTGCTGACTTCGCGCAGTCCCTGCTCGGTCATGGCGAATACGCCCAGTTCGTTTACTGCGCCGAAGCGGTTTTTGTGGCTGCGCAGGGTGCGGAAGCGCGAGTCGGCATCGCCATCGAGCAACACCGAACAGTCGATACAGTGTTCCAGCACTTTCGGCCCTGCCAGCGAGCCATCTTTAGTGACGTGGCCGACCATGACGATGGCTACGCCGCGCGTTTTGGCAAAGCGCGTCAGATAGGCTGCGGTCTCGCGCACCTGCGCCACGCTGCCGGGCGATGACTGAATATCAGCCATGTGCATGACCTGAATGGAGTCGATCACCATCAGCTTCGGCTGTTCTTCATCGGCAATCATGCAGATTTGCTCAATGCTGGTTTCAGAGAGCATATTCAGGTTCGCCGTCGGCAGCCCCAGGCGGTGCGCGCGCATGGCGACCTGCTGGAGGGATTCCTCCCCGGTGACGTACAGCGTTTTCATTTGTTCAGACAGGCGGCACAGGGTTTGCAGCAGCAGCGTTGATTTACCCGCGCCGGGGTTGCCGCCGATCAGGATCGCACTGCCCGGCACCACGCCGCCGCCAAGTACGCGGTCGAACTCTTTAAAACCGGTGGAAAAGCGCGGTAGCGCCTCAAGGCTGATGTCAGAAAGTTTCTGCACTTTCGACACGCCCGCGCTGCCCGCATAGCCGCTCAGTTTTTCATTGCGCGCCACGGTGGGCGATGCCGCCACACGCACTTCGGTGATGGTGTTCCAGGCATGACAGGCGCTGCACTGCCCCTGCCAGCGCGGATAATCCGCACCACATTCATTACAGACAAATGCGCGTTTGGGAGCTTTCGCCACGATAACCTCTTATTTCTGGTTCAGGCTGCCGGACAGGATACAAAATACGCCCATCAGGTCAGCATGACGGATAGTCACTTCCGCCTTTTCATTCACTTTAGGTTTAGCATGATAGGCAATGCCCAGTCCGGCTGTTTTAATCATCGGCAGATCATTGGCACCGTCGCCAATGGCCAGCGTTTGCGTAGCGGGAATGCCGTACTCTTCCGCCAGCCGCGTTAATGTCATTGCTTTATACTGCGCGTCGACAATATCGCCCGTCACATGACCGGTGAATTTGCCATCGCGGATTTCCAGCTCATTGGCGACAACCGCCGACAGACGCAGCTTCTCGCGCAGGTATTCAGCGAAGAAGGTGAAACCGCCGGACGCAATCGCCACTTTCCAGCCCAGCGTTTCAAGCTTCAGCACTAATTGCGTCAGGCCAGGCATCAGCGGTAAGCCGTCGCGAACCTGGTGCAGAATGTTGGCGTCCGCGCCTTCGAGGGTCGCCACGCGGCTGCGCAGGCTGGCGGTAAAATCGAGCTCGCCGCGCATCGCCCGCTCGGTCACTTCGGCCACCATTTCGCCGGTTCCGGCAAGCTTTGCAATTTCATCAATGCATTCGATTTGAATGGCGGTGGAGTCCATATCCATCACCAGCAGGCCCGGCGTGCGCAAATGCGGGATTTTCCCCAGCGGAGCCACGTCCAGCCCGGCATCATGCGCCAGACGCGTAGCGCGCGGCGTCAGCGATCCGGCGAGGCGGATAACCTGATAATCCTCCACGCACCATGCGCTCACGATCACCATTGCCGCGCCCAGCTTACGTTGATACTGGGTCAAACGCTGCTTATCCAGACTGCGACCATATAATAGCCAGCCGTTACGGCCTGCATGGTAATCCAGCGGCATGACCTCATCGCCGCTAAGAGAGAGAGGCAGACCGGGCCATAAAGACACATCATCAGGCAAGTCGCACCAGGTCATGTTTGGCATTAAAGCTCCTGTGTATCCGGGGTAAAAACGACGCATGAGGCTACCCCGACAATAGCGTATCTGGCAATATAGGAAACACAAATTTCCGATGTATTGCTCCTTATTGCCGTAAAGGTTATCGAAAATGTCGACATTTCGCCTTCTCCTTTCCGACTCTTACGATCCCTGGTTCAACCTTGCGGTAGACCGCCACGCAGCGGGTTTCATTTCTGTGGCGCAACGCGGATACGGTGGTGATATGATGCAATTCACACATGATAATTAATGTCATTTAATAGTGATTATGGCTAACCGCAATCTTCGTATGACTGGAACGATGAAAACAGGAAATTCGTCACGCTCTACAGGTATAAGGTCGCGAAAGCGGCCTTTGTTGTTTTATGGGCTTACCTTTTTCATAAGTTGAAGCCCTGCTTTTAAGCATCCTATAACTTAAATTGTTGTTGCGTTTGCTCATTTACCCGCCAACCTCAAAGTACTAAAATCACCTAGTCCAACGTTCGTAACACCATAAGGAACAAGGGAAATGTCAATTGGTTACTGGATAGTGAAAGGTGATAAAACCTCGTGTGGGGGAAGTGTTTTGGAGGGGCATCCGAAAGGAACACAATTTGGCCCGAACCAGAACCGGCAAGCAGTCAATGGGAATAAAGTGTCCTGCGGAAAACATCCGGGAATCTACAGTGTAGACGGGGGACATCCCGGAGAGATCATTCATGGGTGTTATGCTGCAAGTACACTTTACAGCCGCTCAACTTGCCCTTGTAAAGCCTTTTTTATCCCAACACACACATGGGCGAAGCATGGTCTATATCAGGGAGGTATGCCCAAGGCTGCTCCTGTTGCTGCCCCGTTGGTAGCAGCAGCTCCTTCTCCAGAGCCTGCAAAAGCTGATGAACCAGTACAACACGCTCAAACGGCGAAGAAACATAATGATTTCGCGAAAACCTGTACTCCCGAGGATAACCCTTTGCGTGATGGAGTTTATGTTTGGGTTGAGGTGCAGGAAGCTGGGCATGCATTTGTGTCTGTGCACCAAAGTAATCAAATTTATGTGTATACATACGGACGCTATGGGCGAATTGGTACAGCAGGATTGACTGGCGATGGAATTTTACTTTTTATGAGAGGTGATGATGCTCGCTTGTATTATCGAGAGGAACTTTATCAGCGTGAAGCTGAAGTATACAGGATAAACGATGTTGGTCTTTTTAGTGCGAGGGATGCATTTCAAAAATTGTGGAATTCTGGAACAAAACCAGTAGTAACGAAAGATATGGGGGATCGAACTAAGAGAAATGGTCGAGTCATTGATGAATATGATTTGACTGGAAGTAACTGTACTACTCATACAGTAAATGCAATCAGCGAAGCAGGATCGCATATTTTCGACACAAGATATGTTTCAACGACCACCGGAATTCCGATAGAAGGGCATGAGGATTTCACAATACCTACATCCTTAAAAAAATACTTGAGCGAAAAAAGCAATGATCTTTCATCAATGGATATCATTAATGTTACTGATGAATTTAAAGTTCAATATCCAAATATAAATGGCTTTACCCCATCGAAATCTGATTTGCGTGGAAAATCATTTGAGGCCGCAACTGAGGGATTATCAGAAGCAGGCTCATCCACTGGTTACTCAGCGGGGTCAATTGGTGGTTTGTCAGGAGGATCTTACGATGTTGAGTAAAACAGTTCTAAGATGGGGAGGGATTATTGTTATTGCTGTTTGCTACGTGATAGCTGTAATGATACCCGTTTTTGGTTATGGGTTAACAGTAAAATACAATACCCCACCCTCTATTGGAACATTGAATGCTGATACATGCCATGGGATCATTGCGGTACTTTCACAATCGTTTGATCAATTGTTAATGATAGCTCTTATTGGTAATTTCATATGTATCATACTGATTTTGCTTATTTTCAAAAAAGTAAGATAGTTTAATGTTTGTTCTTCCTGTGTATTCTGCCTCTGTGCACTTCCCAGGCATCGATTTAAACGCCACTTAGGTTACTGGCCTTTTTTGAGTAGGCTTTGCCGAAACGTTTGCCCGTTAAAGTAGCTGGGAATGGAATTTCGGACAGGCTCCGGCGTTTACGCATTTGCAGGCCGGGCGTTTGCAGGGCTGTTTATACCGCGCCGATATGCTGCAACAGGAGTACGATGCGCTGCAGGTGGATTTCCCCGACCATGAAACGGAGCTGCGCGAGCTGTCAGCGTGGATAGCGGAAGCCGTGCGAGGTATACACATGTTAACGCGCTCACAGAGGAATAAATGGGTGAATAGATTTAATAGCGCAACATCATGAAAAGCGAAGGTTTTTTATTTTAATAAGCGTAAAAATGAATAGATTCACAGTAAAAAGGGACCGGGCGGTCCCTTTCGAAAAGTATTATTCCTGGTCGCCCAGCAGCACAGATTCCAGCGCGATTTTGATCATGTCGTTAAACGTGGTCTGACGTTCAGCCGCCGTAGTCTGCTCGTGGGTGCGGATATGGTCGGAGACGGTGCAGATAGTCAGCGCTTTCGCCCCAAACTCTGCCGCCACGCCGTAGATCCCTGCGGCTTCCATTTCCACGCCGAGGATGCCGTATTTTTCCATCACGTCGAACATAGTCGGGTCCGGGGTGTAAAACAGGTCGGCGGAGAAAATGTTGCCTACGCGCGCATCCACGCCCAGCGCTTTTGCCGCGTCTACCGCGTTGCGCACCATGCCAAAGTCGGCAATTGCCGCGAAGTCATGATCTTTAAAACGCAGGCGGTTCACTTTGGAATCGGTACATGCGCCCATGCCAATCACCACGTCACGCAGTTTGACGTCCGCACGCACCGCGCCGCAGGAGCCAACGCGGATGATCTTTTTCACGCCGAAGTCGGTGATCAGCTCTTTGGTGTAAATGGAGCAGGATGGGATACCCATGCCGTGACCCATCACGGAAATTTTGCGGCCTTTATAGGTGCCGGTGTAGCCCAGCATCCCGCGCACGTTGTTAACTTCACGCACGTCTTCAAGGAAGGTTTCAGCAATGTGCTTTGCGCGCAGCGGGTCGCCCGGCATCAGCACGACGTCCGCGAAATCGCCCATTTCTGCATTAATATGTGGGGTAGCCATCTCTCGTTCCCTTTTTTCTTGATTGTTGCGCCGGGCAGCGCCGTGCCACCCGGCCAGTTTTCAGAACATGGCTTTGCCATATTCCATATCGGAAGTGCCGAAATAAGCCGCCAGCGTCTGGCCGATATCAGCAAAGGTCTCACGATGACCCAGCGAGCCGGGTTTGACTTTCGGGCCATAGACCAGCACCGGAATATGTTCACGGGTGTGATCGGTGCCCTGCCAGGTCGGATCGCAGCCGTGGTCGGCGGTCAGGATCAGAATATCATCCTCGCCCACCAGTTCCATCAGTTCCGGCAGGCGGCGGTCGAACAGTTCCAGACCGGCAGCGTAACCCGCGACGTCGCGACGGTGGCCCCAGGAGGAGTCAAAATCAACAAAGTTGGTGAAGACAATAGTGTTATCGCCCGCCGCTTTCATCTCTTTGACGGTGGCGTCAAACAGCGCGTCCAGCCCGGTAGCCTTCACTTTTTTAGTGATGCCGACGTGCGCGTAGATATCCGCAATTTTACCTACCGAAACCACTTCGCCCGCCTTCTCTTCCACCAGTTTTTTCAGGATGGTTGGCGCCGGTGGCTCTACCGCCAGATCGTGACGGTTCCCGGTGCGCTGGAAGTTGCCCGGCTTGTCGCCGACAAACGGACGTGCGATAACGCGACCAATGTTGTAGCCGCCTTCGGTCAGTTCTTCACGCGCGATTTCACACAGCTCGTAGAGTTTATCGAGACCGTAAGTCTCTTCATGACAGGCAATCTGGAACACGGAGTCCGCAGAGGTATAGAAAATCGGCTTGCCGGTTTTCATGTGCTCTTCGCCCAGCTCGTCGAGGATCACCGTGCCGGAAGAGTGGCAGTTGCCGAGGTAGCCCGGCAGGTTCGCACGCTCAACCAGTTTGTCGAGCAGCGCCTGCGGGAAGCTGTTTTCGTGGTCGCTGAAGTAGCCCCAGTCGAACAGTACCGGCACACCCGCGATTTCCCAGTGGCCTGACGGGGTATCTTTACCGGAAGAAAGTTCATGCGCCCATGCGTATGCGCCGATGACTTCAGCATTTCCGTCCATGCCTGCCGGGATAGTACCGGTAGAGCCTTCGTGGGCTTTCGCCAGACCGAGACGCGTCAGGTTAGGCAGATTCAGCGGGCCTTTGCGACCGTGGTCAGCTTCGCCCTTTGCGCAGGCTTCAGCAATGTGGCCCAGGGTGTCGGCACCGGTATCGCCGAAGCGATCGGCGTCTTCCGTGGCACCAATACCAAAGGAGTCCAGCACCATAATAAATGCACGTTTCATCTTGTTCTCCATATATCATGCGCTGCAAAAAAGCGATCAGATCAGTATACCGCTACTCAGTGATACGACGATAGACCACTGGCGTTTTTTCCGGCGCTTTTTCGTCAAGGATAATTGCCGCTTTGACCGCTTTTGCAGCGTCCTGCCAGCTGGCTTCGTCTTTCGCGTGGATCACCGCCAGCGGACGCTGACCGTCCACGCTGTCGCCCAGACGCACCATATCCGTAAAACCAACGCTGTAGTCAATGGTATCGGAAGCCTGACGGCGACCGCCGCCCATTGAAACCACTGCCATACCCAGCGCGCGGGTGTCCATCTGCGAAATGAAACCTTCGGTATCGGCATACACCGCTTTACTCAGCATCGCGGACGGCAGGTATTTATCGTAATTTTCAACGAAATCGGTTGGGCCTTTTTGTGCTGCCACCATGCGACCAAAAATCTCCGCCGCTTTGCCGTTATCGAGCACCGCTTGCAGCTGCGCGCGCGCGTCGGCGTCATCTTTCGCCAGTCGGCCGGAAATCAGCATTTCAACGCACAGCGCCATTGTGACGTCCAGCAGGCGCGGGTTGCGATATTCGCCGGTCAGGAACTGCACCGCTTCACGGACTTCCACCGCGTTACCGGCGCTGGAGGCCAGCACCTGGTTCATATCGGTCAGCAGCGCGGTCGTGCGCACGCCTGCGCCATTGGCTACGCCAACAATCGCTTCCGCCAGTGCCGCAGAAAGCTCATAGGTTGGCATAAACGCGCCGCTGCCGACTTTGACGTCCATCACCAGCGCATCCAGCCCTTCCGCCAGTTTTTTGGCGAGGATCGAGGCGGTGATCAGTGGGATCGAATCCACGGTCGCAGTAATATCGCGGGTTGCATAGAAGCGTTTATCCGCCGGAGCCAGCGAACTGGTTTGGCCGATAATTGCCACGCCGACGTCTTTAATAATTTCGCGAAAGCGAGCGTCATCGGGGAAAATATCAAAACCGGGAATGGCTTCCAGTTTGTCGAGCGTGCCGCCGGTGTGACCGAGGCCGCGCCCGGAAATCATCGGAATGTAGCCACCGCAGGCGGCGACCATCGGCCCCAGCATGAGCGAGGTCACGTCGCCGACGCCGCCGGTGGAGTGTTTATCCACAATCGGGCCGTTAAGATGCAGGCTCTTCCAGTCAAGCACGCTGCCGGAATCGCGCATCGCCATCGTCAGCGAAACGCGCTCTTCAATCGCCATATCGTGGAAAAAGATGGTCATCGCCAGCGCAGCGATTTGCCCTTCAGAAACGGTATTATCGCGAATACCGTTGATAAAAAAGCGAATTTCTTCGTCGCTTAATGCATGACCATCACGTTTTTTACGAATAATTTCTTGTGCGAGGAACAAGATAACCTCCCGGATGTGGGCCGGGCAGGCAGTCGCCTCCCGGCAAATCAGACGTTAGTAGCTGCTGGCGCTTTTGCCGTCGCCGTGGCCAAGCGCTTTCAGCAGGCTCGCCAGCAGGCTGGATGCGCCGAAGCGGTAGTGGCGGGCGTCCGCCCAGTCAGCACCAAACAGTTCATCGGCGATAGCGAGGAATTTCTGCGCGTCTTCCGCGCTGCGCACGCCGCCCGCCGGTTTGAAACCAACGGTTTTTTCGACGCCCATATCGCGGATCACTTCAAGCATAATGCGTGCGCTTTCCGGCGTGGCGTTCACCGGCACTTTACCGGTCGACGTTTTGATAAAATCAGCGCCTGCCTTGATCGAGATTTCAGACGCTTTGCGGATCAGCGCTTCTTCTTTCAGTTCGCCGGTTTCGATAATGACTTTCAGCAGTACGTCCGCCGCTGCGCAGGCTTCTTTACAGGCTTTCACCAGTTCAAAACCGACCTCTTCGTTACCGGCAATCAGCGCACGGTACGGGAATACCACGTCAACTTCGTCAGCACCGTAGGCGATGGCCGCACGGGTTTCTGCCAGCGCAATGTTGATGTCGTCGTTGCCGTGCGGGAAGTTGGTGACGGTCGCAATGCGCACGTCTGGCGTACCCTGCGCTTTTAAGGTTTTACGCGCAATCGGGATGAAACGCGGATAGATGCATACAGCAGCGGTGTTGCCGACCGGGGTCTTTGCCTGTTGGCACAGAGCAATGACTTTTTCGTCGGTGTCATCGTCATTCAGGGTGGTGAGGTCCATCAGCTTCAGCGCGCGCAGGCTACTTGCTTTTAAATCAGTCATAACACTCTCCAGGCGTATCGCCAGTTAAATTTTAACCTTGCGAGTCTGTTACTATTCTAACATTTACTCGCCATCACATATCGACATACATCACAGTTAATGAAAACTTCATGCAAGATTGCATTACTGTAATGAGATCTGGCTCAAACTTCGATGGGCGCTTTCTCCTTATCGGGGCATCAGGATCAAAAGTGTCCCAGGTTATCTTCTTAGAATAGAGCATCTGTTCGGCATAATAAGGACCCGTCGATGCCCACCTCATGCGAGACCACGCTGCAACAACGTTGCCAGCAAATTGTGACCAGCTCCCAGCTCAGCCCGGAACAAAAACGCCATTTTCTGGCGCTGGAAGCGGAAAACGCCCTGCCAGCCCCGGGGCTTCCCGCCGAAGCACAGCGCGCGCTGGACGAGGGTGTGATCTGCGATATGTTCGAGGGCCACGCGCCGTATAAGCCGCGTTACGTCCTGCCGGATTACGCCCGGTTTCTTGCCAACGGTTCCGAATGGCTGGAGCTGGAAGGCGCGCAGGATCTGGACGATGCGCTCTCCCTGCTGACTATTCTTTATCATCACGTTCCCTCGGTGACCTCCATGCCGGTCTACCTGGGTCAGCTTGATACGCTGTTACAGCCATATGTTAGAATTCTAACACAGGAACAGATCGACATTCGAATAAAACGTTTCTGGCGCTACCTCGATCGCACCCTGCCGGATGCGTTTGTCCATGCTAATATTGGCCCGGCAGATACCCCGGTGACACGCGCCATTCTGCGCGCAGATGCCCAGTTAAAGCAGGTTTCGCCCAACCTGACGTTCATCTACGATCCGCATATCACCCCGGACGATCTGCTGCTGACGGTGGCGCAGAATATTTGTGAATGCAGTAAGCCGCACATCGCCAACGGGCCAGAAAATGATAAAATTTTCACAAATGGACAGTACGGCGTCGTCAGTTGCTATAACTCGCTGCCGCTGGCGGGCGGCGGCAGTACTCTGGTCAGGCTAAACCTGAAAGCGGTCGCAGAGCGCAGCCAGTCGGTCGAAGACTTCTTTTCGCGCATTCTGCCGTACTACTGTGAACAGCAAATGGCGATTATCAATGCCCGCTGTGAATTCCTCTATACGCAGTCACATTTCTTCGACAGCAGCTTTCTGGTGAAAGAGGGGCTGATCGATCCCCGGCGCTTTGCGCCGATGTTTGGCATTTACGGGCTGGCGGAAGCGGTGAATCTGCTGTGCGACGCAGAACGCTACGGTAAAGATGAAGCGGCGAATAATCTGGGCTACCGCATCAGCGCACAGCTGGCGGCGTTTGTTGAAAATACTCCGGTCAGCTACGGCTGGAAAAACCGCGCGCTGCTGCACGCCCAGTCCGGGATCAGCTCCGATACCGGCACCACGCCGGGCGCACGTCTGTCCTACGGCGATGAACCCGATCCCATCAGCCATTTGCAGGCCGTCGCGCCACATCACGCTTATTACTCTGCGGGGATCAGCGATATTCTGACCCTCGATCGGACCATTAAAAACAATCCGCAGGCGCTGGTGCAGCTTTGCCTCGGCGCATTTAAGGCGGGGATGCGCGAGTTTACCGCCAACGTGTGCGGTAACGATCTGGTGCGCGTGACGGGCTATATGGTGCGGCTGTCCGATCTGGAAAAATACCGTGCCGAAGGCTCGCGGACCAACACCACCTGGCTCGGAGAAGAAGCGGCGCGCAATACGCGCATTCTGGAACGTCAACCCCGCGTGATAAGCCATGAACAGCAGATGCGCTTTAGTCAGTAAGATCATCCCCTTCTCCTGCGTGGACGGGCCTGGCAGCCGCCTGGCCCTGTTTCTACAGGGCTGTAATCTGCGCTGTAAGAACTGTCACAATCCGTGGACTATAGGATGTTGTAACTATTGCGGAGAATGCGTTCCCCGCTGCCCGCATCAGGCGCTGAGTCTGACGGCGGGTAAAGTGATATGGGACGCTTCCGCCTGCCAGCAGTGCGATGCCTGCCTGCATTTATGTCCTCAGCAGGCCACGCCGATGGCACAAATCTTAAGCGTCGCCGACGTTATCAGTCAGGTACGTAAGGCTGCGCTGTTTATTGAGGGCATTACCGTCAGCGGCGGCGAAGCCACACTCCAGTTGCCGTTTCTGCGGGAATTGTTCAGCGCTATCAAAGCCGATCCGCAGTTGCAGCACCTGACCTGCCTGGTGGACAGCAACGGAATGCTTAGCGAAACCGGCTGGCGGAAGCTGCTGCCGGTATGCGACGGGGCGATGCTCGACCTGAAAGCCTGGAGCAGCGAGCGTCATATTATGCTTACGGGACGCGATAACACGCTGATTAAAAACAGCATCCGCCTGCTTGCAGAGCACGGTAAGCTGGTGGAACTGCGCCTGCTGACCATCCCGGATCACAGCGATTATGTCGAGCATATCGATTCGCTGGCCGGGTTTATTCTCGCGCTGGGCAGGGTGCCGGTAAGACTGAATGCTTTTCACGCCCATGGCGTATACGGCGAGGCAAAAGGCTGGCGCAGCGCAACGCCTGCGGATATTGCCAGTCTTGCCGATGCGCTCAGCGCGCGGGGAGTGGATAATCTGATTTATCCGGCGCTGTATTTATAGACGGGCGAACAGCGCACGGGTGTTCTGGTAGATCGTTTCTGCAATGACTTCCGCCGGTTCCGGGCGCAGTTCGCACAGCGTGGCAAAAACCTGCGCCACCCGCTCCGGGCGATTCGGCTGCCCCTGATAACCGTTGAGCGGCATATCCGGGGCGTCGGTTTCCAGCAGCAGCGATGCCAGCGGCAGTTGCGCCATCACATCGCGGGTTTTACTGGCGCGCGGATACGTAATGGTTCCCCCCACGCCGATTTTATAGCCCAGCGCAATAAAACGCCGGGCCTGTTGCAGACTGCCAGCAAAACCGTGCACAACGCCGGTGCGTGGTAAATTCTGGCGCTTCAGATGCATCGCCAGCTTATCGTGAGTGCGGCGCGAATGGAGGATCACCGGTAGCTCGTAGCGCTTTGCCAGCGCCAGCTGCGCGTCCAGCATCTCTTCCTGACGGGCAAACTGCGGATCGTCGCGGTAGAGATCCAGCCCAATTTCCCCTATCGCCACCAGTTTGTCGGAGGGCTTCGCCAGCCGCGATTCCAGCTTTTCCAGACAGGCTGGCGTATGGCGTTCAATGACAATGGGATGCAGACCGAGCGCGGCGTACAGGCCGTCAAACCGTTCCGCCAGCGCAATGACGCGGGCAAAATTATCGGACTCGGTAGCCGGGAGGAGGATGCTCTCCACGCCCACCTGCGCCGCCCGTTGCAGGCTGGCGGCTTCATCGTCGGTGAAGGGCGGAAAATCAAAATGGCAGTGGGTATCAATAAAGCGCGCCATTACGCCAGATCCTCATGATTAAAGCTGGCATCGTTGGCCTGCGGCGCATCAACAATTGGCGTGCTGTGGGTATCATTCGCCACTGGCGCAGGCGGCACCACCACCGTTGCAGGCACCTGGATACGCGGCGCGTGGCGCAGCAGCGGCGGGCTTTCCGCCAGCAGCTTGCCGACGGTGGCAAGAAAATAACGGCCGCACAGCCGCCCGGTTTTGTAATCTTCACGCAACGCCGGTAAACCACTGCCCAGCGCCATGCTGTTCAGCGCTTTTGGCGGATAGATTTCGAAAATGCGCAGGCCGTCCGGCGGCTGTTCGATAAACTGCTGGATGGCGCGATAGCTGGTTTCATGGTGCTGTACAACGTTAAGCAGCGGTTGCAGGCTGCTTTCCCCCAGCCAGCGCTCCATGCGTTTAAACCACTGCGGGGTGTAGTACATCTGCGAAGGCACGGTGCGGATCACCACGATGGTTGTCGCGCCCCTGCGGGCGGCTTCCTGTACCGGGATCGCATCGCTGACGCCGCCGTCGAGATAATTTATGCCGTCGAGCAGTACGCCGCTGCGATAAAATCCGGGGATAGCGCTGGAAGCACGGATCAAATCCAGCCAGTTTTTTTCATCCGGCGCAAAGTAGCCCGGCGTGTAATCGTCCTGCCGACAGGCGCACATGTAAAACGTCTTGCCGCGTTCAAATTGCTCGGCGGCATAGCCCATCGCTAACGGCATTTTGCTGGCGGTGGCTTCCACCAGCCAGTCGAGGTCGATCAGATTCCCTCCGTGCACAAAGCGCAGCGGGTTAAAGAAATCGCGGGTGGTGGTGTAGCGCATAATGACTTTGCGCGCGTAGCCAGGCTGATTACAGAGATAGGCGGAAAGGTTTTGCGCCCCGGCGGAGGTGCCGAGAAAGAGATCGAACGGGTTGAATTGCGCCCGCATGAATTCGTCCAGTACCCCGGCGGTGAAAATACCTCTCTGGCCTCCCCCTTCGCACACCAGTGCCAGCCGTTCAGGACGAAAGGGTTCAACCGATAACGGCGCAATATTGCCGAGCGTTACGGGAATTCGTTGTCCCACCCCTGCCTTCCTTTCCTGTTTAAAACTTTATTCGTAGTTATACGATCAAGGTAGCGCAATTTATTGCGGACTGAAACTGCAAAAGCCAGTCCGAAGACTGGCCTTTACATTTTTACCTTGCCTGACTACGTCGCTATGGACGGCGACGACCCATAAACAGGCTGACCAGGAACAGAATAATACCGACGATAAAGACGATTTTTGCTGCACCCGCTGCTGTACCTGCCAGACCACCAAAACCCAGAGCGGCGGCAATTAACGCGATAACCAGAAATATAATGCCCCAACGAAACATACGTTTCTCCTTTACCATAGTCATTGTCGACCGCTATACCGTCATCGTTCACACAAGTTGAATGACGAAGGTATAAACGTGAGCGCTCAGGCTGCTCACTGCAATGTCGTTACTTTTTAGTTTACACGCCCCCGGACGGTAATCCGGGGATCGTATTCTGCGAATTATTTCGCTTTAAGGTCATTCTTAACGCTTTTAACACCATCAACCGCTTTGGCGACGCTTTCAGCACGAGTAATCTGTGCCTGAGAATCAACGGTACCGGAAAGCTGGACGACACCATCGGTCGTTTCAACTTTTACCTTACGTGCCGGGACGATATCGTCCGCCAGCAGCTTGGCTTTGATTTCGCTGGTGGTGGCAGTGTCGCCCGCATAGCCTTTCACGCCTTCGGACTTGCCGTCACGCACATGCAGCTTATCGCTGACCGACGCAACGCCTTCAACCTGTTTAGTCACTTTCACCGCTTCTTCAGCCTGTGCCTGACTTTCAACAAAGCCGCTCAGCGTTACGACGCTTTTCTCAGTTTTCACAGAGATATCGGTGCTCTTAATCGATTCGTGATCGACCAGCGCCGCTTTAACTTTAGCTGTAATCGCGCTGTCGTCCATGAAATTGCCGACTTTATTCATAGAGCTATCGATTTTTTGCCCTGCACTGTCAGAGGTGGCTTTCGCTTTTTCCGCAGTGGTGCTTTCTGCCAGAGCAGAGCCGCTTACCAGCGCAGTACCTAACATCACAGCCAGCAGAGATTTAGAAATCTTCAGTCTTTTCATATTCATCGAACTCATCCTGTAGGTTTGCCCGGTATCCGGGCTTTTGCGACCACAACGCCGCTTTGCTGTAGCGGTGAAATTTCACCTAATGAGCGATCGGTGTTTGTTCTCTCCCTTAGCCGGGCTGCAGGAGAAGAAGTGGTCAACGAACGCCATTCTTCAGTTATTAATATGGTGACTAACAAATTAACTGGCTAATTAACCTGCTAATTACGCATTGAACAGAGCTTTCAGCCAGTCAACTTGTCATCACTTTGTTAAATATAGATCACAATGATAATTCCGCTTGCCAGGATGCTTAAAAAAAGAACAATCGAAGCGAAAAAGCGTTGAATTAAGAAATTTCCGCAAGGGATTAATTAGGCAGGGAAAGTAGCAGGACGCGGCGGCTGCCGCGTCCACAGGGGATGGCGATTAGTGTTCGCGGGTTTTACGGAACTGCACGTCAGGATAACGCTCCTGGGTGATGTTCAGGTTCACCATCGTCGGGGCGATATACGTCAGGTTATCGCCGCCGTCGAGCGCCAGGTGCAGTTCGTTTTTGCGTTTGAACTCTTCGAATTTTTTCACGTCGCTGCTTTCCACCCAGCGGGCGGTGGCCACGTTGACGGATTCATACTTCGCTTCCACGTTGTATTCGCTTTTCAGACGCGCCACGACCACATCAAACTGAAGCACACCGACCGCGCCGACAATCAGATCGTTGTTGGCAACAGGTCGGAAGACCTGCACCGCGCCCTCTTCGGAAAGCTGGACCAGCCCTTTGAGAAGCTGTTTTTGCTTCAGCGGATCGCGTAAGCGGATACGCTGGAACAGTTCCGGCGCGAAGTTCGGGATGCCGGTGAACTTCATCATTTCACCCTGGGTAAAGGTGTCGCCGATCTGAATGGTGCCGTGGTTATGCAGGCCGATGATATCGCCCGGATACGCTTCTTCAACGTGCGAACGGTCGCCCGCCATAAAGGTCAGCGCGTCGGAGATCACCACATCTTTGCCGATACGTACCTGGCGCAGCTTCATGCCTTTTTCATATTTACCGGAAACCACGCGCAGAAACGCCACGCGGTCACGGTGTTTCGGGTCCATGTTGGCCTGAATTTTAAAGACGAAGCCGGTGAACTTCTCTTCCTGCGCTTCTACTTCGCGGGTATCGGTTTTGCGCGGCATCGGTGTCGGTGCCCATTCGACCAGGCCATCCAGCATATGATCGACGCCAAAGTTACCGAGCGCCGTACCAAAGAACACCGGGGTAATTTCGCCTGCGAGGAACAGTTCGTGGTCAAATTCGTTTGACGCACCCTGCACCAGTTCCAGTTCGTCACGCAGTTGCTGGGCCAGATCCTCACCGACGGCAGCGTCGAGATCCGGGTTATTCAGCCCTTTAACAATGCGCACTTCCTGAATGGTGTGACCTTTACCGGTCTGGTAAAGGTAGGTTTCATCTTTATAAAGGTGATAAACACCCTTAAACAGCTTGCCGCAGCCAATCGGCCAGGTGATCGGCGCGCAGCCAATTTTCAGTTCGCTTTCCACTTCATCCAGCAGTTCCATTGGATCGCGGATGTCACGGTCAAGTTTGTTCATAAAGGTGATGATCGGCGTATCGCGCAGACGGGTCACTTCCATCAGCTTACGGGTACGATCTTCTACCCCTTTTGCGGCATCGATGACCATCAGGCAGCAGTCCACCGCCGTCAGCGTGCGGTAGGTATCTTCGGAGAAGTCTTCGTGCCCTGGGGTATCCAGCAGGTTGACGAGGCTGTCGTGATAGGGAAACTGCATCACCGAGGTGGTGATTGAGATCCCACGCTGCTTTTCCATTTCCATCCAGTCGGATTTTGCATGCTGGCTGGAGCCACGGCCTTTAACCGTACCCGCGGTCTGGATCGCCTGTCCGAACAGCAACACTTTTTCAGTGATGGTCGTTTTACCGGCGTCCGGGTGAGAGATAATGGCAAAAGTACGGCGCTTCGCCACCTCTTGCAAATAAGGAGACAACGTCATAGTAAACATCTTCTGTGTAAGTGCGCGGCAGCAGGCCACGCAGTGTAAATACGAAAATTGCGGCTATTGTACTCAAGAGCAACGTTCAGACAATCAATGTTTACACAGGAGGGACTCCAGTTCGCTTAATGAGGTGACGGTCCAGGTCGGTCTGAGATCGGCGGGCAGTTCATGATGATGCGCATTCAGCCAGCAGGTTGAAAGCCCGGCGTTAATACCGCCGCGAATATCCGATTCGGCGGTGTCGCCAACCATCAGTACCCGCGAACGATCCGGGTTACCCGCCTGCGCCAGCGCATAGTCAAAAATACGCGCGTCAGGTTTGGCAACGCCGACTTCTTCCGAGACGATCAGCAATTCAAAATAATCGCGAAGGCCGGTTCGTTCAAGGCGAATTTCCTGTAGCGCGGTGAAGCCATTGGTAATGATGCCCAGCTTCGCCTGGCCTTTGAGTGCGTTCAGCAGCGACAGTGCGCCCGGCAGCGGAGCGCAGATTTCGGCCATCGCGTTTAAAAACGCCGCATTTAAATCGCCCGCCGGGACACTAAGGCGATCCGACCAGTCCTGGAAGCGCTGGTGCTGAAGCTGAATTGAGGTGATCGCGCCGTTCTGGTAATCCACCCACAGCGGTTTGTTGATGGCCTGGTAGTCCTGAAAATCCTCAGCGGTAAACGTGACGCTATAGTCGAGAAACATCCGCTGTAAGCCGCCGAACGAGTCAAAAGTAAACAGCGTTTCGTCAGCATCAAAAAATATCCAGTCCCACTTCATCATTTCACCTTTCATTACATGCTAATTGGCAGTGCCATAATTATTGCGTCTTCGCGCCCGTCGGCGGTGGGGTAATAGTTGCGGCGAATAGTCGCCTCGTTAAAGCCTAAACGTTCATACAACGCAATGGCAGCGGCGTTGGACGCGCGCACTTCCAGCCATAGCGTCAGCACGCCGCGCTTTTCCAGTTCGTCAATCAGATGCTCCAGCAGCGCCCGGCCCAGCCCACGGCGCTGAAAACGGGGATCGACGGCAATGTTAAACAGCGTGGCTTCATCAAGTACCACCTGAGTGATGGCAAAAGCCGCCATCTCTTCTGCCACCCGAAGCTGATAATTGAGATAGCGCTCACCCTGATTGCTGGCAAAGGTTTTTTCGCTCCACGGAAACGCATGGGCGCGTTTTTCAATACGCCAGGCGTCAGGAAGATCGGTCGTGCTGAGGGAAGAAATCGTGTTCATGAGCGCAAATTTGTTGCCATAAAGCGGCGCGGGCCGTTGGGTTTGAGCGTAAATCGGCAAGCGAAGACGTCGCGACCTGCGCGCCGTCGAGCGTCACCGGTTCATCCGTTGCCAGCCGCCAGCTATTGCAGCGGCTGTCCTGCGGCAGCATGGCTACACGGTCCGGCGTCAGTTGTAATACCTGATCGGGCGTGAGCGTTAAGGCTCGCAGGATGTCGCCAATAAAGGGATCGGTCAGGGCGGGCAAATCATTGCCGATCATCACCAGACGCACGTGCGGCGGAAGCGTAATGGCAATTTCACCCTGTAGCGCTCCGGGGCGACGTAGCGACCACCGGGTGATGCCGAGCTGCTGTAATTGCCACTCTCGTCGGGTTGTCATCGTGGAACGCTCCTGTCTGTCAGGGGCGCAAATATAGCAAATTCGTCGTAACTGCGCCAACAAACAACTATAATCGCCGCCTGCAATAATAGAGGAACTTTCCATGTCTGCTTTTACTCCGGCAAGTGAAGTCTTGCTGCGCCACAGTGATGATTTCGAACAAAGCCGTATTCTGTTTGCCGGTGATTTGCAGGATGACCTGCCCGCCCGCTTTACCACCGCTGCCAGCCGCGCCCACACGCAGCAGCTTCACCACTGGCAGGCGCTTGAGCGTCAGATGGGCGAAAACGTCCGTTTTAGCCTGGTGGCGGAGCAGGCCGACGTCGCCGACAGCGATACGCTGGTCTACTACTGGCCGAAGAACAAACCAGAAGCCCAGTTCCAGCTGATGAACCTGCTGTCACTGCTGCCGATCGGTACCGATATTTTTGTCGTTGGTGAAAACCGCAGCGGCGTGCGCAGTGCCGAGCAACTCCTCGCCGACTACGCGCCGCTGAACAAAATCGACAGCGCGCGCCGTTGCGGTCTGTATCATGGGCGGCTGGAAAAACAGCCGACGTTTGACGCACAATCGTTCTGGAATGAGTACGCGCTGGACGGTCTCACCATCAAAACCCTGCCGGGCGTGTTCAGCCGCGACGGGCTGGATGTCGGCAGCCAGTTACTGCTCTCAACGCTGACGCCGCATACGAAAGGCAAAGTGCTGGACGTCGGCTGCGGCGCGGGCGTGCTGGCAACCGTATTGGCCAGCCACTCGCCAAAAGTCCGTCTGACCCTGTGTGACGTCAGTGCGCCAGCGGTGGAAGCCAGCCGTGCCACGCTTGCCGCCAACCAGCTGGAAGGCGAGGTATTCGCCAGCAACGTCTTTTCTGAAGTGAGCGGGCGTTTCGATATGATCATCTCCAACCCGCCGTTCCATGACGGTATGCAGACCAGCTTCGAAGCGGCGCAGACCCTGATCCGGGGTGCGGTGCGCCACCTGAATAGCGGCGGCGAACTGCGCATTGTGGCGAACGCTTTCCTGCCGTACCCGAAAGTGCTGGATGAAACCTTTGGCTTCCACGAAGTGCTGGCGCAGACCGGGCGCTTTAAGGTTTACCGCGCGATCATGACGCGTCAGGCGAAAAAAGCGTAATCCCCTTCAGGCCCGCCGTCGGGCCTGACTTATCGCGCATAAATCGGCGTTTTTTGCAGCAATCAATTCATCCCCGATAATTAACTATTGACGAATAGTTGAAAACATCTAGAATGCGCCTCCGTGGTAACGATACTTTTTACGTGTCGATGGTATGCGAAGGTGGCGGAATTGGTAGACGCGCTAGCTTCAGGTGTTAGTGTCCTTACGGACGTGGGGGTTCAAGTCCCCCCCCTCGCACCATAATCCACGTTGATATTGCTCGCACTGGGCGAAGGTGGCGGAATTGGTAGACGCGCTAGCTTCAGGTGTTAGTGTTCTTACGGACGTGGGGGTTCAAGTCCCCCCCCTCGCACCA
>DIJC01000013.1:41110-97214 GCA_002421005.1 Enterobacteriaceae bacterium UBA5654 | reverse complement strand
CAAGTCCCCCCCCTCGCACCAGATATCTTACCTCTCATCCCGGCAGTTTCAGATTACTCACCACCAGCATTATCCCCCCAATCAACGCGACGCTCGACGGCAGCAGCACGAAATGACGTAATCGTTTATGCCAGATCATCACCGACGTCAGCAGCAAACCCAGCACAATTAATCCACGCCAGGCATCTACCGACAGATCGGCAAATGTCAGTCCGGCAACAGCCACACCGGGAATTAAGACGCCCCAGCCACTTTCCAGCGCTCGCTGCAACATGATTCCGTCTCTTACAGTGATAATGATAACCAATATCATATGATATGTTTTCTCATTTGTCAGCCATGATCCAAAAGGGGTAGTACATTTACTATCCTGGTAATGACAGACATTCCTTAAGGTGATAAATTGTGCGCCCTAAAAGTGAGACCCACGAACACCTGATATTTTGCGCCTGTTTTTCACGCGCGTTATTTTCATTTTGGCGATGTTAACTTTTTAACCACAAGTAAAATAACGAATTACTGATATGACAGCACACACCTGGCGCTCTTTGAAGAACAAGAAATATCAGCTCTCGCTGCGGCTGTTTCTGTTCCTCAATTTAGCCTCAACCATTTTTTCAACGCTCAGTCCTCTGTATAGCGTCCGTACGCTGACGATACCGGTCTGTCTTATTTCCCTTGGAAGTGCAGGGGTATTGCTCTGGCACTGGAAATATCCTCATAAAAAAATAAATATTGATGCGATATCGATAGCTTCCGGCTGCCTGTGGGCCTGGCACGTTGCCATAAAATATGCCCAGGTTCAGCCGCTGGATTTTAGCTATCTGGTGATTGCTTTATTAAGCGTACTATTTATCGGGACAATATCTTTTTCCGATAACGTTCGCGCGTTCACCTTACATTCGCTGCCGATATTTTTAACCAGCCTGTGGCTCAACGATGGCGAGCAGTGGATGCGCATGGTTTACTGTTTTGCCCTGCCGATGGTGGGCATTACTATTCAACATGCGATCCAGAAACGTAACGACTCTTTTGCGCAAAGCCTGATGTATAAGCTGCTTGAGGAGCGCGAAACGCTGAACGATCTCAGTATGCTTGACCCTCTCACCGGTCTGTATAACCGACGCGGATTAAAAAATCGGCTCGATACCCTGCTGGCGCTCGGCACAGGTCAACATTTCGTCCTGCTGATCGACATCGACCATTTTAAAGCCTACAACGATCACTACGGTCATATGATGGGTGACCAGGCACTCATTCGCGTTTCGGCGGCGGTTCGCGACGCCGTGCGCTCGCGCGATATCGTCACCCGCTTTGGCGGAGAAGAGTTTATGGTGCTGTTAACCAGCGTCGATGCCACTCAGGCTCAGCAGAAGGCCGAGCGTATCCGCCAGCAGGTTTACGATCTGAAAATTCCCCATATGTTTAATGAAAGCGTCGCCACCAACGTCACGGTGAGTATTGGGATTGCGGCACTGGAGGGAGACGCCATCGACAGCGCGCTGGAGAATGCCGACAAGGCGCTGTATGAAGCTAAGCATCTGGGGCGTAATAACATTCTTAGCAGCGACGAGATGCGCTTTGCCTGACTGACGCCGGTAACGCGAAAAACAGTTGCGATCGCTTTTGTCTATAGTTAGGATTGGCAATCATTATCATTTAGATTCCAGTCCTTCTTTGCGTATGGCATACCGTTTCTCACCCATTGCTGAAGACGTTATCTGGCAGGCTCCTTTTGTGACGAAAAGAGCATCGCTGGCCGAGTCCGTGCGTCAACGCATTGCGGAACATCGGGCGCACATGCTGGAATTTATTCGTCTGGATGAACTGCCTCCCGCGCAGGCGATGACGCTGGCTCACTGGTCGCGTCCTGCGGAGCTGCGCTCCCTGCTGGCGCTGTATGGCGATCATATCTACCGCAATCAGCCAACGCAGGCGCGTGAAGACAAGCCTTTACTCTCCCTCTGGGCGCAATGGTACATCGGCCTGATGGTGCCGCCGCTGATGCTGGCGCTACTGACCGAGCCGCGCGCGCTGGATCTTTCCCCTGAACGTTTCCACGTCGAATTCCATGAAACGGGCCGCGCCGCCTGCTTCTGGATTGAGGTGGCGGAAGATATAAAAAGCAGTCTCCTGCCGCCCGCTGAACGCCTGCAAACACTGGTCACCCAGGCATTGATCCCCATAGTCGACGCGCTGGAAGCCACCGGTGAAATCAACGGTAAACTTATCTGGAGTAACACGGGTTATCTGATTAACTGGTATCTGGGTGAGATGAAACCGCTGCTGGGTGATGACCTGACTGACGCGCTTCGCCAGCAGTGTTTCTTTGTCAGACAGCTTTCTGACGGGCGCGATAATCCGCTGTGGCGCAGCGTGGTGCCGCGCGATGGGCTGCTGGTGCGGCGCACCTGCTGTCAGCGTTACCGGCTGCCGGATGTCCAGCAGTGCGGCGACTGCACGCTTAAATAAATGCCAAATAGTGATCTGGCCCGGCGGATAATTCTCCGCCGGGCCGTCAGGTTATGCCATCTGTTCTTCAGCGGCACGCTGTGCTTCTGCGGCTTCCTGTTCCAGCAACTGTTTCTCGTACACTTTAAAGAACGGGAAATAGATGACGGCGGACACGCAGGCCAGCGCAATGACGAGGATCGCCGCGCGGAAATCCCAGCCCAGCGCCCAGGCCGCGCCGACCGGTGCAGGCGCGGTCCATGGAACGACGGAAATCACCCGACCAATCAGATCCATTTTCATCACGCCCCAGGCAATCACCGCATTCACCATCGGTGCCAGCAGGAACGGAATAAAGAAGACCGGGTTCATCACGATGGGCGTACCGAAAATCACCGGTTCGTTGATGTTGAAAATACTCGGCACCACGCTCAGGCGACCAATCGAGCGCAGATGCACGGAACGGCTGCGCAGATAACAAATCACCAGGCCCATCGTGGCACCGGAACCGCCAATCACTACGAAGAACGTCCAGAACGCTTCCATAAAGATGTGCGGCAGCGGTGCGCTTTGTGCCAGCGCGCTCTGGTTCATCCCCAGGTTGGTCAGCCAGAACATTTGCAGCATCCCGGAGACGATCGCCGCGCCGTGAATACCGGCAAACCACAGCAGATGGCCGATCAGCACCGCCAGCAGGATCGCAGGCAGGGAATCCGCTGCGGAAACCAGCGGTTTAAACAGCGACATAATCGCCTGTGGGATCAGCATCCCGAACTGGCTCTGGATCAGCAGGCTTAGTGGATACAGCGTTAATACCACCACCAGCACCGGGATCAGCAGGTCAAAGGAGTTTTTGATCATCGGCGGCACCTGATCCGGCAGGCGGATACCGATGTTATGCGCTTTCAGGAAACGCATCATCTCCACGCAGTAGAGAGCGACCAGAATAGCGGTAAAGATCCCCGTTCCGCCCAGGCTATCAACCGGCAGCGTGCCGTTGGTTTTCGGCGCGGCGACCAGCAGAAACGCCATAATCGACAGCATTGCACACATGAAAGGGTCAATCTGAAATGCTTTCTCGTAGTGCTTACCGAGGTTATAGGCGATGGCGGCGCAGATATAGATAGACATGATGCCCATCGTCATATCAAACGGGGTCAGAATACGGCCTTCAAACTGCTTCGCCATATCCAGCCAGGCGCGGGCGAAGCCCCAGGTGGTATCCGGCGAGAACGGCGGATAGGCAAATACCAGCAGGAACGAACCGACAATCATAAACGGCATCGCCGAGATAAAGCCGTCACGAATGGCCATAACGTGTCGCTGGGACGAGATCCGCCCGGCGATGGGGCTTACGTAGTTTTCTACGAAGCGGAATATTAAATTAAACGCAGCATGATTAGCAGACATAGCAGCCCTCCTGACAGGCTATAGACGTAAGCACAGCGACCCTTATTTTGCAGCCGTGTGCGCTTTCTCTATGTAAGCGAAACTCCATGCGGGTGATTTCATTCACAAGGGTACATTTCATACACGGCTCTTATAATGTTGTTACAGTGGAAGTTACAGAAGTAGTATTAAACCGCATTTCATCATTCTGCAACCGGTTACTGTAACCGGTTGCAGTGAATGTGAAGAGGATCGATAAATCTCAATCTGTGAGACTCATTGACGGGGTTATTTACATTCATCCTGCGCATGTGACAGATTGAACGGGATAATAGTCAGGAGATCCCAATGAGTCTGCAATCTGTGCGGCAATTTTTTGCTGAACACGCCCCCGATATTGAAATAATTGAACTCGATCAAAGTACGGCCACCGTTGCCCTCGCCGCCGCCGCACATCATGTCGCGCCGGGGCAAATCGCCAAAACCCTGTCACTGAAAGTCAAAAATGAAGCCATTCTGGTGGTGGCAAAAGGCGATGCCCGGCTCGATAACAAAAAGCTGAAAACCACCTTTGGCGCGAAGGCGCGTATGCTGAGCAGCGATGAAGTGCTGACCCTCACCGGGCATCCGCCGGGCGGCGTCTGCCCTTTTGGCCTTGAAAACCCGCTGACCATTTATTGCGATATTTCGCTTCGCCAGTACGCTGAAGTGCTTCCGGCGGCGGGCGCAATTCACAGCGCGATACGGATCTCACCAGAACGAATGGCGCAACTCACCGACGCGACGTGGGTGGACGTCTGTCAATAGTCAAACCTGACAAAGAGCCTCTTTGTCAGGTCACTGTCCCTTAATGCGGCGTGAACGTGCTTTCTTCAGGTACACTCTCTTCAAAGAGAGGAAAATTGATGAGGATATCCGCCGCATGTAACAGCCCCACATCGGAGTTAACCCCGAGCTTGGTCATCGCATTGAATTTATGCGCGCGGATAGTTTTGATATTACGCTCAAGCTGGGTGGCAATTTCCGGCATTGAGTACCCGCAAGCCATAAACTCGAGGATTGCCCGCTCCGTGGGACTTAACATGCGCGAGCTGCTGACGTACCAGTGATTATGAACGTTCACATTCACGCGCCGGGTTTCACGCAGTAGCGCAATAAGCTGCGCCTGAAGCACCCCCAGCGGCGCGGTTTTGCTGATAATTCCATGCAGGCCAGAAGGCGCGAGGTGGCTAACCAGCCTGGCCTCACGCTCATCATTAGCCAAAATAATACGCTGGGTTTTTGGGCTACTCTGACTTAGCTCGCCAAGAAATAGCAAACCTTCTCGCCGCTGTTCCCGGCTACCGGAAAGCGAATAAATAACAGAAAAAAAAGCACGCCTGCCTGACGTTTTTTTTAGGTCCTGAGAGTTCCTGAAAAAATGTATCGTATAGTGATCGGCAGAAGCCGTTTCAAAAAGACTCCGCAAACCCGCTTCGGTCATCATGCACTGCTCTACGATAGCGACATGTCGCCTTGTGGGACTTTTTTCCATTCTATCGAATCTCCATAGGCTGAAAATAAATTCAGCTCTTTCATCCCTTGCGCGCTATTGATCCATGCGTACATCTCGGCATTGCTGCGTAACGCTAAACGGCGCATAGCGCTGTTTTTCTGGGCGCTAATCGTTTTATTACTCTTTTTCAACAACGCGGCGATTTGATTAATCCCCCATCCCTTACCCAGCAAACGCAGCACTTTACGCTCAGATAAGGTCAGTAACGTCAGGGGATCTTCTTCGCCAGAAGCGTCTTCGTGGTCCGTTGAAAGTAGCGTCTGGCTAATCCGTTCAGCAGACAAACCGCCCGCACGGATCGCCTTAATGACCAGATCAACGGGTTCCGCATCTGAAAGCAGGGTGCTTTCCGGGCGCATCAGAAACTCGACGGCGAGCGGATAAATTGGGCGAGAAACGAGAAATACCCAGTGGATATCACGGTATTGAGAAAGCAGCGAATAGTACTGTTCGCAAACGGTACGTGCCTGACGAAATTCACCGGAAAGGTCCACCAGCACCATTGAAGAACGGCGAAGCTGAAAGAGCGTCAGCTCTTCAGGAGAGCGGTATGAGGTGATTTCATACTCAGGGAAATGAAGTTCCATAATCCCGCAAAGCCCGGTTTGCATAACCGGTATTTTGCTGATAACGACGCCATATTTGCAGCATCCTGATAACATATAACCTCCGCATCCAATCGAAGATTCACTTTATTTTTAAGCGCGTGAAATATTAGTTATGCGAATAATAAAAACGATTATATTCACACGCAGCCCTGTGAATCTTTTTCTTCCTTGTCATTGTCTATTATTGTACATTCAAAACATACAACAATCCCTGGTATTTGCTCCGTTCACACAACCATATGAACGTCCTCCAATATCTCACAATATCGAAAAAAGATTAATCAATTCTAAATTAGAAAAACAAAAAACATCATTAAGTAAAACTAAAAACAATCACCGCATCAATAACTATCATTTAATGTTAATTATTATAAATAATTTGTTGTGTTATTGAACGAGGGACGTTTTTATCACCTTTCCTTTCGGAATGTCTTCCCTTAGACGATTACCGACGTTTTTTTACACATTCCTTGATCTTAGCCACAGCTCTACCCTCCTCACTTCATGCTAAAACAGTGTTTTGACATCTTTATCCCTTCTTACTGCCAGGGCGATTCATGCAAGTCGATCAGTCATTACAACGAACTGTTACGCGATTGTGTATTCAGTGTGGGCTTTTTTTATTGCAACACGGAGCCGAAAGCGCGCTGGTAGAAGAGCTTTCCACGCGTCTCGGACGGGCGCTGGGTATGGACAGCGTCGAAAGCTCGATTTCCTCGAACGCGATTGTCCTGACCACTATTAAGGATGGCCTGTGCCTGACCTCGACGCGCAAGAACAGCGATCGCGGCATTAATATGCATGTGGTCACCGAAGTTCAGCACATCGTGATCATGGCGGAGCATAAGCTGCTGGATTACCGCGACGTTGAAAAACGCTTCAGCCACATCAAACCGCTGCGCTATCCGCGCTGGTTACTGGTGCTGATGGTCGGCCTTTCCTGCGCCTGCTTTTGTAAGCTGAACAATGGCGGCTGGGACGGCGCGTTTGTCACCTTTTGCGCCAGCGCGGTGGCGATGTATGTGCGTCAGGTGCTGACCCATCGCTCCCTGCATCCGCAAATTAACTTTTGCATCACGGCTTTTGTAGCGACCACGGTTTCCGGGCTGTTACTGCGGCTGCCGCAGTTCAGTGCAACGCCGAGCGTGGCGATGGCCGCCAGCGTGCTGCTGCTGGTGCCGGGCTTTCCGCTGATCAACGCGGTCGCAGATATGTTTAAAGGTCATATTAATACCGGGCTTGCCCGCTGGGCGATTGCCAGTCTGCTGACGCTGGCAACCTGTATCGGCGTGGTAATGGCCCTGACATTATGGGGGCTTCGCGGATGGTCATGATAGATTTGTTGCTGGCACTAATGCAGGACATGCTCCTTGCCGCTATCCCGGCGGTGGGCTTTGCAATGGTCTTTAACGTCCCGCATCGTGCGCTTCCCTGGTGTGGGCTGCTGGGTGCCATCGGCCACGGTTCGCGGATGGTGATGATCACCGCCGGGTTAAATATTGAGTGGTCGACGTTTATGGCTACCATGCTGGTGGGCATCATCGGCATTCAGTGGTCGCGCTGGTATCTGGCGCACCCTAAAATCTTTACCGTGGCGGCGGTGATCCCGATGTTCCCCGGTATTGCCGCCTATACCGCGATGATATCGGCGGTAAAAATCAGCCATTTTGGCTATTCGGAAGAGCTGATGATCACCCTGTTAACAAATTTCCTGAAAGCCTCGTCCATCGTTGGCGCCTTGTCGATTGGCCTGTCGATCCCAGGGCTGTGGCTCTATCGCAAACGTCCACGGGTATAAAATTCATAAAATAGTTTGCAATTAAATCGCGCGCTATCTATATTCAAACGATGAAAACGACACCGACTTCGCCCGTTGACGCGCCGCTCCACCTGGATAACCAGCTTTGCTTTGCGCTGTACTCCACTAACCTGGCGCTGCATAAGCTGTACCGGCAACTGCTGGCACCGCTGAATCTGACCTATCCGCAGTATCTGGTCATGCTGGTGCTGTGGGAGAAGGACGACGTCACCGTGTCCGACATTGGAGAAAGACTGTTTCTCGACTCGGCCACCCTGACTCCCCTGCTGAAACGGCTGGAAAGCGCCGGTCTGCTGATTCGTCAGCGTTCACGGCAGGATGAGCGTCAGGTGATCGTCACCCTCAGCGACAGCGGACGCGCGCTGGCACACGAGGCAAAAGGCATTCCCGATGCGGTTGGCCGCGTCGCCGCCTGTAATGCCGACTCGCTGGCGTTACTGAAACAGGAGCTGGAAACGCTTCGTCAACAGTTACATCGCGCATAGATCTGCCGTATCGCAAATCTGTGCTCCCATTTAAATAGCGCACTATTTTATAGCGAACATAACAAGAGGAACCTGCCATGTCTTTAGAAAAAGTCGTTTATACCGCCAAAGCCAAAGCCACCGGAGGCCGCGACGGTCGTGCCACTTCTTCCGATGGTTTTCTGGACGTCAAACTGGGCGTGCCAAAAGAGATGGGCGGCGCGGGCGGTGAAGCCACTAACCCGGAACAGCTGTTTGCGGCGGGCTACTCCGCCTGCTTCCTCGGGGCGATGAAATTCGTCGCCGGGCGTGACAAAATTGCCATTCCGAAAGAGGCATTTGTGGAAGGTGAAGTCGGCATTGGCCCGTTGCCGACCGGTTTTGGCATTGAAGCCACGCTGAACATCCACCTGCCAGGAATGGACGAAGCGGAAGCGAAAAAGCTGGTTGATGCTGCGCATATCGTCTGCCCGTACTCTAACGCCACCCGCAACAACATCGACGTCACGCTGAATATCATCGCCTAACGTCCCCCTGTAAAAGCGCACGCCCGTGCGCTTTTTTAATGCCTGCCAGCCAGCCAACGCACTGTGTTACTATGTGCCATGATTACCTCAGTCCTCCTCTTTTTTACGTATTGAGATCGAGTATGTCTTCCAGAATTTTGACCCCTGACGTCATCGGTATCGACGCCTTTATGCAGGATCACGCCAGCGTGCTGGCCCGTGCAGAAGGCCAGGCGGTAGCGGTATTTGCTAACAACGCGCCAGCGTTTTATGCGCTCACGCCTGCGCGTCTGGCGCAGTTGCTGGAGCTGGAAGCGAAACTGGCGCGCCCCGGCAGCGACGTCACTCTGGACGAGCGTTTGTATGAAGAGCCTGCCGCCGCGCCGGTTGCCGTACCGATGGGTAAATTTGCCATGTACGCGGGCTGGCAGCCGGACGTCGATTTCCAGCGGCAGGCCGCGTTATGGGGCATCGCCCTCACCCAGCCGGTGACGCCGGAAGAGCTGGCCGCCTTTATTGCCTACTGGCAGGCCGAAGGCAAAGTGTTTCATCACGTTCAGTGGCAGCAAAAGCTGGCGCGCAGCGTGCAAATTGGCCGCGCCAGTAGTGGCGGCATGGCAAAACGTGATATCAATAACCTGAGTGAACCAGACCAACAAATCCCCCCCGGTTTCAGAGGTTGATCATGAAAAACGTCGGCGAATTAATGAAGCGTTTACAGAAGGTGATGCCCGCACACGTCGAACCCGCGTTTAAGACCGGGGAAGAACTGCTGGCCTGGCAAAAAGAGCAGGGCGAGATCCGCTCTGCCGCTATCGAGCGGGAAAACCGGGCGATGAAAATGCAGCGCACCTTTAACCGTTCCGGTATTCGTCCGCTGCATCAGAACTGTTCGTTTGAAAACTACCGCGTGGAATCTGACGGACAAATGAACGCGCTGGCGAAAGCGCGCCAGTACGTCGAAGAATTCGATGGCAACATCGCCAGCTTTATCTTCTCTGGCAAGCCCGGCACCGGTAAAAACCACCTCGCCGCCGCCATCTGTAACGAACTGCTGCTGCGCGGCAAATCGGTGCTCATCATCACCGTCGCCGATATTATGTCGGCGATGAAAGATTCATTCGGCAATCGCGAAACCAGCGAAGAGCAGTTACTCAACGATCTCAGCCGCGTTGATCTGCTGGTGATCGACGAGATCGGTATGCAGAACGAATCGCGCTATGAAAAAGTGATCATCAATCAGATTGTCGATCGCCGCTCCTCTTCCAAGCGCCCGACCGGGATGCTGACCAACAGTAATATGGATGAAATGAATAAACTGCTCGGCGAGCGGGTGATGGACAGGATGCGCCTCGGCAACAGCCTGTGGGTGATATTCAACTGGGAAAGCTACCGTAGCCGCGTTACCGGCAAAGAGTATTGAGAAAATTCTGGCACGCAGGCGCGTTATACTGAGCAGAATTTCCCCTGTGGGTACAACACGAGTCTGCCTATGAAATATTTTATTCTGTTAGCCGCCCTTCTCTCTTCCGGGGCTTATGCCGCAAGCTGGCAGGATTCGCTCTCCAGCGCCGCCAGCCAGTTAAACAGCCAGAACGGTAATCAGCTTTCCTCGCTGGGCAGCCTGCTGAACGGTGGAAATCAGGCGTTAAGCGCCGACACCATGAACAACGCCGCCGGTATTCTGGGCTACTGCGCCAAACAAAAACTGGCCTCGGTCACCAGCACCGAAAACATCAAAAACCAGGTGCTGGAAAAGCTGGGACTGGATCAGCAGGAACAAAAAGAAGACACCAACTATCTGGAAGGCATTCAGGGCTTGCTGAATACCAAAGACGGTGAGCAGCTTAACCTGAGCAATCTCGGCAGCACCCCGCTGGCACAGAAAGTGAAAACCAAAGCCTGCGATCTGGTTCTGAAACAGGGCGTTAACTTCCTTTCCTGACTTCCCCTCTTCACCGCGCGAGCGTTGCGCGGTGTTCCTCAAACCTGTGACAGCCATCCTGTAACGCCGCTTTCCGGCGAATTCCGAACGACAGCACATTTTGATGACGCCAGAATTGCAGCAATGAGACAACGCCATTACATTGTAGGCGCTCAAATATATTGTTAGCCCGTCACCCGGGGCGCTGTTGAGGATAGCTCGTTGTCAGAATTCATTTCTATCGTCCTGTTTCTTGCATCGGTCGTCGTTTACGCCTGGAAAGCAGGCCGTAACACATGGTGGTTTGCCGCGACACTGGCGGTGCTGGGCGTGTTTGTGGTGTTGAATATTACCCTTTACGCCAGCGATTACTTTACCGGCGACGGCATCAACGACGCCGTGCTGTACACCCTGACCAACAGCCTGACCGGGGCGGGCGTCAGCAAATATATTCTGCCGGGCATTGGCCTGGCACTGGCGCTGGCGGCGGTATTCTGTGCCCTCGGCTGGATACTGCGTCGCCGCCGTCATCATCCCCATCACCTCGGCTATAGCCTGCTGGCGCTCGCGCTGGCATTAGGCTCGGTAGACGCCAGCCCGGCGTTTCATCAGATCACCGAACTGGTGAAGTCGCAGTCCCGCGATGGCGACCCGGATTTTGCCGACTGGTATAAAGAACCGGCGAAGAAAATTGATTCTCCGAAGCTGAATCTGGTGTACATCTACGGTGAAAGCCTGGAGCGCACCTATTTCGATGAAACCGCCTTCCCGGATCTGGCCCCGGAACTGAACGCGATCAAAAAAGAAGGCATTGATTTCAGCCATACCGCGCAGCTTCCCGGCACCGATTACACCATTGCCGGAATGGTGGCCTCGCAGTGCGGCATTCCGCTGTTCGCGCCGTTTGAGGGCAACGCCTCGGCCTCGGTTTCCAGCTTCTTCCCGCAGAATATCTGCCTCGGCGATATCCTGAAAAACTCCGGCTATGAAAACTATTTTATGCAGGGCGCTAATCTGCGTTTTGCCGGAAAAGATGTGTTTCTGAAGTCGCACGGTTTTGATCATCTGTACGGCGCGGAAGAGCTGAAAACCACCGTTGCCGATCCCACCTACCGCAACGACTGGGGCTTTTACGATGACACCGTACTGGATGAAACCTGGAAAAAGTTCGAGGCGCTTTCGCAAAGCGGCAAGCGTTTTTCGCTGTTTGCGCTGACCGTCGATACCCACCACCCGGACGGATTTATCTCCCGCACCTGCACGCGCAAAAGCTATCCTTACGAGGGCAAGCCGAACCAGTCCTTTAGCGCCGTAAGCTGTAGCCAGCAGCACGTCGCCGCGCTGATTAAAAAAATTCAGGCCTCGCCGTGGTATAAAAACACGGTGATCGTCGTTTCCTCCGATCATCTGGCGATGAATAACACCGCCTGGAAGTATCTGAATAAGCAGGAGCGCAGCAATCTGTTTTTCATCCTGCGCGGCGACCATCCGCAGCAGGATCTTTCCGGCGTGAAGCGCAACACCATGGATAACGGCGCAACGGTGCTGGATATTCTCGGCGGCGATAACTTCCTCGGCCTGGGACGCAGTAGCCTTTCCGGCGAATCGCTCTCCGAAGTGTTCCTCAACATGAAAGAGAAAGTGATGGGATGGAAGCCGGATATCGTGCGCTTGTGGAAATTCCCCACGGAAATTAAAGCGTTCACCGTGGATAGCGATAAAAACACTATCGCTTTTTCCGGCACCCATTTCCGTCTGCCGCTGCTGCTGCGCGTCGCTGATAAACGCGTAGAGCCGCTGCCGGAAAGCGAATACTCGGCCCCGCTGCGCTATCAGCTGGCGGATTTCGCGCCGCGCGATAACTTTGTCTGGGTCGATCGCTGCTACAAGATGGGTCAGCTCTGGTCGCCGGAACTGGCGCTTTCGACCGACTGGTGCGTTTCCCAGGGCCAGCTCGGCGGTCAGCAAAAAGTGCAGCACGTCGATAAACCGCAGTGGCAAGGAAAAACGGCGTTCAGAGATACCGTGATCAATACCGATCGCTATCAGCACAATGTTGATCTGTTGAAGATCGTCGATAACGATATTCGTTATAAAGCGGACAGCTTTATCTTCAACGTCGCGGGCGCGCCGGAAGAGGTACAGCAGTTCAGCGGTATTTCACGGCCTGAAACCTGGGGGCGCTGGTCCAATGCGCAGCTTGGTAAAGAGGTGAAAATTGAATACAAAGCGCCGCTGCCGGAGAAATTCGATCTGGTGATCACCGCCAAAGCCTGGGGGCCAAACGCCAACCGGCCGATCCCGGTGCGGGTAGGTAAAAGTGAGCAGACGCTGACCTTAACGAATGAGGTTTCCACTACCACGCTGCATTTTGACAATCCGACGCGCAGTAATACGCTGGTCATCGTGCCGCCGGAGCCGCAGTCGACCAATGAAGGCAATATTCTCGGTCATTCACCGCGCCAGTTAGGCATCGGGATGGTGGATATCAAAGTGGTGAACCCGGAAGGGTAATGGCTCCTGCACTGCCCGGCTGGTCTTACGGCGAGCCGGGCGATGCGACTTAGTCGTCAAACTGCCGGTAATAACGGCGAATATTCAGATCGTGCCCGGTCTGATGTTCAAAGTGCGCCGCCAGGCGATCCACCAGCAGCGTTGAAACCACGCAGGGCGCGAGCAGCCAGCGGAAAGCATCGTCAATACCGTCCAGCGGGTATTCGCGCGGTCGTCAAGTTCGCGGCATTTCCCTTCTCCTTTCACCAGGAACAGCGGCAGGCCGCCATCCGGGTAGAACAGCGCGGTTTTCATCTGTTCAATGGGTTTTCTCAGGCTTTCATCATGGCCGATAAGCAACGAAAAATGATCCGGCGGCGGCAGTTCCTGCTCGCCTTCCGCCAGCAGATCCGCCACGCTGGCGTATTCGTTGCGGCTCAAAGGAAAGTAGTGCTGACAAAACGTGAGCTTGTGCAGAAAGTAGACCGGGCGGGTATTTATCTTCACCATCTCCCCTTCCGTAACCCGTTGATTAAGATAATGGCTGGCGGTATGGCGCTGCATGGCGAAACGCTCCGCCAGATAGCGCGCCGTAAAGACCTCGCTTATTGCCTGCGGATTAAAAAAATCTGTCTGGTTGCCAGGAAAAGTCAGCAGTTCTTCTTTGCGCATTGGTCTGTCCTGTTGAATGCTCAGGAGGATATGATGCTGTCAGAACGCTTTTTTTCGTTCGTTGATTTTGCTTTCTATGACGCAGGGAACGGTAAATGGCGCGAAGAGTGTCGGTTGAGGGGGGTAAAGAATAAAAAAAGCCCGGCGCATGCGCCGGGCCGTTTTATCAGAAGGTTTCCCAGTTCTCGCCATTTTCCGTGGCGGGAACGTTGCGCGCCAGCACCGGAGCCGGGGCGGCTTTCGCGGTGGTCACGTCACGCTGCTGCGCCTGCATAATACGGAACACGGCAACGGCCTGCGTCAGGCGGCTGGCCTGCTCTTCCAGCGCGGCGGCGGCGGCGGCAGATTCTTCCACCAGCGAGGCGTTCTGCTGGGTCACGCGATCCATCTCCGCAACCGCCAGTCCCACCTGGTCGATGCCACGGCTTTGCTCATCGGACGCCGAGGCGATCTCGCCCATGATATCGGTGACGCGGGTTACCGCGTTGACGATTTCATCCATCGTTTCACCGGCGCTTTCCACCAGCGTCGAGCCAACGTCAACCCGATTAACCGAGTCTTCAATCAGGCTTTTGATTTCGCGGGCGGCCTGGGCGCTGCGCTGGGCGAGGTTACGCACTTCGCCTGCCACCACCGCAAAACCACGCCCCTGCTCGCCAGCACGCGCCGCTTCCACGGCGGCGTTCAGCGCCAGGATGTTGGTCTGGAAGGCAATGCCGTCGATCACGCTGATAATATCGGCAATTTTCTGCGAGCTTCCGGCGATATCGCGCATGGTCTGCACCACGTTATCCACCACTTTACCGCCTTTCTGCGCGGTTTCTGACGCGCTCAGCGCCAGTTGGCTGGCCTGACGGGCGTTTTCGGCGTTCTGCTTCACGGTAGCCGTCAGTTCTTCCATACTGGCCGCGGTTTCTTCCAGAGAGGCAGCCTGCTGTTCGGTACGGGAAGAGAGATCGTTGTTGCCCATCGCGATTTCGCTGGCACCGCTGTAAATGGCATCCGCGCCGTCGCGGACATCGCCAACGGTGCGCACCAGCTCACCCTGCATATGACGCAGGCTGTCTGCCAGTTGCCCCATTTCGTTAGAGCCTTCCACGTCGATGCGTTTAACCAGATCGCCGCCCGCAATATGACGGATGCTTGCAATCAAACGATGCAGCGGCGTCAGCAGCGCACGGGTAATTCCCATCCACACCACCACGATCACCAGCAGAACAACCAGCAGCGTACCGCCCAGCACCCACAGCGTCTGGTTATAGGATACCTGGTTCTCTTCTACCGCCTGGCGATACAGCGCGTCGTTCTGCTGCAAATATTCCCGGTACTGCTTCTCAAAGCCGTCCTGATAACCCTGGGTCGGCTGATCGAAAAACTCGTTGATCTTGCCCGCACCCAGCAGGCCAATCAGCTCCGCCAGCGCATCATGGTAAATGCCGTAGTTGCGCTTGATTTCCATCGCGGCCACGTCGCTCTGACGCGCATCGCGCGGCTGCGCTTCATACTGCGCCCACGCCTGCTCGGCCTGCTTCAGCGTGCGGCTGGCGATCTGCGACAGCTCCGCGACGGTCGCGCCACTGCCGATATTATTCTGATCCATCATGTAGCGGATCCCGGCACGGTTAAGCGTGTTACGGGTCTGCAACAGCGCAACCCAGCTTTCATTCAGCGTGGACTGCTGCTGGCGGATGGTCTGTAAAACGGTGAAATTTTCTTTGTCGTGTTTGAGGGCGTTAAAGAACAAGCCGCCTGAGGTGAGTTGTAAAAGGCCGAAAAGTCCTAACACCAGCATCAGGCCGGTGACAATCTTGATACGGTTTAACATGTTTTCTCTTCCATTGAACTGATACCGGGTTTTCGGCCTGAGAAGCGAAAACTTTACCGATAATCGTCCTGCGAAGGCGTCAGATGCAAGAATGACCGCGCCGTCTGTGCGGCTATAAGCCTGATTTTTCTTGTGATCTCAATCACATATTTCCCTGTGGGGTAACTTTCCCCATAACCACTCACTTTCCCCCCTGACCGCTTAACGACGCATACGACCACTCATCCAGATCGACCACTTTTCGCGCGCGTCTCTCTGGCATCATCGCCGCTGACATAGCAATTCCAGAACATTTCTTACACATACCCGCGCAGCTACGGCTGCTTTTTATTGCAAACGGCCAGGTTTTACTATGGATACCAAAAAACTTTTTAAGCATATACCCTGGGTGATCATTGGGATCATCGGTGCTTTCTGTCTGTCAGTGGTTGCCCTGCGTCGGGGCGAACACGTCAGCGCACTGTGGATTGTGGTTGCCTCCGTGTCGGTCTATCTGGTGGCATACCGTTATTACAGCCTCTACATCGCGCAGAAGGTGATGAAGCTCGACCCGACTCGCGCCACCCCTGCGGTCATTAACAACGACGGCCTGAACTACGTGCCGACTAACCGTAACGTTCTGTTCGGCCACCACTTTGCGGCAATTGCCGGAGCAGGCCCGCTGGTCGGTCCGGTTCTGGCAGCGCAGATGGGCTACCTGCCCGGCACGCTGTGGCTGCTGGCGGGCGTGGTGCTCGCCGGAGCGGTGCAGGACTTTATGGTGCTGTTTATCTCCTCTCGCCGTAACGGCGCATCTCTTGGCGAGATGATCAAAGAAGAGATGGGGCCGGTGCCTGGCACCATCGCGCTGTTCGGCTGCTTCCTGATTATGATCATTATCCTCGCGGTGCTGGCGCTGATCGTGGTAAAAGCGCTGGCGGAAAGCCCGTGGGGCGTCTTTACCGTGTGCTCAACGGTGCCGATTGCGCTGTTTATGGGTATTTACATGCGTTACCTGCGTCCCGGCCGGGTAGGTGAAGTCTCGGTGATTGGTATCGTGCTGCTGGTCGCTTCGATTTACTTCGGCGGCGTGATCGCCCACGACCCGTACTGGGGTCCGGCGCTGACCTTCAAAGACACCACCATCACCTTTACCCTGATTGGCTACGCGTTTATCTCCGCGCTGCTGCCGGTGTGGCTGATTCTGGCGCCGCGTGACTACCTCGCCACCTTCCTGAAAATCGGCGTGATCGTCGGTCTGGCAATCGGTATTGTCATCCTTAACCCGGAACTGAAAATGCCTGCCATGACCCAGTACGTTGACGGTACGGGTCCGCTGTGGAAAGGGGCGCTGTTCCCGTTCCTGTTTATTACCATCGCCTGCGGCGCGGTCTCGGGCTTCCACGCACTGATCGCCTCCGGCACCACGCCGAAGCTGCTGGCCTGTGAAACCGACGCGCGTTTCATCGGCTATGGCGCGATGTTAATGGAGTCCTTCGTGGCAGTAATGGCGCTGGTCGCAGCGTCGATCATCGAACCGGGCCTGTACTTCGCGATGAACACCCCGCCTGCGGGCCTCGGCATCACCATGCCGAACCTGCACGAGCTGGGCGGCGATAACGCGCCGCTGATTATGGCGCAGCTGAAAGATGTCACTGCCCACGCGGCAGCGACCGTCAGTTCGTGGGGCTTTGTGATTTCGCCTGAACAGATCCTGCAAACCGCGAAAGACATTGGCGAACCTTCAGTGCTGAACCGCGCCGGTGGCGCACCGACGCTGGCGGTAGGGATTGCACACGTCTTCCATAAAATCGTCCCGGTCATGGATATGGGCTTCTGGTATCACTTCGGTATCCTGTTTGAAGCGCTGTTTATCCTGACTGCGCTGGATGCCGGTACGCGTTCTGGCCGCTTTATGCTTCAGGATCTGCTGGGCAACTTCGTGCCGTTCCTGAAAAAAACCGACTCGCTGGTGGCCGGTGCCATCGGTACGGCGGGCTGCGTGGGTCTGTGGGGCTACCTGCTGTATCAGGGCGTGGTCGATCCGCTGGGCGGCGTGAAAAGCCTGTGGCCGCTGTTCGGTATCTCTAACCAGATGCTGGCTGCCGTCGCGCTGGTGCTGGGCACCGTGGTGCTGGTCAAAATGCAGCGCACCAAATACATCTGGGTAACGGTGATCCCGGCAGTATGGCTGCTGATCTGCACCACCTGGGCGCTGGGCCTGAAACTGTTCAGCAGCAACCCGCAGATGGAAGGTTTCTTCTACATGGCGAACCAGTACAAAGAACGTATTGCCGCCGGCGGTGAACTGACCGCGCAGGAAATCGCTAACATGAACCACATCGTGGTCAACAACTACACCAACGCCGGTCTGAGCATTCTGTTCCTGATCGTGGTGTACAGTATTATTTTCTACGGCCTGCGGACGTGGCTCAATGCCCGCAACACCACAGAACGCACGGATAAAGAAACCCCGTACGTTCCGGTGCCGGAAGGCGGCGTGAAGACTTCTTCACACCATTAAGTAAAATGGCGGGCAGCTTTCGTTGCCCGCCTTTGTTTCTGGATGACGTTATGTTTGGTAACTTAGGCGAAGCAAAAAAATACCTCGGCCAGGCGGCAAAGATGCTGATTGGCATCCCGGATTACGACAACTATGTGGATCACATGAAAACCAACCATCCGGGTAAACCTTACATGACCTACAACGAATTCTTCCGCGAGCGTCAGGAAGCGCGCTACGGTAGCGGCGGAAGCAGTTGTTGCTAAGAAGGAAAAATGATGACTCCGATTGCTGTCACCCTCCTCACCGGCTTTCTCGGCGCGGGCAAAACCACCCTGCTGCGCCACATTCTTAACGAACAGCACGGCTTTAAAATCGCCGTCATCGAAAACGAATTTGGCGAAGTCTCCGTTGACGATCAGCTGATCGGCGACCGCGCCACCCAGATCAAAACGCTGACCAACGGCTGCATCTGCTGCTCGCGCTCGAACGAACTGGAAAACGCGCTGCTGGATCTCCTCGACGGCCTTGACCGGGGCGATATCGAGTTTGACCGTCTGGTGATTGAATGCACCGGCATGGCCGATCCCGGCCCGATTATTCAGACCTTTTTCTCCCATGAGATCCTCTGCCAGCGCTATCTGCTGGACGGCGTGATCGCGCTGGTTGATGCGGTACACGCCGACGAGCAGATGAACCAGTTCACCCTCGCCCAGTCACAAATCGGCTATGCCGATCGCATTCTGCTCAGCAAAACCGACGTCGCGGGCGACAGTGAAAAACTGCGCGAGCGTCTGGCGCGTATCAACGCCCGCGCCCCGGTTTACACCGTTACCTTTGGTGCCATTGACCTCGCGCTGCTGTTCAACACCAACGGCTTTATGCTGGAAGAGAACGTCGTGGCCGCGAAGCCGCGCTTTCATTTTATGGCGGATAAGCAGAATGAGATTTCCTCGATTGTCGTCGAGCTGGACTACCCGGTGGACATCAGCGATGTCTCCCGGGTTATGGAAAACCTGCTGCTCGAGTCCGCCGAAAAGCTGCTGCGCTACAAAGGGATGCTGTGGATCGATGGCGCGCCCAATCGCCTGCTGTTCCAGGGCGTCCAGCGTCTCTACAGCGCCGACTGGGATCGTCCGTGGGGCGACGAAACGCCGCACAGCACGCTGGTGTTTATCGGGGTACAACTGCCGGAAGAAGAGATTAGAGCCGCGTTTGCGGGACTGAAGAAGTAAAAAACGGTGCCGGATGAAACAGCATCCGGCATTGAGTTACGCCTCTTGCATCCCGGGTTAAACCTTGTCGTTCCGTCGCCATCGTTCAGCCCTGTATCACTGATGAGAGGGGTCTTATTCCATAACTCGCCAGGCTGACCGATATTATTTCTTATTCTGCTCACGCAGCATCGCTTCACGCAGGATGGCATTCAGGCGAGTCTGATACCCTTTCCCCGGCCGCTTTAGCCATTCCATCACGTCTGCATCTATACGTACCGACGCCTGGGTTTTTAGCGGGCGAAAAAACTTTCCGCGAACCGCATCTGACCACTGCTCATCCCGCGAAGAAGGGATATCACTGTAGTCAATATCGTTATCAGATTTTTGCACCAGCGCCGTTAATTCAGCCTCATGCTGAGCATCGAGCGCAGGGCCACTGCCGCGTTTATATTTAACCATGCTCATAACGATTCCTCTCTTTACGATCCGCTTTTCGAGCGCTGATGATACGGATAACGTCCTGCCCACTTTCAAACCGGATAGTGTGAGCAACCAGAATAACCACTATGCCGTGCACCAGACCGATGGTCTGCCACCGATATTCACCATTTTCATAGCGATCCTGACGGGACAAATGCCGGGGATCGTCGAATACCAGCACTGCATCTTCAAAACGGACACCGTGTTTTTTCTGATTGATTTTTGCCTTGTTTGCGTCCCATTCAAACTCCATCGGCATATCATTTCCCTTATTGTATATACAAAAAAGTATAGACAATTATCCTGCAATTATACTGACATTGTTGGAAATAACATCACGTTTTCGACAGCGCAGGCCACTGCCGCCCTAGCAAATATCATCCCTCTCCAGTCCCATATCCCTGAGTTGCGCATCGCTCATTCTCTGCAATACCCGCTTCGCCCGCGCCTGCCGACGCCAGCGGGTAAATGCCTGCCAGAGCATCACAAAACCGATAAAAGGCCGTCTGGCCCGATTCTCATGAAATTCCATCGCGTCTCTCCTCTCTGTGTCTGAGACGCTATCTTCCGTTAAAACAGCCACGACAATACAGCTACAAAAAATACTTTTCTTTAACATACAGATTGACGATAACCCCGTCTGCATGGCACTTTTACTTTTAATCTGTACTGATTTAATCGTCTGTATGGCACAAAAAAAGGATACAGCATGACGCGTTATCAACATCTGGCAAATCTTCTGGCGGAGCGCATTGAGCAGGGGCTGTATCGCCACGGCGAAAAACTGCCGTCGGTGCGCGCGCTGAGTCAGGAGCACGGAGTCAGCATCAGCACCGTGCAGCAGGCGTACCAGACGCTGGAAAATCTTCAGCTCATTACGCCGCAGCCGCGCTCCGGCTATTTTGTTGCGCCGCATAAAGCGCAGCCGCCGGTGCCTGCGATGAGTAAGCCGGTGCAGCGTCCGGTAGACATCACCCAATGGGACCAGGTGCACACCCTGCTTGACGATCACCATGACAAATCGCTGATTGCTTTTGGCAGCGGTGCGCCGGACGTCAGCCAGCCGAGTCTTAAACCGCTGTGGCGCGAGATGAGCCGCATCGTGCAGCATAATCCCGCCGGGGTGCTCGGCTATGATGAACTGGCGGGCCGACGCGATCTGCGCGAACAGATCACCCGCGTGATGCTTGACAGCCAGACCGCGGTCACCAGCGACGATATTGTCGTCACCAATGGCTGTCACAGCGCGCTGGCTATCGCCCTGCTCGCGGTCTGCAAACCTGGCGATATTGTGGCGGTGGAATCCCCTTCCTATTACGGCACCATGCAAATGCTGCGCGGCTTTGATATTAAAGCCATTGAGATCCCGACCGACTCCCAGACCGGGATCAGCATTGAAGCGCTGGAACTGGCGCTGGAACAGTGGCCGATCAAAGGGGTGATCCTCGTCCCGACCTGTAATAATCCACTCGGTTTTACCATGTCGGACGCGCGTAAACGGGCAGTGCTGTCGCTTGCCCAGCGTCACGATATCGTGATTTTTGAAGATGATATCTATGGCGAGCTGGCGCGCGAATATCCGCGTCCACGCACGATTAAATCCTGGGATATTGACGGGCGGGTGCTGCTGTGCAGCTCCTTCACCAAAAGCATCGCGCCGGGGTTGCGCGTTGGCTGGATCGTCCCCGGACGCTACCGCGACCGCGTGCTGCATATGAAATATGCCACCAGCAGTACCAGCGTTCCGGCCATGCAAATGGCGGTGGCGGCGTTTATCCGTGACGGACACTATCACCGACACCTGCGGCGGATCCGCCAGCTTTATCAGAATAATATGGAAACCTGGACCTGCTGGGTGCGCCAGTATTTTCCCTGCGACATCTGCGTAACCCGGCCGCAAGGCAGTTTTATGCTGTGGGTAGAATTACCGGAAATCGTGGATATGGTCTGCGTAGCGAAGCAGCTTTGCCGTCTGAAAATTCAGGTGGCCCCCGGATCGCTGTTCTCCGCCTCCGGGAAATACCGTAACTGCCTGCGCATTAACTGCGCCCTGCCGCTGACCGAAAAAAATCGTGAGGCGCTGCAACAACTGGGTGAAGCGGTGCATATTGCGATGGAATAATGAATAACGAAGGCTTCAGAAATGACTGAAGCCTTCAGCCTTTATTATCAGGCGTGCAACGGATCGTCTTCTGCCATCACTTCTTCAGCAACATTATTAATACTCAGCATATCCATCGGCACGAATTTCCACTGCTGGGCTTCAGAGCCGTTAAAAGGATAAATAATAATCGGATTTCTTTCGTAGGTTCCACGATTGAAACTATCAATCACATAGTTGCTATTTTGTTTACTGCGGATGAAACCCCGCGTGGTGGCCATATCCCATTTCTGCGACGCTTTATTGATATCGCGCGTCTGTAATGTCAGATATGTTCCGCTGGCATCCATCACCAGGTCTTCGCTGGCCGCCAGCTTGATCTCGCCGGTCCGGTCATTGACCGACCACAGAATCATTCTCATCTCTGAATTCACAGATTTTAACACTACCTGGGCACCCGTCTGTTGATCGGAAATACCCAGAACCATGTTCGGACACGCAGCATATTTAAAAAAACCAATCATGATAAACTCCTTGTATCATTAATATGTATTAGTGAAATTAAAAGATCGTCCAGCGAAAATTCGCAGCACCGTTAATAACTCATCGCTGCGCTGCGGATAGAGAATGGTTTAATTAGCAATGCATAAATGTGACCGCGATCAACATATTAAAACCCGCCAATAAAATCAGCGTTTAGGTTTAAGCGTTATAGCGTAACGAAAAAGAAATAGTAATTTAAAAAAAAGGCATTGATTTAATTCTCCTCCCGGATCGGGAGGAGAATTACGGTTAATTACTTATTGCTCACGACCACCAGCTTCTGATTCACAAACTCTTTAATGCCTAAATCAGACAGCTCGCGCCCGAAGCCGGAGCGTTTTACGCCGCCGAAGGGCAGTTCCGCTGCGGTATCGGTCAGGGAATTGATGTACACCATCCCCGTTTCAATCCGCGAAGCCAGACGTTTAGCACGCTCGATGTTCTGGCTGAAGATCGCGCCGCCCAGTCCGTAGTGGGAATCGTTGGCGAGGCGCACGATCGCGTCATCGTCTTCGACGACATAAACCTGTGCGACCGGGCCGAAGAACTCTTCAAAGTACGCCGGGTTATCGCGGGTAATGTTGGTGAGGATCGTCGGCTCGAAGAAATTACCTTTCCCCTCGACCGGCTTGCCGCCATAGTGGATTTTGGCACCGTTTTTCACCGCCTCGTTAACCTGTTTCGTTAACGTCTCCTGCGCGTCTTTCGAGGACAGCGGCCCCAGGGTCGTACTCTCATCCAGCGGGTCGCCCAGCTTCACCTGGCCGAACGCGGCGGTGAATTTAGCGAGGAAGGCATCGGCGATGTTCTCATGCAGGATAAACCGCTTAGCGGCGGTGCAGACCTGACCGGCGTTTTGCAGACGCGCCTGCACGCCCACGCTGACCGCCTTCTCCAGATCGCTGTCGTCCAGCACCACAAAAACGTCATTCCCCCCCAGCTCAAGGGTGGATTTTTTCAGCTTCTTCGCCGCCTGCGACGCCACGATAGCGCCTGCTTTTTCAGAGCCGGTCAGCGCAACGCCCTGCACCCGGTCATCTTCAATAATTTTCCCCACCTGATCGGAGGAGATAAACAGGTTGGTGTACGCCCCTTCCGGCGCGCCCGCCTCACGTACCAGATGCGCGAAGGTCTCCGCACAATGCGGCACGATGCTCGCATGTTTAACGATAATCGGATTCCCTGCCGCCAGATTCGGGGCCAGCACGCGCATCAATTGATAGTACGGGAAGTTCCACGGTTCCACCGCCATCAACACGCCGATGGGGTGATGTTCCACCCACGCTTCGCCGAGTTCTGACGGATATTTCACCGGAGCCAGAAAGCCGCTGGCGTTATCCGCATAGTAGCGCGCGATCTGCGCGCATAATTTCACTTCGGCACGGCTTTGCGCTATCAGCTTGCCCATCTCCTGGCTGGCAATTTTAGCCAGCGCCTCGGTCTGGCTGTCCAGCAGATCGGCAAGCTTATGCAGAACGGGCAGCCGCTGGTCGATATCTCCCTTCGCCCAGTCAGAATGATATAGCGCATCTGCTTTTTGCAGCGCGGCTTCAACGTCCGCATCGCTGTGCGGCGGATACTCTTTAATAAGCTGATTGGTAAAAGGATTTACTGTCTGATAAGCCATTTTACAACGCTCCTTATACTCGTCACAGGTGCAGTAAAAGGTACTGCAAAGAGTATTAAGGGTAGTCAATACACGCTGTCATGCCGGGAAAAGGGAGAGAAACAGACGGTTCTGAATGCTTATCAGGCGATGGCGCTTCAGAACCGTGACGGACGCTATTCCATAAATAACTGGCTGACAATGCAGCGCCTGTTTTCTTCAGCGGCATAGAATTTACGCCAGGTCAGTAATGAAACCGCAATAAAAACAATCAGTCCGACCAGAAGCGCCGGTAATCCCAGAAAGTACCCGCCCATAAAATGTTCGCTGTTCTGATAAAAATTCTCTTTGATAAAATTAAGCAGCAGAAAAGCACTTACGCCCGCGACCATTGACGTCATCGCACCGGCAGGCGTCGCCTTCTTCCAGTACAGCCCGCCAATGGTCGCCGGTAAAATTTGCAAAATGCCGTTGCTGGCATAATTCGCCAGCAGAACTAACAGCGGTAAATCGCGTAAGCTTAAAAACCAGGCGGAAATACCTAACAACAGAATAAAACAGCGGGTGAGTTTGACTTCCGCCCCGGTACTGCTTTTCATTTTTTTTGGCTGTGCGGGGTTTTCTTCCTGTTGACCAATACAGGCTTTGTGCGTCGCAATATGATTCATATTGATCACAATATCATTTGATAAAATCCCCGACAGGGAAATTAACGTTGAATCCAGCGTACCTAATGATGCCGCGAAAATAAATGTTGTGACAATCCCCAGCATTAACCCACAGCCGCTATACGAGATCATCTCCAGTAACGCCGATTCCGGGTTCTGAATTGCCCCGCCGCCCAGCCCTAAAGCCGCCATCGCGATAATGCCATACACCATCAGCCACGGCCCGGAACAGGAAACGGCTAACGCGGCTTTTTTAACTGCCCGGACGCTATTCCCCATACAGATGCTCATATAGTTTGAGGGATAGATCAGCATAACCAGCGTGCTCACCGTAATGCTGGAAATCCAGTAAGGAAAGCCGAATTCGTTATCGCCCACGACCCACAACTGAGGATCTTTGGCAATGGCCCGCCATGTCATTTGCTGAATGCTGCCGTCGTAATACCAGACGATTAAAAAAATCACGCAGATCGCCGAACCGCAAAGCATCACCAGCGCAGAGAAGCTATCCACCATGGCTACCGAGCGGACCCCGCCCGTACAGACATACAAAATCACAATACTGAACGCCAGACCTGCGCCTGTCGCCTGGGCGATGATTCCCCCGGAAGCAATATGGACAATAATGCCCAATGTACGAATTTCGGTGATAAGCCAGATAATATTAAAGCTAATGATAATAAATGCGGCAAGTAGCTTCACATAGCGGCTTTGATAACGTAATTCCAGAATATCGGACAGGGTAGAACAATGGTATTTTTTCGCCATCGGCCAGATTTTTTCAGCCAGAAAGAACATGACGATCCCAGAGGCCGCGCAGGAAAAAACCGTGGTTAACGCAATGACCCCATAATGATAAAAAAAGCCGACCCGCCCGGTAAATGTGGTGCCCGAATAAAACGTCACAATAGTCACCAGTCCGACCACCACTGCGGACATCGATTTATTACCGGTAAAAAAATCTTCAAACGTCTGTGCCTTACCTTTACGAATGAGTCGTCCTGCGATGACCGATTTACAGGAAAGACAGAGCACAATGACTATATAGATCCCCATCATAATAAAAGGGATCGGAGTCGTCATTAGCCTGGCCGTCATATTAAAGATCCCTCTCCGACTTTTGTTGACGGTATTCATATTTGTAAAGAAGGAAGGTGATTAGCAGCATCCCTGAAGACACCGCTAATAATCCCACCATAAAAAGCGGCAACCCCGCAACCACCGCCACCCGGTTATAAAAAAACATCAGGGGCGGATAAATACCGCATAAATATAAAAAGACGGTAGCCGTCACGGCTACCCATCTGACTTTACTCATTTAGCCACGATCTCATTTTTTTTGCGTTGTAGCGTTTCTGGCAGGAACATCCAGATAACGACGCCAATGAAGAAAAATGCCGTGGGGAAAAACAGCGCCGTTTTTAAGCCAATGCCGGAATCCGCAATCATGCCAATGAACAGCACCACAAAGCTGGAAATGATCCGTCCCATGTTGAAGCAAAAACCGGCGGCCATGGAGCGGTAACGTTCCGGGAACAGCTCGGTGTAATAAGCGCCCCATACCCCGGAATATCCCAGCCCGGCCCCAAACAGCAGCGCGCAAATATTAAAGGCGGTGAACATTTCAATATCCAGCGCCATATAAACCGGGATCATCACCCCGCACAGCACCATCCCCACCATCGTTTTCTTGCGCCCGAAGAAATCCCCGATCACCCCAAAGATTAAAAAGCCAAAAAATTGCCCCATACTCTGGGTGGCGATCAACTGACCCCACTGTTCGGTAGACATTCCCACTTCATCTTTCAGGTAAATAGGAACGAACTGCGTGAAGCCGGAAAATCCGCTAAAGTTCATGCCCGACATCAGGATACACATCATCGCGATCCCCAGGTATTTGCCTTTAAGCATGCTGCGATACGAGACTTTTTCCGCCGAAACCTCCAGCACTTTGGCATTACGTTCGCGCGTTAATGCCAGGTCATCGGGTACGGAAAACAGTACCAGCAAGACGCCGAAAAACACCGGGATAATTCCCGCCCACACCACAATGGTCCAGTCTGTTCCCAGCCACCGGCTCGCAATCCACCCGGCGAGCGCTCCGGCCAGGGCGAATAAGCTGGAAGCAATGGCGGTCAACCGTCCGCGATAATGAGCCGGGAAAAGATCAACAATTAATCCCACGCTGGTGCCGTAGGTTCCACCGAGCGCCATGCCCGCAATAAGCCGAAAAGCCACCCACACCGGATAGTTATCAACCATAATGATGTGCATCAGCGTGCAGAGCGCAAAGACAATCCCCAGCCCCATGAGCGTGCGTTTCTTGCCAAAACGGACGCAGCACGTCCCGGCAATAAGCGTACCGACTAATAAGCCCCAGGACTGAACTGAAAACAGAAACGAAAATTGCGTTTGCGTAAACCCATAATCGGAGGTCAACAATGGCCCGAGGATACTCAGCAGGCTGAAATTATAACAATAGAAAAAGTAGATCAGTAAAATAGCGATGTAGGCCGTAAACCTGTGGACATCGGATATTTCTCTCCCCAGCTCTATGGTCTCTGAATTTTTCATATACTTTCTTCTCTCATTTTTGCAACAAAGACGTTATCGCGATAAAAGCGAAAATAGCGGCAAATTATATACAGTGAAAATATAATCATGTGGCATAGGTAAAGTTATCAATATAAGGCAATCCGCTTGATGGCGGCCCGTTAGCTGCGGCTAATATCGCAGTCTGTTACCGAAATAATATTTTAGCCGCAGCTCACGCTCACATTTAACGGGCTATGAGCAAAGCTCGCAGTCATTATGCCCGGACGCGGTGGTTTCGTCGTCGCCCTGAATAATCTGGCGGATAACGTCTAAACCATCAAACATCACCCATGCTTCCTGGATTTTATTATCATCCACCCAGAAATGATCGATACCCATAATCTCAACGTATTTGCCGCCAGGACTACCGAACATGCCGATGCCTTCATGCAGCCCTCGTAACCGCCAGCGTACCGCCACGTCATATCCTGACTGGCCCGGACGATCGTTATACGTGACGCGTTCGACAACATGCAGCGCATTGGGGAAAGAGGCGAGGAAGCTGATGATAGTGCCCTGAATTTCTTCTCTGCCGCACAGGTCTTTATCGCAGATAAAGTGAACTTTGGCGTTGGCATCAAAATACTGTTTAACCAGATTAATCAGTTTGCACTGGAAGATATTCTGGTACATGCCTTTAATCATCTCCCCGACGCTATTATCTTTTTCCGTATAGCGCTGAGGATAGAATTGTCCTTCGACCGATTCAGCAAGGCCGAAAGGTGATTTCAGCGCAGGAGAGCCAGCAACAGGCGCGGTTTTCGCCATTCGACGGGCGACGTCATAGGGATCGAATCCCAGTTGCTTCACTACCCACAAGTTATCCCGCACCAGCCATTCTTCATAAATTCTGTTTTTATGAATGGCGCAGTCGGCAATTGCCCGGAAATGAATTTTCTTACCCGTCGCCGGGCCAAAATTACTGTCGCCAAGATTAGTGGCTGTGGAGGCGCTGCGATGGGAACTAAAATAATATCCCGGATGATCTTCCGACCAAATCACGCTTTCGCCAACGATTCTGCGATCGGGAAAAGCATGTAAATGCGATAAGGTTCCGGCAATAACGGGAAGTACGCCGCTGCTGGTTAATGAGCAATTATGCGCAATGGTATTATTATGGTATGTATCAAAAATGATTCCCACACCGCGTTCCTCCCAGATTTCATGCGTAATCCTGAGGATGTAATCCACAATATCCCGGTATTTTGGGTCAAAGCCGTCAAGCTTTTGTTTCCTTTCTGTGATTTTCGCAAAATCGTTATAATCCAGATATCCCAGGCTATTGACCTGCGCAGAATTGCCATAATAGACGATACCATCATGTTCCTTCGGGGATTTCTTAGCGGCACTGGCGACATCTTTTACAACGGCGGCTGGCTCCTGCTTTTTTTGCTCTGACATACTATAACTCTCCATTATTAATGCATCGCAAAACATCATTTATATTGCTAAATCAACCCATTAACCCTTTGAATTGACCCCAAAACCGTACTCGCTTCGAATATCCACAGCAATAATTACCTGCCGTCTTTTCTCCTTTTTTGCGCGATTAATCACATTATAATTTGTGTGAATATTCATTGATTCACCGGCATAATAAAGCCGTTATCGCCCCCCGCATTGCACGAAGTTGCCGTCAGGCTATATGCTTAATGCTATGGACAAAATGACCGAACTTAAACGCGCTAAGCGCCTGGCACTGTCGCTGCTGCTGATTGCAGCGGCGATTTTCGTCACTACGCTATTCCTGCCGCCAAATTTCTGGGTCAGCGGGGTAAAAGCCATTGCGGAAGCGGCGATGGTGGGCGCGCTGGCGGACTGGTTCGCCGTTTCCGCGCTGTTTCACCGCGTGCCGATCCCCTTCATCTCCCGCCATACAGCGATTATCCCGCGTAACAAAGACCGCATCGGCGATAATCTCGGCCAGTTTGTGCAGGAGAAATTTCTTGATACTGAATCGCTGCTGATGCTGATCCGCCGTCACGAACCGGCGCGAATGATCGGCACCTGGTTCAGCCAGCCGGAGAACGCGCGGCGGGTCGGGCAGCATCTGCTTCAGGTGATGAGCGGCTTTCTTGAACTGACCGACGATGACCGCATTCAGCGACTGCTGAAGCGCGCGGTGCATAAAGCGATTGATAAGGTCGATCTGACCCAGACCAGCGCCATGATGCTGGAAAGCATGACCAAAAACAGCCGCCATCAGCGGCTGCTGGATTCGCTTATCGCCCAGATGGTTGCCCTGCTTAAGCGCGATGGCTCGCGGGAGTTTATCGCCCGCCAGATCGTCCACTGGCTGAAAACCGAGCATCCGCGTAAGGCAAAGCTGCTGCCGACGGAATGGCTCGGCGAGCACAGCGCGGAGCTGGTTTCTGACGCGGTAAACTCTTTGCTTGATGATATCAGCCAGGATCGCACCCATCAGATCCGCCGGGCGTTCGATCGCGCCACGCTAAAACTGATCGACAATCTGAAAACCGATCCTGAAATGCTGACCAAAGCGGAAAACATTAAAAGCTATATCAAAAACGATGAAGCTTTTAACCGCTATCTGAGCGAGCTGTGGGCGGATCTGCGCGGCTGGCTGAAAGCGGATATGCACAGCGAAGACTCGCGCGTGCATCAGCGCATCAGTGAGGCCGGGCTGTGGTTCGGCGAAACACTGGTCGCCGATGAGGCGCTGCGCACCTCGCTGAACGGCCATCTGGAGCAGGCGGTGATCCGCGTTGCCCCGGAGTTCGCTACCTTCCTCACCCGTCATATCAGCGATACGGTGAAAGGCTGGGATACCCGCGATATGTCGCAGCAAATTGAACTGAATATCGGCAAAGATTTGCAGTTTATCCGCATCAACGGCACGCTGGTCGGCGGAGCGATCGGGCTGATTTTATATCTGCTGTCGCAAATTCCCGCGCTGCTGACGCTATATCAGCAGCAGTAAAATTATCAACGGCAGGGCATAAGGCACCGGCAGCATCACAAAAGCGCCGTGCCGCCGTTGAGCAGTTTTCTGATATTTATCAGAGCTTTTAAGAATAATTTAAGATTACGCGATATAATACTTAAGAGCTTTTTAACATTTCCCTGTGGGGCCGTAATGCGCAGCCGACTGGCACTAAGCCGTCAGCAGAAAAAATTTTTCTTTTGTCTGCTGGCGCTCATCGTTATTATTTTTATCGCTTCAGGACTTTATTCCTGCACCCAGCAAACCCGTTTTGCCGACGAAAATTCGTCGCTGCATGGCTATCATGTCGCCATCGACGGTAAGGAAATTGCAGGCGTGGCGGAGAATATTTCCTCGCTCACCTGGTCCCCCGCCAGCGATACTTTATTCAGCACCATCAATAACCCTCCGGCTATTATCGAGCTAAGCAAGCAGGGCGAACTGATCCGCACTATTCCCCTTGATTTTGTTAAGGATGCGGAGACGATTGAGTACGTTGACGACGGGGTTTTCGTCATCACCGATGAAAAAGACTACTCCATTTATGCCCTCAGCCTGAATGACCATTCAGAAATTACTGTCCTGAAGAAATTACAGATCGCACTGCAAAAGACACCGACCAACACCGGTTTTGAAGGGCTGGCCTATTCGCATAAAGATCGCGCGTTCTATTTCTTTAAGGAGAAAAAGCCTATCGCGATTTATAAAGTTGAAGGCTTCCTCGAAAAGGACGATCTGCAAATTTCCGACGATAAGCAGCTTCGCCAGCAACTGACGCTGAAAGATATCTCCGGCGCGGAATTTAATGCGCGAAATAATACGTTGCTGATTTTATCCCATGAATCCCAGGCGCTGGAGGAAGTGACGTTATCCGGTGAGATCGCCGGTTCCATGTCGCTTGAAAAAGGCGCGCAGGGGCTGAAGCAGGATATCAGGCAGGCCGAGGGAATTACCCAGGATAACGAGGGCAATTTGTACATCGTCGGCGAGCCTAATTTGTTCTGGAAGTTCAGTAAAACGCCGCGCCCTACTGGTCAATAACAAACCGTGTGGCGGCAAAGCGGTTGAGGATCAGATGCACCAGAAACACCATCGTCAGCGTCACCAGCAGCGCGACGGTGACGGAGGTAATGCGATAAAGATCGCTGAACACCAGATCCTGTTCCGGGTGCAGATTCTGCCCGAACATAATGCCGATAGTGGTGATGCTGGCAAAGCCGACGCCCGCCCCCACTTTTTCCATGACGTGCAGCCGCGCGCTGAAGGCCAGTCCGAGGCCGATCAGCGGCATCATCAGCAGCATATGGCTGCTGTGATCGTAAAGCACCAGTTGCACCAGCAGAATATAGAGGCAAGCCAGCACCACGCCCACCACGCGCCATAACGAACTCATCACCGCCCCACGATAGTTCATCGGGAAGAGGATCAGAATGCCTGCCATCAGCGCTGACAGCGAGTCGCTTAAATCGCTTATCTGAAACACCACGAAGATCATTGTCGCCACCGTCCCGGCGAGCAGCGATTCGTGGCGTACCCGCGCGGCATCTTTTTCAATCAACGGGGGGCGCCCACGCGGCTCGACATCGGGGATCAGATAGTTCATCAGCGCGCTTAAACAGACTGCCATGATGCTGGCTTCAACGTTGGAGAACATCAGCGTGTGCCAGTCGTTGCCCGGATAGCTCATAAAGTTGAGCATGACGCTCTGGCAGACGACGCCCATCGAGCCGAATAAAAACAGCGGCCCTTTGCTCATAAAGCGAAAGCGCATCACGTAAAGCGCAAAGACCACCAGCGTCATGATCACCGGCCAGCGTGACAGATAGCCGATGATAAAGACCATTTCGATACAGTTCAGCACCGCGCTGAACACAAACTGTTTGGCAACGTGGCGGTTAAAGACCGGCACCAGCGACAGCAGCATGATCGGATAGACGACAAAAAACACGCCGTACTGAACGTTGTAAAAAGTGGAGACGCTCAGCGCGAGGGTGCCCGCCACCACGATGCGCAGCGTCTGGCGAAAATCGTTTGCCGTGTAGGTGATGTTATCGTGCGGCGTAAAAACGCGTGCCAGGGTGTTAATAGACATAGTGCAGCAGGCTCACCAGATGAATTTGCAGCCCGGAGAAGAAATGGGCAAACGCGCCCTCGCTGTTATAAAGCTGCACCGTGGCGCGCGCGCCGGTGGGCAGCGCCACGGCCAGCGGCTCGTCCAGCGCAACGTGAATACGCATCCGCTGGGCGTCACGCACCCAGCGGTTTGACTGTTCAGGCTGCGAGAGCTGACCATTCACCGCTTCCTGTCCCGCCAGTATTCCGGCATCGCTGCTGATGACGTGGGCGCGGAAGACTTTGCCCGGCATAGCGTCGAAGACGACCGCCGCATCGGTGCCGGGGCGCGTATGGCGCAGGCTCTTCTCACGGAAATCCGCCACAATATCAGTGTGAGTGCTCACTAACGCCAGTAGCGGCGAACCTGCTGCCGCGTACAGGCCAGGGCTAAGCTGAAGGTTGCTCACCGTGCCGTCCGCCTCCGCGCGGATCTGCGTCCAGCCGAGGTTAAGCTGCGCCTCGTCCAGCGCATTGCGGTATTTTTGCAGGGTCACGTTGCGGTTATCGTCCCGCTCGCCGCGCTCAATAGTCAGTTGATGGATAGTGGCGTTAAGCGAAGCCACCGACTGCTCACTGGTCTGCCAGGTGGTACGCACTTTATCCAGATCCTGCTGGGAGACGTTCTGCATGGCGCTCAGGTGCTGATAGCGCTGGTAAGTCACCTGGTCATTGCGGGCGGTGAGCTGGGCGGTTTTCAGATTCGCACGGGCGGCGGCAAGCTGCGCATCAAGCTGCTGATTGCTCAGCCGGGCCTGATGCAGCGCGATCTGCGCCGCCTCCACGCGGTTAATAAACGGCGTCGCGTCCAGTTCGTACAGCAGATCGCCTTTTTTCACGATGCTGTTGTTGCGCACATGGACCGCCGCGACGTAGCCGGAGACACGGGCGGAGACCGGCGTCACCACGCGCATAACGGTGGAGTCCGGGGTCAGGGGGATCCAGATATCCGCCACAATAAAGTAGACGAACATCAGCAGGAAAGAGGCAATACTCACCCTTACCCAGCGGGCAAATTTTTGTTCCGGGGTCATCATTTTATGGTTTGGTCTTATTATCTTCTTCGCGGATTGACCGCAAATTGCAGGCGATTTGATTTAACGTGGCGCTGAACATCTCCCTGTCCGGCGCGGGAATATTGTGCGTAACGCGTTCCTGAAAGTGTTCAATCACCTCAGTAAGCTTTTCCAGCACCGTTTTTCCGGCGGGCGTCAGCGCCAGCAGGCGGATGCGCTTGTCGTAAGGCGACGTGGTACGCAGTAAATATCCCTGTTTTTCCAGCAGCGTGAGGGTGCGCATCAGCGGCGGCAGTTCAATGCCCTGCACTTCCGCCAGTTCGCTGACCGAGACGTTATCACCCAGTTGATGCAGTTGCATCAGTACCGTCCAGCTTGACTGGGTTAACCCGGTATTGGTGATGGCATGGTCGATAATCGCGCGCCACTGGCGCACCACCATCGCCATTCGCATCCCCAAAGGGCGGCGGGCAAATAGCTGGTCTTCGGTCATGTGTTTCCCTCTCGTTACGCAAGGTAAACTAATACTTATCAGGGTAAGTATCAAGAAACGGCAGGGTTAAGAGCATGGATTGCGAAAATGGAGGGAAGCGCTGGAGGGGCTGGGCAGTCGGGCGGAGCCCTTCCCCCAAAGGTGCGGTTTATCCCGCCCGCGCCTTCTCTTCTTCCACTGCCTTTTCTACCTTAAACGGATCGATCCCGCGTTTTTGCATCCTCCAGAAACGGATAATATTCAGGCCGTTCATCACCAGGAAGCTGCCCTCAATCAGCGTGCCACCGATCGACCCCAGCCAGAAATTGTGCGTCACCCAGCAGGCGGTGGAGCACCACATGACGCAGCGGGTGGTGAGTCCGGTACAGCGAAACAGTGCCCAGGTACTGGCGGTGGTGCCGATAATCGGCAGCAGTTCCATCGCGTGTTCCAGTTTACTTAAGCCGAGTACCAGCGTCAGGACGATAAAAATCCCCATCACCCAGAGTCTGCGGGTGCGCATTGAAATGACCGTGCGGATGGCGTTCAGTTCGGCGCTCATGCCTGCCGGATATGCGCCCATCAGGAAGAAATGCAGCCCGATTACCGCGCTGTAAATCGATAGCTGGAGCTTGAAGCGACGTTCGTCGCGGTTGATAAAGGTCGTAATACCAATCAGAAAGGCGATGACACCTACGCCCTGGGCCAGCCAATACGCGGTCATGGAAAATCCTTAGCGGACAAAAAAGAAACGGTGCTCACACGCTACTCATTATGCCTGAGACTGCTGGTGCGCTGGTCAGGCTCCATTATGTGGCCTGCCGCCTTCCTGCAACTCGCAGAGTCAGTAGTATATGAAACACCGTTTTAATAAATCAAACAACTTTTTTACAGCGTTACGCCACTTTTGAAAATGGCCAGCTCGCGGAAATCGTTACGCTCGTTGCAGGTTTGTCTGCCGCTGGCGATTTCAACGATGGTATCGACAAATTCGTTAAGCAGTTGCGGCATCGCTTTGCCATGGATGAGCTGTCCAGCGTCGAAGTCGATCCAGTGCTTTTTCTTCGCTGCCAGTTCGCTGTTTGTGGCAATTTTCACCGTTGGCACGAAACCGCCGTAAGGCGTGCCGCGTCCGGTGCTGAACAGCACCATATGACACCCTGCCCCCGCCAGCGCGCTGGTGGCGACCGCATCGTTACCCGGTGCGCTCAGCAGATTAAGGCCGTGGGTTTTCAGTCGCTCGCCGTAGCGCAGCACGTCAACCACCTGGCTGGACCCGGCTTTCTGGGTGCAGCCCAGCGATTTATCTTCAAGCGTGGTGATGCCACCCGCTTTGTTACCCGGCGACGGGTTCTCATAAATCGGCTGATTGTGGGCGATGAAATACTGTTTGAAGTCGTTGACCATCGTCACCAGTTTCTCAAAGGTGGCTTCATCGCGGCAGTGACTCATCAGCAGTTGTTCCGCGCCAAACATTTCCGGCACTTCAGTCAGGACGGTGGTACCGCCGTTGCCAATTACGTAGTCGGAGAAACGACCGAGCATCGGGTTGGCAGTGATCCCGGAGAGGCCATCAGAGCCGCCGCACTCAAGGCCAAACTTCAGTTCGCTGAGCTTACCCGGCTGGCGCTGGTCGTGACGCATTACCTCGTACAGCTGGTGTAAATGTTCAACTCCCGCTTCCACTTCGTCGTCCTGATGCTGACAGACCATGAAGTGAACACGGTTAGGGTCGAAATCACCGAGCGTTTCACGGAATGCGTCAACCTGGTTGTTTTCACAGCCAAGGCCAATCACCAGCACTGCGCCCGCGTTCGGGTGGCGCACCATGTTTTGCAGCATGGTGCGGGTGTTGATGTGGTCATCGCCGAGCTGAGAACAGCCGTAGGTGTGGCTGAAGAGGAAGACGCCATCGGTGCCTTCGGCGTCGTGGGTCTCTTTCAGGAAACGGTTCTGGATCTGCCGCGCGATGCCGTTGACGCAGCCGACGGTCGGCAGGATCCACAGCTCGTTACGCACGCCAACCTCGCCATTCGCGCGACGGTAAATCTGCACTTCGCGATCCGCAGGCTGTACCTCTTCTCCCTGAAAATCAGGTTGATAGCTATACTCGTCCAGATCGCTTAAGTTAGTGCGCGTATTGTGGGAGTGAATGTGTTCCCCTGGCGCAATATCCGTCAGCGCATGACCAATAGGCAGACCATATTTAGTGACGTTTTCCCCCTTCGCAATGGCACTCAGGGCAAATTTATGCCCGCGCACCACGTCCTGACGCAGCGTGACGGTTTGACCGTCAACGGTGACTTCGGTCCCGTTTGTCAGGTCAGCCAGCGCGACAGCGACGTTGTCCTGCGAATGGATCTTGATGTATTGCATATCAACCAACCTCAAGGCTTAGTTCAGTTCAATGGCGAAGTAGTCACGCGCATTGTTAAAGCAGATATTTTTCACCATTTCGCCCAGCAGCTGGATATCCGCCGGTGCTTCACCTGCCTGCACCCAGCGGCCAATCATCTGGCACAGAATGCGGCGGAAATATTCATGGCGGGTATAAGACAGGAAGCTGCGGCTGTCGGTCAGCATACCGACGAAGCGGCTTAACAGGCCAAGCTGCGCCAACTGGGTCATCTGACGTTCCATGCCGTCTTTCTGATCGTTAAACCACCAGCCGGAACCGAACTGCATTTTGCCCGGCATCCCTTCGCCCTGGAAGTTGCCGATCATGGTGCCCAGCACTTCGTTATCGCGCGGATTCAGACAGTACAGGATGGTTTTCGGCAGCAGGTTTTGCTCGTTCTGTTTGCTCAGCAGTTTAGAAAGTTCTTCTGCCAGCGGACGGTCGTTGATGGAGTCAAAACCGACGTCCGGCCCCAGCAGTTTGAACTGGCGCAGGTTGTTATTACGCAGCGCGCCAATGTGATACTGCTGTACCCAGCCGCGACGCGCGTATTCCGCGCCGAGAAACACCAGTACGGCGGTTTTGAACTGGGCAACGTCATGCTCGCTCAGCGCTTCACCGCTCAGACGACGCGCCAGGATACTGTCCAGCTCGCTTTCGTTAGATTCAGCAAACAGTACAACGTCCAGCGCGTGGTCAGAGACTTTACAGCCGTGGGCGGCAAAGTGATCCAGGCGTTTGGTCAGCGCGGATTGCAAATCGCTGAAGCGGCGGATATCGGTATCAGAAACTTCACCCAGCTTTGCCATGTAGTCGTTAAACGTAGCCTGTTCAATGTTGAAGGCTTTATCAGGACGCCAGCTCGGCAGCACTTTGATGCTGAAGCTGGTGTCTTTGGCAACGCTGGCATGGTGCTCGAGTGAGTCGATCGGATCGTCAGTCGTGCCGACCATTTTCACATTCATCTGCTGCATGATGCCGCGCGCGGTGAATTTATCCTGCGCCAGCAGTTCATTGCCGCGCTCCCAGATTTCATCGGCGGTGGTTGGCGAAAGCAGCTTACCTGTAATACCAAACGGGCGACGGAGCTCCAGATGCGTCCAGTGGTATAACGGGTTGCCAATAGTATGCGGAACGGTGGCAGCCCAGGCGTCAAACTTCTCACGGTCGCTGGCATCGCCGGTACACAAGCGTTCAGCCACGCCATTGGTACGCATCGCGCGCCATTTGTAGTGGTCACCTTTCAACCAGATATCATACAGGTTTTTAAAACGGTAGTTCTCTGCAATCTGCTGCGGCGGCAGATGGCAGTGAAAGTCAAAAATAGGCTGATCTTTGGCGTAGTCATGATAGAGACGGCGTGCAAATTCAGTGTCCAGCAGGAAATCTTCGGTCATAAACGGGGTCATTTCGTCTTCCTCTCAGCGAGTGCGTCTGATGCTTATGTTTAATGCTGACAAAGTTATCACACCAATTTCTATAGACCGAGCGTATTTTCGTGAGTTGGATCAATAAAAAATGATAAATAAACTACCCCCTACAGGGTAAACCTATGTCAAGCCTCTGTTTCATAAGTAAATTCATCGCTTAAACAATATCCATACAAAGATTCACACTTTTGTGACGGCACTCACCTTTTAAAGTTGTATGACAAGTTATCTTTCTGCCGTCGCAAAGACATTGATTAAACGAATGCATTCACGATGACTTATTCATCAGATTTACCGGTATGGACGCCGATGACTTATGAAGTCTTTACATAGCAAGGAGCAGGTCGTATCGGTTGCTTTACTCGTTACGCCCCTCCGTTACTAGCACATCCCATGGCAAACAATGAGATGTGACCGCGCCTGACGCGGACATACCATAATGAAGAGGTTTTAAATGCGTAAAATTAAAGGTTTACGTTGGTACATGATTGCCCTGGTGACTCTGGGCACTGTTCTGGGTTATCTGACACGTAATACCGTGGCGGCCGCTGCTCCGACCTTAATGGAAGAGCTGCATATTTCCACGCAGCAATACTCCTATATCATCGCGGCTTATTCAGCGGCATATACCATCATGCAGCCTGTCGCAGGCTACGTGCTGGATATTCTCGGCACTAAAATTGGTTATGCCTTCTTTGCGATTACCTGGGCTATTTTCTGCGGCGCTACGGCGCTGGCGGGAAGCTGGGGCGGTCTGGCACTGGCGCGTGGTGCGGTCGGTGCAGCGGAAGCGGCGATGATCCCCGCTGGCCTCAAAGCCAGTTCCGAGTGGTTCCCGGCGAAAGAACGTTCTATCGCGGTAGGCTACTTTAACGTAGGTTCTTCCATTGGCGCGATGATTGCTCCGCCGCTGGTGGTATGGGCTATCGTGATGCATAGCTGGCAGATGGCATTTATCATCTCCGGCGTACTGAGCTTTATCTGGGCAATGGCCTGGCTGATTTTCTACAAGCACCCGCGCGATCAGAAAAAATTAACGGAAGAAGAACGCGAATACATTATTGGTGGTCAGGAAGCTCAGCACCAGACCAATAACGGCAAGAAGCTGACCGTATGGCAGATCCTCGGCACCCGTCAGTTCTGGGGTATCGCGCTGCCGCGCTTCCTGGCTGAACCCGCATGGGGAACGTTTAACGCGTGGATCCCGCTGTTCATGTTTAAAGTCTACGGCTTTAACCTGAAAGAAATCGCTATGTTCGCCTGGATGCCGATGCTGTTTGCTGACCTGGGCTGCATCGTGGGTGGCTATCTGCCACCGCTGTTCCAGCGCTGGTTTGGCGTCAACCTGATTGTGTCCCGTAAAATGGTTGTCACCATGGGCGCGCTGCTGATGATTGGCCCAGGGATGATCGGCTTGTTCACCAGCCCGTACGTCGCGATCGGTCTGCTGTGCATCGGCGGTTTTGCTCACCAGTCACTGTCCGGCGCGCTGATTACTCTGTCTTCCGACGTCTTTGGCCGTAACGAAGTCGCCACGGCGAACGGTTTAACCGGGATGGCGGCATGGATGGCAAGTACCATGTTTGCGCTGGTCGTCGGTGCGCTGGCCGATACCATTGGCTTTAGCCCGCTGTTTGCGGTGCTGGCCGTGTTCGACCTGCTGGGTGCGCTGGTAATCTGGACGGTACTGAAGAATAAACCGGCCGCAGAAATTGTGCAGACGCCGCCGAGGAACGATCCGGCGACACAAAACTAGCGTTTGCTGTAACGCAAAGAGGCCGCCCACGAGGCGGCTTTTTTGTGGCATAAGTGGTGCCAGACCGCTAAAAGTGGTATAACAAATAAAGGTGCCTCTTCCTTCCGGGATCCATATGGAAATTACCGACTCACGTCGTCTCTACCAACAGCTTGCCGCCGATCTCAAGCAGCGTATCGAACAGGGTGTTTATCTCCCTGGTGACAAACTGCCTGCCGAGCGCTTTATTGCCGATGAAAAAAGCGTCAGTCGCACGGTGGTTCGTGAAGCCATTATTATGCTGGAAGTTGAAGGCTACGTTGAAGTGCGCAAGGGGTCGGGCATTCATGTCATCTCCAGTCAGGCTAAATATCATCATGAGCCGGATGAAACGCAGGAATTTGCTAACTACGGGCCGTTTGAGCTGTTACAGGCGCGTCAGCTTATAGAAAGCAATATTGCCGAGTTTGCCGCAACCCAGGTGACCAAGCAGGACATCATGAAGCTGATGGAAATTCAGGAGATGGCGCGCAAAGAAAAATGTTTCCGCGACTCCGAATGGGATCTTCAGTTCCACGTCCAGGTCGCGCTTGCCACGCAGAATTCCGCCCTCGCCGCTATTGTCGAAAAAATGTGGACCCAGCGCGTTCATAACCCGTACTGGAAAAAACTGCACGATCACATCGATCTGCGCACCGTGGATAACTGGTGCGACGATCACGATCAAATTCTTAAGGCGTTGATTCGTAAAGATCCGCACGCGGCAAAACTGGCGATGTGGCAGCACCTTGAGAACACCAAGCAAATGCTGTTTAACGAAACCAGCGATGACTTTGAGTTTAATGCTGACCGCTACTTATTTGCGGAAAATCCGGTCGTTCATCTCGATCCCGCCGTTGCTGGCGCAAAATAACATTTTCTCATCCAGCGGATCGGTTTCGCTCCGCTGTATCCCGTTTCCCGTAAGCAAAACACATATTGTGTCAGCGAGTGTAAATCTCCTCGCCACCCACTGTCTCACACCGCAAAATCAGTCTGTAATTACTGTGACGATTACCCGCACCTTTGTTACAATTAGATGCATTTTGCACATTAGTGATTGAGTTACTGCTCACATCGCTTAAGACAAGGAACCGTCAGAACGCGTTTTCAGCGACCATACCTCTATAAATACACGGTCGCCCGGCAGTTAAACCGCGTTCAGCCGCGACGTTAACCGATGTACCAGGAATAGTGAATGGAACTTTTTACTCAATTGATGCACGCCCTCTGGAGCCAGGACTACGAGACCCTGGCCAACCCGTCGATGATTGGGATGCTTTATTTTGTTTTATTTGTGATCCTGTTTCTTGAGAATGGATTACTGCCCGCCGCCTTTCTGCCGGGCGACAGTTTACTGGTGCTGGTTGGCGTCCTGATTGCCAAAGGCGCAATGGGATACCCACAAACCGTTATTTTATTGACCGTAGCCGCGAGTCTCGGCTGCTGGCTAAGTTATATTCAGGGGCGATGGCTCGGCAATACGCGGCTGGTGCAGAAATGGTTGTCGCATCTGCCTGCACACTATCACCAGCGGGCGCATCACCTTTTTCATAAACATGGGCTGTCCGCGCTGCTGATGGGCCGTTTTATCGCCTTTGTGCGTACGCTGCTGCCAACCATCGCCGGACTGTCCGGCCTGAGCAGCGCGCGCTTTCAGTTTTTTAACTGGATGAGCGGCCTGCTGTGGGTGCTGATCCTGACGACGCTGGGTTTCCTGCTCGGGAAAAGCCCGGTGTTCCTGAAATATGAAGATAAGCTGATGTCCTGCCTGATGCTGTTGCCGGTGGTACTGCTGGTATTCGGCCTGATTGGATCGCTGGTGGTGCTATGGAAGAAGAAACACCAGCGGATCGAGGACAAATAATGGAAATGAAACACCCCGTAGTACGTCGATTCGCATGGAGCCTGGGCGGGCTGGCGCTGTTCGCCTGCCTGTTTTATGCGGGCGTCACGCTTCAGCGCCATGAATCTACGCTGGCGATCCGTCCATCAATGGAAGGCGTCAGCGTGCCTGACGGTTTTTCCGTCTGGCATCAGCTTGATGCTAACGGCATCCGCTTTAAAAGCATTACCCCTCATGCCGATACGCTGTTAATCAAATTTGATTCCAGCGCGCAAAGTGCGGCAGCGAAAGAAGTTCTCGATCGCTCTCTCCCTCATGGCTATATCATCGCCCAGCAGGACGACGACAGCCAGGCGTCGCTCTGGCTTACCCGCCTGCGCGACACCTCCAGTCGGTTCGGCTAATTTCTTCCAGGATTCTGAATCGTTTAACTTATTTTTGTGATTTCTCGTTTACTTACTATTCTTAAGTATGCGCAGGGCAGTTGCCTGGACGCGCAGGCACAGCTTTTATGCGCCGCAACACAATGGAAAATTTCATTTATGAAAAACCGCATCGTTATCGCTTTAGCCCTTTTATCTGTCAGCGCGGGTGCATGGGCACAAACGCCCTGCCAGGAAAAAGAACAGGATATCCAGCGTGAGATTAGCTACGCCGAAAAGCACAACAATCAGAGTCGTATTAACGGCCTGAAGAAAGCGCTGAGTGAAGTAAAGGAAAACTGTAGCGACAGCAAGCTGCGCGCCGATCATCAGAAGAAAATTGCTGAGCAGAAAGAAGAAGTTGCTGAACGGCAGGACGATCTGAAAGAAGCGAAGCAGAAAGGCGATGCGGAAAAAGTCACCAAACGTGAGAATAAACTCAAGGAAGCGCAGGACGAGTTAAAAGCGCTGGAATCGCGGGATTATTGAGTTTACGGAAATATTACTTACTCATCTGGAGAGAAAAACTATGTCTAAAGATACCAATACCGATCATCTGCGCGCCGAGTTGAAATCGCTGACCGATACGCTGGAGGAAGTGCTGAGTTCTTCAGGTGATAAATCAAAAGAAGAATTTAGCAAAATTCGCAGCAAAGCGGAGCGCGCGCTGAAAGATAGCCGTAAGAGCCTGGGTGAAACAGGTGATGCGCTGGCGAAGCAGACCCGCGTGGCGGCTGAGCGTACCGATGAGTACGTGCGTGAAAATCCCTGGGCGAGTGTGGGCATCGGTGCCGCCGTAGGCGTGGTACTGGGTGTTCTGCTGGCGCGTCGATAATTATGGCTGATTATCGTCAAGCACAGGGGCCCGGGAAAAGCGTGCTGGGAATCGGGCAGCGGATCGTCTCTATCGTCGTAGAGATGGTGGAAACGCGGCTGAGGCTGGTGGTAGTAGAGCTGGAAGAAGAGAAAGCAAACCTCTTTCAGCTTCTGCTGATGCTGGGACTGACAATGCTTTTTGCCGCCTTTGGCCTGATGAGCCTGATGGTATTGATCATCTGGGCGGTCGATCCGCAATATCGGTTGAATGTCATGATTGGCACTACCGTAGTCCTGCTTTTGCTGGCTGTTACTGGCGGCATCTGGACGCTGGTGAAAGCCCGTCGTTCGACATTCTTACGTCACACCCGTCAGGAGCTGGCTAACGACCGTTCCTTGCTGGAGGAGGATAAGTCTTGAGTAGCAAGCAGGAACGCCAACAGCGTAAAGCCTGGCTGCTCAGTCAGATCCAACAACAGCGGCTGGATTTATCCTCCAGCCGTCGCGACTGGCTGGAAGTCACCGGTGGATATGACCGCAGCTGGAATATGCTTCTTAACGTGCGTGCGTGGGCGCTGGTCGGTAGCAGCGTAATGGCCATCTGGAGCGTGCGTAACCCGAATTTCCTGGTTCGCTGGGCTAAACGCGGTTTCGGCATCTGGAGCGCATGGCGTCTGGTACAGTCGACGCTACGTACTCAGCATCTGCGTTAAGCCACGCTGACCTGATTAAGCCCGTCCGCCTTTCGGCGCGCGGGCTTTTTTATTCATCTTGTGAATATCACTCATATTTTTTGAAGAAGATTGACAGTTTTCCTTGCTAACAATTGTTTCCCCACCCGCTTATGATTCTCTCCATCGACAGCAAACATGCAGCAAAGCGCGTCATTGCTGGCTAATAACACATAAAAGACAATAAGGCTTCCTGGAGAGTAAAATGAAAAAATTAGAAGATGTTGGCGTACTGGTAGCACGTATTCTGATGCCAATCCTGTTTATCACCGCAGGCTGGGGGAAAATCACTGGCTATGCGGGCACCCAGCAATATATGGAAGCGATGGGCGTGCCGGGCTTTCTGCTGCCGCTGACCATCCTGCTGGAATTTGGCGGCGGTCTGGCTATTCTGTTCGGTTTTCTGACCCGCACCACCGCGCTGTTTACCGCAGGCTTCACGCTGCTGACGGCGTTCATTTTCCACAGCAACTTTGCTGAAGGCGTAAACTCGCTGATGTTTATGAAAAACCTGACTATTGCCGGTGGCTTCCTGCTGCTGGGGATCACCGGTCCGGGTGCGTTCAGCATCGACCGCCTGCTGAATAAAAAGTGGTAAGCACTCTATACTGAACAGAAAGAAACAAAGAAGCGAGGTTTATACCTCGCTTTCGTGTTTTAACCAGGAGGAGAAGATGGGACAACTTGTTGACGGCGTCTGGCACGATACGTGGTATGACACCAAATCGACCGGCGGAAAATTCAAACGCTCCGAAGCGGCGTTCCGCAACTGGCTGACCGCCGATGGCGAACCGGGTCCGTCTGGTCGGGGAGGCTTTGCCGCAGAGAAAGATCGCTACCATCTGTATGTTTCCCTCGCCTGCCCGTGGGCACACCGCACCCTGATCCTGCGCGCGCTGAAAGGACTGGAGCCGTTTATCTCCGTTTCCGTGGTGCATCCGCTGATGCTGGAGAACGGCTGGACCTTCGGCGATGATTTTCCCGACGCCACCGGCGATACGCTGTATCAGCACGATTTCCTCTATCAGCTTTATCTCCATGCCGATCCGCACTATTCCGGGCGCGTAACGGTGCCGGTGCTGTGGGATAAAAAGAATCAGACTATCGTCAGTAACGAATCGGCGGAGATCATCCGCATGTTTAATACCGCGTTTGATGCGCTGGGTGCCAAAGCCGGAGATTACTACCCTGCCGCGCTGCGCACGCAGATCGACGAGCTGAACGACTGGATCTATAACGATCTGAATAACGGCGTCTATAAGTCAGGCTTTGCCACCAGCCAGCAGGCTTACGATGAGGCGGTGGAAAAAGTATTCGCCTCGCTGACCCGGCTGGAGCAGATCCTCGGCCAGCATCGCTATCTGACCGGCGACCAGCTTACCGAGGCGGATATCCGGCTGTGGACCACGCTGATCCGGTTTGACCCGGTGTACGTTACCCACTTCAAATGCGACAAACACCGAATCAGCGATTATCTGAATCTGCATGGCTTCCTGCGCGATATTTACCAGACGCCGGGCATTGCAGAAACGGTTAATTTCGCCCACATCCGTAACCACTATTACCGCAGTCATAAAAACGTTAATCCGACCGGGATTATTTCTCTCGGCCCGTGGCAGGATCTGGACGAGCCACACGGACGCGATACGCGTTTTGGTTGACCCTCACCCGCTGGCACACGCCAGCGGGTGTTTATTGTTCGCCCGTAAACGCGTATCCTTCCGTGAGGAAAAAAGATAAGGAAGTCATGATGAAATGGTTCTGGTACTGTCTTAAAAATTACGCCACCTGGGATTGCCGGGGACACCGCCGGGAGTATGCGTGCTTTAATATCACACTCGCCGTCATCTCTTTTCTTTCAACGATGCTAATGCCGCTCGATCTCCTCTTAAATTTTGTCCTAATCTGGCTCATTGTTGGCGTTCTGCTCATTGTTCCCGTTGTCTGTTCACATATTCGTCGGCTGCACGATCTTAACTGGTCTGGCTGGTGGACAATTCTGATTATCTTGCTCGGCATGTTTCCCCTCGGAAGCATTCTCCTGACGCTCACCCTGTCACTGCTGCCCGGTACTCAGGGCATGAACCGTTTTGGTGCACCGCCTCGTTAATCGCAATACACTGATCAGCTAAATAGTTTCGCCATTTCCATAAAAACTATTAATATTATGGTGATAAAACAATTGATTGATAGCTGACTGAGGTTTGACATGGACTGGTATCTGAAGGCAGTAAAAAACTACATTGGCTTTGGTGGCCGGGCGCGACGCAAAGAGTACTGGATGTTCGTGCTGGTCAATATCATCCTGACTTTCGTGCTGGGCGTGCTGGATAAACTGCTGGGCTGGCAGCGTGCCGGAGGTGAAGGCATTCTGACCACCGTTTATGGGGTGCTGATCTTTTTACCCTGGTGGGCGCTTCAGTTCCGTCGTCTGCACGATACCGACCGTTCGGCATGGTGGCTGTTGCTGCTGCTGATCCCGCTGGTTGGCTGGCTGGTGATCCTGATTTTCAACTGCCAGGACGGGACGCCAGGCGCTAACCGTTTTGGTCCCGATCCTAAACAGACCTCCCATTAAAAAATCTCGGCTCCTGGTCAGAAGGAGCCGTTTTTATCTTTGCAGAAAGATTGTTTTGTTGCCGCAATTATATAAATACTAAATGAATTAATGTTGTGACATTTGCAATTACTATCGAACTCTTTATATGCTGTGTGGACAGCAAAAAAAGGGCCAATCACTGGGGCGAAGCGATGGTTTATCCCGGGCAACCAGCGCCCGATAGCGATCGCTAAGCGTTCTTTAGCATCCCATAAATAATTTCGGAATTTCGCGCAGGCACCACGATTTTGCCTCGCCCATGCTGTCGCGTCGCCAGGCCATAATAATGTCAATTTCGCTGGTATATTCCGGGCTAACGACCCGCAAACGCCCTTCGGCAATATCTTTTTCTACCAGTGGATACGGCATGGTTGCCACCCCCAGACCGGCCAGCAGCGCCTGACGCTTATCTTCAATGGAACTTACCGTCAGGCGCGGCTGTTTATCCAGGAGCTGTACGGTAAGCACCGGACGCTCCCGCGCGGTATCCGCTACCGCCACGCCACGATATTTCACCCTGGTGACTTCAGAAAGCGGTTCCGGCTCATTATGAATGGGATGATCCGGCGCGGCGACATACACGTTCAACACTTTATACAGCTTGCGCGAATTGATTTCCGAGGAGGAGCGAAAATGCATATCCGGCGCAATAACGATATCCGCCCGTCCCTGCTCCAGGCGTTCCCATGCTCCGGCGAGCACTTCGGTGATGATTGACAGCTGGGTATTAGATTTGGTCGCCAGTTTTTCCACCAGCGGGAAAATATCCGCCGTCGGAACCAGCGCTTCGGTGACCAGCGTCAGGTGAGTTTCCCAGCCGCGCGCCAGCGCTTCAGCATCGGTTGTCAGCTTATCGGCGGCTTCCAGCAGCACGCGCCCACGTTCAAGGAGCATTCGCCCTACGTTAGTAAATTTGGTACGGTGGCCGGAGCGGTCAAACAGGATGACATCCAGTTCTTCCTCCAGCTTCTGCATGGTGTAGCTTAAGGCAGAAGGCACGCGTCCCAGCTCATCCGCTGCTGCCGCAAAACTGCCACGGCGATCGATGGCATCCATAACGCGCAACGCTTCGAGCGTTAATGCTCTCTCTTTAGACATGGTGATCTCGTTCAGGAAATTTGAACATACCGGGCAGAATATCTGGCTTACATTGCAGCGTCCATCCCTTTAACATTGTTTTAGTGTAAAAAGAGGTCAAGAATTATGATTACTACCCGAACCGCTAAACAATGTGGGCAAGCAGACTTCGGATGGCTACAGGCCCGCTACACCTTTTCCTTTGGACACTACTTTGACCCGAAACTGTTGGGCTATGCCTCCCTGCGCGTACTTAACCAGGAAGTGCTGGCACCCGGCGCATCGTTCCAGCCGCGTACCTACCCGAAAGTCGATATTCTCAACCTGATTCTGGAAGGCACGGCGGAATACCGCGATAGCGAAGGCAACCATATTCAGGCGAAGGCGGGCGAAGCGCTGCTGATAGCCACCCAGCCTGGCGTAAGCTACAGCGAGCATAACCTGAGTAAAGAGAAATCCCTCACCCGTATGCAGCTTTGGCTCGACGCCTGCCCGGAACGTGAAAATCCGCTGCTGCAAAAAATCACCATTGCCGATACGGCGCAGCAATTGCTGGCCTCGCCGGACGGCAGCGGAGAAAGTCTGCAACTGCGCCAGCAGGTGTGGGTGCACCATATCGAGCTGGAGAAAGACGAGCAGCTGAGCTTTCAGATCCACGGCCCGCGCGCCTATCTGCAATCCATTCATGGCACTTTTCACGCGCAAACGCGCCAGCAGGAACCGCAATCCCTCACCTGCGGCGACGGTGCTTTTATTCGTGATGAGGCTAACATAACGCTGGTCGCAGGTACGCCGCTGCGCGCTTTACTGATAGATTTACCGGTATAGCTTTACTTAGCAGGAGAGCAAGTCAATGAGCAAAAAAGCGCTAAAAAAGCAGCAGCCCGCAAAGAATATTGCCGCCGTCGTGCCGCCAGCATTTGGTTATGAAGAGATGTTGGCGGAACTGGAGGCGATTGTGGTCGACGCCGGGGTGAAGCAAACGGATCGCCCGGTCCCCGATAAAACAGCCCTCAGCCGCGATTAATTGTATTAGTCACGACGCGATCTGACACAGGACGTTGAAAGGTTGAGAGTTACCGGTTTTGATATGGGGGTTAGATCCTTATACAAAACATGAGTGGCTTCCACCCCGGTAGACGATCCTGCCCTGTTGGAACGGGGTCATTCCACTTTCACCAGATCCACTTTCACAGCACGTTTGTGTTCGCGGGGATCGATTCCAGCAGCTACCAGCTTTCTGCCCTCTTCCCTCTTTTGACGAGCATCAGCTAAGGATGTGTCAGGGTAAATACCAAACACCATCAGGTGCTGCTTACCGCCAAAGCGAGAACGGAACCGCCAGTATTTTGAGCCGTTAGGGTGAATGAGCAAAAATATGCCATTCCCATCGAAAGGGTGTTCTCCCTTTCCTGTGAATTTGCAGAACGCACTTTGATATCTGTCAGAGCCATAAAAGTTCTTCTTCCATGTGCCGCTGTGAAATACAACCGTTATCGAATTAGTGTATAACTCGGTTCTGTACTTACAAGTGACTTGATATGGGTTGATTCGGGGTGACGTATGTTAAAAGGAAAATGCTTGTGTGGCGCGGATTTCAGGCACAAAAAAACGTCCGTTGCGAAGGCCGGACTCGAACATCGCAACTATCCTTTTGATCTTAAGAGATAAAAATTTACCACGCTTGACATGATACCATCATTGATACCATCAGACCCGATTGGTGATAATCGAACAAACTGTATTAGTTATTCCGACTTGATAGTGTAAAATCTATACATACTGTAATCAACTGTCCTAAGCAATAGTTTATTAATGGAATTATAAACAATGTATAGAGTAAATCAAATCATCAAAACTATAAGCAACATGAACTCTTATGCTCCCTATAATCAGATAAATAGAAAAAGTAACTTACTTAGAAAGGTTCAAGTATATTCATTTCTTACATCTCTCTTTTCTCTTATTTTAATGGTCATAATGGCCGTTATCTACAAGGTCTTTAACCTTCCCAAACAACCATTTATTTTACCTGCATTCGTTCTGTATTCCCTCAATTCAATTGCCGGTATAATATACTTATTTACCCCTATAATACCTGGCGTGAAGTTCATGCTCAACTTCAAAAAGGAAATTTTCAATGACCTAATTTGTGAAATTGACAATGATGAACAAAACATAGAAAAACTGATGCCTTATTCGTTGGCTGAATTAAACTACTCAATAGATTGGTTAAATATAAAGATACAAAGAGTAAAATCAAGGATAAATGATTTCTTTGGAGAAAAAACTGCTGTCTTATCAATAATTGGATTAGCATATTCTGCAGTTCAAGGTTTTGGTGGGTTAGACAAATTGGGCGATACCATATCAAAAGGGCTCTTCAATTCAGGCACAGCAAATACATTAATCGTATTTGGACTGGCTTTTCTTTTAGGGCTATCACTTGGAGCATTAGCACTTAAAAATGTAGCAAATCATTTTCAATATCTTAAAGAGGTTCTTGAGTTAACAATAAAAATAAAACAACAGAGCGGTGATAAAAACTAAGGAATCAAGGAATCAAGGAATCAAGGAATCAAGGAATCAAGGAATCAAGGAATATTAATTTTGTCTGGAACATTTTAAACACCTCATTTAAGAAAAAATTAATTATATCTTAAATCAAGCTATTTTAAGATAAGGATTACTTTAAAATAGCTTGTTCACTAATTTAGTCTTTTATTAAAATAACAGAGATTAGTTTCTTTTAACCACTTTTTCGTCCAAGAGCCATTCTAGGTCTGTTGTAAACTGTGTAAGTGTAATCTGCTGATATGTCATTATATCAGATACAGTTTTAGATAAGTCCGATTCCAACATCCCCATATTTTCTCCATATCCGGGCACAAGCAGATATTTCAAGCTTCTTCTTTCGTCATCAGTTATTTTTCTAGAATTTATAGCTATAATATCAAGCAATAATAACCTACGAGAAATATCTAATCTTTTACTTGAAATGCTTACAACACCTTCATTGATTTCAATAAACCCCAAATCTAATGAGACACTAACTGCTCTATTCACCTCATCATCAGGATACCCATCAGAGATTAAATTAGCTTTGAAAGTATCAATTTTTCTGTCCGTACAAGTTAGAATACTATGTTCAATCTCGATAGGGGTCAGGTATTTAATAACTTGAAATTCACGTCGTAAACGCAAAAGAATGCTTTTAACTTGAAAAAAAGATGCCGTATCATTGAAAGATAACATATGTTCCAGGTCACCTCTCAATGAAGCATAGTATCCGGCACCATCTAAGTATTCAACAAAACGAGCATTAGGATATTTAGATAGTGTAAATACTCGCGAACTTTGAGTCTGATCTACGACTTTATGCGATACACTACCAGAATCCCCAGCATAAAATTGAGATTGTATAAATAGCTTCGCTTTTGGTTCCCAAGAAGGTATTCTAAATGGTATGATAAAATCATATGCGCGAGTTTTCTTTCTTCTTTTTCCTTCTTCTACTACTTCTTGTTCGCCAATGTTAACATCAGCAATATTGAAATCAATATCAGGCCTTAAACCAATATCATAGAGCTTATTTCTCAAAATCTTTTCTGGGGCATGTCCACCAGAAGCTGATACACTGCCTCTTACTTTAAAGATCGTACATGAATTTAAAAGGTATCGTCCAAAATCAGCATCTTTAGAGATTTTGTTTAACTCCAAGTAGGAACGACACACAGACCAAAGTTGATATAGATCCTCTTTATCCTCAAGAATTAACTCGATATAAGCCTTCAGAAAGACCCTTAAATAAATTTCAATATCAAAGACCGGTTCGGTCTTTACCGTATCAAAGTATGGTTTTGAACAAGCTACATAACATGATGCTAATAAGCGGGCTATAAAATCAGATTTCGTTGTTGTTGGAATAGTTGATAATTTAAATTTAACATTTCTTTTCCCTGCTGCTCGCTTAGGAAACAAAGGGGTTATTCCGTCAATTTTTAATTTAATGAGAAAATGATTTTTAAGGTTATTATCTGTAGCACCAGTAGAAAGGAACAATAAATTAAAAAAAGCATCGAAAAACTTGCATATATAATCTTCGTCATCTAAAAATGAATCCCCACTCAAGAAGGATTCTGCTGATCTCATAACTGCTACACATAGATTTTCAATATTAGCATCTTCATATGTATCAAAATCATTCAGAAACGGAGCTATATGTCTAATGCATTGGCAGAGAGCCTCAATTTCTGAGGTAAATTTTTCACTATCCTTGATTCGATCCAACTTTGCCGTAAGCCATTGATCAAACTCAAGTAATTTCTCTTGTGTACTGATTGATTCCTCAGGGAGTTTCACAATAGATCCTTCTTTCAATCTAGGGTTCAAAATACTATAATACACTTCACTTACAGGAGTGAACATGAAGTCGAAAATGCAATTGAAGATCAATGAGTTAGAGATGGCCCTTGGGTTAACCCCAACATTAAATATTCACATTGATGAAATTTTATCTCATCCACTGGAACTGAACTCTTCATTCGACTCATCTTTATATATAGGTGATAATTTAGCATATCTTAGATCATTTGCCGAAACCACTCCAAATATAATCGACCTTTGCTATATCGACCCTCCTTATAATACTGGCAACAAATTTATTTATCACGACAACAGAAAGGCAATAACATCATCTATTTTTGGAAAGCATGGTGAGTGGATGTCATTTATGCTTCCACGCCTGGCTTGTGCGCATAAACTTTTAAAAAAAACTGGTATTATTGCTATTAGCATTGATGACTATGAATATGCTTATTTAAAAATATTAATGGATCAAATATTTGGAGAAGATAATTTTATAGGGTGTATTGTAGTTTGTCGCTCTAAAAATGGTAAGGGTAGCAACCGAAACATTGCTACGAGCCATGAATATTTATTAATTTATGGAAAATCATCCAAAGCATGTCTTGTCGGTCTTCCAGATGATGACACCCTTTACAATAAAACTGATGAATATGGACATTATAAAATTGATGGACTGTTCAGAAAAAAGGGGGAAGCCAGCCTACGATCAGATCGCCCAAATATGTTCTATCCCCTTTATGTCAATCCTAAAACGGGACATGTATCAACTGAGGCGAAATCAGAGTTAGTTGAAATTTATCCCATTGATTCTAAGGGAATTGAAAGACGTTGGTTATGGGGAAGAGACACCGCAAAAGAACGTTCTTGGCAACTTTATGCAAGCAACAAAGGTGTTATATATGTAAAAAATTACTCAAATGTTAAAAAAAGAAAGAAAGTAAGAACATTGTGGAATGAAACATCTTTTTATACGGAAAGAGCTACAAATGAGATAAAAGAGATATTTGGAGATAAAGTTTTCGATACTCCAAAACCACTATCTTATATTTCAGCAATTTTAGATTCACTGGCCGATTCAGATGCCCTTATACTTGATTTCTTCGCAGGGTCAGCTACAACTGCTCATGCAGCAGCATTGTTAAATAAAAGTGACGGTGGTAAAAGAAAAACAATTTTAATGGAAAATAACACCCTTATTCCTGAAAAACACCTTGCTTATAAATTGGGATTCAAAACCATTGCTGATATATCTCTTTTTAGATTAGAGAAAATAAAGTCTTTATATAGTGAGTTTAGCTATATAGACATTACTTTTTCATCCGATGAAAAATAATGCAGAATATAAAATTTAATATAAGGCCATAAGCGTTATTATCATGAAAGGATTAATTGTCAAGCCACCTAAAATAAGCAAGAGCTAACCAAAAGAAGCGGAGCTTCTTTTGGTCGCCTTGCTTTTTCTGCTCTTCGATTGAAAAAGAAATAAGTAGAATTAATATGACTTGACCTCTTAACCATTCAATATTTGGTTCTAATTTTCATCGAAAACGGATCAATTCAGTTTGTATTATTTATCAAAATGAGATAAAGCCGTTTTACTATCATTACTATTGTAAGGACGATATTTGCAGTTACAAATATTATCAATGGAGATATTATTGTTGTTGCCCATGTAAATGTAAAACTAAAGTTTATACTAAAACCTCTAATTTTGTAATCTATAAAAACCCGGCTGTTATCTATTATTTCTGGAGTCACTGGAGGAAGAGTTGAATGTATAAAAGTTAAAACTACCAAGGCGAGTGAGCATAGAATCGCATAAGAAATATTATGATATAGTTCCTTCAATAAAAGTAATTTATTTTGAGAAACCTCACCAACACTATCGGCATTATTTCTAACCTTTTCTATAGTTCTATTCTCTTGATCATAAATCAATACAATAACAGAAAGCAATAAAGCCGTAAAAATAGCTCCAAAATTCACTAAAAGGGAATCAAGGTCTTTATTAAGATTGAAGTTTTTATAAGCCGAAAAGAGAGACAGTGATATTGGCATAATAATAAACGTAGTAATATCTAACTTTGATATTCCTTTCTTTGAAATATCTTTCAATGTATTGAAGTGTGCTTTCACAATACATAATATGTTAATTTTATTACTCATTATAGAAGCCCTTTATAGACCAATTTGTTTACGTAAGTCTTTTATTAAATCAGATGCCCAGGAATCCAATGAGTCAAACTCAGGATTACCCGCAATTACTTTAACCTTTTCTAAATCAATCTCAATTTGGCACATAGTGCTTCTTTCTGATTTCCCAACATTGAAAGTTTTAGTTCCCCCTTCCATAACAACTTTAACTTTAATTTGAGTTGATTCTTCACTCAACATCTCGATCAGTTTGCCTTGCTCACTCCCTTTATTTTTGAACTTTTTAAATTTACCAAAGGTACCATTCTTTTTCGGTTTTAAAACATATTCTCTATCAATGTCACCAAGCGATGAAATACTATCTTCAATAGACCTGGGGGCAGTAAATCCAATAACTCTTATTTCTTTTGTTTCGGCTTCCAGCCAGGGAAGCACGGCTTTATCATATGTAAGTGGATTTATTTGAATGTTTTTATTTGTCATGGCATTGAAAAACTTAGAGAACTCTGTCTGGAAAATCGATTTTATACCATCCTTCTTATAAGCATATAATAGACAGATACCCTTTCTTGACTCTAAAGGAATATAAAACCGGAAATAATAGTTTTTGACATCAGCATGATTTTCTTCCTTAGAGAAAGCTAATTGATTATCATCAGTATTAATAATATCATTTTTAATACCATAATGGCCTAAACTCATCCAGCCCGAAATGAATCTTTCTTTAGGTTTCGAAGTGACATGATGAAACTTATATGTTTCTTTGCTATCGTCAATTTTTTCAAAATCTTTATGCAACAACATAAATTGTTCGAGTAAAGAGAATAAATCATACTGGCCTATTCTGTTCAAAAAATCGTAACGTTCTTCAACATTTTTCGATTCATTATTCTTGTTGTAGCAACGGATAAAGTAAGGGGCTAATGAGTACATTATATATCCTTGTAGAAGGTCATAGCTTGATAAGCACAACAATAAGCAAGCTAATAATTACCAACGAGAAATATTGCGTAGTCTTTTTCGATCAAAGTATGTCAATTTTCATCCAGAGGATTATTTATAACATCATTAAGATCAATGGTAAACATTTTTACTTGTACTAACCTTATCGATTGCTGTGATATGTCTCTATTGTGAATAACATACTATGAAAATAATTATGTGCTTAATTCGAAATCATTACTAAGTATAATTAATTACACATTATTGACAAGCTATTATTTAAACTATACTTTATATTATCATCACAATTAATTAGGATTATTGAAAATATAAAAAGGAGTTTATATAATGAGACAAGATAAAAATAATAAAAGCAGTAATGGAAAATTTCACTTTGATAAAAAAGATAAGGATATTGAGACTAAAAGCATTACAAGTTTGAGAACTCACTGTATTAGTGTAAGGTTGAATGAAAAAGAATTAGATATACTCAACTCTCAGCGTAAAATATACAGTAAAGGTGAATGGCTCCGTATGGTATTACTTCAAAAATCACCTCCTGTTATACCAACTATCAATACCGAAGCCTGGAAAGCTTTAACTGACATATCACAAAAGCTAAATCGAGTTGCGATCCATATCGATGGTAAGAGCAAAGATAGCCAGCTTACTCATACAGAGCTTTTCGCAGTGAAGCGACTACTCGTAGAGCTTCGCAATAACCTTCTAAGAACTGATTTTGGGAGTATATATCGTGAAGGGTATGCGGAAGATCAAGAGGGGTAAGAGCTTCGCTGGTGTTGTTCGTTATGTATTGCAACCGGGAGCACATCATAAAAGCGATCCAGTCGTAATTGGCGGTAACATGTTAAGTGGATCTGTTCTTGAACTGATTTCCGAATTCAATGACACAAAACAGCTTCGGCCAGATGTTCAGAAACCGGTTTGGCACAACTCACTTCGCTTACCTGATGGTGAATCATTATCGAATGACCAATGGGTAACCATAGCTGACGACTATATGAAGAGGATGGGGTTCAGTGATACTCATCTTCGTTGCTATGTGCTTCATGACGACGGAGGCCAGCATATCCACATTATCGCAAGCAGAATCGACATGCTCGGTGGTAAGCTTTACCTTGGCAGGAATGAGAACCTTATCAGTACTAGGATCATCACTGAACTCGAAATCGATCATGCTCTTACAGTGACCAAGGCAGCATCATCCCTCTCAAATACAAAACCAAAGCGGAAGAGAATCTCTCGCAACGAACAGATGTTATCAGAACGAACTGGCCTTCCCTCCCCCAAAGAAGCTCTCCAACAGATACTTGATAAAAGTTTGGCAGATACACCTGATCTTTTAACTTTTATCAAGAGGCTGGAAGAAGCAGAAGTCGGCTGGACGGCGAATGTCGCTTCTACCGGGAAAATGAACGGCTTCTCATTTTCTTACCGCGATATTGCTTTCAAAGCTTCGCAATTGGGTAAAAGCTATTCTTGGGCAAATCTCAGTAATCGGCTTAACTACGACCCCGACCACTTAGAAGCTATGCGAACCGGCATACCACCAAAAGAACCCCTTGCTCCTGCTCCTGCTCCTGC
>DIJC01000013.1:18262-40974 GCA_002421005.1 Enterobacteriaceae bacterium UBA5654 | reverse complement strand
TGCTCCTGCTCCTGCTCCTGCAACAGTTTTGATAAACACTGAGAGAAAGGAAAGTATCAGTGAAAAAATTTCTGAACTCGAACTACGACTCAAAGAAGACAGAAGAAACGAAATCGTAGAAAAGATTCTTCAAAAAAACTCAGTACAACAGCAAAAGCATCTCAGGCTTATCGGCTGGATTCCATTTCTCAGAAGGCTCGCAGAGCTTCTCAGAAGCTATGGGAAGAGCATTCTTCACAAAACCCATATGACCTTCTCAAATATCTCCGCAATGAAACCTTTAAACAAGGCGAGAAAAATCCGTTTATAGACAGCTAGTTGTAAACACCTTTCGTAACCACACTCTATTCTCTAGTAATAGATTTGTGTTTAGTCAAGAAAATATCGATCGTTATTACAGATCAATAATCTGTTTATGATAGATACTACCTATCAAGCAACAACCATCGATCGGTACAAGCAATTTTACTAAAGCGAGTCGGTCATCGAGAATCTCTGTAAACGCACCATTTAATCTTCCACCCTGGGGTTGATATGAAAGACGAAACAATAAAGTGCCCGTTCTGCTTTACACAAAGTCCTCATGGTGTGCGGATTTGCAAAGGCTGCCATGCAAAGGTCGCTTACGGTGAAAGCCCGCTCAGTGTGGCATTTCTGTTTCAATTCGTGGCATTTGGTCTCGCGTGGTTAGCATTTTCGTGGACCGACAGCACTCTTGTATCAGCCATTACGTTTTTCGTAAGCATCATTATTCTTATCTATAAAATTAAAAAAGCGTATGCAGACAGAGTTGTTTTTATACGGTGAAATTAATTTCACACAACCGCAAACCTAAAATGAGAAAGTAAATGAACCGATTTATAACGTCCTCTTTTTTTATTATTGTCTTCCTGCTTTCTGGCTGTTCAACATCAGGGAACCAGAACCTTAAAAACGAAACACCACAAAGCCTCCAGTCAAAGATCATTAAAAACAAAACAACTAAGACTGAATTACTCACTAAGTTAGGTGAGCCTGATACAAGAACCACACTCGATGACGGAAATGAGCAATGGAAATATTTCATGTCTAACAATCAGTTCAATGCAACGACTTTCATTCCTGTTGTGGGGCTGTTTACTGGCGGTACTCAGACTCAGTCTAAAACTCTTGAGATCGACTTCAAGGGAGAGACCGTAAGTAAATGGACTTTCTCCTCTGATAACAACAACACCAAAACTGGTATTCTTAATTAATTATTTTTGGATAAGAAAATGAAAATATACTCAATCCTCACAGTTATTCTTACCTCATTTCTTCTAACCGCATGTAACAATGAACCATCGCAAGACGATATATACAATGTTTTCAAAAGTGTTGTAGATAGAACAAATACAAGTATGAAAGCTCTTGATTCAAGAGTTACAGAAAAAGATCTTTTAAGAATCGATTACGTGAAGAAAGTTAGTTGCACAGAAGAAGCAAACAATGTTTATAACTGCATTGTCGATGCCTCTATTAGTAATATGAAACAAACAAAACCAGTAAAACTAATCAAATCTGATGGTGTCTGGAAAGAAGTTCAGTAGTAGCCTATATCAAGAAGTCTTTTAGCCCCTGCACAGGGGCTTTTTATTGCCTATAACCTGACGGTTCTTACGCGAACTTCATAGGTTAACTCTTTCTCAATTACTTTCATTTCATATTGTGCTTTGACAGTAGCAGAGATTTCTTCTGCTTTTTCTTGATTATTATCGATGTAATTAACAAGCGAGTTTAGCTCCCTGATAACAGCTTCCTTATTGTTTAATCTTTGTAGTAGATTGCTTGTAAGACTTTTGTATACCGAGCTAAACATAGTCATTATGTTATCAATATTACGATTGGATTTGGAATAAATCCTTTCAGGGTAGAAATACTTCAAATGGTATCCCACAAAAATTAAGTAAAGCTGGTATGAGAAACTTTTATCACCTGGCTGGTATCGTTTTGAGATATATTTATCGACGATAATGATAAGTTGCTCTTCCAGAGTAAACTCTGGATAGATAATGTTTTTGTCCATAAAATGCATCCTTGCATTAGTTAAATAGTCTTCCTGACCATATATTTATATTTATCGCATTTATTAAACTTGTCAATAGGTGTAACCTATCAATATTATTTTTTATTAAATGGCCTATTCAACTGTTCCATAGTAAGACCGTGTCTATAAGCATTATACTGCCAATAGCTAAATTGCTCTTTGTATCTATTGTTCTGTTTTTTCAACATTTCGTTTTCGGCTTTAAGGTTTATTATTTGTTGTGCCGCAATAGTTAAGTTAGCTGGTTTCTTTAGACCAGATTTTTTCAAATTGGACAAACTTTTCTTTATTCTATATGCTTCAACAACTTCATCATGAGCACTTAAAGATTGCCTTGTGATAGTTCTGTTTAGATTCTTATACACTGATTCACATAAATCACTCCATGTGATTTTACCGTCCCAAGTCAGTATAATGTGTTTAATTGCCTTTATTTCACTCCTGTTCAAATGTTTTGCCATAAGTATCTCCTGTTTTAATTATTCAAAAGCTTATTAATTCTTTCCAAATTTTTTTCATGGTGTTGCAACCATTTGTCTGCACCATAATCACCATTTTCATAAGCGATCTGAGTTATTCGCTTTAATTGCATTACTTTCTCTCGGACAGATTGCAGTCTAATTCTATCTACTGAGTTAATGTCCGGTGTTTCATTATCACATTCAATAAGATGATTAATTTTTGCACAAGGCTTGATTAAATAGTTATGTACACAGTAACCAAATTCAGTTAAGTGTATTGCACCTTGATTAAGGTTATCAAAATCAATTGTCAATTCATTTGTGGGTATTGACTCCCTTTGACAGTAATTACTCCTATTCAATTTAATAGCTTTGATTTTATCTAACATATCTTCTTCTGACACATGGTTATAAACTCTGTTCTGATTCGCATTGATACGACCAGACCATTTAGCTATATCCAGTTCAGACATTTCACCATAATGGGCTATTGTGTTTAAAAGGTGCCGTGGCTGGTGTGAGCGAATAAGTAGTGGTTTACCTTCATCATCATAATACCCATATCGGGAAAATATATTTTTATAATTCATCTCATAGCTTTTTTTTCTTTGTATGTCACTGAAAAAGAAACTTTTAGTAGGTTTGTAAAATGTGAAAATTGAAGTCATTCTTGATAAAGAAAATTGATCAGTATTGAGCAAGCATAAAGCATTACTGAATTTTATGGATTTTTCTTTATCATACCATGGAAAATCTCTGCTAAAATTAGAACTAATAATTTCCCACAAATTACTCAATGAATAGTTGTAATCATTGTGGTTTAAGAAACTTTTCCCACCATCCAAACTCGTTCTTTTAATTTTTAAAACACATGATTTATGATCAAATAAATTATACCCCAGTGCATGGCAAACTTGTACAACGGTCAATTTAGCTTTTTCATCAACTGTTGGGCAAAGCTCATGTCGGTAAAATTTATCCGGGTACTTTTCGCACCAGTGAGCAAGTGCTCTTGCATTTTGTGATAAGGAAAGTAATCTTCTAATCGCTTTCTTTGCAACTGGTATCATAACCCGTGGAATCCATTTGATATTAGGGCCATACCCTTTTACCGAATAAAATCTCAACCCATATCTTTCGATACCCTTGCCATCTATTTGTGTAATCTCACAATCAGCAGGTAAGGCTAAAATTTCAGAAATTCTGCTCGGACAACAAAGTAGAAGTGCAAATACTGAACTGGTGAACTTATCCCTTGGACTCAGTAACTCATCATTTTGAGAAAAAATATCAGCAATAGCGAGCAATGCTTCTTCATCTGGTAACTTATCGCTTCGGTGATAATCCTCAATCTCAGGAAGATAATTGTTTTTGACTTTCTGTTTTACATGGTTTTTCCATGAGATATATCCTGACTTCACAAGATTATGTTCACACAGAAACTTTGATATTTTTTCAAGCTGTATTCCACATTTAGCCAAAACGTTACCTTCAAAATATTTACTCCCGATCTGCATTGCCTCATCGAAAACAACGGCTGTAACATTATAAATGAGACCCGTGTTCTGAACCTGCAAAAGGGCCTGTTCGAGACATCGCAAGGCCATCATAATAACCCCATAATTTTTCAATGGTTTCAATGTGTGTTGATATCTGATATATGCTTTCGCAAAATTGATATAATCTTCGTGCATTGCATCAATGGAATCAAAGATTTTATTTCCAATCCCTATTTTTCTAAATGTGACATATCCTTTCCAGGCATACTGCTCCCAATCCTGAGTTTGGGTTAGTCCGGACAGTTGATAGCGACAAAATTTTATGAACTCATTATAATTTTCTTCTACAAGAATATGTTTTTTTGATTTGAACAAAATAATATTATTCATAGTTGATTCACCTCACTGCGATCAATCGGAATAAAAAACATACATTGATTGCAAGGAAATCCTGAATTCTGACTCTGGCATCTACTTGAAGAAAAAAATTTGAAATGACTACTCTTTTTCGATTTGATTCCGTTCATAAAAATATCAGCGACAAATGACAATTGTTCTGAAACAGCGGAATCAATCCTTTCAACACTGTCAGCATGATTTTTAATATAAATCCCCGCACTTGAAGTAGATGAATGATCCAATAATTCAGCTATAGTATTAACATTATGCCCATTCTTAGCCAGCATAGTTGCTATTGTATAACGAAGCCTACGAGGAGTAATATTTAGTATCGAACCGGTACGGTTGGATATTACATTCCCATTATTAACAATACTTTTCAATGCTACATTAGCAATTGTAGGCTTCGCATATAATTTATTATATTCCAGAAGAATTGAACCTGTTATGGATAAATCTGAGAGTTTTTCCTCATTTAAGAAAATAGGAACTTCTCGTTTAGAATAATCATCAAGAGTTTTTCCAAGAGCTTGCTCAACAAGTTTCACTGATTGATTAGCTTGCAATTGAACAATTGATGCAACCTCTGATATTATTGCAAGTTCTCGATATCGTAGTTCTTTACCCCGTTGTTTTACTCGTGGCACTGAAATTACATATTCTACTTTGCCATTATCTAAGTTCTTTTGAAGAAGGTCTTTATATTTCAACATAACTAACTGCTGAGGTCTTCTACCTGTAAGACTGATCAATAGTGATATTGCATAATGTGGCAGTGACAGTTCACTTTTTCTATATGCATGATTCATAGCCTTAATCAAAGAAGTATGTTCTTCTTTATTTAATGGTCCCTCTGTTGGATCATCTTGAAGCACAGACTGACCAGATTTTTTTATTTTTAGGTCCAAATGCTTTAACAGTTCTACCGCACTTTCATCTACTCCCGGATATCCTAACTCAAACCATTTAATCAAAAATGGTCGTAAAACGCGAAATGATGCTGGGGCTTTTGATAATTTCTTATTTTGATATTCAATTAGAACCTTATCATCAATATGAGTAGGAGATAGTTTACGGATAAGACTCTCCATATTTCTAACAATATTTTTCACATACAAATAGCTGTTGCTATTAAAATAATATTGTACTGTATATACAAACCCACAAACCAAATTTTCGTTCATAGTATATATTAAGTTTGTAAGATTGATTCCGTTATTTTCAATCGAACTGACGATTTTATGTTCATGCAAAGACATTTTATCAGATTTATTTTTAATTAAATTATTCATCAAATTCTCCTTTGAATAGTTGCTCTTGTTGTTCAAGTGCAGTTTTTTTCGATAGCTCATAAATATGCCTGCGATTATAAATCATTGAAGTTTCTGAACCCGGTCGCCATCCCATGAGATAAGAACGAATTTGTTGCTCTTTTTCATCGGATATGTCCTGATTCTTGTCTATTGCTTTCGAAAACTCATAATTCCATGTATGTCTGAGTTTGTGACCTGTCAATCCCCCTAGAAGTGAGGATGATTGACGAACAACACTCACCACTTTGTGATATGAAGAAAATGAAATAGGTTGCCCTTGAGTTTTTCCTTCCTTATAAGTAATAAACAGGAAATCATGTTTGTTAGAATTTTTTATCTTTCTTCGATCATTCATAATATAATCTGAAATTTCAAACATGAGCTTTGTATCAGCAATTAATTTCCTCTCACAAGTTTTAACTAATGGCTGATACACTCGCGGATCTGTTTTATCATTTGCTCTTCTTCTTATTGCAATTGTCGATTCTGCAAAATCTATATCACCAATTCGCAGATTCAAAAGTTCACCTGCTCTCAGGCCAAAGCAGTATAATAGCAGGAATATTAGATTGTTTCTTTTTTGCACTTTTTCTGAAAAAGGATTTAATTTACTACCCGGTGCAAGAGTGCTAAACAAAGAATCCAATTGTTCTTTATCTAAGCTTTTTTCTATATCCATATTATATTTATCATTGTTTCTCGGTTTCTTTCTTTTTATGTTGTTAATGAAATCTAAAATATATTTGAGAGTATCCTTCTGTCCTGTATGAGAAAGATGTATTTTGCACAGCCATTCCAGATAGTTAGCTATGGTTGTAATCCGAAAGTACTTAGTTGGTTTTTTGACATTTGAACTCCTAAAATTATCATCCTCGCCATCTCGGAAATTGAATGAAGTGAATTCAATCAAATCTTCAATTTCATGAGGAGCCAGAAATATCTTTTTCTGAATTCTTTCATCAATATTGATCTCTTTCCTCATAAAGAATCGATATAACAATGAAATGCTACCGGCAATAACCTTCATTGTTGATATAGACTCTGACCGATTCCTGACCTGTGTTGTTATATACAAGTTAGGATAATACAATGGTTCACCAGTATTTTTATTTACAATATGACAATATCTCTCACCATTTTCGAACATAAAAGAATCCACACAAATACTACGCATATTTTCCTCCTAAACTTTACAAAAAGTATAATTCCAATATATTAATAATAAGCATTTCGTAGATTTACAAATTTATTTGAATCGATTAAGTCATTTAGTTAAATTAAAACAGTGAGATAGACGATTATTCCTGTCAAATTATCATCTGGTAGATCTAGTTAACATTATGTACACCTAATACCTTGAAAACTATCTCACTGCCTTGCTAATAAACGGTCATAAAAATACTGTAAGTTATTCTGTAAGGTTTTAATCAAAAATATTCAGCCAAACATTACATTTTCATAAAAAATTCTTAACCCAATAGATATAGAATTATCCGCTTCGCCAAGAGTTTCATTTCATCAGGGCATTTAATTAACGAGAACCAGGTCTCGTAAACATATATCTGTTTGGAAGCATTAAGCTCAGAGATCGAGTCTAAAGGTTCTCTCAAATTTCCTACAAGGTACTGACTGAGCCAGTAAATGATTTCTTTATTAAACTCGTTATTGGGTAAGTCATAAATCACTTCTGGGTCAAAGATCTTGTAAAACAGATCTCCGCATAAATTGCACATATGGTTATCTTCACTCACAAATTCTTCGATATTCATAAAAATCTCTCCCAGGTTTAATTAAGCAACACTAATTCTGCTTGATTCGATAACTGATTGAATCCACTCGTCAACTTCACTCTCGACAAAAGCAACGGCACGAACTCCGATCTTCACTGGTGCCGGAAACCGACCTTCACTGATCAGACGATAGATCCAGGCCTTGCCATAGCCAGTTCGTTGGAGAACCTCAGGTAGACGTATGAGGCGAGTAGCTTGATTGTTCATTTTGTTTTCCCTTGTTGCTGTGTTGAAGTCACTATAGGGATAGTTGGGAAAAGAAAGGAGCGAAGCTCCTGAAGCGGAGGCTCTTTGCAACTATGCAGGATGGTTTTCTCGAAGTTGGCATCGTTTAAAACCATGAGAAGTTCGCGAGGCGTGAACTTCTCCTGTTTCTGGGGCATTCCGCTACCTGCCTATGATAGCCTCAAGCTATATAATATTATATATAACGAGACTATTAAAAATCTTTATGGCACATATAATTACTTACTGGCACTTTAATATATTTAGCGACATGAATACTCGTTATGTTTTTTTTACAACTCACCGTTTTAATAAATATAAAGATTACTAAAGTGTGTCTTGCAGAATAAGATAAAATGCTCTAGAATAAATTTTTCAGTCTAAAACCACGCATGGAACATCAAAATGTTCAATATATCTTTTTGGAATTGTGGGCTTGCCCCTTTAAAAAACTCAACCATTATTGAAGATAATGCCATTATTGTTAAAGATATTATTATTAGTATATTCGAAGATGAAGATTTATCAGTTCATTTTTTAATTTTGTGCGAAGTTAATCAATCCGCAATTGATTTGATAAAAAAATTAATATCTGAGTCATCAGCTATTAATCTCTCATATATGCCATATGTTTCTCGTGCATCAACCCATGCCAGCTTTGATATGCTTATCATTTTCAAAAGCAGTCATTGCAATATACCATCTGATATATCAGCTATAAAATACAATACAAACCACCCAACCAAAGATGATTTTCTCTATAAAGATGGAACAACAACTAAAGCAGGCATATTTATAGAGGTAAATGTAACTGGCGAAAATGAAAGGTTATATATAATAGCTTCTCACTGGCCTAGCGATGCATTTCCGACTGGAAGAGAAAAAAGAGCGGAAGCTGCAAGAAAAATAAAATCCGTTTCTGATAGCCATATTGAGTCAGGTAAGCAATTATTACTTATAGGTGATTATAATACGCCACCTCACGCCACAGTACTTCGTGAAACCATGTCGGTTAAACATAGTAAAATAGTTGCAATAAAAAGCTCTTATAATCTTTATAATGCATCATTTAATTTGATGAAACCCCATGTATATCATTCGAAAGCTACAGCAAATGAGCGTTTAAGCTATGGTACATATATATGGAAGAATAACCACGACTCAGAAGATGGATGTGCAATCCTTGATCAAGTACTTGTTTCCTCACACTTCATTTCGGAGGGGCCTTGGCATTTAGTTGAATCTAATGTAAAATACATCTATAATTCATTAACAGAAAAGTATATAGATTATAAGAACCAATTAATAGACCATTTACCTATTTATGTTTCTGTTGAAAAGTGAGGGTGGTACTATGAATAAAAGTAAAGAAGAACAAATTAAAAATAAAATAAACGAAATTGTTAACTTTGGTATTGATAGCAATAAAAAAAGTGATGAGTATAAAGAGTCAATGACTCTTATGATTAATTACCTTCATGATTCAATCCATAAGAAATTGGGGGATGTTAATATTAAATCCGAACCATCTATTAAAACCGTAGATTATTTTATTGAAGTAGGGGATGCGTCATCGAAAAAATACACACGAGAAGTTGAGAATAATTATAAACAAACAGTTGTAATTTACAATGATAAAAAATCGATCCCTTTGTTTACATGGGAAATAACTGGTAATGATGGTGTAAGAATAAACGAAGATAATGCTTTTACTTTTTGCACAACTGATGATGAAATTTTACTTTCGTTGCAAAGAATTGTTACCTCCAATAATAAATTTTGGAGTGCAGTCAATACATTAAAAAAACAAGAAGACGATAATAATGCTCTTATTGCAAGTGAATAATTGCCATATAAAAAATACTTAACATCTTCTATTTGTAAGTATTTTGCAATATGAGATTTCAACAAAAATTAGTCTGTAAGCTTTAGGACATTTGATACTTTCATCTCTTTTAGATGACTATTCTTATTTATGAAAAAATGAAATTGTCTGATAAAATCAATCGTGCTGGCTTTCAGAGCCAATGGTCTGTCAGTATCTTTTATCTGACTGGACTCCCTCATTTCACATTCTTCGTCATCGTCTGTATATAACAATCTGGATAACCTGTCGTCAGAGACACGGATTTTTTTAATGTTTGCCCACACCAGGATATCGAGCATAGGTATTACACGATAGTTGATGAGTTTCTTGATCGTTCCATACCCAAAGCGGACAGATTCTAAAGGATCTGGTTCGATACCTTTGATTTTACGCCACTGCGGTAATGCAGCTTTAAGAGACTCTGCAATCTCTTCGTCTGTGCCACTTGCTAAATCAATCTCGAACATAACTGTCTGTGAAAACTGATCCGGCATGATATCTGAAAGTGATTCCTCTCTAAGCTCTCCGTTAATAGAATAATTGTCACCTTCATGCCAAATAAACCCTCCACGTTGCATTGCAATAATGCTCGTTTCAGCAAGGCGATCAAGTGTTGTTAGAAAGAAATGAGGTGGTTGAAAAAGTTTGTTGGCAGGAGTCATGTATCCCATTTGTCCTTCTTCAATTAAAAAAGGATTTCCACTAAAAATCTTTGAGAAGTAACCCATAAGGGCTTTGCTCTCAAATTCTTCCCGATACTCCTTAAAGAACAGGTTTCGGGCCCATAACTCGTGATAGAAGTGTATCAATGAGAGATCTTCAAACTTGCGATAGTTATCTATGTTAAGCCAAGCTTTGATTTCTTTTGTATGCTCCGTTTTCCAGTTTTGCATCTCATTATCCACAAATGAAATTTAATCATATCGTATCATACGGTTATGATGGGCAAATGAAAATCCCCCTGCCTAGGCACACAAAAAACACATCGGACAGCAGGGATTTTGCAGAAGCTATTTGTCTCTGAAATCAAATGGTGAAACTTGTCGTATTCTAAGAAGATCAAGGTAATCGGCCCACCACTGCAACATAAGCTTTCTCTCATCAAGGTGCTCTGCTTTATGTATGTAGGCAGCACGAACTGAGTTCCGCTCCTGATGGCTCATTTGCCGTTCAACAGCATCTTTCGACCACAAGCCGGATTCAATCAAGGCACTACAAGCCATAGCCCTGAATCCATGTCCACAGACCTCCACGGTTGTGTCATAGCCCATAGCTCGCAAAGCTTTATTAACTGTGTTCTCGCTCATAGGCTTGCGGAAATTATGATCGCTAATAAATACGAGTTCATGGTCACCACTGATCTCTTTGATTTTCGTCAGCACAGCCAATGCCTGACAACTCAAAGGAACAAGATGTGGAGTTCGCATTTTCGAACCACGGTGCGAATGTTTGACCCCTGGCAATGGTTCGCGTTCTCCAGGGATAGTCCACATCGCATTTTCAAAGTCGATCTCCGACCATCTTGCGAATCTGAGTTCACTGGAACGAATGAAAATGAGCAATGTAAGCTTTACGGCTAACTTAGTGAGTTTTCTACCCTTGAAGCTATCTATTCGTTCTAAAAGTTCTGAGAATCGTTCGAATGGCAAAGCTGGCCTGTGGACTCTTTTAGCTACCGCAATAGCTCCTGCCATCTCTTGAGCAGGGTTGTAATCTATCAGCCCGTTCTGGACAGCATATCGCATCACTGCCGTTGTTCTTTGCTGTAGGCGGGAAGCAACTTCCAGTCGCCCAGAAGCTTCAACAGCCTTGATAGGGGCAAGAAGATCTCTGGTATTAAGCTCGGATATTTTTCTTTTACCAATAGCAGTAAAGAGACCATCTTCCATGCTTTTTAGAACTCTCTCGCTATGGGAATCTGACCATTTCCTTTTACAAGCCTTATGCCAGTCCCTGGCAACAGATTCAAAAGTAAGAGCTTCGCTCTGCTCGATCTTGTCTGCCTTTTTCTTCTCGGAAGGGTCGATACCATCAGATACCAACTTTTTAGCCTCATCTCGTTTCCTGCGAGCTTCACCAAGAGAGACCATTGGATAAACACCCAATGCTAAAACTTTCTGTTTGCCATCGAAACGGTATTGGAGTCGCCAGTATTTTGAACCATTGGGGTTGATCAGCAGGTGCATACCCTGCCCATCTGTGAGTTTGAAAGGTTTGTCGGAGGGCTTGGTAGTCCTAACTTTGATATCGGTGAGAGCCATCAGTTGATACCTCCAGTGTTGGTACCAAAATCAATCGAACCGGGAATACCATCAGTTATACCATCATCGGTTGGTATATGTTCAAGGAATTGAGTAGACGTGAACAGACTAAGCCAAGTTAGAAACCTGCTTAACTTACTGTTTTTATGGACTAAAGTAGACGTTAGTAGACTTGAAAAAAGCTTTGTATGGTGCCGAAGGCCGGACTCGAACCGGCACGTATTTCTACGGTTGATTTTGAATCAACTGCGTCTACCGATTTCGCCACTCCGGCACGGAAGGGGATTGCTGATAGCGGGTTGCATTATACCCGTTGCAGGTTCGCGCGCAAGCACTCCCCCGCCTCCCCCATGCTAAACGTCGAAAAAATCAACACTTTGCCGCCCGGCGAAATTCTGGAATCTGCCTCGTAAAATTCTGCAACGTGACTTGGGTCGTTTACATTTACCAGCGTTTGATATCTGATCCTGACAGTGGTTTGACTAACCCCAACGACTAACCCCGGCAATTAACCCCAGGACAGATTATGCATTATTATCGGGTGGAGCCGACGCTTGAGAACTACTGGCGCGGGATTATCCTCTTTGGCAAAAATGTGGCTTCTTATAAGTTCGCGCTGGCCCAGGCGCTGTATGACACCCGACGCGACGGCAGCGATCTGATTTTACTGGAAGACCTGGCGGTGCCGTTTAGCGAGCATCTGTGCCGTCATCTGAAAGATGCGCCAAAGCAAATCACCTCGCAGAGAAGTCAGTTTTTAGCGGCCTGCGCGCAGCATAACGCAGGCGGGCTTACTCGCGATGCGCTGACGGACATCACCGTGCGGCGCGGCTTTAATAATGTGATCGATGCCTTCCATATTGTGAATCAGGGTGAAATCGACAAGCGCTTTTTTATTGATGAGCGCAAAACCCATAAAGGCATCCGCCTGACGGAAAACTTCTTTCGGTTGGGCGAGCGTCTTCAGTATCAAAACCTGCGGTATGAAACGGAATCGCGCTGGAAGCTGGTTGAACAGGGATGGGCGCTGAAGATATCCGCGAATCTGCTGGATGTGCAGTGCGATGAGCAGCAGATGCTGTACAGCATGGTGAATACCCGACGGGTGACGATCACCCGTTGTCGCGACAGCCTGAATGGCTACCAGAAAGGCCGCTGCTTTTACTGCGACGCGCCGATAATGCTGGCGAGCGGCGATGTTAATCTGGCGGATGTCGATCATTTTATCCCGTGGAGCGCGCAGGCGGATATCCCCAATATCAACGGCATCTGGAATCTGGTGCTGGCCTGTAAAAGCTGCAATCGCGGTGAAGGAGGCAAGTTCGCGCGTCTGCCTTCGTTGCGGTTGCTAAGACGCCTGTACAATCGCAATGAGTATTTTATCACCAGCCACCTGCCGCTGCGCGAAACGCTGATCCGTCAGACGGGTAAAACGCCCAAAGCACGGAGTGACTTTTTAAACCAAAACTGGAACACTGCTCTTAACCGTCTTTTCCACCAATGGGAGCCTGATGTGGTCGGGCCGGATCTGTTCTGATGACGCTTAATTACTATCAGCAACACGCTGAACGCTTTTTTAACTCCACCGCCACGGTGGATATGTCTTCCCTGTATCAGCCTTTTTTAGCAGCGCTGCCCGTCGGCGGGAAGATCCTGGACGCGGGCTGTGGTTCCGGGCGCGACGCGAAAGCATTTAAAGCGCGGGGCTATGCGGTGGATGCCTTTGATGCGTCGCCGGAAATGGTGGCGCTGGCAACGGGCTATGCCGGGATCTCGGTTGAGCAAAAAACGTTCCAGGATCTCGCAGAAGTGAATCGTTATGATGGGATCTGGTGTTGCGCGTCGCTTCTGCACATCAGCCAGCACGATTTACCGGCAGTAATGCAGCGGCTGGCGCGTGCCCTGAAACCTGATGGCATCTGGTACGTCTCGTTTAAATACGGCGCGGGAGAGCGGGTTCATGAGGGGCGGCATTTTACCGATCTGAATGAAATCGCGCTGGCGAAGCTGGTTGCGCCACTCGGCGCGGTGCGCATCGTCTCGCAGTGGCAGACGGAGGATAAACGCCCGGATCGCCACGAACAGTGGCTCAACGCGCTGCTGCGCAAAGCCTGATCCCCACAATCCCCTCTTCAGCCAAGCGACTTGCCCCCTCATGCTCTACACTTCCCATTCAACACCAAACGAGGGGTAAACCATGTCCACAATCAAAAGCTATGCCGCAAAAGAAGCCGGTAGCGATCTGGAACTGTACGAGTATGACGCGGGCGAACTGAAGGCGGGGGATGTCGAGGTTGAGGTTGATTACTGCGGGATCTGCCACTCGGATTTGTCGATGATCGATAACGAATGGGGCATGTCGCAGTATCCGCTGGTTGCCGGTCATGAGGTGATTGGCCGCGTGGCGGCGCTCGGCAGCGCAGCGCAGGATAAAGGGCTGAAAGTGGGCCAGCGCGTGGGGATCGGCTGGACCGCGCGTAGTTGCGGGCACTGCGATGCCTGTATTAGCGGTAATCAGATTAACTGTCTGGAAGGCGCGGTGCCGACCATTCTGAACCGTGGCGGTTTTGCGAATAAGCTGCGCGCCGACTGGCAATGGGTCATTCCGCTGCCGGAAAGTATTGATATTGAATCTGCAGGCCCGCTGCTGTGCGGCGGGATCACCGTCTTCAAACCGCTGCTGATGCATCACGTCACCGCCACCAGCCGCGTCGGGGTGATCGGTATCGGCGGGCTGGGGCATATCGCCATCAAGCTGCTGCACGCGATGGGCTGCGAAGTGACCGCGTTCAGTTCAAACCCGGCGAAAGAACAGGAAGTGCTGGCGATGGGAGCGGACAAAGTGGTGAACAGCCGCGATCCGCAAGCCCTGAAAGCGCTGGCGGGCCAGTTCGATCTGATCATTAACACCGTGAACGTCGATCTTGACTGGCAGCCATACTTCGAAGCGCTGGCCTACGGCGGCAATTTCCACACCGTCGGCGCGGTGCTGAAGCCGCTGCCGGTGCCTGCCTTTACCCTGATTGGCGGAGATCGCAGCATCTCCGGTTCTGCAACCGGTACGCCGTATGAGCTGCGCAAGCTGATGAAGTTTGCCGGACGCGCAAAAGTTGCGCCCACCACCGAAGAGTACCCGATGTCGCAGATTAACGAAGCGCTGAAACATGTACGCGAGGGCAAAGCCCGCTATCGCGTGGTGCTGAAAGCGGATTTTTAATCGTCTGAAATCACGTTCCCGACGCCTGGCGCGTCGGGGATTATTGTACCGCTGAAACTATAATTACGTCTTAAATACACAGCCCTCAATTATTAATACGCACAATACATTCACCACGAATATTATGATACCCGCAAATAACCTCACGGTCTGAATAACTCTTTTTAATAACGCTGAAAAGAATTATGCCTTCCCGTGTGAAGCGGATAAGCTAAAAAAAACTGGCCTGACAGTTTTGAAAATAAAGGGATTTACAGATGCACGATTATGGAATATGGACGGTGATTACGCCGCTGGTGACTATTTTTTAGCGATATTTACTCGTCAGGTTATTCTCTCGCTGCTGTCCGGTATTATCGTCGGTTTTATCGTGATGACACACAGTCTTTTCGGCGGTATCGGTGCCACGCTGAATGGTATTATTGGCACCTTCGCCTCACCGGGAAATACCCGCACGGTGATATTTATGGTGATGACAGGCGGTATTATGCGCCTTATTGTAGTGACCGGCGGCGTGCGGCGACTGGTGCAGTTTTTAACGGAAAAGAATAATTACATCACCAGCAAACGCTCCGTGCAGTTGCTGGCGATGCTGGTCACTTCGCTGATTTTTATTGAAAGCTCCATCAACCAGTTGATTGCCGGTGCGTCATCGAAGGATCTGGCCCGCCGTTATCGCGTATCGCCGGAAAAGATGGCTTATATTATTCAGACATCCTGCGTCTCGGTATGCTCATCGGTAATGATTAACGGCTGGGGCGCGGCGATGATGGGCGTGATCGGCGTGCAGATCGCCAAAGGTTATATCACCGGCGAGCCGTTTGAAATCCTCGCCCGCTCGATGGTGTGGAACGTGATGGCGTGGCTGTCGCTGGCCTCGGTGCTGTTCTACATTATCTCCGGGTTCGCCTGGGGGCCGATGAAAAAAGCAGAAGTGCGCTTTAACGAGTGCGTGCAGGAGCACGTCAGCCTTCAGGATGAGCAGGACGAAGAGGTTATCGATCACCCGGCCTGCAACTCGTTGTGGAACTTTTTTATCCCGATCCTGACGACGGTGGTGATGGTGCCGATCGCGTTGTACATCACCGGCGACGGGCAGTTCTCCAGAGGCAGCGGCTCGATGTCGGTGTACGCCGGGGTGATGTTCGGCACCGTGGTATCGTTTATCTGGTTTACCCTGCGCGGCATCCTGAGAGTTGAAAACTTCTTTAAGGAACTGTACATCGGCTATTCCAGCATGGTGAAAATCAGTTCGGTAATGGTGCTGGCGTTCCTGATGGGGCAGGTGTCTGCCGATCTGAATACCGGACAGTACATTGCGGCGGTGACGTCCGGGGTGATACCCGGCGGTGTGGCGACAGGATTTATTTTTGTGATCGCCGCCATTATGTCGCTGGCGACCGGCACATCGTGGGGCACCTTCGCGATTATGATCCCGATTGGCGTACAGTCAGGCGTCTCGGTGGGCATTCCGGCGGAGTATATGATCGGGGCCGCTATCGCCGGGTCAATTTTTGGCGATATGACCTCGCCCATCTCCAGCGATGCCATCGTGGCGTCCATGGCAACCCATTGCGATCATAGTGAGCATATCAGAACGCAATTCCCGTACGCGCTGGTGACCGGGTTGATCACCCTGCTGGTATATCTGGTGCTGGGATTTAGCGCTTAACCTGAAAATGGCCGGGTCAGCCCGGCCGTTGCCCTCTTACTGTTTAACCAGCGCCGCAAACACTTCCGCCACCGCCACTGCGCCAGGGTCGGTCACGCCGTCGAGGTTCTGGCTGTTGACGTAGGAGGAGCGCCCCGCGCCCGCCTTCTGCATACTGGCGGTGCTTTCCGCGCCCCGCTGTGCGGCTTGTGCCGCCGCGTGCAGGTCGCCGTCGCGCAGGGCTTCCAGCGCAGGCTGGAGCGCATCGATCAGCGTGCGGTCGCCCGGCTCAGCGCCACCGTAGTGTTTCATCTGATTCAACCCGGTGAGCAGCGCGTCCGGCAGCTTAGCGCCCTTCTCAACCGCCTGTCCGGCTGCGGTAAAGAAGATCGACATCAGCACGCCGCTGGAGCCACCCATCACCGTCGCCAGACGTTCGCCGACCAGTTGCAAAAGCTGCGCGCTGTTGTTGAGCGGCAGTTTGCCGTGCTCCAGCAGTTGCGCAATATCGCGTGCGCCTTCGGCAAAGGTGGAGCCGGTGTCGCCATCGCCCACTTTTGCATCCAGCGCATTAAGACGGTTTTCCAGCTCAATCAGGGTGCGCGTGGCGGCGTTGACCTGTGCGCCGACCAGCAGGTTCTCCGAGGGCTGCGTCTCCACGCTGTCATGAATTTTGCTGTGCGGCACGGTTTTTAACGGGGCGAAAGCCACCGGTTTTTGCCAGCCGACGGTCTCAACGCTGCCGTTTAGCGCCTGTTCAAAGCGCTCGTTAAGACGCAGCAGCGAGAGGGAAAAGCCTTTCATATCCAGCGAACTGACCAGCGGCGCGGGGCCGATCAGATAAGCAATTTGCTCTTTTAACGCCGAGTGCGCCAGCTCTTTGGTGAGCAGCGCCATCTCCAGCGCGGAAACGCCGCCGAGGTTGTTGATCAGTACCGCAAAGCGCCCGTCGCCTGCCTGTTCGCGCAGCGGCGTGACCAGCGCATCAATAATCGCCTTGCTGTTATGCGTGTCGAGCGTCGATGCGCCCGGTTCGCCGTGAATGCCCAGCCCCAGCTCGGCCTGTCCTGGCGCGATGCGTCCTTCTTCATCGTCGCTGCCCGGCAGGTTGCAGGTCTGCATCGCCACGCCGAGGCTGTACAGGTTATCGCAGGCTTCCTGCGCAATCGCGCGGACTTCGCTCAGGCTTTTACCGTGCTCGGCGGCGTAACCGGCGATTTTATGCACCAGCGCCGTGCCCGCAATGCCGCGCGGCTGTTTGTTGTCCGGCAGGGCGATATCGTCGGCGACGATCACCATCTCGACTTTCAGGCCGTGGCGTTTGGCTTTCTCGGCGGCGAGGCCGAAGTTAAGCCGGTCGCCGGTGTAGTTTTTGACAATCAGCAGGCAGCCGCGATCGCCGGTGACGGCAACGATGGCATTGAGAACGGCATCGACGCTCGGCGAGGCAAAGAGATCGCCGCAAACGGCAGCGGTCAGCATCCCTTTGCCGACAAAGCCTGCGTGCGCAGGTTCATGCCCGGAGCCGCCGCCGGAAATCACCGCCACGCGGCTTTTATCCCAGTCGGCCCGGGCAACCACACGGATAGCCGGATCGATATCAAGACGCACGAGGTTAGCGTGCGGGGCGGAGAGGACTAAGCCCTCAATGGCGTCGTTGACCAGCTGTTTGCGGTCATTAAAAAAGAATCTGGACATAATTTCCCTGTTATAAGTGGATCACAGGAAAAGCATAGTCCGCATAGCGGGATAAACCGAGAAAACCCTTCATCCGCATCAGCGAATGAAGGGAATAGCGTCAGGACCGTTTGACCATCAGCAGCAGGCTGATGATGAAGAACAGCACGCTGGGCAGTAGCGCGCCAAAGACAGGCGGGATGTTATACACCAGCGTCAGCGGACCAAAAATCTGATCCAGCAGGTAGAAGAGAAAGCCGAAGCTGATACCGGTGACGACCCGCACGCCCATCGCCACGCTGCGCAGCGGCCCGAAGATAAACGACAGCGCCATCAGCATCATCACCGCCACGGACAGCGGCTGGAAGATTTTGCTCCACATTCTGAGCTCATAGCGCCCGGCGTCCTGGCCGCTGGCCTGCAAATAATGGCTGTAGCTGTACAGACCGCTGATCGAGAGCGCATCCGGCTCCAGCGCCACCACGCCAAGTTTGTCAGGCGTGAGGTTGGTTTTCCAGGTGCTGCTGACGGTCTGCGAGCCGGTGATCTGCTTCGGATCTTTCAGGTTGGATTCATCCACCTGCGACAGATTCCACTGCCCGTGCTCTTTATCAAATTTTGCCGACGCCGCGTAGCGCACCGACTGTAACCGGCGCTGTTCGTTGAAAGCATAAATGCTCACGCCGCCCAGCTCATCGTCGCCTTTGATGCGCTCGATGTAGACAAAATCGTCGCCGTCTTTCGCCCACAGGCCCTGTTGCGTGGACAGCAGCGAACCGCCGTACATCGCCTGCGCGCGATAGTTACGCGCCATCTGCTCACCCTGCGGCGCGACCCATTCGCCAATCGCCATGGTCAGCAGCACCAGCGGGATCGCGGTTTTCATCACCGACAACGCCACCTGAAGACGGGTAAAGCCGGAAGCCTGCATCACCACCAGCTCGCTGCGCTGCGCCAGCATCCCCAGCCCCAGCAGCGCGCCAAGCAGCGCCGCCATCGGGAAGAAGATCTGGATATCTTTCGGCACGCTCAGCACGGTAAACATCCCGGCCCCCAGCGCGTCGTAGCTCCCCTGCCCGGCTTTTTTAAGCTGGTCAACGAACTTGATGATGCCGGAGAGCGACACCAGCATGAACAGCGTCATCATGATGGTGTTGAAAATGGTCTTACCGATATAGCGGTCGAGTACGCCAAATGCCTGCATTATACCGCTCCTTTACGCGTAAAACCGGCGCGCAGACGGCGCATCGGCACCGTATCCCACAGGTTCAGACCGACGGCGAGCGCGAAGTACAGCAGGTTCACCGCCCACATCCACAGCATCGGGTCCAGCTTGCCTTTGCCGCCGTTCGACTTCAGCGAGGTCTGTAACAGGAAGAAAATCAGATACAGCAGCATCGCAGGCAGCATGGAAAGTACGCGGCCCTGACGCGGGTTCACCACGCTAAGCGGCACAACCATCAGCGCCATAATGAATACCGTCGCCACCAGAGTGAAGCGCCAGTGCAGCTCGGCCCGGGCACGATCGGTATCGGTGTTCCACAGGGTGCGCATGTTCATCTGCTCGGTGTCGTCAGGGTCGAGCGTCACCGCCTGATGGCCGATAATTGCCTGGTAGTTCTGGAAATCGGTAATGCGGAAATCGCGCAGCATCGCGGTGCCTTCAAAACGGGTGCCTTTATTTAAGGTCACGCTCTGGGAGCCGTCTTTATGCTGGGCCATCTGACCGGAATCTGCGACCACTACCGACGGGCGCGCGTTGCCTTTCGGGCGTAGCTGGGCCAGAAAAACGTCGTTGAAGCTACTGCCGCTGACGCTCTCAATAAACAGCACAGAGTTACCGTCGGTGGCCTGCTGGAACTGCCCCTGCGCCAGCGCCGCCATGCCTGGGTTGGCTTTGGCGTCCGCCAGCACTTCATCCTGATGCCGGGAGGACCACGGCCCCGCCCACATCACGTTAACCGCCGCCACGATGCCGGTCAGCAGGGCGAGGATCATCGCGGCCTTCACCAGCACGGCTTTACTCAGGCCGCAGGCGTGCATCACCGTAATTTCACTTTCGGTGTAGAGCTTGCCCAGCGTCATCAGTAGCCCAAGGAACAGGCTCAGCGGCAGGATAAGCTGCGCCATCTCAGGCACGCCCAGTCCTAACAGCGAGAACACCAGGTTTGTCGGAATTTCGCCGTCCACCGCTGCGCCCAGAATTCGTACCAGTTTCTGACAGAAGAAGATCAGAAGCAGGATGAAAAGGATCGCCAGCTGGCTTTTGAGCGTCTCCCGCACCAGATATCTTATGATTATCACTTTAAATACGCCTGTAAAAACCCGTCTTTTTGCTGGAAAATCGCTTGTTTCATGGCTTAAACGTCATTTATGCTCTTGAGTCGTTGAAAACATCGCTAAGATAGTTTTACTTAGCGGCTATGCGCTTCAGGAACGCTCTGAGGTGTTTAAACCGTCACAGTAAGATTATCACGAAGTCACCGCAACAGCGGACATGAGTTACGAAAGCTTGCAATTCTAGCCGCAGCTTCCGCTGTTGTCTTTAAGATTCAGGAGCGTAGTGCATGGAGTTCAGTGTAAAAAGCGGTAGCCCGGAGAAACAGCGGAGCGCGTGTATCGTCGTCGGCGTTTTCGAACCGCGTCGCCTCTCCCCGATTGCCGAACAGCTCGATAAAATCAGCGACGGCTATATCAGCGCCCTGCTACGTCGCGGCGAGCTGGAGGGAAAACCGGGGCAGACTTTGCTGCTTCATCATGTGCCGAACGTCCTGTCAGAACGTATTCTGCTGATTGGCTGCGGCAAAGAGCGCGAGCTGGACGAGCGCCAGTATAAGCAGGTGATCCAGAAAACCATCAATACCCTGAATGATACCGGCTCGATGGAAGCGGTCTGTTTCCTGACCGAGCTGCACGTCAAAGGGCGCAACAATTACTGGAAGGTGCGTCAGGCGGTCGAGACGGCGAAAGAAACGCTGTACAGCTTCGATCAACTGAAAACCACCAAGAGCGAGCCGCGTCGTCCGCTGCGCAAAATGGTCTTTAACGTCCCGACCCGCCGCGAGCTGACCAGCGGTGAGCGCGCCATTCAGCACGGTCTGGCGATTGCCGCCGGGATCAAGGCCGCGAAAGACCTCGGCAATATGCCGCCGAATATCTGTAACGCCGCTTACCTGGCGTCGCAGGCACGTCAACTGGCGGACAGCTACAGCAAAAACGTCGTCACGCGAGTGATTGGCGAGCAGCAGATGCGCGAGCTGGGGATGCAATCCTATCTGGCGGTCGGCGCGGGTTCGCAGAACGAATCGCTGATGTCGGTGATTGAGTATAAAGGCAGCACCGATGAAAACGTGCGTCCGATTGTACTGGTCGGCAAAGGGCTGACCTTTGACTCCGGCGGCATCTCTATCAAGCCAGCCGAAGGCATGGACGAGATGAAGTACGATATGTGCGGCGCGGCGGCAGTTTACGGCGTGATGCGCATGGTGGCAGAGCTACAGCTACCGATTAACGTTGTCGGTATTCTGGCGGGATGTGAAAACATGCCGGGCGGGCGTGCCTATCGTCCGGGCGATGTGCTGACCACCATGTCCGGGCAGACGGTTGAGGTGCTGAACACCGACGCCGAAGGCCGTCTGGTGCTGTGCGACGTGCTGACCTACGTCGAGCGTTTTGAGCCGGAAACGGTGATTGACGTGGCAACGCTCACCGGCGCGTGCGTGATTGCGCTGGGGCATCATCTTACCGGGCTGATGTCGAACCATAACCCGCTGGCGCACGAGCTGATTGGCGCATCCGAGCAGGCGGGCGACCGCGCCTGGCGTTTGCCGCTGGGCGATGAGTTCCAGGATCAGCTGGAATCCAATTTTGCGGACATGGCGAATATCGGCGGGCGTCCGGGCGGGGCAATTACCGCAGGCTGCTTCCTGTCGCGCTTTACCCGTAAATACAACTGGGCGCACCTGGATATCGCCGGTACGGCCTGGCGCTCCGGGAAGGCGAAAGGGGCCACCGGTCGCCCGGTCGCGCTGCTGTCGCAGTTTTTGTTGAATCGCGCGGGTTTTAGCGGCGAAGAGTGAGTGTTCACTTTTCCCCAGTGAGAAGGCGTTTGCCGTTACGGTCTGTTTTGGTGGGGAAGGAGGATAAACACGCCCCCTCTCCCCGGCCCTCTCCCTCAAGGGAGAGGGAGAAAACCGACCGTCATCACGAGCGCGGACAGTTCCCTCTCCCTCAGGGGAGAGGGAGAAAACCGAACGTCATCACGAACGCGGACAGTTCCCTCTCCTG
>DIJC01000013.1:0-18022 GCA_002421005.1 Enterobacteriaceae bacterium UBA5654 | reverse complement strand
AGGGTTAGGGAGAGGGCGTTTGTGGCTCTTCCTTAAGGCAGAAGACGAAAACCCAACGGCCCTGCCCATGGAATAACGTAAGATAACTGAATGATTCCCTGAACACCGGGATAGCGTAAGACAACTGCCCCGGCAGAGAGAGGGCGTCTATCCCCCCAACTAAGCAGAGCCTATGAAAAACGCAACGTTCTACCTTCTGGACAACGACACCACCACGGATGGCTTAAGCGCCGTCGAGCAACTGGTGTGTGAAATTGCCGCAGAACGTTGGCGGGCAGGCAAGCGCGTGCTCATCGCCTGTGAAGACGAACCGCAGGCGATCCGCCTCGACGAAGCGCTGTGGGCCAGGCCAGCGGACAGTTTTGTCCCGCATAATCTGGCCGGTGAAGGCCCGCGCGGCGGTGCGCCGGTGGAAATCGCCTGGCCGCAAAAGCGAAACAGCAGCCCGCGCGATATTTTAATCAGCCTGCGCACAAACTTTGCAGATTTTGCCACCGCTTTCACAGAAGTGGTAGACTTCGTCCCTTATGAAGAATCTTTGAAACAACTGGCGCGCGAACGCTACAAAGCCTACCGCGTGGCTGGTTTTAACCTGAATACGGCAGCCTGGAAATAATGGAAAAGACATACAACCCGCAAGATATCGAACAGCCGCTTTACGAGCAGTGGGAAAAGCAGGGCTATTTCAAACCTAATGGTGATGAAAGCCAGGAAAGCTTCTGCATCATGATCCCGCCGCCGAACGTCACCGGCAGCTTGCATATGGGTCATGCCTTCCAGCAAACCATCATGGATACCATGATCCGCTACCAGCGCATGCAGGGCAAAAACACCCTGTGGCAGGCGGGAACCGACCATGCCGGTATCGCCACCCAGATGGTAGTTGAGCGTAAAATCGCTGCCGAAGAAGGTAAAACCCGCCATGACTATGGCCGCGATGCCTTCATCGACAAAATCTGGCAGTGGAAGGCGGAATCCGGCGGCACCATTACCCGCCAGATGCGCCGCCTCGGCAACTCCGTGGACTGGGAGCGCGAGCGCTTCACCATGGACGAAGGTCTTTCCAATGCCGTGAAAGAAGTCTTTGTCCGCCTGTACAAAGAAGATCTGATTTATCGTGGCAAGCGTCTGGTGAACTGGGACCCGAAACTGCGCACCGCGATTTCCGATCTGGAAGTGGAAAACCGCGAGTCGAAAGGCTCGATGTGGCACATCCGCTATCCGCTGGCCGACGGCGCGAAAACTGCCGACGGTAAAGATTACCTGGTGGTTGCCACCACTCGCCCGGAAACCCTGCTCGGTGATACCGGCGTGGCGGTTAACCCGGAAGATCCGCGTTATAAAGATCTTATCGGTAAATTCATCGTGCTGCCGCTGGTTAACCGCCGCATTCCGGTTGTCGGCGATGAACACGCCGATATGGAAAAAGGCACCGGCTGCGTGAAAATCACCCCGGCGCATGACTTTAACGACTATGAAGTCGGCAAACGTCATCAGCTTCCGATGATCAACATTCTGACCTTTGACGGTGATATCCGTGAAAGCGCCCAGGTCTTTGATACCAAAGGCGAAGAGTCTACGGTCTATTCCAGCGACATCCCGGCGGAATTCCAGAAGCTGGAACGCTTTGCCGCGCGTAAAGCGGTGGTTGCCGCCGTTGACGCCCTCGGCCTGCTGGAAGAGATTAAACCGCACGACCTGACCGTGCCTTATGGCGACCGTGGCGGCGTAGTTATTGAGCCGATGCTCACCGACCAGTGGTACGTGCGTGCTGACGTGCTGGCGAAACCGGCCGTTGAGGCGGTTGAGAACGGCGATATTCAGTTCGTGCCGAAGCAGTACGAAAACATGTACTTCTCCTGGATGCGCGATATCCAGGACTGGTGTATCTCCCGCCAGCTGTGGTGGGGCCACCGCATCCCGGCATGGTACGACAACAACGGCAACGTCTACGTTGGCCGCACCGAAGACGACGTGCGTCAGGAAAATAACCTCGGCGCTGACGTTGCGCTGCGCCAGGACGAAGACGTACTCGACACCTGGTTCTCCTCCGCGCTGTGGACCTTCTCCACCCTCGGCTGGCCGGAAAACACCGACGCGCTGCGTCAGTTCCACCCGACCAGCGTGATGGTGTCCGGCTTCGACATCATCTTCTTCTGGATTGCCCGCATGATCATGATGACCATGCACTTCATCAAAGATGAAAACGGCAAGCCGCAGGTGCCGTTCCATACCGTCTACATGACCGGTCTGATCCGCGATGACGAAGGCCAGAAGATGTCTAAATCCAAAGGCAACGTTATCGATCCGCTGGATATGGTGGATGGTATTTCGCTGGCGGATCTGCTGGAGAAACGTACCGGCAACATGATGCAGCCGCAGCTTGCTGAGAAAATCCGCAAGCGCACCGAGAAGCAGTTCCCGGACGGCATCGAGCCACACGGCACCGACGCCCTGCGCTTCACCCTGGCGGCGCTGGCCTCAACCGGTCGCGACATCAACTGGGACATGAAGCGTCTGGAAGGCTACCGGAACTTCTGTAACAAGCTGTGGAACGCCAGCCGCTTCGTGCTGATGAATACCGAAGATCAGGATTGTGGCTTCAACGGCGGTGAAATGACCCTGTCGCTGGCGGATCGCTGGATCCTCGCCGAATTCAATCAAACCATCAAAGCGTACCGCGATGCGCTGGATAACTTCCGCTTCGATATTGCGGCAGGCATTCTGTACGAATTCACCTGGAACCAGTTCTGCGACTGGTATCTGGAGCTGACCAAGCCGGTCATGAACGGCGGAACGGAGGCTGAACTGCGTGGCACCCGCAATACGCTGGTGACGGTGCTGGAAGGTCTGCTGCGTCTGGCGCATCCGATTATTCCTTTCATCACGGAAACCATCTGGCAGCGCGTGAAGGTCATCAAAGGCATCAACGCCGATACCATCATGCTGCAACCGTTCCCACAGTACGACGCAGCGCAGGTCGATGCCGCAGCGGCGTCTGACACCGAATGGCTGAAGCAGGCGATTATCGCGGTGCGTAACATCCGCGCCGAGATGAACATTGCGCCGGGTAAACCGCTGGAGCTGCTGCTGCGCGGCGCGAGCCAGGATGCGGTACGTCGCGTTAACGATAACCGCAGCTTCCTGCAAACTCTGGCGCGTCTGGAAACCATCACCGTGCTGCCTGCCGATGATAAAGGTCCGGTTTCGGTGACCAAAATCATCGATGGCGCAGAACTGCTGATCCCAATGGCAGGTCTGATCAACAAAGACGATGAGCTGGCGCGTCTGGCGAAAGAAGTGGCGAAAATCGACGGTGAAATTAGCCGTATCGAAAGCAAACTGTCTAACGAAGGCTTTGTGGCGCGCGCACCGGAAGCGGTGATTGCCAAAGAGCGTGAGAAGCTGGAAGGTTACGCCGAAGCGAAAGCGAAGCTGATCGAGCAGCAGGCGGTGATTGCCGCGCTGTAATCGCCAACGCGGTACGTCACAGCAAAAGGCCGGGCAATTGCCCGGCCTTTGTATTTTAAGAGTAGCGGCAGCGCCGGAACCCTCCCCCGCGAAATGCTTGCCGCGAATCCGGTACGGCATTCCGTGATAGCTCAGTTGAAAGAAAGTAAATACGCCCGTCAGCCAGCGAGAGATTGCTCATAAAATGGTTACGCAGCGAGACAATGAAAAAAGGCAGTCAGCCGATTCCAGCCAGCATCAATAAAATCCCCGCCACCGGGTGCACTAAATTCATCAGCACTAAAATGCCAATAGACCAGGCGATAACAATAAAAATGCTTAGCCCAATATTGCCGCCGGTAATACCTCAGGAAAAAGGCTGACCGTTAACTTCCATCCTGGAATAAATATAGCGACGGCATTTCATTAGCGCCCAGGGCGGATAAATCCCCGGCGTGATAATGCATAATAAAAAATTCACTAAACAATTGGGAAAATATTTACCGCCGTCACCACGGAAGACAAACGGGTGATTATGAGCAGCCGTTTTATTTATCATTTACTGCATAAAACATCCCTGAATTAACAAATCCATAACCAGAATAAATACTTCCCGTCAGAGACTGCGCTGACGGGAATACGATACCCTCTGACATTATCGGCTGAAAAAAGATTTTTGCCGCTCTGTAAGTGACTTGCGCTGCCCCCATGAGAATGGTATTAAATCAATGTATAAATATGTGATGTGTATTGGGTAATGTTATGAATGTAGTTGCGCCGCAAACCCTCGCGCTGCGTCGCCTGACGCTTAATGATAATTCGGCTATCGCCGCCGTCATTCGTCAGGTTTCCGCTGAATATGGTCTTACCGCTGACAAAGGCTATACGGTAGCCGATCCCAACCTGGATGAGCTGTATCAGCTCTATAGCCAGCCGGGCTACGCTTACTGGGTGGTCGAACAGGATGGGAACGTCGTGGGCGGCGGCGGGGTGGCACCGCTGGCCTGTAGCGAGCCGGATATCTGCGAGCTACAGAAGATGTATTTTTTGCCGTCGGCGCGCGGTCAGGGGCTGGCAAAAAAACTGGCGCTGCTCGCGCTGGATCATGCCCGCGAGCAGGGTTTTACCCGCTGTTATCTGGAAACCACGGCGTTTCTGAAAGAGGCGGTAGGATTGTACGAACATCTGGGCTTCCGCCATATTGACGGCCCGCTCGGCTGTACCGGGCATGTAGATTGTGAAGTCAGGATGCTAAAAGATCTTTAAAGCGCCCGCACGCGGCTTTTCTTCTCTGCGATAAAAAACGGCTGGAAACCGATACGGGCTCCAGCCGTTTTGCTTATTCAGCCATGCGACAAATAGAGTGGTTTATCCGTTGATATGGATTCGGCAAAGACGGCGCTGAAACAATAAAAAGCGCCGCTTGAAAGATAAAATACGGTTCAGGGTCTTATCGACCCTGAATCTATTATTTCGCTGAATCAATCGCGAGACGAATCACGCCTGCGGCTTTATCCTGCGGCAATTTCAGGACGTTATTCCACAGATCCTGAACAATATTACAGGTGATCTTCTCTTTACCCACGCCGGTGCGCGGATCGGACATGATCGACAAATCCGCACCGTATTTCTGGCTCAGCGCCTGAGCAATCGGCTGAATATCCTGCTGCGCATCCCGCCGCTCCTGTGGCGTAACGGTATGCTTATTCGGGCCGACGGCGGCGCGCATCATTGCGGCGTCGGTTTCCATGCGGCGATTAAACATTTCCTGCGACACAATACGCACCGGGTTAATCCCGCCCTTCACTTCCGGGAACAAGAAACGGTAGCAGTCATCATCACTGGATTTTTGCACCGCTGCGGTCTGCTCCATATTGATTTTCATATAGGCCACCACGTTTTCATCCGGCGCGGTTTGCAGACGCTTCATTTGCAGATTCAGCACCTGCGGCTGGATCTCATCAACAATTTCCTGCTCTTTTTTGCCTTCCTTTTGCATCGTCAGCGCGCGCTGGCGGATCTGCTGCCAGAGCTGCGGATCCTGCTCTTTCAAAACCTGGTAGGTGGGCATCGTCCCGACAATCTCGTCGAACTTTTGATCTTCCGTTTTAGACGAGGATCGGCTGGCGAGCCAGAAGAAGGCAACGAAGGCGATAACCCCGGCCAGCACTGCGATGTGCCATTTTTTCATGTGATTTCCTTAAACGTATACCGGGACGCCGCTGTGAAAACGAAATTCGTCGTCCGGGCGGGTAATGAGCGCCGCTTCGATCTCCCCAAAATGGCGCACGCGTGGTGCAATATCCTCACCCGCTATCTGCTGCGCCAGCGTCAGGTAATCCTGATAGTGACGCGCTTCAGAACGCAATAAAGAGAGGTAAAACTTCTGTAGATCCTCTTCCAGATGCGGCGCAAGTGCGGCAAACCGCTCGCAGGAGCGCGCTTCGATATAAGCCCCGCAAATCAGTTTGTCGATAAGCGTCAGCGGCTCATGGGTGCGCACTTCTTTGAGCATGTTCTTAGCATAGCGGCTGGCGGTAATTTTGACGTAGGGAATGTTACGTGCCGCCATCGCCTCGCGCACCTGCCAGAAATGGTGTAGTTCCTCTTTGATTAACAACACCATACTGTCAATAAGCTGGCGACCCCACGGATCGTCGGTGCGCGGCATAACGCTTTTACCAATTTGTTTATGCAGCGCGATAAAGTCCGGCTCCGGCCCTTCACGGAAGGTAAAAGCTTCATACGGTTGCAGCCATGCCAGCAGTTCATCGCCGCCGCGTTTATCGGCAACATATTTACGCACCAGCAGCATCGCGGTTTGCGCGGCTTTCAGTTCGCAAACCATGTGGTCGGTCAGCAGCAGGGGAAGATTCGCCGGATCGCGGGCTTTATCGATCCACGGCTGGGGCGTTTTACAGAGCAGAAATTGATTAATCGGGGAGAGTATATGCAGGTAATCCATGAATCATCCTGAAAGCGCGGCAGACGGGCTGCCGCACCGGAGTTAAGACTTAGTGACGCACGCCGTCGTCGTCTTCATCTTCATCGAGATCGTCTTCATCGCCTTCTTCAGCGTCAGGATCTTCAAAGTAGGTGCCCCAGCCGTCATATTCAACGTTGAATTTTTCAGCCAGGTTCATCAGTTGCTCAACCTGCGCGTCGATCAGATCGGCGTTAAGGGCGCATTCGCTGAGGATGTCACAGCAGATCACCGTGTCGCCCTCTTCCACTTCCAGCTCTTCCGGCTCGGTGACTTCGTAGCCCAGTTTGAAGGCTTCAACCGCAAATTTCTCCAGCGTGTCGAAATCGTCGGCGGAAAGGTGATGCTCGATGGTGTACAGGGCATCAGGATCGCTGCCGTCTTCAATCAACTCTTCAATCGTTAAACGCGTCTCTTCGCGCTGCTCTTCCAGGTATTCCGGGTTTGCCATGGCTGATTCCTCATAAATTGCCGCAGTTACTTATATTGTCACACACCGCTGACATTGCCTCCAGCCGATCCAGCAAAGATTTCTGAAATGGGGTTGCAATTGCATATTCATACATATAAATTGAATTTTAATTCAATAAGTGACCTGTGTCATGAGAGGGAAAAGATGACTTCGTTCTATCAGAAACACGTTCTAAAACTGCTCGACTTCACGCCTGCTGAAATTCATACGCTGCTGCAACTCGCCGCTAAACTGAAGGCGGATAAAAAACAGGGCCAGGAAATACAAAAGCTTAGCGGTAAAAACATCGCGCTCATCTTCGAAAAAGACTCGACCCGCACCCGATGCTCTTTCGAAGTTGCCGCATACGATCAAGGCGCACGGGTCACCTACCTTGGCCCCGCCGGAAGCCAGATTGGGCATAAAGAATCAATTAAAGATACCGCGCGCGTGCTGGGCCGGATGTACGACGGCATTCAGTATCGCGGCCACGGTCAGGAAGTCGTCGAGACGCTGGCCGAATTTGCGGGCGTGCCGGTATGGAACGGTCTGACCAACGAATTTCATCCCACGCAGCTACTGGCGGATTTACTCACCATGCAGGAGCATCTGCCGGGGAAAACGTTCAGCGAGATGACGCTGGTGTATGCCGGTGACGCGCGCAACAACATGGGTAACACCATGCTGGAAGCGGCGGCGCTGACCGGGCTGGATCTGCGTCTGGTTGCGCCAGAGGCCTGCTGGCCGGAAGCCAGCCTGGTCGCGGAATGCAAAGCGCTGGCAGCACAGACCGGCGGTAAAATTACCCTGACCGACGATGTCGCCAGCGGAGTGAAAGGCGCGGACTTTATTTATACCGACGTCTGGGTCTCGATGGGGGAAGCGAAAGAGAAATGGGCCGAACGTATCGCCCTGCTGCGTGATTACCAGGTCAACAGCCACATGATGCAGCTCACCGGCAATCCGCAGGTCAAATTCCTGCACTGCCTGCCCGCATTCCACGACGATCAAACCACGCTCGGCAAGCAGATGGCGCAGGACTTTGGTCTGCATGGCGGGATGGAAGTGACCGACGAAGTATTTGAGTCCGCCGCCAGCATCGTGTTCGATCAGGCGGAAAACCGGATGCACACCATCAAAGCGGTAATGGTGGCGACCCTGGCGCAGTAAAACCCTCCCCGGAGCGCGCGACAAACCCGCGCGCTCTGGTCACTCTCATTCCACCAGCAGTTTCACCACCACTTTACGCACCTGGGCAGGCACGCCAACGGCGCACAGCGGCTTATGCACTTCGCCCGGATAAAACACCACAAAATCTCCTTCGTTCAGCACCACGGTTTTTTCCTCTTTACCTTCCGGCAGGAAGGCAATGTCTTTATCCGCCAGCCAGTCGGTTTCCGGCGTCGCAGGCGGCTGGGTGCTGAAGGTCATCCCTTCCTGGCCTTTTAAGACGATCTGGATATCAAGATAGCGCGCATGGTACTCCGCCCGACGCTGCGCAAACGGCTCGGTGGTATCTTCCGAGACCAAATAAAACAGACGGCTGCCGTCGATATCATGCTTACCGGTCGCCGTGGCATCGGTAACGTGCGCTTTAATGTGCTCAATCGCCTGACGCAGTTCCTGCGGCAGCCAGCTTTGCAGATGGTGAATGTTGCCAACGATCATGGTTCAACCCCTTAATTAAAACAGCGTTTCATTTCCAACCGTTATACGAAAAATCCCCCAACCCTGCCAGCGGTTTTTAATGAAGGTTTGCGATAGCGCATGTTTATTGGAAAGATCATTAACCGGGTGTTATGCACTTTTGATCTTTATGCACTTGTTATGCATAAATCCGACAGGCGGTTAAGAGAAGAAAACATTAATCATCTGAAAGTATTACCTTTATCATAAAAACCACTGACCGCTCACACTTTGCTATCCCTGCTTTTTGCAGTAAATATGCATGATTATTTATCGATTTAGCTTAAGTCCTGAATAATAATCTGCTGATTTTGCATAACGTCAAGGTCGTTAATATTTTAATGATATTTTTCAATGAGATAGTTCGTACTGCCGTCTGCCTTCCCTCAACATGTTATTAACAATACAGAATAATCCAGGACATAAAAGCGTATTCATTCATTTTTAAAGAATGACAAAATAACTATTTCCTGACCGCTATCATAAATTATTAATAAATCGCTCCAGCGCTTATTTCGCGTGATGACTGTCACATTTTTACCTGCCAGATAATTTAATCTCCCAGCCGAACAACAACGTTATCCATTAGCCGCGAAATATTTCGCCGCCCCCTTTTTATTCTTAAAAAGAAGTAAGGAACAATCATGGAAAAACATTATGTCGGTTCTGAAGTCGGGAAATTACGCAGCGTAATGCTCCATCGCCCCAATCTTAGTCTTAAAAGACTGACGCCCTCTAATTGCCAGGAGTTGCTTTTTGACGATGTGCTCTCGGTGGAGCGCGCGGGAGTCGAGCACGATATTTTTGCCAGTACCCTGCGCGATCAGGGTGTGGAAGTGCTGCTGTTAACCGATCTGCTCACCCAAACGCTTGATATTGCTGATGCCAAAGGCTGGCTGCTGGAGACGCAAATCTCTGATTATCGCCTCGGTCCTGGCTTTGCCTCCGACGTTCGCGGCTGGCTGGCGGATTTACAGCATCGGCAACTGGCGCGTCATTTAAGCGGCGGACTGACCTACGGTGAAATTCCCGCCTTTATTAAAAATATGGTGGTCGATACTCACGACGCTAATGACTTTATTATGAAGCCATTGCCGAATCATTTATTTACCCGCGACACGTCCTGCTGGATTTATAACGGCGTATCTATTAACCCAATGGCCAAAGCGGCTCGCCAGCGTGAAACGAATAATCTGCGTGCTATTTATCGCTGGCATCCGGCTTTTGCCGGTGGCGATTTTATTAAATATTTTGGCGATGAAAATATTAATTACGATCACGCCACGCTTGAAGGCGGCGACGTATTAGTGATTGGCCGTGGCGCGGTGCTGATTGGCCTGTCAGAACGTACGACGCCGCAGGGCGTGGAGTTCCTGGCAACCTCGCTGTTTAAGCATCGCCAGGCCGAACGCGTGGTGGTGGTCGAACTGCCAAAACATCGCTCCTGTATGCACCTCGATACGGTGATGACGCATATCGATATCGACACCTTCTCCGTCTATCCCGAAGTGGTGCGCAAAGAGTCGCAGTGCTGGACGCTCACCCCGGACGGGCGCGGCGGCCTCGAGCGCCACCAGGAAATCAGCCTGCTGCACGCCATTGAAAAAGCGCTGGGGCTCGATCAGGTACGGCTGATCACCACCGGCGGCGATGCCTTCGAAGCCGAGCGCGAACAATGGAACGACGCCAACAACGTGCTGACTCTGCGCCCCGGCGTGGTGATTGGCTACGAGCGCAACATCTGGACCAACGAAAAATATGACAAAGCCGGGATCACCGTGCTGCCCATTCCCGGCGATGAGCTGGGACGCGGACGCGGCGGCGCGCGCTGCATGAGCTGCCCGCTTGAACGCGACGGAATTTAAGGAGAACGCCATGGACATGAAACCCACTCTGGTTGTCGCGCTGGGCGGCAATGCCCTGCTCAAACGCGGCGAGCCGCTGGAAGCAGAAATCCAGCGCAAAAATATCGACCTCGCCGCACGCACTATCGCCCGCCTGACCCGCCAGTGGCGGGTGGTGCTGGTACACGGCAACGGTCCGCAGGTCGGGCTGCTGGCGCTGCAGAACAGCGCGTTTGACGCCGTTGCGCCCTACCCGCTGGACATTCTCGGCGCGGAAAGCCAGGGAATGATTGGCTACATGCTTCAGCAATCGCTTAAAAATCATCTGCCGGAGCGCAACGTCAGCGTGCTGTTAACCCAGGTCGAAGTCGATCCTGGCGACCCGGCATTCCGCCGTCCGACCAAATACATTGGCCCGGTGTATGACAAGCAGCAGGCCGACGCGCTGAAACAGGAAAAAGGCTGGGAGATGAAAGCCGACGGTGCCTGGTTCCGCCGCGTCGTCCCCTCGCCCCTGCCGGTGCGGATCGTCGAAAGCGACGCCATCGAAGCGCTGATTGCGCGTGACCATCTGGTGATCTGCAACGGCGGCGGCGGCGTGCCGGTGGTGCATAAAGCCGATGGCTACCACGGTATTGAAGCTGTCATCGACAAAGACCTCTCCGCCGCACTGCTGGCGCGCCAGCTTCACGCCGACGCGCTGCTGATCCTTACCGATGCCGACGCGGTGTACCTCGACTGGGGCACCGCCACCCAGCGCCCGCTGGTGCAGGCCACGCCTGCGTTGCTGAAAGAGATGGCCTTCGACGCCGGATCGATGGGGCCGAAAGTCGCCGCCTGCTGCCGCTACGTTGAAGAGTGCCACGGCATCGCCGGGATCGGCGCGCTCGCCGATGGCCCGGACATTCTGGCAGGTGAAAAAGGCACCCTGATCCGCCTCGAAAACACCGCGCAACCCGCTTACTGACTTCGCCTGAAAGGACAAAAAAATGACTATTTCTCTGAAAAACCGTAACTTTCTTAAGCTGCTGGATTACACGCCCGCTGAAATCCAGTTTCTGATTGACCTCGCTGTTGAACTGAAAAAAGCCAAAAAATCCGGGCAGGAAAAGCAGACCCTGAAAGGCAAAAACATCGCCCTGATTTTTGAAAAAACCTCCACCCGTACCCGCTGCGCGTTTGAGGTCGGCGCATTCGATCAGGGCGCGCAGGTGACGTATCTGGGGCCGAGCGGCTCGCAGATTGGTCATAAAGAGTCGATGAAAGACACTGCCCGCGTGCTGGGACGGATGTATGACGGCATCGAGTACCGGGGCTACGGCCAGCAAATTGTCGAAGAGCTGGGTGCGCACGCTGGCGTACCGGTATGGAACGGGCTGACCGATGAATTTCATCCTACCCAGATCCTCGCGGATTTGATGACCATGCTGGAACATGCGCCGGGCAAAAACCTGTCCCAGTTACGCTTCGCTTATCTCGGCGACGCGCGCAATAACATGGGCAATTCCCTGATGGTCGGAGCCGCCAAAATGGGCATGGACATCCGCCTGGTCGCGCCCAAATCCTTCTGGCCGGAAGAGGCGCTGGTCGCGCAGTGCCGCACCATCGCCAAAGAAACCGGCGCGCGCATTACGCTCACCGATGACGTTGAAGAAGGCGTGTACGGCGTGGATTTCCTCTACACCGACGTGTGGGTATCGATGGGCGAGCCGAAAGAAGCCTGGGCCGAACGCGTCAGCCTGATGAAGCCTTACCAGGTCAACCGACAGGTGATCGATGCCACCGGCAATCCGCAGGTGAAATTCATGCACTGCCTGCCCGCATTTCACAACGAGCACACCAAAATGGGCCGCGAAATTGAAATCGCTTACGGGCTGAAAGGGCTGGAGGTGACGGAAGAGGTGTTTGAATCGCCGCACTCTATCGTCTTCGACGAAGCGGAAAACCGGATGCATACCATCAAAGCGGTGATGGTGGCGACACTCGGCGACTAACATCATGCCCGGCGTGCCGCAGGGTACGCCGGGCAAGGAGAGCACCATGAGCACCTTTAAATTTCCTTCCGCCTATACCATTTTGTTTGTTCTTATCGCGCTGGTGGCCATCCTGACGTGGATTGTCCCGGCCGGGCAATATCATATGGCGATGAACGAGGCGCTGGGTAAAGAGGTCCCGGTGGCGGGCACCTACGCCAGCGTCGCCGCCCATCCGCAGGGGATCATCGCGGTATTAATGGCACCGATTAGCGGGCTGTACGATCCTGAAACCGGGCAGGCCGGGGCCATCGACGTGGCGCTGTTTATCCTGATCATCGGCGGTTTTCTCGGCATTGTCACCAAAACCGGGGCCATCGACGCGGGCATTGAGCGCGTGACTTTTCGCCTGCGCGGGCATGAAGAATGGATGATCCCGATCCTGATGGCGCTGTTTGCCGCAGGCGGCACCATTTACGGCATGGCGGAGGAATCGCTGCCTTTTTACAGCCTGCTGGTGCCGGTGATGCTGGCGGCCCGTTTCGATCCGCTGGTGGCGGCCTCGACTATTCTGCTGGGCGCGGGGATCGGCACGCTGGGCTCGACGATCAACCCGTTCGCCACGGTGATTGCCGCCAACGCGGCGGGCATTCCCTTCACGGCGGGGATCGCCTTGCGCATTGCGCTGCTGGTGGTGGGCTGGATCATCTGCGTTGGCTGGGTGATGCGCTACGCCCGCAAAGTGCGACAGGATCCATCCTGCTCGATTGTGGCGGATAAGCAGGAAGAAAACCTGACTCATTTTCTGGGCAACAAAGGATCTGATTTGCTGGAATTCACCGCCGTGCGCAAACTGATCCTGATGATCTTCGCTCTCGCCTTCGCGGTGATGATTTATGGCGTGGCGGTACGCGGCTGGTGGATGGCGGAGATCTCGGCGCTCTTTCTTGGCGCGGCGGTGATCGTCGGGGTCATCGCCCGGATGAGCGAAGAGGAGCTGACGTCCACCTTTATTAACGGCGCGCGGGAATTACTGGGGGTGGCGCTTATCATCGGTATTGCGCGTGGTATTGTAGTGATTATGGATAAGGGAATGATTACGCATACTATTTTGCACAGCGCCGAAGGGATCGTTAGCGGCTTATCGAGCATTGCGTTTATCAACGTGATGTACTGGCTGGAAGTGGTGCTCTCGTTTCTGGTGCCCTCTTCTTCCGGTCTGGCGGTGCTGACCATGCCGATCATGGCACCGTTAGCTGACTTCGCAGGCGTACAGCGCGAACTGGTGGTCACGGCTTATCAGTCCGCGTCCGGCATTGTGAATCTGGTGACGCCGACGTCAGCGGTGGTGATGGGTGGGCTGGCGATCGCCCGCGTCCCGTACGTGCGTTATCTGAAGTGGGTTGCGCCCCTGCTGGCGATCCTGACGCTGGTTATTATGGCGGCCTTAAGCCTGGGGGCATTACTATAGGCGTGCTGAAGACAAACGAGTCCGCTGGCTGACAGGATAAGCTCTGATTATTTCTACTATACCCTAAATAATTCGAGTTGCATGACAAAACACGGAGTGTTTTGAACAGCGCTTGCGCTGGCCCACCGGGCGAGGTCTGCAAGACCGAGTAACGCGGCGACGCAGTGAATCCCCAGGAGCTTACGCCAGTAAGTGACTGGGGTGAGCGAGTCAAGCCAACGCACAAGCAACTTGAAGTATGACGGGTATAAAACCCTCTGATACAGACAGGATTAATATATGAAGGAATATGGTGAATACTCCGCCAAAGAACAACTTCAGCTTACCGTTTGCCAGCGATTGATCGCAGAAAAGCGTTACCTTTCTCAGGAGGAGATTCGCCGTGATTTACAGTTGCACGGATTCGATAACATCAGCCAGTCCACCGTCTCGCGCCTGCTGAAATTACTGGGCGTGATCAAGATCAGGAACGCCAAAGGACAAAAAATTTATTCGGTGAATCCGCAACTGCGCCCGGTGCCGGATGCCGCCCGCTCCGTCGCCGATATGGTGGTCAGCGTGGAGCACAACAGCGAATTTATCCTTATCCATACCGTCGCGGGATATGGCCGGGCGGTGGCGCGAATTCTGGATTATCACGCGCTGCCGGAAGTGCTCGGCATCGTGGCGGGTAGCAGCATCGTCTGGGTCGCGCCACGGGTGGTGAAGCGTACCGCGCTGGTTCACAAACAGATTAATTACATTCTGAAAATGAATTAATATTCAATAGAACCGTTTGCGTTGAATAAAATCGGCATTAATCGCTTGATCCCGACATAGAGGTGAGTATAATCGCCGACAATTTGCCGGGAGGAAGCATGGTCCATAGCCTACGACACACTGTCTTAGCGCGTCTGAAACAGGGCGCAGGCCAGCCGTTTTTCTTCCCGTTGCTCAACGTATTCCCAAAGCCCCTCATTGCAGGGGCTTTTTTTTTGCCCAGGCGTCAGGAGATAAACATGGCTAATCCGTTATTTCAAAGACATATCATTTCCATAAACGATCTCAGCCGCGAGGAGCTTGAGCTGGTGCTGGCAACGGCGGCGAAACTGAAAGCCAATCCGCAGCCGGAGCTGCTGAAGCATAAAGTGATCGCCAGCTGTTTCTTTGAGGCTTCCACCCGCACCCGTTTGTCCTTTGAAACGTCCATGCACCGCCTGGGTGCCAGCGTCGTCGGCTTCTCCGACAGCAGCAATACCTCGCTTGGCAAAAAAGGCGAGACGCTGGCGGACACCATTTCGGTGATCAGCACCTACGTGGACGCCATCGTCATGCGCCATCCGCAGGAAGGCGCGGCGCGGCTGGCGACCGAATTTTCCGGCAATATCCCCATCCTCAACGCGGGCGATGGCGCAAACCAGCACCCGACGCAGACCCTGCTGGATCTGTTCACCATTCAGGAAACCCAGGGACGTCTGGAAAATCTGACGATTGCGATGGTCGGCGATTTAAAATATGGCCGCACCGTGCATTCGCTGGCGCAGGCGCTGGCGAAGTTCAACGGCAACCGCTTCTGCTTTATCGCCCCGGACGCACTGGCGATGCCGCAGTACATTCTGGATATGCTCGATGAGAAAGGCATCGCCTGGAGCGTCCATCACGCGATTGATGAGGTGGTGGCCGAGGTAGATATTTTGTATATGACCCGCGTACAGAAGGAGCGCCTCGACCCGTCCGAATACGCCAACGTCAAAGCGCAGTTTGTCCTGCGCGCCAGCGACCTGCACGACGCGCGCGACAATATGAAAGTGTTACATCCGCTGCCGCGTATTGATGAGATCGCCACCGATGTCGATAAAACGCCGCACGCCTGGTATTTCCAGCAGGCCGGTAACGGTATTTTCGCCCGCCAGGCGCTGCTGGCGCTGGTCCTCAATCGCGATTTTGCACTGTAAGGAGATCCCCATGACCCATGATAATAAACTCCAGGTTGAAGCCATTAAGCGCGGCACCGTTATCGATCATATTCCCGCCCAGGTGGGCTTCCGCCTGCTGACGCTGTTCAAACTGACCGAGACCGAGCAGCGCGTGACCGTCGGCCTGAATTTACCGTCGGGCGCGATGGGCCGCAAAGATATCATCAAGATTGAGAATACGTTTCTGACCGATGAGCAGGTCGACCAGCTCGCGCTGTATGCGCCGCTGGCGACGGTCAACCGTATCGACGACTATGAAGTGGTAGGGAAATCGCATCCTAAGCTGCCGGAACGCATCGACGCGGTGCTGATTTGCCCGAACAGCAACTGCATCAGCCACGCCGAGCCGGTCAATTCCAGTTTTAGCGTAAGAAAACGCGCCAGTGATATTGCCCTGAAGTGTAAATACTGCGAGAAAGAATTCTCACACCAGGTCGTTCTGGCAAATTAAATAGCCTGTAAGCACACCCTGATCCGGTGTGCTTTATTTTTCCTGTCATTAAATCCTGATTACGCATCATAATAAAAAGAGTGAAAAATCAACCATATCATTAAATACCAGCACGCTGAACGGTGATTGAAATTTATATTCCAGATTAATAAACTCGACAATTATTTATTATTCAGGGAATGGATTATGAAAATTAAGCACGTTTCGCTATACCTTGCGGCATTATTTTTTAATACATCAGTATTTGCTCATGGCTATGTAGAAGCACCGGCAAGCCGCGCTTATCAATGTAAATTGGGTAAAAATAGCGGCTGCGGCTCCGCGCAGTGGGAACCGCAAAGCGTGGAACAAACCAGCGGCTACCCGGCGGGTGACGTCCCGCCGGACGGAAAGCTGGCGAGTGCAGGTAAAGACCGTTACGGAGAACTGGATCAGCAAAGCCCGACGCGCTGGGCAAAAACCCCCATCACCAGCGGCAAGTTTGATTTCGTCTGGTATCACACTGCGCCGCACCGCACCACCAACTGGCGTTATTACATTACCAAACAAAACTGGGATCAAAATAAGCCGCTGACGCGCGCCGCGTTTGAAGACACCCCGTTTTGTGAAATTGACGGTAACGGTAATACCCCGGCCATTCGGGTGACGCATTCCTGCAATGTTCCGCAGCGTACCGGTTATCAGGTCATTTATGCGGTATGGGAAATTGCGGATACCACCAACAGTTTTTATCAGGCCATTGACGTTGATTTCGGTAACGGCGACGGCACCAGCGGCGATGAGCACGCCCATCATAATAACTGGGCGAAAGAGCTGAACGGTTTAATTGCCGGGGAAGCGCTGAAAGCAGGCGATCACGTCGTGGCTAAATTCTTCAACGCCCAGGGCGAAGTCACCTCGTTGCGTACCTCGCTGACCATTGCCAGTGATGAAAAAGGTGCCAGCGACCAGTGGACCTGGGATTTGGCAACCGCCATCAACGCGGCACATTCGCAGATCCGCGCGGGGGTGAAGGACGCGCACGGCATGGTTGAACCTATCCACGGCGCGAACCCGGTCTATGCTAACGAGGGCAGCGATCTGGACACCATGATCCTTTACTATGGCGATGAAGTGGTCGTCCAGTCGTTAACGGTTTCAGACGTCAGCGCCAGCAAAATTGATCAGGGCAAATCCACCATCACACTGCGGGCAACGGCAGAAGGCTCGGTCCTCCTTGATGCGAACGTCAGCGATCACGGCGGCAATCAAAAAGGCCGCGTTCAGCGTCCGTTAAAGGATGAATCAAAAACCCTGACCATGAATCTCGTTGATGCGCACGCCGGACATCATATGCTGCGCTACTACGGTTATGATGAGAGCGGTGAAATTGTCAGCCAGGGCGTGATCGACCTGATGCTGGAAGAAAAAGCCGCGCAGCCGGAACCGACGCCAACGCCAGCTCCGGGCATTAAATACAACTACGAATTCCCGAAAAACCTGACGTCCTATAAGGCCGGCACCCGCGTGCTCCAGCCAAAAGACGGTAAGGTGTACCAGTGTAAACCGTTCCCGTTCAGCGGCTACTGCGTCCAGTGGAGCCCGTCGGCGAACCAGTACGAGCCGGGCGTCGGCTTCGCATGGAAAATGGCCTGGACGGTGGTAACTCAATGATCACTGTGATGCAGGTCAGTGGCTAGCACGCCTCCCCCTCTCCCCGACCCTCTCCCTCAAGGGAGAGGGAGAAAACCGGGCGTAACCACAACGCCGGACTGTTCC
>DIJC01000025.1 GCA_002421005.1 Enterobacteriaceae bacterium UBA5654 | reverse complement strand
CCGGCGTGGTGACTGGATTTGTTATTTTTACTCAGGCTTGAGTGATGCACCAACCCTGTTGCGGGGCACTGACCACTCCCTCTCCCTTGAGGGAGAGGGCCGGGGAGAGGGGGCGAGTTCGGTGACATCAGGCAGGCACAAGGATATCCACTCTCCGTTAGCGGTGTAACTTCCCGTGATCCCGCAGCCACGCCGCAGTGCGCTCGATCCCTTCATTCAGCGTGATCACCGGCTGATATCCCAGCTCCTCCCGCGCCCGCGTAATATCGAGCGTGAAATCGAAATTCAGTTTGGAAACGCCGTAGTGGGTAAACGCCGGTTCTTTAGCGGTTTTATTGCCGAAGCGCTCCATGCTGCGGGCGATAATGTCCAGCATTGGATACGGCACCGAGCGGATGCGGCAGTGAATATTCAGTTCATCAATCAGCGTCTGCACGATGCTGCGCAGTTTTTTCGGCTCGCCGTTGGTGATGTTATAGGCCCGTCCTGACAGCAGGCCGTCGCAGGCAGGTTGACTGGCCAGCCACATGGCGTGGATGGCGTTCTCGTAACAGGTCATATCCACCAGCGCATCGCCGCCGCGCGGCAGCAGCACGCTGCCGTAGTGGTGCATCATCTGCGCGAGGCGCGGGATAAACACTTTGTCATGCGGGCCGAACAGACTTTGCGGGCGCAGAATGGTAAAGCGGGTTTGCGGATTTGCCCGGGCCAGAAGCTGGATCACCTCTTCACCCGCCGCTTTACTGCGGGCGAATTCGTTGGCGAAGCGGTGCGGACGAAACTCTTCGTTCACGTTGCGATGATGATGGTAGTCGAAGTACAGCGACGGCGAGGAAATATGAATAAAGTTGCGCACCCCCCAGGCCACGGCCCATTCGCCCAGACGGCGGGTGGCGCGGACGTTAGCGAGATCAAACGCTTCCTGCGTCCCCCACGGGGAGGTAAAGCTGGAACAGTGCCACAGGGTATCAATACCGGCGAGCATCACTTTAGCCTGCGAAGAGACCAGCTCGGTAAGATCGGCCTGAACGAACTCCGCGCCCATTTTTTCCAGCAGCCTGCCCATCGCTTCATTGCGACCGGTTGCTCTGACGCTGATGCCTTTATGCCGCAAAAACTCGACCGCGTTTCGGCCTAAACCGCTGGTTGCGCCCGTGACCAGAACCTTCATATCAATCCGCTGTGTTTTAAAGAATTTCGTGCGCATTCTTCCGGTATTTTCGGCGCTATGCAATGGGAAAAATACAAGAAAGCGGTCAGTTTTGCATTTTTTCCGCCAGACGAGCGATACGTTTTGCCATTCCGCGAAAAATAAACAGATGCGCCGGGATCATCAGCAGCCAGTAAAACAGCCCCGGCATCCCGTGTGGATGCCACCAGGCGCGCACGTCAAGCTCCCGGTAGTCGCCTTTGTCCTCCAGCGTAAAGCACAACCGCCCCAGCCCCGGCGCTTTCATGCCGAACAGCAGAACCAGCGATTTTTCCGACTCGACAATAATCACCTTCCAGCTATCGACCGTATCGCCCACCTGTAAATACGTCCGCGCCGGACGGCCTGTCGCCAGCGGATGCCCGATAAGCCTGTCCATCAGCGCCCGGGTTTGCCAGAGAGGATTGCCGAAGAAATAACGCTCGTCGCCACCGATCTGATTAACAACCTGCCACAGCGCGGCGCGGCTGGCGGAGGTTTTTACCGTGAAGCCCGCCTGTTTAGCAAAATAGCCATAGTCGGGCCGCCAGCGGGCGAATGCCTGCGCGTCATAGCCCCAGTCGCTGGAGTTGACCAGCTTCTCTTCCTCTTGCAACGTGCGGCGCACCGCCTCATCAAAGGTGATGAGCGTTTGCGGGATGAGCGCGCGCAGGGCGCGGTCATCGGCCAGCAAATCGTGCCTCAGACCCTGGATCAGCGCTTTCGCCAGGGTGGGGGGCACCGAGGTGATGACGTTTAAAAACCAGACTGAAATCCAGCTTGTCGGTAACGGGATGGGGATCAGCGGACGATGGCGACCGCTGACCACCATAAAATGTTCAAACTGCTGCTGGTAGCTCAGCACCTGCGGACCGGCGGCCTCAAAAATGCGGTGTTCGCAGGCGGGGTGATCGAGCAGACCCACCAGATAGCAAAGCAGATTTTCCAGCGCAATCGGCATCGTGCGCGAGCGCACCCAGCGTGGCGGAGTGAGAACCGGCAGGTTGTAGACCATATCACGCATCACCTCAAAGGCGGCGGAGCCAGCGCCAACGATAATCCCGGCACGCAGTTCCGTGACCGGTACGCCAGCGTCGCGCAGAATGTCCGCCGTCAGCTGACGAGCGCGCAGATGATCGGAGCGCTCATGCTCTGACACCTGAAGCGAGCTGAGGAAAATAAGCTGTCCGACCGGATTTTCACGCAGCGCATCGCGCACGTTAAGCGCCACCTGGCGCTCATGGGTGACGAAATCACCCCCTTCACCCATACCGTGAACCAGATAATAAAGCGTATCAACGCCCTGAAGCAGATCCGGCAACCGTTCTGGCCAGTTGAGATCGAGTGGATGACAGCTTACGCCGGGCAGGGCCATTTTTTGCAGGCGTTCGACGCGCCGTGCCGCCGCCAGCACCTGATGCCCCTGCTGGCTTAGCGCCCTGATCAGATGCTGACCAATGTAACCACTGGCGCCCAGCACCAGAATACGTTGCGGCACGGCAGGCTCCTTAACGGTTTAAAAAGGTCTGCCAGTGGGCGACGACCTGCGCGAGCTGTTCCCGGCTGACGTCGATATGAGTGACCAGGCGAACTACCGGCGAGGCGTTGATCAAAATATCCTGCGCCCGCAGATGTTCACCGAGCGCGGCGTGGGCATCGCCGACGCGGACAAACAGCATATTGGTGTCATGACGCATGACGTCTGCACCAATGGCACGCAGCTGCGCGGCAAGCCAGGCGGCATTGTCATGATCGTCGCGCAGGCGATTAACGTTATTTTGCAGCGCGTACAGTCCTGCCGCCGCCAGAATGCCCGACTGGCGCATTCCGCCGCCGGTCATTTTACGCCAGCGGTTAGCGCGTTTGATGTCGTCGTGGCTACCGACCAGCAGCGAGCCAACCGGCGCGCCCAGCCCTTTGGAAAGGCAGATGGTGAAAGAGTCGCAGTACCGGGCGATCTCTTCCAGCTCGCAGTCGTATTCCACCAGCGCGTTGAAAATCCGCGCGCCGTCAACGTGCAGCCCCAGATTGTGATCGCGGGTAAATTCCCACGCCGCCTGAAGATAATCGCGCGGCAGCACTTTGCCGTTGTGGGTATTTTCCAGGCTAAGGAGGCGGGTGCGGGCGAAGTGGATATCATCGGCTTTAATTTTTGCGGCGACCTTATCCAGCGGCAGGGTGCCGTCCGCTGCGGCGTCGATGGGCTGCGGCTGAATACTGCCCAGCACCGCAGCGCCGCCTGCTTCGTACAGATAATTATGCGCACCCTGGCCGACGATATACTCTTCACCACGCTCGCAGTGGGTCAGCAGGGCGACGAGGTTGGCCTGGGTGCCGGTGGGCAAAAACAGCGCGGCTTCTTTACCGGCTAAATCGGCGGCATAGCGCTGGAGCTGGTTAACGGTGGGATCGTCTCCGTAAACGTCATCCCCGACCGGGGCGGCCATCATGGCATCCAGCATGGCGCGTCCGGGGCGGGTGACGGTATCACTTCTTAGGTCAATCACGGCAATTCCTTTGTTGATTCAGGATGATGCCTTCTTTTTACCTGAGCCAGTTGGTTTTTGCCAGTTCCAGCACCTCATCGCCGCGCCCGTTAATGATCGCGCGCAACATATAGAGGCTAAAGCCTTTGGCCTGCTCCAGTTTGATTTGCGGCGGGATTGCCAGTTCCTCTTTGGCAACCACCACATCGACCAGCACCGGACCGTCAATGGCAAATGCCCGTTGCAGCGCATCGTCAACGTCGGCGGCCTTCTCAACGCGGATCCCGGCGATGCCGCAGGCGTCGGCGATGCGGGCGAAGTTAGTATCGTGCAGATCGGTGCCGTCGGTCAGATAACCGCCCGCTTTCATCTCCATCGCCACAAAGCCGAGCACGCTGTTGTTAAAGACCACGATTTTCACCGGCAGCTTCATTTGCACAATGGAAAGGAAATCGCCCATCAGCATACTGAAACCGCCGTCGCCGCACAGCGCGATAACCTGACGGTCCGGCGCGTGAGCCTGCGCGCCCAGCGCCTGCGGCATGGCGTTAGCCATTGAGCCGTGGTTAAACGAGCCGAGCAGCCGACGCTTGCCGTTCATTTTCAGATAGCGCGCGGCCCAGACGGTCGGGGTGCCGACATCGCAGGTAAAAATGGCATCATCGGCGGCAAAGCGGCTAATTTCCTGCGCCAGATACTGGGGATGAATGGCTTTTTCGCCTGGTTTCGCCAGGTCATCGAGATCTTTGCGCGCCTCGCGGTAATCCTTCAGCGCTTTATCCAGGAAGCGGCGGTCAGTTTTTTCTTCCAGCAGCGGCAGAAGGGCGCTGAGCGTGGCTTTAATATCCCCAATCAGCGCCATATCCACCTTACTGTGCGCGCCAATACTGCCTGGATTAATATCAATCTGAATGATTTTCGCGTCGGTGGGATAAAACGCCCGGTAAGGGAACTGGGTGCCGAGCAGCACCAACGTGTCGGCGTTCATCATCGCGTGGAAACCGGAAGAGAAGCCGATAAGCCCGGTCATGCCGACGTCATAGGGGTTATCGTATTCCACATGCTCTTTGCCGCGCATAGCGTGGATAATGGGCGCTTTTAGCTTACCGGCAAATTCCACCAGTTCGCCGTGCGCCCCGGCGCAGCCGCTGCCGCATAGCAGCGCAATATTGCTGGAGTAGCGCAGTAGCTGCGCCAGCTTTTTCAGCTCCTCTTCGGCGGGGGTCACTACCGGCTGCGGGGCAGGATACCAGTGGCTGCTGGCGCTTTCCGGGGCGGCCTGAAGCGCCACATCGCCGGGCAATACCACCACCGAAACGCCGCGATTCAGCACCGCTTTACGCATGGCAATCGCCAGCACCTGGGGGATCTGCTCCGGGGATGAAACCAGCTCGCAGTAGTGGCTACATTCGCGGAACAGCTCCTGCGGGTGGGTCTCCTGGAAATAACCGCTACCGATCTCGCTGGAAGGGATATGCGCGGCAATCGCCAGCACCGGGACATGATTGCGGTGGCAGTCAAACAGGCCGTTAATTAAATGCAAATTGCCCGGTCCGCACGATCCGGCGCACACCGCCAGTTCCCCGGAAAGCTGTGCTTCCGCGCCTGCGGCAAAAGCGGCAACCTCTTCATGGCGCGTGGGCATCCAGTCAATGGTGCCCATTTTATTCAGGCTATCGCTCAGACCATTCAGGGAATCGCCGGTGACGCCCCAGATTCTTTTAACGCCCGCCTGCTCCAGGGTTTTGGCAACATAAGCGGCAACGGTTTGTTTCATGGTTTTCCATCTCCTTTGTGTGATACCGCTTACAAGCTTAGGTGAAATTTGTCTGTATGCGGGCAAATTGCTGTGATTTGCGCCGCTATTATTCCCTTCAGGAAAGGCGTAATGTGACGGAATTGATAATCAAAATAAGAGGCATTTCAGATGGTTAAAAGATTGTTAACGCGGACCAATAGCATCCTTGCACATGAAGACATCGGCAAACTGTTGTTACGATTTGCCGTGGGGGGACTCATGCTGTTTCATGGCCTGCATAAACTCTTTGACGGAATCGACGGCATTCGGGGAATGCTGGTGGCGCAGGGCTTGCCGGGGTTTATCGCGTATGGTGTGCTGATTGGTGAGGTGGTGGTGCCGGTGCTTATCATTGTCGGTATTTTAACCCGCCCGGCGGCGCTGGTGCTGTCGTTCACCATGCTGGTGGCGTGGTTGATGGTCGGTATCAACAACACCTGGATGCTGGATAAAACCGGCGCGTGGGCGATTGAAAACATTGCCTACTTCTTTATTGGCGGGCTGGCGATTGCCTTTTTGGGTGCCGGGCGCTATTCGCTGGCGCGCGATCCCGCCTGGCGCTAAATGAATGGCCTGCGGTTGCAGGCCATAACAGCTATCAGGCAAGCACTAAATCGCTTTGCGGATGGCAGGAGCAGGCCAGCACGTAGCCGTCGGCGATCTCCGCTTCGCTTAACGTCATGGTGCTGGTGACCGTATATTCCCCGGCAACCACTTTGGTTTTGCAGCAGCCGCACACTCCCGCACGGCAGGCGACGGTGACGGGCACCCTGTTGCTCTCCAGCGCGTCCAGCAGGGTAGTACCGACCGGGGCGTAGAACGCCAGCGCGGGCTGCAATTTGCTGAACTTCAGGCCCGTCGTCGTCGCTTCCGCAACCGGGGTAAAGAATTTCTCTTTAAAGAAACGCGTCACTCCCAGGGCTTTGACTTCCTGCTCTGCCAGTTCCATATACGGCGCGGGGCCGCAGGTCATCACGGTGCGTGAAGCCAGATCCGCGACCCCTGCCAACAGCTCCGCCGTCAGGCGACCCGCTGCAAAACCCTCAGCGGCGTTATTTTCCGCCACCAGTGTCACCGGATAGTCCTGCCATTCATCGGCAAAAATCACATCCTGCGGCGAGCGCACGTTGAAAATCACCTGCACGTCAGCCTGAGGACGATATTTCGCCAGCCAGCGGCGCATCGACATAATCGGCGTCACGCCGCAGCCCGCCGCCAGCATCAGGAATTTGTCGTCAGCTTTATCTTCACAGGTGAAATCACCCATCGCGTCCGACAGCCACAAATAGTCGCCGCGCTTCACGTCGCGGGTCAGCCACTGCGAGCCTGCACCGTCATTGATGCGCCGCACGGTCAGGGTGAGATATTCGCTGACGCCCGGTGTGGAGGAAAGCGTATAAGCACGCAGCGTATCCGCCGAATTGCGCACGCTGACCAGCGCATACTGTCCGGCGCGATACGGATAATAATCGTGGCACAGCAGCGAAATTGTCCACACATCCGGTGTTTCCTGATGAATGTGATGAACCTGCATCCGCCACGGACACTGTGGGGTTGGCATCGTCATGGCAAAACTCCTTACGCGCTTAACAGCTGCTTCATATCTTCTTCAACGGTGGTCACGGAACGCAGACCGAACTTCTCATTGAGTATCGCCAGCAGATCCGGGGTAAAGAAGCCCGGTGCGGTCGGACCGGTGACGATATTTTTGACGCCCAGCGACAGCAGGGTCAGCAGAATGACAATCGCTTTTTGTTCAAACCACGACAGCACCAGCGACAGCGGCAGGTCGTTGACGCCACAGCCCAGTTTTTCCGCCAGCGTGACCGCCAGAATAATCGCCGAGTAGGCATCGTTACACTGACCGGCATCCACCAGACGCGGCAGACCTTCGATATCGCCAAAGTCCAGCTTGTTGAAACGGTACTTACCGCACGCCAGGGTGAGGATCAGGCAGTCGTCCGGCACGTTGGTGGCGAAATCGGTGAAGTAGTTACGCTCGCCGCGCGCGCCGTCACAGCCGCCGACGAGGAAAATGTGGCGCAGTTTTTCCCGGCTCACCAGGTCAATCAGCGTATCCGCCGCGCCCAGTAAAGTCTGGCGACCAAAGCCAACGGTGATCAGATGCGGGATCTCGCTGTACGGGAAGCCTGCCATCTGCTGCGCCTGGGTAATGACCGGCGCAAAGTCGTCGCCTTCAAGATGGCTCACGCCCGGCCAGCCAACGATGCTGCGGGTCCAGATCCGATCGTCATATGCGCCCACGGTGGGGTCGATAATGCAGTTGGAGGTCATCACAATGGGGCCGGGGAAGCGGGCGAATTCCACCTGCTGATTCTGCCAGCCGCTGCCGTAGTTGCCGATCAGATGTTTAAATTTGCGCAGTTCCGGGTAGCCGTGGGCGGGGAGCATTTCACCGTGGGTATAAACGTTGACGCCGGTGCCCTCGGTCTGCTCCAGCAGGTTAAAGAGATCTTTCAGGTCATGACCGGAAATCAGAATGCATTTGCCTGCGGTCGCCTTGACGTTGACCTGGCCAGGCGTCGGGTGGCCGTATTTGCTGGTTTCTCCGGCGTCCAGAATGCGCATCACGTTGAAGTTCATCTGGCCGATTTCCATTGAGCACTCAAGCAGGGCGTTCATATCTGAAGGCCAGGTGCCGAGCCACGCCATGATTTTATGGTAGCGGGCGTAGATGTCGTTGTCATACTGGCCGAGCACATGCGCGTGCTCCATATAGGCCGCCGCCCCTTTCAGGCCGTACAGGCACAGCAGACGCAGGCCGAGAATGTTTTCGCCAATGTCGACTTTATCTTTATTCGGGGTGAATTCCGCCGCCTGACGTTGCAGGTCGCCGGGATCGTCGCTGACCAGTTGCAGGTCGGCCATCGGGTTATCGACGCGAGCGCTGGCGTCCAGATTCAGGCACTGCGCCTTCAGCGCTTCACGCAGGGCGATGGCGTCACGCGCGTAGCCGACGATGCGCGGCGAGTCGAAGTTGACGTTGGTCAGGGTAGAGAAGAAGGCACGCGGAGCAAAATTATCGATCTGATGATCGATAATGCCGTATTCACGCGCTTTTACCGCCCAGGCGGACAGGCCCTGTAAGGACGCAATCAGTAGATCCTGAAGGTCAGAGGTTTCAGCGGTTTTACCGCACATACCCTGCGCGTAAGAGCAGCCGTTCCCTGCCGGGGTACGGATGGTTTGTTCACATTGCACACAAAACATGGTCACACCTTTTAAAGTTATATTTAAAATACATGTTTAAGGTTATGCCTGTGAACGGTGGGAGAAAAGGGGTTTCTGGAACAACTTACAGGGAGATTGATTTAGCGCAATTTTGGCGGCAGCAGGCTACCGCCAAAGAGGTATTACGCCGAGAAAAGCGCCATTAACAGCGGCACCAGCAGGCTGAGCAGAAAACCGTGAACAATGGCGGCAGGGACGATTTCCAGCCCGCCGGAGCGTTGCAGAACCGGCAGGGTAAAGTCCATCGACGTTGCGCCGCACAGCCCCAGCGCCGTGGAGCGGCTGCGGCGAACTAAACCCGGGATCAGCATAATCGCGATCAACTCGCGCGCGAGATCGTTAAAGAAGGCGGCGCTGCCTATCACCGGGCCGAACGACTCGGTCAGCAGAATGCCGGAGAGGGAGTACCAGCCGAAGCCGGAAGCCATCGCCAGCGCGGTTTTCAGCGGCAGGCCCAGAATAAAAGCGTTAATCGCCCCGCCCAGCAGGGAGCTGACCACCACCACCACGCCGACCATCATCCCCCGGCGGTTAAGGACAATCTGCCGCAGCGTCATCCCGCTATTACGCAACTGGATGCCGACAAGGAACAGCAGGAAGATCAGCGTATATTCGCTGGCTTCGGTCGCGTGCTGCAAAAAGGTCAACCCGCTAAGCCCCAGCGCAAAGCCCAGCACCACCACCCCGCACAGTTTTAACGACTCCAGCGCCATCGCGATGCGCGAGGGCAGCTTTTCCTGCTGATGGGTGTGCCGCCACGGCACAACCCGCTCCAGCCACAGTAGCGCGGCGATGTTGCACAGCAAAATGACCGTAATACTGACGGCGGAATAATGAAAAATCGCCAGCAGATTACGCGACAGGTTTTCCAGAAATGCGAGGCTGATGCCCATAAAAAAGAGGATCACGTACACAATCCCGCTAAGCAGCCGGTTAATGGTTCTGAGGATGGCGGGACGATGCAGCGGAATTAAATAACCAACGATGAGCGGCAGAAGAATGATCAGCAAACCCGAAAACATGAAACCCCAGTCCCTTAAATAAAATGAATGGCACAGTGACACTACCCAAAACGCCGAAATGAGTAAAGACGCAGGAAAAAAGAAAAGTTATGCATACTCTTCATCATTCAATATGTTATGGGTGATAAGCCCGTACCCTGCAAACCGTTTTGGTGCTATACAATGGGACCAGGGATCCCGATCAAAGGTTAAGGAGTAATTATGCTTCTCGAACGCGTGGAAATTGTCGGTTTTCGCGGTATTAACCGGCTGTCATTAATGCTCGAAGACAACAATGTCCTGATTGGCGAGAACGCCTGGGGTAAGTCCAGCCTGCTGGATGCGCTGACGCTGATCCTCTCCCCCGATGCCGAACTTTACCACTTCGTGCATAACGATTTCTGGTTTCCCGCAGGTGACGTGCAGGGGCGCGAGCACCATCTGCATATTATTCTGACCTTCCGTGAAGCCCTGCCGGGGCGGCATCACGCCCGCCGCTTCCGTCCGCTGTCCGCTGGCTGGGTGCCGGGTGATGACGGTTATCATCGTCTTCTTTACCGCCTTGAAGGGGAGCTTGCCGAAGACGGCACGGTGATGACCCTGCGCGGTTTTCTGGATGCCAGGGGCGACGCGCTGCCGCTGAATGACATCGACGCCATGGCCCGCCATCTGATGCGCCTGATGCCGGTCCTGCGCCTGCGCGATGCCCGCTTTATGCGCCGCATCCGCAACGGCACGGTTCCCAATCTGCCGGACGTGGAAGTTACCGCCCGTCAGCTTGATTTTCTGGCGCAGGAGCTGGTGACCAGCCCGCAAAATCTCTCTGACGGACAACTGCGCGAGGGGCTGTCGGCGATGGCCCAACTGCTGGAGCACTACTTCGCCGAGCACAGCAGCGCCAACACCCGGCAGCGCTTAATGCGCCGTCGCTCGCAGGACGAGCAGCGAAGCTGGCGTTATCTCGACGTCATCAACCGGATGATTGACCGCCCCGGCACACGCAGCCACCGGGTGATCCTGCTGGGGCTGTTCTCCACGCTGTTACAGGCCAAAGGCACGGTACGACTGGATAAAGACGCCCGCCCGCTGCTGCTGATTGAAGATCCTGAAACGCGCCTGCATCCCATTATGCTTTCGGTGGCCTGGAACCTCCTCAACCTCCTGCCGCTCCAGCAGGTGACGACCACCAACTCTGGCGAACTGCTCTCACTCACGCCGGTAGAGCACGTCTGCCGTCTGGTGCGCGAATCCTCTCGGGTTGCCGCCTGGCGTCTGGGGCCGGGCGGGTTGAGCGCGGAAGACGGTCGGCGCATCGCTTTTCACATCCGCTTTAATCGCCCTTCATCACTGTTTGCCCGCGTCTGGCTGCTGGTGGAGGGAGAGACGGAAACCTGGGTGATTAACGAACTGGCGCGACAGTGCGGTCACCATTTTGCGGCTGAAGGGGTGAAGGTGATTGAGTTTGCCCAGTCCGGCCTGAAGCCGCTGATCAAGTTTGCCCGCCGGATGGGCATTGAATGGCACGTGCTGGTGGACGGCGACGAAGCCGGGAAAAAGTATGCGGCAACGGTGCGCAGCCTGCTCGACAACGACCGCCAGCGGGAGCGCGATCACCTCACTGCGCTGCCCGCACTGGATATGGAACATTTTATGTACCGCGAGGGTTTTGCTGACGTTTATTACCGGGTGGCGCAGATCCCGCAGAACGCCCCGATTAACCCACGGCGGGTGATTATTAAAGCCATCCACCGTACCTCAAAACCGGATCTGGCGATAGAAGTGGCGCTGGAAGCCGGACGGCGGGGAACGGACGCTATTCCGGTTCTGCTGCGCAAAATGTTCTCCCGCGTGCTGTGGCTGGCGCGCGGTCGTGCGGATTAACCGCAGATTTCCTGTCATTAACCTTTCGTTGACAGCGTATTAATATAAAATGAGGACTTCTGTTAAAAGGATCGGTCATCTGGAATTTCTATGAATTTGAAGGGAAAGGGCAAAAAGCTCTGGCTGCTGCTGGGTGTACTGGTGGTGGTCGCCGCAATCTGGCTGTGGCAAACGCTGAACGCGCCGCAGCCGCAGTATCAGACGCTGATCGTGCGTAAAGGCGACCTGGAGCAGGCGGTGCTGGCGACCGGCAAGCTGGACGCGTTGCGCAAAGTGGACGTTGGCGCACAGGTCAGCGGGCAGCTCAGAACCTTATCGGTGAATATTGGCGACAAGGTGAAAAAAGAGCAGCTGTTAGGGGTTATCGATCCTGAACAGGCGGAAAACCAGATCAAAGAGGTGGAAGCCACGCTAATGGAACTGCGCGCGCAGCGTCGGCAGGCGGTTGCCGAAATGCAACTGGCGAAAGTGACGTTGTCCCGCCAGCAGCAACTGGCGAAAACACAGGCTATTTCCCGTCAGGATCTTGACACTGCCGCCACCGAGCTGGAAGTCAAACAGGCGCAAATCGGGACACTGGATGCGCAGATCCAGCGCAATCAGGCCACGCTCAGTACCGCCAAAACCAACCTCGACTACACCCGCATCATTGCGCCAATGGCGGGCGAAGTCACCGAAATCACCACCCTACAGGGGCAAACGGTGATTGCCGCGCAGCAGGCTCCGAATATTTTGACCCTGGCCGATCTCAGCACCATGCTGGTCAAAGCGCAGGTTTCGGAAGCCGACGTGATCCACCTCAGACCAGGGCTGAAAGCCTGGTTTACGGTGCTCGGCGATCCGCTGACCCGCTACGAAGGCACGCTCAAAGACGTCCTGCCGACGCCGGAAAAAGTCAACGATGCCATTTTCTACTATGCCCGCTTCGAAGTGCCGAACCCGAAAGGCGTGCTGCGCCTCGAAATGACCGCGCAGGTACATATTCAGCTTTCCGGCGTGCGCAACGTGCTGACGGTGCCGCTCTCAGCCCTCGGCGATGCGGTAGGGGATAACCGCTATAAGCTTCGTTTGCTGCGCAACGGCGAAGTTCACGACCGTGAAGTTACTCTCGGCGCGCGCAACGACACCGACGTTGAGGTAGTGAAAGGGCTGGAGGAGGGCGATGAGGTGATCGTCGGTGAAAAGCTGCCTGGAGCTAAACCGTGACGGCATTGCTCGAACTGAATGACATCCGCCGCAGCTATCCTTCCGGCGAGGGCAGCGTTGAGGTCCTGAAAGGCATTTCTCTGCGCATCGAGGCGGGGGAGATGGTGGCGATAGTCGGCGCGTCCGGTTCCGGTAAATCGACGCTGATGAACATTATCGGCTGTCTTGATAAGCCCAGCGCCGGGACGTACCGCGTGGCCGGAACTGACGTCGCCTCGCTCGACGGCGACGCGCTGGCCCGCCTGCGCCGCGAACATTTTGGTTTTATCTTCCAGCGCTATCACCTGCTATCGCATCTCACGGCGGCACAAAACGTCGAAGTTCCGGCCGTTTATGCGGGAACCGAGCGCGCGGCGCGACTGACGCGTGCCCGCGAACTGCTGGCCCGGCTTGGCCTTGAAGATCGCTCTGAATACCAGCCGTCGCAGCTTTCCGGCGGCCAGCAGCAGCGCGTGAGTATCGCCCGTGCGCTGATGAACGGCGGTCAGGTGATCCTCGCCGATGAACCGACCGGGGCGCTGGACAGCCATTCCGGGGAGGAGGTGATGGCGATCCTCCACCAGCTTCGCGATCGCGGGCATACGGTGATTATCGTCACTCACGATCCGCAGGTTGCGGCGCAGGCGGAGCGCATTATTGAAATCCGCGACGGTGAAATTGTCAGCAATCCTCCGGCAAAAGCCACCGCAACGGCGGCGTTAAAGCAGGCCAGCAAAGCGGATGTTCCCGGCTGGCGGCAGTTCAGCAGCAGTTTTCGCGAGGCGCTGACCATGGCATGGCTGGCGATGGCGGCCAATAAAATGCGCACGCTGTTGACCATGCTGGGCATTATTATCGGCATCGCCTCGGTAGTGTCGATTGTGGTGGTCGGCGATGCGGCGAAAGAACTGGTGCTGGCGGATATCCGCGCCATTGGCACCAACACCATCGATGTCTATCCCGGAAAAGATTACGGTGACGACGATCCGCAGTATCAGCAGTCGCTGAAATATGATGATCTGACGGCGATCCAGAAGCAGCCGTGGACCAAATCTGCGACGCCTGCGGTGTCGCAAAGTTTGCGCCTGCGCTACAACAACCTGGATATGGCCGCCAGCGCTAACGGCGTCAGCGGGCAGTATTTTAATGTCTACGGCATGACCTTCAGCGAAGGGACCACTTTCAACGATGAGCAGCTCAAAGGCCGGGCGCAGGTGGCGGTGCTCGACAGCAATACCCGCCGTCAGCTGTTCCCCAATAAAGCCAGCGTGGTGGGCGAGGTGATCCTCGTCGGCAACATGCCCGCAACGGTGATTGGCGTGGCGGAAGAAAAGCAGTCGATGTTTGGCAGCAGTAAAATTCTCCGCGTCTGGCTGCCTTATACCACCATGGCCGGAAGAGTAATGGGCCAGTCCTGGCTTAACTCCATTACCGTGCGCGTGAACGACGGTTACGAAAGCGCGCAGGTCGAGCAGCAGCTTACGCGTTTGCTGACGTTGCGCCACGGCAAGAAAGATTTCTTCACCTGGAACATGGACAGCGTCTTGAAAACGGCAGAAAAGACCACACGTACTCTTCAGATGTTCCTGACGCTGGTGGCGGTAATTTCACTGCTGGTGGGCGGCATCGGGGTGATGAACATCATGCTGGTGTCGGTGACGGAGCGCACGCGGGAAATCGGCATCCGCATGGCAGTCGGTGCGCGCAAAAGCGACGTTCTGCAACAGTTTTTGATTGAGGCGGTGCTGGTCTGTCTGGTAGGTGGCGCGCTGGGGGTTGGGCTTTCTATGCTCATCGCCTTCACGCTCCAGCTTTTCTTACCGGGCTGGGAAATTGGCTTCTCGCCCGTCGCCCTGCTGACCGCTTTCCTGTGCTCAACGCTGACCGGGGTGCTGTTTGGCTGGCTTCCGGCACGTAACGCGGCGCGGCTCGATCCAGTGGATGCGCTGGCGCGAGAATAAACATAAAAAAATGCCAGTCATAAGGGCTGGCATTTTGACGGCGGGATGTACACAATGAAGCAGATGAGCTATGCAACAGCTTCGGCTTCGAGGGGCACAATCAGACTGGCATGATTGCCTTTCGGGCCCTGGTGGACATCGAACCGGACAACCTGCCCGGCTTTTAGCGTTCTGTAACCATCCATTTGAATGGTTGAATAGTGAGCGAATATATCTTCGCCGCCGCCTTCAGGGCAAATAAATCCAAACCCTTTGGCGTTGTTAAACCACTTAACTGTACCCGTTTCCATGCTTCGACATCCTTCATAATTCTTCTGCAAGTAAGATGGAATGAACCGGTGTTGGACTGGGAGCTGTTCAAAACCTCGCCAACTCCAGCTTGTACAATTTAGAGAAATCAGGCATCGCGTCAAGCGATTAGCGGAGTGAAGCGGGGGAAAATGCGCTAAAATTTGAAGCAGTTAACGCTATTGACCAGGAATGTGACAGAAGTCGCGGATGATAACGATAGATGATAGTTATCTAATATCTGTTGTAGATTCATGGTATGCATAGACTCAAGTCAGCGGCAGTGAAAAACGTGCCGGTATCCGTAACTGAAGATGACACCTGACAATGAGTAAACCGAACGATTGGTTGGATTTTGACCAACTGACAGAAGATGAGCTGCGCGACGCGCTAAAACCGCCATCTATGTATAAAGTTATGTTAATGAACGATGATTACACGCCGATGGAATTTGTTATTGACGTGCTGCAAAAGTTCTTTTCTTATGATGTAGAACGTGCAACGCAACTGATGCTTACGGTTCACTATCAGGGTAAGGCCATTTGTGGGGTTTTTACCGCTGAAGTCGCGGAGACGAAAGTGATGATGGTGAACAATTACGCAAGAGAGAATGAGCATCCGTTGCTGTGTACGCTGGAAAAAGCCTGATTAAGGCAAACTATTGAGGGGGTGCCCAATGCTCAACCAGGAACTGGAACTCAGTTTAAATATGGCTTTCGCCAGAGCGCGCGAGCACCGACA
>DIJC01000015.1:167204-190627 GCA_002421005.1 Enterobacteriaceae bacterium UBA5654 | reverse complement strand
CCCTGCTGACCGTCCTCAACGTTAAAGCGCTGGCCTGCGGCTCCCTGCAGCGACGCTTTTTTACCGGTGCTGATGTGGCTCAGGTTCGGCCCGCCTTCCAGCGTCGCCGTTGCTGCCCAGCCATCTTTACCCGCGTAGCTCAGCTGCATACCCGCCACCGAGTCCACCGCCGTTTCCGTGCTGCTGCTCATGTTCAGGCTGAAGTCGCCTGCGCCTTTCTCCTGATAGCCGTCCTCGGTGGTGTGGCGCAGTTTCACGCCCGCATACGGCGCCACCTCAAACCCTTCCTGCACGGTGAAGGTCCTGCGGCCTTCGGAGCGCAGCTCCAGGTACTGCTGGCGGGTGGCTGATTTCGCCGTTTCGCTCACGTCGCCGTAGCTGATGGCGCGGTTGCTGTCGAACTGGTGTACGTCATAACGCAGACCGTTATTCCAGGACAGACCGTTTTCACCCAGCGGCATGGCATGGTTCAGACCGAAGAACTGGCTGTAACCGCCTGCCAGACCGTTATCCCCGGCGGAGATACCGGTGTTGTCGCCGTTGATGCGCGCAATCCCGTACTCCACGGCAAGCGTCTGGTTGCCGCCAAACGCCAGCGTCTGACGCAGGGCCATCATGTCGTACTTCGTGTTGTTGCCGAGCTCTGCGCGTTTGTCGCCCTGCGCCACCACGTTGAAGGCCAGACCGTTTTTCACCACCGGCGCCGTATCGGCCAGCATGTCAAAACGGTTGCTCAGCACCCGGGCGTCGCGGGAAACGCTGTTCGCCATGCTGCCGCTGATTTGCTTCATCGCTCTGGTCACATCCGCAGAGGTCGCCAGGTTGAGGCTGTTGTACAGCGCGTTGCTGGTGTAACCCGCATCCAGCGCTTTCGCCACATCGCTGACGCTCTCATCGCTGACCACATCCGTGTAGGCATTTTTGGTCATGGTCACGTCCACGTTGCCCTGCGCGTCTTTTTCCCCGGTGGCGGTCCACACCACGCTGGCAGAGCGGATGTTCTGCTCACCCTGAATGTCTTCCCCGACAAACACGTCGTTGAAGGTTTCGGTGGTGGCCGCCGTGCCTGCCGTGAAGCCGGTGTCCACCTGCACATCCTCCAGGTCCAGATAGTTACCGGTCAGGGTGCCCGCCGTGCCCCCGGCGGTGGTGCCGACGGTGTACTGGCTGACGCCGGAGCGCAGGCCGCTGCTCTGTACCGGCGCGGTCGGGTCAACCGGCAGGGTGTAGGTGGCGGCATGGGTCTCCGTGCCGTTACCGCCGGTGCCGTTGCCTTCCGGGGTGATGCCGGCCTCTTTCACCAGCCCGCTGCCTTCCCCGGCCAGGTTCACGGTGCCGTTGTTGATGACACGGCCATTCGCACCCAGGCGGCTGAAGGCATAAGAATCTTTGGCGTAAATATTGATGGCACCGTTGTTCTCAATCACCGCGTCGGCGGTGGCGTTCGCGTCCAGCTGCATGGCAATCATGCCGCTTTCCGTGGTGCCTTCCGTGCCGAGGTTGATGGTGCCGTTGTTCACCAGCTGGCTGGTGTTGCTGCCCTTCATCCCTGTGGCGTTATTGCCATGGAGGGTAATGGTGCCATCGTTCAGCACTTTGATGCCGGTGCTGCCTGTGACATTAATGGCCACCGCATTGGCACCGGTGCCGGCAGTAAAGTCCATCACGCCGCCGGTCTGGTTCCATATCCAGCCGGTAGCGGCAGAGGCTGTGCCGCCGGAGCGGGCATTCACCATGGTGGCACCGTTGCCGGTCATCGTTCCCTGGTTAATCACCACGCCGCCGCCGGAGTTCAGATTGATGGCTCCGCCGCTGGAAGCCTTGCTCATCTCCACGCCGCCTTTGTTGACAAAGGTACTCTGATTGGCCAGATACATGGAGTTGTTGGCGGTGTTTAGCATCACCGTTCCGGCGGTGTCGTTGGTCAACACCGACGAGTTACGCAGGTACATCAACGTCGAGTCACCCGCAGCACCCGCCGGGCCACTGGCGACAGTGCCACTGTTCACCAGCGAGGTGGTGCCGGAAATATCAAATCCCTGATTCATCATGCCGCTGTTGTTGACTTTAGCGCTGCCCGTGGTCTTCACCATCCCGTTAATGGTACCGGTGTTGTTCAGGGTGCCTGAGGCGACATTCAGGGTCGGGGACTGGTACTTCCCGCCGCTGAGCGTGCCGCTGTTATTGACCACCCCGCCTGCGTTAACGGTCACCGGCGCGCTGGTTTCAGCCCCGGACTCGTTATTATAGGTGCCATCTACACTCAGCGTTGATGCGCCATTAACCGTCCCGGTATTGCTGACTATGCTGCCTGGCAACAAAATCGTATTTTTGCTCAGGGTCGTGGTTCCCGTCAGAATTGAACCGTCTGTGAATTCCGGTGTGGCACGCTCAGCGCTGTTATCCGCCGTTGCCGGTACACCGTCACCCAGGTTAATGGCACCACGGTTGAGAATGAGGTTGTTGGCATTGCCATCGGAATAAAATGCCTGACCGTTTTCAGCATTGATATTAATCACGCCGGTAGTGTCATTGATGATCGTGCTGCCGCTAAATACGGCCATACCCACGAGTTGAGTATTGGCTGCGGGTGCCGCCGTCTGTGGCGAAGGTATCACCTGTGATGTCGGCTTTATTATCATCACCGTAAATTATCTGACCCGCATTGCTGGCCCCGGAGGCTTCACTTCCGTTGTGATTGATCTGCTGACCATCACCTTCATGCCAGTTGACCGGATCCGTCTGGGTGCGTTTACCCGTATTGTCATACAGCCAGTTTTTGCTGCCGTCTGCATTTTTTCCGGTCAGTGTAATGGTGCCGTCATCATTGATAGTCCAATTCACCAGTACAGCCGTCTGAGCCGTTGCAGGATGCGTTAAGGTGTAAGTCCCGTCTGCATTTTTGTTGTAGGACCATGCCACACCCTTGATGGTCAGCGTGCTGCTGGCTTCATCCCATTCCACGCCGTTGGTGAAACTGGCTGTTCCCGGAGTATGAGGTGCCGGAGGCGTCGGGGTATCACTGCCATCATCAGGCGGCAGCGGAGTATCACCGTCATTGTCAGGCGGCAGTGGGGTATCATCACCGTTGTCAGGCGGCAGCGGGGTATCATCACCGTTGTCAGGTGGCAGCGGTGTGGCATCACCGTTGTCAGGCGGCAGCGGGGTATCACTGCGATGGTGGTTGTCGTCGCCGTCATCATCGTTAGACACTGCGATTCCGAACGCCGCAGCAACCGTCGCAATACCGCCTGCCACCCATTCCCAGTTTTCTTCCAGGAATGACGGTTCTTCTTTCAGACAGGTTGCCGGTAATTTTGCTTTTTGTTCTTTGGTTAATGATTTGATATCTTTGGGGCAACTACTTTGGTTGCCTTTATTTAGAGATCTGATTGTCTCAACTTCATCAGCCCAAACCGGGGTGGCTTGCAGAGCAAGCGCAATACATAACGATATCGCACTTCTGCGGGAAGCGGGGGTCCGTGAAATATATTTCATTAAAAGAGTCCTTTAAAATGTTATATACCCCGAATTTAAGCGGGCGGGTATACATATCCATGAAAAATGCAATAGCGAATGACAATTAAAGTTTGTATCTCGATGAATCTTACATTTTTTTTCGAATGTTTTGTAGGTTTTTACTTGCATCAAAGAGCAAGAAAAAAATGATTTATGTCATTGATAAACATGTAAATTTACACCACACTTAATCAAAAATTAATTAATTATTAAGCCATGATTAACGAACTCGCACCCTAATCCATTGTTTAAGTGTATTGTTTGCTAAAGTCGCTAAATGCCAGCAGTAAGTATGCGATAATACGGAAGCAGAGACGTATGACATCCCATTAAAATTATTAAACTGCGCGATCGCATTTATTAAATAATTAATTACCGCCTGGTTTTAATTAGTGTTATATTTATACCCTGAATAATTCGAGTTGGATGACAAAACAGCTAAGCCGTTTTGAACAACGCTTGCGCTGGCCCGCAGGGCGAGGTCTGCAAGACCGGGTAACGCGGCAAGCGAGGGAAGCCCCGGAAGTGGCCAGGGTGAGTGGGCGCAGTCAACGCCCAGGCAACAGTGCCGAGGTAGCGCACCCTTAATCAATGAATTCTCTCCTGAAGCAGTACATTTACACCAGGGGTAAAACTGGCATCACATGCCAGCACAGTTCATACCCTGTTCTGTCTCTTTCTTATCAATAACCATCAATTAAACGTCTGTGTCTTCTTTGGTGGTGACATTGTATTGTCCTGTGAAATGCATTAACCTGCGCGGATAATGGATTTCTCCTTAAAATGGAAATATTGACAGGCTCCCAAAAATGCCAAACTTAAACAATCTGCATCAATTCGATCTTAATGTTTTACCATTATTTTTTTCGGTCTACAAACATTCGAGCATTACCAAAGCCGCCGCCGAGATGCAGATGACACCGCCGAATATTACCCAAAGTATTAATAAGCTCCGTGCGCATTTCAATGACCCACTCTTTGTCAGATGTGGCCAGGGAATTAAGTCGACAATTTTCTGCGACCAGCTCCATGCCTCTCTCAGCGCAAGCTTTAATAATATTTACCAGTCGATTTTTAATGTAGACACTCGTGATGAAGTTGTAATCTATGCACCGGACGGTCCGATGCTGGATTTCATTAATAAATATTCTAAATTAGAAAACCCTGAAGAGTTACCAAAAGTCATTCATCACACAGCCATTTTAGAAGCCAATGAAACTATTGATCTTTTTGCCTTCAGAAAAGCGGATATTGTGCTTACTCACGAGAAAATTGTCCACCCTGGCATTATTAGTGTAAAATTATACACAATGGCTTCTTATATTGTAGTTAACAACAATCATTCCGAAAAGGATCTTTTACTTGAAAAAGATAATGAAAAAAAATTACTTGACCAATGTTGGGTAACGCTCAATTCCGGGAACATTCATTATCAGAGCATCCGCAAAAACAGTCATTTATCAAGAATACTTAAAAAAAGAAAAGTCGTGTTCGAGAGTTCATCTCAAAACATCAACCTGCTATTTATTGAAAAAACCAATTCGGTGGGATTTATATCTGCATTAATGTATGAAAATATGAGCAAAAGGCGGCGTGAAAATATCACCCTGATACCAGACCATCATTTAACAATGGATATGTATTTAAATTATAAACCTTGTGATAAAAATGTGCTTAAAATTGTGGAGATATTTTTAAGCAGTCAGAGCCTGACTGAAACTGGTGATGCCTCCAGCGAGTAGAAAATGAATTTTTCAATATTATGTTCAGACATAAAAAATCCGGGAGCAGAAAGCCGCTCCCGGATTGCTTCTTACTGGCTGGATCGTTCAGGTGCTCTCAAACGATCAGCACTTTTTATTTCTTAATACGCGTTAACGACCACCCACATTGGCCCCTGGCCGACCGCGTAGCGGCCTTTTTCTTCCAGCAGCCCCTGCTTGCCCTGAATTTCATACAGCGCGATGTGGTGAGATTTCTGCCCGGCGGCGATCAGGTATTTACCGCTGTGATCGACATTAAAGCCGCGCGGCTGGGTTTCCGTCGGCTGATAGCCTTCAACGGCCAGCACGCTACCGTCTTCGGAAATACTGAAGATGGTGATCAGGCTGGCGGTGCGGTCACAGGTGTAAAGGTGACGTCCGTCCGGGGTAATATGGATATCGGCGGCCCAGCGGGTGTCGGCAAAATCGCCGGGCATACTGTCCAGCGTCTGGATGCACTCAATTTCACCGTGCGCGTTGTTTAAATCCCAGACGTCCACGGAACTGTTCAGTTCGTTAATGCTGTAGGCGTACTGATGATTCGGATGGAACGCCATATGGCGCGGGCCAGCCCCTTCAACCGTATTCACCGCTTCCGGGGTTTGCGCCACCAGATGACCGTCGTCGCTTAAGGTAAACAGACAAATGCGATCCTGCTTCAGCGCCGGAACCCACAGGGTGCGGTTATCCGGGGAGATATTTGCCGAGTGGCAGCCCTCCAGTCCTTCCACCACGTCCACGGTTGCCACGGGCAGGCCATTCTCGACGCGCGTGACGCTGACGCATCCCGCGTTGTATGAACCGCTGAAAATAAAGCGCCCGCTATGGTCGGTCGAAATATGGGTGGGGCTGCCGGGCAGCGGTGCTTCGGCGGTATAGGTCAGCGCACCGTTATCCGGCGCGATGCTGTAAGCCAGCACGCGAAATTCCGGGCGCACGCCAACGTACAGGTAGCGTTTATCCGGGCTGACCACCATCGGCTGCACCTGTCCCGGCACATCCACGACCTGAATCAGGGTAAGTGTCCCCCCCGGATTAAGATCCCAGACGTGGATCTGCTGGCTTTCCGGGCTGGCGGTATAAACGGTTTGTTTCATGAATACTCCTTTCCTCACTACAGCGTGGAAGTAAATAACCAAAATAGACTTTTTTGACCGTTAATGCTGAATTTATTTGTCCTGTCCGCGCGGCGGTGTACCATCGCAGGCAGTAAAAAATACTCTCCGACGACAGGAAAATCGCATGACCACGCGCGTTATCGCCCTTGATTTAGACGGCACGCTGCTGACGCCGCAAAAAACCTTTCTTCCCTCTTCTCTTGAAGCCCTGATGCGTGCGAAAGAGGCTGGCTATAAACTGATTATCGTCACCGGACGGCATCACGTCGCTATTCATCCTTTTTATCAGGCGCTGGCGCTCGATACACCTGCAATCTGCTGTAATGGCACTTACTTGTATGATTATCAAGCAAAAAAGGTGCTCGAAGCCGATCCGATGCCGGTCGCGAAAGCAGTACAGTTAATTGAAATGCTGAATGACTATGATATTCACGGCCTGATGTATGTGGATGACGCCATGCTGTATGAGCGCCCGACCGGGCACGTGATCCGCATGAGCCAGTGGGCGCAGACTCTTCCGGAGGCCCAGCGTCCGGTATTCCACCAGGTCGCTTCCCTGACCCAGGCAGCGCACGACGTCAACTGCGTGTGGAAGTTTGCCCTGACCGATGAGAATATCGGCAAGCTACAGGATTTTGCGCTCAACGTCGGCGAAACGCTGCAATTAGAGTGCGAATGGTCCTGGCTGGATCAGGTTGATGTCGCCCGCCACGGCAACAGCAAAGGCAAACGCCTGACGCAGTGGGTGGAAGCACAGGGCTGGTCTATGCAGGACGTGGTGGCGTTTGGCGATAACCAGAACGATATCAGTATGCTGGAAGCGGCGGGCACGGGCGTGGCGATGGGCAACGCGGTAGATGACGTTAAAGCGCGGGCTAACGTGGTCATCGGCGATAATACCGAAGACAGCATCGCCCGCTTTATTTACAGCCAGCTTCTGTAATTACGCGGTGATCGACACGCTCTTGATCTGCGCGTAAAGCCACAGGCCAGGTTTGATGCCCAGCTCATCCCTGGCCCACGGGCTGATCCGCGCCCACAGCGTGCGGCTGCCCACCTCCAGTTGTACCTCGACCTGACCATTATCATCGAAGCACTGGGCGACTTTCGCCCGCAGAATATTACGGATACTGCTGTGCTGCGGCGGCTGGAGCACCAGTGATACATCCGACGCCTGAATGCGCACCCGCAGCACCGACTGCACCGGGCGCTCCAGTTTGTTGACCCACAGATGCTGATCGCCAAGCGCCAGCGCGGTCATCGCGTAATGCGGATGATGTTCCAGCACGCTGACCTTAAGAATACTGCTTTGCTGCTCCTGCGGCAGCCACGGATGCATCACGCTGCTGCCCCACACCTCTTCGAGCGGGCCGAAGGCTTTGACTTCACCGTTTTCCAGCACCAGCACGTTATCCGCCAGATGCAGGATCTCGTCCAGCGAATGGCTGACGTAAAGCATCGGGATATGGATCTCCCGCGCCAGCCGTTGCAGATAAGGCAACAGCTCGCGCTTGCGGGGGATGTCCAGCGAGGCCAGCGGCTCATCGAGCAGCAGCAGTTCCGGGGCGGTCAGCAGCGCGCGCCCAATCGCCACCCGCTGTTTTTCGCCGCCGGAAAGCGTGCCCGGCAGGCGGTCGAGCAGCGGCTCAATGCCCAACAGCGCCACCAGCTTGTCGAACTGCCCGGCCATGCTTTTCGCCATCCCGTAGCGCAGATTGCCGCGCACTTTGTAATGCGGAAACAGTCGCGCGTCCTGAAAGACGTAGCCAACCCGGCGCTTCTCCGGTGACAGACAAATGCCTTTTTCGGCATCGTTCAGCACGCGATTATTTAATACGATGCGCCCCTGTTCAGGCCGCGTCAGGCCGCTAATCGCATTGATGAGCGAGGTTTTTCCCGCGCCCGATATGCCAAAAATTGCCGTGATACCGCTGGCGGGCAGCGTTTCGTGAATGTTAAGCCGATGATTGCCCAGCGTCTGGGTAAAATTAAGCTCCAGCATGATTATCTCCCGGTCCGTTCACGACTAATGCGCGCCAGCCACTCGGAAATGAGCAGGGAAATAAGCGCCAGTACAATCGAAATAATACACAGCCGCGCGGCCGCGCTTTCGCCGCCGGGCATCTGGATCAGGGTGTACATTGCAGAAGGGATGGTGCGGGTTTCACCGGGAATATTGGAAACAAAGGTGATGGTTGCGCCAAATTCGCCCAGCGAGCGGGCGAAGGCCAGTACCGTACCGACGATAATGCCCGGCAGCATCAGCGGCAACGTGATGGTCAGAAAAACGCGCGTCCGCCCGGCTCCCAGCGTGCGCGCCGCCTGTTCCAGCTTGATATCAACGCCTTCCAGCCCAAGGCGGATTGCGCGGACCATCAGCGGGAAAGACATTACCGCCGCCGCCAGCACCGCACCGCGCCAGCTAAACGCGAGGGTGATGCCAAACCAGTCATACAGCCACGCGCCAATCACGCCACGCCGCCCCATTGAGATGAGCAGTAAATAACCGACCACCACCGGCGGCAGTACCAGCGGCAGATGAAGCAGGCTGTCGAGTAACGCTTTGCCCGGAAAGCGACGGCGAACCAGCAACCAGGCAAAGAAGATCCCAAAAGGCAAACTGAATAACACTGCGAGAGAAGACACTTTAAGGCTCAGCAGCACGGCCTGCCATTCGGGATCGGTCAGTATCATTAGTGAGTCGTAAATCCGTAACGTTTAAAGATAGCCGACGCCTGCGGCCCTTTCAGATAGTCGTAAAAGGCGCTGACCGTCGCGTTTTTATGCCCGTCGATAATTGCCAGCGGGTATTCTACTTTTTGATGGGAATCTTCCGGGAAAGTCCCCACGACTTTCACGCCTTTGCTGGCGACCGCATCAGAGCCGTAAACGATGCCGAGTGGCGCTTCGTTACGCTCAACCAGCGCCAGCGCACCGCGAACATCTTCCGCCGGGGCCAGTTTGGGCGATAGCGTATCCCATGCGCCCAGTTTTTGCAGCGCCTCTTTGGCGTAGATGCCCGCCGGGACATGATCCGGGTCGCCTACCGCCAGACGCCCGCCGTCCAGCAGGCGCGTCCATTGGGTTTTGCCGTCAATGGTGACGTCGCCGAGCTTGCTGGCTTTCGGCGCGACAACCACCAGGCTGTTGCCCAGCAATGTTTCACGGCTGGCAGTATCAATCGCTTTTTTATCCACCGCGTAATCCATCCATTTCTGGTCGGCAGAAATGAACAGATCGGCAGGCGCACCGGCTTCAATCTGCCTCGCCAGCGTTGAGGAGGACGCAAAGGAGGACACCACCTCAACGTTTTTCTCTTTTTTATATTCTGCCGCGATATCCTGCATGGCGTTGGTCAATGATGCCGCCGCAAAAACCGTGACTTTTGCGTCGTCTGCCAGCGCGTGTCCGGCAACGGTCAGCGTTAATGTTGCCCCTGCAAAAAAGCGTACCCATGTACGTGCCATCTGTAACTCCTGTGAGTGTCGTTATATATCAAATAATATAACGATATGCTCATGGATTTCCCAGCGTTTATTACACCCATTCTGTAAGTAGACTATCGGCAATGAAGAGAAAAACTTGAAGGGAAACGCCCGCAAAAGCGGGCGTCGGGGGGATCAGCGGCGCTGCTCAGAGCGGTCTTTGCGACCGATACCGGAGAAGACGTTAAACACTTCGCCGAGGCCGTAGATTAATCCCAGGATGATCGCCATCACCACTGGGACCATGACTACAGCAAAAAGCAGACTTTTCAACAACTCTAACATGGTGAACTCCAGATATTGTGAATGGTTTTATTGTAACGAGAAATGGGCAAAAAGCACTCCCCTTTTGTGCGGTGGGGGAAAGGGTCTGTGTCTGTGGTGCGGGGGGAAGGACAACCACTTTACCAATTATCATTGCGAGGTAAAACTATATGTGAATAAATTATTAGCGTATTGAGATTAATAATAAAACGGCTGCCCGTATAATTCCCTTATTTGCCGTTAACAATAAATGTTTTCAATCAGCAATGGCCTTCTCAGATAAATGATTTAATAAAATAGTAACCCTCGATATATTCTCACGTACTTATCCTACAATGGGTTGGCGTCAGCGAGTGTTTACGTCACAATACCCTTTTTGCCAGGACATGGTTATGCAGGCTGAAATCCTCCTCACTCTCAAACTCCAGCAGCGTCTTTTCGCCGATCCACGTCGTATCGCCTTGCTTAAACACATTGAACAAACCGGTTCGATTAGCCAGGGCGCGAAAAATGCAGGCATCAGCTACAAAAGCGCGTGGGATGCGATTAACGAGATGAATCAGTTAAGCGAGCAGCCGCTGGTGGATCGCGCTACCGGTGGTAAAGGCGGCGGTGGCGCAGTGCTGACGCGTTATGGTCAGCGGCTGATTCAGCTTTACGATCTGCTGGCGCAAATCCAGCAAAAAGCCTTTGATGTGCTGAGCGACGACGATGCGCTGCCGCTGAACAGCCTGCTGGCGGCAATTTCCCGCTTTTCCCTGCAAACCAGCGCCCGCAATCAGTGGTTCGGCACGGTAATGGCGCGCGACGATGATCGGGTACAGCAGCATATTGACGTGCTGCTGGCCGACGGCACCACCCGGCTGAAAGTCGCGATTACGGCGCAAAGCGGTGAACGGCTCGGCCTTGATGAGGGTAAAGAGGTGCTGGTATTGCTGAAAGCGCCGTGGGTCAACGTCACGGCAGATCGCGCGCAGGCAGCGACGGCAGATAACCAGCTTACCGGCATTATTCACCACGTTGAGCGCGGCACGGAGCAGTGCGAAGTGTTGATGACCCTGGCGGATGGTCAGATCCTGTGCGCCACGCTCCCCACCGCGCAGGCGGCAGGGCTGGCAGAGGGGAACGAAGTCATTGCTTATTTCAACGCTGACCGGGCAATCATCGCCACGCTGTGTTAAGCGAATTGACATTCCCTTCAGGAAATCGTATCCCTGTTTGAAATACTGCAAAAAACGGGATAAATCATGTCATTGTTGCATATTTCGCAAGGCACGTTTCAGTTGGGGGAAGCGCGCCGGTTAACGATTAATGATTTGACGCTGCGTGCGGGCGAGAGCTGGGCCTTCGTCGGCACTAACGGCAGCGGCAAATCCGCGCTGGCGCGGGCGCTGTCGGGAGAGCTTTCGCTGACAAAAGGCACCCGCCAGAGTGATTTTTCACGCACCACCCGCCTCTCCTTCGAGCAGTTACAAAAGCTGGTGAGCGATGAATGGCAGCGCAATAACACCGATTTGCTTAGTCCGGGCGAAGAGGACACCGGACGGACGACGGCGGAAATTATTCAGGCAGACGTCAACGATCCTGAACGCTGCGCCCGTCTTGCCGCGCAGTTTGGTATTACTCCACTCCTTTCCCGTCGTTTTAAATATCTCTCCACCGGCGAAACCCGCAAAACATTATTGTGCCAGGCGCTGATGAGCGAGCCGGATTTGCTGATCCTTGATGAGCCCTTTGACGGACTGGATGTGTTGTCGCGCGAGCAGCTGGCCGGGTTGCTTGCCACGCTGCATCAGTCGGGATACACGCTGGTGCTGGTGCTCAACCGCTTCGATGAAATCCCGGCATTTGTGCAGTACGCGGGCGTGCTGGCGGACTGTACGCTGATCGACACCGGCGAAAAGGACGCGCTGCTTCAGCAGGCGCTGATCGGGCAACTGGCGCATAGTGAGCGTCTGGACGGTATTCAGCTTCCTGAATCCGACGAACCTTCTGTCCGCCTGACGCTGCCTGCCAACGCGCCGCGCATTGTGCTCAACGATGCGGTGGTGTCGTATAACGATCGTCCTGTTCTCAGTCATTTAAGCTGGACGGTGCAGCCGGGTGAGCACTGGCAAATTATCGGGCCTAACGGCGCGGGAAAATCCACCCTGCTAAGCCTGATCACCGGCGATCATCCGCAGGGCTACAGTAACGATCTGACCCTGTTTGGCCGCCGTCGCGGCAGTGGCGAAACTATCTGGGATATTAAAAAGCACATTGGCTACGTCAGCAGCAGCCTGCATCTTGATTATCGCGTCAGTACCAACGTGCGCAACGTTATTTTGTCAGGCTATTTTGACTCGATTGGCATTTATCAGGCGGTATCGGATCGGCAGCATAAGCTGGCGCAGGGCTGGCTGGATGTTCTGGGTATTGATGCCCGTACCGCTGATGCGCCGTTTCACAGCCTTTCCTGGGGACAGCAGCGGCTGGCACTGATTGCCCGCGCGCTGGTAAAGCATCCGACGCTGCTGATCCTCGACGAACCGCTTCAGGGTCTGGACCCGCTTAACCGTCAGCTGGTGCGCCGGTTTATTGATATTTTAATTGGCGAAGGTGAAACACAGCTGCTGTTTGTGTCTCATCATGCCGAAGACGCGCCGGGGTGCATCACCCACCGGCTGGCGTTTGTGCCGGAGGGTGAAAGCTACCGTTACGAGCTGGAAAAGCGTTAAGCGAAGCGCAGATCCGCCCGCTCGCGGGTGCGATAACGGTAGGCCCTGCCAGCGTGCCTGACCGCCCGCCACGGCTGAGTAAATTGAGCTCATCAGTGCTTGTATCCCGCAGCGAAAAGACACAAATACACGCGTTGCGGGCAACTTATTTTAGGATTTATCACACCTCAGTCTAACCCAATGATTTAAATGGTTTTACAGAAAAATCTCGCCGTTCTGCGCGCCAGTGTAAGCGATTCCACAAACATATCCCATGTCACACTTTTCACATCTTTGTTATGCTATCTTAATGACATATCATAAGCATGATGGAGCGAAATATGAGAGTTCTGGTTACGGGTGGTAGCGGTTACATTGGAAGTCATACCTGTGTGCAACTGCTGCAAAATGGCCACGAGGTCATCATTCTGGACAATCTGTGCAACAGCAAGCGCAGCGTAATGCCGGTTATTGAGCGCCTTGGCGGTAAGCAACCGACCTTTGTGGAAGGCGATATCCGTAACGAGCCGCTGATGACCGAGATCCTGCACGATCACGCCATTGATGCGGTGATCCATTTCGCCGGTCTGAAAGCCGTCGGTGAGTCGGTGGCGAAACCGCTGGAATATTATGATAACAACGTTAACGGCACCCTGCGTCTGATTTCTGCGATGCGCGCGGCCAACGTGAAAAATTTCATTTTTAGCTCCTCGGCGACCGTTTACGGCGATCAGCCCAAAATCCCTTATGTTGAAAGTTTCCCTACCGGCACGCCGCAAAGCCCGTATGGCAAAAGTAAACTGATGGTCGAACAAATCCTTACCGATCTGCAAAAAGCCCAGCCGGAGTGGAGTATTGCCCTGCTGCGCTACTTTAACCCGGTTGGCGCGCATCCGTCGGGAGATATGGGTGAAGATCCGCAGGGTATCCCGAATAACCTGATGCCGTATATCGCCCAGGTTGCCGTGGGCCGCCGCGAATCGCTGGCCATTTTTGGCAACGATTACCCGACGCAAGACGGTACCGGCGTGCGTGATTATATTCACGTTATGGATCTGGCAGACGGTCACGTTGCCGCCATGCAAAAACTGGCGGACAAGCCGGGCGTGCATATTTATAACCTCGGTGCGGGCGTCGGCAGCAGCGTACTGGATGTGGTTAACGCTTTCAGTAAAGCCTGCGGCAAACCGCTTAACTACCATTTCGCCCCGCGTCGCGATGGCGATCTCCCCGCTTACTGGGCAGATGCCAGCAAAGCCGATAAAGAACTGGACTGGCGCGTTACCCGCAATCTCGATGAAATGGCACAGGACACCTGGCACTGGCAGTCACGCCATCCCCAGGGTTATTCAGACTAAGGAACAGTGATGACACAATTTAATCCGGTCGATCATCCGCACCGCCGCTATAACCCCTTAACCGGGCAGTGGGTTCTCGTTTCGCCGCACCGCGCAAAACGTCCCTGGCAGGGGGCGCAGGAAACGCCTTCGCAGCAAAAGCTGCCCGCGCACGATCCTGACTGTTTCCTGTGTGCTGGCAATACCCGCGTCACTGGCGATAAAAACCCGGACTACAAAGGCACTTACGTTTTCACCAACGATTTCGCCGCGCTGATGACCGACACCCCGGACGCGCCGGACAGCGACGATCCTTTAATGCGCTGCCAGAGCGCGCGCGGTACCAGCCGGGTGATCTGCTTTTCTCCCGATCACAGCAAAACGCTGCCGGAACTCAGCGTGCCTGCGCTGACCGAAATCGTCGAGACCTGGCAACAGCAAACGGCAGAATTAGGCGCTGACTATCCGTGGGTGCAGGTTTTTGAGAACAAAGGCGCAGCGATGGGCTGCTCCAATCCCCATCCGCACGGGCAGGTCTGGGCGAACAGCTTCCTGCCTAACGAAATTGAGCGCGAAGACCGGCTGCAAAAAGCCTACTACGGTGAACAGGGTTCTCCGATGCTGGTCGATTACGTTCAGCGCGAGATGGCGGACGGCAGCCGGACGGTCGTTGAAACCGAACACTGGCTGGCGGTGGTGCCGTACTGGGCCGCGTGGCCGTTTGAAACGCTGCTGCTGCCGAAAGCCCACGTATTGCGGATCACCGATTTAACCGACGAACAAAATCGCGATCTGGCGCTGGCGCTCAAAAAACTCACCAGCCGTTACGATAACCTGTTTCAGTGCTCTTTCCCCTACTCTATGGGCTGGCACGGCGCGCCGTTTAACGGCGAAGAAAACCCGCACTGGCAGCTGCACGCGCACTTTTATCCGCCGCTGCTGCGCTCCGCTACCGTGCGTAAATTTATGGTGGGCTACGAGATGCTGGCAGAAACCCAGCGCGATCTCACCGCAGAACAAGCCGCAGAGCGCCTGCGTGCGGTCAGCGACGTCCATTTTCGCGAATCCGGAGAATAACAATGAGTCTGAAAGAGAAAACCCAGTCCCTGTTTGCTGAAAAATTCGGCTACCCTGCCACTCATGTCATTCAGGCACCGGGCCGCGTAAATTTGATCGGTGAACACACCGACTACAACGACGGTTTTGTGTTGCCCTGCGCGATTGATTACCAGACGGTTATCAGCTGTGCAGCACGCGAAGACCGCACCGTGCGCGTTATCGCCGCCGACTACGATAATCAAATCGATGAGTTTTCGCTGGATGAGGCGATTGTGGCGCATGACACTCAGCAGTGGTCAAACTATGTGCGCGGGGTGGTTAAACACCTCCAGCAGCGTAATGCCAGTTTTGGCGGCGCGGATCTGGTGATCAGCGGCAATGTGCCGCAGGGCGCAGGCTTAAGCTCGTCGGCATCGCTGGAAGTGGCGGTCGGCACCGTGTTTCAGCAGCTTTACCATCTGCCGCTGGACGGCGCGCAGATCGCCCTTAACGGCCAGGAAGCCGAAAACCAGTTCGTGGGCTGCAACTGCGGGATTATGGACCAGTTGATCTCCGCGCTGGGCAAGAAAGATCATGCCCTGCTGATTGACTGTCGCACCCTCGGCACCAAAGCCGTTTCCATGCCGGTAGGCGTGGCGGTAGTGATCATCAACAGTAACTTTAAACGCACCCTGGTGGGCAGCGAATACAACACCCGCCGCGAGCAGTGTGAGACCGGCGCGCGTTTCTTCCAGCAGCCTGCCCTGCGCGATGTTAAGCTGGAGGAGTTTAATACCGTGGCAAACGAGCTTGATCCGGTGGTTGCCAAACGCGTGCGTCACGTGCTGACGGAAAATATCCGCACGGTGGAAGCCGCAGAAGCGCTGGAGAAAGGCGATCTGCAACGCATGGGCCAGTTGATGGCCGAATCCCACGCGTCGATGCGCGACGACTTTGAAATCACCGTGCCACAAATCGACACTCTGGTCGAGATTGTGAAAGCAGAAATCGGTGATAAAGGCGGTGTGCGGATGACCGGCGGCGGCTTCGGCGGGTGTATCGTCGCGCTGATGCCGGAAGCGCTGGTCGATCGCGTGCAAAAAGCGGTCGCGGAGCAGTATGAAGCGAAGACCGGTATTAAAGAAACCTTCTACGTCTGTAAACCGTCACAAGGAGCAGGTCAGTGTTAAGAAATACACCCGCCAGCGCCCCGGATGGGCTGCCATTTCGTTTGATCACCCTGCGCAACGGCGCGGGGCTGGTTGTCACCCTGATGGACTGGGGTGCCACGTTGCTCTCCGTGCGCGTACCGCTTTCCGATGGCACCGTGCGCGAAGCCATCCTCGGCTGTGCCGGGCCGGAACAGTACCCGCAGCATGAAGCCTATTTCGGCGCGTCGGTGGGCCGCTATGCGAACCGCATCGCCGACAGCCGTTTCCAACTGGATGGCAAAGAAATTAACATTGTGCCGAGCCAGGGCGTTAACCAGCTCCACGGTGGGCCGGAAGGTTTCGACAAACGCCGCTGGACCTATCAAAGTCAGAGCGATCGCGAAGTGGTTTTCTCGCTGGACTCTGCCGATGGCGATCAGGGTTTCCCCGGCAATCTGAAGGCCACCGCGCGCTACACGCTGACCGACGATAACCGCATCACCATTGAATACCGTGCCACCGTCGATGCCCCCTGCCCGGTAAATATGACTAACCACGTCTATTTCAACCTTAACGGGGAGCGGTCTGACGTGCGCAACCACAAACTGCACATTCTGGCCGAGGAGTATTTGCCGGTAGATGAAGGCGGTATTCCGCGCAGCGGTCTGAAAGCGGTAGCCGGAACCAGCTTTGATTTCCGCACCGCGAAGCGCATCGCCGATGATTTCTTAAGCGACGACGATCAGAAAAAGGTGCAGGGGTACGATCATGCGTTCCTGCTCCAGACGCAAGGCGACGTCAGGCGTGAAGCGGCGCACCTGTGGTCTGACGATGAGCGGTTGCAGATGGCAGTTTATACCACTGCCCCGGCACTCCAGTTCTATTCCGGCAACTTCCTGAAAGGCACCCCGTCCCGCGAGCCGGGAAGCTACGAGGCGTGGCAGGGTCTGGCGCTGGAAAGCGAGTTTCTGCCGGACAGCCCGAACCACCCGGAATGGCCGCAGCCTGACTGCGTTCTGCGTCCAGGCGATGAATATATCAGCGTAACGGCATATCAGTTTATTCCGGCCTGATAACCAGCCCTCTGAAAAGAGGGCTTTTTTTATCCATTTTGCTGAAATTAGCGCCATTTAAAGACAAAATAATAACTGCAAATTCACAAGCATCTTACACTCGCCCACTATTTTCGCTATGGTTAGGGTTAAGCATTGCCGCCGGCTTAGTCACGGCAATATAATGAGAATTATTATCATTCAATGAGCTTGAGGAGTAAGTGTATGGCTGTAACTAAACTGGTTCTGGTTCGTCACGGTGAAAGCCAGTGGAACAACGAAAACCGCTTTACCGGCTGGTACGACGTTGATCTGTCGGAGAAGGGCGTCACTGAAGCCAAAGCAGCGGGTAAGCTGCTGAAAGATGAAGGCTATAGCTTTGACTTTGCTTACACCTCCGTGCTGAAGCGCGCGATCCACACCCTGTGGAATATCCTTGATGGACTGGATCAGGCGTGGCTGCCGGTAGAGAAATCCTGGAAGCTGAACGAGCGTCACTACGGCGCGTTGCAGGGTCTGAACAAAGCTGAAACCGCTGAAAAATACGGTGACGAGCAGGTGAAACAGTGGCGTCGCGGTTTTGCGGTGACGCCGCCCGCGTTAACCAAAGAAGACGAGCGTTTTCCGGGCCACGATCCGCGTTACGCGAAGCTGACCGAGCAGGAACTGCCGCTGACCGAAAGCCTGGCGCTGACCATTGATCGCGTGATCCCTTACTGGAACGAAACCATTCTGCCGCGCCTGAAAAGCGGTGAGCGTGTGATCATCGCCGCTCACGGTAACTCCCTGCGCGCACTGGTAAAATATCTGGATAACATGGGTGAAGATGAGATCCTCGAACTGAACATCCCGACCGGCGTACCGCTGGTATATGAGTTCGACGAAAACTTCAAACCAATTAAGCACTACTATCTGGGTAACGCAGACGAAATCGCCGCGAAAGCCGCAGCGGTCGCTAACCAGGGTAAAGCGAAGTAATTGACGTTCTGAGAAACGAAATGAACCGGATGCCTGACGGCATCCGGTTTTTTATTAGCCGCGACGCGCGTTAACCGCATTCGCCAGCTGACGCAGCAGAGCGTCGGTATCATCCCAGCCAATACAGGCATCGGTAATGCTTTTGCCGTAAGCCAGCGGTTCGCCGCTCTCCAGGCTCTGATTGCCTTCCACCAGGTGGCTTTCAATCATCACGCCGATAATCGCTTTTTCGCCGTTCGCCACCTGCTGGCAAACGTCCGCGCCGACGTCCATCTGCTTTTTAAACTGCTTGCTGGAGTTAGCATGGCTGAAGTCAATCATCACCTGATGAGGCAGACCCGCTTTGGTCAGCCCCTCTTTTACTTCCGCCACATGCTGTGCGCTGTAGTTCGGCGCTTTGCCACCGCGCAGGATAATGTGGCAGTCGCCGTTACCGCTGGTGTTCACAATCGCCGAGTGGCCCCATTTGGTCACGGAAAGGAAACAGTGCGGTGCACCGGCGGCGTTGATGGCGTCGATAGCCACTTTGATGGTGCCGTCGGTGCCGTTTTTGAAACCGACCGGGCAGGAAAGACCAGAAGCCAGTTCGCGATGAACCTGAGATTCCGTGGTGCGTGCGCCAATCGCTCCCCAGCTCATGAGGTCAGCCAGATATTGTGGAGTGATCATATCGAGGAATTCACCCGCTGCTGGCAGTCCGCTGTCGTTAATGTCCAGCAGCAGCTTACGCGCAATGCGCAGGCCATCGTTGATCTGGAAGCTGTTGTCCATATGCGGATCGTTAATCAGCCCCTTCCAGCCGACGGTGGTGCGCGGTTTTTCAAAATAGACGCGCATAACGATTTCCAGTTCGCCCTTCAGCTCGTCGCGCAGGGCCAGCAGGCGGGATGCATATTCTTTCGCCGCTGACGGATCGTGAATAGAGCATGGGCCAATGACCACCAGCAGGCGATCGTCATTCCCTTTGAGGATTTTGTGAATCGCTTTACGGGCGTGGGCGACGGTGTTCGCTGCGTTTTCGGTGGCCGGGAATTTTTCAAGAAGCGCTACCGGGGGTAATAATTCGTTAATTTCTTTAATACGTAAATCGTCATTCTGATAATTCATTTTCTTTCCAGTCGTGCCATACTTATAAGTGTGAATGCAATCCTTTCAATCTATCTCTTCAGCCCAGAACTGTAAACGGGCTTTTACACTTCGGGCAGAATATTCCTGGAATTAATTAAAAAAACGCCAGAAAGTAGCGCTAAACGAGATCTAATCTACACTTTTTAAATGTAACTACTGTGTTTGATTTTATTTACCAGATTCTATGCTGGCGTTATTTTACGCTACAGAATCTTTCACTACTGAGCAATACGTCCATTGTTTTGTCAGGGGTCTCTCTGACAGACGACGAGAACAGGAGCAGCATGATGAAAATGAATAAACTGGCGACAATTTTTCTGGCAGCAACCCTTTCTATGACCAGCGGCGCGGTTCTGGCTGCAAGTTCAAGTTCTCAATCGAACAATGGTCAGTCCAACTCTTCGGCGGATGCGGGTCAGGTTGATCCGGGCGCGAAAGAGAATGTGGCACCGAATAATGTTGATAACAGCAACATTAATACCGGTAATACCAATACCAATAGCACGTCGACCACTAACAGCACGTCTGGCGGCACCCTGTTGCATCCGAACAGCTCTTCATCCACCAGCACTGACGCTGATGGCATGAGCAAAGAAGACATTCACAAAAATACCATGTGTAAAGATGGCCGTTGCCCGGACATTAACAAAAAAGTTGAGACCGGCAATGGCGTAAATAATGACGTTGATACCAAAACTGATGGTACTACGCATTAATCATCTTCCCGGAATGTCGTAAAGAGGAGAGCTTCGGCTCTCCTTTTTTTATGCGCCCGCGTGCAATATCTGTAATGATGTAATGCGTTAATGATGATAAATATTGCAGGATAATGTCATGGCGCACTCCCATTCCCATTCTCACTTACCCGAAGACAGCAACGCTCGCCGTTTGCTGCTGGCGTTTAGCGTTACGGCAGGATTTATGGTCATCGAAGTGGTGGGCGGGCTGATAGCCAGTTCCCTCGCGCTTCTTGCCGATGCGGGCCATATGCTGACGGATGCAGCAGCGTTGCTGTTTGCGTTTCTGGCCGTGCAGTTTGCGCGCCGCCCCCCCAATGCGCGACATACCTTTGGCTGGCTGCGGCTGACGACGCTCGCGGCCTTCGTCAACGCTATTGCACTGGTGGTGATCACCCTGTTGATTGTCTGGGAGGCGATTCAGCGTTTTTATCACCCGCAGCCGGTGGCGGGAATGACCATGCTGATCATCGCGATAGCCGGACTGCTGGCAAACCTGCTGGCCTTCTGGATCCTGCATCGCGGCGGCGAGGAAAAAAATCTTAACGTCCGCGCGGCGATGCTGCATGTGCTCGGCGATTTGCTGGGTTCCATTGGCGCGATAGGCGCGGCGGTGATTATTATGACTACGGGGTGGATGCCGATTGACCCGATTCTGTCCGTGCTGGTGTCATGTCTGGTGCTGCGCAGCGCCTGGCAGTTGCTGAAAGAGAGCGTCAATGAATTACTGGAAGGCGCGCCGCGAGCGCTGGATATTGCGGCGCTGAAGCGCAGACTGCACCGAGAAATACCGGAAGTGCGCAATGTTCATCACGTGCATGTATGGCTCGTGGGTGAAAAACCGCTTATGACGCTCCACGTTCAGGTCGTTCCGCCGCACGATCACGACGGGTTACTGGCTCGCATTCACCATTTTTTGCAGCATCACTATCAGATTGAACACGCTACCGTGCAGATGGAGTATCAGCCCTGTAGCGGACCGGAATGCGACCTTAACGAGGCGCAGTCCGGTCATGCTCATCATCATCACCATTAATGAGAAAGCGCGTGTGAGCCTCTCTCACGCGCGCTGTTAATCCACATCCGGGTGCCGTTCAGCGCGATGAAAGTGAGGATCAGGTATTCCAGCGACATCGCATAGACGCCCTGGAGGGCAAAGATCGCTACGCTGATCACGTTGATAATCACCCACAAAATCCAGTTTTCGACGTATTTACGCGTCATCAGGATCATCGCCACAATCGACAGCACCATCATGCAGGAGTCCCAGAACGGGAAGGCGTCCGGTTGCAGATCGGGCATAGTGACGTTCAGCCCCAGTGCAGACATGATGTCAAAGGCAATACGGGTCAGGAATGCGAATACCGGGTCAATAAACACCGTCATCAGCCCGATAGCCACTACGCAAATCACCAGCCACAGGATAGCTTTCGGCAGCGAGAGCCAGCGGATTTGCAGCGCCGCCTCGTTGTGGCTGGTTTGTCGCGACCAGGCATACCAGCCGTAAATATTGGCGGCAAAGAAGAAGACCTGGAGCAGGAGGCTGGCGTAGAGCTGGATCTGAAAAAAGATCACCGCAAACAGGGTGACGTTAATCAGGCCGAAGAAGTAGTTAATAATTTTTTCCAGGCTGGCAAGCCAGATGCAGAGCAGGCCCGCCAGCGTGCCAATCGCTTCGATCCATGAGAGATCGTAACCGCCGGTGCCGAACGGGATATGAACGAGAATATTCTGCGTGCTAAAAAAATCCATCTTTTCCCCAGAGCGTAGAAACGCGTTAATTTTGTTATGGACGTAGTGTAGCCGCAAAATCCAACATGCGGTTAAGTGGAAGCAGCGCGCCTTCGCGCAGGGCGGCATTAACATGAATCTGATGATGGGCATCTGCTGTTTCGAGGCTGTCAGCAATCGCTTTCAGACCGTTCATTGCCATCCACGGACAATGCGCGCAGCTACGGCAGGTTGCCCCCTCGCCCGCCGTCGGGGCTTCCAGCAGCGTTTTCTCTGGCACCGCCTGCTGCATTTTATAAAAGATCCCCCGGTCGGTTGCCACAATCAACTCCTGCTGTGGCAGCGTTCTGGCGGCGTTAATTAACTGGCTGGTCGAGCCAACCGCGTCGGCCATCGCCACGACCGACTGCGGCGACTCCGGGTGAACGAGGATCGCCGCCTCCGGGTAGAGGGATTTCATCCGTGACAGCGCCTGTGTTTTAAATTCGTCATGCACGATGCACGCACCTTGCCAGCATAAGATGTCCGCGCCGGTCTGTTTCTGCACATAGCTGCCCAGATGTCGATCCGGTGCCCAGATGATTTTCTCGCCCAGGCTATCAAGATGTTCAATCAGCTCAACCGCAATACTGGAGGTGACCACCCAGTCAGCTCGCGCCTTCACGGCGGCTGAAGTATTGGCGTAAACCACCACCGTGCGATCCGGGTGCGCATCACAAAAAGCATTGAACTCATCAATGGGACAGCCGAGATCCAGCGAACACTCCGCATCAAGCGTCGGCATTAAAATGGTCTTTTCCGGGCTGAGGATTTTGGCTGTTTCACCCATAAAGCGCACACCTGCCACCAGCAGCGTTGAGGCAGGATGCTTCGCGCCGAAGCGCGCCATTTCCAGCGAATCAGAAATGCAGCCGCCGGTCTCTTCTGCCAGCTGTTGAATTTCCGGGTCGGTGTAGTAATGCGCGACCATCACCGCATCCCGCTCGCGCAGCAGAAGTTTGATTTTTTCGCGATAGAACGCTTTTTCATCCTGGTTCAGCGGCGCAGGCTTCGGCGGAAATGGGTAGATAGCAGTTTGGGGATCAAACATTATGCTCATGGGCTTCTCGTTTTACCGACTTAACGCAATGCTCTGTAATTACCGCTATGACGGCGATAAAGAGCACTGATGTTTTATATACTAAACAAGATAGCGGATTGCAGAGGAATTGTCACCGGAATTAGGCCAATTTGGCAGGCGGTGGAGTGCAGATAGCAAAAAAGCGCCTTTAGGGCGCTTTTTTGCATTGGTGGGTCGTGCAGGATGACTCGCTTCGCTCGCCCTTCGGGCCGTCGCCGCAGGCGGCTCCGTTACCTCACTGCGTTCGGCCCGAACCTGCTGCAGGTTCGAATCATTCGTATTGTGGATAGCAAAAAAGCGCCTTTA
>DIJC01000015.1:147847-167019 GCA_002421005.1 Enterobacteriaceae bacterium UBA5654 | reverse complement strand
TACCAACTGAGCTAACGACCCCTTGCGGGACTTTTCGAAGTAGTGGACCACCGTAATATTGGTGGGTCGTGCAGGATTCGAACCTGCGACCAATTGATTAAAAGTCAACTGCTCTACCAACTGAGCTAACGACCCATCGGGTCACGCCTTCGAAGATACTGCTTGCTCGGGTCCACCTGATGATGGTGGGTCGTGCAGGGTTCGAACCTGCGACCAATTGATTAAGAGTCAACTGCTCTACCAACTGAGCTAACGACCCGAGCGGTGGTGGGTGATGACGGGATCGAACCGCCGACCCCCTCCTTGTAAGGGAGGTGCTCTCCCAGCTGAGCTAATCACCCGTTACTGCGCTGGTTAGTGGTGGGTCGTGCAGGATTCGAACCTGCGACCAATTGATTAAAAGTCAACTGCTCTACCAACTGAGCTAACGACCCACTATTTTACTGCTTTTCGGCTGCTTCAGGCTTGTTTGATATCCCGTGGCAACGGCGGCATATATTACTGATTTAAGAATTCAGCGCAACAAAAATTTTGAGGAAGATCACTTAACTGCTTATGATTCATGCAGCAAGACCAGAAATAAAGCGCTTTCTGGTCATGCGCTAATCATTACAGACCAGAAAGACGTTTTTGCGCCTGTTTAGCTCCGTCGGTGCCTGGATACTTGTTGATCACCTGCTGGTAAACGGCTTTCGCTTTCGCGGTATCACCTTTTTCCTGCATGATGATCCCGACCTTGAACATGGCATCAGCAGCTTTTGGCGATTTCGGGTAATTTTTTACCACATTCGCAAAATAATACGCCGCGTCATCCTTTTTCCCCTTGTTGTAATTCAACTGTCCGAGCCAGTAATTCGCATTCGGCAGGTAGGTTGAATCCGGGTACTTTTTGATGAAGTTCTGAAAGGCGGTGAGGGCATCATCCTGGCGCGATTTATCCTGCACCAGCGCGACAGCCGCATTGTAATCAGTATTGGCATCGCCGCTTTGGACCGGTGCACCTGACGCCGATGCGCCCGCATTCGGCGCTGGCGCTGGTGTTGCGCTGGCCGCCCCGCTCTGATCGCCGTTCGCAGGCTGCGCCGCTGCGCCGCTGCTGCCAAGGCTATCTATCTGCAACTGCACCTGTTTCTGACGCTCAATGACCTGACTGAGCTGATACTGACTTTCCTGAATCTGGCCACGCAGGGTGTCAATATCGGTCTGATTGTCAGTAAGCTGCTGCTGGAGCTGGGTTAAAAGCTGGCTGTGAGCATTTGAAATACGCTCAAGTTGAGTGACGCGGTCTTCGACCGAGCCGGAGCCGACACTACTGATTGGTGCCTGAGCAAAAGCGGCCCAGGGGGCCGCTATTCCAACCAGTAACGACAGACTCAGTAGTTGATGTCTGAAGTTACTGCTCATGCCATTCTCTTAGTAAACCAGTACGGCGCGACGGTTTTTGGCGTAAGCCGATTCGTCGTGACCCAGTACTGCAGGTTTTTCTTTACCGTAAGAAACGATGGAGATCTGGTCAGCAGAAACGCCTTTACCCTGCAGGTACATTTTAACGGCGCTGGCACGACGTTCACCCAGGGAGATGTTGTACTCAGGAGTACCACGTTCGTCCGCGTGACCTTCTACGGTGACTTTGTAAGACGGGTTGCTACGCAGGAAGTTAGCGTGCGCATCCAGCATTGCAGCGAAGTCAGAACGGATATCGTACTTGTCCAGATCGAAGTAAACGATGTTGTTCTGTTGCAGTTGCTGCATCTGCAAACGTGCCTGCTCTTCAGAAGACGCGTTGCCGCCGCCGTTAGCATCCATACCAGTGCCAGCGCCGTTCAGCATACCGCCTTCGCTACCGTCGTTGCTGGCATTCTTGTTGGAAGAACACGCTGCGATTGCCATAACAGGCAGGGCAATCATCAGCCCTTTCAGCACTTTGTTCAGTTGCATTTCAATGATTCCTTTATTAATCAATTATTTATTATCACAGATACGGCGACCAGGCAGGGAATTTGACCTGTCCATCAGTTGCCGGAAGACGCGCTTTGAAACGCCCATCTGTAGAAACCAAATTCAGCACGGAACCCATCCCCTGAGAAGAGCTGTAGATTACCATAGTGCCGTTAGGTGCCAGACTTGGCGTTTCATCCAGGAACGTTGACGACAGAACCTGTACGCCACCCGCTCCGAGATCCAGTTTAGCAATGTGTTGCTGCCCACCGTTGGAGCTAACCATTACCATAAATTTACCATCGCTGCTGACATCAGCATCCTGGTTTTGTGAACCTTCCCAGCTAATGCGCTGCGGCGCACCGCCGTTGACGTTCACTTTATAGACCTGCGGACGACCGGCCTGGTCAGAGGTAAAGGCCAGATTCTGGCTGTCCGGGAACCAGGTGGGTTCAGTGTTGTTGCTGCGACCATCAGTTACCTGGCGGATTTGACCAGAGCCAACGTCCATCACGTACAGGTTAAGGCTACCGGTTTTAGACAGGGCAAACGCCAGTTTGCTGCCATCCGGTGAGAATGCCGGTGCACCGTTGTGACGCGGGAAGGAAGCCACCTGACGCACGGCACCGTTCGCCAGCGTCTGGATCACCAGCGCAGAACGACCGCTTTCAAAGGTGACATAAGCGAGCTTGTCACCTTTCGGAGACCAGGCCGGAGACATCAAAGGCTGCGGTGAACGGTGAACCACAAACTGGTTGTAGCCATCGTAGTCAGAAACGCGCAGTTCATACGGGAACTGACCGCCGTTGGTCTGCACCACGTAGGCGATACGAGTACGGAATGCGCCTTTAATACCGGTGATTTTTTCAAAGACTTCATCACTGGCAGTATGACCTGCATAACGCAGCCACTGCTTGTTCACTTTATACGTGTTCTGCGCCAGTACGTTCGGCGCACCGCCGCTCACGTCAACCAGCTGGTAAGCCACGCTGTAGCTTCCGTCCGGGTTTGGCGTCACCTGACCCACAACAACTTCGTTAATGCCAAGCGCAGTCCAGGCAGCCGCCTGAACGTCCTGTGCGGTTGCCGGCTGCTGTGGCAGCTTGGCGCGATCTAATGGATTAAATTTACCGCTGTTACGCAGGTCTGCACCCACGATACCGCCGATATCTTCAGGCGCGGCACCAGGCCCCGCCCACTGAAAAGGCACCACACCAATTGGGCGGCCCGCTTCCACACCGCTGTCGATCACGATGCGGACTTCTGCGTGCAGCACTGCCGCCCACATAATCAGAAAACCAAATGCTACTCGTAATGCCTGCTTCATCATATCTCCCTTATCCAGGCGGAAAGCCCACGATAATTTAGCAGAATGTTAACAAACTAAAATGGACAAAACTACTTTCACCCTGTCACTACCAGAGGTGATTCTTCTGCCGCTCTCACGGTCAAAGTTTAACCTATGGTTTAAAGTCCAGCGGTGCATTTTTAAAGACTTCGTATACCGCCTGGCTTGGTGGTTTTGGGATCTTCGCCTGTTTAGCCGCTGTAAGAGCAGCCTGGCAGAGCGCGGGATCGCCACCTTCAGACTGGATATCAAGCAGTAAGCCGTCAGGAGCCAGTTTCAGGCGCAGCGTACAGGTTTTACCTGCATAAGACGATGCGTCATAAAAACGGCTTTCGATGGCAGCTTTAATCTGCCCGGCATAGTTGCTGATATCCGCGCCTGATGCGCCATTATTTTTAGTATTACCACTCCCTGCCGGAGAAGCATTATTCCCTTTCGCTCCGCCACCGGTTTTCGGTGCATTCTTACCGGAGCTAAGATCGCCAAAGATATCATCAGCCGCAGCATCCGCTGCGGCTTTTTCAGCGGCAGCTTTTTTGGCTGCTGCTGCTTTATCTGCTGCGGCCTTGTCGGCGGCGGCTTTTTTATCAGCAGCGGCTTTCTTGTCCGCAGCCGCTTTCTTATCGGCGGCCGCTTTTTCAGCCGCAGCTTTGTCAGCAGCAGCCTTTTTATCGGCAGCGGCTTTCTTATCTGCAGCCGCTTTTTCTGCGGCTTTCTGCTCGGCGGCGGCTTTTTCAGCAGCGGCTTTCTGAGCTGCGTCCGCTTTAGCTTTTTTCTCCGCTTCGGCAGCCGTTTTAGCAGCTTCAGCCTGTTTCTTCGCTACGGCAGCGGCTTTTGCCGCCTCGGCGTCGGCCTGTTTCTTCGCATCCGCTGCCGCTTTCTTCGCTGCCGCCTCCGCTTCTTTAGCCTGGGCATCCGCTTTGGCTTTTGCCTCCGCTTGCGCTTTCGCCGCCGCTTCCTCAGCCTGTTTTTGCTGCGTTTTCGCCTGCTGCGCCGCTTCTTCAGCTTTTTTCTGTTCTTCTTGCTGCTGCGCCGCTTCTTCCTGCGCCTGCAGTTTTTCTTTCTCAAGCTGCTTTAGCTTTTCCTGATCAGCAGCCTGTTTATCACGTAGCTCCTGCGCCTGTTGCTGTTCCTGCTTTTTGCGTTGCTCAGCGGCACGGCGGGCGCTCGCTTCCTGTGCTTTGGTGCGATTATAGTTCTCAACGACCGCGCCGGAATCAACCATCACGGCATCAATAGAAGAGCCGCCTCCCCCGCCTGCGGAAGCTTCAATATGCTCATCGAACGAACTCCAGATCAGCCCTGCCACCAGAATAACGTGCAGCACGACTGAAATGATTATCGCTCGTTTAAGCTTGTCGTTTTGTTCGGTTGCCTTTGACACTCTCGGTTCCCAAAAACAGTTCGCCTGTTACCCGCCGTTTGCACAGCGGAGAAAATATGTCGGATCAAATAGGCTGCGTCATCAAACCAACCGATTTCACACCCGCAGTATGTAACAGGTTCAGCGCTTTAATAATTTCATCATAAGGCACGTCTTTCGCGCCACCGATTAAAAAGACCGCTTTCGGATTCGCTTTCAGACGGCTCTGCGCTTCGGCAATGACCTGCTCCTGCGGCAACTGCGGAAGCGTCTCGCCGCCCACCTTGATGCTGTATTGCCCAATGCCGGAAACCTGCACAATCACCGGCGGCTCGTCGTTGGAATTAACGGCCTCCGTCTCCTGGGCTTCCGGGAGATCAACTTCCACGCTCTGGGTAATAATCGGCGCTGTCGCCATGAAGATCAGCACCAGCACCAGCAACACGTCCAGCAGCGGTACGATGTTGATTTCGGACTTGACTTCGCGACGGCTCCGACGTCCACGTGCTTTAGCCATGATTTACCCCTTATTGCTCTCGCTGCTGCTAAACGCCTGACGATGCAGAATGGCGGTAAATTCTTCCATGAAGTTGTCGTAGTTCAGTTCGAGTTTGTTAACGCGCTGGTTCAGGCGGTTGTACGCCATTACCGCCGGAATTGCCGCAAACAGACCGATCGCGGTCGCGATCAGCGCTTCTGCGATACCCGGCGCAACCATTTGCAGGGTGGCCTGTTTTACCGCACCGAGACCGATAAACGCGTGCATGATCCCCCATACCGTACCGAACAGGCCGATATAAGGACTGATAGAGCCAACGGTGCCGAGGAACGGGATATGCGTTTCCAGGCTTTCCAGCTCGCGGTTCATGGAAATACGCATAGCGCGGGAAGCCCCTTCCACGACCGCTTCCGGCGCGTGATTATTAGCGCGGTGCAGTCGGGCGAACTCTTTAAAGCCGCTATAGAAGATTTGCTCAGAGCCCGCCAGACTATCGCGACGCCCCTGGCTTTCCTGATACAGGCGAGAAAGCTCAATCCCCGACCAGAATTTATCTTCGAACGCTTCCGCTTCACGCGCAGCGGCATGGAGGATGCGCGTTCTCTGGATGATGATGGCCCAGGACGCGATTGAAAAGCCAATTAAGATCAGCATGATAAGTTTAACCAGAAGGCCAGCCTTCAGGAACAAATCAAGGATATTCATGTCAGTCACTGCTTAAACTCCGCGACAATAGACTTGGGAAGCGCACGAGGCTTCATTAAGAGTGGATCAACACAGACAATCAGAACCTCAGCTTCGTTCAGGATTTTATTCTCTGCATTGACGATGCGCTGCGTGAACACCAGCGAGGTACCACGCATCGATGTTATTTCCGTTTGAACGTCGAGCATGTCATCGAGTCTGGCGGGCGCAAAATACTCGATCGTGATTTTGCGAACCACAAAGGCAACCCGTTCAGCCAGCAGAACCTGCTGACTGAAGTGATGATGACGCAGCATCTCTGTGCGTGCTCTCTCATAGAAAGCCACGTAGCTGGCGTGATAAACCACACCACCGGCGTCGGTGTCTTCATAGTAGACACGTACCGGCCATCGAAACAGCGTTGTATTCACTTTACATCCCAGTAACGCAAAAAAGGTTAGAGCTTTCAAACTTCGCTACTATACGCGCGGGAAAGGTTGTTTGGAATGGGTTGAAGTAAACGTAGAGTAAAAATTTATGGGCTTTTGCAAGCCCATAATCGTAAAGGTGTGTACTTGCTCAACTAAAGAAAAAAATCAAGCCTGCAATCAGGACGACATCGGCGACAAGCGGACAAAATATGCCCTGCCAGACCACCGCACGCGGGCGAAAACCGACGCCGTGGATCACCCCGGCACAAACCGCCCACATCAGCACCAGTCCGTGCCAGATTGCCAGTCCGCTGGTCTTCGCCGCAAAGCGGGTCGGGTCCCAGAACATGCAGCCTGCCAGCAGTAATGCCATCACTAAAGAAAGCGCCCGTAACGGGCGCTTGTCCATTACCGCATAAAGAGACGCGATAATCGTTTTCATCAGTGTTTTTCTTCGCCTGCTTTGGCCGCTTCAACGTGTTCAAGCGCCAGCGCAGTGATCACGCCGAATGCACAGGCAAGAAGCGTTCCGAGGATCCATGCGAAATACCACATATTTAGCTCCTTACTTAATACATAGAGTGAGTGTTGCTTTCGATCTGTTCTTTCGTAATGCGACCGAACATTTTCCAGTAACACCAGCCGGTGTAGAGCAGGATAATCGGCACAAATACCAGCGCAACAAAGGTCATCAGATTCAGCGTCATCTGGCTGGAGGTGGCATCCCACATCGTCAGGCTGGCATTCATCATGGTGCTTGACGGCATGACGAACGGGAACAGCGCAATACCCGCAGTGAGAATGATGCACGCCAGGGTCAGAGAAGAGACAACAAAGGCCAGCGCCCCTCTTTCCAGACGCGACAGCAGGATCGTCAGCAGCGGCAGCACTACGCCCAGCGCCGGGATCAGCCACAGAGCAGGCATATTATTGAAGTTCACCAGCCATGCGCCGGCCTGACGCGCAACTTCTTTAGTCAGCGGGTTTGAAGCAGCATGATGATTAATGGCAGAGGTCACGACATAGCCATCAATACCGTAGACCACCCAAACGCCAGCCAGCGCGAAGCAGATCATGGTAACCAGCGCCGCAATCTGCGAGGTGGTACGCGCGCGCAGGTGCAGTTCGCCGACGGTACGCATTTGCAGGTAAGTCGCGCCCTGGGTGATGATCATCGCCACGCTCACCACGCCCGCCAGCAGGCCAAACGGGTTCAGCAACTGGAAGAAGTTTCCGGTGTAGTACAGACGCATGTATTCATCTACGTGGAACGGTACGCCCTGCAACAGGTTGCCGAACGCCACGCCGATCACCAGCGGCGGCACAAAGCTACCGATGAAAATGCCCCAGTCCCACATATTGCGCCAGCGGGAGACTTCAATCTTCGAGCGGTAGTCAAACCCGACCGGACGGAAGAACAACGACGCCAGCACGAGGATCATCGCCACATAAAAGCCGGAAAACGCCGCGGCGTAAACCATCGGCCAGGCAGCGAACAGTGCGCCACCGGCGGTGATCAGCCATACCTGGTTGCCGTCCCAGTGCGGGGCGATGGAGTTAATCATGATCCGACGCTCGGTGTCATTACGGCCGAGGAAACGGGTGAGCATCCCCACCCCCATGTCGAATCCGTCGGTAACCGCAAAACCGATCAGCAGCACGCCAATCAACAGCCACCAGATAAAACGCAATACTTCATAATCAATCATTTGACGACTCCTGTCTTAGCGTGCCGGTTGCGAAGCGACGGTAGACTGCTCGTAGTGATAACGACCGGTCTTCAGGCTGCTTGGGCCAAGGCGTGCAAATTTGAACATCAGGAACAACTCTGCCACCAGGAACAGGGTGTACAGGCCGCAAATTAACAGCATGGAGAAGATAAGGTCGCCCGGTGTCAACGATGAGTTAGCGACTGCGGTCGGCAGCACCTCACCAATAGCCCACGGCTGACGACCGTACTCTGCCACAAACCAGCCCGCTTCGATGGCAATCCACGGCAGCGGGATCGCGTAGAACGCGGTGCGCAGCAGCCATTTTTTCTGCCCGATACGGTTGCGGATCACGCTCCAGAAAGAGGCGGCGATGATCAGCAGCATTAATATGCCGCAGCCCACCATAATACGGAACGCAAAGTACAGCGGCGCAACGCGCGGAATAGAGTCTTTAGTTGCCTGCTGGATTTGCGCTTCGGTAGCATCAGAGACGTTTTCCGTGTAGCGCTTGAGCAGCAAGCCATAGCCAAGGTCTTTTTTCACGCTGTTGAACTGATCGCGCACGGCCTGATCGGTAGAACCGGCACGCAGCTCTTCCAGCAGGTGGTAAGCACGCATCCCGTTACGAATACGCTCTTCGTGCTGCACCATCAGGTCTTTCAGACCGATAACCGGCGTGTCAACCGAACGGGTGGCAATGATGCCCAGCGCGTAAGGGATCTGGATAGCGAGATGGTTCTCCTGAGAATCCTGATCGGGAATACCAAACAGCGTAAAGGAAGCAGGCGCAGGCTGCGTTTCCCATTCGGCTTCAATGGCCGCCAGTTTAGTCTTCTGCACGTCGCCCATTTCGTAACCGGATTCATCACCCAGAACAATAACGGACAGCACCGCCGCCATGCCGAAGCTGGCTGCAATAGCAAACGAACGTTTAGCAAAGGCAAAGTCGCGACCGCGCAGCATGTAGTATGCGCTGATACCGAGAATAAACATCGCGCCGCAAACGTAGCCGGAAGCCACGGTATGGACGAATTTGACCTGGGCAACCGGGTTCAGCACCAGCTCGGAGAAGCTCACCATCTCCATACGCATGGTTTCGAAGTTGAAGTCTGAGGCAATCGGGTTCTGCATCCAGCCGTTAGCGACGAGGATCCAGAGCGCGGAGAGGTTAGAGCCAAGCGCCACCAGCCACGTTACCGCCATATGCTGCACTTTGCTCAGGCGATCCCAGCCGAAGAAAAACAGCCCGACGAACGTGGACTCCAGGAAGAACGCCATCAACCCTTCGATGGCCAGCGGCGCACCGAAGATATCGCCCACATAGTGAGAGTAGTATGACCAGTTAGTCCCGAACTGGAACTCCATAGTCAGACCGGTTGCCACACCCAGCGCAAAGTTGATACCAAACAACTTGCCCCAGAATTTGGTCATATCTTTATAAATTTGTTTGCCGGAAAGCACGTACACCGTTTCCATAATGGCCAGCAAAAACGCCATACCCAGCGTCAGCGGCACAAACAGAAAGTGGTACATCGCAGTTAAGGCAAACTGTAAGCGCGACAGTTCGACGATATCTAACATTATGACTCCTTGCTCATCGCATGAAGACTCCGAGAGTGAACCCCGTTAGAAAGGATCACACGCATGCCCCAATACAAATTATATGTAGCTTTTCTGCCGTAGAATGCGGATTTATCATTGCGTTCTCACTTTTATACTGAAAAGTTACAAATACGTTAATAAAAAACTCAAATTGATCCCGCGAATATACTACGCCGTAAAACCCTTGCAATAAACAGGTTTTTACAGAGTAATTTTACGATTTTAGATGGCGATCAAGATCTGCACATTTTATCAGTTTGCGGCAGATTTGATCTGCAACAATTTAGCCCTTTCTGGTGCTTTTTTCAAAGTATTACTTTTTGATTTAAATCAATTTTAGCGATAATTGTTAATTATGTTCGTATTTGGCGTCCAGAGTAAAAACCATGTTAAAAACATGATCTTTTAATAACATTGATGACGATCAATTATTGCGAAAATCCTGCGCCCGCAGGTTAAATTAATGAGGGGGAAAAAATTAACGCCGCCAGAGGAAAAAATACGGCGGGCTGAGCCTGTTTTCATGTAGCCAGAGTGGTTATCGTTGTTTATTACATTTATTTTACTTACTAACCCGCGAAAATTAACACCGCTGATTGATACTTCCGGTGAATAACAAAGCCACTCATTGAGTGGCTTTGCGGGGGTGAGATTTAAATCTTAACGCTCCACGTTCGCGCCTGTCCTGGGCGGAAGCTGACGGGCCGGGCGGTGATGTCCGCGCCCTGCGCGCGGAACTGTTCGTCCATCCCGGTTTCCTGACAGTGCGGATGGTGCTGATTGAACATCAGCATCGTCTGCGCATTTTCGCTGTCCGACGGGTTAAAGAGACGCACAATCAGTTCGTCGCGATCTTCCGCCTTTTTCAGCACGCTTAGCTGACAGCCGGTGGAAGGCATACTGAACAGGCTGTAGTTTTCCGGCGCGGTCAGCGGGCTGCGGTTGAGTTTCATGGCGTCCCAGGGGATTTTGTTGTAGCACTGTACCGGCGTCAGCCAGCTCCTTGCCTGCTGCGCGACGCCCGCATTAAGCGGCGACCCCACGAACGGCCACAGGCTGAAGCGACACTGAAGTTCCCCGCGCAACTGCGAATCCGGCACCGGCATTTTGATCCCGGAAGGCCGCCCCGGTCGCAGGAGCAAATCTTCTTTGCCGAGCAGCCCGACGCCGCGCAGCAGCGTCAGCGCAAACGCGCTGCGTTCTTCGCCAATGATTTCCACCTCGCGCAACCCCTCGCTGAACAGCGCCAGGCCGTGGCGTTGATGTTGCAAGGCGGCGTAATTAAGCAGATTCCACACCGGCACCGGCGCTTCTTTCCAGCCCTCTTCCTGCCAGTTTGCCATCGCCGGATCGCTGACCGGGCGCGTAACAGCGCCAAACTGGGTATCGGTCAGAACCGTTTGCGCTTTATACGGCACCGGAATGCGCACCCGCACGCGGTGATCGTCGGCCTGATTTACAATCCGCAGGTCAAAATCCACGCGTTTGCTGTGATGGCTCAGCGTAATTGTGCTGTCGATAATCAGCCTGCCATCACGCTGACGCGCGGCGCGTTGCGCCAGATCCACAGGAACAGCCATTTCACTGCGCAGCGTTGCCCGGCTTTGCCACGCATCGTGGGTGACATTCATCAGGCGGGTCGTCCCGGCGGAGGTGAGCAGCCACTCTTCGCGCAGCGGGGAATAATCATATTCGTCACCGTCGTCGGAGCCGTCTTCAAATTCCAGCACCCGGTCGTACACCAGACCGCTGTCTTTATCGGTCATTTTCAACGTGCCGTCATCGTTGAGCACGATCCGCCAGCCGTCGTTTTCCAGTAGCGCGTCGCTCTGCGCCGGTACGGCCGCCTGCGTCCCCGCTTCGCCGGGTAAAATATGCAGCGTCAGATAGCCCATCGCGGGCAGCACCTGGCACAGCTGGATGTCGTACTCCATAAAGGGATCGTAGTTGCCGTAATGGACGATCTGGCGGTCCACCAGGCCGGGGTCAATCTCCCGTTGCGCGCGAATGTAATACGGCACATCGTGGCCTTCGCTGTCCTGCAAGCGGAAGGCGGCGGCGCGCAGGCGGAGGGTGGTGTTGACCACTTCCTTACGCGGCCACGGCATCAGGTTGAAGAGCGTCAGTTTATCGCCCGCCTGCTGCGGCATATTGTCGACGATTTTGCGCATATAAAAGCGAATGAGGCTATCGGCCATATCTTCCGCCAGCCAGAAGCGGCTCATGATTTCGCGATGCACTTTATCGCTACAGCAGCAGCCGATACTGTCGTGGGCGTGATTTTTGAGGATCTCTTTCCACATTTTTTCCAGCAGGCCGTGCTGATACTCAAAGCCCAGCGTCCAGGCGAGGGTCGCCAGCGGCTCCAGCAGATTAACGATTTTGTTTTCAATTCGTGCGTGGGCAATTTTGATATCCATCCGCGTGGAGCCGATGGTGCGGTGCACGCGCATATATTTGCCGTCAATGAATTCGCCTTTCAGCGTTGTCAGCGCATCGCGCTGTTGCTCAATGCGTTCGAAGACCTCTTCAAAGCGGCTCATCACAAATTCTCGCTGCGGATAAATTTCACGCAGTTTAGCCATCACCGCAAAGATATTTTGCTGGAGCGGCATCTGATCGTGGCCGTTCGGCAGCAGGATCTCTTTGGTGATCGAGGCGTTTTCCAGTACTTCAAAGTAGCTGTCGAGACGTTTACGCAGCCCCTCTTCGTCCTCCGGCAAATATTTGCCGATGGCATAACCCAGCGGCAGCACCTGGGTCACCACTTCGCTCCCCTCCCCGCTCTGCCAAAGGAATTCTGTTTTATCAGTGCCGTGACGCTCGGAACAGCCGCGCCAGAACATGGTGCGCGTAATACCAAAGCCGTTGTAGATTTGCGGAAGCTGCCCGGACATGCCGAACGAATCCGGCAAATAACCGATTTTCATCGGCTCGCCAAACGCCAGGCAGTCGCGCATCCCGTAAAGCAAATTACGCAGGACAGACTCGCCTGCCACAATGGTGGTGTCGGTTTGCGTATACCACGGGCCGACGATCAGCCTGCCCGCCTGCACCAGCGCCGTCACCCGCGCTTTGTTTTCCGGTTTTACCGCAAAATAATCTTCGAGGATCGCCGTTTGCCCGTCGAGAACGTAGTATTTGTACTCCGCATCCTGCTCCAGACGGGTGAGGATTTCTTCCATATTATTGACGAGTAAAATGCGGGACTCTTCGGTGGTGAAGTACCACTCTCTGTCCCAGTGCATATGCGGCGTAATGTGAACGCGAGATACAGCTTTCATCTTCGTTTCCTTTCAATCAAAAATCAGATCGTAGCGCTGTCAGGGAAGTATTTACCCGCCCGCACCGCGTGGCGTCGCCACAGCACCAGTACACAGGTGGAAATAGCCGTGCCGAGCAGCGCCGCGCCAAACCAGCCCGCCGCCGCAATCGCGCCGCCCAGACCGCCGTCGTGCAGCAGGAACAGTGAGAAAATTCCCGCCCCCGGCGTGGAGAGGCCGATGTGCATTCCGCCGACAACCGCGCCGGTCACCAGCGACCCCAGCACAAATGACCCGATGACCCGGAGCGGATCTTCAATCGCCATCGGAATGGCGCCTTCGGTGATCCCGGCAAGCCCCAGCAGCCAGGTTGATTTGCCGGTCTCGATTTCAAAGCTTTTAAACAGATGCGGCGCAATCATGGTGGAGGCGGTGACGGTAAACGCCGAAACCATCTTCACCGAGGCAAAAATGGCATACGGACCGAAAACGCCGTTCGCCATTGCGCCGAGGCAAAAGGCGTAGGCGGCCTTATTGACCGGCCCGCCGAGGTCGAAGGAACACATAAAGCCGAGGATCGCCCCCAGCAGCAGCGCATTGGTGCCGGACAATCCCTTCAGCCAACTGGTCAGCCCGTTGTTAATCCACGCGACCGGTTCGCCGATCACAAACAGCATCAGGCTGCCCGCCACCAGCGTGCCGAGAACAGGATATAAATAGAACGTCAAAAAACCGTTATACCGGTTGCTCAGGCGGATATGCGCTTTCACCCAGCGCATCAGATACCCGGCAATCAGCCCGCCGACGACCGCGCCAAGAAAGCCGGAGCCGATCATATTGGCTGCCAGCCCCGCCGCAAAACCGGGTGCCAGGGCCGGTTTATCGGCCAGCGAATACGCGGTGTAGGCCGCCAGCACAGGCACCATCAGCGTGCCGAGAATGCCGCCGCCCAGCTTGCGGTACATCCACAGCCAGGAGTTCTCCTGATCGAAAAGAGGTTGCAGACCCAGCATCTGCGCCAGCAGTACCGAAACCGCCAGCACCGTGCCGCCCGCCACGATCAGGGGTACGGCAAAAGAAATCCCGCTTAGCAGCGCCTGTTTTAATTCGGTTTTAACGCTCTTTTTGCTTTCCTCCTGCACCTGCGTAACCCGCTGCGCGCCGCCGGGTTTCAGCGCCAGCGCCTGCTGGATTAAGGCTTCGGCGCGGCGGATGGGTTCTGCCACCGGCACGTTCAGCGCCGGTATGCCGTTAAAGCGCTCCGATTCTTTCACCGCCACTTCCGCCGCGAAAATACACGCCCGCGCAGCATTAAGCTGCTCCGCCGTCAGCCGCCCTTCAATGCCGTTCGCGCCCTGCTTTTCAACGTATACCCGCACGCCCAGCTTTTTCCCGGCTTTTTCGAGGTATTCCGCTGCCATGTAGGTGTGCGCGATCCCCGCCGGGCAGGCGGTGACGCAGACAACCACCGGCGCATCGGCGGCGACCGCCACTTCTTTCGCCCGCTCGTCGTCGGATGCCAGTGCGGTTAAAAGCTGTTCCGGCGTGCTGGCTGCGCTGACTGCCGCGCGCGCCGCATCGTCAGCCAGGCGGCTGGTTAACGCAGTTAACAATTGCATATGAGTCGATCCGGCTTCGGCAGGCGGGATCGCCAGCAGGACCACTAAATCCACCTGTTCCGGCCCGTCCACGCCCTGCCAGCTTACCGGCTCGCGCAGCGTCGCCACGGCAAACGCGGCCTCTTTCACCGCATGGCTTTTGCCGTGCGGCACCGCCAGCCCTTCCCCCAGCGCGGTTGGCCCCTGCGCTTCACGGGCAAATACGTCGTCAAGAAACTGATCCAGATGTGTGATTTTGCCAAGCTGTGCCAGCCGTTGCGCCAGCGCGTGGATGGCCGCATCCCGGCTGTCGAACGTCGTTTGCAGGCAGATCGCCTCCGGGTGCGTTAATGTCGTCAGGTTCATCATGATCCCCACTGATTCATAAAGGGCAGCCTTTCTCGCTGCGGATGATCTTTATCATGGCGCAGAAAGTAATACATTTATGTGATCATTTTCGCTTTCTTTGAAATTTGTATTTAATTTGTATTATTTACATTTTATCAACGACGCGGATAATTGCTGGAAAGGTATTATTTCGGCGCACGCCAGGAGCCAGCAACGTAATGTCCAACAAACCGATGTACCGGCAAATCGCCGACGCCCTGCGCGAGCGCATCCAGCGTGGCGATCTGAAACCCGGCGATGCGCTGCCCACGGAATCCACGCTTCAGGAGCAGTTCAACGTCAGCCGCGTCACCGTGCGCCAGGCGCTCCGGCAGCTCACCACCGAGTCGATCATTGAAAGCATTCAGGGCAGCGGTTCGTACGTAAAAGAAGAGCGGGTGAATTACGATATCTACCAGCTCACCAGCTTTTACGAGAAGCTGGCCGACCGTAACGTTGATACCCACAGCGACGTCAGAGTATTTGAGGTGATCCCGGCCGAGCCGTGGCTGGCAGAAAAGCTCCAGATCGCCGCAGAGGAAAAAGTCTGGCACATCAAACGGGTGCGCTTTATCAAGCAGAAACCAGTGAATCTGGAAGAGACGTGGATGCCGCTGGCCCTGTTCGCCGACCTGACGTGGGAAGTGATGGAAAATTCAAAATATCGCTACATTGAACAGATCAAAAAAATGATTATCGACCGCAGCGAGCAGGAGCTGGTCCCGGTGATGCCTTCCGAAGAAGCGATTACCGCGCTGGCGATCGACGCCCATCAGCCGATCCTCGAAAAAATCTCGCGCGGTTTCCTGAAAGACGGCAGAGTGTTTGAATACAGCCGCAACGTCTTCAGAAACGACGATTATAAATTTACTCTTGTTGCCCGGCGTGGGCGTTAATCCCCCGGACGCGGTAACGATGCCGCTGTCTGACGCACCATAAAAAAGGCCGCTTTTCAGCGGCCAACCATGTCGAAAACCAGCTCCCTCTGCGGGGAGCCCTTTACTTAATAATCGCTTTCAGCGCTTCGCCGATATCCGCCAGGCTGCGCACGGTTTTCACGCCTGCCGCTTCCAGCGCCGCGAATTTTTCATCCGCCGTGCCTTTGCCGCCCGCGATGATTGCGCCCGCGTGGCCCATACGTTTACCCTTCGGCGCGGTGACGCCCGCGATGTAGCCGACCACCGGTTTGGTGACGTGATCTTTTATATACGCCGCCGCTTCTTCTTCTGCACTGCCGCCGATCTCACCGATCATCACAATCGCTTCGGTCTGTGGATCTTCCTGGAACAGCTTCAGAATATCGATAAAGTTAGAGCCGGGGATCGGGTCGCCGCCGATGCCCACGCAGGTGGACTGGCCAAAACCGTAGTCGGTCGTCTGCTTAACCGCTTCATAGGTCAGCGTACCGGAACGGGAGACGATGCCCACTTTACCCGGCTTGTGAATGTGTCCCGGCATAATGCCGATTTTGCATTCGCCCGGTGTGATGACGCCCGGACAGTTCGGGCCAATCATGCGCACGCCCGCTTCGTCCAGCTTCACTTTTACCGTCAGCATATCCAGCGTCGGGATGCCTTCGGTAATGGTGATAATCAGCTTAATACCCGCGTCGATCGCTTCCAGAATCGAATCTTTACAGAACGGTGCCGGAACGTAGATCACCGAGGCGATTGCGCCGGTGGCTTCCACCGCTTCACGCACGGTGTTGAACACAGGCAGACCCAGATGCTCAGTGCCGCCTTTGCCCGGCGTCACACCGCCGACCATTTGCGTGCCGTAGGCAATCGCCTGTTCGGAGTGGAATGTCCCCTGGCTACCGGTAAAACCCTGGCAGATCACTTTGGTGTTCTTATCAATTAAAACTGACATTATTTCCCCTCCACTGCGCCAACGACCTGCTGGGCTGCATCCGTCAGACTCTTCGCTGCAATAATATTCAGGCCGCTGTCTGCCAGGCGTTTCGCGCCCAGTTCAGCGTTGTTCCCTTCCAGACGTACCACTACCGGCACGTTAACACCGACTTCTTCGACCGCGCCGATGATGCCGTCGGCAATCAGATCGCAGCGGACGATACCGCCGAAGATGTTAACCAGCACCGCTTTCACGTTGTCGTCGGAAAGAATGATTTTGAACGCCTCGGTGACGCGCTCTTTGGTTGCGCCGCCGCCCACGTCGAGGAAGTTCGCCGGTTCGCCGCCGTGCAGTTTAACGATGTCCATGGTGCCCATCGCCAGACCCGCGCCGTTAACCATGCAGCCGATGTTGCCATCAAGCGCAACGTAGTTCAGCTCCCACTGCGCAGCCTGTGATTCACGCGCATCTTCCTGCGAGTGGTCGCGCATTTCGCGCAGATCCGGCTGGCGGAACAGCGCGTTGCCGTCCGCGCCCAGTTTGCCGTCGAGGCAAATCAGGTCGCCCTGTTTGGTGATCACCAGCGGGTTGATTTCGATCAGCGCCAGATCGCGCTCAAGGAAAATGGTCGCCAGGCCCATGAAAATTTTGGTGAACTGCTGAACCTGTTTACCTTCCAGACCCAGTTTAAACGCCAGTTCACGTCCCTGATACGGCATCGGACCGGCCAGCGGATCGAGCGCCACTTTGTGGATCAGGTGCGGGGTTTCTTCCGCCACTTTTTCAATTTCCACGCCGCCTTCGGTAGACGCCATGAATACCACGCGACGCGAACTGCGATCGACGACCGCGCCGAGGTACAGCTCTTTATCAATGTCCGTCGCCGCTTCCACCAGGATCTGGTTCACCGGCTGACCGTTAGCATCCGTCTGGTAGGTCACCAGACGTTTACCCAGCCAGTGCTCAGCGAAGGCGCGAATTTCTTCTTTGCTTTTGACGACTTTTACGCCGCCCGCTTTACCGCGACCACCCGCGTGGACCTGGCATTTCACCACCCACGGACCCGCACCAATTTTCGACGCCGCCTCTTCTGCTTCACGCGGCGTATTGCAGGCATAGCCTACCGGCGCGGGTAAACCATAGCGGGCAAAGAGTTGTTTTGCCTGGTATTCATGTAAGTTCATGTGTTCTGTCCATCCTTCAGATAGTCGTTATCTTTATGTCCGCAGGCCAGCCGACCTGCGGGCAGGTGATATTCTTTACTACTACACGTCCAGCAGCAGACGGGTCGGATCTTCCAGCAGATCTTTAATGGCGACCAGGAAACCTACCGATTCACGGCCGTCGATCAGGCGATGATCGTAGGAGAGCGCCAGATACATCATCGGCAGGATCTCCACTTTACCGTCAACCGCCATCGGGCGATCTTTAATGGCGTGCATACCGAGGATCGCGCTCTGCGGCGGGTTGATGATCGGCGTGGACATCAGCGAGCCAAAGACGCCGCCGTTGGTAATGGTGAAGTTACCGCCGGTCAGATCTTCCACCGTTAACTTGCCGTCACGTCCTTTCAGCGCCAGTTCTTTAATGCGTTTTTCGATGTCTGCCATGCCCAGCGCGTCAACGTCGCGCAGTACCGGCGTCACCAGGCCGCGCGGCGTGGAAACGGCCATGCTGACATCGAAGTAGTTGTGGTACACCACGTCATCGCCATCAATAGAAGCGTTCACTTCCGGGTAGCGTTTCAGCGCTTCGACAACCGCTTTTACGTAGAACGACATAAAGCCCAGACGAATACCGTGACGTTTTTCGAAGGCATCGCCGTACTGCTTGCGCAGATCCATAATCGGCTTCATGTTGACTTCGTTGAAGGTCGTCAGCATCGCGGTGGAGTTTTTCGCTTCCAGCAGACGCTCGGCAACGCGCTTGCGCAGACGGGTCATCGGCACGCGTTTTTCTGAACGGTTACCCGGTTGCGGAGCAGCGGCTGCGGCAGGGGCAGCCGCCTGCGGCGCTTTCTCTTCCGCTTTTGCCGGCGCTTTGCTCAGATGTTTGTCCACATCTTCACGGGTAATACGCCCGCCCACGCCGGTGCCTTTGATGGCGCTGGCGTCAAGATTGTGCTCGGCCAGCAGGCGACGGATCGCCGGGCTGAGCGCATCGTTATTTTGCTCTTCAAGCGATGCCTGCTGACGCTGGGCCGGGGTCGATTCTTTCGCTTCTGACTTCTCGCTGGTTTCTTTACCGGCGCTGTTGCCTTCGCGCAGGCGGCCCAGGATCTGGCGGGAGGTTACGGTCGCGCCTTCGTCTTCCAGCACGGCATCCAGAACGCCATCCGCCGATGCCGGTACTTCCAGTACCACTTTGTCAGTTTCGATTTCTACCAGCACTTCATCACGTTTTACCGCATCGCCCGGTTTTTTATGCCAGGTTGCCACGGTCGCATCCGCAACGGATTCAGGCAGGTCAGGAACGAGAATATCTACGCTACTCATT
>DIJC01000015.1:0-147714 GCA_002421005.1 Enterobacteriaceae bacterium UBA5654 | reverse complement strand
AGCGGCTCTTCCTGGCACCAGACAAAATCATGGACGTGAGCGTAAGGCTTCAGCGCTTCCTGTACCGCCTGATGCGGGAACGGGTAGAGCTGTTCGATGCGCACAATGGCGACATCTTTTTGATCGTTTTTGCGGCGCTGCTCCAGCAGGTCGAAATAAACCTTACCAGAACACATCACCACGCGCTTCACCGCCTGCGGATCGAGTTCATCAATCTCGCCAATGGCTGGCTGGAAAGCACCGTCCGCCAGTTCTTCAAGCGTAGAGACTGCCAGCGGGTGACGCAGCAGCGATTTTGGCGACATGACGATCAGCGGGCGACGCATTCCGCGCAGCGCCTGACGACGCAGCATGTGGTACACCTGCGCCGGGGTGGACGGCACGCACACCTGCATGTTTTGCTCGGCGCACAGTTGCAGGTAACGCTCCAGACGGGCGGAGGAGTGCTCCGGTCCCTGCCCTTCGTAACCGTGCGGCAGCAGCATCACCAGTCCGCACATCCGGCCCCATTTCTGTTCGCCGGAAGAGATGAACTGATCAATCACCACCTGCGCACCGTTGGCGAAGTCGCCGAATTGCGCTTCCCAGATGGTCAGGGTGCGCGGCTCTGCGGTGGCATAGCCGTATTCAAACGCCAGCACCGCTTCTTCAGACAGCACGGAGTCCCAGACTTTAAACGGTCCCTGCGCATTGTGAACGTGGTGCAGCGGGGTATAGGTTGAGCCGTTTGCCTGGTTGTGGATCACCGCATGACGGTGGAAGAAGGTGCCGCGACCGGTGTCTTCCCCGGACAGACGCACAGAAATGCCTTCATCCACCAGCGTGGCGTAGGCGAGGTTTTCCGCGCCGCCCCAGTCAAACAATTTTTCACCCGCCGCCATCGCCTGACGGTCGCCGTAGATTTTCGCGACCCGCGACTGCATTTCAATGGCTTCCGGCACGGTACTGATGCGCTTCGCCAGTTCCTGCAAACGCTTCATTTCCACTTTGTTCGGATAGCTTTCATCCCACTCGTGGTTAAGGTACGGCGACCAGGTGAAAGAGTGCATATTCATCGGGCGGAACTCTTTCACCACGCACTCACCGGCATCCAGCGCGTCGCGGTAAAGGTTCACCATTTCAGTCGCATCTTCCAGCGTCGCAACCCGATCCTGCTCCAGACGATCGGCGTACAGCTTACGCGGCGTCGGGTGCTTCTTGATTTTCTGATACATCAGCGGCTGGGTCGCGCTCGGCTCGTCGGCTTCGTTATGGCCGTGACGGCGGTAGCACACCAGATCGATGAACACATCACGTTTAAAGGTATTACGGAAATCCAGCGCAATGCGGGTGACGAAAGCCACGGCTTCCGGGTCATCGGCGTTAACGTGGAAAATCGGCGACTGCACCATTTTACCGATGTCAGTACAGTACGGCGTGGAGCGCGCATCCAGCGGGTTGGAGGTCGTAAAACCGACCTGGTTGTTAATCACGATCCGCACGGTGCCGCCCACTTCGTAGCCCCGCGCTTTCGACATGTTCAGGGTTTCCTGCACCACGCCCTGCCCGGTCACGGCGGCATCGCCGTGGATGGTGATCGGCAGCACTTTATTGCTGCTCGGCTCGTCCAGACGATCCAGACGCGCGCGCACGGACCCCATCACCACCGGGCTGACGATTTCCAGATGCGACGGGTTAAACGCCAGCGCCAGGTGTACCAGACCGCCTTCGGTTTCGATATCCGACGAGAAGCCCATGTGGTATTTCACGTCGCCGGTGCCGAGGTGTTCTTTATGCTTACCGGCAAACTCATCAAACAGATCCTGCGACTGTTTGCCGAGCACGTTAATCAGGACGTTCAGTCGTCCACGGTGCGCCATGCCCAGCACCACTTCGCGGGTGCCGCTTTTACCGGCGTGGCGGATCATCTCTTTGAGCATCGGGATCAGCGCATCGCCGCCTTCCAGCGAGAAGCGTTTCGCGCCGGGGAATTTAGCCCCCAGGTAGCGCTCCAGCCCTTCTGCCGCCGTCAGTTCGCCGAGGAACCGTTTTTTCTCTTCAACGCTAAAGTTCGCGTGACCGGCCACGGATTCGATACGCTGCTGGATCCAGCGTTTCTCTTCGGTGGAGGTGATGTGCATGTATTCCGCGCCAATCGAACCGCAGTAGGTCTGCTTCAGCGCGTCCAGCAGCTCGCCAAGCTTCATCGTGTCTTTGCCGATAGCAAAAGAGCCAACGTTAAAGGTTTCCTGGAAATCTGCTTCGGTTAAATCATGGAATGACGGATCGAGGTCCGCCACGCGCTCCTGCTGCCACAGCCCCAGCGGATCGAGATTCGCATGTTGGTGCCCACGGAAGCGGTACGCGTTGATCAGTTGCAGGACTTTAACCTGCTTTACGTTGGTGTCAGGGTCAGAGACGGAAGAGGTGTAACGTGAGGCATCCTTCGCCAGGCGGCGGAAATAATCACGCGTTTTGGAATGGAATTGATCCGGTTTAACTCCGGTGCCAGGTAACTGCTGGAACATCGTACGCCATTTGACGTCTACAGAGTCAGGATCGGTTAAGAAGTCTTCATAGAGCTGTTCTATCCAGCTCTGGTTGGCACCAGAGAGGTAAGAAGAGTCCAGCCAGGCTTGCATTGCGCCGTTCTGCATCGTGATCCCTTAAGCATCTATATGCTTACTTCGCCGTGGATAACTACAACGCACGCGGCAAGGCGTACGTCCCAGGGTTCACTTGCGAGCTCTTCTCATTTGGCCCGCGAAGGAACCTTTAAAAACTGTCAGCAAGAGGGGGCAGTTTTTAGAGGTTTCCTGCACTTTTTATGCCCTCTCCCGCGCCAGGGAGAGGGCGATCAATCAGGCACTGCGTTGTAACAGCATCGACTTAATATGGCCGATGGCGCGCGTCGGGTTTAGCCCCTTCGGACACACACTGACGCAGTTCATGATGCTATGGCAGCGGAATACGCTGAAAGCGTCACTTAATCCTTCAAGACGGCTGTCGGTTTCGGTATCGCGGCTGTCGATCAGGAAGCGATAAGCTGCCAGCAAACCTGCCGGGCCGATGAACTTATCCGGGTTCCACCAGAAGGACGGGCAGGACGTTGAACAGCACGCACACAGAATACACTCGTACAGCCCGTCGAGTTTTTCCCGCTGCTCAGGCATCTGCAAATGCTCGCGAGCGGGTGGATTTTGCCCATTATTCAACAAGTAAGGCTTAATCTTCTCATATTGTGCGTAGAATTGCCCCATGTCCACCACCAAATCGCGGATCACCGGCAGGCCCGGCAGCGGACGGATAACAATCTTCTTCTTGCCGTTGCCCAGCGCCGAGAGCGGCGTGATGCAGGCCAGACCGTTTTTGCCGTTCATGTTCAGACCGTCGGAGCCGCAAACCCCTTCACGGCACGAGCGGCGAAACGACAGGCTGGGGTCCTGCTCTTTCAGCAGCATCAGGGCATCGAGCAACATCATGTCGCGCCCTTCTTCGCCCTCCAGCGAGTAATCCTGCATACGCGGAGCGTCATCAACATCCGGGTTATAACGATAAACTGAAAATTCGAATTTCATTTTCCTGTCTCCGCATTAATAAGTACGAATCTTCGGCGGGAACGCCGGGCGCAGTTTCGGCTCCATATTGACGCTGCGACGCGTCATGGATTCCGACTGCGGCAGATACAGGCTATGGCAAAGCCAGTTTTCATCGTCGCGATCCGGGAAGTCGAAGCGGCTGTGCGCGCCACGGCTTTCGGTGCGGAAGTTAGCAGATACCGCCGTCGCATACGCGGTTTCCATCAGGTTATCCAGCTCCAGGCATTCAACGCGCTGGGTGTTGAATTCGCTGGAGGTGTCATCCAGACGGGCATTTTTCAAACGCTCACGGATTTGCTTAAGCTGCTCCAGCCCTTTTGCCATCGCGTCGCCTTCGCGGAATACCGAGAAGTTATGCTGCATACATTCCTGCAACGCTTTGCGGATGACCACCGGATCTTCGCCGTCGCGGTTGTTGTTCCAGCGATTGAGGCGCTCCAGCGATTTTTCGATATCGGCTTCGCTGGCATCGCGCAGTTCGCCCTGCTCAGCGATGGACTCCAGCAGATGCAGACCTGCCGCGCGACCAAACACCACCAGGTCAAGCAGCGAGTTGCCGCCAAGACGGTTCGCGCCGTGGACCGATACGCAGGCGATTTCACCTACCGCGAACAGGCCGGGGATCACCACGTCTTCGCCCTGCTCATTCACCGTCAGCGCCTGACCGGTCACTTTGGTCGGAATGCCGCCCATCATATAGTGGCAGGTCGGGATCACCGGAATCGGCTCTTTCACCGGATCAACGTGAGCAAAGGTACGGGAGAGTTCGAGAATACCCGGCAGGCGGGATTCCAGTACCTCTTTACCCAGATGGTCGAGTTTTAATTTAGCGTGCGGTCCCCACGGACCGTCGCAGCCGCGACCTTCACGGATTTCGATCATGATGGAACGCGCAACCACGTCGCGGCCCGCCAGATCTTTTGCATTCGGCGCGTAACGCTCCATAAAGCGCTCGCCGTGTTTGTTCAGCAGATAGCCGCCTTCACCACGGCAGCCTTCCGTCACCAGTACCCCTGCCCCGGCGATGCCGGTCGGGTGGAACTGCCACATTTCCATATCCTGCACCGGCACGCCCGCACGCAGCGCCATACCCACGCCGTCGCCGGTATTAATGTGCGCATTGGTGGTGGACTGGTAAATACGGCCCGCGCCGCCGGTCGCCAGCACGGTCGCTTTCGCTTTGAAGTACACCACTTCACCGGTTTCGATGCACAGTGCGGTACAGCCAACCACGGCACCATCGTCATTTTTCACCAGATCCAGCGCGTACCATTCGGAGAAAATCGTGGTTTTGTTTTTCAGGTTTTGCTGATAAAGCGTATGCAGCAGCGCGTGACCGGTACGGTCAGCCGCCGCTGCGGTGCGTGCCGCCTGCTCGCCGCCGAAGTTTTTCGACTGGCCGCCAAACGGACGCTGGTAAATTTTACCGTCATCAAGACGGGAGAACGGCAGGCCCATGTGTTCCAGTTCCAGAATCGCTTCCGGGCCGGTTTTACACATATATTCAATCGCGTCCTGGTCACCGATATAGTCCGACCCTTTTACGGTGTCGTACATGTGCCATTCCCAGTTATCTTCATGGGTATTGCCCAGCGCGACGGTAATGCCGCCCTGCGCGGAAACGGTGTGCGAGCGGGTCGGGAACACTTTAGAGAGCAGCGCACAGGTCTGGCCGCTCTGGGAAATTTGCAGCGCCGCGCGCATACCTGCGCCACCGGCACCAATCACAACAGCATCAAATTCTCTGACGTCCAGTTTCATTACACACCCCACACCACAACGAATCCATAAATCACGTATGCCACCAGCGCGATAACAATAAGCAGTTGCAGCGTCAGACGCAGCGCCAGTGATTTAACGTAGTCGGTTAACACCTGCCACATGCCAATCCAGGCATGGATCAAAACTGAAAACAGTGCCAGCAGGGTAAACACTTTGGTGAAAGCGGAAGCAAAGAAACCTGACCAGACTTCCCAGGTGATATCGCGGGTGATGGCGAAGAAACCGACCATGTAAATAATGTACAGGGTCAGAATAATCGCTGTAGCGCGAACCAGAATGAAGTCATGTACGCCGTTGCGTCCTAATGCTGAGGCGTTGCTTACCATACGAGGACTCCTGCGAGAATTGAAAGCACGACAGTAATAACAAAAGAAAGCGTAGCGGAGCGCTGTCCTGCCGCAAAAGTTTCTTCCAGATAACCCACGTCCATCAGCATATGGCGGATACCACCGACGGCGTGATACGCCAGCGCGGTAAGAATGCCCCACAGGATGAATTTAACAAAAAAGCTGTCCATGATGGACGACGCGGTAAGGAAGCCTTCAGGCGAGGAGAGGCTGGTGCCCAGCAACCACAGCAGTAAACCGACCGCCACAAAAGTGATCACGCCGGACACGCGGTGGAGAATGGACGCTATAGCCGTTACGGGAAACCGGATCGTTGTCAAATCCAGGTTAACAGGTCTTTGTTTTTTGACATTTTTTATCATGAATAACGCCCACATGCTGTTCTTATTGTTCCCTTCCTCCGGTCTGCGTGCGGGTCAGACAGCGTCCTTTCTATAACCACTCGTCATGGAAAAAAACTTTCGCAAAAGTCCAAACGACGCGGGCTAACGCTGGGTGGCTCGGGATAGCAGCATATTCCGGAGACCTGGCGGCAGTATAGGATGTTCACAAAATCATTACAATTAACCTACATATAGTTTGTCGGGTTTTATGCTGAACAGTGATCCGGGTCACGATAACAACATTATTTTAAATTTTAATCATCTGATTTGACAAATATTAAACATTCTTGTTACAAACGATAGCCGAAAAGTCATATAATGCGTAAAAGTTATGGGGTCACTCTTTCACCTGCGAATAAGTTATGTAACAGTGAGATGTTATTGACCGCTGTAATCAGTACAGGTATTAGTGATAGACAGGTTTGAAGATTCGGATTGCAACACCCTGATTTGCTGTTGTTTCGCTGGAATTTTGACGTGTACCTGCAAGCGCCCATCGCTCTGTACCCTGGTTTCCCTGTATAAACACAGAGCTGCGAGCCAAATAACAAACTGGTCACGTTTATTAACAGACTGAAGGCAAATCCGGCTGGCGGCAGTCTTAAGCAATAAGGCGCTAAGGAGACCGTAAATGGCTGATAATAAAGCAAAGCTCACCCTCGGTGGTGACGATGCCGTTGAACTGGATGTGCTAAAAGGCACGCTAGGTCAGGATGTAATCGATATCCGTAGTCTGGGATCAAAAGGCGTTTTCACATTTGACCCTGGTTTCACCTCCACCGCATCTTGCGAATCCAAAATCACCTACATTGACGGTGACGAAGGCATTCTGTTGCATCGCGGTTTCCCTATCGACCAACTGGCGACCGGATCTAACTATCTGGAAGTCTGTTATATCCTGCTGTACGGCGAAAAACCGACCCAGCAAGAATATAAAGATTTCCAGACTATCGTTACCCGCCACACCATGATCCACGAGCAAATCACCCGCCTGTTCCACGGTTTTCGTCGTGACTCGCACCCTATGGCGGTGCTGTGCGGTGTGACCGGCGCGCTGGCGGCGTTCTATCACGACTCGCTGGATGTGAATAATTCACGTCACCGTGAAATTGCCGCTTTCCGTCTGCTCTCCAAAATGCCGACCGTGGCAGCGATGTGTTACAAATATTCGATTGGTCAGCCGTTCGTGTATCCGCGTAACGACTTGTCCTATGCGGGCAATTTCCTGCACATGATGTTCGCCACGCCGTGCGAACAGTACGAAGTGAATCCGGTTCTGGAACGGGCAATGGACCGCATTCTGATCCTCCATGCCGACCACGAGCAAAACGCCTCCACGTCTACCGTGCGTACCGCAGGTTCATCCGGCGCGAATCCATTTGCCTGTATCGCGGCGGGTATCGCCTCGCTGTGGGGACCGGCACACGGCGGCGCGAACGAAGCCGCGCTGAAAATGCTGGAAGAAATCAGCTCTGTGAAACACATTCCTGAATTCCTGCGCCGCGCGAAAGACAAGAATGATTCGTTCCGTCTGATGGGCTTTGGTCACCGCGTGTACAAGAACTACGATCCGCGTGCCACGGTGATGCGTGAAACCTGTCATGAAGTGCTGAAAGAACTGGGTACGAAAGACGATCTGCTGGAAGTGGCGATGGAGCTGGAAAACATCGCCCTGAACGACCCGTACTTTATCGAGCGTAAACTGTACCCGAACGTCGATTTCTACTCCGGTATCATCCTGAAAGCGATGGGCATCCCGTCCTCTATGTTTACGGTGATCTTCGCGATGGCGCGTACCGTGGGCTGGATTGCACACTGGAATGAAATGCATGACGACGGCATTAAGATTGCGCGTCCGCGTCAGCTCTATACCGGCTACGACCAGCGTGATTTCAAATCCGACGTCAAAAAACACTGACGGCGGATTGACGTTTTACACGCCAGCGTGCAAAAACCCCGTATTTTATACGGGGTTTTTCTATTTCTGGCAGCCCGGACACCAGTAAAAGGGACGCGATGAGAGCGTGGTTTTTTCAATTATTCCCCCGCAGCGCTCGCATTTCTTTCCTGCCCGATGAAACACCTTAAAGCGAAACAGCGCGCCGTGATGTTTTTTCTCGTTCACCTTACCGCGGGTCTGGTAAGAAAGACGCGGGATCCCCAGCAGCGCGTGGGCCAGCGCATCCAGTTGTGGTTCGCTGATTTCAGCGGCTTTATGGCTGGGGGCAAGACCCGTATGCCAGAGGATTTCCACCCGCAGATAGTTGCCCAGTCCGGCGAGAAACGCCTGATCCAGCAGCAGCCCGGAAAACTGGCGGCGGCAAAAACGTCGGGAAAGCAGACGCTCTTTGACCTCCTGTGCCGTCAGCGTCATATCCAGCACGTCCGGCCCGACGCGCAGTAAAAACGGATGCTGAGCCAGTTCATCGACGGTCAGCATTTCAATATCCGAAGCGCTGTAGAGCAAAATTGCCTTTTCCGCCGTTTGCAGTTTCACCCGCAGCACGCGCGATGACTGGGGCGTTTCGCCCGCGTCAACCACCCGCCAGACGCCGTAAAGCTGGTTATGGCTGTAGAGGGTCAGACCGTTTGAAAAGTGGGTCAGCAGCGCCTTACCGCGCGTTTCGATGGCGTCTATCCGCTCCCCCAGCAGGCTGGCGGAATAGCGCTGTAGCTGGGGGAAGGCAAACCAGGCTTCGGTAAGCGGTTGACCTTTGACGGCGGCTTCGAGGCTGTCCGCCGCGCGGCGGATCTCCGGGCCTTCTGGCATAGTGTCTCCTGATTAATGATTTCTGGCGTTCGGCAATCCGCAAACGCTATTGTGCGCTGACGACGATGCCCTGCGCCGCAAAGGCAGCCCGTAAACGGCGGGCATGATCCAGCGCGCGATCGCCGTCACCGTGCAGGCACAGCGTATCAGCCTTCACTGCCACCCACTGCCGGTCAATGCTCATCACTCGCCCGCGCAGGATCATCTCCAGCGCCTGCTGTTCATTCTCAGTCAGCGCCCCCGGCTGGCCGCGCGGCACCAGGCTACCGTCAGCCTGATAGCCCCGGTCAGCAAACACTTCCTGACGGGTGCGCAAACCGTAACGTTCTCCGGCGCGGATAAGCTCGCTGCCCGCCAGCCCGACGAGGATCAGCTCCGGCGAAAAGGCGTGAGTCGCGCGGGCGATGGCATCCGCCAGCTGCGGATCTTTCGCCGCCTGGTTGTAGAGCATTCCGTGCGGTTTGACATGGCGCAGGGCACCGCCTTCCGCGCGGGCTATCGCCGCCAGCGCACCGATCTGATACAGCGTCTGGGCACGGACCGTCTCCGGCGGCAACTGCATGGCGGTACGGCCAACGTTCTCCCGGTCGGGGAAGCCCGGATGCGCGCCAATCGCCACGTTGTTTTTTAACGCGGCGCGAACGCTCGTCAGCATGGTGTACGCATCGCCCGCGTGGAAGCCACAGGCAATATTGGCTGAGGAAATTAAGGTGAAGAGTTCGCCATCGCTGGCGCAGCCTTCGCCAACATCGGCGTTAAGATCGATCGTCGTCATTCAGTCGCCACGCCAGTTGTTCAATGTAACGCTGCTGGTCACTGCGGGCTTTTAACGCCTCTTCCAGCGTGCAGGGGGTAAAGTGGATCGGTTGTCCCAGCGGGATCTGCGCCAGGTGATACATATCCGCTTCAATAACAGACGCAATGCGCGGATAGCCGCCGGTGGTCTGGGCATCATTCATCAGTACGATCGGCTGACCGTTGTGCGGAACCTGGACGATGCCCGGCAGCAGGCCATGTGATACCAGCTCGCGTTCTGTGTTACGACGAAGCACCTGCCCCTGTAAACGGTAGCCCATCCGGTTGCTTTGCGGGCTAAGACGCCACGGCAGCCGCCAGAACGCCGCCTGCGATGCCGCGTCGAATTCGTGATATTCCGGCCCCGGCAGTGCGCGCAGGCGATTGCCCCACAGCAACTGGCGGATCCCATGCGGGCCGCTGAATTCCCGTGCGGGCATGCCGACGCGGAGCTGGTCGCCATCCTGCAACAGCCGCCCTTCCAGCCCGCCGATGCCGAGTTTCAGGTCGGTGCTGTACGAGCCCATCACCTGCGGTACATCAATGCCCCCGGCTACCGCCAGATAGCTGCGCACGCCGTGGCGCGGACGCTTCAGCGTCAGTACCTGACCGGCGCGCGCCTGAAGCCGCCAGCCGGTCCAGACGGCATGGTCATCAAGCTTCGCGTCGCAGCCAGCGCCGGTCAGCGCAAACCAGCCGTCCTGTTTAAACTCAACGCTAAACTGGCCGAGCACAATTTCCAGCGCTGCCGCGTTTTTATCGTTGCCCACCAGCAGATTCGCCGTATGCAGCGCAGGCAGATCCAGCGCGCCGCACCGGCTGATCCCGGACTGACGCTGGCCAATTCGCCCGCCGTCCTGGACCGTTGTCATCATCCCGGCTTGAATAATATTCAGCATACGCCCTCCTTTTGCGGCACAAAGCGCACGGTGTCACCGGGGCGCAGCAGAACGGGTTCATCTTTTGCCGGATCGAACAGCGCCAGCGGCGTAACGCCGATGAGCTGCCAGCCGCCCGGCGTCGGCAGCGGATAGACGCCGGTCTGCTCGCCGCCGATACCCACCGATCCGGCAGGCACCAGCACGCGAGGCTCGGCGCGACGCGGCGTGATCAGCGGTTCCGGCAGGCCTCCCAGATAGGGGAAGCCTGGCTGAAAACCAAGAAACCAGACCACGTAATCCACCGACGAATGCAGCTCCACGACCTGTTTTTCACTCAGCCCGCAGTGACGGGCGACATCGCCCAGATCCGGCCCCTGTGCGCCACCGTAGATCACCGGAATATTAATAGCGCGCGAATCCGGCTCCAGCGCCTCGCTCTCCTCCCACCAGCGCTGTAAACGCTCGATGGCATCCAGCGCCAGCGACTGCGGATCGCGCAGCACGACGGTGATATTGTTCATCCCCGGAATGGCTTCCACCACGTTTGGCATTTCCGCGACACGCTGGGTCAAACGCCAAATCCGCTTCTGGCTCGCCAGCGTCACCGGAGGCTCAAGCTCCAGCACCACGGCGGTCTCTCCTGACAAATAACAACGCGCTCGCTGCACTCTACTTCCTCTCTTCAGGCCGGGTTAGGGATATCAATAAAAGTGACATCCAGATCGGTATTTTCGGTCAGCCATTCGCTCAGGGCGCGAATGCCGCCGCGCTCAGTGGCGTGGTGTCCGGCGGCGTAGAAATGCAGCTCCTGCTCGCGCGCCGAATGAATCGTTTGTTCCGACACTTCGCCGGTGATGAAAGCATCGACGCCAAAACGCGCCGCGCTGTCGATAAATCCCTGCCCGCCGCCGGTACACCAGGCCACGCGCTGGACCAAATCCGGCCCGGTATCGCCGCTCCACAACGGTCGGCGTCCAAGGCGCGCCTCGATCCATGAGGCCAGTTCCAGCCCCGGCACCGGCATTGACAGCTCGCCCCACGGCACCAGCGGCTCAATCTCTCCTTTCACGGTGATGCCGAGCAGCGCGGCAAGCTGGACGTTGTTACCCAGTTCCGGGTGCGCATCCAGCGGCAGGTGCCAGCCGTAAAGGTTAATGTCATTTTGCAGCAGCGTTTTCAGGCGATTGCGCTTCATGCCCCGGATCACCGGCGTTTCGTTTTTCCAGAAATAGCCATGATGCACGATCACCGCATCCGCCTGCTGACGTACCGCTTCGTCCAGCAATGCCTGGCTGGCGGTGACGCCGGTGATAATCTTTTGCACCGTCTCTTTACCTTCCACCTGCAAACCGTTCGGTCCGTAGTCGCTGAAGGTGCTGCTATTAAGCTTTTCGTTAATCAGCTGTTCCAGTTCGGTGTTTTTCATCATCACTCTCTTTATCTTTTATTTTACACGCCCGGATAAAATAGCCTTCTCCGCTGCGCGCGTCGACTGACAATTCACACGCCTTGCCCGCCGCGTCCCCGACCTCATCCCTCAAAATGCGTAGAATAGCGTGACGTGAATCATGTATATTTATGCAATCAGATAGCATATTGCATAAATATTTGATCCTCGCAGCAGCATATAATTCGGGTATTACCCCACTTTCTGGTGGGAAGAAGTCAGGGTTTAAGATGAATAAAAAAGCAGCACAGCCGCGCGCGATTTATTACGTCGTCGCGCTGCAAATTTGGGAATATTTCAGCTTTTACGGTATGCGCGCACTGCTGATCCTCTATCTCACCAACCAACTTAGATACGATGATAACCACGCCTACGAACTGTTCAGCGCGTACTGTTCGCTGGTCTACGTGACGCCGATTCTCGGCGGCTTTCTGGCAGATAAGCTCCTCGGTAACCGCATGGCGGTGATGATCGGCGCAGTGTTAATGGCGATTGGGCATCTGGTGCTCGGTGCCAGCGAAATGGCGCCGGCTTTTCTCTATTTATCACTGGCGATTATCGTCTGCGGCTATGGCCTGTTTAAATCGAATATCAGCTGCCTGTTAGGGGAGCTGTACCAGCCACAGGATCCGCGCCGCGACGGGGGCTTTTCGCTGCTGTATGCCGCCGGTAACGTCGGCTCAATTGTTGCCCCTGTCGCCTGCGGCTACGTGCAGGAGGAGTATAGCTGGGCGATGGGCTTCGCGCTGGCGGCCATCGGCATGGTGGCGGGGCTGATCATTTTTCTGTGCGGTCATCGTCATTTCGCCCACACGACCGGCGTCAATCACGCGGCACTTCGCACCCGCACGCTGGCATTACCTAACTGGAGCTGGCTGCTGGCGTTGCTGATTGCCGCGCCGCTGTGCATCACCGTCCTGTTCTGGAAAGCGTGGGCGGTGTACGCCATCATCGCAGCAACGGTGGTTGGGGCCGTGGTGCTGGCGAAGATTTATCGTCAGGCGCCGGGACAAAAGCAGCGCAAAGAGCTGGGGCTTATCATTACGCTGACCCTGTTCAGCCTGCTGTTCTGGGCTTTTGCCCAGCAGGGCGGAAGCTCCATCAGCCTTTATATTGACCGTTTTGTGAACCGCGACATTCTCGGCTATGCCGTGCCGACCGCCATGTTCCAGTCGGTAAACGCGTTTGCGGTGATGCTCTGCGGCGTGGTGCTGGCCTGGCTGGTCAAAGAGAGCGTCAGCGGCAATCGCACGGTGCGCATCTGGGGAAAATTTGCCCTTGGCCTCGGCCTGATGAGCGCCGGATTCTGCATTCTGACCCTCAGCGCCCGCTGGTCTGCGACCTATGGTCACTCCTCCATGCCGTTAATGATCCTCGGTCTTGCGGTAATGGGCTTCGCCGAACTGTTTATCGACCCGGTAGCGATGTCGCAAATTACCCGCATTGAGATCCCTGGCGTCACCGGCGTTTTAACCGGCATTTATATGCTCTTCTCCGGGGCCATCGCCAATTATCTGGCAGGCGTCATCGCCGATGGAACGTCGCAGGGCACGTTCGATGAATCCGGCGCGATCAACTATTCCATTCATGCGTACATTGATGTGTTTAGTGAAATCACCTGGGGGGCACTGGCGTGCGTGGGGCTGGTGCTGGCGATCTGGTTATACCAGGCGCTGCGGGTCAAAAAACAGGCGGCAGCCACCGCCTGATGTGACTGATAGCCCGGCGTTCTGCCGGGCTAAAAGTGAGTTATGCGGACTCCCCCTTCCGCGCCGCCTCATACGCGGCAAGCGTCGTTTTGCGCGCCTGTTTATGGTCCACCACCGGGCGCGGGTAATCGAGCGTGACGCCGTTCTTCTCCGCCCACTCCCACGGGGTATGCACTGCTTTTCCCGGCACCGCTTTGAGCTCCGGCAGCCACGTGCGGATAAATTCGCCGTCGCGGTCAAACTTCTCGCCCTGGGTCGTCGGATTGAAGATGCGAAAATAGGGCGCGGCGTCGGTGCCGGTGGAAGCGGCCCATTGCCAGCCGCCGTTGTTGGCCGCCAGATCGCCGTCAATCAGTTGCGACATGAAATAACGCTCGCCGCTGCGCCAGTCGATCAGCAAATCTTTAACCAGGAAACTGGCGGCGATCATCCGCAGGCGGTTATGCATCCAGCCGGTGGCGTTCATCTGCCGCATGGCAGCATCAACTATCGGATAGCCGGTTTTGCCCTGCTGCCAGGCCTCAAGTAGCGCGTCGTCATGCTGCCATTTGACGTTATCGGTCCAGCGAATAAACGGACGGTAGCGGCAAAGCTGCGGATTCCAGGTCATCAGATGACGGTAGAATTCGCGCCAGACCAGCTCGTTCAGCCAGACGGCCCCGGCCCCGCCCGCCAGCGCGTCCGGCTGCTCCGCCAGCAGGCGATGCAGACACTGACGCGGCGACAGCATCCCCAGCGTGAGACAGGCCGACAGGCGGCTGGTGCCATCAATCGCCGGGTAATCGCGACGCTGCGCGTACTCTGCGGCTCCGCTACGGCAAAACTCGCGCAGCCGCTCAAGAGCGGACGCTTCATCCGGGGCGAAGAGGTCAGGATCAAACGCCTCCTGCGGATAGTTAATGGTGATCGGTGTAGCGGGTGGCTCCAGTGCTCCACTCTCGCGCACTTTCGGTGCCGCCACGCACTCCGGCAAACCGTCCATCAGGCGGCGCAGAAAGGCATTTTTAAACGGCGTAAACACCTTATACATCTGCTGATTACCGGTCATTACGCTGCCGGGTGACAGCATCACGCTATCGTCAAAACCCTGGCAAATCACCCCGCTTAACGCTTTTTCCAGCGCCGCATCGCGTTGCCGCTCATTGAGTTCATACTGATAGTTGTAAAACAGATCGCTGACCTGTTCCTGCTCGCAAACCTGCTTAACGGTTTCGAGGCTGGCCGTAAAATCCGCTGCTTCTTTATAAATCAGCGCGATGCCCTTCTGTGCCAGCGTCTGGCGCAGCGCGTTGAGCTGGGAGGTCAACAACGCGGCCTGACGCGGGGCGAGGTTATGCGTTCGCCACTGTTCGGGGGTGGCGATAAAGAGCGCCAGCACTCTGGCGTGCCGATCCCGACACGCCGCCGCCAGCGCAAAATTGTCATGCAGACGCAGGTCTGCCCGAAACCAGACCAGATGAGTAGTCATAAATTAATGTCCGTAACGCAGGCGTAATTCTTCGGGCCAGGGATCGAAATAGCGCTGTCCTGCCAGATAAGCATCCGGGTATTCAGCCATGTAATGTTTGATCAGCGTAACCGGGGCCAGCAGCGGCTGAAGTCCCTGGCGGTAGCGGTCAATGAGCGCGGCCAGTTCCTGGCGCTGCCGGGAATTAAGCTGTTTACGAAAGTAGCCCTGAACGTGCATGAGGACGTTGGTATGGTTGCGCCGCGAGGTCGGCATCGCCATCAAATCCATCAGCCGCTGACGGTATTCCACGAAATACGCCTCCAGCGAATCCCATTCATTGACCGCCGCCACGAAGCGCCCAAGTTCGCGGTACTTCGGCTGGGAATGCGCCAGTAACAGCAGCTTGTAGCGGCTGTGAAAGGCAATCAGATCGCCACGGGTCAGACCTGCCTCGCGCAGGCTGTTCAGTTCGTGCAGCGCGTAAATGCGCTCGACGAAATTCTCGCGCAGCAGCGGGTCCTGAAGGCGACCGTCCTCTTCAACCGGCAGCCACGGAAAGGTTTCCATCAGGATGCGAGTATAAATGCCGCGCCCGGCTTTACGGTTATTCTTCCCCTCTTCCTCATACACCCTCACCCGCTCCATCCCGCAGCTGGGGGATTTGGCGCAGACGATGTAGCCGCAAAGATATTCGAAGCGGCGGATGCGCTGACGGGTAAAGTTCTCCATGCTGGCGGTTAAATCACCTTCGCGCTTGTCGCTGAAGCGCAGGCTGATGTCGCCCTCATTGTTTTTGACCAGCCGCAGCGCCGGACGCGGCACCGGCAGGCCAATACCCACTTCCGGGCAGACGGGTTCAAACTGAACCCAGGGTGCCAGTTCATCCACGGCGAAAATCAGCCGCTTGTGTCCGCCATCAAAACGGACCTGCTCTCCCAGTACGCAGGCACTGACGCCAACAGGAATTTTGTTACTCATAACGGCTCCTTTTCACTCTCAAAGGTAAGTGTAGTCAGAGCCAGATAAAAAAAACGGCCCGTCTGTAAAAGACGGGCCGTGAAAGGATGGAATTATTATTTTTTTGCTGCGTGTAGTCTTTGTAGTCTGATTAATAAAAATCACAGGCTGCTTTTTCAGCCTGATCCATCCATACGGGCTTCTCGCTGGTTTTAGACCAGATACGATGCAGATAGCTGTAGAAACGAGCGCGATCTTTCCAGAAAAGCAGGACCGGTAACGCGACAATCCCCGCCACCAGGGCGAAAATGCGACGAATCAACACGGTGCTTGCGGAATATTCTTTATACATGTCCATATTATTCTCCCCTTAAGTTGGCCGGTAACGTTAACCGGAAATCGTTGTCTGGCTAAAATAGTACCGCTTTGCGCGTAATTTTACTACTCATCCGACCACTTTTTTTAAGGATTTCCTAAAAAAATTTGCTCACTTTGGTAATTAAGTTACATAAAAGTTAAAAGAATACTAATCATTAGTTAAATAATGGGTATTTCGATTTTTATACTTTTTTTACATCCCACCCACTGATTTTTGCAAAATCTTTGCGCGCCGACCTCTATCTTCACCGCATTAACCTAATCACTGTGGAGGTGACCTGTGGGTGCAGGCGTGATAGCTGGCGTGGTGCTGGTGATCCTGTTACTGGCGTGGCTGATTTATGCCCTGATTAATGCGGAGGCATTCTGATGGCGGCGCAAGGATTTTTATTGATTGCCAGTTTTTTGCTGGTGCTGATGCTGGCGGCGCGTCCGCTGGGGACATTACTGGCGCGCATGATCGCCGGACATACTCTGCCGGGCGCGCTGCCAGTGGAAAAAACCCTCTGGCGGCTGCTCGGCGTTTCAGACGAGGAGATGAGCTGGCGTCATTATTTGTGGGCGATACTGCTGTTTAACCTGCTGGGTCTGCTGGTGCTGTTTGTTCTGCTGATGATGCAGGGATCGCTGCCGTTAAACCCGCAGCAACTGCCCGGCCTGTCCTGGCATCTGGCGCTGAATACCGCCGTCAGTTTTGTCGCCAATACCAACTGGCAATCCTACAGCGGCGAAAGCACGATGAGCTATTTCAGCCAGATGGTGGGGCTGACGGTGCAAAACTTTCTTTCCGCTGCCAGCGGGATTGCGGTGGTGTTTGCGCTGACCCGCGCCTTCGCCCGCCGCAGTATGAGTACGCTCGGCAACGCGTGGGTGGATTTGACCCGCATTACCCTCTGGGTGCTGCTGCCGCTGTCGCTTGTCCTCGCGCTGTTTTTTATCCAGCAGGGGAGCCTGCAGAATCTGCTGCCGTACCAATCGGTAACGTCGCTGGAAGGCGTGCAGCACTGGCTGCCGATGGGACCGGTCGCCTCGCAGGAAGCGATCAAAATGCTCGGCACCAACGGCGGCGGCTTCTTTAATGCCAACTCTTCGCATCCGTTTGAAAACCCGACCGCGTTGACCAATTTCGTTCAGATGCTGGCGATTTTCATCATTCCCGCCGCGCTGTGCTTTGCGTTTGGCGAAGCGGTGGGCGACCGCCGTCAGGGGCACACCTTGCTGTGGGCAATGACGCTGATTTTCATCGTCAGCGCCGCCGTGGTGATGTGGGCGGAGAGCGTGGGCAATCCACATCTGATCCCGCTCGGCGCGGACGGTAGCCTGAATATGGAAGGCAAGGAAAGCCGCTTCGGTATTCTCGCCAGCAGCCTGTTTGCGGTGGTGACGACCGCCGCATCGTGCGGGGCGGTTAATGCCATGCACGACTCGTTCACCGCGCTGGGCGGCATGGTGCCGCTATGGCTGATGCAAATCGGCGAGGTGGTGTTTGGCGGCGTGGGCTCTGGTCTGTACGGGATGCTGCTGTTCGTGCTGCTGGCGGTGTTTATCGCCGGGCTAATGACCGGGCGCACGCCGGAATACCTCGGTAAAAAAATCTATGTCCGGGAAATGAAAATGACCGCGCTGGCGATCCTCGTCACCCCGGCGCTGGTACTGGGCGGCACGGCGCTCGCCATGATGACCGATGCCGGGCGCAGCGGCATGTTTAACCCTGGCGCGCATGGCTTCAGCGAAGTGCTGTATGCGGTGTCTTCTGCCGCCAACAATAACGGCAGCGCCTTTGCCGGACTCAGCGCGAACACGCCCTTCTGGAACTGCCTGCTGGCGTTCTGCATGTGGGTGGGTCGCTTCGGCGTCATCATCCCGGTGATGGCGATTGCCGGTTCGCTGGTCAGCAAAAAAATCCAGCCCGCCAGCGCCGGGACGCTGGTCACATCCGGCGCGCTGTTTGTTGGCTTACTGACCGGGACAGTGCTGCTGGTCGGCGCGTTGACCTTTATCCCCGCGCTGGTCTCCGGGCCGGTGGCAGAACTTCTCTCGTTACGTTGAGTCAGGTGGAGCATTTAACTATGAATCGCAGGAAACAGGCGCTGTTTGAACCCGCGCTGATTCGGCAGGCGACGATCGATTCGCTAAAAAAATTGAGTCCGCATATCCAGTTACGTAACCCGGTGATGTTTGTCGTCTGGATAGGGAGCGTGCTGACCAGCGGGCTGGCGATAGCCATGCTTGCCGGACAGTTAACCGGCGACGCGCGCTTTACGGGCGCGGTCAGCCTGTGGCTGTGGTTTACCGTACTGTTCGCCAACTTTGCCGAGGCGATGGCGGAAGGACGCAGTAAAGCCCAGGCCAGCAGTCTGAAAGGCGTGCAAAAAACGGCGTTTGCGTGGAAGCTGGACGCGCCCTCGTCTCAGGCAAAAGGCGAGCGCGTCCCGGCGGCGTCGCTGCGCAAGGGGGATATTGTGCGGGTTGAAGCTGGCGATATTATCCCCTGCGATGGCGAAGTGGTCGAAGGCGGCGCATCGGTTGATGAAAGCGCCATCACCGGGGAATCCGCGCCGGTGATCCGTGAGTCAGGCGGCGATTTCGCCTCTGTCACCGGCGGCACGCGCATTCTTTCCGACTGGCTGGTGATTACGTGCAGCGTTAATCCGGGTGAAACCTTTCTTGACCGGATGATCGCCATGGTCGAGGGCGCGCAGCGGCGTAAAACCCCTAACGAAATCGCCCTGACGATCCTGCTGATTGCGCTGACCATTGTCTTCCTGCTGGCGACCGCCACGCTGTGGCCGTTCTCGGCCTGGGCGGGCGAGCCGGTGAGCGTGACGGTGCTGGTGGCGCTGCTGGTGTGTCTGATCCCGACCACTATCGGCGGTCTGCTGTCAGCTATCGGCATCGCCGGGATGAGCCGGATGCTCGGGGCTAACGTCATCGCCACCAGCGGGCGCGCGGTTGAAGCCGCCGGGGACGTTGACGTGCTGCTGCTGGATAAAACCGGCACCATTACGCTGGGCAACCGCCAGGCATCGGAGTTTATTCCGGCGCAGGGCGTCGAGGAACGCACGCTTGCCGACGCCGCACAGCTGGCGTCACTGGCGGATGAAACCCCGGAAGGCCGCAGCATTGTGGTGCTGGCGAAGCAGCGGTTTAACCTGCGCGAGCGCGATGTTCAGTCGCTGCACGCCACCTTCATTCCCTTCACCGCCCAGACGCGGATGAGCGGAATTAACGTGGATGAGCGGACGATCCGTAAAGGCTCCGTTGACGCCATTCGCCGCCATGTGGATGCCAACGGCGGCCAGTTTCCTGCCGAGGTTAACCAGCGCGTTGAAGACGTCGCCCGGCAGGGTGCCACCCCGCTGGTGGTGGCGGAAGGCGCGCGGGTGCTGGGGGTGATTGCCCTGAAAGATATCGTCAAGGGCGGCATTAAAGAACGCTTTGCCCGGCTGCGGCAGATGGGGATCAAAACCGTCATGATCACCGGCGATAACAGCCTCACCGCCGCCGCCATTGCCGCCGAGGCGGGAGTGGATGATTTTCTGGCGGAGGCCACGCCGGAAGCCAAGCTGGCGCTGATCCGCCAGTATCAGGCCGAAGGGCGGCTGGTGGCGATGACCGGCGACGGCACCAACGACGCCCCGGCGCTGGCGCAGGCGGACGTGGCGGTGGCGATGAATTCCGGCACCCAGGCGGCGAAAGAAGCGGGCAATATGGTGGATCTGGACTCCAACCCCACCAAGCTGATTGAAGTGGTGCATATCGGTAAGCAGATGCTGATGACGCGCGGCTCGCTGACCACGTTCAGTCTCGCTAACGACATCGCTAAATATTTCGCCATTATTCCGGCAGCTTTCGCCGCCACCTGGCCGCAGATTGGCGTGCTGAATATTATGCACCTGCATTCGCCGGTGTCCGCCATTCTGAGCGCGGTGATATTCAATGCGCTGATTATCGTCTTCCTGATCCCGCTGGCGCTGCGCGGCGTGAGCTATAAACCGCTCTCCGCGTCCGCCATGCTGCGGCGTAATTTGCTGATCTACGGTCTCGGTGGCCTGGTGGTGCCGTTTATTGGCATCAAACTTATTGATTTATTATTGACCCTGCTGGGTCTGGCGTGAGGTGTGTATGCGTCTGATTCGACCTGCTCTTTCCCTGCTGATTTTACTGACGCTGATTACCGGCGGGCTTTATCCGCTGCTCACCACCGCGCTGGGGCAGTGGTGGTTCCACGATAACGCTAACGGTTCCCTGATCCAGTCGGCGGACGGGCTGCGCGGCTCGCGGCTGATAGGCCAGGATTTTACCCGCCCCGACTATTTTCATGGTCGTCCGTCCGCGACCGCTGACGCGCCCTATAATCCGTCCGCGTCCGGCGGCAGCAACCTCGCGGTCAGCAATCCGGCGCAGGATAACGCTATCCGCGAGCGCGTGCAGGCGCTGCGGGCCGCCAATCCCGACGCCGTGCCTGCCGTTCCGGTGGAACTGGTCACCGCGTCGGGCAGCGGACTGGATAATCATCTGACGCCGCAGGCCGTGCTGTGGCAACTGCCGCGCGTGGCGAAGGCGCGGGATCTGTCGGCAGAACAGATCGCACCGCTCATCGCCCGTGCCACGCAGAAACCGCTGTTCAGCTTTCTCGGCCAACCTGTGGTAAATATTGTCGAGCTGAATATGTCTCTGGATGATCTAAAGGAAAATAAATGACCGACGAGCCGCTGCGTCCCGACCCCGACCGCCTGCTGGAGCAAACTGCCACAGCGCATCGCGGCAAGCTGAAGATTTTCTTCGGGGCCTGCGCGGGGGTAGGAAAAACCTGGGCGATGCTGGCGGAGGCGCAACGGCTGCGCGCGCAGGGGCTGGATATTCTGGCGGGCGTCGTGGAAACCCACGGCCGCAAAGAGACGGCGGCGATGCTCGAAGGACTCGCCAGATTGCCGCCGCGCCAGTTTACGCATCGCGGGCGCAGGGTCGCCGAATTCGATCTTGATGCGGCGCTGGCCCGCCGTCCGGCGCTGATCCTGATGGACGAGCTGGCGCACAGCAATGCGCCCGGCTCGCGTCATCCCCGCCGCTGGCAGGACGTTGAGGAATTGCTCAACGCGGGCATCGACGTTTTCACCACCATTAACGTTCAGCATCTGGAAAGCCTGAACGACGTGGTCAGCGGCGTAACCGGTATCCAGGTGCGGGAAACCGTGCCGGACCCGGTTTTTGACGCCGCCGATGACGTGGTGTTGGTCGATCTGCCGCCTGACGATCTGCGCCAGCGCCTGCATGAAGGCAAGGTGTATCTGCCCGGCCAGGCGGAGCGTGCCATCGAAAACTTTTTCCGCAAGGGCAATCTTTATGCCCTGCGCGAACTGGCGCTGCGACGCACCGCTGACCGCGTTGACGATCAAATGCGCGCCTGGCGGGAAAATCAGGGGCAGGAAAAAGTCTGGCATACCCGCGACGCTATTCTGCTGTGCATTGGTCATCAGACCGGCAGTGAAAAACTGGTGCGCACCGCCGCGCGGCTGGCGGCAAAACTCGGCAGCGTCTGGCACGCGGTGTATGTGGAAACGCCACGTCTGCACCGCCTGCCGCTCGCGCAGCGTCAGGCTATCCTCAGCGCCCTGCGGCTGGCGCAAGAGCTGGGCGCGGAGACCGCCACCCTCGCCGATCCCTCGGAAGAAAAAGCGCTGTTACGCTACGCGCGAGAGCACAATCTCGGCAAAATTGTGCTCGGACGCCAGACCCGGCGGCGCTGGTGGCAGGGAGATTCCTTCGCCGGACGTCTCGCCCGCCATGCGCCGGATCTGGATGTTATGATGGTCGCCCTCGACGATCCCCCCTCCTCGCCCTCGCCGCGCGCCAGCGACAGCCGGGGATTTATCGACCGCTTTCGGGTACAACTGCACGGCTGCCTGGTCGCGCTCGCGCTGTGCGCCGGGATCACCCTGATGGCGATGCAGTGGCTGACCGCCTTCGATCCTACCAATCTGGTGATGATCTACCTGCTGGCGGTGGTGATCGTCGCGCTGCGCTACGGGCGCTGGCCGTCGGTACTGGCAACGCTTATCAACGTGGTGAGTTTCGACCTGTTTTTCATCGCCCCGCACGGCACCCTCGCGGTGTCCGACGTGCAGTACATTCTGACCTTTATCGTGATGCTGATTGTCGGGCTGGTGATCGGCAACTTAACGGCGGGAATGCGCTATCAGGCGCGGGTCGCCCGCTACCGCGAGCAGCGCACGCGCCACCTGTACGAGATGTCGAAATCGCTGGCGATAAGCCGCAGCGCAGAAGATATTGCTGAGATTAGCGAGCGGTTTATCCACTCCACTTTTCAGGCGCGCAGCCAGTTGCTGTTTCCCGAGGCTGGCGGGCGGCTTATTCCGCTTAATCATCAGCCCGGCATGACGCCGTGGGATGACGCTATCGCCCGCTGGAGTTTTGATCGCAGCCAGCCCGCAGGCGCGGGAACCGATACGCTGCCCGGCGTGCCGTACCAGATTTTGCCGCTGAAAAGCGCCAGCCGCACGCACGGGCTGGTGGTGGTCGAGCCGGGAAATCTGCGCCAGCTGATGATCCCTGAGCAGCAGCGGCTGCTGGAAACCTTTACCCTGCTGATTGCCAGCGCCCTGGAGCGGCTGGCGCTCACCACCAGCGAAGAGCAGGCGCGGCTGGCGAGCGAGCGCGAAAGCGTGCGCAACGCCCTGCTGGCGGCGCTGTCGCACGATCTGCGCACGCCACTGACGGTGCTGTTCGGACAGGCGGAAATCCTCACGCTGGATCTGGCCAGCGAAGGGTCGAAACACGCGCCGCAGGCCAGCGAAATTCGCCAGCATGTGCTCAACACCACCCGGCTGGTCAATAATCTGCTGGATATGGCGCGAATTCAGTCCGGTGGGTTTAATCTTAAGAAAGAGTGGCTGACGCTGGAAGAACTGGTGGGTAGCGCATTGCAAAGCCTGGAGCCGGGCAGCCAGCCGATCACGCTCTCTTTGCCGGAGCCGCTGCTGCTTATCCACGTCGACGGCCCGCTGTTTGAGCGGGTGCTGATCAACCTGCTGGAGAACGCCCTGAAATATGCCGGACGACGGGCGCAAATCGGGCTGAACGCCCGTAAAGAAGACCAGCAGCTGGTGCTGGAAGTGTGGGACACCGGGCCGGGTATTCCGCCCGGTCAGGAGCGGAAGATCTTCGACAAATTCGCCCGTGGAATGAAAGAGTCGGCCATCCCGGGCGTGGGGCTGGGGCTGGCAATTTGCCAGGCGATCGTCAGCGTTCACGGCGGCACGCTGACCGCCAGCAACCGGGCGCAGGGCGGAGCCTGTTTCCGTGTTACCCTGCCCCGGCACGCGCCACCCGCGATGGAAGAGCCTGATGAGGTACTGTGATTAACATTCTGATTATTGAAGATGAACAGGCGATCCGCCGCTTTCTGCGCACCGCGCTGGAAGCCGACGGGCTGCGGGTATTCGAAGCCGACAGCCTTCAGCGCGGGCTGCTGGAGGCCGCGAGCCGCAAACCCGATCTGGCGATCCTCGATCTGGGTCTGCCGGACGGCGACGGCATTGATTTTATCCGCGAGGTTCGCCTGTGGAGCCAGATGCCGATTATTGTGCTGTCGGCGCGCGTGGAGGAAACCGACAAAATCACCGCTCTGGACGCGGGCGCGGATGACTATCTTAGTAAACCGTTCGGTATCGGCGAGCTTCAGGCCCGGCTGCGGGTTGCGCTGCGCCGCCATGCCAACGGGCAGCAAAATGAGCCGCTGATCTCGTTCGGCAATTTGCAGGTGGATCTTGCCACCCGGCAGATTTTGCGCGACGGCGAGCCGGTGCATTTAACGCCGATTGAGTTTCGCCTGCTGGCGGTGCTGCTCAATAATGCCGGAAAAGTATTAACCCAGCGCCAGCTGCTGAATCAGGTCTGGGGACCAAATGCCATTGAGCATAGTCACTATTTACGCATTTATATGGGACACCTTCGGCAAAAGCTGGAGGCCGATCCAGCGCGCCCCCGCTATTTATTAACGGAAACCGGCATCGGCTACCGTTTTATGCTTTGAATAACTATTCATTTATTTCACCGCTTTATTAACTTTCTCGCCGGAAATTTATTTTCGCGGCGACACTTTTTCGCAAAATAAAATTTTCACTTATTATTTACATCTCATACACATTAATGCATCTCGCCGTCATTTATGCATAATCAGTGAGTAATTATTTCTGTAATGATCTTTTTTTGTTGACACACTTCACAGTTAATACCGTTTTTCCAGATAAAATGTGCACACCTTCAATAAACATATGAATGGTGAATAAAATGGAAAACAATAGTCGAATTATGCCACATATAAGGCGGACAACGCATATTATGATGTTTGCCCACCGCAATAGTTTTGATTTTCACTTCTTTAATGCCCGATAGTCATCTGACATCGGCGCTTCCGTGCACAGCTAACCTTAAGGCTTTTAATACAGTCTGTTACCTGTAGCGAACCGCGCTTACTCCCGATAAATCCTGTATTGCTGGTGACCGGACCGGCAGGATTTATGACACCCAGAAAAAGTTATGCACTGATTTTTTATCAGTGAATACGCATTGCTTTTTTTCCCGGAATAATCAGTTTCTTTACCTGAAAGAAATTGAGGGATTGCTATTACCAAAAATAAAGGAATAACAAATGTCACAATTAAAAATTGCTGTGAGTCGCTCTTGCCCTGATTGTTTTTCTACCCAGCGTGAAATAGTGAATACCTCCGCCACCCATTTTATTGACGTCGCCGCCATCATATTGACCATTGACGATGTGGAATGCGGTAAGCTCGATGAAATTGACGCCACCGGTTATCACATTCCGGTATTCATCGCCATTAATAGCGAAGAGCGCGTTCCGGCAGAGTACCTGTCACGCATTCAGGGCGTGTTTGAATACGACGAAACGCGCATCGAATTTTATGGCCGCCAGCTGGAGGCCGCCGCGCAGAAGTATGAAACCCAGCTGCGCCCGCCCTTTTTCCGGGCGCTGGTGGACTATATCAAACAGGGCAACAGCGCGTTTGACTGCCCCGGACATCAGGGCGGGGAGTTCTTCCGCCGCCATCCGTCCGGCAATCAGTTTGTCGAGTTTTTTGGCGAGACGCTGTTCCGGGCAGATCTGTGTAATGCGGACGTCGCGATGGGCGATTTACTGATCCACGAAGGCGCGCCCTGCGTGGCGCAGCAGCACGCCGCGAAGGTGTTTAACGCGGATAAAACTTACTTCGTGCTCAACGGCACCTCATCGGCCAACAAAGTGGTGCTCAACGCGCTGCTGACGCCGGGCGATCTGGTGCTGTTTGACCGCAATAACCATAAATCGAATCACCACGGCGCGCTGCTTCAGGCGGGCGCAACTCCGGTGTATCTGGAAACCGCGCGCAACCCTTATGGATTTATCGGCGGCATTGACGCGCACTGTTTTGAAGAGCGCTATATGCGCGAACTGATCGCTGAAGTCGCGCCGCAGCGCGCCCACGACGCGCGTCCGTTCCGCCTGGCGGTGATCCAGCTCGGCACCTACGATGGCACCATTTACAACGCCCGTCAGGTGGTGGATAAAATCGGCCACCTGTGCGATTACATCCTGTTTGACTCGGCGTGGGTCGGCTACGAGCAGTTTATTCCGATGATGGCGGATTGTTCCCCGCTGCTGCTGGATCTGAATGAAAACGATCCGGGCATTCTGGTTACCCAGTCGGTTCACAAGCAGCAGGCAGGCTTCTCCCAGACCTCACAAATCCATAAAAAAGACAGCCATATTAAGGGCCAGTCGCGTTACGTTCCGCATAAACGCCTGAACAACGCCTTCATGATGCACGCCTCCACCAGCCCGTTTTATCCGCTGTTTGCCGCGCTGGATATCAATGCCAGGATGCACGAGGGCGAATGCGGCCGCAATATGTGGATGGACTGCGTGGCGCACGGCATCGACGCCCGCAAGCTGATCCTTGATAACTGCAATGACATCCGCCCGTTTGTCCCGGAACAGATCGACGGCAAAGCGTGGCAGTGCTGGCCGACCGCTGATATCGCGAACGATCTACGCTTCTTCCATTTTGTGCCCGGTGAACACTGGCACGCGTTTGAAGGCTACGCTGAGCATCAGTATTTTGTCGATCCCTGCAAACTGCTGCTGACCACGCCGGGCATTGATACCGCCAGCGGCGAGTACGAAGCCTTTGGCGTGCCTGCAACCATCCTCGCTAACTTCCTGCGTGAGAACGGCGTCATCCCGGAAAAATGCGATCTCAACTCGATTCTGTTCCTGCTGACCCCGGCGGAAGATATGGCCAAGCTGCAACAGCTTGTCGCGCTGCTGGTACGTTTTGAAAAACTGCTGGAGACGGATGCGCCGCTGGAAGAGGTACTGCCGTCACTTTACCGCCAGTATCAGCAGCGCTACGAGGGCTATACCCTGCGCCAGCTGTGCCAGGAGATGCACGATCTCTATACCCGCCACAATGTGAAACAGCTGCAAAAAGAGATGTTCCGCAAGGAACATTTTCCGCGCGTCAGCATGAATCCACAGGACGCCAACTACGCCTTTATTCGCGGCGAAGTCGAACTGGTGCGCCTGCCGCAGGCCGAAGGACGCATTGCCGCCGAAGGTGCGCTCCCCTACCCGCCAGGGGTGCTGTGCGTGGTTCCCGGTGAAATCTGGGGCGGTGCGGTACTGCGCTATTTCAGCGCGCTGGAGGAAGGCATCAATTTACTGCCGGGCTTTGCGCCTGAACTTCAGGGGGTCTACCTCAAGGAGCAGGACGGACGTAAACAGGTCTGGTGCAACGTCATTAAAGCCGTTGAGCGTGGCCCGCTGCTGAAAGGAGAAAAATTATGAGTAAGTCCAATAAAATGGGCGTGGTTCAGCTCACCATTTTGACAATGGTCAACATGATGGGATCGGGCATCATCATGCTGCCCACCAAACTCGCCGAAGTGGGCACCATTTCGATTATTTCCTGGCTGGTCACCGCCGTCGGGTCAATGGCGCTGGCATGGGCATTCGCCAAATGCGGGATGTTCAGCCGTAAATCGGGCGGGATGGGCGGCTATGCGGAATACGCCTTCGGCAAATCCGGCAACTTTATGGCGAACTATACCTACGGGGTTTCGCTGCTGATTGCCAACGTGGCGATTGCTATTTCCGCCGTCGGCTATGGCACGGAGTTGTTTGGCCTCGCCTTAAGCCCGGTGCAAATCGGGCTGGCGACCATCGGCGTGCTGTGGATTTGCACCGTCGCCAATTTTGGCGGGGCGCGGATCACCGGGCAACTGAGTAGCGTCACTATCTGGGGAGTGATTATTCCGGTGGTGGGTCTGTGCATTATCGGCTGGTTCTGGTTCAGCCCGACGATGTACGCTGAATCCTGGAATCCGCACAACGTGCCGTTCTTCAGCGCCGTAGGCTCTTCCATTGCTATGACGCTGTGGGCTTTTCTCGGTCTGGAGTCGGCCTGCGCGAATACGGACGTCGTGGAAAACCCGGAACGCAACGTGCCGATTGCGGTACTTGGCGGGACGCTGGGCGCAGCGGCCATTTATATTGTCTCCACTAACGTGATCGCCGGGATCGTGCCGAATATGGATCTGGCAAACTCCACCGCCCCGTTCGGCGTGGCGTTTGCCCAGATGTTCACCCCCGGCGTCGGCAAGGTCATTATGGGTCTGATGGTGATGTCCTGCTGCGGCTCCCTACTCGGCTGGCAGTTCACCATTGCGCAGGTGTTTAAATCTTCTGCGGATGAAGGCTATTTCCCGAAGATCTTCTCGCGGCTCAATAAAGCCGACGCCCCGGTTCAGGGGATGCTGGCGATTGTGATTTTCCAGAGCGGGCTGTCGCTGATGACTATCAGCCCTTCTCTGAACAGCCAGTTCAACGTGCTGGTCAACCTGGCGGTCGTCACCAATATTATCCCGTATATCCTGTCGATGGCGGCACTGGTGATTATTCAGAAGGTGGCAAAGGTCGATCCGAAGAAAGCCAAAGTGGCCAACGTGGTGGCGTTTATCGGCGCGGTTTATAGCTTCTACGCGCTTTACTCGTCCGGGGAAGAAGCCATGCTGTACGGAGCAATCGTGACCTTTATGGGCTGGACGCTGTACGGTTTGGTCTCACCACGCTTTGAAATGAAGAATAAGCACGGTTAATGATGAGGTGGAGGCTCCGCGAGGGGCCTCGGCTTATTCGGCAAACTGCGTATTAAAATCGCGCACGGTGTGATTCTTACTTCATCCTGCTGACACAGGGTTCCCAAGATAGCAGACAGCAAAACGCCTCCCGCAGGAGGCGTTAATAAAGAAGGTCGCCGGATCAGGCGTTCTTCAGGACTTCACTGACGATTTCTACCGCTTCTTTCTCAATCAGCTTGCGGTGTTCTTCGCCGAGGAAGCTTTCACAGTAGATTTTATAGGCGTCTTCGGTACCGGACGGACGCGCCGCAAACCAGCCGTTGTCGGTCATCACTTTCAGACCGCCGATAGATGCGCCGTTACCCGGTGCGGTGGTCAGACGCGCGGTGATCGGATCGCCCGCCAGCGTGTCGGCGCTGACCATTTCCGGCGAGAGCTTAGACAGCGCGGCTTTCTGCGCGGAAGTCGCGCTGGCCCCCAGGCGGTTATAGCTCGGTGCACCGAAGCGTTCTGCCAGCTCATCATAATGCTGCTGCGGGTTTTTCCCGGTGACGGCGGTAATTTCAGCCGCCAGCAGGCACATAATGATGCCGTCTTTGTCCGTGGACCACGGCGTGCCGTCGAAACGCAGGAAGGAAGCGCCCGCGCTCTCTTCGCCGCCAAAGCCAAAGCTGCCGTCGAACAGGCCATCCACAAACCATTTAAAGCCGACCGGCACTTCTACCAGCTTACGACCCAGATCGTTCACCACACGGTCAATCATCGCTGAAGACACCAGCGTTTTACCCACGGCAACGTCTTTGCCCCACTGCGGGCGGTGCTGGAACAGGTAGTTGATCGCAACCGCGAGATAATGGTTCGGGTTCATCAGTCCTGCCGGGGTGACGATACCGTGGCGGTCGTAATCCGGGTCGTTCGCAAAGGCCAGATCGAATTTGTCGCGCAGCGCCAGCAGCCCCGCCATCGCTGATTCAGAGGAGCAGTCCATACGGATCACGCCGTCTTTATCCAGATGCATAAAGCGGAAAGTCTGATCGACCTGATCGTTAACGATAGTCAGGTTCAGCGTGTAGTGCTCGGCAATGCGTTTCCAGTATTCGATACCGGAGCCGCCGAGAGGATCGACGCCCAGCGTCAGGCCCGCTTTCTGGATCGCCGCCATATCGACGATCTCCGCCAGCCCTTCGATAAACGGCTGTACCAGATCCCGCTCTTTCACGTGACCGGAAGCCATCGCGGCATCAAGCGTAATACGCTTCACGCCGTTCAGGCCATCTGCCAGCAGCGCGTTGGCGCGATCTTCCACGACTTTAGTGACGTTGGTATCGGCCGGGCCACCGTTAGGCGGGTTGTATTTAATGCCGCCATCTTCCGGCGGGTTGTGCGACGGCGTAATGACGATGCCGTCAGCCTGCGCGCCGCCGTTTTTGTTGTGGACCAGGATAGCGTTCGATACCGCAGGCGTTGGCGTAAAGCCGTTATTCTGCTGAACGATCACATCGACGCCGTTTGCCGCCAGCACTTCAAGAACCGAGATAAATGCCGGTTCAGACAGCGCGTGGGTGTCTTTGCCGACATAGCAAGGACCGGTGATACCGTTTTTGGCGCGCTCTTCCGCGATGGCCTGGGCAATCGCCAGAATGTGCGGTTCGTTAAAGCTGTGACGCGCCGCGCTGCCACGATGGCCGGAAGTACCAAACTTTACTGCATGCTCCGGGTTGCCTGCTTCCGGCTTCAGTACGTAGTACTGCGCGGTAAGCTGGGCGACGTTGATCAAATCACTCTGTTGTGCGGGTTGGCCCGCACGATTGTGAACTGCCATTGCCTGGTCCTTCTGATGCAAGGGTTAAATAGTGCCGCAAACCTTCTCTGTCAGTTCCGCCGGGAACTGCATGGATTGCATGATATGTTCAATCATGCCGCATTTACGACCTGTATTGGTATTGGTAATCACCCAATAGGGGGTGCCCGGCACCTGTTTCGGTTTAGTCTGATTACCGCTTTGCAGCAACGTCTGCTCGTCGGAGGCGAAATAAACGCGGGTCCGACCGTGCAGGGATTCAGTGGCTTCGGCGAATGCGTTGCTGTCCAGTGAATAGAGTGTAGACAGCACCAGCATAAAACGATTCACCGCTTTGCGTTGCTCTGCATATTCGTCAGATAACAGCAGTTCACGCATTGCGCGAACGTTATCTTTAGGAGAGTTAACCGGTTTTTTCTCCACCACTGGCGCGGGGGAAGTGACCTCTTTATTCACCGGTGTGGCAGGCTGTGATGCGGCGGAAAACTTCAGTATGCGCCGTAAAATGTCGGATGCGCTCTCACCAATGTGCTGCGTGTGGCTGGCAATATAGCGATAGAGTTCATCATCAACTTCGATCGTTTTCATCTTTATCCAGTACGATAATTAAGAGTACAAGTTATTGAGATTATAAGGTCAAATCTCAACTGCGGATAGCGTCAGGCCAGGATGACCGCAAAAGTCAGGAAACTTCTGAACGCTTGCAGCCGGGCGGCAGAATGTTCACCATGATACCCTAACCTGCCAGAGCGAAAAAAAGATCTTTACCATGAAATTAAACACTCGCACGCTATCTGCACAAAATTCGACTACCTCTTCACCGGTGGTTCTGGTTCACGGCCTGTTTGGTAGCCTGGATAATCTCGGCATTCTCGCCCGCGATCTGGTAAGCGACTATGACGTCGTTCAGGTCGATATGCGCAACCACGGCCTTTCCCCGCGTTCGCCTGAAATGAACTATCCGGCGATGGCGCAAGATCTGCTTGATACGCTCGACGACTTATCTATTGATAAAGCCACCTTTATTGGTCACTCAATGGGCGGCAAAGCGGTAATGGCGCTGACCGCGCTGGCAAAAGATCGCATTGACGGCCTGGTGGCGCTGGATATCGCCCCGGTCAATTATGCGGTCCGCCGCCATGATGAAATCTTTGCCGCCATTAACGCCGTCACCGCTGCCGCCAGCACCACGCGCCAGCAGGCCGCGACGGTCATGCGCGACATTATTGCTGAAGAAGGCGTGATCCAGTTTTTACTGAAATCGTTCGTTGACGGCGAATGGCGCTTTAACGTGCCGGTACTGTGGGAGCAATATCCACATATCGTCGGCTGGGAAACGGTTCCGGCGTGGGATCGCCCGGCGCTGTTCGTTCCCGGCGGTAATTCGCCATACGTCACCGCTGAATACCGCGATGCGCTGCTGGCGCAATTCCCGCAGGCCAAAGCGCACGTCATTGCCGGAGCCGGTCATTGGGTGCACGCTGAAAAACCGGACGCGGTGCTGCGGGCCATCCGCCGCTATCTGAACGAGCAGCAGTGATTAAAAATCCAACGTCCGTACGCCAGATTGCTTGCGGACGTTGGCGTGCCTGCTGCACTGATGTATGATGGCGCGCTACTCAACCGGGCAAAGGCCCGGCTGCTCGTTTCCCCCGAAGTCACTCTGAATCATGGCAAAAGAACAAACGGACCGTACGACAATAGATCTGTTCGCGAATGAGCGTCGCCCGGGAAGACCCAAAACCAGTCCCCTCTCGCGTGACGAACAGTTGCGCATCAATAAGCGTAATCAGCTTAAGCGTGACAAAGTGCGCGGCCTGAAGCGGGTTGAGTTAAAACTTAACGCCGATGCCGTGGATGCGCTGAACGAGCTGGCGGAAGCCCGTGAAATCAGCCGCAGTGAACTGATCGAAGAAATGTTGCTCCTTCAGCTTGCGCATCTGCGCGGGCAGGATATTGTCTGAAAAGCCGTCCAGAATCCCCTTTCATGTAGCAGAGAGTGCAGTCGGACGCGATTGCTATTTCCGGGTACTTCTCTGTTCTGCTATGATTGCCTTTATCCGTGTGCAATCCGCCACCACCATATCAATAAGTATCAAGAGGTTATTTCACTCATGGCAATCACAGGCATCTTTTTCGGCAGCGATACAGGCAACACTGAAAATATCGCGAAGATGATTCAAAAGCAGTTGGGTAAGGACGTTGCCGATGTGCATGACATTGCCAAAAGCAGCAAAGAAGACCTTGCCGGTTACGACATTCTGCTGCTGGGCATCCCGACCTGGTACTATGGTGAAGCACAGTGTGACTGGGACGACTTCTTCCCGACGCTGGAAGAGGTAGACTTCAACGGTAAGCTGGTAGCGCTGTTTGGCTGCGGCGATCAGGAAGACTACGCGGAATACTTCTGCGACGCGTTAGGCACCATCCGCGATATCATCGAACCGCGCGGCGCGACCATCGTCGGTCACTGGCCGACCGCTGGCTACCATTTTGAAGCATCGAAAGGTCTTGTCGATGACGACCACTTTGTGGGCCTGGCGATTGACGAAGACCGCCAGCCAGAACTGACTGCTGAACGCGTAGAGCAGTGGGTAAAACAGATTTCTGAAGAATTGCACCTGAAAGACATCATCAACGCCTGATGATTAAAGGCGCAGCGGCGGCTGCGCCTTGTTAATAGTTTTAAGCAATCAAAATAATTGCTACATTTTTTTAACTTTTCAGTACATACCTGTACAATAGCCACTGATTTAACGAGGTCAGTGCGCCACTTTGCAGGCCGTGCCTCGTTTTAAACGCTAACTTTGTCTGATACTTGCAGTTTTCAATCAGGCATCGCAGTTCTATAATGAGAGGCGTTACGACAGTTGCACTCTCTGTAAATACTTCCTTGCCAGGAAGTGAATCTTATAGCAACAGGACAGATTCCGCATGACTGACAACAATACCGCATTAAAGAAGGCAGGCCTGAAAGTCACGCTTCCCCGGTTAAAAATTCTGGAAGTGCTTCAGGAGCCTGACAACCATCACGTCAGTGCGGAAGATTTATACAAACGCCTCATTGACATGGGCGAAGAGATTGGCCTGGCCACCGTCTACCGGGTACTGAACCAGTTTGACGATGCCGGCATTGTGACTCGCCATAATTTCGAAGGCGGCAAATCCGTTTTTGAACTGACCCAGCAGCATCACCACGATCACCTGATCTGCCTCGACTGCGGCAAGGTTATCGAATTCAGCGATGATTCTATTGAATCCCGCCAGCGTGAGATTGCTTCGAAACACGGCATCCGTCTTACCAACCACAGCCTTTACCTGTACGGGCACTGTGCGGAAGGCGACTGTCGGGAAGATGACAACGCTCACGACGGCGTAAGCAAATAAACAAAAAACCAGCCATCCGGCTGGTTTTTTTATCATCAAATCTGACGGTCAGAAGATGGTAAACGGGGCGATGACCATAAATTTGACGTCGCGCTCATCCTGGAAGATGTTGCCGTAGCCGCCGGAATAGCTCGGAATGTCAGAATGGTTGTCATACTCGGTAAAGTGCAGTTTGAACATCGTGCCTTTTGCCCGACCGTCCTGAAGGGTATAGACCGCATCCAGGCTGTACGAAGACTCTTCGATGCTTCTGTCTTTATCGTAGTAAGCGTCCGGGTTGCTCTGCCAGGTGGACGGTTTAGCATCCCAGGCATAGACATAAGACGCGCCCACCGCGAAGCCCGGCAGATCCCAGTTTTTCAGATCGTACATCGCGCCGAAGAACACCGCTTTTTCATCGTTGGCGTTGAAGTCAGAGCGGTTATCCCACCAGATATCAAGGCGACCGTTGGAAGACGCGTAAGTCGGCGTCATACGTTGCAGGAAGTAGCCCTGCTGACCGTCCGCTTTCACCCAGGTGCCTTCCAGACGTAAATCCACCACTTCCGCCACTTTATAACCGAAGGTCAGCGCCTGAAGCCACGCCGTGCCATCATAGAGATCGTTAATGGTATGGTCATCGGCTTTATCGCGCGTGCCGTAGAACTGATAGCTGGTGGTAAACGGATTGCCGCCCAGATCGAGTTTATAGCTGGCTTTGGCAAAATACTGATCGATGTACCCTTCCGCCTGACCAAAGGCCGCTTCCAGCACAAAATTATTTTTGAAATCGTATTTTGCGCCCAGGGAGTGCAGGTAATCGACGTTGGTCTTCTGGTCGTTCTGGTAGAATTTGTCCATCTCCAGATGCCACGGCGATTTGTACTCGTTGGTCCACATATACGAGAAGCTCAGCGCGCCGGTTTCGCCGTAGTCAAAGTTTGCCCCCGCTTCTGCCCCCTGATAGGTGCCGGGCATAAAGCTCCAGTGTGGAGCCAGCAGCGTCTGACCGGTTGGCTGAATATAACCCGCCCGCGCCCAGGCCGGACCGTATTTGAATTTTGCCGCCGCTTTATACAGGCTTATCCCGCTTTTATCGCCAGACCAATTTTCGTCATAGGCTTTATTACTTTTAGAAAACGCTATTTCGTTCGGGTGAGCGCTGTCGCCGTTTTCGGCCATTTCAATGGCGGTAAAAGCGGCAACATCAACGCCGAACATATCGGCGATATAACCGGACTGGAAATCAAGATTGGCATTCCAGGTGGAGTGCGAAAGGTTGGTTTTATATTTGTCTTCGTCGGTGACGTCTTTACGGTCACGCTCACGTTGCCAGTAGTAGATCCCGCCGGTTAAGGTGGAATCGTCAATAAACCCTTCAGCTCTGGCCTGCGATGCGGCCATAAAACCAGACATTGCGGTGACACCGGCAATAGCCAGCGCCAGCGTACTACGTTTGCCACTGAACGTACGCATAAGTTCATCCTCTTTGACTTTAAAAACGCCGACTAACGCGGCGATAAAAAAATAAAATTACAAGGCAGCACGCTAAAAGTGGGCGGACTGATGGCATAAAGAGTATTTTTCGCGACGCGAATTATCAACACTTTTAGAAGGGTAAAATGCAGGATTATGACGAAGCGCACATAATTAAACGCATCTTGTAACATTTATATCAGCGCCGAAGGATACCGTGCTGACGAGGTATACACATGATTAGCCAATACATTAGTTTGAGGAATATATTATCGGTTATTAATATGATCGGGGAAGTCAATGAGAATTAATTCGCGCCGCGAATATAACTATGATTTTTTATGCAGGCAGGAAAGTAAAAACGCCGCAACTGCGGCGTTTTAAAAGCAAGAGCGGCAATTTATTCGCCGATTTTCGCCCAGGTATCACGCAGACCTACGGTGCGGTTAAACACCAGCTTCTCTGCCGTGGCATAGCGGCTGTCGAGGCAGAAATAGCCTTCGCGCTCGAACTGATACGCCTTACCCGCCTGCGCATTTTTCAGACCCGGCTCGGCAAAGCCCTGTTTGATCACCAGCGATTCCGGGTTGAGGGTGGCGAGGAAATCGTCCGCGGCTCCAGGGTTAGGAATGCTGAACAGGCGGTCGTAGAGGCGAATTTCTACCGGCAGCGCGTGCGCGGCGCTGACCCAGTGAATCACGCCTTTCACTTTACGTCCGTCAGCCGGATCTTTGCTCAGGGTGTCAGCATCATAAGAACAGAAGATGGTGGTGATATTGCCTTCGGCATCTTTTTCCACCCGCTCTGCTTTGATGACATAAGCATTACGCAGACGCACCTCTTTGCCCAGCACCAGACGCTTGTACTGTTTGTTGGCTTCTTCGCGGAAATCCGCGCGATCGATCCAGATTTCGGCGCTAAACGGGACTTCACGGCTGCCCATTTCCGGTTTATTCGGATGGTTTGGCATGGTGACCATTTCGCTTTCGCCCTGGTAGTTTTCGATCACCAGTTTTACCGGATCGATCACCGCCATTGCGCGCGGGGCGTTTTCATTCAGATCTTCGCGGATGCAGGATTCCAGCGAGGCCATTTCAATGGTGTTGTCCTGCTTGGTCACGCCGATGCGCTTGCAGAATTCGCGAATTGACGCGGCGGTGTAACCCCGGCGACGCAGGCCGGAGATAGTCGGCATACGCGGGTCGTCCCAGCCTTCAACGTGCTTGTCAGTGACCAGCAGGTTCAGCTTGCGCTTGGACATCACGGTGTATTCCAGATTCAGGCGCGAGAATTCGTACTGGCGCGGATGAACCGGGATGGTGATGTTGTCCAGCACCCAGTCGTACAGGCGACGGTTGTCCTGGAACTCCAGCGTACACAGCGAATGAGTAATGCCTTCCAGCGCATCGCTGATGCAGTGGGTGAAGTCGTACATCGGGTAGATGCACCACTTGCTGCCGGTCTGATGGTGATCGGCAAACTTAATGCGGTAGATAACCGGATCGCGCATGACGATAAACGGCGAGGCCATGTCGATTTTAGCGCGCAGGCAGGCTTTACCTTCTTCAAAACCGCCGGTACGCATTTTTTCGAACAGCGCGAGGTTTTCTTCCACGCTGCGGTCGCGGTACGGGCTGTTTTTGCCTGGCTCTTTCAGCGTGCCGCGATATTCACGGATTTCATCGGCAGACAGCTCGTCAACATACGCCAGACCTTTGTTGATCAGTTCAATCGCATACTGATGCAGCTGATCAAAATAGTTTGAGGAGTAGCGAATGTCGCCCGACCAGTGGAAACCTAGCCACTGCACGTCATTCTTGATCGACTCAACGTATTCGATGTCTTCTTTTGCCGGGTTGGTGTCATCAAAGCGCAGATTGCACTGGCCCTGATAATCCTGAGCGATGCCAAAGTTCAGGCAGATGGATTTTGCATGTCCAATGTGCAGGTAGCCATTCGGCTCCGGCGGAAAACGGGTATGAACGGTAGTGTGCTTACCACTGGTCAGATCTTCGTCAATAATCTGACGAATAAAGTTAGTCGGGCGGGCTTCAGCCTCACTCATCGCGGGTTCCTCAAAGCATAAACAACGTATAACGGCGTATGATCTTATAAGCAGGACGGGCTGACAACTATTAAATGGGTGACGGAGAAGAATTATGGCGAGGATGGCGGTAAAAAAAGCGGCGGAGGTTTCCCCCGCCGCTTTACGCTACTGTTAGCGGTTAGCCTCTGATTTCAAACAGTGGCGTTTGCCCGGCGACAACCTGACCCTGCGCTTTCAGCACCAGTTCAGCATAATCGTCGCTGTTGCTGCATACGACCGGGCTAATCATCGAACGCGCGTTCGCGTTGAGGAACTCGAGATCCAGTTCCAGTACCGGCTGGCCTGCGGTCACGGTTGCGCCCTCTTCCACCAGCCGCTTGAAGCCCTGACCATTCAGCGCCACGGTGTCGAGGCCCATATGAACCACGATTTCCGCGCCATTTTCTGTTTCCAGGCAGAAAGCGTGGTTGGTATTGAAGATCTTCACGATGGTGCCCGCAGCAGGTGCAACCACGATTTTATCCGTGGGTTTTACCGCCACGCCGTCGCCGACGGCTTTGCTGGCAAAAGCTTCATCCGGCACCTGCTCCAGCGCCACAATCTCACCGGTGATCGGCGAAACCAGTTCAGCAATCACGCGGGCATTGGCAACTGCCTGCGGTTTAACCGCTGCCACTGTTGCTGTCGGAGCGGCGGCGTCCGCTGCGGATGCCGCGACCGGACCACGTGCCACCACGCGTTTCATCGCATCACCGATCGATTCGGCTTTCGCCCCCACAATGACCTGGATGGTTTGTTTATTCAGTTTCACCACCCCGGACGCACCGAGGCGTTTACACATCGCATCGCTGACGCGGGCAGAATCGACCACGTTCAGACGCAGACGGGTAATGCAGGCATCGATGGCTTTCAGGTTATCCGTACCGCCAACCGCCGCAATGTAGTTGGTTGCCAGTTGGGTCAAGCCTTCTTCCGTGTTGCTGTTCGCTTCTTCTTTAACAATATTGACTTCTTCATCTTCACGACCCGGCGTTTTCAGGTTGAACATGCGGATCACCGCGCTGAACACCACGAAGTAGATAGCGAAGAAGACCAGCCCCATGACCATCAGCATCCAGACGTTGCTGCTGGCGGCGGGAAGGTTGTACATCAACGCATAGTCGATGGCACCCGCAGAGAAGGAGAAGCCCGCGTGAATATTCAGCGCGGTCGCCACAAACAGGCTGATCCCGGTTAACAGCGCGTGCAGGAGATACAGCAGCGGAGCCAGGAACATGAACAGGAATTCCAGCGGCTCGGTAACGCCGGTCAGGAACGCGGTGATAGCCACAGACAGCAGCATACCGCCCACCATCGGACGACGCGCTTTCGGCGCAGCAAGGTACATCGCCAGCGCCGCACCCGGCAGGCCGAACATCATGATCGGGAAGAAGCCGGACATAAACATCCCGGCCGTGCCGTCACCGGCATAGAAGCGGTTGATGTCACCGTGGAACACCACGCCCGCCGTGTTGGTAAATTCACCAATCTGGAACCAGGCGATAGTATTCAGCACCTGATGCAGGCCGGTTGGGATCAGCAGACGGTTAATAAAGCCGAAGATACCGGAACCCAGTGCGCCTGCAGAGACAATCCATTCACCACCGGAATGAATTGCGTGCTGTACCGGCGGCCAGACGTAGCCAAAAATCGCCGCCAGGATCAGGCAGAAGAAGCCCGTGGCAATCGGCACAAAGCGTTTGCCGCCGAAGAAGCTCAGGAAGTCCGGCAGTTTGATATCGGACCAGCGGTTGTACACTGCCCCGCCGACCAGACCGGTGATGATACCGGCCAGAACGCCCATGTTGATTTCCGGGTTGATGGTAACCATAGCTTTGGTCAGTACGAAATAGCCCACCGCCCCCGCCAGTGCCGCTGCGCCCGCGCTGTCTTTCGACCAGCTTGACGCCACGCCGATGGCAAAGATTAACGCCAGATTATCGAAGATTGCGCCGCCTGCCTGTGCGATAAACGGCACGTTAAGCAGATCGGGCTGACCGAAACGTAGCAGCAGCGCTGCGACGGGTAAAACAGCGATGGGAAGCTGTAACGCCCTACCCAGCCGCTGAAAAAAACCTAAAATGTTCATTCCTGTTCCCCCTATGAGACCCTGATAAGGCTTGTTTAAAACAGCCTTTTTATTGTGAGATAAATATACTAACCATCACTTACATTCACCTAGCTTATGAGTGTCTGGAAAATTAATTCGTATCGCAAATTAAACACCTCTTTTTTGTGACTCCAATCACCAAATATCGTATTAACTTCGCCATATCGCTGGTCACATGACAAAACTTATTTTATTATTCAAAAAATCAAAACGGATTGACCCCGCTCGGTGGCAAAGTGCATTACTCTTATCACTGGATACACGCTCAATCTGCACACTTTTTTCTTATACTTCAGAGGTGAAAAAATGAGACTGATTCCACTGGCAACGGCCGATCAGGTCGGAAAATGGGCAGCACGTCACATCGTTAACCGCATCAACGCCTTCAAACCGACTGCGGATCGCCCGTTTATTCTTGGCCTGCCTACCGGTGGCACCCCGCTGACTGCTTATAAAGCGCTGGTTGAGATGCACAAAGCAGGCGAAGTGAGCTTTAAGCATGTTGTGACCTTTAACATGGACGAGTACGTTGGCCTGCCGAAAGAACACCCGGAAAGCTACTACAGCTTTATGCACCACAACTTTTTCGATCATGTTGACATCCCGGCAGAAAACATCAATCTGCTGAATGGTAACGCGCCGGATATTGACGCAGAATGTCGTCGTTATGAAGAAAAAATTCGTTCTTACGGCAAAATCCACCTGTTTATGGGCGGCGTAGGCAACGATGGTCATATCGCGTTTAACGAACCGGCTTCTTCTCTGGCATCGCGTACTCGTATTAAAACGCTGACCCATGACACCCGCGTGGCAAACTCTCGCTTCTTTGATAACGACGTCAATCAGGTGCCAAAATATGCCCTGACCGTGGGCGTTGGCACCCTGCTGGATGCGGAAGAAGTGATGATTCTGGTGCTGGGCAATGTGAAAGCGCTGGCGCTTCAGGCGGCGGTTGAAGGCAACGTGAACCACATGTGGACCATTAGCTGCCTGCAACTGCATCCGAAAGCAATTGTGGTGTGCGATGAGCCATCCACGATGGAACTGAAAGTGAAGACGCTGAAATACTTCAACGAGTTAGAAGCCGAAAATATCAAAGGTCTGTAAGAATGACGTTACCGTCCTGCGGGACGGTTAATTTTTACCACCGGGGGTCGACATGTATGCATTAACCCACGGCCGGATTTATACCGGTCACGAAATCCTTGATGACCATGCGATTGTCATCGCTAATGGCCTGATCGAACGTCTCTGTCCGCTGGCAGAACTCTCACCGGATATCGAACAGCGTTCGCTGGACGGAGCCATCGTTTCCCCCGGTTTTATTGATGTCCAGCTTAACGGCTGCGGCGGCGTGCAGTTTAATGACACCGCAGAAGCCGTAAGCGTGGAAACGCTTGAAATTATGCAGCGCGCCAATGAAAAATCGGGCTGCACCAGCTACCTGCCGACGCTGATTACCACCAGCGACGATCTGATGAAACAGGGCGTGCGCGTGATGCGCGAGTACCTGGCGAAACATCCGCATCAGGCGCTGGGTCTGCATCTGGAAGGGCCGTGGCTGAATATCGTCAAGAAAGGCACGCATAATCCGCAGTTTGTGCGGATGCCGGATGCCGCGCTGGTCGATTTCCTCTGCGCAAACGCCGATGTCATCACCAAAATCACCCTTGCCCCGGAACAGGTTGCACCAGAGGTCATCAGCAAACTGGCGGCGTCGGGCATTGTGGTTTCCGCCGGTCATTCCAATGCGACGGTAAAAGAAGCTAAACGCGGCTTTCGCGCCGGGATCACCTTCGCCACCCACCTGTACAACGCAATGCCTTATATCAGCGGACGTGAACCCGGTCTGATTGGGGCCATTTTCGATGAGCCGGACGTGTGGTGCGGGATTATTGCCGATGGCTTACACGTTGATTATGTGAATATTCGTAACGCCAAACGCCTTAAAGGCGATAAACTTTGTCTGGTTACGGATGCGACCGCGCCCGCAGGCGCTGATATTGACCAGTTCATTTTTGCTGGTAAAACAATATACTACCGCAATGGACTGTGCGTGGATGAAAACGGCACCCTGAGCGGCTCGTCGCTGACCATGATCGAAGGCGTGCGCAACCTGGTGGAACACGTCAACATCGCGCTTGATGAAGCGCTGCGTATGGCAACGCTGTATCCGGCTCGCGCCATCGGCGTGGACAAACAGCTCGGCAGCATTGCACCGGGAATGGTCGCTAACCTGACCGCCTTCACGCGCGATTACAAAATCATTAAGACCATCGTTAATGGTAACGAGGTCGTCAACGGGTAAAGAAAAAGTATGACATCAGGCGGACAAGCTCAGATTGGTAATGTTGACCTCGTTAAGCAGCTCAACGGTGCGGCTGTCTACCGCCTGATTGATCAGCACGGGCCTATTTCGCGCATTCAGATCGCCGAGCAAAGCCAGCTTGCGCCCGCCAGCGTGACCAAAATCACGCGTCAGCTTATTGAACGCGGTTTGATCAAAGAAGTGGATCAGCAGGCCTCGACCGGAGGCCGCCGCGCTATCTCAATCGTTACTGAAACCCGCAACTTTCATGCTATCGGCGTGCGCCTGGGTCGTTATGACACCACGCTGACGCTGTATGATTTAAGCAGTAAGGTGCTGGCGGAAGAGCACTATCCACTGCCGGAGCGCACCCAGGAGACGCTGGAACACGCGCTGCTCAACACCATCGCCCTGTTTATTGACACCTGCCAGCGTAAAATTCGCGAACTGATTGCCATTTCGGTGATCCTGCCGGGGCTGGTCGATCCTGAAAGCGGCATTATTCGCTATATGCCGCATATCCAGGTTGAGAACTGGTCGCTGGTCGGAGCGCTGGAAAAACGCTTCAATATTACCTGTTTTGTCGGCCACGATATCCGCAGCCTCGCCCTGGCGGAGCATTATTTTGGCGCAAGCCAGGACAGCGCGGACTCCATCCTTGTGCGCGTGCATCGCGGAACCGGGGCGGGGATCATCTCCAACGGGCGCATTTTCATCGGCCGCAACGGTAACGTTGGGGAAATCGGCCATATTCAGGTCGATCCGCTGGGCGAGCGCTGTCACTGCGGTAATTTTGGCTGTCTGGAAACCATCGCCGCTAACGCCGCTATTGAACAGCGCGTGCGTCAACTGCTGGAAAAAGGCCATCAAAGCCGGGTGAAGCTGGAAGAGTGCAATATTAAAGCCATCTGCAAAGCGGCGAATAAAGGCGACGCGCTGGCGATGGAAGTCATTGAACACGTCGGACGCCACCTGGGTAAAACCATCGCGATTGCCATCAACCTGTTTAATCCGCAGAAAGTGGTGATCGCCGGGGAAATCGTCGAGGCTGAAAAAATTCTCCTGCCCGCCATCGAAAGCTGCATTAATACCCAGGCACTGCAGGCATTCCGTAAAAATCTGCCGGTAGTGCGCTCTACCCTCGATCACCGTTCGGCGATTGGCGCTTTCGCGCTGGTTAAACGCGCCATGCTGAACGGCATTTTGCTCCAGCGCCTGCTGGAAAGTTAACGCTATCCTGACCTCTACCCTGAATAATTCAATTTGCAGGAAGGCGGCAAGAGAACGAATCCCGATGATCCTACTGTAGTAAGTGATTCGGGTGAGTGAACGCAGCTAACGCACCTGCAATTTGAAGTATGACGGGTATATATTGTCACCTTATTGCCGAAAACAGGTTGTCCATGACCATTCAGAACATTATTTGTGATATCGACGGCGTGCTGATGCACGATAACGTCGCCGTGCCGGGCGCAGCGGAGTTCTTAACGCGCATTCTGGAAAAAGGCCTGCCGCTGGTGCTGCTGACTAACTACCCTTCGCAGACCGGACAGGATCTGGCGAACCGGTTTGCGACCGCCGGTATTGATGTCCCTGACAGCGTTTTCTATACCTCCGCGATGGCGACCGCCGATTTCCTGCGCCGTCAGGAAGGGAAAAAAGCCTACGTCGTTGGCGAGGGCGCGCTGATCCACGAATTATATAAAGCCGGGTTTACCATCACCGACGTTAACCCGGACTTTGTGATCGTCGGCGAAACCCGCTCCTATAACTGGGAGATGATGTATAAGGCTGCTTTCTTTGTGGCTAACGGCGCGCGGTTTATCGCCACGAACCCGGACACCCACGGGCGCGGTTTTTATCCCGCCTGCGGCGCGCTCTGCGCGGGTATCGAAAAAATCTCCGGGCGTAAGCCGTTTTGCGTTGGCAAGCCCAGTCCGTGGATCATCCGCGCGGCACTGAATACCATGCAGGCGCATTCCGAACAGACGGTAATCGTCGGCGATAACCTGCGCACCGATATCCTCGCTGGTTTTCAGGCCGGGCTGGAGACGATTCTGGTGCTCTCTGGCGTATCGACTATTGATGACATCGACAGTATGCCTTTTCGCCCGTCGTGGATTTATCCCTCGGTGGCAGAGATTGACATCATCTGAGCAAAACCACGTCTGCGGACGTGGTTTTTTACGTTTACCCCGTCTGGAAAACATCTCGTTTAATAAAAACGTCAAAATAATGCAGATCCGCTAATGTTAGCGCGCAAAAGGTATTCTTTTTTCAACATCCAATAATCATCATTGCACTTTTTACGATCTGGCAGCCAAAACCCTTGCGCCCTGCCCCGCTTTGCGGCATTTTCTTAAGCAGGCATTAAAGGCAACAGGGTTAACGGAGAAGGTTATGTGTTCTATTTTTGGCGTACTGGATATTAAAACTGACGCGGTTGAACTGCGTAAAAAAGCGCTTGAGCTGTCGCGTCTGATGCGTCATCGCGGTCCCGACTGGTCCGGCGTTTACGCAAGCGATAAAGCCATTCTGGCGCATGAGCGTCTGTCCATTGTTGACGTGAATGCCGGTGCCCAGCCGCTGTATAACGATAAAAAAACCCATGCGCTGGCGGTCAACGGTGAAATCTACAACCATCAGGCGCTGCGTGCCGAATATGGCGATCGCTACCATTTCCAGACCGGCTCCGACTGCGAGGTGATCCTCGCGCTGTATCAGGAAAAAGGGCCGGAGTTCCTCGACGAATTGCAGGGTATGTTCGCCTTTGTGCTGTATGATAGCGAAAAAGACGCTTACCTGATTGGCCGTGACCACATCGGTATTATCCCGCTGTATATGGGTCATGATGAGCATGGCAACCTGTATATTGCTTCAGAAATGAAAGCGCTGGTGCCGGTATGCCGCACCATTAAAGAGTTCCCGGCGGGCAGCTATCTGTGGAGTCAGGACGGCGAGATCCGCCCGTATTATCATCGCGACTGGTTTAGCTACGATGCGGTAAAAGATAACGTCACCGACAAAAACGCGCTGCGTCAGGCGCTGGAAGAATCGGTGAAAAGCCATCTGATGTCCGACGTTCCTTATGGCGTACTGCTGTCTGGCGGTCTTGATTCTTCAGTTATTTCGGCGATCACCAAAAAATTCGCCGCCCGCCGCGTGGAAGATCAGGAACGCTCTGAAGCCTGGTGGCCGCAACTGCACTCTTTCGCTGTTGGGCTGGAAGGCGCGCCGGATCTGAAAGCCGCGCAGGAAGTGGCTAACCATCTGGGCACCGTGCATCACGAGATCCACTTCACCGTGCAGGAAGGTCTCGACGCGATCCGCGACGTGATTTATCACATCGAAACCTATGATGTGACCACCATTCGCGCCTCCACGCCGATGTACCTGATGTCGCGTAAAATCAAAGCGATGGGCATTAAAATGGTGCTTTCTGGCGAAGGCTCTGACGAAGTGTTTGGCGGCTACCTTTATTTCCACAAAGCGCCGGATGCGAAAGAGCTGCATGAAGAAACGGTGCGAAAACTTCAGGCGCTGCATATGTTTGACTGCGCCCGCGCTAACAAAGCGATGTCGGCCTGGGGCGTGGAAGCCCGCGTACCGTTCCTCGACAAGAAATTCCTGGATGTGGCGATGCGCATTAACCCGCAGGATAAAATGTGCGGCAACGGCAAAATGGAAAAACATATCCTGCGCGAATGTTTTGAATCTTATCTGCCGGCGAGCGTGGCGTGGCGTCAGAAAGAGCAGTTCTCCGATGGCGTGGGCTATAGCTGGATCGACACGCTGAAAGAAGTGGCGGCGAAGCAGGTATCCGATCAGCAACTGGAAACCGCGAGCTTCCGTTTCCCGTACAACACGCCGTCGTCAAAAGAAGCGTATTTGTACCGCGAAATTTTCGAAGAGCTGTTCCCGGTGCCGAGCGCCGCTGAATGCGTACCGGGCGGTCCGTCGGTGGCCTGTTCGTCAGCGAAGGCCATCGAATGGGATGAAGCCTTCAAAACCATGAACGATCCATCAGGACGCGCGGTAGGCGTACACCAGTCCGCCTATAAATAAGTCTGCGTTATCAATAACGGACCCTGCGGGGTCCGTTTCTTTTTTTGCCGTGCTGTTTTTGATAATCGCCGAATATTGCGTCACGCTGTTCGCAACCTAACCAAACAGTCTTTTTCAGGCCATTTTCGATGAAAAAGGTGTTGACGCTTCAAGGCCCAATACGCATAATGCGCCCCGCAACGCCGATAAGGTAACGCGGAAAAAGATGGCTACGTAGCTCAGTTGGTTAGAGCACATCACTCATAATGATGGGGTCACAGGTTCGAATCCCGTCGTAGCCACCATCTTTTTGCGGGAGTGGCGAAATTGGTAGACGCACCAGATTTAGGTTCTGGCGCCGCAAGGTGTGCGAGTTCAAGTCTCGCCTCCCGCACCATTTCCGATAAGCGTTGCACGGATGGGAGCCTTCCGGTTTTATAGCCCGAAGTTTTCCCATCTGAAAAGATTTGTTGTTGGGGTATCGCCAAGCGGTAAGGCACCGGTTTTTGATACCGGCATTCCCTGGTTCGAATCCAGGTACCCCAGCCATATTTTTGATGAGTGCGGTTTTACCGCTCACGGCATTGGGGTATCGCCAAGCGGTAAGGCACCGGTTTTTGATACCGGCATCCCCTGGTTCGAATCCAGGTACCCCAGCCAGTCAAAAAGAAGTAAATGGCTACGTAGCTCAGTTGGTTAGAGCACATCACTCATAATGATGGGGTCACAGGTTCGAATCCCGTCGTAGCCACCAGATTAGAAAGTAGTGGGTCAACCCGGTATTTTCGCAAAATTTGTTGGGGTATCGCCAAGCGGTAAGGCACCGGATTCTGATTCCGGCATTCCGAGGTTCGAATCCTCGTACCCCAGCCAAATTTAAAAGACGTTCATTGCGATGAGCGCAGGTGTTGGCGTTAAGTCCAACAAACAATTGGGTATCTCCAGGCTGTAAGGCACCGGTTCGATTCCGGCACGCGCTGAAGAGATAACCAAAAACAATTGGGGTATCTCCAGGCTGTAAGGCATCGGTTCGATTCCGGCACAAGCTGAAGAGATAACCAGCAAACAATTGGGGTATCTCCAGGCTGTAAGGCTCCGGTTCGATTCCGGCACGCGCTGAAGAGATAACCAATAAACAATTGGGGTATCGCCAAGCGGTAAGGCACCGGATTCTGATTCCGGCATTCCGAGGTTCGAATCCTCGTACCCCAGCCACATTAAACAAAAAAGCTCGCTTCGGCGGGCTTTTTTGTTTTCATCAATCGGCTAAATAACCGCTGCTGTCAGCGCGTTCTCAATATTATCCACCGGCTATCACAGCGCAGCGGCCAAAACTCCGGTCAACAACGCCTGTCATTTCAACGCTCAGGTTAGTGCAGGCGTTCCGGTCATGAACGCCCACGCAATTACAGCCCCAACGCGTACTTCAGCGCCCGCCGTTTCAGCACGCCCGCGCGCTGGGCGGCCATCAGCCCGACATTACGCAGCACGCGCAGCGGCCCCAGGTCATTACTGAATCCGGCATAAAACAGATCCATCCCGGACTGCATAATAAAGTTATCCGCCATGCGCCGCATCTGATAGCGTTTGAGGATCTGATGACTGGCCCAGTCCTCGCCGTGGCTGCGGGCGCTTGCCAGCACGTCCAGCAATGCAACAACGTCGCGATAGCCGAGGTTCACGCCCTGCCCCGCCAGCGGATGAATGGTATGGGCCGCGTCGCCAACCAGCGCCAGCCCTGGCTGAACGTACTTCAGCGCATGACGTCGGGTCAGCGGAAATGCCCCGGCGGCAACCGGCGTCACGTTACCGAGACGCGCCGGAAAGTGCTGCGCAATCTCGCGCTGAAGCTGCGGCAGACTCAACGCCTGTAACTGGCGAATACGCGCGGGCGCGTCGTACCACACCAGCGACGCCCAGTTATCGAACAGCGGCAGAAACGCGCGCGGTCCGGCGGCGGTAAACTGTTGCCAGGTACTGTCGCCCGGCGAGTTTTCGCACTGAACGGAAATCAACATGCAGGATTGCTGATAGTGCCACGCGTGAATGCCGATTCCGGCCATCTGTCGCACCTGCGAGTTCGCACCGTCCGCGCCAAGCACCAGTGCTGCCGTCAGCGTTGCGCCGTCATCCAGTTCCAGCTGGTAGCCGTTGTGGTCGCGGTGCATCGCCTTCAGCGAAGCGGGCACGCGCAACGTCACCTGCGGATGCGCCTCCAGCGCCTGCCACAGCGCCACCTGGAGGACATTATTTTCCACCATGTAGCCCAGTTGCGGCAGCTTCAGTTCGGCGGCGTCAAAGGCGACGTGTGCATTCTGCCATTCCCAGGTTTCAAGGCGGGAGTATGGATGCGCCCGCATCCCCTGCACCGCGTCCCAGACGCCGAGGCTGCGCAACAGCGACACCGACGCGGCGCTGATGGCGGAGATCCGCACGTCCGGCTGCGCGCTCGCATCAAAAGCGGGCGGAGCCGCCCGTTCAATCACCGTTACCGAAAATCCGTGCTGCGCCAGTCCCAGCGCCAGCGCGCCGCCGACCATCCCACCGCCAATTACGACGACTCCACCCGCTTGATTTGTCATGGTCACTCATCCTTTTGAGAGAATCCCTTAAGTTTACAGGATTTCCACTTTTATTTGGCCAGGAGATGAACTATGGTCACAACCGCGCCAAAGCATTACAATACGCGCCCTGCAATCCTGGTACTATTTTCGCAAGAGCAAGTCGATGACAAAAAAACTCCATATTAAAACCTGGGGCTGTCAGATGAACGAATACGATTCATCGAAGATGGCCGATCTGCTGGATGCCACTCACGGTTATCAACTGACCGAGATAGCGGAAGAGGCAGACGTGCTGCTGCTGAATACCTGCTCAATCCGCGAGAAGGCCCAGGAAAAAGTCTTCCATCAGTTAGGTCGCTGGCGATTATTAAAGGAAAAAAATCCTGACCTGATTATCGGCGTCGGCGGCTGCGTGGCATCGCAGGAAGGCGACCATATTCGCCAGCGCGCGAACTACGTCGATATTATTTTTGGCCCGCAAACGCTGCACCGTCTGCCGGAGATGATCAACTCCGTGCGCGGAGACCGTAGCCCGGTGGTGGATATCAGCTTCCCGGAAATCGAAAAATTCGACCGCCTGCCGGAACCGCGCGCCGACGGCCCGACCGCGTTTGTCTCCATTATGGAAGGCTGCAACAAATACTGTACCTATTGCGTGGTGCCGTACACCCGTGGTGAAGAAGTCAGCCGTCCGTGCGACGATATCCTGTTTGAAATCGCCCAACTGGCGGCGCAGGGCGTGCGTGAAGTTAACCTGCTCGGCCAGAACGTCAACGCCTGGCGCGGTGAGAACTACGACGGCACTACCGGCTCCTTCGCCGAACTGCTGCGCCTCGTCGCAGCGATTGACGGCATCGACCGCATTCGCTTCACCACCAGCCATCCGATTGAATTCACCGACGACATCATCGAAGTGTATCGCGATACCCCGGAACTGGTGAGCTTCCTGCATCTGCCGGTGCAGAGCGGTTCTGACCGGGTGCTGAATCTGATGAGCCGTACCCACACCGCGCTGGAATACAAAGCGATTATTCGCAAGCTGCATGCTGCCCGCCCGGATATTCAGATAAGCTCCGACTTTATCGTGGGTTTCCCCGGTGAAACTACCGACGATTTTGAAAAGACCATGAAGCTGATTGCCGATGTCAATTTCGACATGAGCTACAGCTTTATTTTCTCCGCGCGTCCGGGGACCCCGGCGGCCGATATGGTCGATGACGTGCCGGAGGAAGAGAAAAAGCAGCGCCTGTATATTTTGCAGGAGCGCATTAACCAGCAGGCGATGGCCTGGAGCCGCCGGATGCTTGGCACCGTCCAGCGTATTCTGGTTGAAGGCACCTCGCGCAAAAGCATTATGGAGCTGTCGGGACGCACGGAAAATAACCGCGTGGTGAACTTCGAAGGCGCACCAGACATGATCGGTAAGTTTGTCGATGTCGAAATCACCGATGTTTATCCGAACTCGTTGCGCGGCAAGCTGGTGCGCACCGAGGAAGAGATGGGCCTGCGCGTGGTGGAATCGCCGGAATCGGTCATTGCCCGCACCCGTAAAGAAAACGAGATTGGCGTCGGGATTTACCAGCCGTAATCTCTCCGGCCTGCCGCACGGCAGGCCTTGTTTTCCCTCCTCGCCTCCCCCATATTTATTCCAGAGCTTGCGCCTTTTCCTGCAAGGTGAATAATGATCAAACTCCGCCGCAACGCTGCTTTCATCGCGCTGTGGCTATACCGGTAAAAGAGGAACAGTTTGAATACAGAATCTCGTGAAATTACCCTTGAACCAGCCGATAATGCCCGCCTGCTAAGCCTGTGCGGACCGTTTGATGACAATATCAAACACCTCGAACGCCGACTGGGCATCGAAATCAATCGTCATGATTACCACTTTACCCTGACTGGCCGACCGATCTGCGTGACTGCCGCAGCAGATATCCTGCGCACGCTGTATGTCGATACTGCGCCAATGCGCGGGCAGATCCAGGATATTGAGCCGGAACAAATCCACCTCGCTATCAAAGAAGCGCGGGTGCTGGAACAAAGCGCTGAAAGCGTGCCGGAATACGGTAAAGCGATTCATATCAAAACCAAGCGCGGGGTGATTAAACCGCGCACGCCGAATCAGGCGCAGTATATTGCCAATATTCTCGACCACGACATCACCTTTGGCGTTGGCCCTGCCGGGACGGGTAAAACCTATCTGGCGGTGGCGGCGGCGGTTGATGCCCTGGAGCGTCAGGAAATTCGCCGCATTCTGCTGACCCGCCCGGCGGTTGAAGCCGGTGAAAAGCTGGGCTTCCTGCCCGGCGATTTAAGCCAGAAAGTTGACCCGTACCTGCGCCCGCTGTATGACGCGCTGTTTGAAATGCTCGGCTTTGAAAAAGTTGAAAAGCTGATGGAGCGCAACGTGATCGAAGTTGCACCGCTGGCCTATATGCGTGGTCGCACCCTCAACGACGCCTTCATTATTCTTGATGAAAGCCAGAACACCACCATCGAACAGATGAAAATGTTCCTGACCCGTATCGGTTTTAATTCAAAGGCGGTGATCACCGGCGACATCACCCAGGTCGATCTGCCGCGCAGTACCAAATCTGGCCTGCGTCACGCCATTGAAGTGCTGTCGGACGTCGATGAAATCAGCTTTAACTTCTTCCACAGCGAAGACGTAGTGCGCCACCCGGTGGTTGCCCGCATCGTTACCGCCTATGAAAAATGGGAAGAAGCCGATCAAAAACGCCGCGCTGAGCAGGCCGAAGAACGCAGGCGCGAAGCGCAGGAGCAAAAATGAGTGAGGTGATCCTCGATTTACAACTGGCCTGCGAAAACAACGCGGGCCTGCCGGAAGAAGCGCAGTTTCAGACCTGGCTGAATGCAGTTATCCCCGCGTTTCAGGAAGAATCAGAAGTCACGATTCGGCTGGTGGATGAAGCAGAAAGCCATGAGCTTAACCTGACCTATCGCGGCAAGGACAAACCGACCAACGTGCTTTCCTTTCCGTTTGAAGCGCCGCCGGGGATTGAACTGCCGCTGCTGGGCGATTTAATCATCTGCCGCCAGGTGGTCGAACAGGAAGCCAAAGAGCAGGAGAAACCGCTGGAAGCGCACTGGGCGCATATGGTGGTTCACGGCAGTTTGCACCTGCTGGGCTACGACCACATTGAAGACGATGAGGCAGAAGAGATGGAAGCCCTTGAAACTGAGATAATGCTTGCTCTCGGTTACGAGGATCCGTACATTGCCGAGAAGGAGTAACCCGCGCGCCAGAATGCTGGCGCACAGGTTCAACGTCCGGCGCTGAGGTGACGCGGCGGACGAAATTTTAACTGACATGAGAACCCACACGACGCCATGAGCGACGACAATTCACACAGTAGTGACACAATAACTAGCAAAAAGGGATTTTTCTCCCTGTTATTAAGCCAGCTTTTTCACGGCGAACCGAAAAACCGCGATGAACTGCTGGCGCTGATCCGTGATTCCGGGCAGAACGAGCTGATCGATGAAGATACGCGCGATATGCTCGAAGGGGTAATGGACATCGCCGACCAGCGGGTCCGCGATATCATGATCCCCCGCTCGCAGATGGTCACCCTGAAACGCAACCAGACGCTGGACGAATGCCTCGATGTCATTATCGAATCCGCCCACTCGCGTTTTCCGGTGATCAGCGAAGACAAAGATCACATCGAAGGGATTCTGATGGCCAAAGATCTGCTGCCGTTTATGCGCAGCGATGCTGAAGCCTTCAGCATGGATAAGGTGTTACGTCCGGCAGTGGTTGTCCCTGAAAGCAAACGGGTTGACCGGATGCTGAAAGAGTTCCGTTCTCAGCGTTATCACATGGCTATCGTCATTGACGAATTCGGCGGCGTCTCTGGTCTGGTGACCATCGAAGACATTCTGGAGCTGATCGTCGGTGAAATTGAAGATGAGTATGACGAAGAAGAAGATATCGACTTCCGTCAGCTCAGCCGTCACACCTGGACCCTGCGCGCGCTGGCGTCGATTGAAGATTTTAACGACACCTTCGGCACCCATTTCAGCGACGATGAAGTCGATACCATCGGCGGCTTAGTCATGCAGGCGTTTGGTCATTTACCTGCCCGTGGCGAAACCATCGATATTGACGGCTATCAGTTCAAAGTGGCAATGGCGGACAGCCGCCGCATCATTCAGGTTCACGTCAAACTGCCGGAAGATTCTGCGCAACCTAAAATGGACGAGTAATATCAATGGCATGTGCCTCCCTTCTTGAACGCCAGCGCGTACGTCTGCTGCTGGCGCTACTTTTCGGAGCCAGCGGAACGCTGGCTTTTTCTCCTTATGACATCTGGCCCGCCGCCCTCATTTCGCTGATGGGCCTTCAGGCGCTGACGCTCAACCGCCGTCCGCTTCAGGCGGCGGGCATTGGTTTCTGCTGGGGCTTCGGTCTTTTCGGCAGCGGCATTAATTGGGTGTATGTCAGCATCGCGCAGTTTGGCGGGATGCCGGGACCGGTCAACGTCTTTCTGGTGGTGCTGCTGGCAGCTTATATGGCGCTGTATACCGGGCTTTTCGGCGGTATTCTGGCGCGATTGTGGCCGAAAACCAGCTGGCTGCGGGTAGCCATCGCTGCACCGGTCGTCTGGCAAATTAGCGAATTCCTGCGTGGCTGGGTATTAACCGGCTTCCCGTGGCTGCAGTTTGGCTACAGCCAGATTGACGGCCCGCTGAAAGGCATGGCGCCCGTTACCGGCGTAGAAGCGATTAACTTTTTGCTGATGATGGTCAGCGGCCTGCTGGTGCTGGCCGCCGTCACCCGCAACTGGCGGCCGCTGGTGGCAGCGCTGGTGCTGTTCGCCCTGCCCATCCCGCTGCGCTATATCCAGTGGTATCAGCCGGAACCTGAGAAAACAACTCAGGTTTCGTTGGTGCAGGGGAATATTCCCCAGTCGCTGAAATGGGATGAAGATCAGCTCATCAGTACGCTCAAGATTTACCTCGATGCCACCCAGCCGCTGATGGGCAAATCTTCGCTGATTATCTGGCCGGAATCCGCCATTACCGATCTGGAAATCAACCAGCAGCCCTTGCTGAAGGAGCTGGACGGAATGCTGCGGGCGAAAGGCAGTTCGCTGATCACCGGCATTGTCGATGCCCGGCTGAACAAGCAGAATCGCTACGATACCTACAACACCATTATTACGCTGGGTAAAGATTCGCCCTACAGCTATGAATCCACCGACCGCTACAATAAAAATCACTTAGTGCCATTTGGTGAATTCGTGCCGCTGGAAACCATCCTGCGTCCGCTGGCACCGTTCTTCGATCTGCCGATGTCATCCTTCAGCCGTGGCCCTTACGTACAGCCGCCGCTGTCGGTTAACGGCTATACGCTGACGGCGGCAATCTGCTATGAAATCATTCTCGGCGAGCAGGTGCGCGACAACTTCCGCCCGGAGAACGATTTCCTGCTGACGATTTCCAACGACGCATGGTTTGGCAAATCCATTGGTCCGTGGCAGCACTTCCAGATGGCGCGGATGCGCGCGCTGGAACTGGCGCGTCCGCTGCTGCGCAGTACCAACAACGGTATTACGGCGGTGATTGGCCCGCAGGGTGAGATCCAGGCGATGATCCCGCAGTTCACCCGTCAGGTATTGACCACCAACGTCACGCCCACCACCGGCCTGACGCCTTATGCCCGTACCGGTAACTGGCCGCTGTGGATCCTGACCGCGCTGTTCGGCTTTGGCGCGCTGCTGATGAGTCTGCGCCAGCGCCGTTAAGGTTATTTGCCGTCAAAAATCCCTCGCGCAGAGTAGTGCGGGGGATTTTTTTGCCGCGACATTTTCTTGCCGCCGGAAATACGCCGCCGTTCTGCTCCGCTCCCCGTCATGCTCGTCCTTTCTGGCACACCCTTTGCTTAATATTCATAGCCAGCTGCGAAATTCGCATAAGCGCAACCGGGTCGCACCACAATAGCGCACTGGTGGCACCCGAAAAGTGCATTGCGCTATTTTTGCCTTTTAATGGTGCGGCGCACCTCGCAAAAATAAACATTAATGCAGCAAAATCTTTACATTAAGCCAGACTAAATGTTAACAAATAGCAATAACACTGCACGCTTAAGTCGCAGGTCATAACAACACAAACACTCACAATGGGTATCAACAGCGTCCCGGCGCTGACGATAAAAGGAGTTGGATATGCAATTATGTAAACTGGCCACGGCAATGCTGGTCATGGGCATCTCTGCGGGGGTGGTCCATGCAGAGGATGCTGCGCCTGCGGCGGGAAGCACCCTCGAAAAAATCGCCAAAAATGGCGTGATCGTGGTCGGCCACCGTGAATCTTCAGTGCCGTTCTCCTACTACGACAACCAGCAGAAAGTGGTTGGCTATTCGCAGGATTACTCCAACGCTATCGTTGAAGCGGTGAAGAAAAAGCTGAACAAACCTGATTTGCAGGTGAAGCTGATCCCGATTACTTCACAAAACCGTATTCCGCTGCTGCAAAACGGCACCTTCGATTTTGAGTGCGGCTCCACGACCAATAACCTTGAGCGTCAGAAACAGGCCGCCTTCTCCGACACCATTTTCGTGGTCGGGACTCGTCTGCTGGCGAAAAAAGGCGGCAACGTTAAAGACTTCCCGGATCTGAAAGGGAAAGCGGTCGTTGTGACCTCCGGGACCACGTCCGAAGTGCTGCTGCATAAGCTGAATGACGAACAAAAAATGGATATGCGTATCATCAGCGCGAAAGATCACGGCGACTCCTTCCGTACCCTGGAAAGCGGTCGCGCGGTGGCCTTTATGATGGATGATGCTCTGCTGGCCGGTGAACGTGCAAAAGCGAAAAAACCGGATAACTGGGAAATCGTCGGTAAGCCGCAATCACAGGAAGCCTACGGCTGTATGCTGCGTAAAGGCGATACCGAGTTTAAAAAGCTGATGGATGACACCATCGCCCAGGCCCAGACCTCCGGGGAAGCAGAAAAATGGTTTGATAAGTGGTTTAAAAACCCCATCCCACCGAAAAATCTGAACATGAACTTTGAACTCTCTAATGAGATGAAAGCGCTGTTCAAAGAGCCAAACGATAAAGCCCTGAATTAATAAGAACCAGGGGCAGGAGAACCTGCCCTCTCGATTGTCGAAACAGCACGGACAGACTATACGCCGGGGGGTCGTTCCCCACCCGACGCGAATACCGCAGTAAGCTGTTCAACAATCTTCGAGGGTAGCGCTGCTACCCTTTTTTTTCTGGAGTAGAAGTATGTCCATAGACTGGAACTGGGGTATTTTTTTACAGCAGGCCCCCTTCGGCAACACGACGTATCTGGGCTGGCTGTGGAACGGCTTCCAGGTCACCGTCGCGCTGTCGATAACCGCCTGGATCATCGCCTTTCTCGTTGGCTCGCTGTTTGGCATCCTGCGTACCGTCCCGAACCGCTTTTTATCCGGTCTCGGCACGCTGTACGTTGAGCTGTTCCGCAACGTGCCGCTTATCGTGCAATTCTTTACCTGGTATCTGGTGGTGCCTGAGCTGCTGCCGGAAGATCTCGGTATGTGGTTTAAAGCCGAACTGGACCCGAATATTCAGTTTTTCCTCTCCTCAATGATTTGTCTGGGGCTGTTTACCGCCGCACGCGTGTGCGAGCAGGTGCGCGCCGCCATTCAGTCACTGCCGCGCGGGCAAAAAAGCGCGGCGCTGGCGATGGGCCTGACGCTGCCGCAGGCTTACCGCTATGTGCTGCTGCCCAACGCCTACCGGGTGATCGTCCCGCCGATGACCTCGGAAATGATGAACCTGGTGAAAAACTCCGCCATTGCTTCAACCATCGGGCTGGTGGATATGGCGGCGCAGGCGGGCAAGCTGCTGGATTACTCCGCGCACGCCTGGGAATCGTTTACCGCGATCACCCTCGCCTACGTACTGATTAACGCCATTATCATGGTGGTGATGAATTTGGTAGAACGTAAAGTACGCCTGCCGGGCAATATGGGAGGCAAATAATGTACGAATTTGACTGGAGTTCCATCGTCCCCTCCCTGCCTTATCTGCTCGACGGGCTGGTGATAACGCTTAAAATCACCGTGACCGCCGTGCTGATTGGTATCGTCTGGGGCACCCTACTGGCGGTGATGCGGCTGTCGACCTTTAAGCCGGTGGCCTGGTTTGCCACCGCCTACGTGAACGTTTTCCGCTCCATTCCGCTGGTGATGGTGCTGCTGTGGTTTTATCTGATTGTGCCGGGCTTCCTGCAAAACGTGCTGGGGCTGTCGCCGAAAACGGATATCCGCCTGATCTCCGCGATGGTGGCATTTTCGATGTTTGAAGCCGCCTACTATTCGGAAATTATCCGTGCTGGTATTCAGAGCGTCTCGCGCGGGCAGTCCAACGCGGCGCTGGCGCTGGGGATGACTCACTGGCAGTCGATGAAATTGATCATTCTGCCGCAGGCGTTCCGCGCCATGGTGCCGCTGCTGCTCACGCAGGGCATTGTGTTGTTCCAGGATACCTCGCTGGTTTACGTGCTCAGCCTCGCCGATTTCTTCCGTACCGCCTCGACCATTGGCGAGCGTGACGGAACCCAGGTCGAAATGATCCTCTTTGCCGGTGCGATTTACTTTGCTATCAGCCTGAGTGCTTCGCTGTTGGTCAGCTATTTGAAGAAAAGGACAGTATCATGATTTCCCTGAAAAACGTTTCTAAATGGTATGGTCACTTTCAGGTGCTGACCGACTGCTCAACGGAAGTAAAAAAAGGTGAAGTGGTGGTGGTTTGCGGCCCTTCCGGTTCCGGTAAGTCAACGCTTATCAAAACGGTGAACGGGCTGGAGCCGGTGCAGAAAGGCGAAATCGTCGTTAACGGCACCAAAGTGAACGATAAAAAAACCAATCTCGCCGAACTGCGCTCGCATGTAGGGATGGTGTTCCAGCACTTTGAACTGTTCCCGCATCTGTCGATTCTGGAAAACCTGACGCTGGCGCAGGTAAAAGTGCTGAAGCGCAATAAAGCCGCCGCGCGCGAAAAAGGGCTGAAATTACTGGACCGTGTGGGCCTGTCGGCGCACGCCAACAAGTTTCCGGCGCAGCTTTCCGGCGGTCAGCAGCAGCGCGTCGCCATCGCCCGCGCGCTGTGTATGGACCCGGTCGCCATGCTGTTTGACGAACCCACCTCGGCCCTCGATCCTGAAATGATCAACGAAGTGCTGGACGTGATGGTGGAACTGGCAAACGAAGGCATGACCATGATGGTGGTGACGCACGAAATGGGCTTTGCACGCAAAGTCGCCAACCGGGTGATCTTTATGGATGAAGGGAAAATCGTCGAGGATTCGGCAAAAGAAGAGTTTTTCGCCAATCCACAATCCGATCGGGCGAAGGATTTCCTCGCCAAAATCCTGCATTAATTTTCCTCCGGTCTGACGCCCGGAGTTAATGAAGATCGCCGCATCCCTGTGCGGCGATCTTCGTTATAACTACGCGAGTGTACGCATTATTTCAGCGTGCGCAGCGTCTGACTCACCACTTTGGTGGTCGGCTCTTCTTTCGCTTCATCAAATACGGACTGAACAACGTTAACCCTGCCCGGATGGGCCGGATCGCGCTTCACCAGATCCGCGCCGGTTGCCGTTTCCTGAAGGTTTATATTAAAGGAAATACCCGGCAGGGTTTTGATCCACTGCTTTTGTTGGATATCGTACAGGTAAAGCACGCGCAGAGCGCTGCTCCACCACTGCGGGAAAAGTAATACCCGGTCACGGCCACTGTCGTCCAGCCCGGAAACGGTTTCGACACCGCCCGCCAGACACTGGGGAATTTTGACCGGTAAAACATCGGGAACGCTACTCCATAATGCGCACTCGCAGTCGCCCTCTTCCGTACACACGCCGCCGGTACGTGGATCACTGTCCGTCATCCAGACATAGCTGGTATGGCTGCCGTCGAATTTGCCTTTCGCTACCAGGCTGCTGTCGTCTTTGCTCTGCACCGCACGGGTGATGCCGTCGGTTTCGCTTACAATGCGCCAGCCTGAGGTTTCTTTTTTCAGTATAAATTCCGCCGGATAGTTCTGCTCCTTATCCAGATCCAGCCCCGCACGTTTGACAAAACGGACCTGAACCCGATCTTCTTCCGCTGGCTGAATATTCAGCGTGCTGACGATGGACTGCTGATAGTTTTTATTTTTGGCGAGAAACGCCTGCTGATTAGCCAGAACCTGCTGCGCGGTCAGCGTTTGCCCGAACCATTCGACCTGCGGCGCGTACAAGGACTGCGGCTGCGCCTGCTCTTGACGGTTAAGGTCGTCATTCCAGCGGTCAATAAGCGCGTTAATTTGCTGCTCATCAGCGGAGGTTAACGTAACGCTGGCCCAGGAGGAAAATGCGCAAAGGCAGAGTGATGCAGAAAAGATCCAGCGAATGAGGCTGGCAAAGCGGGTGTTCATAGTGTCCGTTCCTTGCTGGAATTGAAAAACCGTCACGCGGTAACGGGTTTTATCATAGCAGCGAGAAGCGTTATCCAGAACGGGATTTGCCGTTCTGCCAGGCAGGACATGGGAAGGTTAATCGCGGTCTGGCACGGCAGCATGACCTCTGCCGCCGCGCCCGCATGACTAATTCTTACGGCTCGAACGGCCTTCTCTGGAACTGGTCATGCCCGCATTTCGGGCACAGCGTCAGCACGTCCGGGGTGTAAACCGCTAAATGATAGTGGCACTTTTCACAGACCAGATTGCCCAGCCCCACCACTTCCCCGCTGTGATAGACCCCGTGGTGATTGAGATCCTGGAACACTTCGCGCCATTCCAGCTGCGTTTTATCGGTAATGTCGGCCAGTTGCTGCCAGACGCTTTCTTTAATGACCCGCAGGAAGACGCTATCGGCAACTTCACTCTGACTCTCTTCATAACTCATGGCGAATTCTTCGAGATCGCGGCGTACCGCCCGGATCAGCTCGTCAATCTCGGTTCGCGTTAACTCCCCGGTTTGCGTTACCCGCACCCGCGCCTGCTCCACCAGCGCGTCGATATCCCGGTCACCGTTGCGCAGCCGTTCGGTTAATGTCACCACCAGCTCCCGGTAAAATTGAGCAACCTTGTTCATCATTTCGTCTCCTGGGTCGTTAACTACCTCTAATAATAGACGTTATTTCACCCCATCCGCCGCGACCGGCTCACAGAGTGTGTAAATTCCTGCAAGCTTTTTGCGCTTGCCAAATGTGCGAAAGGCTGTTTTGACGCGGGCGTTTGGGCTATGCTATGCGGATCTGAATTACCACATCTACAGGCTACATTTGTAGCTGTTAGCAAAACAGGACCACTGGCTGCCATGCAAGAGCAATACCGCCCGGAAGAGATAGAATCCAAAGTACAGCTTCACTGGGATGAGAAGCGCACATTTGAAGTGACCGAAGACGAGAGCAAAGAGAAGTATTACTGCCTGTCGATGCTTCCCTATCCTTCTGGCCGACTACACATGGGCCACGTCCGTAACTATACCATCGGCGACGTGATCTCCCGCTACCAGCGTATGCTGGGTAAAAATGTTCTCCAGCCTATCGGCTGGGACGCTTTCGGCCTGCCTGCGGAAGGCGCGGCGGTAAAAAACAATACTGCGCCAGCCCCGTGGACGTATGAAAACATCGCCTACATGAAAAACCAGCTTAAGACGCTGGGTTTTGGCTATGACTGGAGCCGTGAACTGGCGACCTGCACCCCGGAATATTACCGCTGGGAACAGAAATTCTTCACCGAGCTGTACAAAAAAGGCCTGGTGTACAAGAAAACGTCTGCGGTGAACTGGTGCCCGAATGACCAGACCGTTCTCGCCAACGAGCAGGTGATCGACGGCTGCTGCTGGCGCTGCGACACCAAAGTGGAACGTAAAGAGATCCCGCAGTGGTTTATCAAAATCACCGCCTACGCTGACGAACTGCTGAACGATCTGGATCATATGGATCAGTGGCCGGATACCGTGAAGACCATGCAGCGTAACTGGATCGGTCGTTCTGAAGGCGTGGAAATCACCTTCGACGTGAACGGCTACGACAACACGCTGACCGTTTACACCACCCGCCCGGATACCTTTATGGGCGCGACCTATCTGGCCGTTGCCGCTGGTCATCCGCTGGCGCAGCAGGCTGCCGCAAGCAATCCTGAACTGGCGGCCTTTATCGACGAATGCCGCAATACCAAAGTTGCCGAAGCTGAAATGGCGACGATGGAGAAAAAAGGCGTCGATACCGGCTTTAAAGCCGTTCACCCGCTGACCGGTGAAGAGATCCCGGTGTGGGCCGCAAACTTCGTGCTAATGGAATACGGCACCGGCGCGGTCATGGCCGTTCCGGGTCACGATCAGCGCGACTATGAATTTGCGACTAAATACGGTCTGACCATCAAGCCGGTGATTCTGGCGGCTGACGGCTCTGAACCGGATCTGTCAGAACAGGCTCTGACCGAAAAAGGCACCCTGTTTAACTCCGGCGAATTTAGCGGACTGAGCTTCGAAGAGGGCTTTAACGCCATCGCCGACAAGCTGGCCGCCAAAGGCGTGGGCGAGCGTAAAGTAAACTACCGTCTGCGCGATTGGGGCGTTTCCCGTCAGCGTTACTGGGGCGCGCCGATCCCGATGGTCACCCTGGAAGACGGCACCGTGCTGCCGACGCCGGAAGATCAGCTGCCGGTGATCCTGCCGGAAGACGTAGTCATGGACGGCATCACCAGCCCGATTAAAGCCGATCCCGAGTGGGCAAAAACCACCGTTAACGGTCAGCCTGCGCTGCGCGAAACCGACACCTTCGACACCTTCATGGAATCCTCCTGGTACTACGCGCGCTACACCTGCCCGCAGTACAACGATGGGATGCTGGACCCGGAAGCGGCTAACTACTGGCTGCCGGTCGATATCTACATTGGCGGTATCGAACACGCCATCATGCACCTGCTCTACTTCCGCTTCTTTCACAAGCTGATGCGCGATGCGGGCATGGTTAACTCTGACGAACCGGCAAAACAGCTGCTGTGTCAGGGCATGGTGCTGGCAGACGCATTCTACTATGTGGGTGCCAACGGCGAGCGTAACTGGGTTTCCCCGAAAGACGCTATCGTTGAGCGCGACGAAAAAGGCCGCATCGTGAAAGCGAAAGACGGCGCGGGCCATGAGCTGGTGTATACCGGCATGAGCAAAATGTCGAAGTCGAAAAATAACGGCATCGACCCGCAGGAAATGGTTGAGCGTTACGGCGCGGACACCGTGCGTCTGTTTATGATGTTTGCCTCTCCGGCAGACATGACCCTCGAATGGCAGGAATCCGGCGTGGAAGGGGCTAACCGCTTCCTGAAACGTGTCTGGAAACTGGTGTACGAGCACACTGCGCAGGGCGACGTTGCCGCGCTGAACGTGGACGCTTTAAGCGAAGATCAGCAGGCGCTGCGTCGTGACGTCCATAAAACCATCGCTAAAGTGACCGATGATATCGGTCGTCGTCAGACCTTCAACACCGCGATTGCGGCGATTATGGAGCTGATGAACAAGCTGGCGAAAGCACCGACCGAAGGCGAGCAGGATCGCGCTCTGATGCAGGAAGCGCTGCTGGCGGTTGTGCGGATACTCAACCCGTTCACCCCGCACATGAGCTTTACGCTGTGGCAGGAGCTGAAAGGTGAAGGCGATATCGACAACGCTCCGTGGCCGGTTGCGGACGAAAAAGCCATGGTCGAAAACAGCACGCTGGTAGTGGTGCAGGTTAACGGCAAAGTACGCGGTAAAATTACTGTTCCGGTGGATGCGACCGAAGAACAGGTACGTGAACGTGCGGGTCAGGAACATCTGGTCGCAAAATACCTTGACGGCGTTACCGTGCGTAAAGTGATTTACGTACCGGGTAAACTCCTCAATCTGGTTGTGGGTTAAACGCGGGAGGAAGCGTGCGACATCTGGTTACTGTGTTGTTATCTTTGGCGGTGCTTGCCACCGCCGGTTGTGGCTGGCACTTGCGTAGCACTACGCAGGTGCCGACAACGATGAAAACGATGATCTTTGATTCAAGCGATCCGAACGGCCCACTGAGCCGCGCGGTGCGCAACCAGCTACGGCTCAACGGTATTGAGGTCGTGGATCAGAAAGAAACAACGCGGAAAGATATTCCGTCCCTGCGCCTGGGCGCGTCGGCGGTATCGCAGGATACGGCGTCGGTGTTCCAGAACGGTCAGACGGCAGAATATCAGATGGTGATGACGGTCAGCGCGTCGGTGCTGATCCCAGGCCATGACATCTACCCGATCAACGCCCGGGTTTATCGCTCATTCTTTGACAACCCACAGCGGGCGCTGGCAAAAGATGCCGAGCAGACCATGATCGTCAATGAAATGTACGATAAAGCCGCTGAACAGTTGATTCGTCAGCTTCCGAGCGTCAGAGCCGCAGATGAAGAAGAGAATAAAGAAATTATCTCTTCCACGCCTGCCGCCACGACGCCCGCTCGCGTGACGACAACGCTGGGCCAGTAATGATTCGGCTGTATCCTGAACAACTCCGCGCGCAGCTCTCTGAGGGGCTGCGCGCGGCGTATCTGCTTTTGGGAAACGATCCGCTGCTGCTACAGGAAAGCCAGGACGCGGTGCGTCAGGCGGCTGCCGCACAGGGATTTGACGAACACCACACCTTTACGCTGGACGCCAGCACCGACTGGAACGCGATTTTCTCGCTCTGTCAGGCCATGAGCCTGTTTGCCAGTCGTCAGACGCTGACGCTGCTGCTGCCGGAAAATGGTCCCGGTGCACCGTTCAATGAACCGCTATCAACGCTTGTCAGCCTGTTGCACGACGATCTGCTGCTGATCGTGCGCGGCAATAAACTCACCAAAGCGCAGGAAAATGCTCCGTGGCTCTCCGCGCTGGCGGACCGCTGCGTGCAGGTCACCTGCCAGACGCCGGAACAGGCACAGCTTCCACGCTGGCTGGCGGCCAGGGCAAAACAAAATAACCTCCAGATAGACGACGCGGCAAGCCAGCTACTGTGCTACTGCTATGAAGGTAATCTGCTGGCGCTGGCGCAGGCGCTGGAGCGGCTCGCGCTGTTATGGCCGGACGGCAAACTGACCCTGCCCCGCGTTGAACAGGCGGTGAATGACGCCGCACATTTCACGCCGTTTCACTGGCTTGACGCGCTGCTGGCGGGCAAAAGCAAACGCGCGCTGCACATTTTGCGCCAGCTTCAGCTTGAAGGCAGCGAACCGGCGATCCTTCTACGCACCCTGCAACGCGAACTGCTGATGCTGGTGAATCTCAAACGGCAGATGGCGCACTCGCCGCTGCGGGCTTTGTTTGATAAATACCGCGTCTGGCAGAACCGTCGTGGCATCGTTGGGGACGCGCTGAATCGCCTTAGCGAAAACCAATTGCGTCAGGCGGTCACGCTGCTCAGCCGCGCCGAACTGACACTCAAGCAAGACTACAGCCAGTCGGTGTGGTCCGATCTGGAAAGCCTTTCTCTGCTACTCTGTCATAAAGCTTTAGCCGATATTTTTATTGATGGATGATATGACCCGTTTGCAGGCACTGTTTGGCGGCACCTTCGATCCCGTTCATTATGGGCACCTGAAGCCGGTGGAAACGCTGGCGGAGCTGGTCGGGCTGACGCGGGCAATCCTGATGCCGAATAACGTTCCTCCCCATCGCCCGCAGCCGGAGGCCAGCGCCGCCCAGCGCAGAACAATGCTTGAGCTGGCAATCAGAGATAAACCGCTCTTTACCGTGGACGATCGGGAGTTACGGCGCGATACGCCGTCCTGGACTTCGCAAACGCTTCAGGAGTGGCGCGAAGAGCAAGGCCCGGATGCTCCGCTGGCGTTTATTATCGGTCAGGATTCCCTGCTGACGTTCCACACCTGGCACCGTTACGACACGATCCTCGATCACGCGCATTTACTGGTCTGCCGCCGTCCGGGCTACCCTTCAATTATGCCGGACCCGGAAAAACAGGCGTGGCTTGAGCGCCACTTAACGCACGATCCGCAGGATCTCCATACGCTGCCCGCCGGGAAAATCTACCTGGCGCAAACGCCGTGGTATGCCATTTCTTCCACCCAAATCCGCGAGCAACTGGCGCGCCATCAATCCTGCGCCGACCTGCTCCCTGAAGCAGTGCAGGATTACATTATTCAGCAAGGTCTTTACCGTTAATTTTCATCATTCCCGGCGCGCTGCTTATTGACACGCCACCGCAGGCTGTTATTCTCCGCGCCAGACTTTTCCTGCCCTTAACGCCCGCGTGAAAATTGTTTTACAAAAATGGCGATGCATTCCTGTGCAAGGGGTGGGATGATAGCCCACTTTTAAAAGCCTGATCTGAGACATTTGTCCCGCTGAAGCCCGCATTTCGGGTATACTGGCAGGCTGTTTATTGTTGTTAATTATCTCGTACCCAGGGGGAACTCTTGCAGAGTAAAGCACTTCAGGATTTTGTCATCGACAAAATAGACGATCTTAAAGGTCAGGACATCCTTTCTCTGGATGTTCAGGGTAAATCCAGCATTACGGATTGCATGATTATTTGTACCGGAACGTCCAGCCGTCACGTGATGTCAATCGCTGACCACGTGGTTCAGGAGTCCCGCGCCGCCGGGCTGCTGCCGCTGGGTGTGGAAGGTGAAAACTCCGCCGACTGGATTGTCGTTGATTTAGGCGATGTGATTGTCCACGTGATGCAGGAAGACAGCCGTCGCCTGTATGAACTGGAAAAACTCTGGGGTTAATGCGTGAAGCTGCAACTGGTAGCCGTCGGCACCAAAATGCCGGACTGGGTGCAGGCCGGATTTACCGAGTATTTACGTCGTTTTCCCAAAGATATGCCGTTTGAGCTGGTGGAAATCCCCGCTGGCAAACGCGGCAAAAATGCGGATATTAAACGTATTCTCGACAAAGAGGGTGAATTGATGCTGGCCGCCGCAGGCAAGAATCGCATCGTCACGCTCGACATCCCAGGTAAGCCCTGGGATACGCCGCAGCTTGCCGTTGAGCTGGAGCGCTGGAAGCAGGATGGCCGCGATGTCAGCCTGTTGATCGGCGGGCCAGAAGGGTTATCTCCCGCCTGTAAAGCAGCGGCTGAACAAAGCTGGTCTCTGTCTGCGCTGACCCTCCCTCACCCTCTGGTACGGGTGCTGGTCGCAGAGAGCCTCTACCGGGCGTGGAGTATCACCACTAACCACCCCTACCACCGCGAGTAACGATGATCAGGGTAGACTAAGCAGCGGATGAAATTACAGAATTCTTTTCGCGACTATTCGGCTGAGTCCGCGCTGTTTGTGCGCCGGGCGCTGGTCGCCTTCAGCGGGATCCTGCTGCTCTCCGGCGTGCTGGTTGCCAATCTTTATAATCTGCAAATCAATCGCTTCACCGATTATCAGACCCGTTCCAACGAAAACCGCATTAAGCTGGTACCCATTGCCCCCAGCCGGGGCATCATTTATGACCGTAACGGCACACCGCTGGCGCTGAACCGTACTATCTACCAGATTGAAATGATGCCGGAGAAGGTCGATAACGTGCAGCAAACCCTCGACGCGCTGCGCGAGGTGGTCGATCTCAACGATGACGACATCGCCAATTTCAAGAAAGAACGCAGTCGCTCGCACCGTTTTACCTCCATTCCGGTGAAAACTAACCTGTCGGAAATTCAGGTTGCGCGATTCGCAGTCAACCAGTATCGCTTTCCCGGCGTTGAGGTAAAAGGCTACAAGCGCCGCTTCTATCCTTACGGCTCTGCCCTGACGCACGTCATTGGCTACGTCTCAAAAATCAACGATAAAGACGTTGAGCGGCTGGATAAAGAAGACAAGCTGGCAAACTACGCGGCGACGCACGATATCGGTAAGCTCGGCATTGAGCGTTACTATGAAGATATCCTCCACGGTCAGACCGGCTACGAAGAGGTTGAAGTTAACAACCGCGGGCGGGTGATCCGCCAGTTGAAAGAAGTACCGCCGCAGGCCGGGCACGATATTTATCTGACTATCGATCTGAAACTTCAGAGCTACATTGAAACCCTGCTGGCCGGAAGCCGCGCTGCGGTGGTCGTTACCGATCCGCGCAGCGGCGATATTCTGGCGCTGGTGTCCATGCCAAGCTATAACCCGAATCTGTTCGTCGACGGCATTTCCAGCAAGGATTACTCCACGCTGCTTAACGATCCGAACACCCCGTTGGTAAACCGCGCCACCCAGGGGGTGTATCCTCCGGCGTCAACGGTGAAACCTTACGTCGCCGTTTCCGCACTAAGCGCAGGCGTCATCACGCGCAATACCAGCCTGTTTGATCCCGGCTGGTGGCAATTGCCCGGCTCGGAAAAACGCTATCGCGACTGGAAGAAATGGGGACACGGTCATCTGAACGTCACCAAATCGCTGGAGGAATCTGCGGATACCTTCTTCTATCAGGTGGCCTATGATATGGGCATCGACCGTCTCGCGGAGTGGATGGGCAAGTTTGGCTATGGTCACTATACCGGTATCGACCTCTCCGAAGAGCGCTCCGGTAATATGCCGACCCGTGAATGGAAACAAAAACGCTTCAAAAAACCGTGGTATCAGGGCGACACCATTCCGGTGGGCATCGGCCAGGGCTACTGGACGGCAACGCCAATCCAGATGAACAAAGCCATGATGATCCTGATTAACGACGGCGTGGTGAAAACGCCGCATTTCCTGATGAACACCGTTGAGAATGGCAAACAGGTGCCGTGGACGCAGCCTGTGCAACCGCCGGTCGGCGATATCCACTCCGGCTATTGGGAGATCGCCAAAGACGGTATGTACGGTGTAGCCAACCGGCCTAACGGCACCGGGCATAAATATTTTATGGGCGCGCCGTATAAAGTGGCGGCGAAATCAGGTACTGCGCAGGTGTTCGGCCTGAAAGCGAATGAAACTTATAACGCACACAAAATCGCGGAGCGTCTGCGCGACCATAAACTGATGACCGCCTTCGCGCCTTATGATAATCCGCGCGTTGCCGTCGCCATGATCCTTGAAAACGGCGGCGCAGGCCCGGCTGTCGGGACCATTATGCGTCAGATCCTCGACCACATTATGCTCGGTGATAACAACACCGAACTGCCCGCAGAAAACCCGGCGTCAACGGCGGCGGAGGACCAATAGCATGACCGATAATCCGAATAAAAAATCGTTCTGGGACAAGATCCATATCGACCCGGCGCTGATGCTGATTACCCTGGCGCTGCTGGTTTACAGCTCGCTGGTGATCTGGAGCGCCAGCGGTCAGGATATTGGCATGATGGAACGTAAAATCGGCCAGATCATGATGGGGCTGGTGATGATGGTCGTGATGGCCCAAATCCCTCCTCGCGTTTATGAAGGCTGGGCACCCTATCTTTATATATTTTGCGTGATATTGCTGGTGGCCGTGGATGCCTTCGGCGCGATATCCAAAGGCGCACAGCGCTGGCTGGATTTAGGCATAGTGCGTTTTCAGCCCTCGGAGATCGCAAAAATCGCCGTCCCTCTGATGGTGGCACGGTTTATTAACCGCGATGTCTGTCCGCCGTCGCTGAAAAATACCGCCATCGCGCTGGTGCTGATTTTTATGCCAACGCTGCTGGTGGCGGCGCAGCCCGACCTCGGCACCTCAATTTTGATCGCGCTGTCCGGGCTGTTCGTCCTGTTTCTTTCCGGCCTGAGCTGGCGGCTGATTGGCATTGCGGTATTGCTGATTGCCGCTTTTATTCCGATCCTGTGGTTCTTCCTGATGCACGATTACCAGCGCCAGCGCGTAATGATGCTGCTCGATCCAGAAACCGATCCGCTGGGCGCAGGCTATCATATTATACAGTCGAAAATTGCCATCGGTTCCGGCGGCCTGCGCGGTAAGGGCTGGCTGCACGGTACCCAGTCGCAGCTGGAGTTTTTGCCGGAGCGCCACACCGACTTTATTTTTGCGGTACTGGCTGAAGAGCTGGGACTGTTCGGCTTTCTCGTCCTGCTGGCGCTGTACTTGCTGCTGATCATGCGCGGGCTGTGGATCGCCGCACGCGCGCAGACGACCTTCGGGCGAGTGATGGCCGGTGGCCTGATGCTGATTTTATTCGTTTATGTATTTGTAAATATTGGTATGGTGAGTGGTATCTTACCGGTGGTGGGCGTTCCGCTGCCGCTGGTCAGCTACGGGGGTTCCGCCCTGATTGTACTCATGGCCGGGTTTGGTATCGTTATGTCGATCCATACTCACAGAAAAATGTTGTCAAAAAGCGTTTAAGGGGTGGTGCGCAATGCGGAAGCTTTGTCTCGGGATTTGCATAGCAGCAGGGCTGCTGACGTCATGTACGAATGATACCGATCAGCAGCAACAAAACGTCGCGCCTCCGCAGCCTGCGGTCTGTAACGGCCCGGTCACCGAGATCGGTGGGGCCGATCCGCGCTACGAGCCGCTGAACGCCTCGGTCAATCAGGATTATCAACGTGACGGCAAAAGCTACAAAATTGTGCAGGACCCGTCGCGCTTCAGCCAGGCCGGGCTTGCCGCTATTTACGATGCCGAGCCGGGAAGCAATCTGACCGCATCGGGCGAAGAGTTTGACCCTATGCAGCTGACCGCGGCGCATCCGACCCTGCCAGTGCCCAGCTATGCCCGTATCACCAACATGGCGAACGGACGCATGATTGTGGTACGGATTAACGATCGCGGGCCGTACGGTAATGACCGGGTGATTTCACTCTCGCGCGCCGCCGCCGACCGCCTGAATACGTCCAATAATACCAAAGTGCGTATCGATCCGATTATCGTTGCCCAGGACGGCTCCTTGTCCGGCCCTGGCATGGCCTGTACGACCGTGGCGAAACAAACTTACGCTCTGCCCGATCGCCCAGATTTAAGCGGTGGCATGGGCAGCGCCTCTTCTGTACCGCAGGCCGCTTCCCAGTCGCCGGGCGACGTGCGGGCGATCGATAACAGCACGTTGCAGCCTGAAGATGGCGGTGTCGGTGCCCCAGTGAAAAGCAGCGGTTTTCTCGGTGCGCCGACCACGCTGAGTTCGGGGGTGCTGGAGAGTAACGAAGCACCTGCCGCGCAGCCTGCGGTTGCTTCGGCCAGCCAGCCTGCCGCGCCGGTCGCCGCGGCAAATAACATCGCTGCTCCGGTTGCTGCGCCCAATAACACCGCTGCGCCCATCACCGCGCCGGCGGCCAGCGCTGTGCCCGCTGCCAGCGGCAATTATGTGGTTCAGGTTGGTGCCGTCAGCGACCAGGGCCGCGCCCAGCAGTACCAGCAACGTCTGGGCCAGCAGTTTTCGGTTCCGGGCCGCGTTGTGCAAAACGGTGCGGTATGGCGCATTCAGCTTGGGCCGTTCAGCTCTAAGCAGGAAGCCACCGCGCTTCAGCAGCGTTTACAAACTGAAGCCCAGCTTCAGTCGTTTATCGCTGGCGCAAATTAATTTTCGGGGCATCTGATTTTGTCAATTTCTGTAAATGACAGCAACAAAGTCATGCGCAATGTCAGATGCCGGTCCGTATAGCTTTTGCTATAGTAGGGCACTTTTTCTAACTCCATCACGGATGTCGTTTTTCTGACCATGAAGACCACTTTTTCCGTTCGTTCCGTGCAGCGCCTGGCGCTCACGTCTGTTCTTTCCGTTGCTACGCTCGTCTCTGCCGCGCATGCCGACGATCTGAATATCAAAACCATGATCCCCGGCGTTCCGCAAATCGATGCGGAGTCGTACATCCTGATTGATTACAACTCCGGAAAGGTACTGGCAGAACAAAATGCCGACGCCCGCCGCGATCCGGCCAGCCTGACCAAAATGATGACCAGCTACGTCATCGGTCAGGCAATGAAAGCCGGGAAGTTTAAAGAGAGCGATCTGGTCACCATCAACAACGACGCATGGGCGACCGGAAACCCGGTGTTTAAAGGCTCCTCCCTGATGTTCCTGAAGCCGGGAATGCAGGTGCCTGTGGCCCAGTTAATCCGTGGGATTAACCTGCAATCCGGTAACGACGCCTGCGTGGCGATGGCCGATTTTTCCGCCGGTAGCCAGGACGCGTTTGTCGGCCTGATGAACAGCTACGTCAATGCGCTGGGCCTGAAAAACACCCATTTCCAGACCGTTCACGGGCTGGATGCTGATGGTCAGTACAGCTCTGCTCGCGATATGGCGTTGATCGGTCAGGCGCTGATCCGCGATGTACCGAACGAATACACCATCTATAAAGAAAAAGAGTTCACCTTTAACGGCATCCGCCAGACCAACCGTAACGGCCTGCTGTGGGATAACAGCCTGAATGTGGACGGCATCAAAACCGGTCACACCGACAAAGCAGGCTACAACCTCGTGGCTTCTGCGACCGAAGGCCAGATGCGCCTCATTTCCGCCGTGATGGGCGGGCGCACCTTCAAAGGCCGTGAAGCAGAAAGTAAAAAGCTGCTGACCTGGGGTTTCCGCTTCTTTGAAACCGTCAATCCGCTGAAAACGGGCAAAGAGTTTGCCTCTGAACCGGCATGGTTTGGCGACAGCGATCGCGCCTCGCTGGGCGTTGATAAAGACGTTTACCTGACCATTCCGCGCGGTCGGATGAAAGATCTGAAAGCCAGCTACGTGCTGAACAACCCGGAGCTTCATGCCCCGCTGCAAAAAAACCAGGTTGTCGGTACGATCAACTTCCAGCTTGATGGCAAAATCATCGAACAACGCCCGCTGGTGGTGCTCCAGGAGATCCCGGAAGGGAATTTCTTCGGTAAAATGATTGATTACATTAAGCTAATGTTCCACCACTGGTTTGGTTAATATTTAGCCTATTGAAAACCGGGCGCTCGCCCCCATATACTATTCATCCTGATAACTCCCGCGCCCGTGGGAGTTATTCTTTTTTGTAACGCCGGAGCTGACATGAAAACCAAACTTAACGAACTGCTGGAATTCCCTACCCCGTTTACCTATAAGGTAATGGGTCTGGCGAAACCTGAGCTGGTGGATCAGGTGGTTGAAGTGGTACAGCGCCATGCGCCTGGTGACTACTCCCCGCAGATAAAACCGAGCAGCAAAGGCAACTACCACTCGGTATCCATCACCATTAACGCCACGCATATTGAGCAGGTTGAAACGCTTTATGAAGAGCTGGGCAATATCGAAATTGTCCGTATGGTGCTGTAAACCATTCAGTTACCCGGTATCCGCCGGGTAACGCATTTTTCTGTGTGATATAATCCCCGGCACGATCCCTCCCCGGAGACTGCGTTTTGCTTCAGGACACCATCCTTATTCGTCGCCTGGGCCTTCAGCCCTATGAACCCGTTTCGCAGGCGATGCATGAATTTACCGACTCGCGCGATGAAAACACCCCGGATGAAATCTGGCTGGTGGAACATATGCCGGTTTTCACCCAGGGTCAGGCAGGTAAAGCGGAACATGTTCTGGTACCCGGCGACATCCCGGTGATCCAGAGCGACAGAGGCGGCCAGGTGACCTACCACGGCCCCGGCCAACAGGTTATGTACGTCCTGCTGAACCTGAAGCGGCGCAAGCTTGGCGTGCGGGAGCTGGTCACAGTCCTTGAGCAAACGGTCGTCAACACGCTGGCACAGTTTGCGGTCGACGCGCATCCGCGCGCGGATGCCCCCGGCGTATACGTTGGCGAAAAGAAAATTTGCTCGCTGGGTCTGCGCATTCGTAAAGGCTGTTCGTTTCACGGCCTGGCGCTCAATATCGCGATGGATCTCTCGCCTTTTTTACGCATCAATCCCTGCGGCTATGCCGGAATGGAAATGGCCCAGCTGAGCGAATGGGTGAAAGACGCCAGCACGGATTCTATTTCCCCTGTATTAGTAGGCCATTTTTTAGCGCTGCTAAACAATCCGCCTTATCAATATATCCCTACTTAACTCGTTAAGCGCGGCGGCGCGTTATTTTTGTGTCCGCCGTCTCTTTATCCCCTTTTTTCTTTACAAGTTCCTGAACTTTCTATATTTTCATTTCGCTTGATTTGTTTTAATAATGAAAGAGTTGTCGAGTGAAACGAGGCGGCGATTTTTGCGATCGCGGGCTTTTCACACATGTGACAAACAGATAAACTTTTAATATTTAAGATAAATATCATTCTCCCCTGCAATAATTGAGACGATAATAACAACAAGATCAGCATCAGCTATCATTCATATTGTGGATGAAAAATGGAGCCTAAGCGTGGATTACAACGACCTGCCAGAAAAACGAATAAAACCACTGCGTGAGGACGATAACCCGCAAATTTTTCGTACACTCCGGAATATTGACCTCAACCTCCTGACTATTTTTGAGGCGGTCTATGTGCATAAAGGGATTGTTAACGCAGCGAAAATTCTCAACCTCACGCCCTCGGCTATTAGTCAGTCGATTCAGAAATTACGGGCAATATTTCCCGATCCGCTTTTTATTCGTAAAGGCCAGGGGGTAACGCCCACCGCTTACGCCAGCCATTTACATGAGTACATTAGCCAGGGAATGGAGTCGATCCTCGGCGCGCTGGATTTAACCGGCAGCTATGATAAACAGCGCACGATCACCATTGCCACCTCGTCATCTATCGGTGCGCTGGTGATGCCGACTATTTATAAGGCGGTACGCGAAGAATTTCCGCAGTTGCTGCTGCGCAATATTCCGGTCACGGATGCCATCAATAAATTAAGTCAGTTCCAGGCCGATTTAGTAATCGACAGCTATGTGCTGACCGCGCGCGCCCTCGCCCACCATGTGCTGTATACCGATAAACTGGTGCTGGTCTGCCGCGACGGCCACCCTGCGCTGGGCCAGCCGGTCGATACCGATACGCTGCGCCAGCATCAACACACGCTGCTGATGCTGGACGGACAGAGCCACGGCGACCTGCGTAAACGTATTTACGAACTGTTCCCGGATCGTCAGGTGAGCTTCAGTAGCTACAACCTGTTTACAATTGCCGCCCTGATTGCCGACAGCGATCTGATCGGTCTGATGCCGGAACGCATCTACTCGCTTTTCGCCTCCTGCTGGCCGCTACGCACCATTGACTACCCGCCGCTTAGCGAAGAGAAGATGGATTTTTCATTGCATTACAACAAGCTAAGCCTGCGCGATCCCATTTTGCAAAATGTGATAAAAGTGATTCGCCAGGCGTTCTGATTTATTTCGCATTAGAAAATCTTCGCCCATTCCGCCAGGGCATGTGAACAAAAACAACAACTATTTCACAAATAGCTGCCCTGGCAGGCTGCTTTCATCCCTGCATCAATGTTATACTGCGTGGAGTGAATTCAAAAATAGTTGATAAATACAACATTTCATTGAATTGAAACGCTTTCCTTCGTTATCCGCAACTGGAACACGCACGCTATGAGTAAACCCATTGTGATGGAACGCGGTGTTAAGTACCGCGACGCCGATAAGATGGCCCTTATCCCGGTAAAAAACGTAGCAACTGAGCGCGAAGAGCTGCTGCGAAAACCGGAATGGATGAAAATTAAGCTTCCGGCTGACTCTTCCCGTATCCAGGGTATTAAAGCGGCGATGCGCAAAAACGGCCTGCACTCTGTCTGCGAAGAAGCCTCCTGTCCGAATCTGGCAGAATGTTTTAACCATGGCACCGCCACGTTTATGATCCTCGGTGCTATTTGCACCCGTCGCTGCCCGTTCTGTGACGTGGCCCACGGTCGCCCGATAGCGCCGGACGCCGGTGAACCGCAAAAACTGGCGCAGACCATCGCGGATATGGCACTGCGGTATGTGGTGATCACCTCGGTGGATCGTGACGATCTGCGCGACGGTGGCGCACAGCATTTTGCCGACTGTATTACTGCAATCCGCGAAAAAAGCCCGTCAATTCGCATCGAAACCCTCGTGCCGGATTTCCGTGGCCGTATGGATCGCGCGCTGGATATCCTTAACGCCACGCCGCCGGATGTGTTTAACCACAACCTTGAAAACGTGCCGCGTGTTTATCGTCAGGTGCGTCCGGGCGCGGATTACAACTGGTCGCTGAAGCTGCTGGAGCGTTTTAAAGAAGCGCACCCGGAAATTCCGACCAAGTCCGGTCTGATGGTGGGCCTGGGCGAAACCAATGCGGAAATCATTGAGGTGATGCGCGATCTGCGTCGTCACGGCGTGACCATGCTGACGCTGGGGCAATACCTGCAACCAAGCCGTCACCATCTTCCGGTACAGCGTTACGTTAGCCCGGATGAGTTTGATGAAATGAAAGCGGAAGCGCTGGCGATGGGCTTCACCCACGCTGCCTGCGGTCCGTTTGTCCGCTCTTCCTATCACGCCGATTTGCAGGCGAAAGGGATTGAAGTGAAGTAAGCGCGAAAAATATACCCGCTTACATTTGACATAAAAAAACCGGCCATCGCGATGTGCCGGTTTTTTTTTGCAAGCCTTAGCGTTGCCGTTACTCTTTATGCGTGATCCGTTCTGCCGGAATATCGCCTTCCGCGCTTTTCTTCGCAGTCGTGTCGTCATCATTCATGGCTTTCTTGAAGCCCTTGATTGCCGTGCCCAGGTCTCCGCCCAGGGTACGCAGTTTCTTCGTACCAAACACCAGAACAATCAGTGCTGCAACAACCAGCAGTTTGGTAATGCTAATCTCACCCATAGTTACCTTCTTCAAAAAAACAGGCTGCATAAAACGCCACAAAAACCAGCGTCTATTAACGGACATTTGCGGCGAAGACACAATAGCAATCTGTAACAAGGTGAATCAAGTATTGTTTAAAAAAACGTCACAATAGTTGCGGCGGCGCAAACTTTCGGTTGCGTAAAACAGGCAGTTTGCTGCGAAACTGCTCAAGCTCTGCGCGGTCTGCGTCAGCAAGGATAAGCTGCGGCGCATCGGCAGCGCCCGCCAGAGTCACGCCAGCCGGGGAGATAATCCGGCTCTGGCCGATATTTTTGCTGCCGCATTCGCCCGCCGCGACCACATAGCAGGTGGTGTCCAGCGCCCGCGCGGCCAGCAACGTTGACCAGTGGTGCTCTTTCAGCGGACCGCGTACCCATGCGGCGGGCAGCACCAGGATTTCCGCACCCGCCAGCGCGTGTGCTATTGCCAGCTCCGGGAAGCGCAAATCGTAACAGGTCATCAGCCCTGTCTTCATGCCGTTGACGTCAATCAGCGGCGGTACAGTGCCTCCAGCGTCGACCCGCTGTGACTCCTGGATACTGAACGCATCATACAGATGCAGTTTGGCGTACTGCGCGATAATCTCCCCTCCACGCAGCGCCACCAGCGTATTTACCGCCCTGCCCGGCGCGGAGGGCACGTGGAGCGTCAGCACGGTGGTAAGGTCATTGTTTTGACTCTCTTCACGCAGGCGCGTTAAAAAACCGCCGTCGAGCGGCTGGGCGGACTTTACCGACAGGTCAGGATCGTCATCGTGGCGCGCCAGCAGCGCTTCCGGCAGCACCAGCAGACTCGCGCCGCGTTCGGCGGCCTGCGCCATCAGGTTGACGCAAATACGCGCGTTGGTTTCCCAGTGCGGCGTGACGGCGAACTGCCCGGCGGCAATAATCATATACACTCCACATATTCCCGGTGAATGGATCTGGCGTTACACTGATCCGGTTTATTATGAAATAGCAGGTATTCATCGTGTTACAAGTGCTGATTGCCGTTTTTATTGGCGGCGGGACCGGCAGCGTTCTGCGCTGGTGGCTGGGTCTTAAATTTAATCCGCTGCATCATGCTATTCCTGTCGGGACGTTAACCGCGAATCTGGCAGGCGCGTTGATTATTGGCGCGGGGCTGGCGTGGTTCAACCGGATGACGAATATCGATCCGGTCTGGAAGCTGCTGGTAACCACCGGTTTTTGCGGCGGGCTGACCACCTTCTCCACCTTTTCCGCCGAAGCGTTTTTTCTGCTTCAGGAAGGGCGTTTTAGCTGGGCGCTGCTGAATATTGCGCTGAACCTGCTGGGATCGCTTGCCTTCACCGCCTTCGCCTTCTGGCTGGTCTCGACAACGGCGCGATAGGCCGACTCGCAGACGAAAAAAAACCCGCTCGTGAGCGGGTTTTGAATTCGTGCTGTCGTTGAACTTACAGAGCAGTTACGTTTGCAGCAGAAGGGCCTTTGGCACCGTTAGTGATTTCGAACTCTACACGCTGACCTTCAGCCAGAGTTTTGAAACCATTGGTCTGGATAGCGGAGAAGTGTACGAATACATCTTTGCTACCATCTTCAGGAGTAATGAAACCGAATCCTTTGGACTCATTAAACCACTTAACGTTACCTTTAATCTTAGACATCAAAATTACCTTTACATGAAAAAAGGACACAAATGCTGTGTCGGGTATCAGTACAACAATTGTGGTGCGATTTGTCCAGTCAAACAGTGCGAAAAAGTGATAAAAATCGCTAACTTTTTTAAGCGCATCACATAATTCGCTCTTTTCTGTCCGTTAGCCGATTGACGCTTGTCGCACGGCCGATTTGCCGAACTTAAAACTGAAATCGCAGCCAGGCAAAGTAAACGTTGCCGTTGTTATAGGTGCCTGGAATGTACGTCATCTGAAACGTCGCCGGGCCGTAACCGACCGAAGCCAGCGGCAGCAGCACCGGTATCGGGACGTAATACCAGTTGTCACGAGCGGTGACGCCAGCGGTATAGCCGAGGCCGAGGCGGAAGTTTTCGTCCGCCAGCGGTCGCCACGTTTTCTCCCAGCCGTAGCCCCCTATCGGCTCCAGTTTGTTGTTGGAATCTTTAAAAGCCATAAAGTACAGGCCGTGCCAGTTGCCCTTTTCATCCCAGCGGGATTGCCCGAAACCCGCGCCCCACGGACGCTCATTATAGCGATCGGTTTTTTCCTTATCATAGGCAAACCGCGCGTGCCAGGTGATTGCCGGAATATAAAGATCGTAATGCTGCGGCTCCTGCCAGGTTTCGGCCGCATTATTACTGACGGTGCGCACACCATCGCCGATCATAGTGCCGATGGTTGCCGCAAACGCCGGAGGCATAATAAAAAAGACAATAAAAACTAAGGATTGTAATTGTTTCACACTCATAACCACTCTATTCATTTCTATGGCATGCTACCATAAAATATATGAATAAAGGCTTAACGAAAGCGGAAAAATCCCTAAGTTTAATCATATTGCATAACGGGCGCTCCGCAGAGCGCCCGCCATTATTTCACCCGATGGAGCAACTTATATACCGCCGGAATAACCAGCATCGACAATAACGGCGCGGTGATCATACCCCCAATCATCGGCGCGGCAATACGGCTCATCACTTCCGATCCGCTGCCGCTGCCCCACATAATCGGCAGCAGCCCGGTCATGATTGTCGCCACGGTCATCACTTTTGGCCGCACGCGCAATACCGCGCCTTCGTGAATGGCGCGCATCAGCGTGATATTTCCGCCCTCGGGTTCGAGACGCTGATATTTCTCAATGGCGTGATTAAGATACAGCACCATAATGACGCCAAACTCGGCAGCGACGCCCGCCAGGGCAATAAATCCGACGGCACCTGCCACCGACAGATTATATCCCAGCAGCCACAGCAGCCAGACCCCACCAATAAGCGAAAATGGCAGCGTGCCCATAATCAGCAGCACGTCTGAAATACGCCTGAAGGTAAGCCACAGCAGCACGAAAATAATCATCAGCGTCACCGGCAGGACTATTTTCAGCTTCGCCGTCGCGCGCTCCAGATATTCAAACTGCCCCGACCATGAAAGCGTTACCCCCTGCGGCAGTTTGACCTGCTGCGCCACCCGCTGCTGCATGTCATCCACCGCGGATTTCAGGTCGCGACCGCGCAGATCGACATAAATCCAGTTCGACAGGCGAGCGTTTTCGCTTTTCAGCATTGGCGGGCCTTCGCTAAGCGAAATCTCGGCCAGTTGCCCCAGCGCCACCTGACTGCCGTTGGCCGTCACCACCGGCAGATTGCGCAGTTTGTCGAGATTGTCGCGTAGTTCCCGTGGATAGCGGACGTTAATGGGATAGCGCTCCCGTCCCTCTGTCGTCTGCCCGACATTTTCGCCCCCGACCAGCGTCGCCACCAGCGATTGCAGCTCCTGCACCGACACGCCATACCGCGCGGCCTGAAGACGATTGATTTTGATATCGACATAGCGCCCGCCGGATAAACGCTCCGCCAGCGCAGAGGTCACGCCCGGCACCTCTTTGACCAGCCCCTCAATCTGGCGAGCGACGCGCTCAATATCCGCGATATTACTGCCGTTGACCTTGATCCCAACCGGGCTTTTGATCCCGGTCGCCAGCATATCCAGCCGGTTACGGATCGGCGGCACCCAGACGTTAGCAATGCCGGGAATGCTTACCGTGCGATCCAGTTCAGCCACCAGCTTGTCGGGCGTCATCCCGCTGCGCCACTGGTCGCGGGGTTTGAAGCTGATGGTGGTTTCCAGCATGGTTAACGGCGCGGGATCCGTCGCCGATTCCGCGCGCCCGGCTTTACCAAATACGCTTTCAACTTCCGGTACGCTCTTGATCAGCCGATCGGTCTGCTGGAGCAGCCGCGTGGCCTCGCGCACGGAGATGCCCGGCAGGGTTGACGGCATGTACAGCAGATCGCCCTCGTCCAGCGGCGGCATAAACTCGCTGCCGAGGCGACTGAGCGGCCAGAACGTCACCAGTAACAGGATCAGCGCCAGCCCCAGCGTGGCTTTCGGCCATTGCAGAACGCGGTCCAGCAGCGGCTCATAGGCGCGGATCAGCCAGCGGTTAAGCGGATTGGCTTTCTCATCGGGGATCTTACCGCGAATAAAATAGCCCATCAGCACTGGCACCAGGGTGATCCCCAGCCCGGCGGCGACCGCCATCGACCAGGTTTTGGTAAATGCCAGCGGCGAGAACATTCGCCCTTCCTGCGCCTCCAGCGAGAACACCGGAATAAACGACAGAGTGATGATCAGCAGGCTGCAAAACAGCGCAGGCCCCACTTCCACCGCCGCCTGTTCGGCAATGCGCCAGTAATCGGCGCTTTCCGGCTGTTGGTCAGGGTGATCGTGCCGCCACTGCTCCAGCGTTTTATGCATGTTTTCAATCATTACAATTGCGGCATCGACCATCGCGCCAATCGCAATGGCGATCCCACCGAGGGACATAATATTGGCGTTAACGCCCTGATAATGCATAACGATAAACGCGCCGAGAATGCCGAGCGGCAGAGAGACAATCGCCACCAGCGCCGAGCGGAAGTGAAACAGAAACAGCGTACAGACGGCGGCGACCACGATAAACTCTTCAATCAGTTTATGGCTTAAGGTTTCGACGGCGTGCTCGATCAGCGTCGAACGGTCATAGACCGGCACAATCTCCACGCCTCCGGGCAGCGTTTGTTGCAGCGCCAGAAGTTTGCTTTTCACCGCCCGGATGGTTTCCAGCGCGTTTTGCCCGTAGCGCATGACGATGATTCCGCCCGCCACTTCGCCTTCCCCGTTAAGCTCCGCCACGCCGCGCCGGATCTCCGGACCGATACGCACGTCAGCCACATCCGACAGCATCACCGGCACGCCCTCCCGGCTGGCAATCACCACCTGACGGAAATCATCGGGCCGCTGCAAATAGCCGCTGGTGCGCACCATATACTCAGCTTCGCCCATTTCCAGCACCGCCCCGCCGCTCTCCTGATTTGACGCTTTCAGGGCATCAACCAGTTGCTGATGAGTAATATTCAGCGCCCGCAGACGCGCCGGATCGGGGATCACCTGATACTGTTTGACCATTCCGCCTACGCTCGCCACTTCGGAGACATTCGGCACCGTTTTCAGCTCGTAGCGCAGCGTCCAGTCCTGAAGCGCACGCAAATCAGCAAGGCTGTGTTTACCGCTGCGATCCACCAGCGCGTATTCGTAGATCCAGCCCACGCCGGTAGCATCCGGCCCCAGCGCGACCGTCGCCCCCTCCGGCAACTGGGCCTGGATCTGGCTTAAATATTCCAGCACCCGCGAACGCGCCCAGTAAAGATCGACCCCATCCTCAAAGAGGACGTACACGTATGCATCGCCAAACATCGAATAGCCGCGCACCGTTTTCGCGCCGGGCACGGAAAGCATTGAAGTGGTCAGCGGCCAGGTCACCTGATCTTCAATAATTTGCGGCGCTTTACCCGGATAGCTGGCGCGGACGATCACCTGCACGTCAGAGAGATCCGGCAGCGCATCCAGCGGCGCACGCTGAACCGCCCACAATCCCCAGAGCGCCATACCGATGGCCGCGAGGATCACCAGCAGCCGGTTGCGCAGCGCGGCGCGAATAACAGCAGCAATCATTGCATCGCCTCCCCGCCGGGCATCAGATGGGTAATCGTTGCCCCCTGCTCGTCATCCAGCGTGAAACTGAACATCACCTTATCGCCGACGTGAATGCCGTCAGCGGGCTGCTTCAGCGTAAAGTCCATGGTCATCGCCCCCCATTGCAGTTCCGGGACGGGCTGATGCGCGAGAGTGATGGTGTTGCCCTCAAGCGCTTTCACCACGCCGGTAGTCTGATATTCCTTCACCGCGATCTGCGCTGGCAGCGCGCTGCGCAGGCTGGCTTCGGAGTCGATCAGGAATTGCCCGGACGTGACGACCTGCTGACCTTCGCGTAAGCCGCTACGGATCTCCGTCCAGCCATTAGCGGTCATCCCGGTCGTTACGCTGGCGGCGCTGAAATGCCCTTCGCCATCGGCCAGCAGTACCCGGCTGGCGCTGCCGGTATCAATCAGCGACTCTTCCGGTACCGCCAGCACCGGCTGCCCGTGCGGATTCTGTGCGGCTTTAACGGTAAGAAACATCCCCGGCTTTAGCTTTTGCTGCGGATTATCCAGCACGATACGCGCACGCAGGGTCCGGGTGGTGGTTTCAAGCTGGGGTAACAGTTCGCTCACCCGCCCCTGAAACTGCTCACCGGGCCAGCTGGCGACGCTGGCGATAATTTCGCTGCCCGGCGCAAGCTGCGCGGCCTGGGTCGGTGGATAATCCACGATCACCCACACCGGATCGAGCGCGGCCAGTTCAAACAGCGGCGCGGTGGCGGTGACCTGCGCGCCCTCGCGGGTATCCAGTTTCGCCACGTAGCCCGCCTGTTCCGCGCGCAGGGTGATCCGCGTTTGCGGCTGACCGCTGCGTTCAAGCTCGCGGACGATCGCGGCGGGCATAAACTGCAGCGCCAGCCGCTCGCGGGCCGCGCGGGTCAGCGTCGCCTCCCCCAGCCGCCGCACCGCCAGATACTCCTGCTGCGCCGCTGTCCAGTCGGGGATCCACAAGCGCGCCAGCGGCTCGCCCGCCTTCACCCACTGCTGCGGCGCGCGCACGAACAGCTTTTCCACTACCCCGGAGGCTGGCGAGGGAACGATGCGCAGGCTGCGTTCATCGCTGGTAACGGTGCCGAAGGCGGAAAAGTCTGCTGTCAGCACTCTTTTTTCCACCTTCGCCACTTTCATGCCCAGATTTTGCTGCTGCCGGGCGCTAATGTTTACGCCGCTGTCGGCCTGCCCTTCATCGGCATAGCGGGGCACCAGCGGCATATCCATAAACGGTGACTTGCCCGGCTTATCGAAGCGCTGGTCCGGCACCATCGGATCGTACCAGTAAAGCACGTTGCGCTGCGGCGAAGCGTCTGACGGCGCGGAAGACGATGGGGTTTCGCGACCGGCGTAGTAGCCGACGCCGCCCGCCAGAATCGTCACGGCGATCATTGCCAGCATTCCTTTTTTCATTGGGTTAACTCCTGTGGGATCAGCCAGCGAATTGCCGCCCAGTTACGGGCAACCTCTTTTTCGGCTTTATTCACTGCCAGTTCGCTGGCGAGCACATCGCGACGCGCGCCCAGTAGCGCGGAAAGGGTGGACTGCCCGGCACGATACTGCGCGGTCAGCAGATCCAGCCGCTGCTGCTGAAGGGGAAGAACATCGTCACGCTGTCGGATCCATAGCGTTTGCGCAGCCTGGTATTCCGCAATCAGCGAACTGACCTGCGCGGTATGCTCGCGCTCGGTCTGGGCAACGTTATCGTTAGCCTGCATGGAGAGCGAAACGTCAGCGGCATGATCTTTATCCTGACGGCGCGCCTGAAACAGCGGCAGATCGACGGTAAACATCACCCCGGCCATATCGTCATAGCCCTCGGCGCGGTGAGCGTAGTACAGCTCCACCTCGACATCGGGAATGGCGGCGACCGCCGACTGAGCCGAACGCGCTTTGGCGGTGCTCGCCTCACGCGCGGCGGCGATCACCTCCGGATGCAGAGCAATCCCTTCCAGCAGCGTTTTTTCATCGGCGGGCAGGCGCTGATAGGGCGGCAGCTTGCCGCTGATGCCCGTTACCGGTTCGCCGGTCAGTTGCAGCAGACGGGCGCGGGCGACCTGCACGTCACGCTCGGCCAGCGTGACTTCGTCGCGCAGGGTACTGAGCGTGAGCTGAAGTTCCGGGACGCTGTCCGGCATGGCGCTGCCAGTGCCCACGCTTGCCGTTTGCGCCGTCCGCTGGCGTGCGGTTTCCGCCACCACCCGTTTCGCCGTCGCCAGCGCTTTTTCCGAAAGCGCCAGATCCAGCCACGCCTGCGCGGCATCGCGCTGCAACGCGGCGGTCAGCGTAGCGGTCTGGGCGGTCACGCTTTGCGCCTGCGCTTCAAGGGTCAGCGCTTTTCGCTCGCGCTTCTCCTGGCTGACGTAGCGCTGCATCACGCCAACGCGCTGCATAGTCATGCCTTCGCGGGTAAAACGCCGGTCATTACTGCCCTGCACGGGCAGATTCTCAATACCAAATTTAAGCTGTGGGTCCGGCAGTTCGCGGGCGGAACCGGCCATCGACTCCAGCGCGCGGGCTTCGTTGTGACTGGCGGAAAGCCCGGCAGAATAGCGCTGGGCAGCGGTCAGGGTTTGCGCGAGGGTCCACGTTTCCGCCTGGGCGGAGAGATGAATAACGCCGAGCAATGCCCCGCCGAGCCACAGGCTCAGCGCAGAAAATTTCATAGTTCCTCCGGTTCAGCGCAGCGCGGTCAGCGAGACGATCCGGTAACCGGAATCGTCCTGAACGAAGGTAAAATCAACGCGATCGCCCGCCGTCAGCGAGACGGGAGCAGAAAGCGCAAACTGCATGGTCATCGGGGGCCAGTTGAGATCGGCAATAGCCTGATGCGCAATGGTCACCGTTTGCGGCGTGATTTTTTTGATAATGCCCTGCGCGTGATGCACCGGGGTGGCCTGGGCAGGTTGAGGCTGATGCTCGTGGGCCTGAGCGGAGAAAAGGGAAAACGTCAGCAGCACGCCAGTCAGCGCGCGGATAAAAATAGTCATAACAACTCCAGATAATCGTGAATTTTGGGTAAAAAAATCGGCGAATTATCGGAGTGGCTATTCTCTGAAGCGGCAAAAACGGATGGTGGCAGGCGGGCCTGCGGCGGGCGGGGTCAGCGACCACTCACTGCGTGGTGCGGCCTGGCACGGCAGCGGCATCACATCGAGAGTCATGGCGACCGGCAGCGCCACCACCGGCGGATGATCGGTAATTTTCTGCGCCGTATCCGGCACGCAGTGTTTATCGCACAGCGGCGCTTTCGCCACCGCCGGGTGCGTCATCTGGTGATCCAGATGCTGGATCATCACCGCTTCACCCTGCGGTTGCAGCGCGCAGTCATGAGAGGCAAGCGCCATTTGACTCTGGATCAACAGCCAGCCAAACGCCAGCAAAAGCATCAGCAGATGCTTTTTCAGGAAGCGCAGGCGGTAGATCCCATGGGCGTGCATATCATTTCGCAAGTCAATGAATGGTTAAGCGAGTATACGTAGGTCTAATTTTTAAATTAAAGGATTTTTTAGCTAATTTACGTTTGCCGGATATTCAGGCTCAATTGCCGCTAATTTTAACGTTTATTTATCATTTACGTATCATAAAAACCCATTTTATATATTCATATAATGAATATTACCGCTCCACATTAAATAATGGATGAAATATACTCTGCGCGGTTTTTAGTCGCGGGTTTATTGATTTTTATCAGCACATCCCGCCCACTTTTTCGGCACATTTCGCGCAGAATTCTCACATATTACTGTTCAGGCAGCATTTTCTCTGGGTAACACGGTTACAGGTGACAATAATGTTAACGTTTTTAGAGCTACTCATCGGCGTGGTGGTCATTGTCGGCGTCGCCCGATACATCATTAAAGGTTATTCCGCGACTGGCGTACTGTTTGTCGGCGGGCTGCTGCTGCTGATCCTCAGCGCCATTCTGGGACATCAGATTTTACCCGCCAGCAACCCCAGCACCGGCTATTCCGCGACCGATATCGTTGAATACATAAAAATCCTGCTAATGAGTCGCGGCGGCGATCTCGGCATGATGATCATGATGCTGTGCGGCTTTGCGGCCTACATGACCCATATCGGTGCCAACGATATGGTGGTTAAACTGGCCTCCAAACCGCTGCGCTATATTAATTCGCCGTACATTCTGATGATCGCGGCCTATTTTGTCGCCTGCCTGATGTCGCTCGCCGTATCTTCCGCCACCGGTCTGGGCGTACTGCTCATGGCAACGCTGTTCCCGGTCATGGTTAACGTCGGGATCAGCCGTGGGGCTGCCGCCGCGATTTGCGCCTCCCCCGCCGCGATTATTCTCTCCCCGACCTCCGGCGACGTGGTGCTGGCCGCGAAAGCCGCTGAAATGCCGCTGATTGATTTTGCTTTTAAAACGACCCTGCCGATTTCCATCGCCGCCATTATCAGCATGGCGATAGCGCACTTTTTCTGGCAGCGTTATCTCGACAAGAAAGAGCAAATCACCCACGAAATGCTGGACGTGAACGAGATCACCACTACCGCGCCGTCGTTCTACGCCATCCTGCCGTTTACGCCGATTATCGGCGTGCTGATTTTTGACGGTAAATGGGGGCCGGAACTGCACATCATCACCATTCTGGTGATCTGTATGCTGCTGGCGGCTATCCTCGAATTTCTGCGCAGCTTCAGCACCCAGAAAGTTTTTGCCGGGCTGGATGTCGCATGGCGCGGCATGGCGGATGCCTTTGCAGGCGTGGTGATGCTGCTGGTGGCGGCAGGCGTTTTTGCCCAGGGATTAAGCACGATTGGCTTTATTCAGAGCCTGATCTCCATCGCCACCTCGTTCGGCTCGGCCAGTATCATCCTGATGCTGGTGCTGGTGGTGCTGACCATGCTGGCGGCGATGACCACCGGCTCCGGTAACGCGCCGTTCTATGCTTTTGTCGAAATGATCCCGAAACTGGCGCATCAGTCCGGCATTAACCCGGCGTATCTCTCCATTCCTATGCTGCAAGCCTCCAACCTTGGCCGTACCATTTCGCCGGTTTCAGGCGTGGTGGTTGCGGTGGCCGGGATGGCGAAAATTTCGCCGTTTGAAGTGGTTAAACGCACGTCGGTGCCGGTGCTGGTCGGCCTGATTGTGGTTATCGTCGCCACCGAAATTCTGGTTCCCGGCGCAGCACTGCATTAATGCGCTCTCCCGGCGGCATCGCCGCCGGGCTTTTTCCCGCTCGTCCCGCCATTTTATGCTTTAATAATCTTCAGAAATTAATTCATGCAGACCATCAGGATCACAAATGTTCAGGAAGAGTATCGCCTGCGCCACCCTGCTGTGCGCGGCTAATGCCTGCGCAACGCCGCTCGTCGCCACGCAATATGCCGATTTTGACCGCTATGTGCTGGCGCTCTCCTGGCAGACCGGTTTTTGCCAGAGTCAGCACTATAGCAAGCGCAATGAACCTGACGAGTGCCGTTTACAAAAAGAGAGCGACGATAAAACCACGTTTCTCACCGTCCACGGTTTGTGGCCAGGGCTACCAAAATCTATTGCTGCACGCGGCGTGGATGAGCGGCGCTGGATGCGTTACGGCTGCGCCTCGCGCCCGGTGCCCAATATGCCGGAAGCCCTCGCCAGCCGGAAATGCCAGGCCGCAGAAACCGGCATCTCGCTGGAAATGGCGGATAAACTTAACGGCGTGATGCCGGGTGCGGGCGGCAACTCCTGCCTTGAACGCTATGAATATGCCAAACACGGCGTCTGTTTTGGTTTCGATCCTGATGCCTGGGTCGGCACGATGGTGCGCCTGAATCACGAAATCCGGCACAGCGAGCTGGGCAGATTTATTGCCGCGAATTACGGTAAAACCATTGACCGTAGCGCGCTTAATGCCGCTATCGCCCAGGCCTGGGGCGCAAATAACGTTAAAGCCTTTAAGCTCACCTGCAATGGCAATCCGGCGTATCTGACCGAAATGCAAATCTCGATTAAAGCCACGGCAATTAACACGCCGCTGAACCCTGCTTCCTTTCTGCCGCAGCCGCATCCTGGCAACTGCGCGAAGCAGTTTGTGCTGGACCCGGTCGGCTACTGATCTTCTGCTGCCCTGGTCGGGGCAGCGCTTTTCCTCCTGATTTTCATTACGTTTGCTTATAAGCGGACGCCCGTCACATTTCCCATTTCACGCATCAATCGTCAGGTAAATGCATTATTAGTCTGGTAACACGACGGACTTTTTGCCGCCCATAATCGCCTCAACCGATCAATAAGGAGTTTTCATCATGGCTAAGAAATTTATTGCACTATGCGCCTGCCCTATGGGTCTTGCTCACACCTTTATGGCGGCTCAGGCACTTGAAGAAGCCGCACAGGAAGCGGGATACGACGAAATTAAAATTGAAACCCAGGGCGCGGACGGCATTCAAAATCGCCTCACCGCGCAGGATATCGCCGAAGCCGACATTATCATCCACTCCGTGGCCGTGACCCCGGAAGACAATGAGCGTTTCGAAACCCGCGACGTTTACGAAATCACCCTTCAGGATGCGATTAAAAACGCGGCGGGCATTATTAAAGAGATCGAAGAACTGATTGCCGCAGAACAACAATAACCCTTTCAGGACGATATCTTATGGCCATTAAAAAACGCAGTGCCACCGTAGTCCCCGGCGCGTCCGGGGCCGCAGCGGTGGCAAAAAATGCCCCGGCCACCCGCAACAGCTTCTGGGGCGAGTTGCCGCAACACATTATGTCCGGCATTTCGCGGATGGTTCCCACCCTGATCATGGGTGGGGTGATCCTCGCTTTTTCACAACTTATCGCCTATAGCTGGCTGAATATTCCGGCCGATACCGGCATTATGGATGCGTTAAACTCCGGCAAGTTCAGCGGATTTAACCTTTCGCTGCTGAAATTCGCCTGGCTTTCGCAATCCTTCGGCGGCGTGCTGTTTGGCTTTGCCATCCCAATGTTTGCGGCTTTTGTCGCCAACTCCATCGGCGGCAAGCTGGCGTTTCCGGCCGGGTTTATCGGTGGCCTGATGTCCACCCAGCCGACGCAGGTACTGAATTTTGATCCTGCCACGCTACAGTGGGCCACCACTAATCCGGTCCCCTCCACCTTTATTGGCGCGCTGATCATCTCGATCGTGGCGGGCTACCTGGTGAAGTGGATGAATCAGAAAATCCAGATGCCGGATTTCCTGCTGGCGTTTAAAACCACCTTTTTACTGCCGATCCTCTCCGCCGTTTTTGTGATGCTGGCGATGTACTACGTGATTACGCCGTTTGGCGGCTGGATCAACGGCGGTATTCGCGCGCTGCTGACCGCTGCCGGTGAAAAAGGCGTGCTGATGTATGCCGCAGGGATCTCAGCGGCCACCGCCATCGACCTCGGCGGGCCGATCAATAAAGCGGCGGGTTTTGTCGCCTTCAGCTTTACTACTGACCACGTTCTGCCCGTCACCGCGCGCTCAATTGCTATTGTCATCCCGTCGATTGGCCTTGGCCTGGCGACCATTCTTGACCGCCGCCTGACCGGAAAACGGCTGTTCAACGCCCAGCTTTATCCGCAGGGTAAGACCGCGATTTTCCTCGCCTTTATGGGGATCAGTGAAGGGGCGATTCCCTTCGCGCTGGAAAGCCCGATTACCGCTATTCCGTCTTACATGATTGGCGCAATCGTCGGCTCGACGACCGCCGTGTGGCTCGGTGCCGTGCAGTGGTTCCCGGAATCCGCCATCTGGGCATGGCCGCTGGTAACGAATCTCGGCGTCTATATGTTCGGTATTTTGCTGGGCGCGGTGATCACCGCCATGCTGGTGCTGTTCCTGCGCAACAGGTTGTACCGAAAAGGCAAACTGCTGATCGACGCGGCGTAAGCACAGGAGAACGATCATGACGCTTCTGGCAACGCTTCGCGCCTGGCTTGAAGAGCAGCATCTGGATGCGGTGCTGATCTCCTCCCGGCAGAACAAACAGCCGCATTTTGGCTTTGCCTCCGGCTCCGGCTACGTGCTGGTCACCCGCCAGCACGCGCATATCCTGGTGGATTTTCGCTACTATGCCGACATCGCCGAACGTACCAGCGGCTATCAGTTGCATCTGCTGACTAACGACCAACCGATGTCGTCGATCGTCAATCACATCATTGCCACAGAAAGCCTGATCCACCTCGGTTTTGAGGGTGAACAGGTGAGCTGGCACACCGGTAGCCGTTGGCAAAGTGAACTGAACGCACAGCTTAAGGCGGTTTCGCTGGATGCGCTGCGGCAAATCAAAACGCCGCAGGAGATCGCCATCCTGCGCGAAGCGTGCCGCATTGCCGACGTCAGCGCGGCGCACATCCGGCGTTTTATTCAGCCCGGAATGCGCGAGCGGGAAGTGGCGGCAGAGCTGGAATGGTTTATGAAACAACAGGGGGCGGAAAAGCCCTCGTTCGATACGATTGTTGCCAGCGGCCCACGCGGTGCGTTGCCACACGGTAAAGCCTCAGAGAAGGTTATCGTGGCCGGAGAACTGGTCACGCTGGATTTTGGTGCCCAATACCAGGGATATTGTTCAGATATGACGCGCACTTTTCTGGTGGCCGGGCGCTATCCGGCCCCGGAAGAAATGCCGCTGTGGTCTGTGTATCACACCGTGCTAGCCGCACAGCTGGCGGCGATTGCCGCTATCCGTCCCGGCGTGGCCTGCTGCGAAGTCGATGCCGCCGCCCGCAACGTCATCGCCGACGCCGGATACGGCGCGCAGTTTGGTCATAATACCGGTCACGCCATCGGCATCGACGTGCACGAAAACCCGCGCTTCTCGCCCTCCGACACCACGATCTTACAGCCCGGTATGCTGCTGACCGTGGAGCCGGGGATCTACCTGGAAGGCAGGGGCGGCGTGCGCATTGAAGATGTTATTCTGGTCACAGCAGACGGGGTGGAAGTGCTTTACACGCTGCCCAAAACGCTGCTGTCCACAGGAGAAGAGCCATGGATGTAGCATTACTCAAAGCCTTAAGCGAAGCGGATGCCATCGCCGCCGATGAGCAGGAAGTGCGGCAAATTCTGCTGGACGAAGCCGATAAACACGGCAAGCCGGTGCTCTTTGACGGTCTCGGCTCGGTGCTTATCCGCCTTAATGAAAGCGCCGGACCAAAGGTGATGGTCTGCGCGCACATGGATGAAGTGGGATTTATTGTACGCAGCCTCTCCCACACCGGGGCCATTGACGTTTTGCCAATCGGTAACGTCAGAATGGCGGCGCGGGAGCTACAGCCGGTGCGCATCACTACCCGTGACGGTATGAAAATCAACGGCCTGCTGACCGGCGAACGCCAGGGCAGCGAGGTCGGCAAACTGCGGGTAGATGTTGGCGCGCGCAGCGCCGAAGAAACGGAAACGGCGGGCATTGCGCCGGGAGATCGCGTCACCTTCGCCACCGCCTTCAGCCAGTTGCCCAACCAGCAACTGCTGGGGAAAGCCTTCGATGACCGGCTTGGCTGCTATCTGCTGATTAGTCTGCTGCGTGAACTGCACCAGACCCCGCTGGATGCCGAAGTCTGGCTGGTCGCCAGCTCCAGCGAAGAGGTGGGGTTGCGCGGCGGGCAAACTGCCACCCGCAAGGTCAACCCGGATCTGGCGATTGTGCTGGATACCGCCTGCTGGGCGAAAAACTTCGATTACGGTAGCGACAACCACCGGCAGACCGGCAAAGGTCCGATGCTGGTGATCCACGACAAATCAATGATGGCCTCGCCGAAACTCATCGCCTGGGTGGAAGAAATAGCCGCCCGCGCGGAGATCCCGCTGCAAAAAGATATGTTCAGCAACGGCGGCACCGACGGTGGCGCGGTCCATCTTAGCGGGACGGGTATTCCCACCGTGGTCATCGGCCCGCCTACCCGTCACGGTCACTGCGCGGCCTCGATTGCCGATGGGCAGGATATTACCCTCACCCACCAGCTTCTGGTGGCGATGCTAACTCAAACAAACGCAGAAACCGTGGTTCGTCTGACGGATTTCAGATGCTGATTCTGCGTTGACAGGAGCCGTTATGTTAACCATCCAATTTCTCTGCCCGTTGCCAAACGGGCTTCACGCTCGCCCGGCCTGGGAACTGAAAGAGCAGTGCAGCCAGTGGCGCAGCGACATCCGCTTTATCAACCATCGGCTGAACAGCCAGGCCGATGCCAAAAGCTCGCTGGCGCTGATCGGCACCGGAACATTATTTAACGACAGTTGCAGTCTGGAAATTACCGGCAGCGACGAAGAGCAGGCGCGGCGGGCACTGGAAAACTACATCGAACAGCGGTTTATCGACAGCGACAGCGAGCTGCCCGCGAACGCCACGCCCGTGGCCCGCCCGCTTCCGCGCTCGCTTTCCCGGCTGAATCCTGACCTGCTCGCCGGGACGGTGCTGGCGGGCGGCGTCGGCAGTGGCGTACTGACGCTCTGGCACAGCGATAGCCTGGACACGTACCGCGCCATTGCTGCCAGCCCGGAAGATAACACCCGTCTGGAGCACAGCCTCGCGGCGCTGGCAGAGCAGTTCAATCAGCAGCTTCAGGTGCTGGGTGGCGAAAGCAAAACCATCGTCAGCGCTCATCTTTCGCTGATCCAGGATGAGGAATTTGCCAGCAATATTCGTCGTCTGATGCGCGAGAGCAAGCTGGGGCTGGCAGCGGCAATTATCGGCAATATGGAGCAAATCAGCGAAAAACTCTCGGCCTCCAGCAGCGAATACCTGCGCGAGCGGGTCAGCGACATTCGCGATATCAGCGAGCAATTACTGCATATTACCTGGCCCGATCTGCGTAAAAAAGTGTCGCAGACCCTGACCCGTCCGACGTTGCTGATCGCCGAAGATCTGACCCCCAGCCAGTTTTTGAGTCTCGATCTGGCCCAGCTTAAGGGAATGATTCTGGAGAAAACGGGCCGTACCTCGCACACCCTGATTCTGGCCCGCGCCGCGTCGATCCCGGTGCTAAGCGGGATCGGCATCAGCGAACTGACGCCGCTGGCGAACCGCACAGCGGTGCTGGACGGACAGTGCGGCGTGCTGGTGATGGAGCCGGACGATGCCATTCAGGGCTATTACGCCATCGCCCAGCGGCTGGCTGATAAACGCGCGCGCCAGCAGGCGCAGTCCGCTGCGCTTCCGGGGGTTTCGCTGGACGGCAACGTCCTCGAAGTGTCGGCGAACATTGGCAGCGCGCTGGAAGCGCCCGGCGCATTCGCCCACGGCGCGGAAGGTATTGGTCTGTTCCGCAGCGAAATGCTGTATATGGATCGCGAACGCGCGCCGGATGAGCAGGAACAGTTTGAAGCCTACCAGCAGGTGCTGCTGGCCGCCGAGGGCAAACCGGTTATTTTCCGCACGATGGATATTGGCGGCGATAAACCGCTCAGCTATCTGAACATTCCGCATGAGGAAAACCCGTTCCTCGGCTATCGCGCGGTGCGAATTTACCCTGAGTTTGCCGATCTGTTCCGCACCCAGCTGCGCGCGATTTTACGCGCCGGGGCATTCGGCAATGCGCTGCTGATGATCCCGATGGTGCACAGTCTGGATCAAATCCTGTGGGTGAAAAAAGAGCTGGCGCAGGTACGCGAGCAGCTTCAGGCGCAGGGGCTGCGCTTTGCCGCCACGCTGCCGCTGGGCATCATGGTGGAAGTGCCGTCGGTGTGTTACATCATCGACCATTTCTGCGACGAGGTGGATTTCTTCAGCATCGGCTCTAACGATATGACCCAGTATCTTTACGCGGTGGATCGTAATAATCCGCGCGTCTCGCCACTGTATAACCCCATTACCCCGTCCTTCCTGCGGATGCTGCGCCAGATCGTCAGCGTCGCCCATCGCCACGGAAAATGGGTCGGCATTTGTGGGGAACTGGGCGGTGAACCCCGCTATCTGCCGCTGTTACTCGGCATGGAACTGGATGAACTCAGCATGAGCGGTCCGCGCATTCCCGCCGTGAAAAGCCTGCTGCGCCAGCTTGACAGCGAGGCCTGCCGCGCGCTTGCCGAAAAAGCCTGCGAGTGCCGCAGCGCCGACGAGATTGAAACCCTGCTCCAGGACTTTACCCCGCAGGAAGATGCCCGCCCGCTGCTGGCGCTGGAAAATATCTGCTTCGTCGATAACCTCAGCCGCAAAGAGCAGGTCATTCAGTTCCTGTGCGGCAATCTTGAGGTTAACGGACGCACCGATCGCCCGGTGGAGCTGGAGGAGGACATCTGGCAGCGTGAGGAGATCGTCACCACCGGCGTTGGCTTCGGGGTGGCGATCCCACACACCAAATCGCCGTGGATCCGACATTCCAGCATCAGTATTGCCCGCCTGCCCGCGCCCATCGACTGGGAATCAGAAATGGGCGAGGTGGAACTGGTGATCATGCTGACGCTGGGCGAGAACGAAGGGATTAACCATGTGAAAGTGTTCTCGCAGCTGGCGCGCAGATTGGTTAACAAGGGCTTTCGCGAGGCGCTGTTTTCCGCCCGCGATGCACAGGCCATTCTGGATCTGCTCAACGCCGAACTGACCTTCTGACGGTTACTGAAAGCGAGTGCGATACTCTCCCGGCGTCAGGCCAAACTGACGCCGGAAGAGCCGACAAAAATAGTCGCTATCCGGGTAGCCACAGCGCCGCGCCACTTCTCCCACCGAAAACTGATATTTCTGCAACATAATCCGCGCCTTCGCCATCCGCACCCAGCGCAGATAATCGACAAAACTCATGGTTCCCTGCTCGCTGAACAGGCGGGAAAGGTGATTCGGGGTGATATTAAAAAAGCTCGCCACGCTCGCCCGCGTTAACGGTTGATCGTAACGTTCCTGCAACCAGTTACAGACGCTCTGGTACAAAAATACCGGGCGCGACTGGCTCTGATCCGGCACGGCGTTCACCACTTTACGGCACAGATGCAGCAGGCTTAAGGTCAGCGGCTGGATAATATCCTGATCCTGCGGCGAGCGGCTCAGCAGGGTCAGCGCCGTAAGTATCGCCTCCCCTTCTCCGCGCTGCACGTGCGGCAGCTCAATTTTGCGCAGCGGGACCGGACTGACGCCGCTGCGGTTATCGTAAAATGCCAGCCCCAGCCAGGCGGTGGCAAATACCAGGCTGAGTACCATTCCCGGCTTGTCGAAGAGAGGGGCGTTAGCGGCACGCGGCGGGATAAACAGCATTTCCCCCTGCCGAATGTGCTGCTGTTCAGGCTCCAGCCGGTTGCCATATTCACCGCGCAGCACCACTTCAAGGCGTGGAAAATCAATGCACAGCGCGTTGGCGTTCACCATTTTTTGTGCGCTGGCAAACCAGACGCGGCCCAGCCGCTGCGGATTGAGCACCAGCCCGCTTAGCAGGTCGGCAAAAAATTGTTGGTCGGCAGGTAGCGCGGGCATAGACGGCATCTCTTCAGCGTAAGATGCGCTATCTTATCCTGGTTAGAAAACCCGGCAACCGCAGGGTTGCCGGGTCAGCAGATTAAGACTGGATAAAGGTCAGCAGATCGACATTAATATCCTGCTTGTGGGTGGTGCAGATGCCGTGCGAGCCGCCTTTATAAATCTTCAGCTGCGCGTTGGGCAGGAGGGCCGCCGCCGCTTTGCCACAGGTTTCTAAAGGCACAATCTGGTCGTCATCACCGTGGATCACCAGCGTCGGAATGGTCATCTTTTGCAGGTCTTCACGCAGATCGGTTTCGGAAAACGCCGCCACACAGTCGTAAAGCGCTTTTATCGATCCCTGCAATCCCTGGCGGACAAAGCTACGGCGCACCTCTTTTGACTCTTTCACCCCGAAGCGGTTATAGCCGTAAAAGGCTTTCGTCAGCTCGTAGAAGAAAGCGGCGCGATCCTCGATAACGCCTTCACGAATGCCGTCGAAGACTTTTTTATCGACGCCGTCAGGATTGAAATCGGTTTTGATCATAATCGGCGTGACCGAGCCAATCAGTACCGCTTTCGCCACCCGATCGGTGCCGTGGCGACCAATATAACGCGCCACTTCGCCGCCGCCGGTTGAGTGCCCGACATGTACCGCATCTTTCAGATTCAGATGCGCGGTGAGTTCCGCCAGATCGTCGGCGTACTGATCCATATTGTGCCCGTCCCACGGCTGCGCGGAGCGACCGTGACCGCGCCGATCGTGGGCAATCACGCGATACCCTTTTGAGGCCAGATAAAGCATCTGATCTTCAAACGCATCGGCCGTTAACGGCCAGCCGTGGCTGAACACCACCGGCTGACCGCTGCCCCAGTCTTTAAAGTAGAGATAGCTACCCTCTTTCAGGGTGAGTTTATCGAACTTGCTCATGAGATCTCCTGTGGCGGAAGGATGCTGCATTATGCAACGACGCTTAAAAGCATAATCCACAATGATGAACGGTGACGGCTATCGCAAAAATAACCGCCCTTCCGCACCCGCTCCGTGCGCCAGGTCACTTCAAAGTTGCGGCAACTGACAGTATGATGGCCTTAGCTAACCCTCACCACCCGGTGGTGAGGGTTTTCTTTTGGATTGCAGTTAATCACTGCCAACAATAACACGGAGTAAAAAATGTCCAGACCTGCGATTATCATCAACGAGTTCGATGCCGAGCGCATTGACCGTCTGCTGGAGAAACCCGCTTATGCCGCGCTGCCGGTTGCCGACGCGCTGAATGCAGAGCTGGATCGCGCGCAGATGTGTGCCCCTGAATCGTTACCCGCCAATGTGGTCAGCATGAACAGCACCGTCCGCTTCCGCGATCTGACCAGCGGTGAAGAGCGCGTGCGCACCCTGGTGTTCCCGGCGCAGATGACCGACAGCAACGCCCAGCTTTCAGTGCTGGCTCCGGTCGGCGCGGCCCTGCTGGGTCTTGAGGTTGGCAGCGCCATTCACTGGCAACTGCCCGGCGGGGCTTCCGCTCACCTTGAAGTGCTGGAGCTGCTTTATCAGCCCGAAGCCGCCGGTGATTATCAGCGTTAACTTTCTGCCTTAAGCGCTTCGCCGCTTTTTCAGAGGATGTGTCCGCATCCTCTTTCCGCCCTTCTCTCCCTGGCTACAAATCTTTACACCCTCCCCGGCAGCAGACAGCCATTTTGCGAAGTCGCAGACATCTTCGGCAGGCAAAATATGCTTTGCTATCAGGAGTGATCACAAGGAGGAGCAGCTATGTATAACACTATTATTATGCCGGTTGATGTTTTCGAGATGGCCCTCAGCGATAAAGCCGTCCGCCATGCCGAATTTCTGGCGCAGGAAAAAGGCGTAATCCATCTTCTGCACGTCCTGCCTGGCTCCGCGAGCATGGCCATGCAGCGTTTTGCGGGCGATCTGCGGCGCTTTGAAGAGCATATGCAGCATGAAGCTGAAACCCGGCTGAAGACGATGACGGAGCATTTCAGCATCGACCCGGCGCGGATCAAAATCCACGTGCGGATGGGCAGCGTGCGCGATGCGGTAAACGCGCTGGCGGAAGAGTTACAGGCTGACGTCGTGGTCATTGGCTCGCGTAATCCGTCCATTGCCACCCATCTGCTCGGCTCGAACGCCTCGAGCGTGATCCGCCACGCGCATATTCCGGTGCTGGTGGTTCGTTAACGCACGAAAAAAGGGCCACCCGAAGGTGGCCCACTCACATTGCAGGTATTATCTTACTTTTTTGTTATGCCGTTTTGGTGCGGATCAGGTGGTCAAAGGCGCTAAGCGATGCTTTTGCCCCTTCACCCGTCGCGATGATAATTTGCTTATACGGAACGGTAGTGCAGTCGCCCGCAGCAAATACCCCTTTCACGCTGGTTTCACACTTCGCATCAATCATGATTTCGCCCATCCGGTTGCGCTCAATCGCGCCTTCCAGCCAGGTGGTATTAGGCAGCAGGCCGATCTGGACAAAAATACCGGCCAGTTCAACGTGATGCACATCGCCGCTCACCCGGTCACGGTATTCCAGGCCGGTGAGCTTAGTCCCGTCGCCTTTCACTTCGGTGGTCTGGGCATTCAGAATGATATTCACGTTGCTCAGGCTGCGGACTTTATCCTGCAATACCTGATCCGCTTTCATTTCTGGCGCAAATTCCAGCAGGGTGACGTGCTCGACAATCCCGGCCAGATCGATAGCCGCTTCCACGCCGGAGTTACCGCCGCCGATCACCGCCACGCGTTTGCCTTTAAACAGCGGGCCGTCGCAGTGCGGGCAATAGGTTACGCCTTTGGTGCGATACTGATCTTCACCCGGCACGTTCATGTTACGCCATTTCGCCCCGGTCGCGATGATCACGCTGCGCGCTTTCAGCACCGCGCCTGACGCGGTTTCAATCTGGTGGAAGCCGCCTTCCTGCGCCGCCGGAACCAGCCTGGTGGCGCTCTGAGTGTCGATCACGTCCACATTGTACTCATTAACGTGCGCCTTCAGCGCGCCCGCCAGCTTCTGTCCTTCGGTTTTCGGTACGGAAATGTAGTTTTCGATGTCTACGGTATCCAGCACCTGGCCGCCGAAACGCTCACCCATCAAACCGGTGCGGATGCCTTTACGCGCCGAGTAAACCGCCGCTGCCGCGCCCGCCGGGCCAGAACCGACGATCAGCACGTCATAGGCATCACGTGTGTTCAGTTCTTCCGCCGCGCGTTTTTCCGCGCCGCTGTCCACTTTGGCCACAATTTCAGCCAGCGTCATACGGCCCTGTCCAAACTCTTTACCGTTCACGTACACCGCCGGAACGCCCATTACGTTACGCTCGGTGATTTCGTTCTGGAAAGTGCCGCCGTCAATCGCGGTATGTTTGATGCGCGGATTCAGTACCGCCATCAGGTTCAGCGCCTGCACCACATCCGGGCAGTTGTGGCAGGAGAGCGAATAGTAGGTTTCAAATTCAAAATCACCGTCCAGATCGCGGATCTGCTCCAGCAGCGCCTGCGCTTCTTTTGACGGATGACCGCCGGTCCACAGCAGCGCCAGCACCAGTGAGGTGAACTCATGACCCAGCGGCGAGCCCGCAAAGCGTGGGCCGTGCGTGGAGCCGGGGTTAGCGATCAGGAAGGAAGGTTTACGTACCGCCAGAGAATTGTCTTCTTTATACGAGACTTTATCTGACAGGGTAGAAATTTCAGCCAGCAATTCCTTGATTTCTGCCGATTTGGCGCTGTCATCCAGCGTGGCAATCAGCTCAACAGGTTTAGTCAGCTTCTCAAGGTAAGCCTTGAGCTGGGTTTTCATGTTAGTGTCGAGCATGGATATCTCCTGGGCTTAAGCATCATCATGCAAGCAGCCTCGTTCGGGCAGCCTGGATGCAACTTGCATCATAGTGCGGGAAGAAAAACGGGTGCAGCGCACCCGCTTAAATTTCAAATTCGCAGGGATTTCGCGTTATGGGAAGGCGGCTGGCTTAGAAAGCGGTGCCGCCTGCGGCGCGAAAACATAACGAATTTTAGATTTTACCTACCAGGTCCAGAGACGGCGCCAGAGTCGCTTCGCCTTCTTTCCATTTAGCCGGGCAGACTTCACCTGGGTGAGAAGCCACGTACTGAGCGGCTTTAATTTTACGCAGCAGGTCAGACGCGTCACGGCCGATACCTTCAGCAGTCACTTCAACAGCCTGAATGATGCCCTGCGGGTCAACGATGAACGTACCACGGTCAGCCAGACCTTCATCTTCACGCAGCACTTCAAAGTTGCGGGTCAGGGCAGCGGTCGGGTCACCGATCATCGCATATTTGATTTTTGCGATGGTTTCAGAGCTGCTGTGCCATGCTTTGTGGGTGAAGTGGGTGTCGGTAGAAACGGAGTAAACGTCTACGCCCAGTTTCTGCAGTTCTTCGTAGTGGTCAGCCACGTCGCCCAGTTCAGTCGGGCAAACGAAGGTGAAGTCAGCCGGATAGAAGAAGAATACGCTCCAGCGGCCTTCGGTGTCTTTTTCGGTAACTTCGATGAACTCACCGTTTTTGAATGCCTGGTTTTTAAAAGGTTTGATTTTAGTGTTGATCAAGGACATCTATACTTCCTCCGTGTTTTCGTTGAGGTGTAAGTTAACGAATTTTTTACGATTCGGCTAATGCGTTTCCATTATCAAATCAATAAGCGTTAGCTAACAACTTTCGTTAAGCGATGTATCTTGCGCCACTTGTTACTTAAAAGTAAACAAGCGCTGAAAAATGCACCGTCTGCTATACATAAATATCGCCTGCGATTACATCACTCAGGTATAGAAAGCGCAATCACTCGCGCAGAGGTATGAGCTATGGCTCTGATAGCCTGCGCCATTCAATCGGTGCTGAAGAGTTTATACCCTTAACCAAAAAATCGGCTATTACATTCATCATTTATGCGAATAGATAATAATAGACATAGTCAATCATAAATGACGACTGAAGCTTCTGGTATTCATCCATCTGATAGCAATAATACTTGTTATCATTTCGAATGCGCTGGTTGCGGCTGATTTTATATGATATATTTGCGATAAATCAATTTATCATCAGTTTTAGCAACCACACGGATTGTGAATAAATAGCCTGCAACGATAGCTATAATTTTATGCTACAGGGTTCGCAGGTAGTAACTATAAGGCTGAAATATGGCTAATCTCTATGATTTAAAAAAATTTGATCTCAATTTGCTGGTTATTTTTGAATGCATTTATCAGCATCTGAGTATCAGTAAAGCCGCTGCTACGCTTTACATTACGCCTTCGGCCGTCAGTCAGTCACTGCAACGCCTGCGCACCCAGCTTGACGACCCGCTATTTATTCGCTCAGGAAAAGGAATTACGCCCACCACCGTCGGCATTAATCTGCACCAGCATCTGGAACAGAATCTTAATCAGATTGAGCAAACCATCAACATTACGCATAGTTCCTCACTGCGTAAAAGCTTTGTTATTTATTGCCCGCAATTGCTGCTCGCGGGCGGGCTGATGAATCCGGTCAGTATTCTCCAGCAAAGCAGCCAGTTCGAAATTGAGCATCACGACCTGCTGATGTCCTCAGAAACGGCAGAAGATCTGCTGGCCTATCGCAAGGCGGATTTAATTTTCTCTTTTGCCCCTACCGCTAACCGCTCCATTTGTTGCAGCCATTTTAAAACCGTACCCATCGTGGTGGTGTGCAGCAAATTTCATCCACGGCTGGGCGAGACCTGCACGCCTGAAGAGCTGGCGCAGGAAAATTTTACTTTCTATGACACCAGCGAAGCGGGCGTCCGCCAGTTTCAGGCCTCTCTGGAAACGGTATTACCGGTGCGTAATATTGCTTTTCGCAGCGATTCATTCATCTCTAATATGAATATGATCAGCGTATCGGAACTGGTTGGATTAATACCATTGCGCGCTTACGAAACATTTAAGAAATCGTTGGGATTAAAAGTGGTCAAACTTTCCGTCCCCCTGCCCGTTGCTGACATTTATATGATGTACAACCGGGCCTCGTTAAATAATGCCATTTTTGCAGAATTCATCAGAAAAATATCAGCACTTTAAAAGATGTGATTTATTTATATAATAAAACTGAATGATACAAATAATGTTTTACTAATTTAAACAGATGCGCAATAATTTCGGGCGTTAATCTACTTACACAATCATTCATGCTGCCTGATTAAACGCAACAGGTATTAAATAGTGACTATGCGAGCATTAGCGGTTGCGCTAATACCAGGTAGTCAGAGCACGGGCAGTTTGAATGATAAAATATATAAATACTTTTGAGACTCATCATTTACCGTCTCTATATTATCTCGGGTAAAAATAAAATGTCCCTGCATAAACTTCCGTTGGCTCAGAACGTTCTGGAGGCCAGCCGGGATCGAATCCGGTGGACGCTCCAGAATTTCGACCGCATATGCGTTTCATTTTCTGGGGGGAAAGACTCCACTATAATGCTCCACCTCACCGCCGGTCTCGCCCGGCAGATGGGTAAGAAACTGAGCGTCTTATTTATTGACTGGGAAGCCCAGTTTTCCTGCACCATTACCCATTGTGAACGACTGCGCAACGAGTATCAGGACGTCATCGAACAATTTTATTGGGTCGCGTTACCGCTGACCACTCAGAATGCGCTCACCCAGTTTAACCCGGAGTGGCAATGCTGGGAGCCGGGTACAGAGTGGGTCCGCCAGCCGCCTGAAGATGCGATTACCGATCCCGACTACTTTCCTTTTTATCAACCGGGAATGACCTTCGAAGTATTTGTCGCCCTGTTTGCGGAGTGGTTTTCCCTGCGTCGCCCGGCGGCGGTAATGATCGGTATTCGCTCTGATGAATCCTACAATCGTTTTCTGACCATCGCCTCCCAGCGCAAGCAGCGCTTTTCCGACGATAAGCCGTGGACCACGCTGGCTCCCGGCTCACACAGCTGGTACGTCTATCCGATCTACGACTGGAAAACCGCCGACGTCTGGACGTGGTTTGCCAAAAGCCAGATGGCCTACAACCCGCTTTACAACCTGATGTACCAGGCAGGCGTTCCGCCGCGTTATATGCGTATTTGCGAACCCTTTGGCCCGGAACAACGGCAGGGACTGTGGCTTTATCATGTGCTGGAGCCGGAGCGCTGGGCATTAATGTGCCAGCGGGTGAGCGGCGTTCACTGCGGCGGCGTTTATGCCGGGCAGGACAGTAAATTCTACGGCCACCGCCAGCTGATAAAACCCGATAACCATAGCTGGAAAAGCTACGCCTTTTTCTTGCTGGAAAGTATGCCGCAAAAAACCGCCGAGCATTACCGCAATAAAATTGCGGTCTATTTGCACTGGTATAATAAAAAGGGGATGCCAGACATTCCTGATACCCAACCCGGCGATATCGGCGCCAAGGATATCCCTTCGTGGCGGCGGATATGCAAAGCGCTACTCAGCAATGACTATTGGTGCCGAATGCTATCCTTCAGCCCCCATAAGTCGGGAAATTATCAGCGCTACAGTGAACGGATAAAAAATAAACGCAAGGAGTGGAATATTTTATGCAACAACGAATAATGCAGGTGCTGGCAGGCTATCTTGATAAGCTGTCGGAGAAGGAACGCATTGCTGCTATCAATAATTTCCGTTTACTTCTGCATGAATTCAGTCCTTTCAGGGATAACCCCGTTGACTGCGTATTATGGATGAAGCATGAAAACCTCACTCCTAATAATTACAATCCGAATAATGTCGCGCCGCCGGAAAATCGGCTGCTGCTGAAGTCACTCGAAACCGATGGCTTTACCCAGCCGATTGTGGTTTCTCAGAATGGCCCCGACCAGTATGAAATTGTTGATGGCTTTCATCGTCATCAACTGGCAAAAACCAAAAATTCGCTGATCTGCGAGCTTAAGGGGTATGTCCCGGTATCCCGACTGAACCACACCCCGGAACAGCGCGCATCGTCTATAACATCAACGATTCGTCATAATCGCGCCAGAGGCAGGCATCAAATCAACGCCATGGCGGAAATTGTCCGCGAACTGGCCCAGCTCAACTGGTCCGAAGAAAAAATCGGTAAGGAGCTGGGGATGGACGCCGACGAAGTGCTGCGCCTGAAACAAATTAACGGCCTGCTGGAGCTCTTTAGCGACCGCAAGTTCTCCGAGGCCTGGACCGTTAAATAATTACAGTGTGCACAGGCGCTCCGCCGCAGCCAGCAGCGTCGACTCCTGCTTCGCAAAGCACAGCCGGATAAGCTTATGCGGGAAAGGATCGGCGCAAAATACCGACAGCGGGATTGCCGCCACGCCGATTTCCGTTGTCAGCCACTGACAGAAACTCACGTCATTCAGATCCGATACTGCGCTGTAGTCAGCCAGCAGGAAGTAGGTGCCTTCACAGGGCAAAAGCGCCAGCCGACTGGCGGACAGCGCGTTGACGAACACATCCCGCCGCTGGCGATAAAATTCCGGCAGTTCGCGATAATGCTCCGGCTGCGCGCGCAGCATATCGGCGAGCGCAAGCTGGGCGGGCGTATTGACCGCAAAGGTCAAATACTGATGCACCTTACGCAACTCCGCGCTGATCGCCGCTGGCGCGACGCAGTAGCCCACCTTCCAGCCGGTCATATGATAAGTTTTACCAAACGACGAAACCGCCACCGCACGCTCGCGCAGGGATGAATGCGCCAGCACGCTGGCATGACCGTCTGGCGCAAAACAGATGTGCTCATAAACTTCATCGCTCAGCACATAAATTTCCTGCTCGCGAATCGCCTGCCACAGCGACTCAAAATCCTCTTTGTGCCAGACGCTGGCCGAAGGGTTATGCGGCGTATTGAGGATCACCAGCCGGGTACGATCGCTGAGCAGGGCAGCAAAGGCCTGCCAGTCAACGCGAAAATGCGGCGGCTGGAGCGCCACGCGCTTAAGCACACCGCCGGAAAGTTCGACGGCGGGCGCGTAGCTGTCGTAGCTGGGATCAAAGCAAATCACCTCGTCCCCTTCCCGCACCAGCGCGGTGATCGCGGCGTACAGCGCTTCGGTCGCGCCTGCGGTCACGGTAATGTCGCTGTTCACATCCGGGCGGTAGTCATACAGCCCGGCGGTTTTATCGGCAATGGCTTCACGCAGCGCCAGCGCGCCGGTCATCGGCGCGTACTGGTTGGCTCCCTGCGCGACGTGAAACGCCAGCCGCTCCTGCAAATAGCGCGGCCCGTCGAAATCGGGAAAGCCCTGTGACAGGTTAATGGCCTGATGCTGTTGCGCCAGTGCGCTCATCTGCGTAAAGATGGTGGTTCCGAGATTCGGCAATTTACTTTGTGGGATCAGGGGACTGGTACTCATTCTTTGGTATCCGCTTATCGTGATGCTGTTGAAGCCACTATAACACGATGATACCATTTGGCAATCAAGACGCTTAGACGTCTAAATAACGCTATTTTACCCGACGGGAGCGACCATGATCCGCGCCATTGTGACCGATATAGAAGGCACCACCAGCGATATCCGCTTTGTGCATAACGTTCTTTTTCCTTATGCCCGCGAGCGTCTGGCGGCGTTTCTTACCGCCCAGCAGTTTGCCGAACCGGTGATGTCGATCCTTGATAATCTGCGCGGGGAAATTGGCCGTCCTGACGCCACCACCCAGCAACTTACCGAAACGCTGTTCGCCTTTATTGATGAAGATCGTAAGTCTACCGCGCTGAAAGCGTTGCAGGGGATCATCTGGCAGGACGGCTACGTAAACGGTGATTTTACCGGGCATCTCTATCCCGACGTGCTGCCCGCGCTGGAGAAATGGAAAGCGCAGGGGCTTGATCTGTATGTATATTCCTCCGGGTCCGTCGCCGCGCAAAAATTGTTATTTGGCTACAGCGACGAAGGTGATATTACTCATCTGTTCAGCGGTTATTTCGACACCCACATCGGCGCGAAGCGCGAGGTGCAGTCTTACCGTAATATTGCCGAACAGCTCGGTCATCCGCCCGCCTCGATCCTGTTCCTCTCCGATATTAGTCAGGAACTCGACGCGGCGGCAGAGGCCGGGATGCGCACCGTACAGCTGATCCGTGGCGATAACGACGCCGCCAGCCATCATCCTCAGGTTCATCATTTTGATGACATTAACCCGGAGCAGATCCCTTCATGAGCGCACTGACCATTTATTCTGACAAAGAGGCCAGCCAGCCCACCTGGCACAGCACCGACGCCAGCGAAATCCAGCAGCAGCTTAACGCGCGCGGCGTGCGATTCGAACGCTGGCAGGCGGATCGCGATTTGGGGAATAATCCGGCTGCGGAAACGGTGATCGACGCCTACCAGCACGCCATCGACCAGTTAGTCGCCGAAAAAGGCTATCAAAGCTGGGACGTAATTAGCCTGCGCGCCGACAATCCGCAAAAAGAGGCGCTGCGCAGCAAATTTCTCAACGAGCATACCCACGATGAAGATGAAGTCCGTTTTTTTGTTGAGGGCGCGGGGCTGTTCTGCCTGCATATTGGCGATGAGATTTATCAGGTGCTGTGCGAAAAGAACGATCTGATTTCCGTTCCGGCTGGCACCCCGCACTGGTTCGACATGGGTTCCGAGCCGAATTTTACCGCTATCCGTATTTTCGATAACCCGGAAGGCTGGGTGGCCAGGTTCACCGGCAGCGCGATTGCTGACGGCTACCCGCGCCTGCCCTGATCCTTCCGTGGCAAGCGCTTAAGCTGGCAAAAATACCCCTGCCGCGACTGCGTCCGGCGTGACCACGCCGCTGTCCAGCACCCAGCCGCTGATCAGCGCGGCGGGGGTCACGTCAAAGGCCGGGTTGTACACCTGCGCGCCTTCCGGTGCCCACTGTACCGCGCCAAAACTGCCCGCCACGCCGGTCACTTCGCTGGCGGCGCGCTGCTCAATCGGAATAGCGTCGCCATTCGCGCAGTGCCGGTCGAGGGTGGTTTGCGGCGCGGCAACGTAAAACGGCACGCCGTGAAACTTCGCCAGCACCGCCAGAGAATACGTGCCGATTTTATTCGCCACGTCGCCGTTGGCGGCAATGCGATCCGCCCCGACCCATACCGCATCCACCTGCCCTTTCGCCATCAGGCTGGCCGCCATTGAATCGGTGATAAGCTGATACGGCACACCCAGCTCCCCCAGCTCCCACGCGGTCAACCGTCCGCCCTGAAGGAGCGGGCGCGTTTCGTCAACCCACACGTTTGCTACCCGGCCCTGTTCAAACGCGCGGGCAATCACCCCCAGTGCGGTGCCCACGCCCGCCGTCGCCAGCCCGCCGGTATTGCAGTGGGTGAGCAACCGGCTGCCCGGCGGCACCAGCGCACTTCCCGCCACGGCAATGCGCTCACAAAGCTGTTTGTCTTCGGCAACCAGCCGTTGCGCTTCAGCCGCAAGCGCCGTCGCAAAATCGTCCTGCGCCAGCGCCAGCTTCATGCGATCGAGATTGTTCATCAGATTTACCGCCGTCGGACGTGCGGCACGCAGCGTTTCCAGCGCCGCAGACAGCGCATCCCGCCCGGCACCCTGCCCGGCCAGCAGCGCCAGTAACAAGCTCGCGGAGAGGCCGATCAGCGGCGCACCGCGCACCCGCAACGCGTGAATATGATCCACCAGTGCGGCGACATCGCTGGCGGGCAGCCAGATTTTCTTCTGCGGTAGCGCCTGCTGGTCGAGGATAAAAAGCTGATTTTGGCTCACCCGCAGGCTGGTTGTCTGTAGTGTCTGCATCTCGTTAAATCCCTGTTGCGTTGATGTGTCACATTGTGTCAGGATGAATTCCAGATGTATAGACGTCTGAATGGCTTTATCAGAAAAGAATAAGGAGTGAGGCAATGTCGCAATATCGAACGTTCACCGCCGGGGATGCCGTGGCTTACGCGCAACAATTTGGCGGGCTGGAAAATCCGTCAGCGCTGGTCGGGGCGCAGGAAGTGGGCGATGGCAACCTCAACCTGGTATTTAAAATTTTTGATACTGAAGGCGTCAGCCGGATCATCGTCAAGCAGGCGCTGCCCTATGTGCGCTGCGTCGGCGAGTCCTGGCCGCTCACCCTTGACCGCGCCCGGCTGGAAGCGCAGACGCTGAAGGCGCACTACCAGCACTGCCCGCAGCATACGGTCAATATCCTGCATTTCGATCCTGAACTTGCGGTGATGGTAATGGAAGATCTGTCCGATCACCGCATCTGGCGCGGCGAGCTGATCAAAGGCGTCAGCTACCCGCAGGCCCCTTTCCAGCTTGGCGAGTACCTGGCACAAACCCTGTTTCACACCAGCGATTTCTTTTTGCATCCGCACCAGAAGAAAGCGCAGGTGGCGCAGTTTATCAACCCGGAAATGTGTGAGATCACCGAAGATCTGTTCTTCAACGATCCGTATCAGATCCACGAGCGTAATAGCTATCCGCCGGAGCTTGAGCCAGAGGTTGCCGCGCTGCGCGACGATCCCCAGCTTAACGTGGCCATTGCCGCGCTCAAACACCGCTTCTTTTCTCACGCTGAGGCGCTGCTGCACGGGGATATTCATAGCGGATCGATTTTCGTCGCTGAAGGCCGCCTGAAGGCGATTGACGCCGAGTTTGGTTTTTTTGGTCCGGTGGGTTTTGACGTCGGAACCGCCATCGGCAATCTGCTGCTGAACTTCTGCGGCGCGCCGGGTCATCTGGGCATCCGCGATGCCGCCGCCGCGCGCGAACAGCGTCTGAGCGATATTCGCGATTTATGGAATACCTTCGCCGAACGCTTCCAGGCGCTGGCGGTGGAGAAAACGCGGGACGACGCGCTGGCTTATCCGGGCTACGTTTCGCAGTTTCTGCAAAAGGTCTGGCACGATGCCATCGGCTTCTGCGGCAGCGAACTGATCCGTCGCAGCGTCGGGCTTTCCCACGTTGCGGATCTCGACACCATCGCCGATGAAGAAATGCGCCACGCCTGCCTGCGCCACGCGATTTCGCTGGGAAAAGCGCTGATAGTGATTGGCGAACGCATTGAAAATGTCGAAGAGCTGATTGCCCGCGTCAGGCAGTACAGTTAATTATTCCTGATACCGACAGCGCCCATCATCGCCGGGCGCTGTCGTCCGGCCTTATCCCCGATATTCAATCACCGACAGCCCGCCGTTATAGTCCGTACTGTAAATAATCCCCTGCGCGTCAACAAACACATCGCAGGACTGGATCACCTGCGGCCTGCCGGGGCGCGTATCCATCATCTTCGCGGGCGCGGCAGGCACCAGCGCGCCGGTTTCAACCGGGCGGTATGGATCGGAAATATCATACGCACGCACCCCCGCATTCTGGTAAGTCGCAAAAATCAGCGTTGAGCTGATGAAACTCCCCGGCCGGTTTTCATGCAGGTTATGCGGACCAAAATGCGCGCCCTTCGCCACGTAGTCGATTTCTTTCGGCTGCGGGAAGGTGGAAATGCTCACCGGATTCGACGGCTCGCGAATATCAAACAGCCAGATCAGCTTTTCGCCGTCTTCCTGATTGTCGAGGACCGCTTCATCCAGCACCACCAGCAGATCCCGGTCCGGCAGCGGCAGCGCGGTATGGGTGCCACCGCCAAACGGCGGACTCCAGTTGCGGTGGCTGATAAGCGTCGGCTGGCGACGATCTTTTACGTCCAGCAGCGTCAGCCCGCCGTCGCGCCAGCTTCCGTAGGCGGTATCACCGGCGATGATCGCGTGATGCAGCGCATAGCGTTTGCCTTCCGGCCAGTCTGGCGTTTCGCCTGCGGCCTGATTCATGCCCGGCAGCCACCAGCGCCCGGCGACTTCGGGCCTGCGCGGATCGGCTAAATCAATGGTCAGGAAAATATAATCGGTAAAGCCGTCGATCAGCGCCGACACATAGGCCCAGCGTCCGCCGACGTACCAGATGCGGTGAATGCCGATACCGTTCAGCGACAAAAAGCCAATTTCACGCGGTTTATCCGGCGTGGAAATATCGAAAACGCGCAGTCCGGCGCTCCAGCCGCGATCCTGCACGTCGCTGACCGTCTCGCCGACCTGACGGGTGTAATACACTTTTTCATCGGCAAAACGCGCATCGGCAAACAGATCCCGGGCGTTGATCACCAGCAGCAGATCGTCGTGAGCCTGAAGATGGACGTTCCACGTTCCCGGCGGCGCAGCCACATAGCCTGCGGGCTTCGGATTTTTCGCGTCGCGCACATCCACAATCGAAAAGCCCTGCGACACCATATGCCCAATGTACGCAAAGCCACGATGCACCATTAGCTGCACGCCGTCCGGCCGACCACCCTGATCGCTGTGACCGATCAGCCGCATATTGCGGCTGTATTCAGGTGTGGGTAGCGTACTCATTTGTGCTTTGCTTCAAGCGTTGCAAACCACGGGGCGATAAAGTCTTCCGTCTGGCCCCAGCCTGGAATAATTTTGCCAAGACCGGCCACGTTCACCGCGCCCGGCTGGCTTGCCAGCAGCGCCTGCGGGATAGACGCCGCTTTAAAATCATAGGTCGCAGGCGTCTGCTCCCCGGCAATCTTATTGGCGATCAGCCGCACGTTGGTTGCGCCGATCAGTTTCGGATCGACCGCCACGCTCACCTTCCACGGGCTGCCGGATTCACGCATCAGTTGTAGATCCTGGTTAGAAATATCGATGCTGTAGAGTTTAATTTCAGTTCGCCCGTTCTCTTTCAGCGCCTTATACGCCCCCTGGCTGAAGGCATCCCAGGTGCCCCAGATCGCATCAATTTGTCCTTTTGGATATTTCGCCAGCACCGCGCCGACTTTGTTCGCCGTGTCGCCCTGAACGTCAGAAGACACCGCGCCAATCGATTCCAGCTCTTTAATCCCCGGATTCTGCTTCAGCAGCTCCTTATATGCCGCCTGACGACGCTCCATCGGCGGGAAACCGGCGACCCACAGCTTGATGATATTGGCTTTGCCATTGAAATCCTTGACCAGTTGCCCGAAGGACAGATTGGTCAGCGAAACGTCGTCCTGCTGCGTCACCGTGACGCCGGGGATCTCGCCGTTAACCGCCGTATCAAATACGGAAACCTTAATCCCGGCATCGACCGCTTTTTTTACCAGCTCAGTGGCGTAAGGATCGCGCCCCTGCGACAGAATAATCCCGTCGTATTTCTGGCTAATCGCCTGATTCACAAAATCCTGAAATTTGGCATCGTCGCCGTTGCTCAGAAAGGTACTGATTTTAAAACCAAGCTTTTTCCCTTCCTGGATCGCCCCGGAAACAAACTGGGTGGTATTGTCGTCAGAACCTAAATTGCGGATCACCGCAATGCGGATCGGCCCCTGGTGATCGGCAATGGCCGCCGGAACTGGCGCAGGCGTTGCCGCATAGCCTGGGACCGCGCTGAGTAAACTTAGCGCCAGCAGTGAAAGCGTCATTTTTTTCATTTCTCTATTTCCCCTGAATGGTTAACGTCGCTGGAAGTAAGTCAATGCAAGAGCGCCAGCCAGCACCAGGCCCTTAATAATATCCATTGCGTAATACGGCACTGACAGCATCACCAGCCCATTAGAAAGCACGCCGAGGATCACCGCACCGACCAGCGTACCCAGCGCATTTGGCTTGCCGGACCCGGCAAGTGAAAAGCCGATCCACGCGGCAGCCACCGCGTCCATCAGATAACCGCCGCCAGCATTGACCTGCGACGAACCAATGCGCGAGGCCAGCAGAATGCCGCCAAGACCCGCCAGCAGTGAGGCGATCAGATAGGCGGCGACTTTATAGCGGGTGGTGCGGATCCCCGACAGGCGCGCCGCTTCCGGGTTACCGCCAATGGCGTACATCCGCCGTCCGTGGGTAGTGAGCGACAGCCCAAGCTGCGCCAGCACCGTCACCACCAGCATCACAATCACAATGGTTGGTACCTGCCCCAGCAGGCTGAAGGCCGCCGGAATAGTGCCTTCCGCCATATCGCCGCTCGGCAGCACCATGTTTTCAGTGATCGAGCCGCCGAAGCTCCAGGTCATCGCCACGCCCTGAATCACAAACAGACTGCCCAGAGTGGCGAGCATATCGGGAATGCGCAGCACGACGATTAAAAAGACGTTAAATAGTCCGACCAGGGTACAGAGCGCCAGCGTCAGCGCAATGGCTTCGCCGGTGCCGAAGCCGTACCAGACAAACAGGGAAATCACCAGCGAGTTCGCCAGCGAAGCGGTCGACCCCACCGAGAGATCAAAACCGCCCACGGTCAGCGAAACAGACACCCCCACGGCGATCACCGTGACAATCGCAATGGAGCGCAGGATGTTGATGATATTAAAGGGATCGAGGAAATTATCTGACGCCACGCCAAAAATGGCGATCAGCGCGACAACGGTAAGCAACATGCCCCATTTATAGAGAAAATCGAAAAATTGCTGACGGCCTGATGCCGTCGCGTTTACTGAAAGGGCTTTGCTCACGCCGCCGGTCCTCCGGTCGAGTAATAAAGAAGTGTCTCTTCGCGGGCCTCCTCGCCCTCAATTTCTGCCACAATGCGCCCGTCCCAGAGCACACAAATTCGGTCGCACAAACCGACCAGTTCGCTGAATTCGCCGGACGCATAGATCACCCCGCGCCCCTCGCGCGCCAGGCCGTCGATCAACTGAAACAGATCGGTTTTGGCTTTGACATCCACGCCTTTGGTCGGCTCGTCAAAAATCAGCACGCTGGCGTTTGCGCGCAGCCATTTGCCGATGGCGACCTTTTGCTGGTTGCCGCCGGATAAGCGCCGCAGTTGCTGCCCCGGCCCGGTAGTACGCACGCCAACGCGGGCGATGGTTTCCTGCGCCCAGCGCCACGCCTGACGATGCCCGAACAGGCTCCAGCGGGAAAAGGTGTTATCCGCACTCACTGCCAGATTCATGACGATGGACTCATCGACAAAAATGCCCTCTTTGCGCCGCTCTTCCGGCACCAGCGCCAGCCCGCGCGTCACGGAGTCCGCCGGATCGCGCGGTCGCCATGGCTGGCCGTTAAGCTCCCCGCGCTCGCTGCGACTCTTCGTTGCGCCAAACAGCGCCTTGCACAGTTCGGTTTTGCCCGCCCCCGCCAGCCCGGCAATGCCGAGAATCTCCCCTTTGCGCAGACGCAGCGAAATATCTTTTAACAGCGTGGCGTCGTGCAGTCCGTCCACGCGAAGCAGGATCTCATCACCGCAGGGTGGGCGGCGCGGTGGGTAAATATCACTCAATTCATGACCGAGCATTTTCTCGACGATGGCTTCCGCGCTCAGCGCCGCCAGCGGTCCGCTTTCAATCAGCCTGCCGTCGCGCAACACCGTCAGGGTGTCGCAAATGGCTTTCAGTTCGTGAATGCGATGGGAAATAAAGACGACGGCGATGCCCTGCTGTTGCAGGCGGCGGACGACGGCAAACAGGCGCTCGCTTTCATGCCTGTCCAGCGGCGCGGTCGGTTCATCAAGGATCAGAAAGCGGCAGTGGTGCGACAGCGCCCGCGCCAGCAGAATTTGCTGTTTTTCCGCCAGCGAGCAGCTATCAATGGTGCGTCTAACGTCCAGCGTGACGTCCAACTGGGCCAGAGCTGCCCGCGCCTGACGGTGAATCTCACCCCAGCGGTAGCGGTGCCCCGGCTCCGCCAGCGCGTCGAGCATAATGTTTTCGGCAATGCTCAGACCGGGGATCAGCGCGACGTCCACTTCCTGCTGAACCAGATGGATCCCCAGCCGCTTTGCATCGCGCGGCGTGCGGATCGATACCACCGTATTATTGATGGCGATCTCACCTTCATAATGGTCATATGTTCCTGACAGCACGGCCATCAGCGTGGACTTGCCCGCGCCGTTGGCCCCGGTCAGGGCATGGACTGAACCGCCGGTCAGCGTGAAGTCAACCTGGGCGAGCGCCTTCACGCCTGCAAAGGCCAGGCCGATCCCACGCATTTCAAGGCGATTGGCTATCATCGCTGCGCTCCCTGATATTAATGTTTTGATTTAGCGTATATTTCATGCCTTCAACTTGACTGGCAACGACAGAAAAGGCATAACATAAAACAAAATATTATTAGCCATCCAGATGTCCAGACATAACATCAGGTTAGCGATCACGCAAAAGGACAACACACATGAGCAACACTGATATTCGCGTCGTCACCGGCCCCGCCAACTATTTTTCACACAGCGGCAGCCTCGCGCGGCTGACTGACTTCTTCAGCAAAGAACAACTTTCCCGCGCGTTCTGGGTTTACGGCGAACGTGCCATCGCCGGTGCGCGTCCTTTTCTGCCTGAGGCGTTTAACGCGCCGGGGGCGAAGCACCGCCTGTTTACCGGTCACTGTAGCGAAACGGACGTGGCAGAACTGGCGCAGGACGCGGGGGACGATCGCGCGCTGGTGATTGGCGTTGGCGGCGGTGCGCTGCTGGATACCGCCAAAGCGCTGGCGCGGCGTCTGGGTCTGCCGTTCGTGGCGATCCCCACCATTGCCGCGACCTGCGCCGCCTGGACGCCCCTTTCGGTGTGGTACAACGATGCCGGTCAGGCGCTGCATTTTGACATTTTCGACGATGCCAACGTCCTCGTGCTGGTCGAGCCGCAGATTATCCTCAACGCCCCGGCGGAATATCTGCTGGCGGGCATCGGCGATACGCTGGCAAAATGGTATGAAGCGGTGGTGCTGGCTCCGCAGCCGGAAACCCTGTCGCTGACGGTGCGCCTCGGCATCAATGGCGCGCTGGCTATCCGCGATGTGCTGCTGGCGAAAAGCGAGGAGGCGCTGGCCGATCAACAGCGCGGTGTGCTAAGCCAGGCGTTTCGCGACGTGGTGGATGCGATCATTGCGGGCGGCGGTATGGTCGGCGGGCTTGGCGAGCGTTACACCCGCGTCGCGGCGGCGCACGCGGTGCATAACGGGCTGACGGTGCTGCCACAGACGGCAAAATTCCTCCACGGCACCAAAGTGGCCTACGGTATTCTGGTGCAGAGCGCCCTGCTCGGTCAGGACGACGTGCTGGCGCAACTCAACGCCGCTTATCAGCGCTTTCATCTGCCGACGCGCCTGGCAGAACTGGAGGTCGATATTAACAACCGCGAAGAGCTGGATCGGGTCATCGCCCACACGTTACGCCCGGTCGAATCTATTCACTTTCTGCCCGTCACCCTGACCCCGGAAACCCTGCGCACCGCCTTTGAAAAGGTTGAGTTTTTCGGCCGCTAATCCACGCTTTATGCAAGCCTCTGTCGCCTGACGGAGGCGTTTGCGATCCCGCTCGTAATCCCTTCTTTTACCGCTGTTCGCTGCCGCCAATCCGTTCTGTTTTGTCCGACATAAGATAATTTAAAAAATCTAATTATCTTATTATTTACTTATATTCAGGGCGGCGTATAGTGAGGCCAGACATTAAAAAGCTGTCGGCGCCCAAAGATCATTGCCGGCTGCGCGTGGGTGATTACCGCATAATCTTTACGCTACGGAGAGAGATGCACGATATCGGCTATATCGTGTCAGTCAGGCGCAGAACCACTACCACTTATCTGCATGAGGAGAGAATAACCTATGGAAGCGCAGTATATCAGAGATGAGAATGGCGACCCGCAGTACGTGGTCATCCCCTACGACGTTTATTTTAAAATGCGTCTGCAAATGGCAGACGTCGAATCAGAAAGTGAAGCCGAGGGCTTGGAAGAAATCCCTTTTGAACGCGACGAATATGATGACGTCTCCCTCCCCGATGAAATTGTCAGCATTATGTGCAATGACGAGGTGAGTTTACAGGCCGCCTGGCGTATTTATAACGGGCTGTCACAGCAGGACGTGGCGCAAAAACTGGGGATCAGCCAGTCCGCCGTTTCACAGCTTGAATCGCCGGACTCCCGTCCGCAGAAGCGCACCCGCGAAAAGCTGGCGGCGATTTATGGCTGCACCCAGGCGCAAATTAGCCTGCTGATTTAACAGCATTTCACGCCGCCCTTACCGCCGTAGCGTGCATCCTGGCGTTCGCGAAAGAACTCTTCCCAGGTCATCGGCGTCTGGTCCGGGTGGGTGATGCGGATATGCTCCACATAGTTGTCGTAATCCGGCACGCCGATCATCATTTTGGCGGCCTGTCCCAGGTACTTACCTGCTTTAGAAAGTGTGTCGAACATAGATGCTCCGGGGTCGTACCCCTCTCCCGTTTCGGGAGAGGGGCATCCGTTAACTTAATGCGCGCCTTTTGACTGCGCCACAATCTGCGCCAGATTTTCCGGCATCGGCTCGTACGGCGTCTCTTTTGCCGTCACGCCGCTGTGCTTCAGCGCCGCCAGCGCGGTTTTAATCGAGAACAGCGCCAGCACCACCACCACCACCATAAAGAAGATGGTCAGACCCGCGTCGAGACGGTTGTTAAAGACCAGTTGCGCCAGCTGCGACTCGGTATACTGCGGCGGAATGTTTCCGCTGTCGATCATGGCCTGGAATTTATTGGCAATCGCCAGGAAACCGACTTTCGCATCTGCGCTAAAGGCTTTCTGCCAGCCCGCCGTCAGGGTACAAATCAGCAGCCAGGCGGTAGGCACCAGTGCCACCCACGCATAACGCTGACGCTTCATTTTGAACAGGACCACCGCGCACAGCATCAGCGCCATTCCCGCCAGCATCTGGTTGGCGATGCCAAACAGCGGCCACAGCGTATTGATGCCGCCGAGCGGATCGACCACGCCCTGATGCAGGAAGTAGCCCCAGGCCAGCACGCACAGCGCCGTTGCCAGCAGGTTTGCGGGGAGAGAATCGGTGCGCTTCAGACCAGGTGCAACCACGCCCAGCAGATCCTGCAACATAAAGCGTGCTGCGCGGGTCCCGGCATCCACCGCCGTCAGAATGAACAGCGCTTCAAACAGAATGGCGAAGTGATACCAGAAAGAGACATCCATCATCCCGCCAAGCGCCCCGTGCAGAATATAGGCCATGCCTACCGCCAGCGTTGGCGCACCGCCCGCACGGGAGATAATCGACTGCTCGCCCACTTCGCTGGCAATCTGATTCAGCGTGTCCGGCGTGATACTAAAGCCCCAGCTGCTCACCACCTGCGCGGCTGATGCCACCACGTCTGCGGTTCCCGCCGGAGCCAGCACCGCCATCGGGCTGTTCATGGCAAAGTAAACGCCCGGATCGATAATACAGGCCGCCACCAGCGCCATAATCGCCACGAAGGATTCCATCAGCATCCCGCCGTAGCCGATAAAACAGGCCTGATTTTCATTCGCCAGCATCTTCGGCGTGGTGCCGGAAGAGATCAGCGCGTGGAAACCTGATACCGCACCACAGGCGATGGTGATAAACAGGAACGGGAACAGGTTCCCGGTCCATACCGGACCGGTGCCATCGATAAATTTCGTCAGCGCGGGCATGGTCAGGGTCGGGCGCATAATCAGAATGCCGATCGCCAGCCCAATAATGGTGCCGATTTTCAGGAAGGTGGAGAGGTAATCGCGCGGAGCCAGCAGCAGCCAGACCGGCAGCACCGCCGCCACAAAACCGTAGCCCACGAGGATCCAGGTCAACTGCACGCCAGTAAAGTCAAAATACGGTGCCCATGTCGGGCTTTCCGCCACCCAGCCGCCGGAAATAATCGCGAAAATCAGCAGCACCAGGCCAATTACCGATACCTCGCCAATGCGACCAGGGCGCAGATAGCGGATATAGACGCCCATAAACAGCGCCAGCGGAATGGTAAAAGCCACGGTGTAAGTTCCCCACGGGCTGTGGGTCAGGGCTTTCACCACGATCATCGCCAGCACCGCGAGAATGATCACCATGATCATAAAACAGGCCACCAGCGCGATGATCCCCGCTGTCGCGCCCATCTCCTCTTTCACCAGTTCGCCCAGCGAGCGCCCGTCGCGGCGCGTGGAAACGAACAGCACCATAAAGTCCTGTACCGCCCCCGCCAGCACCACGCCCGCCAGCAGCCAGATCATCCCCGGCAGATAACCCATTTGCGCCGCCAGCACCGGCCCGACCAGCGGCCCCGCCCCGGCAATCGCCGCAAAATGATGACCGAACAGCACTTTTTTATCCGTCGGCACATAGTCCAGCCCGTCGTTATGCCGCACGGCGGGCGTCATCCGCGTCGGGTCTACGGCAAGCACGTTTTTGGCAATATAAAGACCGTAAAAACGGTAAGCGATCAGATAGATACAGATTGACGCCACCACAATCCACAGCGCGTTAATTTGTTCGCCACGATTGAGCGCGATATAGCCCAGAGCGAATGCGCCCACAACGGCGAGCAACGCCCAGATGAGGTATTTCCCTGAATTATTCATAGTGATGTTCCGTAGCATGAGCCAGAGAGATGTTACATTTTGTTTCTAGAGCATTGCGCGGGATTTAACAACTATGAAACGTTCAGGAACGGAGTTAAGACCGTTTATTTACATGACAATGTTAACGGGATCACTTTAGGCGGTAAAAAGGCCGCGCCATTCGACAGCGCAGCGTGACAGGCATTGAGAAGGAAATGTTTAACCCAGCACCGCCGTACTTAACCGGCAGGTGCAGCAGCGTCTTCCCTGCTCGTCGAATACCCCAATTTCCCAGCTCTGATTTTGCCGTCCGAGGTGCAGCGGCTGGCAGACGCCGCGCACTTTCCCCTGCGACACCGCCCGGTGGTGCGACGCGTTGAGTTCCATGCCGACCACGCACTGCCCTTCGCGGGTCATCAGGTAGCCCGCCATCGACCCCAGCGTTTCAGCCAGCGCCGCCGACGCCCCGCCGTGCAGTAAACCGAACGGCTGATGGGTGCGCGCGTCTACCGGCATCTCAGCTTCCAGCGTATCGTCGCCGAGGCGGGTGTAGACGATACCGAGGTGCGCCACCAGCGTGTTCAGGCTGGTGGCGTTCAGTTCGTCGAGGGTTAAATGGCGTTTCCAGATCATCATTACGCTCCCAGCGTCGAGCCGCCGTCCACCACCAGATCCTGCAAGGTGATATGGCTGGCGTGGTCGGAGGCGAGAAACAGGATGGTGCTGGCAATTTCCTGCGGACGGGCGATTTTACCCAGCGGGATGCCCAGCTTAAACTGCTCTGCAAAGCCGCGAATGCGCAGTTGCTCCGCGTCATCGCTGCGCCACAGGGTGCGCTGCATATCGGTGTCGGTGGAGCCGGGAGAAACCAGATTACAGCGCACGCCGCTGCTCGCCAGCTCAAGCCCAACCGTCAGCGCCAGACTTTTCAGCGCGGCCTTTGACGCGCCGTAAGCGCTCATGCCGATACGCGGCGTATGCGCGGCGTCGGAGGCCACGGTGACAATCGCCCCGCCCTGCTGCTGACGAAACTGCGGCATGGTCTGCTGGAAGAAATTAAACGCCCCGCCCACGTTAACGGCAAAGGTTTGCTGCCACGCTTCGACACTCAGGGCGTCCGTGGCCCCCATGCGCAGAATACCGGCGGCGTTGACCAGCACGTCGAGCCGGGCGATCCCGGCAAGCAGGCGCTGGCAAACCTGCGCCACCTGCGCCGCATCCGCCACGTCCAGCGTCTCGGTGGCAAAGGGATATTCTTCGCGCTCAAAGGCCAGATCGAAACCGGTGACCTGCGCGCCCGCGTCGGCAAATGCCTGCGCGGTGGCGAAGCCGATACCTTTGCCCGCCCCCGTCACCCATACCGTTTTACCGCGAAAGTCGAAGCCGGACATTATTTCACCTCGCGGGAAAGCAGCGTCCACCAGGCGTCGAGCGTCGGATTTTTTGCCAGCATCACGAAGTCAATATCGCCGTGGACTTTACGCCAGCGCGCCGCCAGCGCCATCATCCGCACCGAATCCAGCCCGTAATCGATGAGATTTTCGTCATCCTCAGGCACATCGGACTCATCCAGCAACGGCAGGATCGCCGCGCGCAGCGCCTCTTTGCTTTGCGGAACCGGCGCGGGAAGGATCTCGTCGGTCATCAGCACACGACCGGAACGCCCCGCCACATAGTTCAGCGCCATCAGATGTTCTTCACGGCTGAAATCGGCCAGCGCGTCGGCGACCATAAACGGCTGAATATCGCGCATAAACGCGTCGGTGGCGGTAGTCATGCAGCCGATATGCGCATACACGCCGGTAATAATCAGCTGATTCCGCCCGGTATCTTTCAGTAACTGTTCCAGCGGCGAGCGGTGAAACGCGCTGTAGCGCCACTTCACCAGCACGGTATCGGCCTCATCCGGCGTCAGCTCCGCCACCACTTTTTGCTGTTCCGGCGAGCGGGTCAGCCCCGGCCCCCACATATCATTCAGCAGGGCGCGATCTTCGTCACTCTGCTCTTTGGGCTGGGCGGTGTAATACACCGGAATGTGATGCTGCTTACAGAACTGGCGCAGCGCGGCGATATTGGCAATCACCTGCTCCATCATCGGACAGTTGTCGCCCCAGAAACTGACAAAATAGTCCTGCATATCGTGGATCAGCAGCGCAGCGCGCGAGGGGTCGATGGCCCAGCTCACTTTATTTTCCGGCACATCGCCTGCGGTGGGCAGCGCATAGCCCTGTAGTTTTGGAATTGCCATGACTCGTTATCTCCTTCAGACCGGCGAACGGGACGCCAGCCACTGACGCAACTGTTTTTTATCGACTTTACCGACCGGCGTGAGCGGCAAGGCATCCACACACTCCACGCGATCCGGCAATTTATATTCGGCCACGCCCTGCTCGCGCAGGAAACGGCGCACCTGCACCGCACGCAGCGGCGCGTTGACCACCAGCCAGGCGCAGCTTTTCTCGCCCATCAAATCGTCTTCCATACTGACCAGCGCGGCGTGGATCACCGACTCATGGCGCAGCAGCAGGTTTTCAATTTCTTCAGCGGCGATCTTCTCACCGCCGCGATTAATCTGATCTTTCTCGCGGCCCTGCACGGTGATATAGCCCTGCTCGTCGATGGAGATCAGATCCCCGGAGCAGTAAAAACCGTTCTCATCAAACGCGCTGGCGTTATGTTCCGGGCTTTTGAAATAGCCACGGAAGGTGTACGGGCCACGGGTCATCAGACGGCCTACTTCGCCGCGCGGTAGCGGATTGCCGTCAGCGTCAGCAACCCAGACTTCATCGTCCGGGCACATCGGGCGGCCCTGCGTATTGATGATGCGATCCAGCGGATCGTCCAGCCGGGTATAGTTCACCAGCCCTTCCGCCATGCCGAAGACCTGCTGCAACTGGCAGCCAATTTCCTCACCAACCCGCGCCGCAAGCGTTGCCGACAGCCGCGCGCCGCCTACCTGAATCAGCGTAAGAGAGGCCAGTTGAGCATTGCTGCCCTCCTCCTGAATCGCCTGGAGCCACAGACTGACGGCAGGCGGCACCAGCGCCGCCGCCGTGATCTGATGCTGTTCGATCAGCGCAAAGCACAGCCCGGGGCTGGGATCGGCCGCCAGCACCACCGTTCCGCCGGCAAGAAAAACGCCAAGCGCGCCGGGGGAACTGATGGCGTAGTTATGGGCAGCAGGCAGCGCGCACAGAAAGCGCGTCTGCCGATCGAAATGACAGATTTCATTACTGCGCCGCACGCTGTAGTAGTAATCATTGTGGGTACGCGGGATCAGCTTCGGCGTGCCGGTCGTGCCGCCGGAGAGCTGGAAATAAGCGATTTCATCGGCGGGCGACGGCGTGGCGGTAAAGTCCCCGGCAGGCGTGGCGATGGCCGCGCTGAGATCGTGCTCGCCGCTATCGTTGCGCAGCAGCACCACCCGGACCGAATTATGATCCGTCACAAACTGATTAAGAAAATCGTCGTGGGTAAACAGGGCGTGTTCGCGGTCGGCAATCAGCAGCGCCGGTTCGATTTGCGTCGCGTAGGCATTCAGTTCAGAACGCTGATGGTTGAACAGCGCCATGACCGGCGCAGCCCCAATCTTCAGCAGCGCAAAAAAGGTGATGTACAGTTCCGCCACGTTACCCAACTGCACCAGCGCCGTTTCACCCGATTTGATCCCCTGACGTTGCAGGGCGCGGGCGAGGTTATCCGCCGCCTGATTCAGCTGGCGGTAGCTTAGTTGCCGCTCGCCTTCAATCACCGCCGTATGCTCACTATCGGCATGACGGGTGAGGATATCGGTCAGCGGCAGATCCTGCCAGTAGCCTTTCTCACGGTAAAGACGGGCAAACTCTTCAGGCCAGCGGGTAAAGGGAATACTCATCGTCAATTCTCACTGTAAGCCAAAAACATTCAGCATGGTGGAGAGCTTCGCGCCCGTCTCACGCCATTCCGCGACCGGGGATGACGCAGGCACAATTCCGGCCCCGGCGAACAGGCGCACGCTGTTCTGATGCAGCCGCGCGCAGCGGATTGTCACTACCCACTCGCCGTTACCCTGATCGTCACACCAGCCGACGATGCCGCCGAACAGCTCGCGGTTAAACGGCTCCAGTTCGGCGATCAGTTTTTTGGCGACCTGATGCGGGAAGCCGCTCAGCGCAGGGGTCGGATGCAGCAGACAGGCCAGCGACAGCGCGTTTTCCTGCGTCCCGCACTCGCCGGTGACCGGCGTACCGAGATGCCAGAGCGTCGGCGTGGTGATCAGCTGCGGCGAATCCGGCAGGCTTAAATTGCGGCTGCGCGGTGCCAGCACCGTTTTCATCGCCTGGGTGACGAGATCGTGCTCGTGGCGATCTTTTTCCGACGCCAGCAGTTTGTTGCCCGCCTCGCGATCCAGAACGTCATCCGGCTGACGACGCGCGGAACCTGCCAGCGGCAGCGAGCTGAACTGCGCGCCTTCTTTGCGCAGCAGCAGTTCCGGGCTGGCACCCAGTAACACACCGCCGTCGCCAAGCGGCAGGTGGAAGTTATAACTGGCCGGATTCTGCGCAATCAGGCGCTCCAGCATTTCACCGCTATTCACCGGCGCGTCGGTATCGATTTCAATCAGGCGGGATAACACCACCTTATCGACGTCCGGGGTGGCGGTCAGCGCGGCGGCGCGGGCCACCATCTCCATAAACGCCTCCTGCTGCGGGATCTCCCGGCGGGCGGTGACGTTCAGCGGCGTCTGCCTGAGGAAATAACGCGCCGACTGCTGCTTTTCCTTGCGCGAGAAGTCCTGCCAGCTTTCGGGAATAAACAGTTCGCTGGGCTGGGTGGTGTCGAACGGGATCGCCCCCACCAGCACCGGCTTATCGATACCGGCAGCCCTGGCATTAGCAAACGCCTGGTTCAGCGTTTGCTGGAACGCGCCGTGCGCGTCATCGCCACCTTCGGCGGGTTGAGTGACGCGCGTAAAGCAGCCGGTGGTTGTGAAGCTGCGAAACGGCGACATAAAAAGAAAACGGTCTGCATTCAGCGTCGCGTTTGCCTGCTGACGATCCTCAGCCAATGACGTTTCCATATTCTTCTCCAAAAACGGTAAAGATAATAATTATCATTATATTTTGGCTCGCTAACCTAAAAGTAAATGTGCGCTGTGTCAACCGCCAGGAATAGCATCTTGTGCGGCTAACGCTTGCATCCGCGTGAATCAACGCTGAAAATGAGAAGCATTCACCTCTACAAAACAGGACTCTGGTTCGTGAACTCAACCTCTTTCTGGCGTAAATCACTGCTCATACTGGGTATTTTTCTTTTAGGAGTAACCTCAGCGCTGGCGGCGGACTGGCCGCGGCAAATCACCGACAGCCATGGCACACACACTCTGGAAAGCAAGCCGCTGCGTATTGTCTCGACCAGCGTTACGCTCACCGGCTCCCTGCTGGCTATCGACGCGCCGGTGATCGCCAGCGGCGCGACCGCCCCCAACAACCGCTTTTCCGATAATCAGGGCTTTTTACGCCAGTGGAGCGACGTCGCCAAAAAACGTCTGGTCGCCCGGCTGTATATCGGTGAACCGAGCGCTGAAGCGGTAGCGGCGCAAATGCCGGACCTGATCCTTGTCAGCGCCACCGGCGGCGATTCCGCGCTGGCGCTGTACGACCAGTTCTCCGCCATCGCCCCCACGCTTATCATCAACTACGACGATAAAAGCTGGCAGCAACTGCTGACCCTGCTCGGCACCATGACCGGTCAGGAAAAGCAGGCTGCCGCCCGTATTGCCGAATTTGACCAGCAGCTTGCCCGCGTGAAGCAGCAGATGAAACTGCCGCCGCAGCCGGTTAGCGCACTGGTTTATACTGCCGCCGCCCGTAGCGCCAACCTGTGGACCGCCGGATCGGCGCAGGGCAAGCTGCTTCAGCAGCTCGGCTTCACGCTGGCAACGTTACCTGCCGGGCTGCAAACCAGCCAGAGCCAGGGCAAACGTCACGACATTATTCAGCTCGGCGGCGAAAATCTGGCGGCGGGGCTGAACGGTCAGTCGCTGTTCCTCTTCGCGGGCGACCAGAAAGATGTCGATGCGGTGTACGCCAACCCGCTACTGGCGCACCTGCCTGCGGTACAAAACAAGCGGGTCTGGGCGCTGGGCACCGAAACCTTCCGCCTCGACTACTACAGCGCCATGCTGGTGTTACAGCGTCTGTCCGCGCAGTTTAATTAACCCTGCGTCGCTTCCACGGAGGGAGGCGACTGGCGAAAATGACGCAGTTCGCGCAGCAGTAACAGCAGCGCGAACCCGACGATAACCAGCCCCCACCCGCTCACACTGGCGGAAGCAACCGGGGTCATCACCGCACCCAGCCCGCCCAGCAGCGCCGCGCCGATGGCGTCGCCAGTGACGTTCTGCGCCGTCCACAGGCCGTTAATGCGGCCCAGCATCGCTTCCGGGGTCTGGGTCTGGATCAGGGTGTATTGCAGCAGCGAGCTAATCGCGCTCAGCCAGCCAAACAGCGCCAGGCACAGCGCGCCCAGCTCCCACACCGGCATCAGGGCAAACAGCCCCATCGCCAGAAACGATCCCAGCGTGGTTGCCAACATAATCAGCCCCGGACGCTCGCTGTGCGCCAGCCTGCCGCTGGTCAACGCGCCCAGCGCCGCGCCAAGTGGAATGGCGGCATATAATAAACCAATTTGCGCCGCCGACATCTGCCAGTTCAGCGCCAGCGCCGGGTAAAGCACCCGCACGGCGCTGGCCATCGTTAACAGCGCGCCGAGCAGCGCAATGCCACCAATCAGCGGGCTGCGCAGCAGGAACTGAAAACCGGCCACCAGCGATTTCAGCGGATGCTCGCGCGGCTGCGGCGGAGGCGGCAGTCGGGGAAGGCTTAACAGCGGCAGCAGCGTAATAAACGTACCCGCCGCCGCCAGGCCGTAGTTCCATGCCACACCGCCGGTTGCCAGCAGCAGACCGCCGAGCATCGGCGAAATCACCGATCCCAGCCGCACGGTGAGCATGGTAATTGCCCCCGCCTGCATCAGATTTTCGCGCCCGACCAGCGCGGGCGTCGCCGCCAGCAGCGCCGTCACCCCAAGCGAGGCGAAGAAACCATCCCATAAACCCAGTAAATAGATCGCTATCAGCGACGGCTCCGGGAGCAGCGCATTCAGGCACAGGCCGATAAAACCGATGCCACAGGTGCCACGCGCCAGCAGGATCAGCCTCTTACGCTCGTAGCGATCCGCCAGCACGCCGCCGAGCATCAGGCCGATAAACATCGCGCTACCGGTCAGGGTGACGGAAAGCCCCACCTGCCAGGTGGAATGGGTCATGATCTGGATCTGAACGGGAACAGCCACTCCCAGCAAACCGAGCGACAGAATGGAAATAAAGCGGGCAAGAAAAACGGCGCGAAACGCGGGATGGGTCTTCAGCAAGCTGAGATTGAGCAGCCAGGATTGTCGGTTCATGAGAATGCCTTATGGCAACACATTCGCAGTGGGAATGCATTGCGGATAATTTTGTGTATACCAATTCCGTGGCGGCACATGCTACCATAACCCGATAAGATCGATAACGATAATTACTATCATTATCATGCACTGGAAGCTGTTATGTCGCACTCCCCTTCCCCGATCCGGGCCATTGCGCTGCCGGGATTACTGCTGCTGTTACTGGTAGCCGCCGCGCTCAGCCTGCTGACCGGCGCGAAACCGCTGCCTGTCTCTGTAGTCGTTGACGCATTCAGCGGCACCTGCCGCAGTGCCGACTGCACCATCGTGCTCGATGCCCGCCTGCCGCGCACGCTGGCCGGTCTGTTGGCAGGTGGTGCGCTGGGGCTGGCGGGGGCGCTGATGCAAACGCTGACCCGCAACCCGCTCGCCGATCCAGGCATTCTCGGCGTCAATGCCGGTGCCAGCTTTGCCATCGTGCTGGGCGCGGCGCTGCTCGGTATCTCTTCGCCGCAACAGCAGCTCCTGCTGGCCTTTGGTGGCGCGCTGGCGGCAACGTTGCTGGTCGCCTTTACCGGCAGCCAGGGCGGAGGGCAGCTCAGCCCGGTTCGCCTGACGCTGGCAGGGGTGGCGTTGGCAGCGGTGCTCGAAGGCTTATCAAGCGGCATTGCGCTGCTCAATCCTGACGTCTACGACCAGCTCCGCTTCTGGCAGGCTGGCACCCTTGATATTCGCACCCTGCAAACCCTGAAAGTGGTGGTGCTGCCGGTGACGATTGCCGCCGCCGTCGCGCTGGCGCTAAGCCGCAGCCTGAACAGCTTAAGTCTCGGCAGCGACACCGCCACCGCGCTGGGCAGTAAAGTCGCCCGCACCCAGCTCATCGGTTTACTGACTATCACCGTGCTGTGCGGCAGCGCCACGGCGGTAGTCGGACCGATTGCTTTTATCGGCCTGATGATGCCGCATATTTCCCGCTGGCTAATGGGAGCCGATCACCGCTGGTCCCTGCCCGCCACCCTGCTGGCAACCCCTTCGCTGCTGCTGTTTGCCGACATCCTCGGCCGGGTGCTGGTACCGGGGGAACTGCGCGTTTCAGTGGTCAGCGCGTTTATTGGCGCACCGGTGCTGATCTGGCTGGTACGCCGCCGCGCGGCGGGAGGAATGAAGTGACCCGGCTTTCCCGACGTCTGATCTTCAGCTGCGGTTTTCTGATCGCGGGCAGTCTGCTGCTGGCGCTGTGGAGTCTGTGCAGCGGCGCGGTGACGCTCCCGCCCGCGCAGGTGCTCGACGCTCTGTTCGGCAACGCGCCGCGTAACGTTACGCTGGTGGTCACCGAATGGCGCTTGCCGCGCGTGCTGATGGCGCTGGTGACCGGCGCGGCGCTGGGCGTCAGCGGCGCGATTTTCCAGTCGCTGATGCGCAACCCGCTCGGCAGCCCGGATGTAATGGGCCTTAACACCGGCGCATGGAGCGGCGTACTGGTGGCGATGGTCTTTTTTGGTCAGCATCTTACCGCCATTACGCTGGCGGCAATGGCAGGCGGCATTCTGACGTCGCTGCTGGTGTGGGGACTGGCGTGGCGCAACGGCATCGAGACTTTCCGCCTGATTATTATCGGCATCGGCATCCGCGCGATGTTGATGGCGTTCAATACCTGGCTGTTATTAAAAGCCTCGCTGGAGACCGCGCTTTCTGCCGGGCTGTGGTACGCCGGTTCGCTCAACGGCCTGACGTGGGCAAAAACCTGGCCCGCCGCGCCGCTGATTTTTCTTATGCTGGCCTGCGCCGCGCTCTTAGTGCGTCGGCTGCGGCTGCTGGAAATGGGCGACGACACCGCCTGCGCGCTTGGCGTCAGCGTCGAACGCTCGCGGCTGCTGCTCATGCTGGTGGCGGTGCTATTGACCGCCGCGTCCACTGCCCTCGCCGGACCGATTTCTTTTATCGCGCTGGTTGCCCCGCACATTGCGCGACGTCTTTGCGGCACCGCGCGCTGGGGCTTAACCCAGTCTGCGCTGTGCGGTGCGACGCTCCTGCTGGCCGCCGATCTCTGCGCCCAGCGGTTCTTTTTGCCGTATCAGCTTCCGGTGGGCGTGGTTACCGTCAGCCTCGGCGGGATTTACCTCATCGCTTTGTTAATTCAGGAGTCACGTAAAAAATGACCGACACGCCAGCCCGTTTGCACGGCGACCAGCTAACGCTGGCATACGGTAAAAAAACCATCGCGGAATCACTCAGCGTAGCCATCCCCGACGGCCATTTCACCGCTATTATCGGGCCTAATGGCTGCGGAAAATCAACGCTGCTGCGCACCTTAAGCCGCCTGATGACGCCGCTTCACGGCCAGGTATATCTCGACGGTGAACAGATCCAGCGCTACGCCAGTAAAGAGGTGGCGAAGCGTATCGGGCTGCTGGCGCAGAATGCCACCACGCCCGGCGACATTACCGTGCAGGAACTGGTGGCGCGCGGTCGCTACCCGCATCAGCCGATGTTTTCCCGCTGGCGGCAGGAAGATGAGCAGGCGGTCACCCGCGCGATGCAGGCCACCCGCATCACCGATCTCGCCGCGCAGAATGTGGACACCCTCTCCGGCGGCCAGCGCCAGCGCGCGTGGATCGCCATGGTGCTGGCTCAGGAAACTGCCATTATGCTGCTGGACGAGCCAACCACCTGGCTGGACATCAGCCATCAGATCGAACTGCTGGAATTATTAAGCGAGCTGAACCGCGAGAAAGGCTACACCCTGGCGGCGGTCCTTCACGATCTCAATCAGGCCTGCCGCTACGCCACTCACCTTATCGCCCTGCGCGACGGCAAAATTATCGCGGAAGGCGCGCCGAAGGAGATTGTGACGGCGGCGCTGATTGAAAAAATCTACGGCATGAAGTGCATGATTATCGACGATCCGGTAGCGCATACGCCGCTGGTGGTGCCGCTGGGAAGGTATTAATTCGCTGCGCCCGTCGGCTGCATGCGGGTAAAAGCTGCCGGGTTGCCCCGGCAACTTTCCTCACCCCAGAATTTCTCTCAGCACCGGGCCAATTGCCGTGAACGCCTGCGGGGAAATAATCTCTACGTGAGCGCAGTCCTGATGATAAACCTCCAGTTCTGCGATCCACGGTGCCCAGGCGTTATGCGGGTCCATTCCGGCGGGCAGCGTGCGGTCGGCGACGAACAGCGTGGCCTTGCCGTCAAACGGTACGCTGTGCGCGGTGGTCAGCAACCTCACCGCGTCGGCGTAGTTGCCTTCAATCGCGCTGAACAGATCGTCGGAGGCCATTCCCTGCCGGGCAGCGAGAAACGCTTCGCGCTCGCGGTCGATTTCCGCCAGCACTTCCGGGTCCAGCCCGTTGGCCTCTTTCTCCGCCCAGTTTTGCGTTTCCGGCGGCCAGGTGTCGAGCAGGCCGAGAAAAGCGACCTCCTCTCCCCGCTGGCGTAAACGCGCGGCGATGCCCTGGGCCAGAGTGCCGCCCAGCGAGTAGCCAAACAGGTAGTACGGGCCGTGCGGCTGTTGCGCCAGCAGCGTTGCCAGGTGGCGATCGCAGACCTCGTCAAGCGTGGCCGCCGTTGCCATCGGGCCTTCAGGACGCGGCGACTGAATGCCGGTGATTGACCAGCGCGACGGGAGATAACGCGCCAGCACGCTGAACTGCCACGCGAAGCCGGATGCCGGATGGAAGCAGAACAGCGTCGGCCCGTGGCCCTCACGCAGCGGCAACTGCGTTTCATAGCCCAGCCGCGCGGCCCGATCGTCGCCGGTGGCCGAATCCAGCAGTTCGCTCAGTTTGCCTACCCCGGAGGCGACCATGATTTGCCCCGGCGTCACCTGGCGTGAGAACTCGCGGCTCAGCTGTGCTGCCAGCCGCATCGCCAGCAGCGAATGCCCGCCAAGCGCGAAGAAGTCCGCCTCCACGTCATTGACCTCACAGCCTAATAGCCGCGAGAACGCCTGCGCCACCGTCGATTCCGTGCCGGGCCGTGGCGGACGACCGCTATTTTTCGCCGTCAGCGTCGGCAGGGGAAGCGCTTTACGATCCAGCTTGCCGTTGGCGCTCAGCGGCAGTTCGCTAAGCGCAATCAGCACCACCGGCACCATATGCGGCGGAAGACGTTCGCGCAGCAGCGCCAGCAACGCATCGGTATCCGGCGGCAGGCCGCTGTCGGTAACGATATAGCCAACCAGCTGACGCGCGTCACCGCCGACGGCCGCCGCTTTATTGAAGACGCAGGCGTGGGTGACGGCCTGCGCCACGTCCGGCAGCGACAGCATCACCCGGTCAATCTCGCCCAGTTCAATACGCTGACCGCGAATTTTTAGCTGATCGTCGCTGCGGCCTAAATACTCCACCGCGCCGTTGTCCAGCCAGCGTGCGACGTCGCCGGTGCGGTACATCCGTTCGCCCGGCGCGAAAGGATCGGCGATAAAACGGCTGGCCGTCAGATCCGGGCGTCCCAGATAGCCCTGCGCCAGCTGTACGCCGGTCAGGTAGAGATCGCCCGCCAGGCCGGGCGGCAGTGGACGCATTGCCGCATCCAGAATACGCAGCCCGGTATTCCACACCGGATAGCCAATCGGCACGCTGTTACCCGTCACCGCCGCCAGTTCCGCGCCAAAAGCCGGATACCAGCTGACGTCCACCGCCGCTTCCGTCGGCCCATACAGGTTATGCAGCGCCACTCCGGTAAGCTGCTCCCATTCGCGGCACAGCGCGGCAGGCAGGGCTTCGCCGCTGCAAAAAACGCGCTTCAGCGTCCGGCAACTTGCCTGCGCCGATGCCGGGTCGAGCGAGGCGACGAACGCCGCCAGCATGGAGGGAACAAAATGAGTGGTGGTCACGCCGTAATGGGCAAAGAAACGCTGCATGGCGAGCGGATCGCGGTGCGCGTCCGGCTCCGCCATCACCAGGCTCGCCCCGGCGATGAACGGCCAGAAAAACTCCCACACCGAGACGTCAAAACTGCACGGCGTTTTCTGCGCCACCACATCAGACGCATCCAGCGGGTAATGATCCTGCATCCACAGCAGGCGGTTCACAATGGCCTGCTGGCCGACCATCACCCCTTTCGGGCGACCGGTGGAGCCGGAGGTAAAGATAATATAAGCCGTATGCTGCGGACGGGATAATGCCAGCGGCGCATCCTCCGACGGCGGCAGCATGGCGCTGTAGCAGAGCGTTTGCAGGCCGGGGAGCATGTTAAATCGCGCCAACTGATCGGCGGAGGTCAGCAGCAACGGCGGACGGGCATCTTCCAGCATCATGTGCAGACGGTCGTCCGGGTAGCCGGTATCCAGCGGCAGCCACGCGGCCCCCGCTTCCACGATGGCGTGCAGCGCCAGGGTCAAAAAGACCGAGCGCGGCAGCGCCACTGCCACGCTATCGCCGGGCCGAACGCCCTTCTCACGCAGCAACTGCGCCAGCGCCAGCACCTGCTGGCGCATTTCACGGTAGCTGAGCTGATGATGCGCATCCGCAAGCGCCAGGGCGTCCGGCGTTTTTTGCGTCTGCGATGCCACCAGCGAACTGAGCGTGGCGGGCGGCAGTGCCCGCGCGGTGCTATTGATTTGCGCTATCTGCTGCCGTTCTTCAGCGGAAATTAACTCCGCCTCGCCGCAGCGCAATTGCGGCTGCGCGGCAAACTGCGCCAGCAGCGCACTCAGACGGGCCACGTGCGCCGTCAGGGTCGCTTCGTCGTAGCGCTGCTGATTCGCCAGCACTTCCAGCGTCAGCCCGCCCTGTTCATCCGGGAACAGCGCCAGTTCGAGATCGTTGACCGGGCCGGTCGCCAGGGTATGCGTGGTGGCAGTGATGCCGTCGAGATCGAGCTGATACTCAAAGACTTTGATATTAAATACCGGGCCAAACAGCGGCTCATCGCCCGCCGCCCGCCCGCTGTCGCGGACAATCTGCTCTGCGTCATAGCGCTGATGACGGCGCATTTTTTTAAGCTGAGCGGCGAGACGCGTTGCCAGCTGCGCCAGAGTCTCACCAGGATCGAGGGTCACCGCCAGCGGCAGGACGTTCAGCACCGGGCCGGTCGCTGAAAGCGCCGCCGATCCCATCCGGCGCATAAAGATAAACCCGGCGGCGTAGTCGGTGCGCCCGCACAGCCGCCCCAGCCAGAGCGCCACCAGTGCCAGCGCCAGATCGGTACGCTGGCACGTTGGCGCGGCGCTCGCCAACTGGCTAAACGCGCTGCGGCTGGCGCTGAGTTTCAGGCGTAAAATATCGCTGCTTGCGGCTCTGCCCGGCAGCGGCGCGGATGAGAGCGACGCCGGGGGCGGAAGCTGTTTGCGCTGCTGCGCCCAGAATTGTGCATCGCGGGTCCAGCCTGCGCTTTCGCGGTATTGCTGATACTCTTCAACCACTTCAGCAAACGGCGTGAAGGGTGATGCAGGCGTCGCCTCGCCGCGCTGCCAGGCCCGGTAAATCATGGCGATCTGGCGGGTAATTGCCGGGAAACTGAAGCCATCCACCAGCAAATGATGGTAACGCTGATACCAGTACCAGCTATCGTCGCCCACCTGAATCAGCTTATGGCACACCAGCGGGTGACCGCCGTCAACGCGCAGATTCTGGTCGAGATCGCGCTGCATTAACGCCCGCGCCGCGCCGGGCGCATCGGCCTCGCCCCGGCAGTCAATCCGTTCGGGGAGCACAAAGTCAGCGTGCTCATCCACCCACTGCCAGACCTCGCCTTCTTCTTCGGTAAAACGCATCCGCAGGGTATCGGCCTGTTTCATTCCGGCAACAATCGCTTCTGCCAGCAAATCGGCATCCAGCTCGCCGCGCAGTTCGACATAGTGTGCCACGCTCCAGGCGTTGGGCAGGGTGGAGAGTTTTTCCGCCATCCAGATCCCTGGCTGAGCGGCTACCAGCGGCAGGCGTGTGGTCATCATCTTTTCCTTAGCGGGCATAATGGGCGGGAAGTAACGTGGTCCAGCGGGTTGCCAGCCAGTCGTTGCAGATTTCCGGCGATTGCGGCTGGCAGACGATCTCCCAGCCTTCCGGCAGCGCACACTGCGCAGGCCAGAGGCTGAACTGCTGCTGCGCATTTTGCAGAATATAAAATTGCCCCTTTTGATCGTCGAAAGGGTTACTGATTTGCATGACTGACTCCTGTTATTTTTGCGGCTGCCAGAGGTGGATCAGGCCAGCGGTCAGCCCGCCGCGCCAGCACAGCGCATCGTGCCCGCCTGTCACCTGCCGCCATTCAACCGTTTGTCCGCTTTTGCGTAGCTGTTCGCGCATCGCCTGACCCGCGCGCAGGATGATCGGCTCGCGCTCTCCCGCTTCCAGCACAATGCGCAAGCCTTGCGGCCGGACGTCGCCGCGTGCCAGTTGCGCAATCAGCTCTCCCTGCTGCTGCCCGCCGCGATGCGGCCACCAGTACGATCCCGACTGGCTTAGCACGCAGCCGAAACGCTGCGGCCAGTGCAGCGCCGCATACAGTGCAGAGAGGCCGCCGAAGCTCTGCCCGGCAACCAGGGTGGCGGCGGGATTGTCGGTAAAGGGAGCGCGCGCATATACCTGCGGCAGCAGCTCCTCCTGTACCGCCAGCCAGAAATCGGCGTTGCACGGCAGTTCAACGCTGCGATGGGCGGTATCAATGGCATCGATGAGCACATAAACGGCGGCGGGAAGCTGGCCCTGTCGGGTGACCGCCGTCAGCGGCGACCAGACCGGCATACTTTCCGCCCAGAACTGCCCGTCGAGCAAAATGGCCAGCGGACGTTGCGGGTTGTTTTCTTCACCCGTGGTGAAGATCCACACCCGGCGCACATTTCCCAGCCGGGCGCTGCGCCACGAGATCGGCTGCGGCGGCGTGCCCACGTCTGCTGGCGTCGTCCAGCCAGGCTGGCACGGCGCATCGGGCATCTCCAGCGCCGATACCGCGTGACCACGCCCGCCTTTCCAGCTCTGTGGATTCAGCGGATCGGCCACCGCGTGCGGCAGTAGCCTGCGCCAGCCCTCGCGCAGGGCAGCGCGATCCGGCGCGTCATTGAGGAATACGGCGGCGGAAAAATCGTCTTCCCGCGCGGAAGGAATAAAACAGTAGCTGCCGCGCCAGCCGGGCGGAAGCAGCACGTCTCCCTGCCAGATATCAGTATCAGCAAGACGTTGCAGCGTCTGCGGCGTGGCGTTCTGGTGATGATCGGTAACGCCGGTAATGTAGAGCCACACCCGGCGCAGCGGCGATGAATTCTGTGTACCCGCCGGATCGCGCCAGTAGAAAGTGGCCCGATAATTCTCCCCTTCCCGCACCACCTGCGGACCGGTTTTTGATTCCCACCAGGCGTCGCTTCCTGTTGATGAATTCACCACGTTATTAACCCTATGTTTACTGACGTGTTTTTAATCCACATCAAATTTTGTTGATAATATTATTGATAACTATTTGCATTTGCAATAGCGTATTGGCGCGCGGTGGCAGCGCAAAATCTTAAAAACATGCTATGGGCTGAGAGTTTCGCAGGAACGGAACGTTTCTCAGCAACCAGGCCATGATAATGCCAGCACTCCAACCTTTGGGATGGATCCAACGGGGATGCGGCAAAGAAAAGCAGGACTCAAAATGAATAAAAAAATCCATTCCCTGACCTTGCTGGTCAATCTGGGAATTTATGGGGTCGCGCTTCCGCTATATGCGCAAGACGCAACAGAAACATCCCCCGATGGCGAAACCATGGTGGTGACCGCCGCACAGCAAAACCTTCAGGCTCCCGGCGTTTCCACGATCACGGCCGACGAGATCCGCAAAAACCCTCCCGCTCGCGATGTCTCTGAAATCATCCGCACAATGCCCGGTGTGAACCTGACCGGCAACTCCACCAGCGGTCAGCGCGGCAATAACCGGCAAATTGATATTCGCGGCATGGGACCAGAAAACACGCTGATCCTGATCGACGGTAAGCCCGTCACCAGCCGTAACTCCGTGCGTCTGGGCTGGCGCGGCGAGCGCGATACCCGGGGCGATACCGGCTGGGTGCCGCCGGAGATGATCGAGCGTATCGAAGTGCTGCGCGGCCCTGCCGCCGCACGCTACGGTAACGGTGCTGCGGGCGGTGTAGTGAATATCATCACCAAAAAGAGCAGCGGTGAATGGCACGGTTCGTGGGATACCTATCTGGATGCGCCGGAGCATAAAGACGAAGGCTCGACCAAACGCACCAACTTTAACCTGACCGGTCCGCTCGGCGGCGATGTCAGCTTCCGCCTGTACGGTAATCTGGATAAAACCCAGGCCGACGCGTGGGATATTAACCAGGGTCATCAGTCAGAACGTACCGGGATCTACGCCGATACGCTGGCGGCCGGGCGCGAAGGTGTGGAAAACAAAGACATTAACGGGGTGCTGCGCTGGGACTTTGCGCCGATGCAGTCGCTGGAATTTGAATCTGGCTACAGCCGCCAGAACAACCTCTACGCGGGCGATACCCAGAACACCAATACCAACGATCTGGTTAAAGAAAACTACGGCAAAGAGACTAACCGCCTCTATCGTCAGACTTATTCCATGACCTGGAATGGCGGCTGGGATAACGGCGTGACCACCAATAACTGGGTACAGTACGAACGCACCCGCAACTCGCGCACGCCGGAAGGCCTGGCGGGCGGTACGGAAGGGATTTTCGATCCTAACTCAACGGTTAAGTTCGTGGATATCGATCTTAGCGATGTCCTGCTGCACAGTGAAGTCAGCCTGCCTTTCGACTGGCTGGTGAATCAGAATCTGACGCTCGGCAGCGAATGGAATCAGCAGCGCATGAAGGATATGGCTTCCAACTCCCAGACCTTTATGGGCGGCGATATTCCTGGCTTCGACAGCACCGACCGCAGCCCGTACTCGAAAGCGGAAATTTTCTCGCTGTTTACCGAGAACAATATGGAGCTGACCGACAGCACCATGCTGACGCCGGGCCTGCGTTTCGATCATCACAGCATCGTCGGCGATAACTGGAGTCCGTCGCTGAATCTGTCCCAGGGTCTGGGCGACGATTTTACCCTGAAAATGGGGATCGCCCGCGCCTATAAAGCGCCAAGCCTGTATCAGACCAACCCGAACTACATCCTGTACAGTAAAGGCCAGGGCTGCTACGCCAGCGGCACCGGCGTTGGCTGCTACATGATGGGTAACGACGATCTGAAAGCCGAAACCAGTATCAATAAAGAGATTGGTCTGGAGTTCAAACGCGACGGCTGGCTGGCCGGGCTGACCTGGTTCCGCAACGACTATCGCGACAAGATTGAAGCGGGCTACGCGCCGGTGAGTCAGACCGGTACCGGGAAAGTGAAAACCGATATCTACCAGTGGGAAAATATCCCGAAAGCGGTGGTGGAAGGTCTGGAAGGGACGGTCAACGTGCCGGTTAGCGATACCGTTAACTGGACCAACAACATGACGTACATGTTGCAGAGTAAGAACAAGGAAACCGGCGAGCGTCTGTCGATTATCCCGGAGTACACCCTCAACTCAACCCTGAGCTGGCAGGTTCAGCAGGATCTCTCCGTGCAGTCCACGTTCACCTGGTACGGCAAACAGCAGCCGAAGAAATATAACTATCAGGGGAAAGCCGCAACCGGCAGCGAGACCAACGAAGTTAGCCCGTACAGCATCGTTGGCCTGAGCGCGACCTGGGATGCGACGAAAAACGTCAGTCTGACCGGCGGCGTGGATAACGTCTTTGATAAACGTCACTGGCGTGCGGGTAATGCCCAGACCACCGGCGGCACGACGGGTTATATGTACGGCGCTGGCGCTGAAACCTATAACGAGTCAGGCCGCACTTGGTATATGAGTGTGAATACGCACTTCTGATGATACGTTTGCCCCTCTCCCCGCCGGGAGAGGGGCAAACGGACAGCGCCACTATGCAAACGACCCACAGCCTGCTCCCCCTCGCCCACCACACTCTGCACCGTATTGATTTTGATCCGGCTACCTGTAGCGCAGGCGATCTGCTGTGGCTGCCGCATCACGCTCAGCTGATGCAGGCCGGACGCAAGCGGCAGGCTGAACACCTCGCCGGACGTCTCGCCGCCGTTCATGCCCTCGCCCGGTATCAGCATAAAAGCGTGCCGGCCATCGGCGAGCAGCGCCAGCCAGTCTGGCCTGCCGGGCTGTATGGCAGCATCAGCCACTGCGCCACCACGGCGCTGGCGGTGGTAGCGCGCCAGCCGGTCGGCGTGGATATGGAAGCCCTTTTCACCCTCAAGCAGTGTCAGGAGTTAATCGACAGCATCGTCGTTCCCGCCGAACAGGCGATTTTGCGCGCCGCAGCGCTTTCCCTGCCGCTGGCGCTCACCCTGGCGTTTTCCGCCAAAGAGAGTGCGTTTAAAGCCTGGTCTGCGCTGGCCCATCCGTACCCCGGTTTTTACAGCGCCCGCGTCATCGCGCTCACTTCCCGCGACCTTACGCTGCGCTTCAGCGCGGATTTTTCCTCCCGGCTGGCAGAGACTGAAATTCTGCTGCACTGGGCGGATCTCGGCGGACACGTCATCACCGTCACCGCATAATTCGCATCAGGATCGTGATCCTTTTCTCCTTTTAAGAAATTACCTGCGTAAACCATAGACAGTTTCATTCAGGCGCTTTATCGTTAACTTGAATAATAAATCATTATTGAATAAATATTCAATGTGGAGAAAACGATGAACATGACCTTTGCTAAATCCGTCTTACTGGCTTCAACCCTCGCCGCCTCCGGCTCGCTGTTCGCAGCGGACGGGGGGCTGATCGCCATTATCACCCCTTCGCACGATAACCCGTTCTTTAAAGCGGAAGCCGACGGTGCGGCAGCCAAAGCCAAAGAACTGGGCTACACCACGCTGGTAGCCTCGCACGATGACGACGTTAACAAGCAAAACCAGCTGATTGAAACCGCCATCGCCCGCAAAGCGAAAGCCATCATTCTGGATAACGCCGGGGCAGATGCCACCGTCGGGCCGCTGGAAAAAGCTAAAGCGGCGGGCGTACCGGCTTTCCTGATCGACCGTGAAATCAACAAAACCGGCATCGCCGTCGCGCAGATTGTTTCCAACAACTATCAGGGCGCACAACTCGGTGCGGAGAAGTTCGCCAAATTGCTGAACGGGAAAGGTAAATATGTCGAACTGCTGGGCCGTCAGTCTGATACCAACGCCCACGTCCGCTCGCAGGGTTATCACGATGTGCTTGATGATTACCCGGATATGAAAATGGTCGCCCAGCAGACCGCTAACTGGAGCCAGACCGAAGCTTTCACCCGTATGGAAGCCATGCTGCAAACCAACCCGGATATCGTCGGGGTGATTTCCGGTAACGACACGATGGCGCTCGGTGCCGAAGCCGCGCTGAAAGCCGCCGGGAAAAAAGATGTGGTCGTCGTCGGCTTTGACGGCAGCGACTACACCCGCGACTCCATCATCAATAAAGGCAACATCAAGGCTACGGTGCTCCAGCCCGGCTGGCAGCAGGCACAAATGGCCGTCGAACAGGCCGATTACTTCCTGAAAAACGGCAAAGCCCAGAAGGAAGAGAAACAGTTGATGGACTGCGTGCTGATTGATGAAACCAACGCCAGCAAGCTGAACATGTTTAATCTCAGTAAGTAAGCGGAGGCGTTATGTCGTTAAAACAATGGGGTGTCGCGCTGTCAGGCTGTGCCGCCCTGTTGCTGACGGCCTGCACGGTGGTGGATCTGGATGAGAACGGCAAGCCGATAATGCCTGCCGATCCCAATGCCAAAGCCAACTTTGACAACCAGACCCCACAGCAGATCGCGCAACAAACCTGGCAACAACGCGTCCTTGACGCGGCCCATAAACAGGCGCTGGACGCCACCGCCCTGACCACGCAGCTAAAAGCGCCGTCGCCGGGTGCAGAAAGTGTTTTCGTCCGGCTGACCAGCAAAGTGGAAAGCGTTGATATCAGCAACGCGCGTGAACACCGGCTTGTGATGTCGCTCAACGGCCAGCCGCTGGAGATCCAGACTGGCCCGGTGATGCGCGGCAACGCTATTCGTGACGCCACCGGCTTTAAATTTGAAGACTTTACCAACCAGGTACAATTTGCCCAGCTTGCGCGGGCGTACAACCGGGAAGCGGTAAAAACGCTGCCTGCCATTGACGAAAGCTGGACGGGGAAAACCGCCACCGTACTGATGGCCGTGACCCTCAACGGCGGCAAAGCGGAAAACGCCGCCGCGCTGGAGCTGAAGCAGGAGGCACCCTGATGAACGATGACATTATTCTGCGCACACGCGGGATCTCCATGCTGTTTCCCGGCACGATTGCGCTGGACCACGTGGACTACAACGTCTGGCGCGGCAAAGTGAATGTGATTATCGGCGAGAATGGCGCGGGCAAATCGACGCTGATGAAAATTCTCGCTGGCGTCCAGCAGCCCAGCCTCGGTGAAATGTGGCTTAACGGCAAGCAGGTCCATTTTCCAACTACCCGCGCCGCTGCCGCGCACGGGATCGGCATGGTGCATCAGGAACTCAACCTGTTCGAGAACCTGAGCGTGGCGGAAAACATTTTTCTCGGTCGCGAGTTACAGAAAGGGATTACGCCGATTGATGAGGCCGCGCAGGAAAAACGTGCTGGCGAGCTGTTGCAGCGTCTCGATCAGCCGATTTCACCGCGCGAACTGGTCGGCAACCTGAAAGTTGGTCAGCAGCAGCTGATTGAGATCGCTAAAGCGCTGGCCGAGGACGCGGATATTCTGATCCTTGACGAACCGACTTCCGCGCTGAGCAAAACCGAGGTGGAGATCCTGTTTCGGGTGATCCGCGAGCTGACCCGCCAGGGGGTATCGATTATCTATATTTCGCACCGCCTGGAAGAGCTTATGGCGATTGGCGATGTGATCACGATTCTGCGCGACGGCAAATTTCAGGCCGAAGCGAAAGTCAGCGATATCGATGTGCCGTGGATCGTGCGTGAAATGCTGGGCAGCGATCCGGTGACTAACTTTCTTCAGCCGGGCCGCACCTTTGGCGCGCCGGTGCTGGAGGCGGAACATATCACCTGCGTCAATGCCAGCGGCAATACGGTGGTCAACGATGTCTAGTTTAACGTCCACGCCGGGGAAATCGTCGGCATATACGGGCTGATGGGCGCGGGGCGCACGGAGTTGTTTGAGTGTCTGCTCGGCACCGAACGTAACTATCTGGGGAAATTATGGCTCGACAGTAAGCCGGTCCCGCAACGCCTGACGCCCGCCGATCGCATCCGCATGGGGATGAGTCTGGTGCCGGAAGACCGCAAGCGGACGGGGATTTTTCCCATCTCGTCGGTGGCCAGCAACCTGACCATTGCCAGCCTGTGGCGGCGTTTGCAGCGCGGTTTTGCCATCGCGCAAAAAGATGAAGAAAAGGTCGTTGCCAGCACTATCGGCAGCCTGTCGATCAAAGTGTCCTCGCCGGAGGTAGAGATTCAGGCGCTCAGCGGCGGCAATCAGCAAAAAGTGGTGATTGGACGTTCGCTGTTGACCAATCCGAAGATCCTGTTTCTCGACGAGCCGACGCGAGGGATTGACGTCGGGGCCAAAGCGGACGTATTCCGCATGATGGTCCAGCTTTCTGAACAGGGGATCGCAGTGGTCTTCTCCACCTCCGATCTGAAAGAAATTATGGCGGTATCGGACCGCATTCTGGTGATGTCCGGCGGCAAGCTCACCGCCGACATCGTGCGCGATCGGGCCGAAGAGTCGGCACTGGTAACGGCAAGTGCTCAGGGGTTCTGAAATGAAAACAACACAGTCTGTCGCTCTGGCGTCGCGCGGTGGGGCATCGCTCTCGCGTGAAAATGTCCTGCTGATGCTGCTCAAGCTGCGCACCTTTATCGCGCTGTTTTTGATCGTCGGCTTCTTTACTATCACCGTGCCGGGGTTCCTCTCGGCGGGCAGTATGGTGATTATGATTAAACATATCGCCATTAATGCTTTTCTGGCGCTGGGGATCACCTTTGTCATCATCACCGCCGGGATCGACCTGTCGATCGGCGCAACCCTCGGCCTGTGCGGGATGATTGCTGGCTGGCTCATCACGAAAGGCATCGTGCTGCCGATGTTTGGCATCGCCATATTCCCCAGCGTGTGGGTGATTGTTCCCATTGTGCTGCTGATTGGCGCACTCATTGGTTCGGTAAATGGCTGGATCATCACTCGCTATAACGTCGCACCGTTCATCTGTACGTTGGGCACGATGTACGTGCTGCGCGGGGCGGCGATGCTGACTTCGGACGGGCAGACGTTTCCCGGTCTGTCGGGCAATCCGCAGCTCGGCAATACCGGCTTTGATGAAATTGGCGCAGGCTCGCTGCTCGGCATTCCCTGGGCCATCTGGCTGATGATCGTGCTGGCGCTGGTCATCGCCTACGTCGCGCGCCGCCTGCCCTTCGGTCGCCACGTTTACGCCATTGGCGACAACGAACGCGCGGCAGAGCTTTCCGGCGTGAAGGTGAAGCAGGTGAAAGTGCTGGTCTACACCCTCTCCGGTTTTTGCGCCGCCATCGCCGGGATCGTCGTATCCGCCCAGCTTCTCGCCAGCCACCCGGCAAACGGGACGGCGTTTGAGATGAACGCCATCGCCGCTGTGGTGCTGGGCGGCACCTCGCTCGCAGGCGGACGCGGCACCATTCTCGGCACCCTCATTGGCGCGTTTGTGATTGGCTTCCTCGCCGACGGTCTGGTGATGATGGGCGTCAGCGAGTTCTGGCAGATGGTCATTAAAGGGATTGTGATCATCGTGGCGGTAATTATCGACCAGATGCAAAACCGGATGCAGCAAAAAGCGGCCGTGGTAGCGCAAAAGGCGGTGATTGAAGGGAAATAAAATAAGGGATGAGGCGGGCGCAAGCCCGCCGTAATGCATAGTTACCCGAGATAACGCGTGGTTGCGGTCAGCGGCATGTCTGCAACCACGGCAAAAATGACCCCTGCCGCCGCTGTCAGCCAGACGCCGTTATCCGCCTGCCAGAATTTATGCCCACGTTTCACCCTCTCCTGCGCTTTTACGATCGACTTCATCGCCGGACATTCCTTATAGTCAACATCTCGCGCTCATTATCGCACCGCTACGAAGTCAGATCCGCATACAAAGGAAATGGCGATATTTATTCTCGTTTTTCCGTTAACAGAATGAGCGGATCATCAATAATACTTTCGGTTAGCCATCTGTATGACTTCTGTTATTTTCATTAATAATATATGAAACCCTGCTGTTACAACGCAGCCACCTAAAAATATTAGCAACAATTTACTTTTAAATGCGTTTTTAAATAGTAGTATTTGCAGTCGCAGGACGCGGCGGAGCGCAGTGTTCATGTGAAAAGTGATGAAAATCCTCAGGCACGGGAATTGATGCTGACTTTCTGGTCGGGCATCCGCGTCAGGTTTATTATCATGAACTCGCTGCTTTAGCGCCTTTAATCACAACACGTTCACAACTCGCTCTATTGAAAAACACTTTCGTTCGAAGGGAGATCGTCAATGATGTCTGTCGCCAGCAATAAATTTAAGCTCGGCTTATATGCCCTTGCCTGGCCCATATTTATTGAGCAACTGCTTCGTTTAATGATGAATTATGTCAATGTCTTTATGCTGGGGCATTATTCTGACGAAGCCGTCGCCGCGACCGGCGTTGCCAACCAAATTCTGACCATCTCTATTATATTCTACGGATTTCTCACCGTCGGGGTGCAGATTGTGGCGGCGCAATTAATTGGCGCAAACAAAAAACGGCGCATTGAACATGTTATTACTAACGGCCTGGTCGTGGCCTTTTTAATTGGCATTGTGATGAGCGCGATTTTTATTATTCTGGGGGATGATTTTTTACGCCTGCTCGGTCTTAATGAAAAATTAGTCGCCGTCGGTTCGCCATTTATTAAAATTATCGGCGGCACATCGGTAATTATTTCTCTGTATTCCTCAATCTTGCCAATTCTGCGCACGCACGGCTTTGTGCATCAGGCGATGATCGTGCCGGTTACCGCCAGCGGTCTGAACGTGGTGCTGAATTATGTCTGTCTGTACGGCGGGCTGAGCTATCTGGATCTGGGCGTAACCGGCGTCGGCATTGCCACCAGCTTCGCGAATATTATCGGAATGATAATGGCCGTCTGGATGCTGAAAAAATATATTGGCTATACCTTTAACTGGCGCAAACTGCGGCAGTGCTCGAAAAAAATGCTCGGCTCTATTTTACGCTTCGGTCTGCCTTCGGCGGGTGAAAACCTTTCCTACGCCGGATCGCAGCTTGTCGTCACCGCCATTATTGCTTATCTGGGAACGGAAGCCTTAACCACCAAAATTTACGCCTCCAGTATCAGCCAGTTTGTTGCGCTATTTGCCATGTCTGTCGGTCAGGCCTCGCAAATCATCATCGGGCGGGCCACCGGCGCGGGTGAAATTGACCGCGCCTATCAGCAGGGAATGAAAAGTCTGCGGATTGGCCTGATTATCGCCCTGCTGGTCAGCATTCTGCTTTATCTGTTTGCCCGCCCGGTTATGCAGCTCTTTACGTCCAGCAGCCAGATTATCGAAATGACCAAAGAACTGTTTCTGTTCTCCATTCTTCTGGAACTGGGTCGGGCGACCAATATTATTGTGATTAGCAGCCTTAACGCCACCGGCGACGTGCGTTTCCCGTTTATCTGCGGAATTATCGTGATGTGGATCGTCAGCCTGCCCTTCTCCTGGATATTAGGCATTTCCGCGGGGCTGGGGCTGGTCGGCGTATGGCTGGCCTACATTATTGATGAAGGGCTGCGCGCCATGCTGATGTTCCGCCGCTGGCGCAGCCGCATCTGGACAACGAAAGCGCTGTTCTGACGCACAACACCGCGATTATTCTTTCACCAGGCTGCGCGCCGTCGGGTAATCGGTAATGAGCACGTCGATATAATTCCCCTGTAACGCGCCGCGAATGGCGTTACTTTTTTCCGGGCCGCCTGCCAGCGCGATCACCTGCGGGCAGGCGCGAATTTGCGACAGTTCCATGCCAATTACCGGATCTTCTTCATGGCTTAACACCGGGTTGCCTGCCGCGTCGTAATAATGCAGGCAGATATCCCCGACCGCCCCGCGCGAGGAGAGCAGTCGGAGCATTTCTTCGTTGTAGTAGTTACCGGAGTTTTTCAACAACTGCGAAGGTTCAAGCTCGCCGATGCCGACAATCGCCACGTCAACCTGGGAGAATTTTTCGACTACCGCCGCCACGTCCGGGCTGCTGACCAGCCGGGAGCGCTCCTCGACGGAATGTTCGATGCTCTGGGATGGCAGCAGCCACGCCGGGCAGCCAAGATGCGCTGCCAGTTGCTGGGTCAGGATCGTCGCCTGCACGTTGCCGTTCGGCCCCACGCCGCCCAGGAGCTGGATCACCCCGGCGGCGCGAATATTCTGCGGATGCATTTCATCGACCATACAGCGGATAGTGCTGCTCCACGAAGAAATCCCTACCAGATCTTCCGGGCGCAGGCGCGTTTCAACGTAGTGCGCCGCCGCGCTGCCGATGGCGTGCTTGATTTGCGCATTGCCGGGGGCGTCGCCGGTATCCACCACAATCGCCTGACGAATACCGTACTGCTCTTCAATCGCCTTCTCCAGGCCGACAAAAATATTGGTCGGCTGCACGACGGTGATCTTCACCAGCCCTTCTTTCTGGCAGCGCGTCAGCGCGCGTGATACAAAAGATTGTGAAAGATGCAGCAACGATGCGATCTCGGACTGCTTTTTATTTTCACTGTAATAAAGCGTGGCGATCTTCACCAGCAAGCGCTGCTCATCCTGCTTCGACATAGCGTTCCCCTTGATTTACTGCCTGTTATTTTTATGCATTGCTGAATATATAACAAGTGAGCTTCCCGTCCTGCGCACGATCATTTGTGATCGCACTCGCTTTTCTATACATCGGCGCACGTCATCTCGTAGACAAACCCCTCAACAAGGCATATGTTTAGCTCATGAATAATAAATCAGTAGTGAATATATATTCCAAGCGATAAAAAAGGGAGGATGTCAGACACATTTATCCCCCCGCGTTCGGAGCATTTTTTCACCTGACTGGAATATTTATTCATACAAGATTATACATTCAAGAGGTGCTTTATGAATCCGTTTTCGCTCTCCGTCGAGGAGCTTGAGAAAAAAGCGCGTGCCGTCCGTCGTCGCATTATTGTCCTCAATGCGGAAAGTCCGGCAGGAGGTCATACCGGGGCTGATTTATCGCAGGTTGAACTGCTCACCGCCCTCTACTTTCGTATTCTGAACTGCTCGCCAGCGCTGCAGGAGAGCGACGAGCGGGATATTTACATCCAGTCGAAAGGCCATGCGGTTGGCGGCTATTACTGCGTGCTCGCCGAAGCGGGATTTTTCCCGACCGAATGGCTTTCCACCTACCAGCACCCCGATTCCCACCTGCCCGGCCATCCGGTGAAGCATAAAACGCCGGGTATTGAACTCAATACGGGCGCGCTCGGCCACGGCCTGCCGGTGGCGGTGGGTATTGCCCTCGCCGCTAAACGCAGCAACAGCAAGCGCCGGGTTTTTGCCATCACCGGGGATGGCGAGCTGGCGGAAGGCAGCAACTGGGAAGCCGCGCTGGTCGCAGCCCATTACAAACTCGATAACCTCGTCATTATCAACGACAAAAACAACCTGCAACTGGCGGGTTCGACCAAAGAGATCATGAATACCGATCCGCTGGATGAAAAATGGCGCGCGTTCGGCATGGAAGTGACCGAATGTCGCGGCAACGATATGGCGGACGTGGTTGCCACACTGGAAGGATTGCAGCCCAACGGCAAGCCGCACGTGGTGATCGCCAACACCACGAAAGGCGCGGGGATCTCCTTTATTCAGGGTCGTCCTGAATGGCATCACCGTGTTCCCAAAGGTGAAGAAATTGAACTGGCGCTGGAGGAACTGAAAGATGAGTAATAGCGAACACCTCGCCACGGTAATGGTAAATGCGTTTATTGATGCGGTCGGGCGCGGCGTGGATCTGGTGCCGGTGGTGGCAGACTCAACCTCAACGGCCAAAATATCGCCGTTTATCAAACAGTATCCCGATCGGCTGGTCAACGTCGGTATTGCGGAACAAACCCTGGTCGGCGCGGCTGCCGGGCTGGCGATTGGCGGCAAAGTCGCCGTCACCTGTAACGCCGCGCCGTTTTTGATTTCGCGCGCCAACGAGCAGATTAAAGTCGATATTTGCTACAACAACACCAACGTTAAGCTGTTCGGGCTGAACGCCGGGGCAAGCTACGGCCCACTCGCCAGCACCCATCACAGCATCGATGATATTTCCGTGCTGCGCGGCTTCGGCAATATCGAAATTTATGCTCCTTCCTGCCCGATTGAGTGTCGGCAGATCATTGATTACGCGCTGGAACATATTGGCCCGGTGTATATCCGCCTTGATGGCAAAGCCCTGCCGGAACTGCATGATGCTGACTATCGCTTTGCGCCCGGTAATATTGACGTGCTGCGCAAAGGCACGGATATCGCGCTGGTAGCGATGGGTTCGACGGTGCATGAAATTGTCGAAGCCGCCACACAACTGGCGCAAGCCGGTATTGAGGCCAGCGTAATCAGTGTACCTTCTATTCGTCCCTGCAATACATCCCAGCTACTTGACCTGCTGAAACAGCACCAGGCGGTGGTCAGCGTGGAAGAACATAACGTCAACGGCGGCGTCGGCAGCCTGGTGGCGGAAGTGCTGGCAGAAGGCGGATGCGGTATCCCACTGCGGCGTCTCGGTATTCCAGACGGGCAGTATGCCATCGCGGCCGATCGCGCATCCACGCGCGCGCGCCATCAAATAGACGCGGCAGGCGTAGTGAAAAACGCAACCGCGCTGTATCAGGCACAACGATAACAATAATTACGCTGAACCTTACTGGAGATTAAGCAATGTCCCGAATCCCTCAACAACTTACGATGGCGGTCATTATCGGCAACCGGGGATTTTTCCCCAGCTACCTGGTCGCGGAGGCGCGCGAACAGGCGGTGGCACTGTTTAGCCGCCTCGGTATTAACACTATTATGCTGGATGACACGCAGACCGAGCTGGGCGGCGTGGAAACCCGTCAGGACGCAAAAATCTGCGCCGATCTGTTTCGCCGCCATCGCGATGACATTCACGGCGTGGTGGTATTACTGCCCAACTTTGGCGATGAAAAAGCGGTGGCGGAAACGCTGCGCCTGTCCGGGCTGAACGTGCCGGTGCTGGTACAGGCTCAGGAAGATAACCTCGATAAAATGGGTCTTGCCACCCGCCGCGACAGCTTCTGCGGCAAAATCTCACTGTGCAATAACCTGCGCCAGTACGGTATTCCGTTTACTCTCACCACCCAGCACGTTTGTGCGCTTGACGGAGAGGTGTTCGCCGGGGATTTAAAACGCTTTGAGCAAATTTGCCGGGTAGTCAGCAGTATGCGCGGCGTGCGCGTGGGCGCCATTGGCGCGCGTCCGGCAGGCTTCAACACCGTGCGCTACAGTGAAAAACTGCTGGAGCGGCTGGGCATTGCGGTGGAAACTCTCGATCTTTCCGAAGTCTTTACCCGCATCAAACTACTGCGCGATGACGATATCCGGGTCGATGAAAAACGCCGCCTGCTGATCGACAACGCCGACGCCAGCGGTATTCCGGCAGACAAACTGGTCACGATGGCCAAACTGTTTGTGGTCATCAGCGAATGGGTGATCGCCAATGATATCGACACCACCGCCATTCAGTGCTGGACCTCGCTGCAGGAAAATCTCGGCATTAACGTCTGCTCGATTATGAGCGTGATGTCCGGGCAACTGATGCCCAGCGCCTGCGAAGTCGATGTGATGGGCGCGCTGTCAATGTACGCGCTGGCCAGCAGTAATATGAGTCCGGCCTCGATTGCTGACTGGAATAACAATTTCGGCGACGATCGCAACAAATGCGTACTGTTTCACTGCGGTAATTTCGCTGCCGCCAGCCTCGACGCGCCCCATATGGGCACCGCCGATATCATCGGCACCACGGTGGGCAAAGAAAACACCTGTGGCGCGGTGCATGGCCGTCTGCGCAGCGGCGAGCTGACCTATTTCCGTCTGAGCACCGACGATTTAACCGGTGAGATCAAAGCCTACGTTGGCGCAGGAAAATCGGTGGACGATCCGCTGGATACGGTGGGTTGCCGGGCGGTCATCGAAGTGCCGCACCTGGAAAATCTGCTCAACTGGATTTGCCGCAACGGGTTTGAACATCACGTGGCGATGAACCACTCCGCCAGCGCCGACGTCCTGCATGAAGCATTTACGCGCTACCTCGGCGTCAGCACCTATCTTCACCAGTAAGACGGCGGAACAGATCATGGCGGAGAATAAAGAGATTGTGATTGCCCTCGATGAGGGCACCACCAATGCTAAAGCCGTGGCGATGGATGCGGCGGGCCGCGTGGTGGCGACATTTTCCAGGGCGCTGAGCATCCGTACGCCGCGCGAAGGCTGGGTGGAACAGCCCGCCGAACTGCTGATTGATGCTTCACTTGATGTCGTGGCGCAGGCGGTTGCTGCCGTCGGCGCTGAGCGCGTGGCGGCGCTGGCAATCAGCAATCAGCGCGAAACGGCGGTGGGCTGGTATCGTCGCAACGGGCAGGCCATCGGCCCGGCGATTAGCTGGCAGTGCTCGCGCACGGCAGCGTTTTGCCAGTCCCTGCGCCAGCAGGGGCACGAGGCGCAGATCAAAGCCGTCACCGGCCTGCCCGTCGCGCCCCTCTTTTCCGCCTCAAAAATGCGCTGGCTGCTGGAATCGGTGCCAAACGGCCTGCAATTAGCCGATGAGGGCGAGATTTGCCTCGGCACGGTAGATAGTTGGCTGCTGTGGCATTTCACCGGCGGCACGGCATTTTGCTGCGACTACTCCAACGCCTCGCGCACCCAGCTTTTTAATCTTCACCACGGACAGTGGGACGACGGGATGCTGGCGCTGTTTGGCATTCCGCGCGCCGCGCTGCCGGAGATCCGCCCCTCCAGTGGCGAATTTGGGCGGACGCAAGGGCTGAAAAATATTCCTGACGGCATTCCGGTGCTGGCGATGATCGGCGATTCTCACGCCGCGCTTTTTGCTCACAGTCTGGGTGAAGAGGGGCGCGTGAAGGCAACGTATGGAACCGGCTCGTCGGTAATGGCCCCGGTTTCTTCGGCGCAGCACGACGTCAACGCGCTCGCCACCACCGTCGCCTGGCACGATGGTGAACGGCTGGTTTACGGGCTGGAGGGTAATATTCCCCACACCGGCGATGCGGTGGCCTGGATGGCGGACAGCACCGGTCTTAGCGAACTGCCTGCGGCTGAGCTGGCGCAGCAGCTTAACGCTCTGCCCGCCTCGGTTGAGTCCACGCTCGGCGTCTATTTCGTCCCGGCCCTGACCGGGCTTGGCGCACCGTGGTGGGACGAACAGGCCAGAGGGATGATCCACGGCCTGAGCCGGGGCGTAAAGCGCGCGCACCTGATCCGCGCGGCGCTGGAATCCATCACCTATCAAATCGCCGATGTCGCTGTTGCCATGCGCCAGCACAGCGATTTTGCGCTGAAAGCGTTGATGGTGGACGGGGGACCCACTAAAAATGACTGGCTGATGCAATATCAGGCGGACCTGCTGGGTTGCCCGGTTATGCGCAGCGATGTGGCCGAGCTTTCCGCCACCGGCGCGGCGCTGCTGGCACGCAAAGCGCTGCTGCGGGTGGATGCCGACGGGCTGCGCCCGCTGCTGCCGGAGCATGCTGTTTTTCAGCCGGATATGGCGCGGCACGGCAGATTACAAAAGCGCTGGCACGAATGGCAAAGCGCAGTGGAGAAGGTGCGCACGGTGAAGGCGCCGGGTTCGGTTTAGTCGAAGCGTGGCGAGGGTCAGGGAGGGGGAAATGTATATCCCACACGCCCACCCAATTCACCGGACGCCTCCCCTCTCCCCAGCCCTCTCCCCGGGGGAGAGGGGGAAAACCGGCACCGGACGTCACCCCGCACTCGCGCAGTTCCCTCTCCCTTGAGGGAGAGGGTCAGGGAGAGGGGCGACACCTTACCGGCAATTCCCCCTCAC